>NZ_JBKBKI010000063.1:0-3914 GCF_046294715.1 Aestuariivirga sp. | reverse complement strand
GGTGGAGAAGGGCGAGACCGCCTTCGTGCCGAAGAACTGGGAAAAGACCTATTACGAGTGGATGCGCAACATCCAGCCCTGGTGCATCTCGCGCCAGCTCTGGTGGGGCCACCAGATTCCCGCCTGGTACGGGCCAGACGGCACGGTCTTCGTCGAGGAGACGGAGAACCTGGCGCTCGGCGCGGCGGCGCGCCACTACGGCGCGCGGGTGAACCTGACGCGCGACGAGGACGTGCTCGACACCTGGTTCTCCTCCGCACTGTGGCCGTTCTCGACGCTGGGCTGGCCGGAAGAGACGCCGGAGCTCAGGCGGCACTACAAGACCGACGTGCTCGTCACCGGCTTCGACATCATCTTCTTCTGGGTGGCGCGCATGATGATGATGGGCCTGCACTTCATGCGTGAGGTGCCGTTCCACACCGTCTACATCCACGCCCTGGTCCGCGACGAGAAGGGCCAGAAGATGTCGAAGTCCAAGGGCAACGTCATCGATCCCCTGGAGCTGATCGACGCCTATGGCGCAGACGCGCTGCGCTTCACCCTCGCCGCCATGGCCGCGCAGGGCCGCGACATCAAGCTTTCGAAGGCCCGTGTCGAGGGCTACCGCAACTTCGGCACCAAGCTGTGGAACGCCGCGCGTTTCGCCGAGATGAACGAAGTGATGCGCGAGCCCAACTACGACCCGCTGGCCGCGCGCGTGACGGCGAACCGCTGGATCGCGGGGGAGACGGCGCGCACCGAGGCGCTCGTGCGGCAGGCTCTCGAGGACTACAAGTTCAACGAGGCGGCGGGTGCGCTCTACCAGTTCGTCTGGAACGTGTTCTGCGACTGGTATCTCGAACTCATCAAGCCGATCCTCGGCGGCGAGGACGATCAGGCCAAGGCCGAGACGCGGGCCACCGCCGGCTGGGTGATGGACCAGATCCTGTTGTTGCTGCATCCGTTCATGCCCTTCGTGACGGAAGAGCTGTGGCAGCAGACGGCCGAGCGCAAGCGGTGGCTGATCGAATCCGACTGGCCGCGCTACCTGGGCCTCGGCGATCCGGCGGCGGATGCCGAGATGGAGTGGGTGATCCGGTTCATCTCCGAGGTGCGCTCGGTGCGGGCCGAGATGAACGTGCCCGCAGGCGCCAAGATCGGCTGCGTCATCGTGAGCGCAAACAGCGAGACGCGCCGCCGGGCCGCTGCCTGGGAGAACGAGATCATGCGGCTCGCACGGCTTTCCGCCATTGGCTTCGAGGACGCAGTGCCCAAGGCCTCGGCGCAGATCGTTCTGGAGGAGGCCACGATCGCGCTGCCGCTCGAGGGCGTGATCGACTTCGCCGCCGAAAAGGCCCGGCTTTCCAAGGAACTCGAGAAGATCGCCAAGGACATGGCCGGCATCGACGGCCGCCTCAACAATCCGGGTTTCGTGGCCAAGGCGCCGCCCGAGGTTCTCGAGGAATCGCGCGAGCGCAAGGCGGAGCTCGAGGCGCGCAAGGCAAAGGTGGACGAGGCGCTGACGAGGCTGCTCTAGCGATGGGGGGACGCGCGCGGGGATTCTGGCGCGCCGTCGACCTCGCGCAGGCGCGGTTCCTCCCGGCCGTTCCCTTCGCGGCCGATGACCAGCACAAGGGCTGGTGGGAGCAAGTGACGCGGGCGCCGCGCCATGTCTGGCGCCATTACCGCCTCGCCGCATCCGTGCCGCGGCCCCTCACGTGTGCGGTGCTGAGCGACCTTCATGCCGGGAGCCAGGCGGGCGATCTCGACCGCTTCGAGGCGATCGTGAGCGAGGTGCTGGCGCGGCGTTTCGATCTCATCCTCCTGCCCGGCGACTTCGTGAACATGCAGCTCTTCGGCGGCGGGCGCATCAGGCCGGAGGCGCTGGCCGAGATCCTTGCGCCGCTGGCGCGCGCAGCTCCCGCGGTGGCGGTTCTGGGAAACCACGACGCGGAATATGGCCGGGCGCGGGTCACGGCAGCACTCGAAGGCCAGGGCATCAGGGTACTCTCGAACAGCAGCGCATGCGTGGAGACGGCTCAGGGCCCTGTACACGTCGCAGGGCTCGAGGATCATTCGAGCGGCACGCCGGACGTGGCGAGCGCGCTCTCCGGCATCGAGGGCGAGGAGCCGGTGATCGTCCTCGCCCATGATCCGGCGAGCTTCGCCGATGTTCCGGAAGGACCGGCCGTCACCATCTGCGGGCATACGCATGGCGGGCAAATGCGCCTGCCCCTCCTGGGCGCAGTGGTCAATGCCAGCGCAGCACCGCTCGCCTGGACGCACGGGCACATCGTGGAGGGCAGGCGCCACCTCATCGTTTCCGCCGGGCTCGGCACCAGCGGCCTTCCCTGGCGCATCAACTGCCCGCCGGAGATCGTGGCGATCAGCCTGGAACCATGCTGACTGAGGTTGCCTCAGCCCGCCTTCACCGTCTTCCGGTTCCGCAGCACATGCTCGTGGGCGCCGTCATAGAGGGCCGAGTCGCGGAAGTCGTGGGCGTCGAGCACGCGTCCCACCAGGATCAGTGCGGTGCGGGTGAGCTTCGCCTCGCGTACCTTCCTCGCAATGGTGGAGAGCGTGCCGCGGATGATCATCTGGTCCGGCCAGGTGATGCGGTATGCGACCACGACCGGGCAGTCCGCGCCGTAATGGGGGGTCAGCGCGCGTTCGATATAGGCCAGATTCCGAATTGAAAGATGGATGGCGAGGGTGGCACCGGAACGGCCGAGCTCTTCAAGGGTCTCGCCCGGCGGCATGGCGGAGGCCTGCATGGCGGTGCGGGTGAGGATCACCGTCTGGGCGATCTCGGGGAGGGTGAACTCGGTCCTGAGTTCCGCCGCGGCGGCGGCGAAGGCGGGTACACCCGGTGTCACGTCATAGGGAATGCCGAGCCTCTCGAGCCTGCGGATCTGCTCCGCAATGGCGCCGTAGAGAGACGGGTCGCCGGAATGGACGCGCGCCACGTGCTCGCCCCTGGCGTGAGCGGCCTCGACCTCGGCGATGATCTCGTCGAGCGTCAGCGGCGCTGTGTCAACGACGCGGGCACCTCGCGGAGCAGCCTTCACGATCTCCTCCGGCACGAGCGAGCCCGCATAGAGGCACACGGGACACGACTGGATGAGCCTGAGGCCGCGCACGGTGATGAGATCGGGGGCGCCGGGGCCGGCGCCGATGAAATGCACGGTCATTCCGCTGCCTCTCTTTTCTTTGCATAGCCGCGCGGGGTGTAGGCATAGGTCCTGCCGTCGCCGCGCGCGAAGGATGTCGATTGGGACGAGCCCACCATCACGAGCGTGAGCATGTCCACGTCCGCGGGGTCGAACTCGCCGAATTGCACGATCTTCACCCGTTCCTCGGGCCGTCCGAGATTGGAGGCGATCACGACCGGCGTGTCCGGCGGCCGGTGCGCCTTCAGTATGGCGAAGGCCCTCTGCAGCTGGTCCCGCCGCTTCAGTGAGCGCGGATTGTAGAAGGAGACGACGAAGTCGCCTTCGGCCGCGGCCTTGAGGCGCTTCTCGATCACCTCCCACGGGGTGAGGAGATCGGAGAGCGAGATGCAGCAGAAATCGTGCCCGATCAAGGCGCCCGCCTTCGCTGCCGCTGCCTGGAAGGCGGAGATGCCGGGAATGACGTTGACGGCGATGCGGGCTGGCTCGAGGTCGATCACCTCGTAAACGAGTGCCGCCATGGCATAGATGCCGGCGTCGCCGGAGCAGACAAGAGCCACCTCACGGCCTTCCTTCGCAAGCGCGATGGCGTGGCGCACCCGGTTTTCCTCGCCGCCGAGGGGGAAACGGTGCTCAGCCTGGCCGGAAGCGAGATCCGCCACGAGATCGAGATAGAGGCCGTAGCCGACCCAATCAGACGATGACTCGAGCGCGGCGCGGGCGGCGGGCGCGCGCCATTCCGGCGCGCCGGGGCCGATGCCCACG
>NZ_JBKBKI010000062.1:0-4650 GCF_046294715.1 Aestuariivirga sp. | reverse complement strand
ATCGATTTCCGGGCCACTGCCTCGGTCGCCGGGTAGGGCGTGCACTCGTCGAAGATCATCACGATGTCCGAGCCCAGCACGCGCTGGATCTGCATGCTCTCCTCGGGCCCGAGGAAGACCCTGGCCCCGTCCACCGGCGAGGCGAAGGTGACGCCGGCTTCGGTGATCTTGCGCCTGTGCGCCAGCGAGAAGACCTGGAAGCCCCCCGAGTCGGTGAGGATGGGGCGCTGCCACTGCGTGAAGCCATGCAGCGAGCCATGGGCCTCGATCACCTCCAGCCCCGGCCGCAGGTAGAGGTGGAAGGTGTTGCCGAGGATGATCTCGGCGCCGATGGCCTCGAGCTCCGCCGGCCGCATCGCCTTCACCGTGCCATAGGTGCCCACCGGCATGAAGGCCGGCGTCTCGATGCGGCCGCGCGGGAAGGTGATGCGGCCGCGCCGGGCCGCGCCGTCCTGCCCGAGCTTCTCGAACTGCATGCGGCTCATGCGTGGCCCTCGGCGCCCGCGCCCTGCCCGGCCTGGGGCCACAGCAGCATGGCATCGCCGTAGCTGAAGAAGCGGTAGCGCTGCTCCACGGCATGACGATAGGCCGCCATCACCCGCTCGAAGCCGCCGAAGGCACAGACCAGCATCATCAGAGTCGACTCCGGCAGGTGGAAGTTGGTGAAGAGTGCATCGATCGAATGGATGCGTCGGCCCGGGAACAGAAAGATCTGCGTGTCGCCGGCGAAGGGCCGCACTTCGCCCTCGCGCCAGGCGGTCTCCAACGCCCGCAACACGGTCGTCCCCACGGCGATCACACGCCCCCCCGCCGCGCGGGTGCGGCGGATCTGCTCGCACAACTCCGCACCGACGTTCAGCCATTCGGCGTGCATGGTGTGTTCGGACACGTGCTCGGCGCGCATGGGCTGGAAGGTGCCGGCACCCACATGCAGGGTGACATGACCGAACTCGACGCCCTTCCCGCGCAAAGCCGCCAGCAGCGCCTCGTCGAAATGCAGGCCGGCGGTGGGCGCCGCCACGGCGCCGAGGTGCTTCGAAAACACCGTCTGGTAGCGCTCGTCGTCGCGGATGTCGGCCTCGCGCTGGATGTAGGGCGGCAAGGGCATGCGACCGGCGCGCAGCAGCACTTTCTCGATCGGCTCGGTGGTCTCGAAGCGCAGGCGGTAGAACTCGCCCTCGCGCCCCAGCACGGTCAGCACCGTGCCCTCGTCGAGGGTGATGGTGCTGCCGGGCTTCGGCGATTTGCTGGCCCCCACCTGCGCGCGCACCTCATGCGCGCCGGTCACGCGCTCCAGCAGCACCTCCACACGCCCGCCGGTGGCCTTCTGGCCGAAGAGCCGTGCCGGGATCACCCGGGTGTCGTTGAAGACCAGCAGGTCGCCGGCGCGTAGCAGGCCCGGCAAGTCGCGCACCCCGAGGTCTTCGAAAGGCGCCGGAGCGGGTGGCACATGCAGCAGGCGGGAGGCGGAGCGCTCGGGGAGCGGCACCTGCGCGATCAGTTCGGGCGGCAGGGCGTAATGGAAATCCGACTTCTTCATGAGATCGGCTTGACAGGCCGTTCCTCCAACGGGCGCCTCGCGACGCGGGGCGCGCATGGTACTCCACGCCGCGTGAGACCGTCGGCCGACGGTCGGGTGTCGGGGAATTACTCACCTTCACCGAGTAGGCCAAGGATCAAGGCATGGCGATCCAGTACATCCAGCCCGGGCAGCCCAACCAGAACGCCTATATCGAGCGGTTCAACCGCACGTTCCGGGAGGAGGTCCTCGACCAGTACCTCTTCCGGCGCCTCGAAGACGTGCGCGAGGCTGCTTGGTGGTGGATGCTCGAGTACAACGGGGGCTGTCCGAATTTTTGTGTGTGAGGCGGTTTTCTGAATCTCTTCCCGTCCCGCTCAGCGCGGCGCGAGGGTGAAGCGGTCGCCATACAGTATCGCGAACTGGTTCATCGCTGATTTCCACTCCTTGCTCGCCCGCTTCCAGTCGGCGGTGATGTTGCGCAGGGCCAGCCAGATCAGCTTGGTCGCCGCCTCGTCGCTCGGGAAATGCCCGCGACTCTTGATGATCTTGCGCAACCGCGAATGCACGCTCTCGATGGCGTTGGTGGTGTAGATGATCCGCCGCACCTCGGGCGGGAAGGCGAAGAACGGAACCACCCGGCCCCAGGCCCGCCGCCAGGCCGCGACGACGGTCGGGAAGCGCTGGCCCCAGGGGCCCTGCTCGAACGCCTCCAGCTCGGCTTCGGCAGCCTCCGCGCTCGGCGCGGTGTAGATCGGCTTGATCGCCGCAGCCAGCGCCTTGCGGTCCTTCCAACTGGCAAAGTCGAGGCTGTTGCGGATCAGGTGCACGATGCAGGTCTGCAGCGTCGTGGCCGGGAACACGGCCTCCAGAGCCTCGGGAAGGCCCTTCAGGCCATCGGCCACGCCGATCAGGATGTCCTGCGTACCGCGCGTCTTCAGGTCGTTGAAGACCTTCATCCAGAACTTCGCGCCTTCGGTGTTCTCGATCCATAGCCCGAGGATGTCGCGGGTGCCATCCGGCAGCACGCCCAGGGCCAGATACACCGCCTTGTTCCGCACCATACCGTCCTCGCGGATCTTCACCCGCAGGGCGTCGAAGAACACCACCGGATACATCGGCTCCAGCGGCCGGGCCTGCCATGCCCCCACCTCGGCCATCACCGCGTCGGTAACCGCGCTGATGAACTCCGGCGACACCTCGACGGCATACATCTCGGCCAGATGACCCTGGATCTCGCGCACCGACATGCCACGGGCATACATCGAGATGATCCGGTCATCGAAGCCGGCAAAGCGGCGCTCGTGCTTCGGGATCAGCTGCGGCTCGAAGCTGCCGGCGCGGTCGCGCGGCACGTCGATCCGCAGCGGCCCCTCGTCGGTCAGCACGGTCTTGCCGCTGCGGCCATTGCGGTGGTTCCCCCGGCCGCCCTCGGGGCTGGCCAGGTGCATGCCCAACTCGGCGCCCAAGGCGCGCTCGATCACGGCCTTCTTCAACTTCTGGAACACGGCCTCGACGCCGGCGGCGTCCATCGGACCCGGGATCAGCTTCTCAAGCAGATCGTCGGGAAGAATGGCGTCCGGCTTCGCGGCAGGGGTAGATTTCTTGCGTGGCATGGGGGCTCCTGAACATCGTCATGGTAGGCCCCTCACACAAAAATCCTGACAAACTCGTACAACGAGCAGCGACCCCACGATTCCCTCGGCGACCTGACGCCCGCCGAGGTCTGCCAGCAATACGAGGAAAGTTCCGCTTTCGCTTTGTGTGCTTGACGGGGAAGCTTACGCCGCAACCCACTTGAAATTCAACAGAGCCAAAATTCAGATAGCCCCCTGCCGCCGACCGCACCGGCGCCGACCGAGAAGCGCACCTCGGCGGCTCGCGCCAAACGCAGCACCACGCCGAAGCAGCGCACCAGTCGCTGAAACGACGAAGCCCCGCCGGTGAGGGCGGGGCTCCGGGATCAGTTCACTGACTCTTCAGCAGCCAAGCAAACGTTCGCGTCTTGTTCTCCGTCCTCGACTCGACGCCAACATCCCGCAAGCTCCGCGTTCTTCGGGAGCGTGTATCGGCCCCATTCATAGCCTGATCTCAGAAAGCCAGCCGCTTGAGGCAAACCCTTGGCGGCCGCCTTTCGGATCCACACTACGGCCTCATCAAGCGTGTACTTCGGAGGCTCTTTCGGCGCGTCTGCTTCCAGCCACAGAATGGCAAGGTCGCCAACAGCAAACTCAGCCTCAGGATCACCGGCGGCGGCCATGGGCAGAACCATTTCGATCGCTCGACCAAAATCGCCTGCCTGAACCGCCTCAGATCCCGCAGCTTCCAACTGTTCGTCTTGCATGATCCGGCCACCATCGACTGCACACGCAGGAAGACTAATCGCGATCAACATCGAGAGCCCGAACGACCTCATGGCGATCTCCCGAACGGCAGGATCGCTTGGTACTCCCCAATGGCGTGCCCCCGCCATTGCGGTTGATAGCCGTTTCGCATCAAAAAGTAGTCCTGCACGATGTCAGCCTGTTGCTCAAGCCCGTAGCTCTGGAAAGCCTTCCCAAGTGCAAGCGGCCTGTAGTCATAGCGCCTATCCAGGGCAGCGGAATAGACGTTGATACCCCGCTGGTGCTGCCATACATGGGTCATCTCGTGCATGAACCAAGCACGATTCCCCATAGTCGAGGTCGAGAAGTCATCCATGTAGTCAGCCGGATGGAAATAGATATTCCCATTGGGCGCCATGGCAACGCCGCGCTGCTGGAAGAATCGGAACTTCCTGTTGAACACCTTGACCTTCGAGTAATCGACATCGCCGCCAAAGACATCTTGCGCCATTGCGATCTCGCCCTCCGTCATGAGGCGGGACTGTCCAACCTTGAGTGTCGCTTTACCCGGTTCCTCGCTAGGCCCGGAGCTCTGGCCACCGCCACCTGGCGCCATCTGCCCCATGGCGTAGCTCATCGCCGCCGTCACCGCCCCATTGGCGAACTTCCCGCCGCTCAGCACGCTCGCCGTGCCGCCCACCAGGGCCGATGACACCACCCTTCCGGCATTGGTACTCGCCCGACCGCTCAGCGGGCTGAACGCCTGCGCAAAGCCGGCACCCGCGAATCCGGCCCCGAAGTTCCCGC
>NZ_JBKBKI010000061.1:0-5413 GCF_046294715.1 Aestuariivirga sp. | reverse complement strand
AGCTCAGCCTGGTAGAGCACCGTCTTCGGGAGGCGGGGGCCGGAGGTTCGAATCCTCTTTCCCCGACCATCTTTTCCGAGGGCCGCGGCCGGCGCTCCGCCGGTCCGCAGCCCCATCGGCGGCATTGTCCGTCTTGCCGCACAGCGTGCCGGGCAAGCGAAGGCTAAGAGCCTGCCCTCGCACAACGATCCGCCTTCCCTCGCGTCCGTGTGCATGCGGCCGGGGCGGCATTCGGCGTCGACCAGGCAGTTTTGCAATGATCGACTGCCACAGGTCCGGTTGCGGGTCTCGATGCCCGATCGGGTACGGGTGAGCCGAGCGCCTGCCGACATTCGGCAAGGCCCGGAGCACGGCATGGCGCCGCCGGGCGAAGACGGCCTGCACCGGGTCAACATCTCCCCCATTTCTCCTTGGGCGTGACGCCGCTGTCGCTCAGGCAGCAACGCCGACCCGCGAAGTTGCGGAACGCGTTCACGGTCGGCCGGAGTGCTCGCGCCACATCGCCGAAGGCAACTTGTCGCCGGCTTGTCGCCGGCCTGTCCCCGGCGCGACCGTGGCGATAGCAGGCGGCTGGACGGAAGGAGAAGCATGGCGGCGCGTTCCTTCGGATCTGACCTCGCGCATCATCTCGGCCAGCGGCAGTCACGCCGGGCCTGGGCGCCTGCGGCGCAGGACAGGATCATCAGCCCGGCGGGCCTTCTCCTCGGGTTTAGCGGCGCAGGAGCAAGCAAGCGGACGCCGCTGATTGCCGGGAGCTCGGCAATCGTCGCGGAAATGCCGACCCCAGGCGAAGCCAAGTGGGCCGAGACGGCAGCGGAGCGGGACGGGCAGATCGCCGCGACTGCCGAGGAGCGGCAGGAACCGAAGGCCGGGCGGGAGGCCGAACGGGCCGAGATCGTTGCCGTCTACGTGGCGAAGGAGCCGGCGCCGGAGCTTGCCGGGGAGGTGGTGGATGGCTGATGCGGCGCTCGCCGCTGAAGGCAGCGCTGGAGCGCGAGCACGGGATCGTGCGGCTGGTGTCGGCGGCGCACGTCGCGACTGCAGGCACCGGCGCGGCGCTCGCCTTCGGGCTGGGCGCCGCCATTGCCTTCCTGCTCGCATGGTATCCGCCGGCGCGGATCGAGCTGCCGCTCATCACTGTCTCGGTGCTGGTGTCGCTGGTGGCGATTTCGGTGGCCGGGGTCCGGGCGGGGGGGGGATCCATGTGAAGCGAACTCTGGTCCGGACGCTGATCGTGGCCGCCTTCACCATCCTCGTCAGCTACACCGTGGGAGACGTGGCGTTCTAGGCTCAGGACTCATTGACCACGCCAGAAGATGACGGTGGCTGCGATGCAGACGGCTGAGAAGAAGGCGTGTGCGCAGCGGTCGTAGCGGATGGGGATGCGGCGACAGGCTTTCAGGCGGCCGAACATGATCTCGATCTTGTGGCGCTGGCGGTAGAGGACGGGGGCATGCGGAATGGCGGTCGTGCGGCTGGATTTGGAAGGGATGCAGGCGGCGGTGCCGCGCTCGGCCAAGGCGTTGCGGAAGCCGTTGCCGACATAGCCCTTGTCGGCGATCGGCTCCCTGGCTGGCGGTAAGGCATTGCGCAGCAACGCAGCGCCCCGGTGACGCTGGCCTGGCCTTCGGTCAGGAGCATGACCAAGGGCCGCCCCTGGCCGACGGTGACAGCATGCAGCCTGGAGTTCGGTCCGCCACAGGTCGCGCCCGATATTTCGGGGAAGAGCCCCTGTTGAACAGACTGGCAGCGGTTCGATGGGCCTTCAGCTGCGTCGCGTCGATCATCAGCCTGTCGGGCTTGCCGGCCCTGGCCGCCAGCTCGGCGAAGATCGAGTTGAACACGCCCAGGCGGCTCCAGCGGATGAACCGGTTGTGTGACAGGTCTTGTGCGGCCCCTGGGCCGGCAGCGCACCCCGCCAGCGCAGGCCGTTCCTGAGCACGAAGACGATCCCGGAGATCACCCGCCGATCATCCACTCGCGGAACCCCATGAGAAAGCGGGAAAAACGGCTCAATGCGCCGCATCTGCGCCTCGCTCAGCAACCACACGCCCGACATCAGCAGCACCTCCCAGATGCCGCCATCGAATCAACGCATCGCCGCCAACACCAGGGATTGAATAGGTGCTGAGCCTAGGAAAGGCGGTCAGGCTTCAACGACATCGAGGCAGCGTTCGACGCGCGCGAACACGTGCGAGAGGCGGCCAATCCCGCTCCGCCCGAAAAATTGCGATCGACCCAGCGGAGACGTCCTATTTGCTTCGTGTCAGAAGCCCCTTGGCCGATACGGTCGATATCCCGGGGATGATGGAAATCTTGGTGCAAATGGGTCTACAGTTCCCTGTTTTCCGGTATAGGGGTTGAAGTTCGCCTCCGATGACCAATTGTTCATCCTGCTGGAATCTGGCGCCGACCTGTAGTGGGGCGCCACATAAGTGCCATCAGACCGGATATACCCACGCACATGCACTGATGACTGCGCAAAGGCTGGAGTCGATGCGAGGAAAACCAGAACTCCGACTACCTTCCGCATAACAAGATCCTCCCGCACAAAATGTAGCGAACCGGAAACGAAGCTGCAAGAAGGGGTGTCGAGAAGTCTGCAGTTGCGGCACGGCATGACCTGGACGCGAGGAGTGTGCGACCCCAAGCAAGGGATGAGCGGCCCCGACACTCGTGAACGTGAGCGGTTCCTGTCAATCAGGGACGCAATCCGGTGCGTGAAGGCGATGCAGGACTGGAAGCGGACGTGGAACGTCTGGCGCTCCAGTTTCCGCCGGGCGCTCGGGATATCGGTATTGGCCGGGTGCAGGGGCGGCTCGCCCCTGCCCGCCGGAGGCGTCATTCCGCCGCGACGCCGGAGAGAAGATCTGCCCCCTGATCCGCGTCGTTGGCGGCGGCGGCGGTCTTGGCAGCCTGGCGGCGGTCGAAGATCTCCCACACTTCCTGCCAGTTCCCGCGCGTGGCCGCCTTCGAATACTCCGTCGCCCGGGTCTCGAAGAAGTTGGCGTGCTCCACACCCGAGAGCAGTGGCTGGAGCCAGGGGAGCGGGTGCTCCTCGATCATGTAGATGGGCGGAAGCCCCAGCTGCTTCAGCCGCCAGTCGGCCGTGAAACGGATGTACTTCTTGATCTCCTTCGGGTGCATGCCGTGGACTGGGCCCATCTCGAAGGCAAGGTCGATGAAGGCGTCCTCGAGGCGCACCGTCTTCTGGCACATGTCGAGGATATCGTCCCTGACTGCCGGCGTCAGGCACTGCCGCTCTGCGCAGAAGGCATGGAACAGGCGGATGATGCCCTCGCAGTGGAGGCTCTCGTCCCGCACCGACCAGGAGACGATCTGGCCCATGCCCTTCATCTTGTTGAAGCGCGGGAAGTTCATGAGCATCGCGAAGCTCGCGAAGAGCTGGAGCCCCTCGGTGAACGCGCCGAACATGGCGAGCGTGCGGGCGATGTCGGCATCGGTCTCGACACCGAAGCTCGCGAGATAGTCGTGCTTGTCCCGCATCTCCTTGTAGTTGAGGAAGGCGGCATACTCGGTCTCGGGCATGCCGATGGTGTCGAGGAGGTGCGAGTAGGCCGCGATGTGGACCGTCTCCATGTTGGAGAAGGCGGTCAGCATCATCTTGATCTCGGTCGGCTTGAACACCCGGCCATAGCGGTCGTGGTAGCAGTCCTGCACCTCGACGTCGGCCTGGGTGAAGAAGCGGAAGATCTGGGTGAGCAGGTTCCGCTCGTGGTCGGTCAGCTTCTGCGCCCAGTCTCGGCAGTCCTCGCCGAGCGGGACTTCCTCGGGCATCCAGTGAATCTGCTGCTGGCGCTTCCAGTACTCGTAGGCCCAGGGGTATTCGAAGGGCTTGTAGGTGCGGCTGGCTTCGAGGAGGGGCATGGGTCACTCCACAGGCGGAGAACAGAGATAGAACGAGGTCGCGCGCCGGGCAAGGGCTTGCCGGAAAGTTTCGGGCACGACGGGTCGGACAGGCTGAGACCCGCCGACGGCCAGGCCGCCGGAGCGGCCCGCCCCGCCGGCCGAACGCTTTGCTACTGGCACGCCAGGCACTCGTCGTACTTGTTGGCGTCGAGCTCGATCCGGCGCGGCTCGGGCGTGTTGTCCGCCTCCACTCCGCCGAAAAGGCCACCCGCTTCCCCGCCGACGAAGCCGGCGCGCTGCACCGACTTGGAGCGGAGATAGTAGAGCGACTTGATGCCCAGCTCCCAGGCGCGGAAGTGGAGCATGAGAAGATCCCACTTCTCGACATCGGCCGGGATGAACAGATTCAGGGACTGCGCCTGGTCAATGTAGGGCGTGCGATCGCCGGCAAGCTCGAGGAGCCAGCGCTGGTCGATCTCGAAGGCGGTACGGAAAACGGCCTTCTCGTCGGCGGTGAGGAAGTCAAGGTGCTGGACCGAGCCGTCATGCTCGAGGATCGAGTTCCACACCGCATCCGAGTTCTTGGCCTTTTCGATGAGCAGCTTCTCGAGATGGGGGTTCCGGATCACGAAGCTGCCCGAGAGCGTCTTGTGGGTGTAGATGTTGGCCGGAATGGGCTCGATGCAGGCCGAGGTGCCGCCGCAGATGATGGAGATGCTGGCGGTCGGCGCGATCGCCATCTTGCACGAGAAGCGCTCCATCACGCCCATCTCCTCGGCGTCCGGGCAGGGCCCGCGCTCGACGGCAAGCAGCATCGAGGCTGCGTCCACCCGCTCGCGGATGTGCCGGAACATCTTCAGGTTCCACGACTTGGCAAGCGCGCTCTCGAACGGGATGCGGCGCGCCTGGAGGAAGCTGTGGAACCCCATGACGCCGAGGCCCACCGAGCGCTCGCGCATGGCGGCATATTTCGCGCGGCGCATCTCGTCGGGCGCGCGGGCGATGTAGTCGGAAAGCACGTTGTCGAGGAAGCGCATGACGTCCTCGAGGAAGCGCGGGTCGGCGTGCCACTGGTCCCAGGTCTCGAGGTTGAGCGAGGAGAGGCAGCAGACGGCGGTGCGGTCGTTCCCCAGATGATCGGGCCCGGTGGGCAGCGTGATCTCGGAGCAGAGGTTGGACGTCGTGACCTTGAGCCCCAGGTCGCGCTGATGCTTCGGCATCGCGCGGTTCACGTGGTCGATGAAGATGATGTAGGGCTCGCCCGTTGCGAGGCGCGTCTCGACCAGCTTCTGGAACAGCGTGCGGGCATCCACCTCGCCGCGCTTCGAGCCATCGCGCGGGGAGACGAGGACGAAGCGCTCGCCCTTCCTGACCGCCTCCATAAAGGCGTCGGTGACGAGAACGCCATGATGGAGGTTCAAGGCCTTGCGGTTGAAGTCCCCGGCGGGCTTGCGGATTTCCAGGAACTCCTCGATCTCGGGGTGGGAGATGTCGAGGTAGACGGCGGCCGAGCCGCGCCGGAGCGAACCCTGCGAGATGGCGA
>NZ_JBKBKI010000060.1:0-7741 GCF_046294715.1 Aestuariivirga sp. | reverse complement strand
CGGGCGACAACATCTCCTTCGACGTCGAACTGATCACGCCGATCGCCATGGAGGAGAAGCTGCGCTTCGCCATCCGTGAAGGCGGCCGTACCGTCGGCGCCGGCGTCGTCGCCAAGATCACGGACTGACTTTAAATGGTGCGGCGCGCTCCTTAAGTTGAGGGTGCGCCGCGCTGATAGGGGTATAGCTCAGTTGGTAGAGCGGCGGTCTCCAAAACCGCAGGTCGTGGGTTCGAGCCCTACTGCCCCTGCCAGATTTCAGGAAGAACAAGGTGGCCAAGACCAATCCGTTCGAGTTTCTCCAGCAGGTCCGCGAGGAGGGTGCCAAGGTAGCCTGGCCCAGCCGCCGCGAGACCATGATCTCGACCGTGATGGTCTTCATCATGGTGGCGATCGCGGCCGTGTTCTTCCTTGCCGTTGACGCCGTGCTGCACCGCGGCGTTCAGTGGCTACTCGGTATCGCGGGCTAGAGGGCGGACGGGCAGGCACACATGGCAAAGCGCTGGTACATCGTTCACGCCTACTCGAACTTCGAGAAAAAGGTGGCCGACTCCATCAAGGAGCAGGCCGCCCAGAAGGGGCTTGCCGACCTGTTCGAACAGGTGCTCGTCCCCACCGAAGAGGTGATCGAGGTTCGTCGCGGCCGCAAGATAAAGTCCGAGCGGCGGTTCTTTCCCGGCTATGTGCTGGTGAAGATGGAACTCACCGACCAGGCTTTCCACCTGATCAAGAACACCCCGAAGGTTACGGGTTTCCTGGGCT
This sequence comes from Aestuariivirga sp., assembly GCF_046294715.1. GTDB lineage: Bacteria > Pseudomonadota > Alphaproteobacteria > Rhizobiales > Aestuariivirgaceae > Aestuariivirga. The sequence continues at coordinate 6,980 of NZ_JBKBKI010000060.1, read as the reverse complement.
CGGACTCCAAGCCCATTCCGATCTCGGACGCCGAGGCGGCCCGCATCCTGAACCAGGTGGCGGAGGGTGTCGAGCGTCCGAAGTCCACCCTCACCTTCGAAGTCGGCGAGCAGGTTCGCGTCGCCGATGGTCCTTTCGCTTCCTTCTCCGGCCAGGTGGAGGAGGTGGATGAAGAACGGTCGCGGCTCAAGGTGGCCGTGTCCATCTTCGGCAGGCCCACGCCTGTCGAACTCGAGTATGGCCAGGTCGAGAAGCTCCGCTGACCGCCCTGTCCGATCCGGTGGGAGGCCTTCAACAAGCCGGACCACTAACCTCAATCAGCCGGCTTGTCCGGCGAGGGAACTAGAATGGCAAAGAAGATTGTCGGTTACGTAAAGTTGCAAGTGCCGGCGGGACAGGCCAATCCGTCTCCGCCGATCGGCCCCGCTCTCGGTCAGCGCGGCCTCAACATCATGGAATTCTGCAAGGCGTTCAACGCCGCCACGCAGAAGATGGAGCCGGGCTCGCCTGTTCCGGTCGTCATCACGGCCTATCAGGACAAGTCCTTCACCTTTGAGATGAAGTCGCCGCCGGCGTCCTACTTCCTCAAGAAGATCGCGGGCATCAAGCAGGGCTCGAAGGAGCCCGGCAAGGGTGCCTTCGTCGGCAAGGTGACGATGGCCCAGTGCCGCGAGATCGCCGAGCAGAAGCTGAAGGGCATGAATGCCCGCGACATCGACGCGGCTGCGCGTGAAATTGCCGGCTCTGCCCGGTCCATGGGCCTCCAGGTGGTGGAGTAAGACGATGGCAAAGCTCGCAAAGCGCATTGCAAAGAACCGCGAAGGCGTCGACCGCCAGAAGTTCTACGGCCTCGAGGAGGCCGTGAAGCTGGTGAAGGAGCGCGCCAACGCCAAGTTCAACGAAACGATCGAGATCGCCATGAACCTCGGCGTCGATCCGCGCCACTCGGACCAGATGGTCCGCGGCGTCGTGAACCTGCCGAACGGCACCGGCCGCAATCTGCGCGTCGGCGTCTTCGCCAAGGGCCCGAAGGCCGAGGAAGCCAAGAAGGCCGGGGCGGACGTCGTGGGTGCCGAGGAACTCTTCGAGATCGTGAACAAGGGGCAGATCGACTTCGACCGCTGCATCGCCACGCCGGACATGATGGGTCTCGTCGGCCGTCTCGGCAAGGTGCTGGGCCCCCGCGGCATGATGCCGAATCCGAAGGTCGGCACCGTGACGATGGACGTTGCGGGTGCGATCAAGGCCGCCAAGGGCGGCGCCGTCGAGTTCCGGGTTGAAAAGGCGGGCATCGTGCAGGCCGGTGTGGGCAAGGCCTCGTTCTCGGACGAGCAGCTGAACCAGAACATCAAGGCCTTCGTCGATGCCGTGATCAAGGCCAAGCCGCCGGCGGCCAAGGGTACCTATGTCAAGAAATTGTCCATTTCTTCGTCCATGGGACCGGGCCTCAAGCTTGACCTCGCCTCCGTGACGGGCGGCGCGGCGTAAGCCGAAAGCAAGTTTCCGCTGAAATCTCCCAAGGATTTCAGCGGATTGACCAGGGTTCCTCGAACTCTGGATTACCTGTCCGAGATTGCAGGCGCGGTGCAGCGATGCTCCGCTTAAAAGCCCAGCCTGCATGAGATGGGTGTCAAAACGGAATTCGAACCCCCATATGGGGGTTCCAAGTCGGTTTGGACCTCACACCCGAAGCCGGGGCCACCTGGCGGAGGGGGACAGGCACGTGAGCGCCGCTCAAAGCGCCCTGCCTCGTGTGGTTGGTGTCTTGAGCGGTTGGTCCAACGGCGGTGGGGTCCAAAGCCCTTCCGCCATACAGGAGAGAGCAAGTGGAAAGAGCTGAAAAAGTAGAGCTCGTCGCAACGCTCAACCAGGTGTTCAAGTCCACCGGTGTGATCGTTGTGGCCCACAACAAGGGCCTCACCGTGAACCAGGTCAATGACCTGCGTAGCAGGATGGCCCAGGCGGGGGCGACCGTGAAGGTCGCCAAGAACCGTCTCGCCAAGCTTGCTCTTGATGGCACTGACGCAGCCGGGATCAAGGACCTCTTCCAGGGTCCGACCATGGTGGCTTACGCCGCCGATCCCGTCTCGGCTCCGAAGGTCGCCTCGGCCTTCGCCAAGGGGAACGAGAAGTTCGTGATCCTCGGCGGCGCGCTGGGCAAGACCGTGATGGACGCCAATGCGGTCAAGGCACTCGCTGACCTGCCCTCGCTCGACGAGCTGCGGGGCAAGCTGATCGGCCTCATCCAGGCCCCGGCCACCAGGATCGCTGGTGTGCTGCAGGCTCCTGGCGGTCAGCTGGCGCGTGTCTTCAACGCCTATGCCACCAAGGATCAGGCTGCTGGCTAAAGACGCCACGCCTCAAGTCAACCCAACCAACCGACTGACAGAAAGATACTGAAATGGCCGATCTCGCCAAAATCGTCGAAGACCTCTCCAGCCTCACCGTTCTCGAGGCTGCCGAACTCTCCAAGATGCTCGAGGAGAAGTGGGGCGTTTCCGCCGCCGCTCCGGTGGCCGTCGCCGCCGCTCCGGGCGCTGGCGGCGCCGCTGCCGCTCCGGCCGAGGAGAAGACGGAGTTCACCGTCGTTCTCGCCGCCGCCGGCGACAAGAAGATCGAGGTGATCAAGGAAGTCCGCGCCATCACCGGCCTGGGCCTCAAGGAAGCCAAGGACCTGGTCGAGGGCGCTCCCAAGACCGTGAAGGAAGGCGTCAACAAGGCCGACGCCGAAGCCATGAAGAAGAAGCTCGAGGCGGTTGGCGCCAAGGTCGAGCTGAAGTAACGCCTTTTCCGGCGGCGTCCTGATTCCACGGGGCGCCGCCGGGCCAGTATCGCGCCGTCCGCGACGGCTTGCCAGATCCGCTTCGAAAAAGCGGGTCCGGCAAGCTGTCGAATATGCTTGTTTCAGAACTCAAGGAAAACCAATGGCCGAAACACAGTCCGCTGCAAGCCGCAAACGCCTCCGCAAGTTCTTCGGCAAGAATATCGAAGTGGCCGAGATGCCGAACCTGATCGAGGTTCAGCGCGAGAGCTACGACCAGTTCCTGCAGATGAAGGAACCGGCAGGCGGGCGGGCGAACGAGGGCCTGCAGGCCGTCTTCAAGTCGGTCTTCCCGATCACGGATTTCTCGGGCCAGGCCATGCTCGAGTTCGTGCGCTACGAGTTCGAGCAGCCGAAGTTCGACGTCGACGAGTGCCAGCAGCGCGGAATGACCTTCGCGGCGCCCCTCAAGGTGACGCTGCGCCTGATCGTGTTCGAAATCGATCCGGACACCCAGTCCAAGTCGGTGAAGGACATCAAGGAGCAGGACGTCTACATGGGCGACATGCCGCTCATGACGGCCAACGGCACCTTCGTGGTGAACGGCACGGAGCGCGTGATCGTCTCGCAGATGCACCGTTCGCCCGGCGTGTTCTTCGACCACGACAAGGGCAAGACCCATTCCTCGGGCAAGCTGCTCTTCGCAGCACGCATCATTCCCTATCGCGGCTCCTGGCTCGACTTCGAGTTCGACGCGAAGGACATCATCTATGCCCGCATCGACCGGCGCCGCAAGCTGCCGATCACCACGCTGCTCTACGCGCTGGGCCTCGATTCCGAGGAGATCCTGCACACCTTCTACAAGACGGTCACCTACAAGCTCGGCAAGGACGGCTGGAAGACGCCGTTCGACGCGCAGCGCTTCAGGGGCATCAAGCCGTCGGTGGACCTGATCGACGCCAAGACCGGCCAGGTCGTGGTGGAAGCCGGCAAGAAGATCACCCCGCGCCTTGCCCGCAAGATCGCAGAGGACGGCGTCAAGGAACTGCTGGTGCGCGACGAGGACCTGCACGGCCTCTACCTCGCCGACGAGCTCGTCAACGAGAAGACGGGCGAGATCTACGCCGAAGCCGGCGACGAGATCGGCGAGAAGATGCTGAACGCGCTGAAGGATGCCGGCTATGCCGAGCTCCGCCTGCTCGATATCGACCACATCAACACTGGTCCCTACATCCGCAACACGCTGAAGGCAGACAAGGTGGAGAGCTACGAGCAGGCGCTCGTCGAGATCTACCGCGTCATGCGCCCCGGCGAGCCGCCGACGCGCGAGACCGCGGAGGCGCTGTTCAACGGCCTGTTCTTCGACCAGGAGCGCTACGATCTTTCCGCCGTGGGCCGCGTGAAGATGAACATGCGCCTCGAGCTCGACGTGCCGGACACCATGCGCGTGCTGCGGAAGGACGACATCATCTCGGTCATCAAGACGCTGCACGAGCTGCGCGACGGCAAGGGCGAGGTGGACGACATCGACCATCTCGGCAACCGCCGTGTGCGCTCGGTGGGCGAGCTCATGGAGAACCAGTACCGTCTCGGCCTCGTCCGAATGGAGCGCGCCATCAAGGAGCGCATGTCGTCGGTCGACATCGACACGGTGATGCCGCACGACCTGATCAACGCGAAGCCCGCCGCCGCCGCAGTGCGTGAGTTCTTCGGCTCATCGCAGCTCTCGCAGTTCATGGACCAGACGAACCCGCTCTCGGAGATCACCCACAAGCGCCGCCTCTCGGCGCTCGGACCGGGCGGCCTCACGCGCGAGCGCGCCGGCTTCGAGGTGCGCGACGTGCACCCGACGCATTACGGCCGCATCTGCCCGATCGAGACGCCGGAGGGCCCGAACATCGGCCTCATCAACTCGCTCGCGACCTATGCCCGCGTCAACAAGTACGGCTTCATCGAGACGCCCTACCGCCGGGTGGTCGACGGCCGCGTTTCGGACGACGTGGTCTATCTCTCGGCCATCGAGGAGCAGAAGCATCACATCGCCCAGGCCAACGTCGCGCTGAACAGGGACGGCGGCTTCGCCGAGGACCTCGTCATCGCGCGCCATGCAGGCGACGTGCTCACCGTTCCGGCGGACCGCGTGGACTACGTCGACGTGTCGCCGAAGCAGCTCGTCTCGGTCGCGGCCGCGCTCATTCCGTTCCTCGAGAACGACGACGCCAACCGCGCGCTGATGGGCTCGAACATGCAGCGCCAGGCCGTGCCGCTGGTGCGCACCAACGCGCCGCTCGTGGGCACTGGCATGGAAGCCGTGGTGGCGCGCGATTCCGGCGCCGCCGTGGCCGCCCGCCGCTCCGGCGTGGTCGACCAGGTGGACGCCAAGCGCATCGTCATCCGCGCCACGGAGGAGACGGACCCGTCGAAGTCGGGCGTCGACATCTACACCCTCGCCAAGTTCCAGCGCTCGAACCAGAACACCTGCATCAACCAGCGTCCGCTGGTGCGGGTGGGCGACGCGGTGAAGGCCGGCGACATCATCGCCGACGGTCCGTCCACTGACCTTGGCGATCTCGCCCTGGGCCAGAACGTGCTCGTCGCCTTCATGCCGTGGATGGGCTACAACTTCGAGGACTCGATCCTGCTCTCCGAGCGCATCGTGAAGGACGACGTGTTCACCTCGATCCACATCGAGGAATTCGATGTGATGGCGCGCGACACGAAGCTCGGGCCGGAGGAGATCACCCGCGACATTCCGAACGTCGGCGAAGAGGCGCTCAAGAACCTCGACGAGGCGGGCATCGTCTATATCGGCGCCGAGGTGAAGCCGGGCGACATCCTGGTCGGCAAGATCACGCCCAAGGGCGAAAGCCCGATGACGCCGGAGGAGAAGCTGCTCCGCGCCATCTTCGGCGAGAAGGCATCGGACGTGCGCGACACTTCCCTCCGGCTGCCGCCCGGTGTTTCCGGCACGGTCGTCGAGGTTCGCGTGTTCAACCGTCACGGCGTCGACAAGGACGAGCGCGCCCAGGCGATCGAGCGCGAGGAGATCGACCGCCTCGCCAAGGACCGCGACGACGAACTCGCCATCCTCGACCGCAATTCCTATGGCCGCCTGCACGATTTCCTGCTCGGCAAGTCCGCCACCGGCGGCCCGAAGGGCCACAGGATCGAAGGCGCGATCACCGGGAAGACCCTCGAGGACATGCCGCAGTCGCAGTGGTGGAACATCGCGCTCGGCGACGAGAAGGCGATGGGCGAGCTCGAGGCGATGAAGCAGCAGTACGACGAGTCGAAGAAGCGCCTCGATACGCGCTTCCACGACAAGGTGGACAAGCTTCAGCGCGGTGACGAACTGCCGCCGGGCGTCATGAAGATGGTCAAGGTCTTCGTGGCGGTGAAGCGCAAGATCCAGCCGGGTGACAAGATGGCCGGCCGTCACGGCAACAAGGGCGTCGTCTCGCGCATCGTCCCCATCGAGGACATGCCGTTCCTCGAGGACGGCACCCACGTGGACGTGGTGCTGAACCCGCTCGGCGTGCCGTCGCGCATGAACGTGGGCCAGATCCTGGAGACGCACCTCGGCTGGGCCTGTGCCGGCATGGGCCGGAAGATCGCCAGCCTGCTCGATGCCTGCAGGGACTCGCGCGACGTCAAGCCGCTGCGCGAGGAGATGCACCGCATCTACGGCAGGCACGACGAGCTCGAGGGCCTCGACGACGGTTCGCTTCTCGAAGCCGCCGAGAACCTCCGCCGCGGCGTGCCGATCGCCACGCCGGTCTTCGACGGTGCCCGGGAGGAAGACATCGCGGCCATGCTGAAGGACGCGGGCCTCTCGACCTCTGGGCAGGTGACCCTCTATGACGGGCGCTCGGGCGAAGCCTTCGACCGCCAGGTGACCGTCGGCTACATCTACATGCTGAAGCTGCACCACCTGGTGGACGACAAGATCCACGCCCGTTCCATCGGGCCTTACTCGCTCGTCACCCAGCAGCCGCTGGGCGGCAAGGCGCAGTTCGGCGGCCAGCGCTTCGGCGAAATGGAGGTGTGGGCGCTCGAAGCCTATGGCGCCGCCTTCACGCTGCAGGAGATGCTCACCATCAAGTCGGACGACGTGGCCGGCCGCACGAAGGTCTATGAGGCCATCGTGCGCGGCGACGACACCTTCGAGGCGGGCATCCCCGAAAGCTTCAACGTGCTCGTTAAGGAAATGCGCTCGCTC
>NZ_JBKBKI010000059.1:0-9539 GCF_046294715.1 Aestuariivirga sp. | reverse complement strand
TCACCCGGCAGCAGCGCCAGCTTGTCGGCTTTTCCGTCACAAAGGCACGCCGCGCATCCACGCCGCGTCCCTCAGTGACCCGGCTTATATGACCCCTCAGGCCAAACTGTCAAGAAGGTCGTGCGAAGTTTTTTACGATTTCTGCAACCCTCTGAAACGGCGAGAGATTTCCACTCCGCCAGAGGCCCCCGTTCCTTCCGGCGGAGGCCGTGAGTCCGGGCCGGGGATCGGCATTCTTGTCCGGACGGTCAAACCGGGGGGCAGTCGCCCTCTCCCCTTCATGGTTAACGAATTGGAAACGTCTCGGTGGGATGCTGATCGTTGGCTTTACTCCCGTTCAGGGCCTGCCGCTCGGCGCGGCCGCCTCATTCGGGAGGACTGGCGAAGACCTGCCTCCGGACTGGTCAAGATGGTTGACTAACGGGGCGGGTGAAGGCATTTTCCGCCCCCACGGGCACCCTCCGGTGCCCGGCGCCCGGGCGGAGCAAGAGAGACGAGAAATGCGCTCCCCAGAGCGGCCTGCGATCGAGGGGAAGTCGAGCAGGTCCCGCGAGTTCCGGAGCGAATGCGTTAGACAGGGGATTGGGTATTGAACGATCGCGTTGACAGACAGTTTCGCGCCCGGACGCAGTCCGGCGCGGCGCGCCGTCCGCCACTGCCATCGAAAACACCGGTTCCGAAGGCTCTTGCATCGAGGGCTCCGGTGCCGCCCGCCGATCCTTTCGAGGTCGAACCCGTCCATCACCGCTGGCTGCTCACCACCTGCGTCGCCGGTATCGCGGGGTCCCTGGTGATCGGCAGCGCCGTGCTTGGCATTTTCGGCGAGAACGCCGCCCCGCGCGATGCCTTCGCATCGGTGGAGAAGGCCTCGCTGACGGGGTCCTATCCGGAGAGCGCCGAGCTCGGCTCCGGGCACTCGGTCATCGGGCGGAAAGAACTTTCCGCCGCCTACCAGCCGCAGCCGGAAACCGACGGCTCGCCCATCGTGCCCGAACGCGACCTCAACAACGCCAATCTCTATCCCGAGATCACCTCCGAGGGCCTGCCCTATGGGGACGGCAGCCCGGAAGTGATCGACGCCGAACTCGACGCGATCGACGAACAAACCAACATCACCACAATTACCAAGCAGGTCCCCCCGGAGCCGACGGACGAGACCTTCCGCCTTGCCAAGGGCGAGACGCTGATTGAGGCGCTGACAGAGCGCGGCGTGAGCAAGGACGCGGCCAACGCACTCGCGGCGGCGGTCGAACCGATCTTCCCGGCCACCATGATGAAGGAAGGCACCGCCATCGAACTGACGCTCGACCGGCAGATCGACTTCTATGGTCGCGAAGTGATCTTCCCCGTCGAACTCTCCTTCGAGCCGGGCCCCAAGGAGAGGCTCACGGTTCAGGCCGACGAAGACGGTCGCTTCGTGGCGGCCATCAATGGCGCCAGGGACGGCTCGGCTTCGAAATACGCCGAGTTCAACCACTTCCGCACCAAGGCCAAGGTGGGCTCGAGCCTCTACGCCACGGCCAAGGACAACAAGGTTCCCGACTACATCATCGCCGAATTCACCCGCATCTTCGCCTACGACGTCGACTTCCAGCGCCAGGTGAAGGCGAACGACACCTTCGACGTGTTCTACGGCAACCCGCTCACGGGCTCCTCCTCGAAGCGCAAGGTGCTTCACTATGCCGAACTGACCCTCGACGGAAAGACCAAAACCTTCTACCGCTTCACCACCGCCGACGGGCAGACCGACTACTACGACGAGCAGGGCCGCAGCGCCCAGAAATCGCTGCTCAAGACCCCGGTTTCAGGCGCCAGGCTCACCTCCGGCTTCGGCATGCGCCGCCACCCGCTGCTTGGCTATTCGAAGATGCATGCGGGCGTGGACTTCGGCGCGCCGCACGGCACCCCGATCCGTGCTGCGGGTTCAGGCGTCGTCCAGCTTGCCGGCCGCCACGGTGCCTTCGGCATCGCCGTCGAGGTCAAGCACAACAACAAGTACGAGACGCTCTACGCCCACATGAGCAAGCTCGCCGCCGGCATCCGGCGCGGCGCCAAGGTGAACCAGGGTCAGATCATCGGCTACGTGGGCTCGACCGGCCGTTCCACCGGCCCGCACCTCCACTACGAAGTCCATGTCGACGGCCGGCCGGTGAACCCCACGCGAATCAAGGCGGCGGGCGGCAAGCAGCTGGCGGGCAAGGAACTTTCCAAGTTCAAGCAGATGAAGCAGCGTGTCGCGACGATGATGGAGCGGGCTCCCTCGGCGCTGCAGGTGGCGCAGATCAAGCAGTAACAGCGGCACGGCGCTGCCGGAGAGCTCGCCCGTGCGGAGCTTCCTCACATTCCTTGCAGCCTATGTGCTGAGCCAGTTCTACCGCTCCTTCCTGGCGGTGATCGCGCCCGAATTGGCGCGCGAGCTCTCGCTGGGGCCGCAAGCGCTCGGCAACCTTCAGGCGATCTGGATCCTGGGCTTCGTGGCAACGCAGTTCCCGGTGGGCTACGCGCTCGACACGCTGGGGCCCCGCCGCACCGTGGCGCTGCAGATGTTGCTGGCGGTGCTGGGGGCGGTGCTCTTCGCGGGTGCGCAATCGGCGCTGGCGCTCAACCTCGCCATGCTGCTGATCGGGGCGGGCTGCGGCTCGATCTACATGGGCGCGATCTACCTCTTCGGGCGGACGGCAGAGCCCCATCGCTTCGCGCTGCTCTGCTCCTGGCTCCTGGGCCTGGGCACGGCCGGCAATCTGCTGGCCGCCTCGCCGCTCGCCTGGGCCGCTCAGACGGTTGGCTGGCGGGGCGCCATGCTGGGCATGGCCGCCGCAACCGCTCTTTCCGCCCTTTCGGTGCTGCTGCTGATTCGGGATCCCCGCCGGATCACGGCGCATGGTTCGCGCGGGCTCCTCGGCGGCATCGGCGAAATCCTGAAGATCCGCGCGCTCTGGCCCCTGCTGCCGATCACCGCGGTGAGCTATGCGGTAATTCTTGCCGAGCGCGGCCTCTGGGCAGGACCGTTCTTTTCCTCCGTGTACGGGCTCGATCCCCTGGCGCGCGGCAATGCGCTCCTGGTGATGGCGGCGGCGATGTCGGCCGGCGCCATGGCCTACGGGCCGCTCGACCGGCTGCTCGGCACCCGCAAATGGGTGGTGTTCGGCGGCGTCCTGGCGACGGCACTCTGTTTCGCGGCCCTGGCGCTTCCGCGCCTGCCGCTTGCCGCGGCCATCACCCTCATGGGCCTCGCGGGCGGTTTCGGGATGACCTATGGCGTGCTGATGGCGCATGGACGGAGCTTCGTGCCGGACCATCTGCTGGGCCGCGGCATCACGCTGCTCAACGTTCTGTTCATCGGCGGGGCGGGCCTGCTGCAGCCCTTGAGCGGTTCGCTGATGACGGCTCTCCAGGACAGCCCGGCGCAGCAGGCCTATGCCACGCTGCACCTGATCTTCGCGAGCCTGCTGGCAGTCACGCTGGTGATCTATGCCTTGGCCAGGGACAACCCGCCCAAGGGTTAAGGGTCAGGAGAGGAGGCCCAGCTCGCGCTGCACGCGCTTCGGCAGGTTCTGCGCCGCCAGCCTGTGGCTCTCGCGCAGGTAGGCCTCGAGACTCGCGTCGTCGAGGGTTTCACTGGTGCGCCGCTGCAGCCAGAGAAGCCCGCGCGAGGCGAGATAGGGCGCGGGCCTCATGCCCGGCCTGTCCTTCAGCAGGTCGAAGCTCAGCGCCGAGGCCTTGAAGGTGATGTCGAGCGATGGGCCCTCCCATCGCGACGCGATGGCGAAGACCTTTCCCTTCGGCCCGCCCACTTTCCACACATGCGCGCCATCCCACTGCACCACATGCGATGTATGCGGCAGGCCGCGGCAGAAACGGTTATAGCCCTCGAGCGTCATCCGGGGGATCGTGCCACTGCGCGGGTGGCCGGGCAATGTGAATGGACAAGGGGCGGCCCAAGGAACCGCCCCTTGTTGTTCTGTAGCCGGATCAGTGCAGCTTCACGACCTTCGGGTCGACGGGCTTGCCGCCGACGGCCATGCCGTTGAAGGTCAGGACACCCGCCGTGGCGTCGACCGCCACCGTGTCGCCATCCTTGATGCGGCCGGCGAGGATCTCCTCGGCGAGCGGATCCTGAAGGTTCTTCTGGATCACCCGCTTCAGGGGACGCGCACCGTAAGCCGGGTCGTAGCCCTTCTCGGCCAGCCAGTTCCGGGCTGCCTCCGAGATGTCGATCTCGATCTTCCGGTCGGCGAGCAGCTTCCTGAGCCGGCCGACCTGGATGTCGACGATCGCTCCCATGTTCTCCCGCTTCAGCCGGTGGAACAGGATGATCTCGTCGAGGCGGTTCAGGAACTCCGGCCGGAAGCTGGCCCTGACCACGCCCATCACCTGGTCGCGCACCACGTCCACATCCTGCGCCTCGCCGAGGTTCACGAGATACTCGGACCCAAGGTTCGAGGTCATGATGATCAGCGTGTTCTTGAAGTCCACGGTGCGGCCCTGGCCATCCGTCAGGCGGCCGTCGTCCAGCACCTGGAGCAGCACGTTGAACACGTCCGGATGCGCCTTCTCGACCTCGTCGAACAGCACGACCTGGTAGGGCCTGCGCCGCACGGCCTCGGTGAGCGCGCCCCCCTCGTCATAACCCACGTAGCCCGGAGGAGCGCCGATGAGCCGCGAGACGGAGTGCTTCTCCATGTATTCCGACATGTCGATGCGCACCATGGCGTGCTCGTCGTCGAAGAGGAAGGCGGCGAGGGCCTTGGTGAGCTCCGTCTTGCCGACACCCGTCGGCCCCAGGAACATGAAGGAGCCGATGGGCCGGTTGGGATCTTGCAGGCCCGCCCGCGCGCGGCGCACCGCCGTCGAGACGGCTTCCACCGCTTCCGACTGGCCGACGACGCGCTTCGCCAGCTCCTTCTCCATCGAGATGAGCTTCTCGCGCTCGCCTTCGAGCATCTTGTCCACCGGCACGCCCGTCCAGCGCGAGACGACCTGCGCCACGTGGTTCTCGGTGACCGCTTCCTCGAGCATCTTGGAGCTGGATTTCTCTTCCGCCTCCTTCAGCTTCTTCTCGAGGCCGGGGATCGTGGCGTAGGCGAGCTCGCCCGCCTTGGCGAAATCGCCCTTCCTCTGCGCCTGGTCGAGCTCGAAGCGCGCTTTCTCGAGTTCCTCCTTCACCTTGGAGGCCGAAGCGAGCTGCTCCTTCTCTTCCTGCCAGCGCCTGGTCATGGCGGCAGACTTCTCCTCGAACTCGGCGAGCTCCTTCTCGAGCTTGCCGAGGCGGTCCCTCGAAGCGGTGTCGGTTTCCTTCTTCAGCGCCTCGCGTTCGATCTGCAGCTGCATGATGCGGCGGTCGATCTCGTCGAGCTCCTCTGGCTTCGAATCGACCTGCATGCGCAGCCGCGAGGCCGCCTCGTCCATCAGGTCGATGGCCTTGTCGGGCAGGAATCGGTCGGTGATGTAGCGGTTGGAGAGAACGGCGGCGGAAACGAGCGCCGAATCGGTGATCCGCACGCCGTGATGCAGCTCGTACTTCTCCTTGATGCCGCGAAGGATCGAGATCGTGTCCTCGACGGTGGGCTCGTTGACGAAGACGGGCTGGAAGCGACGGGCGAGGGCCGCGTCCTTCTCCACGTGCTTCCTGTACTCATCGAGCGTGGTGGCCCCGACGCAGTGCAGCTCGCCCCGCGCGAGCGCGGGCTTCAGCAGGTTCGAGGCGTCCATCGCGCCCTCGGACTTGCCCGCCCCCACCAGCGTGTGCATCTCGTCGATGAACAGGATGATGCCGCCCTCGGCCGAGGTCACCTCGGAGAGCACGGCCTTTAGCCGCTCTTCGAACTCGCCGCGGTACTTCGCACCGGCGATCAGCGAGCCCATGTCGAGCGCCAGCAGCTTCTTGTCCTTGAGACTCTCGGGAACGTCGCCCTTGACGATGCGGAGCGCCAGGCCCTCGGCGATCGCCGTCTTGCCGACGCCCGGTTCGCCGATCAGCACGGGATTGTTCTTGGTGCGCCGCGAGAGCACCTGGATGGTGCGGCGGATTTCCTCGTCGCGTCCGATCACCGGATCGAGCTTGCCGGAGTGCGCGGCCTCGGTGAGGTCGCGGGCATATTTCTTGAGCGCGTCGTAGCCCTGCTCGGCAGAGGCCGTGTCTGCCGTGCGGCCCTTGCGGATGGCGTTGATCGCCTGGTTCAAACCCTGAGCGGTGACGCCCGCGGATTTCAGCGCCTTCGACGCCTCCGACTGCTCGACCGCCAAGGCCTGGAGCAGCCGCTCGGCGCTCACATAGCTGTCGCCCGCCTTCTCGGCGAGCTTCTGGGCGGCATCGAAGACGCGGGCCAGTTCCGGCGCCAGATACACCTGGCCCGCACCGGAGCCGGAAACCTTGGGGAGCTTCTGCAGCGCGGCTTCCGCCTCGCGCAGCGCCAGGCGCGAATCGCCGCCCGCCGCGTTGATGAGGCCCGCCGCGAGGCCCTCCTCGTCGTCGAGCAGAACCTTCAGGAGATGTTCGGGGCTGAAGCGCTGATGGCCCTCGCGCAAGGCCAGCGATTGGGCCGACTGGACGAAGCCGCGCGAACGCTCGGTGTATTTCTCGAAATCCATTCCTACTCTCCTCCTCGGCGCATTTCCCCGGGCCCCGGTTGGGCGCCCCTGCGAAAAGCCGTCAACGGTTGATTGCCGCCAGCTCCTCCCGAACCCGCAAGAGGCATTCCGTCAGGGCAGCGGCCGTGATGAGGCTCATATGGGGTGGGTGCGGCATGGATCAAGCGGGTGGAACCATGAACCGCGCGGCGTGCCACCGGCTTTGCGCTGAATCAAGGTGAGCGCTTCGCAGCCGGGTTCAATGGCCCTCATGCTCGACAAGAAGATCGATCCCACCGGGCTCGACGCCTACAAGCCCGCCGAGGTGGCCCTGCGCATCGAGGAAGCCGGCGTCACCAAGGCCGGGCTTCCAGCCCTCCAGCTCGCCACGCTTTCGGTGCTGGCGGGCGTCTTCATCTCGCTCGGCGCGGCCGCCTTTACCGCGGCACTCGTGGGGACCACGCCGGGATTCGGGCCGGCGCGGCTGCTCGCCGGCCTCATCTTCTCGACTGGCCTGGTGCTGGTGATCGTCGCCGGGGCGGAACTCTTCACCGGCAACGCCCTGATCGTCATGGCCTGGGTCGACGGCCGGGTGCGGCTCCGGGCGCTGCTGCGGAACTGGGCCTATGCCTTTCTCGGCAATCTGGCGGGCGCTCTTGCGGTGGTGGTGCTGATGGGATTCTCGGGACTGCTGTCAGGCCCGCAGGGGGAAACGGCGCGCACGATCGCCGAATCGAAGGCGGCGCTCGGGTCCGTCGAGGCCTTCACGCGCGGCATTCTCTGCAACATGCTGGTCTGCCTTGCGGTATGGCTCACCTTCGCGGCGCGCAGCGTCACCGACAAGATCCTGGCGATCGTCTTCCCGATCACCGCCTTCGTGCTGCTGGGCTACGAGCACTCGGTCGCCAACATGTATCTCATACCGGCGGGATGGCTGGCCGGAGCAAAGGTCACGGCGGGCGATTTCCTGGCGAACCTGATCGCCGTGACACTTGGGAACGTGGCAGGCGGCGCCGGTGGCGTCGCCCTCACCTATTGGCTGGCCTACCGGCCGCGCGTGTGACCGGTCAATCGCCGGCGGGCGCCTTCGCCTCGGCCGGTGCCGCTCCTTCGGGAGCGGCCTCCTTGCGGGGCCGGCGCTCGTAGCGGCGGCGCGGGGCACCCTGGGCCCCGGCTTCCTCTCCCCCCGAGGCCTCCGCGGCAGGAGCGGGAGTGGCCGCGGGGCGGCGCAGGAAGGAGGGAGCCTCCCACTTGTCCGAGTCGGCCGATGCCGGCGTGGAGGAATCGGCGCGTGGCTGGTCCTCGCCGCGCGGCGGCTGTGGGGCCGGGCGGGACTCGCCACCCTGGCCCTGCTGCTGGCCTTCGCCGCGGCGGTCCTGCCAGCGGGGGCGGAAGCGGTCACGGCCCTGCTGCTGGCCGCCCTGCTCGCGCCCTTCGCGCGGCTGGCGGTGCTGCTGATGCTGCTGGCGCTGCTCGGGGGCACCCTCCACGGCGGGCTGTTCGCCCAGCCCCTCTGGGTCTCCCGGCGGCTGAGCGGCGCTGCGCTGCTCGACGGCTGCCTCCGCACCATCCTCGAGGTCCTCGTCGTCGAACTCCTCCTCGGGGCGGCGGTACTGCTGCTGCATCTGCTGGTTGTAGGCCTGCGCCGCGAAGACGATGCGCAGATAGTGCTCGGCGTGCTGGAAGTAGCTCTCGGCCATCACGATGTCGCCGGAGGACTGGGCGTCGCGGCCGAGCTGAAGGTATTTGTCGGCGACGGTCTGTGCCGTGCCGCGGACTTTCACGTCCGGACCGTTGCTCTCATAAACGCGGCTCAGCGGATTGCCGCCGCCGCCGCCGCCCCCTCCGCCGCCGCCACCACTGCGATGACGGTTGCGGTTACGGTTCTTGTGAGTCGGTCTCATGGAGATTCCATCTTTCAGACGTTATCTGAGGTTGTGAAAGGCCGCCCGCCGCACCCGATGAGTGGTGCCAGCAGCAACCGGTCGTCAAATCTGCTCGAAAAGCGAGCGTCAAGATTTACCCGTTGGCTACAGAAGGCTTCCGCCAGAAGCAGAGCCCCCGAAGGGCCCCCGCCATTTCCCCGCCTGTGCTGATATCAACTGGGCCCGGCGCGCTTGCGGCGCCATTGCCCCACCGTCGTTCCCGGCACGAATACAAAGGGCAGAAAGCGTTTCCGAGTCCTATTTAGCCGACCGACCCTTAACTTCCAATCGCTTTTTTCGCGGGGCGCGCATTTCCCACATTTTCCCGGGCCTTACCGCCGGAAGCCGAGGCAGCGGACGTGGCCGCCCAAATCCTGGTATCTCCCTGCGGGACGCAGGCCCGCTGCCACAAAGATCGCCTCGACCTGGTCCGCCTGACCGGCCCCGATCTCGACCAGCACACGACCGTTTTCCACCAGATGGGCGGATGCGCCCGCCGCCAGTTCGCGATAGGGGGTAAGACCGTCATTCCCCCCTACAAGCGCCAGCACCGGATCGAAGTTCCGCACATCGGGCGACAGGCGGGGGATCTCCGCCGCGGGAATGTAGGGCGGGTTGGAAAGGATCAGATCGAATCGCCCGCTCACCGGGCCAAACCAGCTGCCCTGGGCGAAGTCCAGGCGCGGAAGGACACCGTTCCGCTCCGCGTTTTCGCGCGCCACCGCCAGCGCAGCCGGCGAGATGTCGGTCGCCACGCCTGAGGCGTCCGGCCGCTCGGCCAGCAGCGTCACGATGATCGCCCCCGAACCGGTGCCGAGATCGAGGAGCCGCGCATTCGCCGGCACGAGGCGGAGGGCGCCATCCACCAGGGTTTCGGTGTCGGGCCTCGGGTCCAGCACGTCCGGCGTCACCCGGAAAGGCCTTCCGTAGAATTCGCGTTCTCCCAGAATGCGCGAGACGGGCTCGCGCCCGGCGCGGCGTTCGACATAGCCGCGGAAGCGCTGGACATCCTCCTGCGCCAGGCGGCTGCCCGGATCGAGGATC
>NZ_JBKBKI010000058.1:0-10620 GCF_046294715.1 Aestuariivirga sp. | reverse complement strand
AATGCCGGTGTTGCCGGCGGTGCCTTCCACAATGGTGCCGCCGGGCGGGAGCTGGCCCCTGGCAATGGCATCGCGGATGATGAAGAGGGCGGCCCGGTCTTTCACCGACTGGCCGGGGTTCATGAACTCGGCCTTGCCGAGAATGGTGCAGCCGGTGAGTTCGGAAGCCTTTCGGAGCTTGATCAACGGCGTGTTGCCGATCGCGGCGATGACGTCTTGCTTGATATCCATGCCGCTAGACATGCCCCAGCGGACCGGTTCCGTCAAATGCGGGAAGGTGCTGTCAGCCCACCGGTTTTTCGGGGGCGAGGATCGCGGGTCCGCGTTCGCGGGCTGCTTGGACTCTGGCATGAGGGCAATCCTCCGCTCGGGGTCCTCCGGGCCAACACGGGGACCGGCCGAAAATTCCCGGGCGTGGCCTCAGCGGGCAGAAATGAGCTTGCGGAGCTTCGCCTCCTGCGTTTCCAGCGCCTCGCCATAGGATATGGTGCCAGAGAAATCGCCATCGGCATCCATGAGATAGACGAGCGCCGTGTGGTCCATGGTGTAGCCGCCGTCGCTGGTGGGAACCCTCGCGTAATAGACCCGGAAATCGGCGGCGATGCGGGCGAGTTGCGCCTCCGTCGGCACCAATGCCTCGATGCGGGGGTCGAAGTTGGAGACATAGTCCCGCATGGCCTCCAGCGTGTCGCGCGCGGGGTCGACCGTGACGAAGAAGACCCGCAGGTCCTTCGCATCATCGCCGAGCTTCGCCAGGAGCGTGCTCATCTCGTAGAGCGTCGTGGGGCAGACCTCGGGGCAGTGGGTGAAGCCGAAGAAGATGGCGTAAGGCTTGCCGCGGAGGCTTTCCGAATCGACCTCGCCGCCGCGGCTGGAGGCGAGCCTGAAGGGGCCGCCGACCAGCGCGACGGAGGCGGCCTTCTCGCGCAGCGCATCCCTTGCAAGGAAGAGCCCGGCGCCGAGCGCCAGCAACACCGCGGCGGACAAGGCGAGCACCTTGTGGGAGGTCTTCATCGTGTTCCACTCCGCAAAGGGAGCGGGAGGAGAATCACTCTTCCTCCCGCCGCCGGGTTCAGTTCATGACCGCGCCGGGGGCCAGCACCTCGAACTCGACCTCGACGGTTCCCGCCTTCTCGAAGGTGAGCGTGCCCTTGAACAGCTGCCCCTGCTGCGGCGGGGCGGCCAAATCCATGAACATGATGTGGAGCGAGCGCGGCTTGAGTTCCACCGTGGCGCCCGCGGGAATGGGAATGCCTTCCGGAATCTCCACCATCTTCATCACGTCGCCCTCCATCTTCATGTCATGGAGCTGCACGGTGGGGCTGATCTCGGCGGTGGCCTTGACGAGCCTGTCGTCCTCCATGCCAGTATTGGTGATGACGAGAAAGCCCGCCGCGACGTTTGCCGCCATGGGCGACTGGCGGGACCACGGGTGGCCGATGACGAGATCGCCGGCCTTCACTTCATGCGCCTCGCCGGCGGTGGCGGCGAAGACGGAGGCGAGCGTAAGGGCCGTGGCGAAGGCGATTTCCTTGAAGAGTTTCATGGGTTTTTCCTTTGGATGCGTGGGGCGTCAGGTGTTCTGGAATCCGGCTTCCTTGAGGCGCCGGGGCAGGAGCGCGTCGATGAGCGCGAAGGCGAGGATGGCTGCGCCGCCCATAGGGAAGGCCAAGCCAAGAACGAGCGCGATGGCGCAGACGCCGGCGGTGAGGCGGAACTCGCGCGGGTAAACCGGCGCGGCAAAGCGCCCCGCCGGGCGGCGTTTCCACCACATGACGGCACCGGAGACGCAGGCGAAGATCACCGCAAGGCAGAACAGCGCATTCAGGGCCACGTTCCACCAGCCGAGCTGGCCCTCGTGAAGGGCGATGCCGATGGCCATGACCTTCCCGAAGAAGGGATAATCCGCGAACTTCACGTCTGCCAGGATCCGGCCGGTGTACTGATCGACATGGACGGTGCGGTCCGCGGTGGGATTGGTGCTGTCATAGCTCATCGAGTCCTGGCTCAGCGTCCACACGCCCGTCTCATCCGTGGGTGCGGAGATCTGGAAGCGGCCCTCAAAGCCGATGTCCCTTCCCAGGGCCACGAGCGCCTGCGTCGTGACGGGCACGCCGTGAGGCAGACCCTCGACGCCCGCCGCAGAGCCAGACTCCGGCAATGGAGTCTGCTCCAGCGTCCAGGGCACCTCCTTCGCCGCGCCGTGGTTCGTGCCCGCGTGGGTCTGATCGGAGAGGGGCACATCGTCCCATTTCTGGGCCGGGAAGGTGCTCCAGGCCTGCACCATGCGCCCGCCCCAGACGCCCGACCAGGCGAGGCCGGAGACCAGGAAGAACAGCAGGAACACCGACATCCAGATGCCGACGCTTTCATGCAGGGATTTCCATAACGCCCGGCCACGCAGGGAAAGATCAGGCTTCAGAGAGGCCAGCAGGCCCCGCCCATTTCGTGGCCACCACAGATAAAGGCCGGTCGCCAGCATCGTGATGCCGAGGCTCGCGGCGATTTCCATCACCGCGTCACCAACGCCGCCATTGCCGCCGATCAGCAACTCGCCATGGAGGTTGGTGAGGAATTCGTTCCAGGTTCCCGTCTCCGGCGTATCGCGCAGGATCTCTCCGCCGTGGGGGTCTATGGCGAGCATGCGGTTCCCGGCTGGAAGATCGATCCGCACGAGGGCGGGGCGGCCCGGCCCCCAGGGGGTGACATACTTCCCGAGCCTGCCTCCCGGGTGCCAAGCCTCGGCCTTCGCGATCTGATCGGCGACGCCCAGTGTTCCCGAGCGTGCCTCGACCTCGAGCCACTCACCATATTCGGGCGACACGCCCGTCACGAAAAGCATGCCGAGGCCGCTCGCGGCCAGGATGACGAGGAAAGGAATGACGAACAGGCCGGCATAGAAGTGCCAGCGCCAGACGGCACGATAAAGCCTGATGTTTGCCGCAGTGTGCTGCTGCGGTTCTGCCATGGCGGTCATGGATGTTGTTTTCTCTCGATGAATGGAAGCCGGTGCGCGACCAGTGGCGCGCGTCTAATTCGATCAGGCGAGAGGGGAGGCGGGGGGCCCGCGGGGCGGGATTGCATCGAGGAGGGCCCGGAGGGGCAGGGGAATGCCGATGCGGGCCGTGTTCCGGGCAGCGGCGCAGGGCGCTGTCGCCGGCGGGGCGAAGGCGGGGAAAGGCTCGGCCGGGGCGGGGCCGGAATGAGGGCACCCGGCGCTGCAGAGGATGCAGTGATCATGACCGGCGGATGCATGGCCAGGCGCGCCGGGCTCGGTTTCCGAACCGCACACGGAGAAGGCAAGATCGCGTTCGAGGGATGAGACGGGCTGCGGCAGGACGGCCAGCAGCATGGGCACCAGGAATGCGAGCAGCACCGCGCGGGCGGTTCCGCGGCGGTGCCTTCCCAGGTGTGCGAGCCAACCTAATCGCATGGCGCGCGACTTAGCGCTGCGGAAAGCGTCCGTCCACGCTACCAAGGGTCGCAGGGCTGCTAGGGCCGCCGCGGCTCACTGTTCACAGGTGATGGACGAGAAGCCGTCGCACATCTTTTGATCGCAGACCGCGCCCGTGCTGATCAGCCGGGTCGGCTGGGAATCGCCGATGTCGGCAGCGATGGTGAAGGAGCTGGCGCCGCCGGCGAAGCCCTTCGACTTGCACCAGGCATTCGCCGCCTGGGCGCCGCAGCCGTTCCCCCAGCTGTAGCACCAATCGAGACGATAGGAGCCTTGCTTGGGATCGGAGAAGGTCTGGGAACCTGAAGTCGCGCAAACGATGAAGCGGAAGGCGTCGCACATCTTCTGGTCACAGACCGCGCCGGAGCCGATGAGCCGCGTGGGCTGGGTGTCGCCCACGTCGGGCCATTTGGAAAAGGTGAGTGCCTTGGCGAAGCCCTTGTTCTTGCACCAGGCGGTGGCAGCCTTTTCGCCACAGCCGGTTCCCCAGTCGAAGCACCAGTCCAGAAGCTGGTTTCCCTGCTTGGGCCGTTGAAATCTGCGGGATTCGGCGTGCGAGGTGCCCGCCAGGGCCATCGCGCATACACAAACCGTCAACAACCGAACGATTGGCTTGGTGGACATGAGGCTTCGTCTCCCAAGTAACGGTTAGTTAGATAACAATAACACTCCGGACAGGATTGCACAACGACGCTGATCGCATGCTGATGGGGAGGAGGAAGAGACCGCTGTTCGCGAGAAAGATGGCTCCCCGACCTGGACTCGAACCAGGGACCATTCGATTAACAGTCGAATGCTCTACCAACTGAGCTATCGGGGAATGACGAGGCGCCTATAGCAGACGCTTCGGGCGGGGAAAAGCACTTTCTGCGCGTGCGGGAAACCCCCTGCTCATGGCCGTCATGCATCCCCATATAGGGCGGGACGAGACTTCTCGCAGGGAGAGACACGCCGGAATGCCGACGATCAGAATCCTGGGCTATCGCATCGGGGTGCCGCGCCACTGGCTGCCGCGGATGACGCTTGGGGGGAGCATGGTGGCGGGCGGGCTTCTCGGCTTCCTGCCGGTGCTCGGTTACTGGATGGTTCCGGTGGGCCTGGCGATCCTCGCCGTCGATTTTCCGCCGGTGCGGCGCTTCCAGCGGCGATTGACGGTGCGCCTGGGGACCTGGCTTCACCGCCGCTGGCCGAGGCTCGCCGTGCGCTTCGGCTATGGCCGGGCGCGGGAAGCCAGGCGCGGCTGAGCCCCATTCAGGTCAGCGCGGTACTGGTGCGGGCGGAAGGACCGGCGTCTCCTCGCGCCAGGGAGGCAGGAGTTCGGTGATGATGCCGGCGCGGTGCATCTCGAACACTTCATAGCCGCTGAAGATGAAGCTGCCTGGACGGTAGATGCGGTTTTCGGCCTCGAGGCTGCGGCGGAATTCGGCCGATAGGCCACTTGCCGTCATGAGCTCAAGATAGTCGAGCGTGGCCGCGGGGTCCGGCACGTTGGTGTTCGCTCCGCGGGCGCCATGGAAGACCCAGACCGATGCGCCGCTCGCCTTGCGCTTTTCCCCCTGCATGAAGACGGGAATGCAGCCCGAGGCGCAGACTGCCCCCTCCATGACGCGGGTGGTGAGCTCCATGCGGCCGCGGATATCGGCCAGGAGTGCTACGACCTGTTCGACATAGCGCAACTCCCCGCCGCAGCTGTCCAGTTCCAGCACCACGTGGTTGAAGCGCTGCGGCCCCTCGAGCAGCACGCGCCGCAACTCGTCGATGAGCGGTGGGGCGATGTCGCCCCTGTAGCGGAGGCCTACGGCATCTTCCGCGATCCAGGAGAGCTCGCGGCGCGTGAAGACCTCGAGGCCCTCCCCGCAGCCGGCGCCACTCGGGGCCAGCAAGAGCGGAGAGGAGTGCCACTCGACCTCGATTTGACCGTCCTCCGGGAGTTCCTCGGCCGGCCGGCCCGGACTGCACACCCACCGCGCCTCGAGAGGGAGAGGATGACGGGCCGTCTGAATCTCGGCAAAACGCTGGCGTTCCTCGCACATCGCGCGGCTGGCATAAGCACGCGAGGACCAGCCGTCGAAGCGGTCGCCCGGGAGCCAGCTGTCGCCCAGCAGGAAGAAGACGGTGAGCCACCATGTCATACGCTGCCTCCCGAACTCGTCCCCTTCCCATAAACGTTTACAAACGAATGCAGGCGCAATGCTTGACGTGGATCAAGCAGGCGGGGGCGGGATGAATTGAAGCTGGAGGCCTCGCCCGGAATCGAACCGGGGTGCAAGGATTTGCAGTCCTCTGCGTAACCACTCCGCCACGAGGCCTTCGGGCGCGGCTTATAGTGGAAGGCCCGGGGAGAGACAACCCGTTCTTCTTGCCCCCATCAAATCGGTTCATGCGGCGGCGGCGAGGTGGACTTGGCGGGCGTGTTTCGCTAACAGGGTGTATTGAACTTTCCGTGCCGCAAGCCAGGACGACCATGACCGACTTCACCGCCGCCCGTCTCAACATGATCGAATCGCAGGTGCGCCCCAACGGCATCACCGACCGGCGCATCATCGCGGCGATGGAGCGCGTGCCGCGGGAGGCCTTCGTGCCGGAGAGCCGCCGGGTGGTCGCCTACATGGACGAGGATGTGCCGCTCCAGCCCTCCGATGCCGCCGTGGGGCGCCGTGCGCTGATCGAGGCCATGGCCTTCGCCCGGATGCTGCAGCACGCTGCGATCCGCCCGTCTGACAAGGTCCTACTGGTGGGGGCGGGAACGGGCTATGGCGCGGCCGTCGTCTCCGCCATCGCGGGGCAGGTGTTCGCACTGGAGTGCGATCCCGGCCTCGCGGCGGAAGCGCGCCGCAATCTCGAAGGGCTCGCCAACGTGACGGTGAAGGAGGGGGCGCTCCCAGGTGGCCTTCCCGATTCCCAGCCCTTCGACGTCATCGTGATCGAGGGCCGCGTGGAGGAGGTGCCGCAGGCGCTGCTCGACCAGCTGGCCGACGGTGGGCGTTTGGTCGCAGCCGTGGGCGAGGCGGACATGGCGCAAGCTTGCGTCTATACGAAGTCCGGGGCGGCAATCGCGACCCGGCAGGTGTTCGACGCGTCGGTGACGGCGCTGCCGGGCTTCAGGAAGAAGAAGCCCGCTTTCATGTTCTGAGCGGATGAACGGAAATGGTGAGTCCATGAAGCGAAACTGGTTGCAGGCTCTGCTGTTCGGTGCGGCGCTCTCCGCGGCGGCGGCGTTCCAGGCAGGCCATTCATGGGCGGACACGCTGTTCGGGGCCATGGAGAAGGCCTACGTCACCAATCCGACCCTGAATGCCGCCCGGGCCGGGCAGCGCGCGACAGACGAACTCGTGCCCCAGGCCCTTTCCGGCTGGCGGCCGACGGTGACTGTGCAGGGCGAGGTGACGAGCGAATCGAGCCGTGCCCCCAGCTTCTTCACCGGAGAGCAGGAACAGGACAGGACGGAATCGGGAAGCCTCGCCATCCGCCTCAATCAGCCGCTGTTCCGCGGCTTTGGCACCGTGGAGAGCATCCGGGCGGCAGAAGCCCAGGTGGACGCCGGGCGCCAGGGCCTGCTGGAAACCGAACAGCAGATGCTTTTCAACGTGGTGCAGGCCTACATGAACGTCTATGCGGGGAGACAGCTCGTGTCGCTCCGCAAGCAGGACGTGTCGGCGCTCGAGGCGCAGGTCAGGGCCTCCAACGAACGCTTCGCGGTGGGCGAGATCACCCGCACCGACGTGGCGCAGGCTGAAGCCCGGCTTGCAGAATCGCGCACGGCGCTGGTGGACGTGCAGACGCGCCTCGCCCAGGACGTGGCATTCTACATGCAGATGGTGGGTAACGAGCCCGGCAGGCTGAGCTATCCCAAGATCAGCAAGCTGCCGCCCTCGCTCAAGGCGGCGCTCGACATCGCCGGCGAGATCAACCCGCGCCTCCTGGCGCAGGCCTTCGTCGAGGTGGCGAGCAATGCCCAGGTGGGCGTGGCCCGTTCCGGGCTGCTGCCCAGCGCCGACCTGCGGGCCGCCGCCATCACCGCCGATCCGGATTTCAGCGTCGAAGGCAATGGCCAGCGTTCCGCATCCATCACCGCCGCGATCTCGATCCCGCTCTACGAGGCGGGCCTGGTCTATTCGCAGGTGCGCGAGGCGAAGCAGCGTGCCAGCCAGAGCCGCATCGAACTGATCGAGATCGCCCGCGACGTGCGCCGGGCGGTGGCCGAGTCGTGGAACGCCTTCGTCGGTCTTGCCGAGATCATCAGGAACACCAGGACGCAGGTGCGCGCGGCGCAACTGGCCCTCAGCGGCGTTCAGCAGGAATACCAGGCCGGTACGCGCACCACGCTCGACGTTCTCGATGCGCAGCGCGAGGTCGTGCAGGCGCAGGTGCTGCAGGTGCAGGCCGAGAAGAGCAGGGTGATCGCCGGCTACCAGCTGCTGGCCGCCATCGGCAAGCTCACAGCCCGCGACGTCGGCCTCAAGGTGCCGGTTTATGATCCCGAGGCGAATTACCTGCGCGTGCGGAACAAGTGGATCGGCACGGGTGTGGAAACCATCGACGGAAACGGCGAATAGGCAAGTCTGCCATATCGACAATTCTTTCGCCCTCGCGTAGTTCTAGCTTGACGGGGCGATTGGCGAGTCCCGACCAGGATGGGCGCCGTGACTGCAGAACCGCGAATGGAAGATCTCCTTGCTTCGATCCGCAAGGCCATCCACGAAGATATCGGGGATGTGCGGTCGGCGATGCCGATGCGCAGCGCCAGTGCGCCGGCGCCGGCCCCCCCGCCGCGGACCGCCGCCGAGGACCTCAGTGCCGCCGCCAGCGAGATCCAGCAGCTCCGGGAGAAGATCACGCGTTCGCGCTCGGCAGGAAGCGCCCAGTTGCGCGAGCCAGCGCCGCGACCGGCCGAGCCGGCAGCGGACATCCTGGCCGATCCGCCGCGGCGCAGCTGGCGGGATGCCGACCCGCATAACGCCTCTCCACCCCAGGCGCGGCTCCGCGCCGCGTTGATCGACCACGAGCCGCCGCGCCCGATGGCCCGGCCCGCGGCGGAGCCGCAGCGCCAGAGGGTTGAACCGCAAACGCGCGAGGCGGGCCAGAGGGAGGTCGACGCCAGGGACGAGAGCTTCGACGAGCCGCGGATGCGAGAGCCCTACCGGCCGCCGGGCGCGGCTCCCGCGGGAGGTCCGTCCATTCTGTCGGGCGATTCGGCCATTGCGGTGCAATCCGCCTTCGGGCGCCTCGCCGATACGGTCCTTGCGCGTGCCGCCGGGGAGCGTTCGATCGAGGACATGACCCGGGACCTGCTGCGCGGCATGCTCAAGCAGTGGCTCGACGAAAACCTGCCGCCCCTCGTCGAGCGATTGGTGCGCGAGGAAATCGAGCGGGTGGCGCGGAGCGGCCGTTAGCCAACCGTTCGCTCCAGCGGCAACCCGCGCTGGCGGATTCCGCCGGTTTTACACTCCGTTCACTCAATCGTGGCTAGAATTCCCCTCCATTCAGGGGTGGATACCATGACGGAGAGTGAAAACCCGGTCGCCGAGAAGCGCGGAACGCGGCGCGTTCGCGTCCTGAAGCGGGTGAAGGCGGTGCTTCACAACAATCGCACGGTCGTGGACTGCACCCTGCGTGACGTCTCGCCGGAAGGGGCGAGGCTGCTGTGTGGAGACCCTGCAGTGCTGCCGAACGAATTCCAGCTGGTCTTCACCTCCGAGCGTCAGGCCCGGGACGTGCGGGTGGTCTGGCGGCGTCCGGACCAGCTCGGCGTGATGTTCGTTTCAGAGGCTCGCCGGGCGCCGCCCCACATCTGAGGGGAGGCGGTTGCGCCCCGTGTCGGGCTGGTGTTTAAGCGCACCCAAACTCAACCGGTTGCCGGACGCCTCATGCTCGAGAAGACCTACACCCCCGCCGAAATGGAAGCCCGCCTCTATGCCGAATGGGAGCAGCGCGGCTTCTTCAAGCCGGGACGAAAGCCCAAGGCCGAGCCCTTCACCATCGTGATTCCGCCGCCCAACGTGACCGGCTCGCTTCACATGGGGCATGCGCTCAACAACACGATCCAGGACATTCTCGTGCGCTTCGAGCGCATGAAGGGCAAGGACGTGCTGTGGCAGCCCGGCACGGACCACGCGGGCATCGCCACGCAGATGGTGGTGGAGCGGCTTCTCCAGAAGGAGAACAAGACCGACCGCCGCAGCATGGGCCGCGAGGCGTTCCTCCAGCGCGTCTGGTCGTGGAAGGAAGAGTCCGGCGGCACCATTTCGCGCCAGCTCCGCCGGCTGGGTGCTTCCTGCGACTGGTCGCGCGAACGCTTCACCATGGACGAGGGCCTGTCCCAGGCCGTGCTCAAGGTGTTCGTTCAGCTCTACAAGGAAGGTCTGATCTACAAGGACAAGCGCCTCGTCAACTGGGACCCGAAGCTTCTGACCGCCATCTCGGACCTCGAGGTGGTGCAGAAGGAAGTGAAGGGAAATCTCTGGTATCTCCGCTATCCTATTGATGGGACTGATGAGTTCATCGTTGTGGCGACCACGCGGCCGGAAACGATGCTAGGCGATTCCGGGGTTGCCGTTCACCCCGAGAACGAGACGCTGAAGCACCTGATCGGCCGGAACGTGCGCCTCCCGCTGGTGGGCCGGCTCATTCCCATCGTGGGCGACGAGTATGCCGATCCCGAGAAGGGCACGGGGGCGGTGAAGATCACGCCGGCCCACGACTTCAACGACTTCGAGGTCGGCAGGCGGCATGACCTCCGGAAGATCAACGTGCTGGACCAGTTCGGCAAGGTTCTGCTGGAAGGCAATGCGGACTTCCTCGCGGGCGCCGAGGTGCCGGGGGAGACACTGGCGTTGCACGGCCTCGACCGGTTCGAGGCGCGCAAGCGGATCGTCGAGATGTTCGAGGCGCAGGGTCTGCTGGAGAAGATCGAGCCGCACACCCACCAGGTGCCCCATGGCGACCGTTCGGACGTGGTGATCGAGCCGTGGCTGACCGAGCAGTGGTACGTGAACGCCGCCGAACTCGCGAAGCCCGCCATCGCGGCGGTGGAGAAGGGCGAGACCGCCTTCGTGCCGAAGAACTGGGAAAAGACCTATTACGAGTGGATGCGCAACATCCAGCCCTGGTGCATCTCGCGCCAGCTCTGGTGGGGCCACCAGATTCCGGCCTGGTACGGGCCAGAC
>NZ_JBKBKI010000057.1:0-11788 GCF_046294715.1 Aestuariivirga sp. | reverse complement strand
TTTGAGGCGGGTCTCAGACCGGGAGAGGTTTTGTTGACGCCCACGTTGGTTGGGGCGGGAGGGATTGTTGGGGCGTGGCTGCGCAGCCTCGAGAGCGTTTCGCCGTCGCAGGCGGCGATCTCGCGCTCCTCGACATCCTCCGCGGTGGGCCCGATCGCGAGATTGCCGAAGATGGTGCGGAACAGCACCACGCCCTTGGTGCGCTCGCTGGGGACCGGCAGGACGATGGCGTTCACGAGCGCTGCGGCGGGCTTGTCGAAGACCACGAACTGTCCGCGCCGTGGCCTGATCGAGAAGGGCGAGGGCCGGGCGATCTCCTCGACGATGTCGCCGAAATTCCCCGCGGCGTTGATGACGATCCGCGCCGAGACTTCGCCCACGGCCGTATCGAGGCGCCAGCGGCCTTGCGCGAAGCGCCCGCCGCGGACTTCCGCATTGCGCCGGATCGACGCGCCATGCGCCAGCGCCTGGTGGGCATAGGCGAGCGGCGTCGACCAGGGATCGATCACGTGCTCGCGCGGCACCGCGACAGCGCCCAGTGCGGCGGCGGAAAGCTGGGGCTCCCGCCGCCTGACCCCGGCGGCATCGATCAGCGCCACGTCGGTGACGCCGTTCAAGCGCGCCCTCGCGGCAATCTCTTCGAGCTTGCCGAGCTCCGCCTCGCTCCAGGCCACCACCAGCGCGCCGGTCTCGAGTAGCGGCAGGTTCAGCCTGGCGCGGATCGCCAGGAACTCGTCGTGGCCCGCCTGCATGCAGGCCAGCTCGAGGCTGCCGGGCGGCGCGTCGAAGCCGGTATGCAGCAGCGCGCTGTTGCCCTTGGAGGCGCCGGAGAGAATGTCCGCCCCTCGCTCGAGCAGGATGCATCCGAGGCCGGCCATGGCCATGCGCCGGAGGATCGCGAGACCCACCACGCCGCCGCCAATCACCGCAACCTCGAAATGCCCGGTCATGTCCTGCCGATGGCTCCGCCCGCCGGCGGGTTTTCCGCCGCGGTCTGAAACTCTATTGCCAAGCCGGGAGGGCCTCTGTAAAGATTCATTCAGAAAAAAACAGGGGGAGGAATGCTGCCGCATAATCCTGGCGGCCAGCCCGCCTCGGCAGCAACGGGAAGGACGCGCCGGTGATCAAGACCTATGTCAGGTGGGTCGATGCCATCTCGGAGAAGGTCGGCGCCGTCGCCATGGCCCTGATCGTGGTGATGATCGGCGTGCTGCTTCTCGACGCCGTCACCCGCAACGTCATCCGCATGCCGCTCCACTGGTGCATCGAGTTCGCGCAGTTCACCCTCGCCGCCTATTACTTCATGGGCGGCCCGGTGACGCTGAAGAACGAGAACCACGTCCGCATGGACCTGATCTACAGCCACCTCTCCAGCCGCGGCCGGCACTGGGTCGACCTCGTCACCATGGTCTGCCTGATGTTCTACCTCATGGTTCTGCTGATCGGCAGCATCTCGAGCCTCAATTACGCGATCGCCACCAACGAGACGCGCTTCTCGATCTGGAACCCCTCGATGATACCCATCAAGGCCCTCATGGTGGCCTGCCTCGTGCTCATGGTGCTGCAGACTGTGTCGCTCGCCTTCAAGCATGTCTATGCGCTGAAGGGAGAGCCGATCACATGAGCTACGAGATGATCGCCCTGTCGATGTTCGGCATGATGATGCTCATGCTGCTCACCGGCCAGCGGGTGTTCGCGGCGATCGGCTTCGTGGCTTCGGGCGCGGCCCTGCTGCTTTACGGCAACGGCGCCATCGAAATGCCGTTCAGCCAAGTGTTCAAGCTGTTCAACTGGTTCCCGATGCTGACGTTGCCCCTGTTCATCTACATGGGCTACATCCTCTCGGAGTCAGGCATCGCCGAAGACCTGTACAAGATGCTGCATGTCTGGTTCGGCAAGCTGCGCGGCGGCCTCGCCATCGGCACGATCCTGCTGATGGTGGTCATTTCCGCCATGAACGGGCTGTCGGTCGCCGGCATGGCGATCGGCGCCACCATCGCGCTGCCGGAGATGCTGCGGCGCGGCTACGACAAGGTGATGATCACCGGCGTGGTGCAGGGCGGCTCCTCGCTCGGCATCCTCATCCCGCCCAGCGTGGTGCTGGTGCTCTACGGCATGATCGCGCGCCAGCCCGTTGGGCAGCTGTGGCTTGCCGGCGTCATACCCGGCCTCATCATGGCCGGGGTGTTCGTCCTCTACATCATGCTGCGCTGCCGCCTCAATCCGTCGCTGGCGCCCATCGTCGAGGACGAGGAACTGAAGATGCCGTTTTCGGAGAAGCTGCGGCTCCTCCGCGCCGGCATCATCCCATTTCTCATCTTCTTCTTCATGACGGGGCTGTTCGTCTTCGGCTACACGAGCCTGGTCGAGAGCTCCGCCGTCGGCGCCACCGCGGCGACGCTCGCCGCGGCCTTCAAGGGGCGGCTCACCTGGCCGCTCCTGGTCAGCACTTCGCGCCAGACGCTCGAGGTCTCCGCCATGTTCCTCTGGCTCATCCTGGCCGCACTCGCCTTCGGCGCCGTGTTCGACGGGCTGGGCGCTGCGCGGGCGCTGGAGAATGTCTTCGTCGGGCAGCTCCAGCTCGAGCCATGGATGATCCTGAGCCTGATGATGGCGACCTTCATCATCCTCGGCGTCTTCCTCGATGACACCGCAATGCTGGTGATCGTGGCGCCGCTCTACATCCCGCTGGTGAAGATACTCGGCTACGATCTCATCTGGTTCGGCGTGCTCTACACGATCACCTGCCAGATCGCCTACATCACCCCGCCCTTCGGCTACAATCTCTTCCTGATGCGGGCGCTGGCGCCGAAGGAGGTGACGCTGGTCGACATCTACCGCTCCATCTGGCCCTTCGTGATCATGATGGTCGGCGTGATCGTGCTGCTCGGCTTCTTCCCCGGCCTGGCCCTCTGGCTGCCCAACTACGTCTACAGCAAGTGACTTCCAAAGAAACGTGCAGGGAACGTGAACACGAAGGCAAGAAGGAGACTGACATGACGATCCAGAAGAAGACCGACCCGGCTGCGGACAAGATTCTCGCGAGCCGCCGCTCGATGCTGAAGAAGATGGGCGCGGGCACCGCCGCGCTCGCGGCCTCGACGGTTGCGGCCCCGGCCATCGTCCGCGCCCAGGCCCCGATCAAGTGGCGCCTGCAGACCTATTCGGGCGCGCCGCTCGGCGCGCATGTGATCAAGCCGCAGATCGACGCCTTCAACGCCGCCGCCAACGGCGAGATGGAGATCGAGCTCTATTATGCCGACCAGCTCGTGCCGACGGCCGAACTGTTCCGCGCGCTGCAGAACGGCACGCTCGACGCCGTGCAGTCCGACGAGGCCACCATGGCCTCGCCGGTCGACATCTCGGTGTTCGGCGGCTATTTCCCCTTCGCCACCCGCTACAGCCTCGATGTGCCCGCCCTGTTCCGCTATTACGGGCTGAAGGAGATCTGGGAAGAGGCCTACAGCGAGGTCGAGAACGTCAAGTGGCTGTCCTGCGGGGCCTGGGACCCGCTGCACATCTTCACCAAGGAGCCGATCCGCAGCCTCGCGGACATGAACGGCAAGCGCGTGTTCGGCGTGCCGACGGCGGGCAAGTTCCTCGCCCGGTACGGCCTCGTGCCGGTCACCGTGCCGTGGGACAACGTCGAGGTGGCGCTGCAGACGGGCGAGCTCGACGGCGTTGCCTGGTGCGGCTTCACCGAGGCCTATGAAGTGGGCTGGGCCGACGTCTGCAACTACGCGCTCACCAACAGCATCACCGGCGCCTGGTTCGGCAGCTACTTCGCCAACACCGCCTCCTGGGAGAAGGTGCCGGCGCATCTCAAGGAGCTGTTCCTGATCACCATCGACCAGTCGCACTACTATCGCGCCGTCTGGTACTGGGGCGGCGAGGCGAAGCTGCGCGTCGAAGGCAAGAAGATGGAGCTCACCTCCCTGCCCGCCAACGAGTGGGCGCAGGTCACCACGGACGCCAAGGGCTTCTGGGACGAGGTCGCCGCCTCGAGCCCGCGCTCGGCCAAGGTGGTGCAGGCCTTCAAGACCTATGCCGAAACCATGGAAAAGGCCGGCTACCCCTACCGCTGAGCATCGGCGAGGAACACGCGGAGAGCGGCCGGCCCTGCCGGCCGCTCTTTCCATGTCTTGAGCTTGGCTCATGCGAGCCCGTCGTGCTAATCGGGCGCGGATGGTGCGCCGCCACTACGATCTTCCCTCGCTCAACGCGCTTGCCGCCTTCGAGGCGGCGGCACGGCACCAGAGCCTCACGCGGGCGGCGGCGGAGCTCAACGTCACGCCGGGTGCGGTCTCCAAGCAGGTGAAGCAGCTCGAGGAGGAGGTGGGGCGGCCGCTGTTCGTCAGGCTTCATCGCGCCCTCGAACTCACGCCGGAAGGCCGCGCCGTCTATGAAAGCCTGAAGGACGCCTTCGAGAGGGTGTCGGGCACGATCCGCCAGGTGGGGCGCATGGGCAGCCCGCGCGCCGTGTCGATCGGCACCACCATGGCCTTCGCCCAGCTCTGGCTGATGCCGCGGCTCGGCGATTTCTGGACGGCGCACCAGGACATCGTCATCGACCACATCATCTCGGACCGGGCTCGGGAGCTCAGCCGTTCCGGCGTCGATCTCCACGTGCGCTACGGCGACGGCGAGTGGCCGGAGGAAGAATCCGCGCTGCTCTTCGGCGACCGGATCGTCGCCGTGGCCTCGCCGGGCTTCCTGGCCCGCAACCCTGTCTCCGGCGTGCAGGACCTCTCGGCCCTGCCGCTGCTCTCGGTCGAGGGCGTGGACTGGACTTGGACCACCTGGGCCGAGTTCCTCAAGGCGCAGGGCGCCCCGCACCGCAAGCTCAGCGTCCGCCGCTTCAACAGCTACGTCATCGCGCTCCAGGCGGCGCAGGCCGGGCAGGGCGTGGCGCTGGGCTGGCTGAGCCTCGTCAGGCCGCTCATCGCGCGCAAGCTTCTCGCGCAGGCGAGCGGGGCCGAGATCGAGGCGCCACAGTCCTTCTACGTCACCTGGCCGGCGCGCCACAAGCCGCGGCGCGAGGCGGAGGTGCTGCGCGACTGGCTCATCGCCCAGGCCCGTTGAGAATTTCTCAAGCGAGCCCGGCAAAAGCCTCGCTTGAACCGGCCTGCCGGACGGGGCTCAATAACTCACCGCCGAGAAGGAGACCCGCCATGACCGACACCACCCTCACTCCCGCCTCACCCGCACCGGCGCGCCGCGGCGGCGGCCGCGAGGGACGCCGGGCGCTTCGCGCAGCACCCATGGCCTCCTTCCCGACGCTGGTTCGCGAGATCCCCGTCTACAATCTCGTTCCGGACGAGGCGGTGGAGCTGATCCACGAGGAGTCGATGAGGATCCTCGAGGAGGTCGGCTGCGAATTCCGCGACGACGAGGCGCTGGCCATGTGGCAGGCGGCCGGGGCGGACGTCTCCGGCACCCGCGTCAGGATCGACCGCGCGCTGCTGATGGAGCTCGTCTCGAAGGTTCCTCCCGAATTCACGCTCAACGCCAGGAACCCCGCGCGCACGGTGAAGGTCGGAGGCCGCAACACCGTCTTCGTTCCCATGTATGGCGCGCCCTACGTGCGCGACCTCGAGAACCATCGCCGCTACGGCTCGCTCGAGGACCTCAACAACTTCCACAAGCTCGCCTACATGCTGCCAGCGCTGCACTCCTCGAGCTCGATCTGCTGCGAGCCGATGGAGATCCCGGTGCCGAAGCGCCACCTCCACATCATCCACTCGGCGCTGAAGCATTCGGACAAGCCGTTCATGGGCATCGTCACCTCGAAGGAGCGTGCGGAGGACGTGATGAAGATGGCGGGCATCGTGTTCGGCGAGGACTACGTGAAGGACAACACCGTCCTCGTCTCGATCACCAACTGCAATTCGCCGCTGGTGTGGGATTCGACCATGCTCGACGCGATGAAGGTCTATGCGCGTCACAACCAGCCGCTGATCCTCGCCCCTTTCGCGCTGTGCGGCGCCTCGACCGCGGCGTCCGCCGTCGGCGCGGTGGCGCAGGTCAATGCCGAGGCGCTGGCGGGCGTTGCCTTCACCCAGCTCGTGCGGCCCGGCTCGCCCCAGATCTACGGCCAGTTCATGGTGACGGTGGACATGAAGTCCGGCGCCCCGATGGGCGGCACGCCGGAGGCGGCGCAGATGATGTTCCTGATGGGCCAGCTCGCCCGCAAGTACCGCCTGCCCTGGCGCACCTCGGGATTCCATGTCGGCTCCAAGCTCAACGACGCGCAGGCGGGCTACGAGGCCAACATGCTGATGCATGCGGCCATCCTCTCCGGGGCAAACTATGTCTGGCACGTGGCGGGCTGGCTCGAGGCTGGCCTGTGCTGCGGCTACTCGAAGTTCGTCACCGACGCCGAACAGCTCGTCGGCTGGTACAAGTACGCGGGCGGCCTCTCCTTCGCCGACTTCAAGGAAGCGATGGCGGCGGTGCGCGAGGTGGGCCCTGCCGGGCACTTCCTCGGCACGCAGCACACGCTCGAGCATTTCGAGAAGGCGTTCTTCATTCCCTCGATCATGGATTTCAATTCCTTCGAGCAATGGTCGGCGGAAGGTGCCAAGGACCATGACACGCGCGGCCGCGAGAAGGCGCGCGCGATGCTCAACGCCTATGAGGAGCCGAAGCTCGAGGACGGCATCGCCGAGGGCCTGAGGGACTTCATCGCGCGGCGCGAGGAGCAGCTGCCGAACAGCGTGAACTGAGCACCGGCCGCCAGCAATTCCGTTGACTTGTTACTTGGCTTCAAGTAGCCTTGCTTGGTTTCGTGCATAATTCGCTCATCGCGTGTTGACGCAGAACCCCCACAGCCCTGCCGGGACGGCATCGTGACGGGACGCCAGCGCATGCACCAGTATCGAGGTTCAGATCTTCCGGGCAGAGCCGCGGCGCCGTGAGCGCCGGCGGCTTCGGCTGCCCCCGCCTCGCGGCGAAACAGCACGGAAGCTTCAGATATCCCATATTCCCGCGGAGAAACATCCATGAGGACGCCTCTCATCCTGAGCGTGTCGCTGCTTCTGCTCGCCGGCGCCGGTGCCGCCGCCGCGCAGGAAGACGACGCCAAGCTGATCAAGAGTGCCGAGTCCGCAGCCCCACAGGCACTGAGTTCGCAGGCCGCGATCTACGCCATGAACGACAAGGGCGAGATGCGCACGCTGCGCGAAGGCACGAACGGCTGGTGGTGCATGCCGGACAGCCCGGCGACGCCCGGGCCGGACCCGATGTGCGGCGACGCCAATTCCATGGAATGGGCGATGGCGTGGATCTCCAAGAAGGAGCCGCCCAAGGGCAAGGTGGGCTTCATGTACATGCTGGAAGGCGGCACCGACGCCAGCAACACCGACCCCTATGCGACCGCGCCTGCCGAGGGCAACAACTGGATCAAGACGGGCCCCCACGTGATGGTGGTGAACGGCATGGACGTGATGGCGGGCTATCCCGACAAGGCCGATCCCGACACCAGCCAGCCCTATGTCATGTGGCCGGGCACGCCCTACGCGCATCTGATGATCCCGGTGAAGTGAGACGCCGGGCGGCCGGGCACCGCTTCCGGCCGCCTCAATGGCGCGCGCCGTTGCGGCATGATAGAAGCGGCGGATGCTCGTTGATTATGTGACGTCCGCGCTCGCCACGCTGCTGGTCGTGGCCGATCCCCTGCTGATGAGCGCACTGTTCCTCGGCATCACCCATGGCATGACGGCGGATCACCGCCGCCAGGTGGCCCTCAGGGGAACGATCATCGCCTTCGCGATCCTGCTGGCGGCGGGGCTTGGCGGCGCCAAGCTGCTCGACCTTTTGGGCATCTCGCTGTCTGCCTTCCGCATCGCGGGTGGCCTGCTCCTTCTATCCGCGGCGGCCGAGATGGTGTTCGACCGGCGGAGCGAACGGCTCAAGGCCACGGCGGAGCAGGCGATCACCGTCGATCACGTCAAGAACATCGCGGCCTTTCCGCTCGCCATTCCGCTGATGGCGGGGCCCGGCGCCATCACGGCGATGATCCTGCTCGCCGGGCGGGCGGAGGGGCGCGCCGAGTATCTGGTGGCGCTCTACGGGGTCGCCGCGCTGGTGATGGCGGCCTGCTTCGTCTGCTTCCTGCTGGCTGAGCGGATCTCGCGCCTGATGGGCATCACCGGCCGCGCGGTGACCTCGCGGCTCCTCGGCATCATCCTCGCGGCACTCGCCGTGCAGTTCGTGATCGACGGCGTGGGCGCCATCACCCCCTGGACGCATTGAGCCGCGGCAAGACCCGCGTGGCGATGAAGCCGAAGGCGACGAGCACGGCGGAAACCAGCGCCCAGACCGCCACCACCAGCCATTCGCCGATCCCGGTGCCGGCGGAGGCGAGCCAGGACGCCCATTCGATGAGCAGCGGATCGGCCGGGATGAGGTCGGCGTTGCTCGCCATCAGGTTCCCGGCGACGCTGACCAGGCCATGGGCGATCCAGGCCAAGAGCGACCACAGCGCGATCACAGCACCCGTCACAAGCCATACGAGGGTCTTCATCGCTCGGTCTCCATCAGGTGCTCGCGGAGCAGGTTCAGGTTGCGCTGGTTGGCCTTGAAGGCCATGTCGAAGAGGAAGCCGATGAAGGGAATGGCGCCCAGCAGCGTATCGGCGGCGATGTTGAGGCCCATGCGCGCGAGGAGCCGCGCCGGCGCCCCATGGCGGAGCGCTTCGGCCACGACATAGAGCGACATGCCTGTGCCGACGAGGCTGCCAACGCCGGGAACGAGGCTCAGCAGGCCGTCGGCCCCCACGGTGCGGCCGGTGCCGGGAATGCGTACCGCCGAATCGGTGAACCACGCGAGCCATTCGAGGCGCTCGAGCGTGCCCTGCGGCGTCAGGTCGATGGTGATCGTGGGGCTGGTCATGTCCAGTTCCTTCTCCCAGATTGCGGCGCAAGCTTCCGCGCCTTCAAGGTGGAAGAGTCCGACATCGCAGCCGGCAAGGCTGCCAGAGGGGCCCGGACCCAGTGGTCATCATGTAGGGGGCGTCGTGTCCGCGACAAGGGCGGGAAGGTTAAATCAAGGTCAGAAAAAGAGGGGTGAAAGGCGGCGGTGCCGCCCTCCACCCCCAATTGGCGCCGGAATGCCGGCCGGCCAACACGCAACGAGTGCTCTTCACTTGAGAATGGGAGGACCCAAGAAAGACGTTTGCGTTGCAAGATGCTTTGCAAGTGCAGTGCCAAGCGGCCGACCACCGGCGTGGACGTGACAACCCCTTGATTTCATTGGAGGCGGACGAGAAGGCGCAAAAGGCGCGTGGCGCGCCAGTGCCCAGACAGTGTGCACTGCAGCGCAAAGAAAGGCATCATTGCCGCTCAAACCGGGGAATGAACTTCCAGCCAGCGGGCGAAACGGCCGAGCGCCTCTTCGAGCTTCCGGGTGTCCTTCAGGTAGCACATGCGCAGGAATCCCTCGCCCCCGGGACCGAAAGTGCTGCCCGGCGCGAAACCCACCTTCGCCTCGTCGATCAGGCGGCGCACCGTGGCGGCGCTGTCCGTCATGCCCTCGATACTGAAGAACAGGTAGAAGGCGCCGGGCGGCACTTCGAAGGAGATGCCGGGGAGGCCGCGGAGCCTGTCCACGGCGAGGTCACGGCAGCGGCGCGCCGCCGCCACCTGTTCGGCCAGGAACGGATCCCCTTCTTCGAGTGCTGCCACGCAGCCGCGCTGCAGGAAGGCGGGCGTGCCGCTGGTGTTGACCTGGATGATGCGCTCGATCGCCGGCCCGAGTGCCCGCGGCGCCTGCAGCCAGCCCACGCGCCAGCCCGTCATCGCCCAGTTCTTGGAGAAGGTGTTGGCGAGCAGCAGCCGCTCCTCGTCCTCGCAGATGTCGAGGAAGGATGGCGCGCGCGTCTCGCCCTTCCCGCCGTAGTAGAACCGCGCATAGACCTCGTCGGCGAGGATCCAGATGCCCCGCCTCCGGCAGAAGTCGCGGATCGCGGTGAGTTCCTCGAGACTCGCCGTCCAGCCGACCGGGTTCGAGGGGGAATTGAGCGCGATGGCGCGGGTGCGCGGCGTCACGGCGTCGAACAGGCAGTCGAGGTCGAGCGTCCAGCGGCCGTTGGCGAAATCCATCGGCACCTCGACCGGCCGCGAGCCGAGGATGCGCAGCGCGCCTGCGTAGTTCGGCCACGCCGGGGTGGGGATGACGATCTCCTCGCCGTCGCCTGCCACCATCTGCACGATCGTCTGGATCGCCTGCATGCCGCCCGAGGTGACGAAGAAGTTCTCGACGTCGAAGCTGCGCCCGAAGACGCGCGCGTGGTAGCGCACGAGCGCCTGGCGCAGTTCCGGAAGCCCACGCTGCCAGGTGTAGAAGGTCTCGCCCCTCAGCAGGGCCTCGGCGGCGGGTCGTGCGAATGCCTCGGGCGTGGGGGCCGTGCCTTCACCCGACCAGAGCGGGATGACGCCGGGCACGGTGAAGCCATGCATCGCCGCCTTGACGATGCCGCTGTCCGGCTCGTCGCGGGCCTGGGGCGTGATGGCGGCGAGAACCTGTTCGGGTCTGAACGCTGGAATCATGATCATGCTCAAACCAAAAACAAGCCCGGGTGTCCAGCACCCGGGCTTGCCTCGCAGTCTGGTGGGCTCAGAGGGCGGCTCTGGACTTCAGCGTGTCGCGGATGTCGGCGAGCAGCTCCTCCGTGCGGTTGGGCGGCGGCGGCGGCAGCGGCGGCTCCGCCCGGCGCATCCGGTTTGAAACCTTTACGAGCTGGAAGAGCACGAAGGCCACGATCAGGAAGTTGATGACAACGGTCAGGAAGGCGCCATAGGCGAGCACGGCCCCCTGCTTCTGCGCCTCGGCCAACGTGCTGGCGGTGATGCCCGAGGTGAGCGGCAGGAAATAGTCGTTGAAGTTCAGCCCTCCCAGCAGCGCGCCGATGATCGGGTTGATGAGGAAAGTGACGATGCCGTCGACGATCCGGCTGAAGGCGGCGCCGATGATCACGCCGATCGCGAGATCGAAGGCGTTGCCCTTGAAGGCGAATGACTTGAATTCACTCCACATGATCTGTTCCCCCGATGCTGCTGGCGGCACTCCGGCCGATGGCGTTGCGCTTTCACCCCACGTTGACTATCGAATAGGCCGGATGATCCGGCAACGCACATTCTATCCCGAAATCCAGCCCTACAACAGCGGCCGACTTCGCGTGTCGCCGTTGCATGAAATCCATTTCGAGGAATGCGGCAACCCGCAGGGCAAACCCGCCCTGGTGCTCCATGGCGGGCCGGGCGGCGGCATCTCGCCCTTTCTCCGGCAGATGCACGATCCCGGGGCTTATCGCATCGTGCTGTTCGACCAGCGCGGCTGCGGCCAGTCGACGCCCCACGCCGAGCTTTCGGAGAACACCACCTGGGATCTCGTGTCCGACATCGAGAAGCTCCGCCGCCATCTCGGCATCGCCCGCTGGCAGGTGGTGGGCGGCTCGTGGGGCTCGAGCCTGGCGCTCGCCTATGCCGAGACCCATCCCGACCGCGTCAGCGAGCTCATCCTGCGCGGCATCTTCACCCTGAGGCGGAGCGAGATCCGCTGGTTCTACCAGGAAGGCGCGGACCAGATCTTCCCCGATGCATGGGAGGAGTTCGTGGCGCCCATTCCAGAGGCAGAGCGCCACGATCTCGTCTCGGCCTACTACCGGCGCCTCACCGGGCCGGACGATGCCGAGCAGCTCCTCTGCGCGCGCGCCTGGAGCCGCTGGGGGGGCGCCACCCTCTCGCTGCTCCCCAACGAGAAGAGGGTCAGCGATTTCGGATCGGACCGG
>NZ_JBKBKI010000056.1:0-12075 GCF_046294715.1 Aestuariivirga sp. | reverse complement strand
CGAGCTTTCCAGCTGGAACACGCCCACCGTATCGCCATGCCCCAGCATCTCGTAGGTCCTGGGATCGTCATACGGGATGTGATTGATGTCGAAGGAGGGCTCGCGCACGCGGATGAGGTTCTGCGCCTTCTCGATGACGGTGAGCGTCTTGAGGCCCAGGAAGTCGAACTTCACCAGCCCGGCCTTCTCGACGTATTTCATGTTGAACTGGGTCGCCGGAATGTCCGAGCGCGGGTCTCGGTAGAGAGGCACCAGCTCTTCAAGCGGCCTGTCGCCGATGACCACGCCCGCCGCATGGGTGGATGCGTTGCGATAAAGGCCTTCGAGCTTCAGCGCGATCTCGAACAAAGTACGGACGGTCGGATCCTTGTCGCGTTCCTCCTGCAGCTTCGGCTCGCCCTCGATCGCCTGCGCGAGCGTCACGGGATTGGCCGGGTTGTTGGGAATGAGCTTCGAGAGCCGGTCCACCTGGCCATAGGGCATCTGAAGCACGCGGCCCACGTCGCGCGTGACCATGCGGGCCTGCAGCTTGCCGAAGGTGATGATCTGCGCCACGCGATCGGCGCCATAACGCTGCTGCACGTAAGTGATCACCTCGCCGCGCCGGTCCTGGCAGAAGTCGATGTCGAAGTCCGGCATCGACACACGCTCGGGATTGAGGAAGCGCTCGAACAGCAGGTTGAACCGGAACGGATCGAGGTCGGTGATGGTGAGCACATAGGCGACGAGCGAGCCCGCGCCCGAGCCGCGGCCGGGACCGACAGGAATGCCGTTCGCCTTCGCATATTTGATGAAGTCCGACACGATCAGAAAGTAGCCGGGAAACTTCATCTTGGTGATGACGTCGAGCTCGAAATCGAGGCGCCGGACGTATTCCTCCAGCGTGCGGCCCTCCACCAGCCCTCTCGCGGCGATACGCGCCTCCAGCCCCTCATGGGCCTGGCGGCGCAGCTCTTCGGCCTCGTCGCCCTCAGAGAAGCGCGGCAGGATGGGGCTGCGCGACTTCACGCGATAGGCGCAGCGCATGGCGATCTCGATCGTGTTCTCGATCGCCTCGGGCACGTCGGCGAAGAGCGCGGCCATCTCGGACTGGCTCTTGAAGTAATGCTCGGGCGTCAGCCGCCGCCGGTCCTCGGTGACAAGCACCTCGCCCTCGGCAATGCAGATCAAAGCATCATGCGCGGCATAGTCGCCGGCCTTGGCAAAATAAGGCTCGTTGGTCGCAACGAGCGGTACGTCCATGCGGTAGGCGAGTTCGACGAGGCCGTGCTCCGTTTCGCGCTCGGGCGGGGTGCCGTGGCGCTGAAGTTCGATATAGAACCGGTCTCCGAAAAGGTCCTTCAGCCGCTGCACCTGTTCTGCCGCGAGCGTTGCCTGGCCCGCGAGCAACGCCTCGTTCACCGGCCCGTCCGGGCCGCCACTGAGGCAGATGAGCCCAGCCGAATGATCTGCCAGATAATCCCAGACGACATGGTGCTCGGCATTGTCCGGGCTCGAGAGATAGGCCCGGCTCGAGAGCTTCATGAGATTATGGTAGCCCTGCTCATCCTTGGCGAGGAAGGCCATCGAGGGCATGCGGCGAAGCCCGCCCACCTGCTTGAGGCTTCCCTCCTTCGGCTCGGCCAGTTCGACCTTCAGCGTGCAGCCGATGATGGGCTGGATGCCCTTTTCCGCCATGGCGTCCGAAAATTCGAGCGCGCCGAAGAGGTTGCCGGTGTCGGTAATGGCCACCGCCGGCATCTTCGCTTCCTTCGCCAGCGCGGCCAGCGCCTTGATCTGGAGCGCGCCTTCGGAGAGCGAATAGGCCGTGTGCGTGCGGAGATGCACGAAGATCGGCTGTTGCGGGGTCGAGTCGGCCATGGGGCCGGATGATAGCGGCTTGCGGCCCGTGGTTACACCGCTGGCTTTTCCTCATGCACAGGAAGCCGGTGGACCCCCTCATAGGCGGTGAGGAACATGGCGAGATTGTCGGAAAGGTGCTCGGTGAGGTAGCCCCCCTCCTGGACGATGACGGTGGGGAGGCTGAGCGCCGCGATGCGCTCGGCCATGCGGGCGAAGCCCGCCTGGGTGACCTTGCCGCCGCGGAGCGGGTCGGCCTCGTGCGCATCGAGCCCCAGCGCCACCACAAGCGCTTGCGGGCGAAAGGACTGGATCTTCTTCAGGGCCTCGTCCAGCGCCTTCAGCCAGGCGTCGTCGCCGCTCCCCACTTCCAGCGGCAGGTTGAGGTTGAAGCCCCTGCCCTCACCCTCGCCCAGCTCCCGCGCCCCACCCCAGTAATAGGGATAGTACGCATCGGGCGTGGCGTGGATGGAGACGGTAAGCACGTCAGCGCGACTGTAGAAAATGGCCTGCGTGCCGTTGCCGTGGTGGACGTCGATGTCGAGAATGGCCACCCGCTCTTGCGCAGAACGAAGTTGCTGCGCGGCAAGGGCGGTGTTGTTGAGATAGCAGAAGCCGCCGGCCCGCTGGGCATAGGCGTGGTGGCCGGGCGGGCGGCAGAGAGCATAGACAAGCCCCTCGCCCTTCAGGCACATGTCGGCGGCCGTCAGCGCCGTCATGGCCGAGGCCTTGGCTGAAGGCCAGGTCTTTTCGGTGATGGCGCAGGAGAAATCCATGAGGAATCGCCCGGCCTTGGCCATGATGTGCTCGGAAGGGTGCAGAGTCGGTGCGAGCGGGCGAAGGCTTGCCATCAGCTCAGGCGCGGCTCCGTCGATCTTCGACCATTCCTCGAAGGCTGATTTCAGGAAGGCGAGGTAGCGGTAGTTGTGCACCGTGGAGATAACCTCGTCGTCGAAACGGCGCGCCGCACAGATCTGGGCGCCGGATTGCCGTGCGCCTTCGAGCAACGCACGGGCGCGTTCCGGGCTTTCCGGATAATCGACGAGGTGGCCCTTGCTGAGGAACCAGCTCGGGGCGTGGCCGAGCTGGACGGCAGAGAACACGGCCTTCATGTCATTCCTCGATGATATGCCCGCGCTCGAGGCGGGCGGTGCGGCTCATGCCTTTCGCGAGATCGAGATTGTGCGTGGCGACAAGGGCGCCCAGGCCCTCCTCGGCAATGAGCCGCAGGAGCTCGTCCTGGACGTGTGCGGCCGTCTCGGGATCGAGATTGCCGGTGGGTTCGTCCGCCAGGAGAAGAAGCGGCCGGTTGGCGAGGGCACGGGCGATCGCCACGCGCTGCTGTTCGCCGCCCGAGAGCTCGGCCGGGCGATGCTCCAGCCGCGCTTCGAGGCCCATGCGGACGAGAAGGTCGCGCGCCCGTTTCATCGCCGCCTCGCGGCCCGCGCCTGCGATGAGTTGCGGGATCATCACGTTCTCGAGGGCGGAGAATTCCGGGAGCAGATGATGGAACTGATAGACGAAACCGATGCCGATGCGGCGGATGCGCGTTCTCGCCCGGTCGTCGAGCGTGGTGCAGTTCTGGCCCGCGATCAGCACCTCGCCCGCCGTCGGCGCCTCGAGGAGCCCGGCAATATGCAGCAGCGAGGACTTGCCCGATCCCGACTGGCCGACGAGCGCCACGATCTCCCCCGGCCGCACCGCGAGGTTCAGCTCGCGGAAGACTTCGAGCCGGCCCTTGCCTTCGGCATAGGAGCGCGCCACGGCGCGGAGTTCGAGGGCTGGCGTCATCCCGCTCATTCGTACCGCAGCGCCTCGACGGGATCGAGCTTTGCCGCCCGCCAGGAGGGATAGAGCGTCGCCGCGAAGGAGAGGCCGAGAGCCATAAGCACGATCAGCACCGTCTGCCAGGAGTCCATCTTGGCCGGCAGCTGCGCCAGGTAATAAAGTTCCGGATTAAAAGGATCGACGCCCGATACCCAGGAGATGAACTGCCGGATCCGCTCGGTGTTGAGGCAGATCAGGAGGCCGACGACGAAGCCCCCCAGCGTCCCCGCCGTGCCGATCGCCGCGCCGGTCAGGAAGAAGACGCGCTGGATGGTGCCGCGCGTCGCACCCATGGTGCGGAGGATGGCGATGTCGCGACCCTTGTCCTTCACCAGCATGATGAGGCCGGAGATGATGTTGAGCGCGGCCACGAGGATGATCATCGTCAGCACCAGGAACATCACGTTCCGCTCCACGGCCAAGGCGTTGAAGAAGGTCATGTTGCGATCCTTCCAGGTGGTGACCGACATGCCCTGCCCCGCCTCCGTCACGATCGAGATCAGATATTGCTCGACCTCGTCAGGATTGTCGACCATCACCTCGACCTGGCTCACCCCCTCTTCCATGACGAAGTATTCCTGGGCCTCGGCGAGCGGCATGTAGATCACGTTCTCGTCGTAGTCGGACATGCCGACCTTGAAGATCGCCACCACCGGATAGTCGCGAATGCGTGGCGCGGTGCCCAGCACCGTCTCCGGCCCCTCGGGCGAGATGATGGTGAGGCGGGAGCCCAGCCCCAGCTGGTGGCGCCAGGCCATGCGCTCGCCGATCGCCAGGCCGCCCGAGCCGTCGAAGCCTGCGAAACTGGCGGTCGCGTCCGGCAGGTGCTCCGGGTTCATCGCGGTGCGGAGATCCTTGTTGTTGAGGCTCGGCAGCTTCTGGATGTCGGCCTCCGAGATACCGCGCACGAGGGCTCCCGTGTTGTTCCTGAGGCTCGAGGCCATGGCCTGGCCCTCGACCAGCGCCACGGCGCGCGTCACGCCGGGAACGCGCGACAGCCGCTGCTGAAGGTCCAGGTAATTCTCGATCGGCATCACGTCCGAGCGATAGACGCTGACATGGCCCTGGAAGCCCAGAATCTTGTCCAGCAGCTCGGCGCGGAAGCCGTTCAGTACCGCCATGACGACGATCAGCGTCGCCACGCCAAGGAGGATTCCGAGGAAGGAGAACAATGAGATGACGGAGATGAAGCCTTCCCGCCGTCGCGCACGGAGATAGCGGCCGGCGAGCATCCACTCGAAGCGGGCGAAGGGCCGCGTATCGGGAAGGCTCTTGTCCATCACGGGGCGAAGCGTGAGACGAGTTGGCCGAGCGCCACGTTCTCGCGTTCGCCGGTCTTGCGGTTCTTCACCTCGGCGATGCCGTCCTTCAGCCCGCGCGGCCCGATGATCACCTGCCAGGGAAGGCCGATCAGGTCCATGGTGCCGAACTTCGCACCGGCGCGCTCGTCGCGGTCGTCATAGAGGACGTCGACGCCCTTCGCCTCGAGCGCGTCATAGACCTTGGCGCAGGCGGCATCCGTCTCCCTATCTCCGGCCTTGAGGTTGATGAGCCCCACCTTGAAGGGCGCCACGGGTTCGGGCCAGATGATGCCGTTCTCGTCATGGCTCGCCTCGATGATGCCGCCCACCAGCCGCGACACGCCGATGCCGTAGGAGCCGGACTGCACCGTCACCATCTTGCCGTCCGGCCCCTGCACCACGCAGCCCAGGGGCTCCGAATACTTGGTGCCGAAGAAGAAGATGTGTCCCACCTCGATGCCGCGGCCCGTGACCCGGCGCTCGGCGGGAACGCGCGCCTCGTAGTCCGCCTGGTCGTGCATCTCGGAGGTGGCGGCGTATTTCGAGGTAAAGTCGTCCACCACACGGGCGACGGCATCGACGTCGTCATAATCGATCTCGAAGGTGGACCAGTCCATGTCGTGGAAGGCCTTGTCGAAAAACACCTCGGATTCGCCCGTGTCGGCGAGGATCAGGAACTCATGGCTGTCCTTGCCGCCGATGGGGCCGGTCTCGGCGCGCATCGGCACTGCCTTCAACCCCATGCGGGCGAAGGTCTTGAGGTAGGACACGAACATCTTGTTGTAGGAGTGCTGGCCCGCCTCGCGCGTCAGGTCGAAGGAATAGGCATCCTTCATCAGGAACTCGCGACCGCGCATGACCCCGAACCGCGGCCGCACCTCGTCCCGGAACTTCCACTGGATGTGGTAGAGATTTCGTGGCAGGTCCTTGTAGCTCTGGACGCCCTGGCGGAAGATGTCGGTGATCATCTCCTCGTTGGTGGGACCGAAGAGCATGTCGCGGTCATGCCGGTCCTTGATGCGGAGCATTTCCTTGCCATAGGCGTCGTACCGGCCGGACTTGCGCCAGAGGTCCGCCGGCTGGATCGTCGGCA
The DNA here is from genome assembly GCF_046294715.1 of Aestuariivirga sp. Taxonomy (GTDB): domain Bacteria; phylum Pseudomonadota; class Alphaproteobacteria; order Rhizobiales; family Aestuariivirgaceae; genus Aestuariivirga. The sequence goes on along the minus strand of NZ_JBKBKI010000056.1, from coordinate 6,015 downwards.
TCAGAACCTCGAGCGCGCCCGCCCTGTTCTGCTCCTCGCGCACGATCTGCTCGATCTTGCGCAGCACGCGGTAGCCGAGCGGCAACCAGGAATAGCTGCCCGCTGCCTCCTGCCGAATCATGCCGCAGCGCAACATGAGCTTGTGGGAGACGATCTCGGCTTCCTTGGGATCGTCCCGCAGAATGGGCATGAAGTAACGGGAAAGGCGCATGTTGGTCCTGCTTCGGAGGGTTTGCGCCCTTTTACGGCATATGCTCCGGAACTCAAGTCAGGGCGCAAGGCACGTCGCAGGCAACTGCGGCCCGTCGATACTGCGGACTGCATGAACTTCCCGCCTGGCGCGCCAGACTGTGGCAGGACTGTGATTTTTCCCTCGACAAGCTTCCCGGTTGTGCTAGCTTTTTTCGCAATAAGAACAAGACCAAGGTGTGCACTGCGGTGACCCAGGTCTGGGGAGGTTCGTTTCCGGGCGTGCGCCTCAGCGGCTGCCGCCCTTGCCGGTCCGGTCACCGGCAGCGACGGAAACAATCGGAAAAAGGCGAGGCCTGACGGCTTCGCCTTTTTTCTTTGAACGCCTGCTCATGCGCGAGGCTCGTGGCACGCCTGCCTCAGTGCACCGGCATGTTCTTGAGGAACGGAACATCCTCGAATCCGATCCAGCCATAGCTCATCTGTCCCCAGATCAGGGCAAAGACGATGCTCGCCAGGATGGTGGTGGCGAGGACCTTCCGCCACAGCATGGGATTGACCGGGGCGCCGGCCTCGTTGCCCTGATCCACGCTCTCACCGGCTTCATGTGCGTTGCGGACGCCGAAGGGCAGCACCGCGAAGAGGCACACCCACCACACGATGAAATAGATGGCAACGGCGCTCGCGAGGCTCATGCCTGCTCGAGCTCGACGAGCGTGCCGCAGAAATCCTTGGGATGCAGGAACAGCACGGGTTTCCCATGGGCGCCGTTCCTGGGGTTGCCGTCACCCAGCACGCGGGCGCCCTGCGCCTTGAGGTGATCGCGGGCGGCGAGAATGTCCTCCACCTCGTAGCAGACGTGGTGAATGCCTCCCGCAGGGTTCTTCTCGAGAAATCCGCCGATGGGGCTATCATCGCCCAGGGGCTCCAGCAGCTCGATCTTGGTATTCGGCAGATCGACGAAAACCACCGTCACGCCATGTGCCGGCTCGGGCTGCGGCGCGGAGACCTTGGCTCCCAGCATGGAGCGATAGACCTCGGTGCCTCTGGCGAGATCGGGAACGGCAATGGCCACGTGGTTCAGTCGTCCAAGCATGTCGTCTCCCTCCTGTTCACGGGCGTTTTAGGGGGTCGAATGCCGCCGCTCAATGCGGCCTTTCGGCCAAGGCGCGGATGATCCAATCCTGTTGTTCAGGCATCTTCGCACCGCGCGGCTCGAACACATGGCGGTCAAGGAAGAAGCCGACAAGCCTCAGCCCGTCGACCACGTCCCGCTGCGAGGCCTCGCCGGCCCCCATCAGAAACGGCGGCAGCCGGAACATGCGGTCGCGGAATGGCGCCCCCGCCTCCGCCGAAACGGCCTTGCCACTCCTGGGCGAGACATAGGCGAGATCATCGCGGCGGCCGGTGGCGGCACATTTCGAGAGATCGAGGCCGAAGCCGAGCTCATCCAGTAGCCCCAGCTCCCAACGCACCAGCAGTGCCGGCCACAGCGCATCGTCCTCGATTGCGTCCAGCACCACCCGCAGCGCCTGGTAGACGCGGGGGTGCGGTTCGCGCTCCGGCAGCAGCTGGGCAAGCCCCGTGAGAGTTGCCAGCCCGGCAAGCCGGAATGGTTCTGCCATGATGGCGCCGGCTCGCAGTTCAAGCGGTTCGAGCGTGAAGGTGCCGAGCTGGTCCTCGAGCCTCGCGCGCCACACAGCCTGCACGGCATTTCCCGCCTGCAGGACCGGGCGCTGAGCCCTCGACCTGCCGCCGCGCACCAGCCCGAGGGAGCGGCCATGAGCGGCAGTCAGGATCTCGGCGATGGCGCTGGTTTCGCCATGGCGGCGGACGGAGAGGATCACACCTTCGTCACGCCACTCCATGGCTCAGACGTCGAGTCCCATGTTGCGGAGCCGCTCCTTGTCCTCGGCCCAGCCCTCGCGCACCTTCACGAACAGGAAGAGATGCACCTTCCGCCCGAACTGCTTCTCCATCTCGGCCCGGGCAAGCTGGCCTATCAGCTTCACGGTCTGCCCGCCCTTCCCCAGCACGATCGCCTTCTGGCTGTCACGCTCGACATAGATCACCTGGTCGATCTTGACGGACCCGTCCTTGCGCTCCTCCCAGCCCTCGGTCTCGACCGTGGAGGCATAGGGAAGTTCCTCGTGCAGGCGCTCATAGATCTTCTCGCGGGTCATCTCGGCGGCCATGAAACGCAGCTGGACATCCGCCACCTGGTCTTCCGGGTAGAGCCAAGGTCCCTCCGGCATCTTCGCGGCGAGGGCCTTCAACAGGTCCGCGGTGCCAGAGCCGGTGAGAGCGCTCACCATGAAGGTCTGCTCGAAGGGAAAGGCCGCGTTGAAGGCGGCTGCCGTCTCGAGCAGCTGTTCGCGTTTCATCAGATCGATCTTGTTGATCACCAGAATCGCCCTGGTCTGCGTCCGAGCAAGCTGGGTGATGATGGCCTTCGCCTCGTCCGTGAGGCCGGGTCTGCCGTCGACGAGCAGGACTACGGCGTCGGCATCGCCCGCCCCGCCCCAGGCGTTCTCCACCATGGCGCGGTCCAGCGTTCGCTTCGGCTTGAAGATGCCCGGCGTGTCGACCAGCACGATCTGGGCATTGCCCTCGATGGCGATGGCGCGGATCCTGGCGCGCGTCGTCTGCACCTTGTGGCTGACGATCGACACCTTGGAACCGGTGAGCTGATTCACGAGGGTGGATTTTCCCGCATTGGGAGCGCCGATGATGGCGCAGAAGCCGCAGCGCGTCGGCGCTGGCGCCGAAACCGTTTCATCCGTCATGGCCTTATCCCTTCGCGTTTAAGGAAGGCGTCCGCCGCGTCCATTTCGGCTGCGCGCTTGTTCTTGGCGGTGCCGGTCGCCGGAGCCATGCCCTTCACCTCGACGGAAACGACGAATACCGGCTCATGATCCGGGCCTTCGCGGCTCAGAATCCGGTAATCGGGAATCGGCAGCGCGCGGGCCAGCGCCCATTCCTGCAGAAAGGTCTTGGGGTCCTTCACTGCCACTTTCGGGTGCCGGAACAACCCGTCCCAAGCCGTGAGCACGAAGGACCGCGCCTGCTCCAGCCCGCCATCCAGGTAAATGGCCGCCACCAGGGCCTCCATGACGTCGCCCAGCACCATGCGGTTGGTGTTCATGCCCTTGGCACGTTCGCCGGTGCCGATGATGACGAGATCGGATAAACCGATCGTGTCACCCGCCGCAGCGCAGGATTCACCCCGCACCAGGCCGCTGAGCATGGCCGTCAATTCGCCCTCGCCACGTTCGGGATAGGTGCGGAACAGTTCCTCTGCGATGATCAGGCCCAGGACCCTGTCACCCAGGAACTCGAGGCGCTGGTAGTCACCCTTGTGCTTCTCGGTGCTGCCATGGGTGAGCGCCCGCACCAGGAGCGCCTCGTCCGTGAAGCGGTACCCGAGCCGGTCCGAAATCTCGTCGCGCCGTGCGGTGGAGAGTCGGGTCAAGGTCAGATCAGGTTGAAGAAGCGGCTCCAGCGTATCGCGAAGGGCCACCGCCACACTTCGAACAGGCTGGCATCCGGCGAAACAGAGAAGAAGATGATGTCGGCGCGGCCGACGAAATTCTCGATCGGCACATAACCCACGCGCGGGTAGCGCGAATCCTGCGAGTTGTCGCGATTGTCGCCCATCATGAAGTAATGGCCTTCAGGCACGACATACTCATCGGTATTGTCGGCCTCGCCGAGGGTCTCGGTGTCGAGCACGTTGTAGGTGACGCCGTTGGGCAGCGTCTCGACGAACTGCGCGACCGGCCTCCGGAGGCCTGGCTCGGAGGGATCGGTATAGTCCTCGACGCGCTCCTTCTTCACCGGCTGCCCGTTGATGTAGAGGATGCCGTCCCGCATCATGATGCGGTCGCCCGGAAGGCCGATCACCCGCTTGATGTAGTCGATGCTGGTGTCGCTCGGCAGCTTGAAGACGGCGACGTCGCCCCGCTTCGGATCATCCGGCAGGACGATCCGGCCCTTGAAGTCCAGCGGGCAGCAGCTCACCAGCTCGTTGCCGAACATCCCGACGGAGAAATTGAAGGAATATCGCCCGTAGCCGTAGGACAGCTTGGAGACGAAAAGGTAATCGCCTACCTTCAGCGTCGGGTACATGGAGGCGGAGGGGATGTTGAAGGGCTGGTAGAGGAAGGTGCGCACGACGAAGGCGATGAGCAACGCCTGGATGATGACCTTGACGGTCTCCCACAAGCCGTCCTCAGACTTGCGCCGCGTGTCCTGTGCCGCCGCCATCGTATGGTCTTTCTTGTGCATTTTCCGCCAAGCCGGAGAGAGCCCGGCCACCGAAGCCCGGCGTATAGACCCTGTACATGGATGATGCAACGCAACTGCGGTCATCGCAGTTCACTGTTGCGTTTAGGGCACACATCTTCGGGGCTTGCCCCGGTGCCGGGTCAGCGCGGCACAGCCTCGATCATCACGAAGGCGTGGGCATAGGGAAAATCGTCGGTGATCGTGAGGTGGATCACCGTGGAATGACCCGGGGGCGTCATGCCCTCGAGCCTCGCCCGGGCGCCGCCGGTCAGCTGCATGGTGGGCTTGCCGGACGGCTCGTTCACGACACCCATGTCCTTCCAGAACACGCCCGCCCGAAAACCGGTCCCGAGCGCCTTGGAGCATGCCTCCTTGGCGGCGAATCGCTTGGCGTAGGAGGCCGCCCTCTGGGCCCGGCGGTCAGACTTGCGGATTTCCACCTCGGTGAAGATCCGGCCGGTGAAGCGCTCGCCGTAGCGCTCCAGCGTCTCCGCGATGCGCCGGATGTCGATCACGTCGTTACCGATGCCGATGATCATTTGAGGCCCCTGCTCCCCGGTTTCACGGCAGGCATCGCGGCGAGTTCCGGTGGCAGGCTGTCCGCCGCATGGGTGGGGATGTCGAGCCGGGTGAGTGCCGCCAGCGGCACGCCGAGGTCAGCCTTGCCGCCCGACCGGTCGATGAGGCAGGCAGCGCCCACCGTGATGCCGCCCTCTTCCGCGATGCCGGATATGCATTCGCGAGAGGAAAGCCCCGTGGTCACGATGTCCTCGACCATCAGCACCCGAGCGCCCTTGTCGATCGAGAAACCGCGCCTCAGCGTCAGCTTGCCGTCGACGCGTTCGAAGAAGATCGAAGGCACGCCGAGCTGGCGTCCCATCTCGTAGCCCACCACCACGCCACCCATGGCGGGCGAGGCGACGAGCTCGATGGGCGAGTGGACCAGCGCCCGCACCTGTTCCGCCAGGGCGGCGCAGAGACGTGCCGCCCGTTTCGGGTCCATCAGCACCCTTGCGCACTGCAAGTAACGGCTGGAATGCAACCCCGAGGAGAGTATGAAGTGGCCTTCCAGCAGGGCGCCGGCTTCGCGGAACTCGTCCAGAACCTCGTTTTGCGTCATCGTCATTCCGTCTATCCTGTCTTCCGGTTCACGTCGCTGACCGCTGTCTTGCCGCGCAAGCTCGCCATGATCTCGTTGAGGTGCTTCAGGTCATGCACCTCGAGGGTGATGTCGACGTCGAAGAAGTCCCTCGCACCCTCGCGCGCGACCATCTGCAGCGCATCGATGTTGCCGCCATGATCGCTGATCGCCTGGGTGACCTGGGCGAGCGCCCCCACCTCGTTCAGGATCGACACGCTGATGCGCGCCGGGAAGCGCTGCTCCTCGGCTCCGGTGTCCCAGGCGAGGTCCACCCAGCGTTCGGGCTGGTTGTCGTACTGCTCGAGCGCCTTGGCGAAGATCGGGTAGATGGTGATGCCCTCGCCCGGCGTGAGGATGCCGACGATGCGCTCGACCGGCACCGCCCCGGTTTCGGGGGC
>NZ_JBKBKI010000055.1:0-12316 GCF_046294715.1 Aestuariivirga sp. | reverse complement strand
CAGAAGCGGCTGGGCGTCGTCCCGCCTGACGCCAGGCTGACGGCCTGGCCGGACTCGCTGCCGAAATGGGAGACGCTGAGCGATGAGCAGAGGAAGCTCTATGTCCGGCAGGCCGAGGTCTTCGCCGCCTATGTCGCCTACACCGACCACGAGATCGGCCGGGTGATCCAGGAGATCAAGGACCAGGGCAAGTTCGACAACACCATCGTCGTCTACATCTCGGGCGACAACGGCACCAGCGCTGAGGGCACGCTGACGGGCGCCTTCAACACCTATGCCGGCTACAATGGCATGACCGAGGTGCCGCTCGCGGCGAACATGGCTCATTATGACGGCTGGGGCCTCGAGGGGACCGACCCGCACATGGCAGTGCCATGGGCCTGGGCCTTCGACACGCCGTTCAAGTGGACGAAGCAGGTCGCCTCGCACTTCGGCGGCACGCGGCAGGGCATGGCGATTTCCTGGCCCGCCGGCATCAAGGACAAGGGTGGCATCCGCAACCAGTTCCACCATGTGATCGACATCGTGCCGACGATCCTCGAGGCCGCAGGCATCAGGGCTCCGGAGACGGTCGACGGCGTGAAGCAGGCGCCGATCGAGGGGGTCAGCATGGCCTATACCTTCGACAAGGCCGGCGAAGCGGCGGCCTCGACGCGCCAGACGCAGTATTTCGAGATGGGCGGATACCGCGGCATCTACCACGAGGGCTGGTACGCCGCGACGACGCCGCCCATCGCGCCCTGGTCGCCCGTTCTGGGGGTGACGCTGCCCGACGTGGTGGATGGCTACAAATGGGAGCTCTATGACCTGAGCAAGGACTACTCGCAGGCGGAGGACGTCGCCGCTGAGCACCCCGGGAAGCTGAAGGAGATGCAGCGGCTCTTCGAGCAGGAGGCCTGGAAGTACAACGTCTTCCCCCTCGACAACCGCGCCTTCATCCGCATGGTGACGCCGCGGCCGAGCGCCACGGCCGGCCGCAGCGAGTTCGTCTATGCCGGCGAGATCTCGGGCATACCACCCGGCAACGCGCCGCCGATGCTCGGCCGGTCCTTCAGCATCACGGCGGAGATCGAGGTTCCGCAGGGCGGTGCCGAGGGCATGCTCGTGACCCAGGGCGGGCGCACCAACGGTTATGGCTTCTACCTTCTCGGCAGCAAACCGGTGTTCACCTACAATCTGCTCAACATGGAGCGCGCGCGGATCGAGGGGCCGGCCCTGTCCCCGGGCAAGCATGTCCTGACCTTCGAATTCACCTATGACGGCCCCGGCCTGGGCAAGGGCGGAACGGCAGTACTCAAGGCCGACGGCACCGAGGTCGCTACGGGGAAGATCACCAGGACGATCCCCTTCGTCATGGCGTTCGACGAAACCTTCGACGTCGGCGTCGACACGCGCACCGGCGTGAACGACGCGGATTACAGCCTGCCCTTCCGCTTCACCGGCGGGATCGACAGGCTGACCTTCAGGGCGGGGCCGGAGCAGATGTTCGCGGCCCAGTGAGGCGGGGCTTTCGGGTTTGCCCTCGCCGAGGGTGCAGGTTAGACTTGCAGCGGACGCGAAGCCGGTGCTGGCGATGGAGGTAGCGATGTTGAAGTCCTTTGGGTTCCACCTGGCGGCGGCGGCTGCCGCCTGCGCAATGGCAGCGCCTTCCTTCGCCCAAACGGGCGAAGTGGCGGCAGGTGCCGCCGAATACAAGATCGCCTGCTACCAGTGCCATGGCGAAGCGGGGAAGGGCGACGGGCCGATGGCCGCGCTGCTGACCGTGAAGCCCGCGGACCTGACGCAGCTGGCCAAGAAGAACGACGGCAAGTTCCCCTTCCTCCAGGTGTTCCAGACGATCGACGGGCGCGCCGTGATCAAGGCCCATGGCGAAGGCCCCATGCCGATCTGGGGCGAGCGCTACATGGCACAGAGCGGCGCGGCGGGAGCCGAGCCCTACCGCACATGGACAGCGGAACCCTTCGTCCGCGCCCGCATCCTCGAGCTCACCTATTACCTCCAGTCGATACAGGAGTGAGGCGGGCCGCCAATCGGCGGGCGGCGAGCCCATCCGCCGCCTGTCATCGCGCCAGGGCGTCTGCCGAATCGGGCGGCACCTTCGCCCGGAACGGGAGTGATGCGCTGTTGTGTCCGGGGCGGAGTTGTGGGAGTCTTGGCGCGGGAGATCTTGGTTTTTTCCCGAGCCAAGGATTGCCTGCGTCCGCGTACCGACTTGCCGTCTTACCCATCATGGAGAGTGAGCAAATGGATTGCCCTGAGAATGCCCCCGAGTTGCCAAACCTGTTCGACTTGGTCGAGGCCTCTTCGCTCGACCTGATCGAAACGTACGGAGCCGTCGATGCCGGGCCACTGACGGATTTTACGGCTCCTTCCGATGTCCGTCTCAAGACGGATATCGAAAAGGTGGGGACCACCGTCTATGGGCTGCCGCTCTACCGTTTCCGCTACAAGACGGGCCCCGAGCGGTTCGAGGGCGTGATGGCGCAGGATGTGCTCGAGGTCATGCCGTCGGCCGTGCTGACCGGACAGGATGGGTACTACCGCGTGGATTACGGCCGCCTCGGCATCGGCATGACCCACGCCTGAGGCGACGCGAGCCGGGATGACAACAGGGGCGGTTTTCCGCCCCTTTTTCTTGCCGGGAATGGATCATGCCCGATTGGAAACTCGCCCACGATTATCTCGAGAGCTTGTTGCGCAGCGAGCGCGCGGGGCCGGACGAACTCTCCGCCTACCAGTCGAAGCTGTTGCGCCGGCTCGTCGATCACGCCTTCGACGAGACCCCGTTCTATGCCGGACGCGGAGGGAAGCCGGCCGATCTCGCGCCCCATTCGCCCGGCTGGCTGTCTCAGCCCTGTGTCAGCCGCAGCGACCTCGTCGAGAACTTCGATGCCTTCAGGCCGTCGAGCTTCTCCAGGCTGCACGGCGTCATCACGCCGCTCTCCACCGGCGGGAGCACCGGCCCGGCCGCGAGGAGGGACACGACATCCCTGGAGGCACTCGCAAGACTGCTCGCCAGCTATCGCATGTACCGGAACTGGACGTTCGATCAGTCCCGGCCATTCTTCGTCTTTCGCAAGCTCGCGGGAGAGAACGAGCCACGCCGGGACAAATGGGGATTCCCCTGGAATGGCGAGAGCAATCTCGGCGACCGGACCTGGATCGATATCGCAACACCCGCCGCCGAGCAGCTGCAGGCGATGTCCGGCCAGGGACCGGTCTACGTCAACACGCTGCCCTCGAACATTCTGCGCCTCTCCGTTGCGGCACTGCGCTCCGATGTCCGGATCAGCATTCCCTTCATCGTCAGCGTGGGCGAGTATCTGGCCCCCGAGGTGAGGGCTGCCGCCCAGGAGGCATTCGGCAGCACCATCATCGATTCATTTGCTTCCGCCGAAGGCGGGGTGATCGCGGTCCAGTGCCCGGAGGCCGGCCTCTATCATATCCAGAGCGAACAGGTGCTCGCCGAGATCATCTCGCTGCACGGGAAGCCCTGTGCCCCCGGCGAGGCGGGCGAGGTGATCGTGACGCCGCTTTATGGTTACGCAACGCCGCTCATCAGATATCGCTCGGGCGACTTTGCCGAGGCAGGCCCGGCTTGCCCATGCGGCCGTGTCCTGCCTACGATCTCACGCCTCCTGGGACGGCGTGAGCACATGTTCGCGTTCCCCGACGGGACGCGGCGATTGCCGGAGCTCGACCGCGTTCGGATCACGCAGACGCTCGGGCATGATCAGTGGGTGCTGGTCCAGCGTTCAAAGACAGGCGCAGAGTTCCGCCACACGGGCGTGCTCACCGCGGCCGCGAGGCAGGCCGTGACCGGCAGCCTTGAATCGACTCTCGTCCATGGATTTCAGTTGCGCTGCGCACAGGTGGACGCGTTGCCGCTGACATCCGGCGGCAAGCGGCACTTCACACTGAACGAGATGGGCAACTGAGAGGTTGATGGTGGAGCCAGGCGGAATCGAACCGCCGACCTCTTGAATGCCATTCAAGCGCTCTCCCAACTGAGCTATGACCCCTTGCAACCATCTCTCCGCCACATGGGGGTGGCGAGGCGGGGCGGAACCTAGTTCCGCCCTTGCCAACACGCAAGAACTATTTTCAGGTCTCTTCGTCCTCTTCCTTGCCGCCGGTGTCGAGAAGGCCCGACATGTCGCCGCCCTCCTCTTCCTCCTCGACGAGGAAGGTATCGTCCTCGGCCTCTTCGCCGCTGGCCTCCTCGCCGAGATCGACGTCCTCGATGCCCGCGGTCTCATCGTCCTCGGCCACGTCCGGCGCCTCGGCGTCCTCGAGGCTCACGAGCTCGACGTCCGACGTCTCCATGTCCTCGGTCTCGACCTCGCGCGGCTTCGGCGCAGGCGCCATGACGGGCATGTCGCCCTTCGACGGCAGGACCGACGGCGCGATGAAGTTCGCCCCGCACTTGGGGCACACGATGGGGTTCTTCAGGAGGTCGTAGAAGCGGGCGGCGCAGGACGGGCACGTCCGCTTGGTTCCGAGTTCAGCCTTGACCACGGTTGATCCTTTCGACGGCGGAAATTGACATGATTGGCGCGCTCCATGGCATTTCCGGAGGGCAATGTCAAAAGCCAAGAGGAGGAAGGCCGGGGGAGGGCTGGCAGAGCCCTGATCGATCGTGTATCGGAGCCCCCATGAGCCAGAACATTGCCGCCGAACCGCTTCCTCTCGCCTCCCGCCAGGTCCAGGGCCTCAAGGGCCGGATCCGCGTGCCGGGCGACAAGTCCATGTCGCACCGGGCGCTGATGTTCGGGGCGGTGGCGATCGGCGAGACCACCATCAGGGGCCTTCTGGAGGCCGAGGACGTGATCAATACCGCGAAGGCCATGAGCGCGCTGGGTGCTGCGGCGAAGCGCGGGGCGGACGGGGTGTGGCGGGTGCAGGGCGTGGGCGTCGCCGGGCTCCGCTCGCCGGCCGTGCCGCTCGACTTCGGCAATTCCGGCACCGGCGTGAGGCTTGCCATGGGGCTGATGGCGACGACGCCGCTCACGGCGCGCTGCGTGGGCGATGCCTCCCTTTCGAAGCGGCCGATGGGGCGCGTCACGGTTCCGCTCTCGGAATTCGGCGCCCGCTTCGAGACGGCCGAGGGGGGCCGCCTGCCGCTCACGCTTCATGGCGCGAAGCACGCGGTGCCGGTCACCTACCGGCTGCCCGTGGCCTCCGCCCAGGTGAAATCCGCCGTGCTGCTCGCCGGCCTCAACACGCCGGGCCAGACCACGGTGATCGAGCCCACGCCCACCCGCGACCACACCGAGCGCATGCTGAAGGGCTTCGGCGCACGGATCAGCGTGGAGCAGAAGGACGACGGCCGCCACATCAGCATCGAGGGCCAGCACGAACTCCAGGCGCAGGCGATCGACGTTCCCGGCGACCCGTCCTCCGCCGCCTTCCCGATGGTGGCGGCCCTCATCACCGAAGGCTCCGACATCGTGATCGAGAACATCATGCTGAACCCCACCCGCACGGGGCTGATCGACACGCTGATCGAGATGGGCGGCGACATCACGATCGAGAACCGGAGGCTGGCGGGCGGCGAGGAGGTGGGCGACCTTCACGTCCGGGCCTCGAAGCTGAGGGGCATCACCGTTCCGGCGGCGCGCGCGCCTTCGATGATCGACGAGTATCCCGTGCTCTCGGTGGCCGCCGCCTTTGCTGATGGAACGACCCGCATGGAGGGGCTCGAGGAGCTGCGCGTGAAGGAGAGCGACCGCCTTGCCGCGGTGGAGGCCGGCCTCAAGGCCAATGGCGTCACCACGCGCTCCGGCCGCGACTGGCTGGAAGTCGACGGCGGCGGTGCCCAAGGAAGCAAGTTGGGCGGCGGCACCGTCGTCACGCACATGGACCACCGCATCGCCATGTCCTTCCTCGTCATGGGGCTTGCCTCCGCGAAGGAGACGAGGGTGGACGACAGCCGCTTCATCGCCACCTCCTTCCCGGACTTCACCGGCCTCATGAACGGCATGGGGGCGCGGATCTCGTGATCATCGCGGTCGATGGCCCGGCGGCGGCGGGCAAGGGCACCATCGCCCGCGCACTGGCCAAGCATTTCGGCTATCACTTCCTCGACACCGGCTCGCTCTACCGCATGGTGGGGCTCGCCGCGCTCCGCTCCAGCGGCGAGCCGATCACCGCGCGCGCCGCGATCGCCGCGGCGGAGGCCCTGAACCCGCAGAAATTCAGCGACGCCGAGATCAGGAACGAAGAGGTGGGGGCGGCCGCCTCGATCGTCGCGGCGATCCCCGAGGTGCGCGCCGCCCTTCTCGAGCTGCAGCGCGCCTTCGCCAGGAAGGAGCCGGGTGCCGTGCTCGACGGCCGCGACATCGGCACGGTGGTCTGTCCGGACGCGGACGCGAAGCTCTTCGTGACGGCAAGCCCCGAGGTGCGCGCCAGGCGGCGGCAGAAGGAGCTGGGTTCAGCCGACTACGCGGCGATCCTCGCCGACATCCGCGCGCGAGACGAGCGCGACGCGAAGCGCACCACCGCCCCCCTGGTGGCGGCGGCGGACGCGGTGACGCTGGATACCTCCGGGATGGACATCGCGGCGGCGGTGGCGGCGGCGATCCGGGCGGTGGAGGCGAAGCGTAAATAGGTCGCGCGCTCTGCACCGCCGCCCGCCCACGCATTCGCATAAAGCGTTACTCGCCTAATTGGCCCATGGTACTTTTGCCGGATGACGAGAGCAACATTCGTATTGTCCACCGGCCGTTGCGGAACGCAGTCACTCACGAAAATCGTCAAGGATTCACTGGGGGATTCCGCTACCGTTACCCACGAGCCGATCGGCGCGCTCTACAAGCCGAAATACACCATGGCCGGCGTCGGGATGGAGAATGCCATGGTCCTCGAAGCGGCAATGCGTCACTTCGAGGCGGTGGTGTCATCAGTTTCCGGTGGCATGGAATATGTGGAGACCGGATGGCCTTCGTTCACCTGGTACGAAAAGTGGTCATCCTCGCTTGGCGACAAGTGGCGCTTCATCTATCTCACCAGGAATCCGGTGCATGTGGCGGCGTCGTTCGTCACGCACGGCTATTACACTCGCGAAAGGTCCGACGAGTACACCGACTTTGCCATTCTTCAGCCCACGGACCCGGGGGTGAGCTTTCCGGAAATCGCCGCCGAGTGGGACACGCTCACTCTCTTCGACAAGTGCCTCTACCAGTGGCTGGAAATCAACACCCGCGCCTTTCAGCTGATGGCGAGAGGAATCCTCCCCGTTTCGGCAATTCGTTTCGAGGAGCTCTTCGCCTCAGACGCGGCGAGGCGGGAGCTGTTTGGCAAACTGGACTGGCCTACTCCTCCTCGCGTGATCGACGGCATCGACAAGTTTCATTTCGGCACAGATCGCCGTCTGAGGCTGACCTCGCATCGGATCTGGGAGCGCGTCGAAAAACTGGCGGGCGACATGGGCTATTCCCGACAGGAGCTTTTGAGTGCCCTGCAGACGACCGATTACAGGCAGCCGAGAATACCGGGGAAGAACGTCACCAAACTGTGGGGAAACAGCTTGCCCGGGGATAAGGCACGAAAGGCCAAGGGGTCCCGGTAGGGTCCTGGAGAGCGGGCACGAGTTTCAGCAAAGCCTCGCTGTCGTGACACCGGCGCTTGCCCGGCAGCCGTTTTTCACCTATATGCGCGCCGTTACAGGACATCCGCCCCATCGCGGGCAGGATGAACATGAACCGGGGTGCCTGAATGCACCCCATCTTGTTTCAGGACTTCGGAAACGGTTGACCGCCTGCCTGGGCGGGGTTTTCGGGGCTTGGGACGCAAGGTCGAGTTTGCCCGCTTGGGCCCCCATTTCAGCAACCGGGGCCATGCGGGACGTCCTAGCGGGGTTTTCCGCCGGGCCAGCCTCGATTTCAACAGGAACACGAACCACATGGCGAAATCCGCCGTCTCGCTCACCCCCACCCGCGAAGACTTCGAATCTCTCCTCGCCGAGAGCTATTCCGACAATCCCGCCTCCGAGGGCAGCGTCGTCAAGGGCCGCGTCGTCAACATCGAGAACGACTTCGCCATCATCGACGTCGGCCTCAAGACCGAGGGCAAGATCGCCGTCAAGGAATTCGCCCAGCCGGGCAAGGCCTCCGAGATCAAGGTGGGCGACACCGTCGAAGTCTATCTCGAGCGCATCGAGAACGCGATGGGCGAGGCCGTGCTCTCGCGCGACAAGGCCCGCCGCGAGGAGGCCTGGACCCGCCTCGAGCAGATGGCCAACAAGAACGAGCGCGTGGAAGGCGTGATCTTCGGCCGCGTCAAGGGCGGCTTCACCGTCGACCTCGGGGGCGCCGTGGCCTTCCTCCCGGGCAGCCAGGTGGACGTGCGCCCGATCCGCGACGTGGGCCCGCTGATGAACGTGCCGCAGCCCTTCCAGATCCTGAAGATGGACCGCCGCCGCGGCAACATCGTCGTCTCGCGCCGCGCCATCATGGAGGAGACCCGTGCGGAGCAGCGCTCCGAGCTCGTCCAGAACCTCGCCGAGGGCCAGGTGGTCGAGGGCGTGGTCAAGAACATCACCGATTACGGCGCCTTCGTCGACCTGGGCGGCATCGACGGCCTGCTGCACGTGACCGACATCGCGTGGAAGCGCGTCAACCATCCCTCCGACGTCCTGCACGTCGGCCAGACGGTGAAGGTCCAGATCATCCGCATCAACCCCGAGACGCAGCGCATCTCGCTCGGCATGAAGCAGCTGGACAAGGATCCGTGGGAGGTCGTCACCGAGCGCTATCCGATCGGCGCCAAGGTGAAGGGCAAGGTCACCAACATCACCGACTACGGTGCCTTCGTCGAGCTCGAGGATGGCATCGAGGGCCTGATCCACGTCTCCGAGATGAGCTGGACCAAGAAGAACGTGCACCCCGGCAAGATCCTCTCGACCTCGGAAGCGGTCGAGGTTCAGGTGCTCGACATCGACTCGGCCAAGCGCCGCATCTCGCTCGGCCTCAAGCAGACCCAGAAGAACCCGTGGGAGGCCTTCGCCGACAAGTATCCGCCGGGCACCAACGTGGAAGGCGAGATCAAGAACATCACCGAGTTCGGCCTGTTCATCGGGCTCGACGGCGATGTCGACGGCATGGTGCACCTCTCCGACATCGACTGGAAGCGTTCGGGCGAGGAAGCCATCAAGGACTTCAAGAAGGGCGACCGCGTCAAGGCGCGCGTGCTCGACGTCGACCGCGAGAAGGAGCGCATCTCGCTCGGCATCAAGCAGCTGGGCTCCGATCCGATGGCCTCCGCCGCCGGCCTCAAGAAGGGCGACACGGTGACCTGCGAAGTGCTCAAGGTCGAGGACAACGGCCTCGAGGTGAAGGTCGCCGGCACCGACATGACGGCCTATGTGAAGCGCGCCGACCTCGCGCGTGACCGCGCCGAGCAGCGCCCGGAGCGCTTCGCGGTGGGCGAGAAGTTCGACGCCAAGATCACGGTGTTCGACCAGAAGGCCCGCAAGATGAACGTCTCGATCAAGGCCCTCGAGATCGCGGAAGAGAAGGAAGCCGTGGCGCAGTACGGTTCCTCCGATTCGGGAGCCTCGCTGGGCGACATCCTCGGCGCCGCCCTCAAGAAGCAGAAGGGCGAAGAGTAAGAGAGACGCGACATCGCACATGAGAATGGCCGGGCAAGTCCCGGCCATTTTCGTTTCTTCCCCCTCTCCCTCGTGGGGAGCAAGTGGATGAAGGATTGCAACCTAAGTAGCTGTCCTGTCGATACCTTTTCGTATTCGAGCAAGTATAGTGGAAGATAGAGAGTACATAGGTAGCATGAAAGCACCGGTTTCCTAAACTGGGGATCACAGGTTCGAATCCTGTCGAGGCCGCCAGTAAAAACAGCTGTTTAGCTATTTTCAGGGCTTGATAGGTCACCGGTTGGCGTCCGAATGGCGTCCCGCATTAATCGAAAATTCTGTCTTGGCGAACCCCATCCTACGGATCTGGGGGTCATGGATTCGAATCCTGTCGGGCGCGCCATTTGCGAACAAGACCACTAACCTTCCCGTCCGCACCCTGCTGGCCAGCAACGACTGCTGCCAGGCTGGCCTTGTTCCCGATGATCTGGACCTTGTCGTCGTCGACCCGGAGTTCGGAGATCATGGCCCCGAGTTAGGCCTTCCGGTCCTGAATGTCGGCGGTTTCGATCTTCTCCCTCACCAGCTCCACAAAGGCAGCGATTCGTTCGGGGGTCAGAGCGCGGGATGTCGCTCCCTGCGCTACAATGCGTTCAAGAGCGGTATGGGCGGCGTCACGAGCTGACTTGAGGGCGGCAATACGCTCCTTCAGCTGGGCGACGAGCTCGACAATGCCCTCCTCGATGGCCCCGTAAAGCCGGGCGAGCTTGTCGCCAATGTCCCGCCTGCGCTGAAGAGACTCGCCGGCACCGTGCCGCTTCTCAAGATCGCCACGCCCCACCCGTGTTGGCCTAGCAGAGCGCCAATTGCAATCGCTACCAACGACTATTCGCTGCACCCCTCGGGCAGAACGTCGGCCGTTCCGACTCACATTGAGGTGGGGACCCGCTGTCGAAAGGGTCTACCGATAAATCGCGCCAAGTACGTTCTTCTCAAAGATGTCGAAGGAAATCGCGCCGTCATCGCTTTCGCCGTACCTTCCGGCGTTTATCACCACTACTGTCCGGTGGGTCGGGAGCACGTAGAGCCTTTGCCCGCCTAGCCCCTGGGCACTGATCCACGAGACGCGACGACCACTGATGTCATTGCCATAATCGGTCCACCAGTAGTATCCGTAACCGATGGAAGGATATTGATCGAAGCCTGCCACGTGCGGGGAGGTTGACCTCGCTATCCAGTCTTCCGAGACGATCTGCTTGCCGCGCCAAGCGCCGCGGTCGAGGATTAGCTGCCCAAGCTTTGCCGTGTCCCGCGGCCGAAGTCTTAGGCCTGACGCTGCAGCGACCTCTCCACTTCGAGCCATATGTAACCACTCGAAGTGGGTGATCCCGAGGGGCTCGAACAAGTTCTTGCGGGTAAATTCTGGGAGAGACTCACGCGTCACGCGCTGGACAACCTCAGCAATCAGTTGCACACAACCTCCACAGTAGTTCCACTCAAGCCCGGGAGTTGCTTTCATGGACCGGGTGAGGATGAATCGGTAGGGCTCCGAAGCGGCAATCAGTTGGTGCTCGCTATTCGCTGGGTCGGAATAGGGCACTCCTTCGTTCCATACCAGTCCAGACCTCATCGTCAGCAAATCCAGCAAACTGATCCGCTCCACTCCCTCTGTCGCCAGCGACTCAAGCTCGGGAAAGTAGGAGTTGAATGGTTCGGTGACGTTACCGACCAACTGTCGATCGTATACGATGCCAAAGACGAGCGACACCACACTCTTGGTGATCGAACGGGTATCATGAAGGGTTTCTGGGTCATGCACTGCCACACCTAGTGTGGTGCCCCACCGCTGATCGGCGCCATCGCGATACGCTTCGAAAACAATTCTGCCGTTGCGAACAACGATAACAGCGTGAATGTTAGCTCGGGATTCCTGTGCTATTCGGTCTTCAATGGCGCAAACCTTGACAGCGTTCATTCCTTCAGCTTCCGGCGTCGACGCTTCCCATCCATCATCCAAAGAGGGCAGCATAGGCGGACAGGCAGCCTGAGAATGCGACATCCCGACGGCGCATACGACCATCACGACGGTCAAGAGCATAGCTGGAAATGGCATGGCTGCCACTCGGCTGTTAGCACCTGTGAAGCATAGCATATTGGATCGTAACAAGACATTGCCGCTAAACGAGGAGCTGTCGAGGGCCCATGTGTTAGAAGTGGCGGAAGTTCAATAATTGTAGGAAATTGTCGCTCGTTCTCCCGCTTTCAGCGCATTCACCGCTCGCTAAAAACCGCCATGTGAAGTAACTCCGTAAGTGGTTTCCTAGTTCGCCAGCCCACTCAAAAGTGCCTCTGTCGCCCGCATTTGCGGAAGCCAAAAAGATCGTCTTGGGAGGGGTGGTTGTACTTTCGATTGCAATTGCTTGTTTTACCACCCCAATTTGTGCGTGGCGGCGCCACCGTGGTCGGAACCGTAACAAGCCCAATTCTATTGCGGGGCCATCTCCGCGACAGGATCGCCTGCCTCTGCGGTTGTGGCAACTGCAGGAAGAATCAATAAGAGAGACCCCACAGCTGATTGGAGATAGCTGCAAGGCCTCTTCTGTTGGACTGCACAGCGGCAGAGGGCGCCGCAGCCCCGACCTCCGCACCAGATACGCACGGTGCGTGGGTAAATGCCCTGACGTGCCTTCTTCGTCAGAGCCGACTACTCGTGTGCCTGAAACTGAA
>NZ_JBKBKI010000054.1:0-14597 GCF_046294715.1 Aestuariivirga sp. | reverse complement strand
TCGGCTCCATCTGCACCGGATAGGGCACGTCAGACAGCGCCGGGATCCGCACCAGGCGGGCGGTCATGCCCTTGTGGTCCACCTCGATATAGTCCGGCGTGTCGCGCTCGGCGAGCTGGGTGGCCTCCAGCACGTTGGCCAGGCCCTTGGCCTTCTCGGTGAGCTCGATCGTGTCGCCCGCGCGCAGCCGGATCGAGGCGATGGTCACGCGGCGGCCGTTCACCTTCACGTGGCCGTGGCTCACGAACTGGCGGGCGGCGAAGATGGTCGGCACGAACTTGGCCCGGTAGACCACCATGTCCAGGCGGCGCTCGAGCAGGCCGATGAGGTTTTCAGACGAGTCGCCCGTCAGGCGGATGGCCTCGTCGTAGATCTTGCGGAACTGCCGCTCCGACATGTTGGCGTAATAACCCTTGAGCTTCTGCTTGGCCTTCAGCTGGGTGCCGAAGTCCGACATCTTGCCCTTGCGGCGCTGGCCGTGCTGGCCGGGGCCATATTCACGCTTGTTGACGGGGCTCTTCGGGCGGCCCCAGATGTTCTCGCCCATGCGGCGGTCGATCTTGTATTTCGCGTTTGCGCGCTTCGTCATTTACGGTCTCCAAGTGACGTCAGTTGAGAACCCACCCTCCTCGGCGCCGGTCTCCCGGCCGACAGCCCCATCAGGGGCGCGGGCAAGCGAACACGGGGCCCGATGAACCCCGTGCTGCGGCGCCTATAGGCCAAAGCGCCCGCCCTGTCAAATCCGCATGCCCTTCCCCCTCCCCCACCTGAGGAAGGGCCGGGACGGCGGTGATGGAGCGCACCACGCCCAGCGCTCCCGCCGCCTTCGAACCCGATGCCCATGTGTGGAGAATGCGCCTTCTTACGCCGGCGAGCGCGCGCTGTCAAGGATTAAATTCCTTCATCCTGTCAAACCCGGAGGTCAAGGAACTCCGGCAGGTGGAAGCCCAGCTTCGCATAGGCGGGCAGAGCATCCTCGGCACCTGCGCGCGAGGAGGTGAGCAGCACGGAGTTGTGCGGCGGCACCGGCTTCGAGGCGTCCTGAACCTCGGCGTCGCGCAGGACGTCCGCCACGCGCCTGGCGATCGCCGGAGCGGGATCGATGTAGCGGACCACCCAAGGCTCCACCTTCGCCATCTCGTCGGCGAGCAAGGGATAATGGGTGCAGCCCAGCACCACGATGTCGGTGCGCCGCCCCTCCTCCTCGTGGAAGACCGGGGCGATCTCGGCCTTCAGTTCGCCGAGGTTGACGGGAACGCCCTTGAGCTTGCGCTCAGCGATCTCCGCCATCCGGCCCGCGCCATGCAGCACCACGTGGCAGTGGGAGGCGAAGTCGTGGATCAGCGCCTGGGTATACTCGCGCCGCACCGTGCCGGGCGTGGCGAGCACCCCGACGATGCCGGACTTGGTCTGCGCCGCCGCGGGCTTGATGGCCGGAACGGTTCCGACGAAGGGAAGGCTGAAGGTTTCACGCAGCTGCGCGAGCGCGATCGTCGAGGCCGTGTTGCAGGCGACCACCACGAGCGCCGGCTCGACCCGCTCGATCAGCTCGCCCATCACGAAGAGGATGCGCTTCACCAGCGCCTGCTCCTCCCACGCGCCATAGGGGAAGGCTGCATTGTCCGCCGCGTAGACGAGATGGGCGAAGGGAAGCTCGTGTCGCACCGAGCGGGCCACGGTGAGGCCTCCCATGCCTGAATCGAACAGCAGGATGCGCGCGGCGCTCATCCCTCACCGCGCTCCTGCTGTGCGCGTTGCTCCCTCCGCCGCTCATGGGCGCGGGTGAGCGAGGAGACGATGCCGCGCAGCGAGCGCACCTCCTGCTCGGTGAGTTCGGCGCGTCCGAAGAGGTTGCGGATGTTGCGCATCATGCCGGGTTTCTTGTCTTCGGTCTTGAAGAAGCCGGCGATGTCGAGCTCACGCTCGAGGTGATCGAAGAAGCCATAGAGCTCCTCCTTGGTGGCCGGCCGGGTATCGGGCGTCTGCAGGCCGGGGCCCTCGAGGGCGGGAAGCTCCGGCGTCTGCTGGCCCAGCGTTTCGGCCCGCTCCTTGAACCACTCGTAACCCATCAGGAGAACCGCCTGGGCGATGTTGATCGAGGCGAAGGCGGGGTTTACAGGTGCCGTCACGATCACGTCCGCCATCGAGATCTCGTCGTTGGTGAGGCCGGTGCGCTCGCGCCCGAAGAGGATCGCCACCCGCTCGCCGCGGCCCACGCGGGCCCGCATGTCGTGGCCGGCCTGCTCGGGCGTGATCACCTCCTTGATCATGCCGCGCGGCCGCGCCGTCGTGGCATAGACGTAGTTCACGTCCTTCAGCGCCTCATCGAGCGCGGCGTGGACCGTGGCGTTCTCGATGATCCAGTTGGCGCCGGAGGAGGAGGTGAGCGCCTTCTCGTTCGGCCAGCCGTCGCGCGGGTCCACGAGGCGGAGCTCGTGAAGCCCGAAATTCGCCATGGCGCGCGCCGCCGTCCCGATGTTCTCGCCCAGCTGGGGGTTCACCAGCACGGCGACGGGTGCGGGGCCCAGCACCTGATTCCTCGTCTTGTCGGTT
Source organism: Aestuariivirga sp. (assembly GCF_046294715.1). Classification (GTDB taxonomy): domain Bacteria; phylum Pseudomonadota; class Alphaproteobacteria; order Rhizobiales; family Aestuariivirgaceae; genus Aestuariivirga. The sequence goes on along the minus strand of NZ_JBKBKI010000054.1, from coordinate 12,044 downwards.
CCAGCCATGAGGGGGAATTAGCGAAATCGGTCGAGGCGCGCCAGTGAGCTGACCGCTCAGTGGCTGACGCCCAGGAAAACGGCGCGCACGAAGTCGCGGTAGAGCATGATCTGTCGCGGCAGCGCCTTCGGGTCCTTCAGCACCTTCGAGAGGATGATGCCGCCGTCCGCGAGGCCCGAGAGCATGTCCGCCAGGTCGTTGAAATTCACCTGGATGCGGGGCGGGTAGTGCGCGGCGATCAGCTCGAAGCGGCGGCGGAAGCGTGCCCGCCAGGCGAGGATCGCGGCGGCGTTGAGCTCCGCCACTTCCCGGTTGAACAGCTGCTCCTGGTAGCAGATCGCCGCCACCACGCAGCCGGGATGGCCCGAAGGAAGGTCATTCAGGAGTTCGGCAAGCATCTTGAGGCCCACGAGAAAGCCGTGCAGGGGGTCCTCGTTCAGCTCGTCGGCGCGGCCGAAAAGCTCGTCGAACAGCCGGTTCTCGTTGTCGACGTAGCGCTGCAGCAGCGCCTTCGCGAGTTCGCCCTTGTCCCTGAAATGGTAGAAGAATCCGCCCTTGGTGATGCCCACCGCGGCGATCAGCTCCTCGATCGAGGTCGCGGCGAAGCCTTTTTCCAGCACCGCGGTCTCGGCAACCTCCAATAGGCGTTCCCTGGTGCTGGGGCGCGTCCTGAGAGCATCCTCCTTCATCAAGTTTCTATACCACAAGTGCACTTGCCTTGCACGCCGATGGCCGCGCAGGCTGGCGGCCAAGCGGCGCCTCCGCGGTAAACCGCTGCATTATATCGACAAAACAAAAGCCTTTGAGCGCTGCACCACGGGTTCTCTAGTTGGGCCGGCCCAGTTGCTGCAAAAAGCGCCCCGTCAGCGCAGACGCGCATTTGCCAAGCACAGAGGAAATCTATCATGAGCAAGTACCGCAACAGCCTGCCGCAGATGAACGGGACCTATTTCCTGTCCGACAGCGGCCTCGAGACGACGATGGTGTTCCACGAAGGTCTCGAGCTTCCCTGCTTCGCTGCCTTCACGCTGCTCGACAGCGAAGACGGCCGCGAGCGGCTCACGCGCTATTTCGACCGCCACCTCGCCATCGCCCTCCGCCGGGGCATGGGCTTCATCCTCGACACCCCCACCTGGCGCGCCAATCCCGACTGGGCGGCGAAGCTCGGCGTTTCCTCCGCGGAACTCGACCGCATCAACCGGGACTCCGTCGCCTTCGCCGAGGCCACCCGCGCGCGCTACGAGACCGAGGCGACGCCGATCGTCATCAACGGGGTGTTCGGGCCGCGCGGCGACGGTTACCGGCCCGAGACCATGATGACGGGCGAGGAAGCCCGCAGCTATCACCGGCGGCAGATGGAGTGCTTCGCCGAAGCGGGCGTGGACATGGTGAGCGCCATCACCATGACCCACGCGGGCGAGGCCATCGGCATCGCCCAGGCTGCGCAGGAGGCCGGCCTGCCGGTGGTCGTGTCCTTCACCGTCGAGACCGACGGACGCCTGCCCTCCGGCCAGACCCTCGCCGAGGCCATCGCGGAGACCGACAGGGAAACCGGGGGTGCCCCCGCCTACTACATGGTGAACTGCGCCCATCCCGATCATTTCCGCGACCGGCTCGAGGGCGGCTCGGATTGGATGCAGCGCATCCGTGGCATCCGGGCCAATGCCTCCCGGCTCAGCCATGCCGAGCTCGACGAGGCCACCGAGCTCGACGACGGCAATCCGCTGGAACTCGCGGCGGACTACGCGGCACTACGCGCGCTTCATCCTCAGGTGACGGTGTTCGGCGGCTGCTGCGGCACCGATCACCGGCACATCGAGGAAATCTCGGCGGCCGTGGCGAAGGCGCATCGCGCGGCGGCGTGATCCCCTCGGGCGGGCGGGGCCTAACCCCGCCCGTCCAGGCGCCGCGCGGTGCGAAGCTCGGGGAACCAGCGGGACCAGAAGTAGGCCACCGCCATCGTGCCGGCACCTCCCAGCGTCACGGCGGCCACCGCCCCGATCCAGGCCGCGACGACCCCGGCGCGGAATTCGCCCAGCTCGTTCGACGCCCCGATGAAGACGCGGTTCACGGCGTTGACGCGGCCCCTCACCTCGTCGGGCGTCCAGAGCTGCAGCAGCGTCTCGCGGATATAGACGCTCACCATGTCGAAGGCGCCCATCAGCACGAGCGCCGCGATCGAGAGGGGCACGAAGGTGGAGAGCCCGAACACCATGGTGAAGAAACCGAAGGCGGCGACGAAGACGAAGAGGATCACCCCTGCCCTGTCCTTGATGCCGAAACGCGCGAGGTAGAGCGCCATCGCGACGGCGCCCACGCCGGGCGCGGCGCGCAGCAGCCCCAGCCCCCAGGGACCTACTTCAAGGATGTCGCGCGCATAGACGGGCAGCAGCGCCACGGCGCCGCCGAGCAGAACGGCGAAGAGATCGAGCGAGATCGCGCCCAGCACGATTCTCTCCTTCCGGATGAAGGAGAAGCCCGCGAAGAGGGTGCCGAGCGTCGTTTCGGCGCCCGCATGGTTGGGCTGCGGCACGCGGCCGATCGAGAGGACGAGAACCGCCGCCGCCGTCACCAGTGCCAGTGCGGTGCCATAGGCCGCTTCACCGGAGATGCCATAGAGCAGGCCGCCCGCCACCGGGCCTGCGATGTTGGCCACCTGCCAGATCATGGCGGTGAGCGAGATGGCATGGGCGATCGCCTTCCTCGGCACAAGGTTGGGGGCGAGCGCATCCGATGCCGGGTTCAGGAAGGCGCGCGCCACGCCCAGCACCACGAGTATGCCGAAGACCGGCGCAACGCCGCCGGGATCGGACAGCGTGAAGAGCAGCAGGCCCAGCGCGCAGAGTGCCTCGAGCGCCAGGCAGCCCGCCATGATGAAGCGGCGGTTGAAACGGTCGGCGGCAAGCCCCGTCACCAGCACCAGCAGCAGCGGCGGCATGAACTGGGCAAGGCCGACGTAGCCAAGGTAGAGCGGGTCGCGCGTGATGTCGTAGATCTGCCAGCCGACGGAAACGGACATGATCTGCACGGCGAAGGACGCGCAGCCGATCGCCAGCCAGTAGAGCACGAACTTGGGGTGGCGAAGGGCATTGGCCTCGCCGGAGGCACGGAGGGTCATGCGGCGTGCTTAGAACGACATCCCGCCCGTTTCCAGCCCTCGCCCGCCCTTCGGGCACCCTCTCCCAAGGCTGCGGCGCGCGAGAGGAGTTCGCCGGAACCTTACGCCACCACCCTGCCCTGCTGGCGCTCCACCACGCGCTTGAGGAGCGGCATGTAGTGGCGGAAGTCCGGCGTCTTCATGCCGGGCTTCTTGCCCTCGTCGTCCCAGATCCGCACCTTCACGGCTTCGCGGTGGTAGGGGTTCTTCTCGAAGTCCTTCACCTCCTCCGCGCTCATCGGCCCGCCCTGCAGCATCAGCGTGTGTTTCGAGGCTTCGGAGAGGCGGTCATAGTAACCCTTGTCGGTGGCGCAAAGGTAGCGCTTGGCCGGAACGTGGAGGCGCACGCATTCGGTGATGACGGGCGGGAAGAACGGCTCCAGCACATGGGCGCCCGCCTCCTCGTGGTAGTTGTCGCGCTCGTCGCCGAGCGACATGGTGCCGAATTCCGAGGTGTAGTGGCCGATGTCGTGGAGAAGGGCCGCCGCCACCAGTTCCTCGGGCGCTCCTTCCTGCTCGGCCAGCACCGCGCCCTGCAGCATGTGCTCCGACATGGTCACCGCCTCGCCGAGATAGGACTCGGCCCCGCGCCGCTCGAAGATGTCGGCGATGAAGTCAACGATGTTGGTGCGGTCGAGCTTGGGCGCGGTCATGAGAGCAGTCCTTCTTCTTCGATGGCCGAGAGGGTGGAGAGCAGCCCGTCCTTGTCGGCGTAGCAGCCCTGGAGCCAGCGCTTGCCGGTGCCGGAGAAGCTCTTCCGCGCATGCAGCACGCGGGTGTTGTCGACGATGAACAGCTCGCCCGGCTTGAGCTTGAAGCTCACCTCCATGGTCGGGTCCTCGATCAGCTCGGCGAAGCGGCGGTAGGCGGCGTAGAATTCCGCCATGTGCTCGTAGGGGATGTCGGTGAAGGCCGCCGCCGAGCGGTTGTTGAAGCGGATGGCGAGAAGCTCGCCATCGGGCCCCAGCTCGATCATCGGCCGCTTCGAGCGGAGCTTCACGCCGGCCGAGCCCTCATAGGCGAAGCGCGCGGGGTGTCCGGCGAGCAGAGCGAAGCCCCCGGGGCTTTCGGCCTTCAGCCGTTCCGCCACCTTGAAGCCGTCGACCACGATCGAATCCCCGCCATCCACCGAGTTCTCGAGGCAGGCGAGAATCTGCAGCGTGGGCACCGGGTCGCGGTAGGGATTGTCGGTGTGGGCCTGGAGGCCGAGGTTGGTGTAGGCGAGATTGTTGGGATTCACCTCCGCCCTGACCTCGAACCAGCGGCCGTAATTGGTCTCGCGCACGAAGCCGAAAAGTTCGGCCACCTTGCACAGCGTGCCGGCCTCGGTGGGCGTCTGCGTCATCACCGCGAAGCCGTAGCGGCGCACCGCGGCGAGCCAGCGGCCGAGTGCCCCCCGGTCCTTCGTCACGGCGTTCCAGCTTTCGGTGGGAACAGCGTTGTGAAGCCGCGAATCCCACCGCTCGATCTCGGGACCCGTCCAGCCCGGTTCCCGCTCGCCGCGGCGGTCGTAGGCGTGGCGGGCAAGCCATGCGGCGTCGTAGTCCACCACCTTGCCCTCCGGCTCGAAGCGGAGCGAGAGCGTGCCGCCCTCGGTACGCGCCTCGGCAATCCGCGTTCCGGCCGGAATGTCGAGGATGGTGATGAGGCGCTGGCCATTGCCCGGGCTCCGCGTCTTCTCGTCCCGGGCATTGTCGCGCAGCCACAGGGCATGGAAGCGGTGGCGCTCGCCCCCCAGCAAGAGTTCCACGGCCCCGCCGCCGTCGATCAGTGTCGCTCCGGTTAGCTGCATCGTCATCGCTCCGCTGTTTCCCGGATTGCAGCCTGCCGTAGCGCCTGCCATGATGCAAATCAGCAATTCTTCAGGCGAGACCTCGTTTCAGTTATGGCAGATGATCTCCCCCATCTTCCCTGGCTCCGCAGCTTCGAGGCGGCGGCGCGGCGGCTCAACTTCACTCTGGCGGCGGAGGAACTGGGCCTCACCCAGGCGGCGGTGAGCCAGCAGATCAAGGCGCTGGAGCACCGGCTGGGCGTTTCCCTGTTCCGGCGCGGCCGCCGGGGCGTGGAGCTTTCGGCCGACGGCGCCGCCTATCTTCCGCATGTGCAGGCGGCCTTCGCGAGCCTTTCCCACACCACGGCCGAACTATTCGGGAGCACACGCAGCGCCGAGTTGCGGCTGGTGACGCCCGCCTCCTTCGGGGCGTTGTGGCTTGCGCCGCGGCTTGCCGCCTTCACCGCGGCCGTTCCCGGCGTGGCGCTGGCCGTCTCGACGATGACGCTGCCGGGAGACTATGCCGCCGCCGAAGCCGATCTCGAGATCCGCTTCGGCACTGGAAGCTGGCCGGGGCTGCAGTCGCACCGGCTCACCACCGAATACCTGACGCCGGTGGCCAGCCCTTCCCTCGCCTCCGAGGACTGGCAGGAGATGCCCCTCCTCACGGTGAGGGGCGCGCGGGAGATGTGGCGGGATTGGTTCATGATGGCCGGGCGGCCTGCTCCGGCCCGCGCATTCCACAGCTTCGATACGTTCCTCATTGCCCTCGAGGCGGCGAAAGCGGGGGCGGGCATCCTCCTCGGCTCCCGGCCGCTCGTCGATGCTGCGCTGCTGCGCGGCGATCTCGTGCGGCTGTCGGACCTCGACCTGCCGAGCCCCAGCGGGCACTTCCTCTCCTACCGGGCGGAGGAGGCGCAGAGCCCGGCACATCGCGCCGCCGTCAACTGGTTCCTGCGCGAGGCTGGACGGGCGCCTTCTCCGCCGACAGTCTGATTTGCCGCCCCTGCCCCGTGCTGCTATAGCCGCGCCCGAGTTTCCGCAGTGCAACAGAAGGCGCGTCCCATGGCGAAGATCAAGGTCCAGAACCCGGTTGTCGAACTCGACGGCGACGAGATGACCCGCATCATCTGGGACCTGATCAAGAAGAAGCTGATCGCGCCCTATCTCGACCTCGACCTCCACTACTACGACCTCTCGGTGGAGAACCGCGACCGGACGGAGGACAAGGTCACCGTCGATGCGGCCAACGCCATCAAGCAGCATGGCGTGGGCGTCAAATGCGCCACCATCACCCCGGACGAGGGACGGGTGAAGGAATTCGGCCTCAAGCAGATGTGGAAGTCGCCCAACGGCACGATCCGCAACATCCTGGGCGGCGTGATCTTCCGTGAACCGATCATCTGCCGCAACGTGCCGCGCCTCGTTCCGGGCTGGACGCAGCCCATCGTCATCGGCCGCCACGCCTTCGGCGACCAGTACCGCGCCACGGACTTCACCTTCCCCGGCAAGGGCACGCTCACCGTGAAATTCGTGGGCGAGGACGGTTCGGTGATCGAGCGCGAGGTTTTCAAGTCTCCCGGCGCGGGCGTGGCGATGGCCATGTACAACCTCGACGAGTCGATCAGGGAGTTCGCGCGGGCTTCCTTCAACTACGGCCTGAACCGGAAGTACCCGGTCTATCTCTCCACCAAGAACACCATCCTCAAGGCCTATGACGGCCGCTTCAAGGACATCTTCCAGGAAATCTACGACGTCGAGTTCAAGGCCGAGTTCGAGAAGAACGGCATCGGCTACGAGCACCGCCTGATCGACGACATGGTGGCCTCTTCCCTCAAGTGGACGGGCGGCTATGTCTGGGCCTGCAAGAACTATGACGGCGACGTGCAGTCCGACACGGTGGCGCAGGGCTTCGGCTCGCTTGGCCTGATGACCTCGGTGCTGATGACGCCGGACGGCAGGACGGTGGAGGCCGAGGCGGCGCACGGCACGGTGACGCGCCACTACCGCCTGCACCAGCAGGGCAAGCAGACCTCAACCAATTCCTCGGCCTCGATCTTCGCCTGGACGGGCGGCCTCAAGCACCGCGCCAAGCTCGACGGCAATCAAGAGCTGAAGCGCTTCGCCGAGACGCTGGAGAAGGTCGTGGTGGAGACGATCGAGTCCGGCAAGATGACGAAGGACCTCGCCGTGCTCGTCGGCCCGGACCAGGGCTGGCTCTCGACCGAAGGCTTCCTCGACGCCATCGACGCTAACCTCCAGAAGGCGATGGGCTGACGGAGAACCGTGCCCGCTCGACACCGGGCCGATTTCCTGAAACACTGCCCGTCATGACAGACGCCATCGCCACCGGCGGCTGCCAGTGCGGGGCCGTGCGCTACCGCATCACGGCGCCGTTCGAAAACCCGCATATCTGCCACTGCCGCATGTGCCAGAAGGCGTTCGGGAATTATTTCGCAGCCCTCGTCGGCACGAAGAAGACCGGGCTCCAGTGGACGAAGGGCCAGCCCTCCTTCTTCCGCAGCTCCGAGATCGTGCAGCGCGGCTTCTGCCGCGATTGCGGAACGCCGCTCACCTTCGCCTATGACGAGTCCGAGCGGATCGCCGTGTCGATCGGCTCGCTCGACCGCCCCGAGGCCGTGACGCCCGCCAACCAGTATGGCATCGAGGCGCGGCTTCCCGCCTTCGGACTGCTGCACACGCTGCCCGGCACCCGCACCGAGGACGACATCCCGCCGGAGGAGATGAAGCGGCTCGCCAGCCGCCAGCAACCCGACCATGACTGAGGAGCCTTCGATGCCCGAGAGTGCCGTGACCGGCGGCTGCCAGTGCGGAGCCGTGCGCTACCGCATCACCGCGCCCCTCGAGAACCCGCACATCTGCCATTGCCGCATGTGCCAGAAAGCCTATGGCAATTACTTCGCGGCGCTTTTTGCCACACGCACGGATGGCCTCCAGTGGACGCGCGGCAAGCCGTCCTTCTTCCGGAGCTCTGCCCTGGCGCAGCGCGGATTCTGCCGGGACTGCGGAACGCCGCTGCTGATCGCCGACGATGGCTCGGACCACGTCGACATGTCCATCGCGACGCTCGACCACCCCGAGGCCGTCACACCCGCCCACCAGTATGGAATCGAAGGCCGGCTGCCTGCCTTCGCGCTTCTCCACACGCTGCCCGGCAGCCGCACCGAGGACGACATACCGCCGGAAAAGATGAAGCGGCTGAAGAGCCTGCAGCACCCCGACCACGAGACCGGCGCCTGAAGCCGCCTACTTCGGCCTTCCGGAGACGCTCGCCCCCGCCCCCGCCGACAGGCCCATGAACTGCAGCACGGCACTGACCGAGCAGGCCGCGACCACGAAGAAGACAATGGTGAAGTCGAGCGGCGTCAGCGCCTGCTCTGCGCGCCACCATTGCGCCGCCTCGAGCACGAAGGCGGCGAGCACCACGCCCACCGAAAGCGAGAGCTGCTGCACCACGGTGTAGAGGCTCGTGGCATAGCTCGCCTGTGCGTGGTCCACGTCCGAATAGGACATGGCGTTCAGGGCCGTGAACTGCAGCGAGCGCAGGAATCCGCCCGCGAAGAGCAGCGCCACGGCGAGGAGATAGGGGGTGGAGGAGGAGAGAAGCCCCATCACCGCGATCGAGGCGCTGGCGATGAGGCCGTTGACGATGAGGAGCTGGCGGAAGCCGAAGCGGCGGATGAGCCGGGCAGCCCCGAGCTTCATCGAGATGGCGCCCGCCGCGGCGACGAAGGTGATGAGGCCGGATTCGAAGGCGCTCATGCCATAGGCGAGCTGGAACATCAGGGGCAGGAGGAAGGGAACGGCCCCCACCCCGATGCGGAACAGGCTTCCGCCGACGACGCCGGCGCGGAAGGTTTCGATGCTGAGGAGTTTGAGGTCGAGGATCGGGTTCTCCGTCACCCGCGCGTGGCGCACGTAGAGCGCCGTCAGCACTGCGCCGAAGACGACGAGGAGCGATGGCGTGTAGCCCGGCAGCAGGTCGCGGCCCATCACCGTGAGGCCGAAGATGAAGGAGGACAGACCGAGGCCCGAGAGAAGGAAGCCCCTGGCATCGAGCGGCGGCACCTTGTCGACGCTGGTCTCCGGCATCAGGGCGGTGGCGAGAGCGATGGCGGCGATGCCGAAGGGCAGGTTCATCCAGAACACCCAGCGCCAGCCGAAATTGTCGGTGATGAAGCCGCCCACGGGCGGGCCGACCAGCGGGCCGATGAGGGCCGGGATCGTGAGCCATGCCAGGGCGTCCACGAGTTCCGATTTCGGAACGGTGCGGAGCAGGATGATGCGGCCCACCGGCACCATCATGGCCCCGCCGATGCCCTGGAGCCCGCGTGCCGCGACGAGGCCGCCCAAAGAGGTGGCGAGGCCGCAGGCGACCGATCCGATTGTGAAGACGGCGATCGCCGCGCGGAACACGTGGCGGGCGCCGAAACGGTCCGCCAGCCAGCCGCTCACGGGAATGAACACGGTGAGGCTGAGGAGATAGGTGGTGAAGGCGAGCTTCAGTACGATCGGGTCGGTTCCCAGGTCCCTGGCGATGGCGGGGAGCGAGGTGGCGATCACGGTCGAATCCATGTTCTCCATGAACAGGGCCGAGGCGATGATGAGGGGGATCAGCCGGGAAGACGCCATGACCTGCCCCATAGCATGGCCGCGGGGCTCGAGTTCATGCGGAAAGCGCAAGGGTGGAGCCCGGCGCAACTCCGGGGCATGGCCCCTTTCCGGCCCGAATTCACGCGTTTATAAGGGGCCGAATTTCCCCCGTGGGACAATCTTGAAGCGCCGGCCCCGAGGGCAGAGTGCGCGCGGAGTTGCTTTCGTGATCGACCGTTTCTTCCGCTGGCTCGAGTCGCTGGTCGACCCCTTCCCTCCCGAGCGGCCCGCCATGCCGCCGCGGGGCCTCTTCGCCTTTGCCTGGCACTATACCAGGCCGTTCTGGCCGCTGCTTCTCGTGTCCATCCTGTTTTCGGCGGCGATTGCCTTCATCGAGGTCTATCTCTTCGCCTTCCTGGGTGATCTCGTCGACCTGCTGACGACGGCCGACCGCGAGACGTTCTGGACCGATCACGGGAGGGAACTCGCGGTGATGGGCGTGATCGTGCTGCTGGTGCTACCGGGGCTCAATTTCATCTCGGAATCGATCTCACACCAGGGCCTGCGCGGCAATTACGCCATGCGCATCCGCTGGACGGCGCACCGCTACGTGCTCCGCCAGAGCATGGACTTCTTCACCAACGACTTCGCCGGGCGGATCGCCACCAAGGTGATGCAGACGGCGCTCGGCGTGCGCGACGCGGTGATGAAGCTGACCGAGGTGATCGTCTATGTGTCGGTCTATTTCGTGGGCGCACTCGTGCTCGTCGCCACCAGCGACCGCTGGCTGATGATCCCGCTGCTGATCTGGCTCGCGGGATATGCGGCGGCCTGCTGGTACTTCGTGCCGAAGCTGGGCCGCCTCTCGGCAGAGCAGGCCGACATGCGCTCGCTCGTCACCGGCCGGGTGGTGGACAGCTACACCAACATCCCGACGGTGAAGCTCTTCGCCCACGCCGACCGCGAGGACTCCTATGCCAAGGAAGGCATGGGCTGGATGCTGGACGCCGTCAACCGATCCATGCGCATGTCCACCCTGATGACGACGACGCTGCAGGTTCTCTCGGGCGTGCTCATCTTCACCATGTCGGGCACCTCCGTGTGGCTCTGGCACACGGGCCAGATCAGCACCGGCGCCATCGCCTTCGCCATCGGCCTCACGCTCAGGCTGAAGGCCATGTCGCAGTGGATCATCTGGGAGGTGGCGGGCCTCTTCGAGGACATCGGCGTCATCCAGGACGGCATCGACACCGTCGCGCGCGAGCGCTCGATCCGGGATGCCGAGGGGGCGAAGCCCCTGGTGGTGACCGAGGGCGCCATCCGCTTCGAGAACGTCAACTTCAACTACGGCAAGCCGGTGGGCCCGAAGGAGAGGCCGGTCGTCGAGAACCTCACGCTCGACATCAGGCCGGGCGAAAAGGTTGGCCTCGTCGGGCGCTCGGGTGCCGGCAAGTCCACGCTCACCAACCTGCTGCTCCGCTTCTACGACCTCGAGAAGGGCCGCATCCTGATCGACGGGCAGGACATCGCGGGGACGACGCAGGATTCGCTGCGCGCGGCGATCGGGGTGGTGACGCAGGACACCTCCCTCCTCCACCGCTCGGTGATCGACAACATCCGCTATGGCAGGCCGGACGCCAGCATGGCCGAGATCGAGGCGGCGGCGCGCAAGGCCCATGCCGACGAGTTCATCGCCTCGCTCGTCGACCCGAAGGGCCGGCGCGGCTACGAGGCGCATGTGGGCGAGCGCGGCGTCAAGCTCTCGGGTGGCCAGCGGCAGCGAATCGCCATCGCCCGCGTGCTGCTCAAGAATGCCCCAATCCTCGTTCTGGACGAGGCGACGAGCGCGCTCGACTCCGAGGTGGAACAGGCGATCCAGGAGAACCTCTATGCCCTGATGGAGGGCAAGACGGTGATCGCCGTGGCCCATCGCCTCTCCACCATCGCCGCCATGGACCGCCTCGTCATCATGGACAAGGGCCTCATCGTGGAGGAAGGAAGCCACCGCGAACTGCTCGACCGGGGCGGGCTCTACGCCTCGCTGTGGCAACGCCAGTCCGGCGGGTTCCTGGTGGACGAGGAAGATCTCGAAGCCGCAGAATAAGCGTTTCTTAACCACATTGGCGCCACAAGATGAGGCAAATTCACCCTTCGTTGCAGTGGGGTATTCATGCTTCGTAAGATCACCATCGTGGCGGCTTCCGCCACCCTTCTCGCCGCCTGTTCGACCGACCCCTTCACGGGGGAGCGAAAGGTTTCCAACACCGCCATCGGCGCCGGCACGGGAGCCCTCGTCGGCACCGCGGCCGGCCTCATCATCGGGCAGAACACCAGCGCCTCGACGCGGAAGTCGATGCTCATCGGCGCGGGACTGGGCGCCCTGGCGGGCGGCGGCGTGGGCCTCTACATGGACAACCAGGAAGCCAAGCTGCGCGAGAGACTCAGGGGCTCCGGCGTGTCGGTCACCCGGGTGGGAGACGACATCATCCTGAACATGCCGTC
>NZ_JBKBKI010000053.1:0-15165 GCF_046294715.1 Aestuariivirga sp. | reverse complement strand
GGTCGAACTGGCCCGGCACCACGCCGGGGATCGAGGGCAGCCGCCGCCCCGTGGCGCGCTCGGGCAGCGCCGCGAGCAGTGCCGCCGTATAGGGGTGGTGCGGGTCGCGGAAGAGATCCCCGACGTTCTGCTCCTCCACCTTCTGCCCGGCATATTGCACCGAGACGCGCTCCGCCGTCTCGGCGACGACCCCCATCGAGTGCGTGATGAGCACCAGCCCCATGCCGGTCTCCTTCTGCAGCTTGACGAGCAGGTCGAGGATCTGCGCCTGGATCGTCACGTCGAGTGCCGTCGTCGGCTCGTCGGCGATGAGGAGCTTGGGGTTGCAGGCGATCGCCATGGCGATCATCACGCGCTGGCTCATGCCGCCCGAAAGCTGGTGCGGGAAGGCCGAAAGCCGCTGCTCGGGAGAGGGGATGCCCACGAGGCGGAGAAGCTCCGCTGCCCGTTCGCGGCGCTGCCGCTTGTCCATGTCGAGGTGCGCCTTCAGCGCCTCGGTGATCTGGAAGCCCACCGTGAAGCAGGGGTTGAGGCTCGACATCGGCTCCTGGAAGATCATGGCGATGTCCTTGCCGATGATCTGCCGCCGGTCGCGGGCGGAAAGCTTGAGGAGGTCGCGGCCCTCGAAGGTCATTTTCTCCGCCGTCACCTTCGCCGTCCACGGCAGGAGGCCCATCACCGCCAGCATCGAGACGGACTTGCCGGAGCCCGACTCGCCCACGATCGCCAGCACCTCGCCCTTGTCCACTTTCAGCGACACGCCGTCGACCGCCCGGAAGAAGCCGGACCCCGTCTTGAACTCGACCGTGAGTTCCTCGATCTCGAGCAGCGCCATGGGCTCAGCTCCTCCTCAGGCGCGGGTCGAGGGCGTCTCGCAGCCCGTCGCCCATCAGGTTGATGGCGAGCACCGTCGTCAGGATCGAAAGGCCCGGAAACGCCATCACCCAGGGGTGGGAGAGCATGAGGTCGCGCGTGTCGGCCAGCATGGCGCCCCATTCCGGCGTGGGCGGCTGCGCACCGAGCCCGAGGAAGCCGAGCCCCGCCGCCTCGAGGATCGCATCCGAGAGGCCGAGAGCCGCCTGCACGATGAGCGGCGCGAGGCAGTTGGGCAGCACCGTCACCGTCATCAGCCGGAACTTGCCGACGCCCGAGACCTTCGCGGCGGTGACGTAGTCCTTGCTGAGTTCGGTGAGAGCCGAGGCGCGCACCAGGCGCACGTAGCGCGGCAGGCCCACGATGGTGACGGCCACGATGGTGTTGGTGAGGTTCGGCCCGATGATGGCGATGATGAGGATCGCCAGCACCAGCGAGGGGATCGCCATGATGAGGTCCATCACGCGGATGATCATCACGTCGACGAGGCCGCCGAAGAAGGCCGCGGTGAGGCCGAGGGCTATTCCCGCCACCATCGAGACCGCCATCACCGCGATGCCGATGAACAGCGAGACGCGCGCCCCGTACATCAGCCGCGAGAGCATGTCGCGGCCCACGGCGTCGGTGCCGAGGATGAAGCGCGGGTCGCTCCCCTCCACCCAGAAGGGCGGCAGCTTGCTGAAGCCGCGGTACTGTTCCAGCGGGTCGTGCGGCGCCAGCGCGCCTGCGAAGATGGCGATGAGGAAGATGAGGCTCACCACCGTGAGGCCGATCACGGCCCCGCGGTTTTCGCGGAAGGCGCGCCAGAAGGCGCGGACAGGGCCGGGCGGGGCCGGCGCGGCAGCCCTCGCGGGAAGCGCTGCGTCACTTGGCATGGCGGATCCTCGGATTGATGAGGCCATAGAGAAGGTCGACGATGAGGTTCACCAGGATGACGATGGTGGCGATCAGCAGGATGCCGCCCTGGAGTGCCGGATAGTCGCGCCGGTTGATCGATTCGATCAGCCACTTGCCAACCCCCGGCCAGGAGAAGATCGTCTCGGTGAGCACCGCGCCGGCGAGGAGCCCGCCAACCTGCAGCCCGATCACGGTGACGACGGGGATCAGCGCGTTGCGCAGCGCGTGCACGCCGACCACCCGCGACCAGGAAAGGCCCTTGGCCCTCGCCGTCCGCACGTAGTCCTCCTCCAGCACCTCGAGCATCGAGGAGCGCGTCATGCGCGCGATGACGGCGAGCGGCACCGTGCCGAGCACGATCGTCGGCAGGATCAGGTGGTGGAGGGCGTCCCAAAATGCGCCCTTCTGCCCGGAGAGCAGCGAGTCGATCAGCATGAAGCCGGTCACCGGCTCGTAGTAGAACTTGATGAGGTCGACGCGGCCTGAAACGGGCGTGAGCCCCAGCATGTTCGACATGACGAGGACAAGGATGAGGCCCCACCAGAAGATCGGCATGGAATAGCCCGTCAGCGCCAGGCCCATCAGCGTCTGGTCATAGACGCCGCCGCGGCGCGAGGCGGCGATCACCCCCGCCGGAATGCCCAGCGCCACCGCGAAGAGCATGGCGCAGAGAGTGAGTTCCAGCGTCGCCGGGAACAGCGTCAGGAACTCGTGCAGCACCGGCGACTTCGAGATGATGGAGGTGCCGAAATCGCCCTGCAGCAGGCCTCCCACATAGTCGAGGAACTGTCTCCACACCGGCTGGTCGAGGCCCATTTCGTGGCGCAGCTGCTCGAGCCGCTCGGGGCTGATGCCGCGCTCGCCGCGCCGCACTTCGATGGGATCTCCCGGCACCAGCCTGATCATCACGAAGGTGATGAACATGAGGGCGAGGAAGGTCGGGATGGTCAGCGCCAGGCGCCTTATGAGGAAACGGAACATTGCCACCTGTGCCGGTGCAGGCGTCTTGCGCGTCAGCGCCGTGGAGGGAAGCCTCCCCCCGGGGCGAAGGCCCGGGGGGAGGCGCGTTCGCTGCTTACTCGGTCACGTCCACCTGGTGGAACTCATGCGCGCCGAGCGGGCTCACCTTGTAGTTCTGCACCGACTTGCGGATCGGCTCGAACACGGTGGAGTGCGCGATGTTCACCCACGGCACTTCGGCGGCCACGATCTCCTGCGCTCGCTTGTAGAGCTTGGTGCGCTCGGCCTGGTCGGAGATCTCGGCGGCCTTGTTGATGACCTCCTGGAACTCGGCGTTGCACCATTTCGGGATGTTGTTGCCGTTGGGCTTGCCCTCGGCGTTGCAGCCGAGCAGCACGGCGAGGAAGTTGTCCGGGTCGCCGTTGTCGCCCGTCCAGCCGAGCATGCCGGTCTGGTGTTCCGCGGCCTGCATGCGCTTCCTGTATTCGCCCCATTCGTAGGAGACGAGTGTCGACTCGATTCCCACCTTGGCGAGGTCGGCCTGGATCATTTCCGCCATGCGCTTGGCATTGGGGTTGTAGGGCCGCTGCACCGGCATCCACCAGATGTCGGTCTTGAGGCCTTCGACTCCCGCGGCCTTCAGCATCTCCTTGGCCTTCGCGGGATCGTAGGGAATGTCCTCGGTGGACTCGTCATAGGACCACATGGTCGGCGGGATCGGGTTCTTGGCCTTCTGGCCCGCACCCTGGTAGACCTCAGAGATGATCGCGTCGCGATCCACCGCCATGGCCAGTGCCCGGCGCACCTCCACCTTGTCGAAGGGCGGCTTCTGCGCATTGAGCGCCCAGTAGCCGATGTTGAGCCCGGCCTGCTCGAGAACGTTGATGTCCGGGTTCTGCTTCATCTCGGCGAGGTCGGCCGGGTTCGGATAGGCCATCACCTGGCACTCGTTGGCCTTCAGCTTGGCATAGCGCGCCGTGGCGTCGGGCGTGATCGCGTAGACGAGGTCGTCGACCGGCGGCTTGCCGGCCCAGCCTTCGGCGAAGGCCTTGAAGCGGATCACCGCGTCCTTCTGGTAGGCCACGAACTGGAACGAGCCGGTGCCCACGGGGATCTGGTCGAACTCCTCGGGCGCGCCCTTGTCCTGCAGGAACTTCGCGTATTCGGCGGAGTGGATGGTGGCGAAGTCCATCGCCAGGTTGGCGACGATCGGCGCATTGGGCTTCTTCAGCGTCATCACCACGGTGAGGTCGTCCTCGCCCTTGGCGATCGATTCGAGCAGGTCGGGCATGCTCATGTCGTTGAAATAGTCATAGGCGCCGCCGGAGACCTTGGCGAAGGGGTGGTCGGCCTTCCACTGGCGCTCGAAGGACCAGATCACGTCCTCGGCGTTCATGTCGCGCGTCGGGGTGAAGCCGTTCACGCCGGAATGGAACTTGACACCCTTGCGCAGCTTGAAGGTGAGGGTCTTTCCATCCTCGGAAACGGTCCAGCTCTCGGCCAGCGCCGGCTCCACTTCCGTCGTGCCGGGCTTGAACTGCACGAGCCTGTTGTAGACGGGGCGGGCGGCGTCGAAGGTGGTGCCGGTCGTGTTCATGGCGGGAGTGAAGTTCTCCGGCGAACCCTCCGAGCAGTAGACGAGCGATTTCGCCTGCGCCGCGCCGGCCGCCAGCATGCTCGAGGCGAGCAGTGCCGCGCCCAGCAGTTTCCTCAGTTTCATGGTGTTCTCCCTGTTATGTACAACCCGCCCCGGGGGCGTGGCGGCACTTAAGCACGTTTTTTCCGGGTGATCAAAATTGCCGTGGCGAAGAAGCGTCTTGCGGTCCCGGCGGCAAATGGCAAGATCGTGCCATCTCTGATGGAGTGAAGAATGACGAGCCTTGTCGACCCCGAAACCGTCCAATCCTTCCGCCGCGACGGCGCCGCCGTGCTCAGGGGCGTCTTCACCGACTGGATCGAGACGCTGCGCAAGGGGGTGGACAGGAACCTCGCCGAACCCTCGGGGGATGTGAAGATCTACCAGGGCAAGGATGGCGCGGGCCGCTTTGTCGGCGATTACTGCAACTGGGACCGCATCCCGGAGTACCGCGACTTCATCTTCGGCTCGAAGGCCGCGGAGATCGGCCGGGAGCTGATGGGAAGCCGCACCGTCCGCCTCTTCCACGAGCACGTCCTGGTGAAGGAGCCGGGGGCGGATGTTCCCACCCCCTGGCACCAGGACCAGCCCTATTACTGCGTGGACGGCACGGACACGGTCTCGCTGTGGATTCCGCTCGATCCGGTGCCGCGCGAGCGCACGCTGGAATTCGTCGCGGGCTCCCACAGATGGGGCAAGTATTATCGTCCGGAGCGCTTCAACAAGACCGCACTGAACGAGAACGACGGGCTGGAGCCCGTGCCGGACATCGAGGCGAACCGCGGCCAGTACCGCATCCTGGGCTGGGCGCTCGAGCCCGGCGATGCCGTGGCCTTCAACTACCTCACCCTTCACGGCGCGCCCGCCAACAGGAGCAAGGTGGAGCAGCGCCGCGCCTTCTCGCTCCGTCTCCTCGGCGACGATGTCCGCTTCGCCCGCCGCGAGGGCATCGTCACGTCCCCGCCCTTCCGCTCCGTGACGCTCGCCCACGGCGCCGTGATGGATGCCCCGGAATTCCCCCTCCTGGCGGGCTAGGCCCCGGAACCACGAGATCAGGAATTCGATCAGCAGCAGCATGCCGCCGGTTTAGCATGGTCTAGGAATAAAAGTCAAGGACTTTTTTCCTTTGTTCTCCCCTCAGCCGAAACGCCGCGGCGAGATCTCGGAGAGCGCCAGCCCCTCGTCCATGATGTCGGAGGGCGGCGTTTCGCCGCGCACCAGCGCTGCCGCGAGCCGCGACAGGGCAGGGGAGGACTGGATGCCGTATCCGCCCTGGCCGATCAGCCAGAAGAAGCCGTCTTCCTCGCCGTCATAGCCGACGACCGGGCTGCCGTCGGGCGCGAAGGAGCGCAAGCCCCCCCACGTCCGCTCGACGCGCGTCACCTCGTAGTCCACCGCCTGCTGGAACCGCTCGATCCCCTCCGCCAGCGTCATGTCGTCGGCATAGGCGTCGTGCGGGTCGACGGGCGTCGCGTCGGCCGGCGAGACGAGGAGCTTTCCCGATTGCGGCTTGCAATACCATGTCTCGCCCACGTCCCCCACCAGCGGCCAGGACATGAAATCCGAACCCTCCGGGCCCGGCACCACGGCGATCGAGCGCCGCTTGGGCTGGAGGCCGATGCGCTTCCGCCCCGCCATCTCCGCGACCTTGTCGCCCCAGGCTCCTGCCGCGTCGACGATGATCCGTGAACGGAGCGTTTCGTCCTTCGTGCGCACCGTCCACTGCCCGTTCCGCTCCAGCGCCTCCACGCCATGCTCGCAGTGGAGCTCTCCGCCCCTCTGCCGGAACAGCTTCAGGTAGGACTGGTGCAGCAGGTCGACGTCGATGTCCGCCGTCCCGGGGTCGAGCACCGCGCGCTTCGCATAGCCCTCCTGCAGAAGCGGAAACTTCTCCTTCGCCGTGCCGATCGGAATCTCCTCCATGCCCTTCTGGATTCCCATCAGCTGGGCGAAGGCCTCTTCCTGTCCTTCCGGCATGAAGAACAGGGTTTCCCGCGGCGTGAGAAAACCGCCCTCCTGGAAGTGGGTGCGGGCAGCGCGGGTGAGCGCCAGGATGGCCGGCGGCCCGTAGTTGGGCTCGTAGGCCGCGGCGGAGCGGCCCGTGGTGTGGTAGCCCGGCCGCTCCTCCATCTCGCAGATGGCGACGCGGTGGGTCTCGGCCAGATGCGCGGCAACCGAGGCGCCGGCAATCCCTGCGCCGATGACGATGATGTCGAAGTCCTTGCTCATGGCCCCTCATAGTAGGGGCCCTGGCCCTTGCGCAAGAATGCTTCTCCGTTCCATCATGCCTGCCATGACACAGGTGACGCTTCACTTCCCGCTCGAGGAATATCACGCCCGGATCGCCCGCACCCGAAAGGCGATGGCCGAGCGCGGCCTCGATCTCGTCATCGTCTCGGATCCTTCCAACATGGCCTGGCTCACCGGCTATGACGGCTGGTCCTTCTACGTCCACCAGGCCGTGCTCCTGGGGCTCGAGGGCGAGCCCGTCTGGTGGGGCCGCGGCATGGATGCGCAGGGCGCGCGCCGCACCGTCTTCATGGGTCACGAAAACATCGTCGGTTACGACGACACCTACGTCCAGAACCCGGCGAAGCATCCGATGGAGCAGCTTTCCGCCCTGATCGCCGAACGCGGCTGGGAGCGCGCGGCGATCGGCGTCGAGATGGACAATTACTGGTTCACCGCCGCCGCCCACGAGACGCTGCGCACGAAGCTGAAGGACGCCGACATCTTCGACGCCACGGGCCTCGTCAATTGGCAGCGCCTGGTGAAGAGCGACCGCGAGGTGGAGTTCATCAGGCGCGCCGCGGCGATCGCCGATGCCATGCACGCCCGCGTGGCCGAACTCGTCGAGCCGGGCCTTCCCAAGAACGTGCTGGTGGCCGAGATCCAGAAGCAGGCGATCCTGGGCGCCGGCGGCCACTGGGGCGACTATGCCGCCTTCGTGCCCATGCTGCCCTCGGGCCTCGATGCGACCGCACCCCACCTCACCTGGGACGACCGGCCTTTCAGGAAGGACGAAGGCACCTTCTTCGAACTGGGCGGCTGCTACCGGCGCTATCACGCGCCGCTCTCGCGCACCGTCTATCTCGGCAGGCCGCCGCGGAAGTTCCTCGACGCCGAAAACGCCGTGCTGGAGGCGACCGAGGCGGGACTCGGGAAATGCCGCCCCGGCGCCACCTGCGGCGAGGTGGCGGAAGCCTTCTTCGGCACGCTCGCCAGGCGCGGCTTCGCCAAGGACTCGCGCGCCGGCTATTCGATCGGCCTCTCCTACCCGCCGGACTGGGGCGAGCGCACGCTGTCGATCCGCCGCGGCGACAGGACGGTGCTGCAGCCCAACATGACGCTGCATTTCATGCCGGCCCTCTGGCTCGACGATGGCGGGCTCGAATTGTCGGAAACCATTCTCATCACGCCGCAGGGTGCCGAGTGCCTCTGCAAGACGCCGCGCAAGCTCCTGATCAAGACCTGAAACACCGAGGTAGACCATGGCTCCCTTCAACAAGCCCCTGTCAGGGCTCGTCACGCCCCGCTTCGGCGGCATCGCCACCTTCATGCGCCTGCCGCATGTGCCGCTCGAGGAGGCGGAAGGCCTCGATATCGGCATCGTCGGCATCCCGTGGGACGGCGGCACGACGAACCGTCCGGGCCCCCGCCACGCGCCGCGCCAGATGCGCGACATGTCCTCCATGGTCAGGCCCATGCACCAGACCATGCACATCGTTCCCTATGAGCTCGCCAACGTCGCCGACCTCGGCGATTGCCCGGTGAACCCCGCCAATGTGGAAGATGCGCTGAAGCGCGTCGAAACCTATTTCAGGAAGCTGGTGGCGAAGGGCATGCGCCCGCTCTCCGCCGGCGGCGACCACCTCTGCTCGCTCCCCGTGCTCCGCGCCCTGGGCGAGAAGGCGCCCGTCGGCATGATCCATTTCGACGCCCACACCGACCTCTATGACGGATATTTCGGCGGCTTCAGATATACCCACGGCACGCCCTTCCGCCGCGCCATCGAGGATGGCGTGCTCGATCCGAAGCGCACCATCCAGATCGGGCTCAGAGGCTCCATGTACGATCTCGACGATTTCGAGTGGGGCGAGAAGATGGGTGTGCGCCTCGTGCGGATCGAGGAGGCGATGGAGAAGGGTCCGAAGGCCATCATGGCGGAGGCGCGGAAGATCGTGGGCGACGGTCCCACCTATGTGAGCTTCGACATCGACGCGCTCGACCCCGCCTATGCGCCCGGCACCGGCACGCCGGAGATCGGCGGCTTCACCACCTTCCAGGCCCAGGCGATGCTCCGGGAACTCCGTGGACTGAACATCGTCGGCGCCGACGTGGTCGAGGTCTCGCCCCCCTTCGACCCGGCGGGCGTCACGGCGCACGCCGGCGTCACCATGATGTTCGAGATCCTGTGCTCGATGGCGGAGGCCGTGGCGAAGCGGCGGGAAGCCTAGGCCAGCTGCTTCTCGAACAGCCGTCCCCACTGCGGCATGGCGTCCCCCACCCCGGCAAGCCGCAGCGCGTGCCAGGCCATGGCGTGGTTCGACGAGGTGATGGGAACGCCGGTCTCCGCCTCGATCGCGCGGGCCGATTCGGCGAGCCTGACCGAGGTGCAGGAGACGAACACCGCATCGACCGGCGCGTGCGAGAGGATGGTCTCGACGCCGCGCCTCACCGACGCGGGCGTGATCCGCGCCACGGTGCAGTCGTCCTGCTCGTTGAAGGAACCGAAGACGGGAACCTCGAAGCCGCGCGCGCGGATGTAGTCTGCCACGATGCGGTTGACGTCGGCGCGATAGGGGGTGAGCACACCGACGCGTTTCGCCCCCAGCGCCCGGAAGGCGGCGAAGGCGCCGGTGATCGGCGTGGTGCATTTCGCGTCGGGCCGCACCTCGCGGATGCGCTCGAACACCTTCTCCTCGCCGATCGCCATCGAGGCCGAGGTGCAGCCATAGGCCACCACGTCGAGCGGGTTGCCGGGCAGGATCACGTCGGTCGCCGCGGCGATCCTGGGTTCCATGGCGCGCAGCGTCTCGGGCGTGATCTGGGCGTCGTTGAGGATGCGGCTCTGGTACAGCGCCACGCCCGGCAGCCCTGCCATAATCGCGCGCCATTCATGTTCGATGGTGAAGTCGGTGGCGAGCACGATGAGGCCGAGCCGCGCCCGCCTGGCGATGCCGTCATCGGTCTCGAAGGGCAGGTGTTCGATCAGCATCATGCCGTCGCTGGAGGACCTGGCCGGTGACCTGTCGTTCATGAGCGTTCTCCCGCCGAAAGAGCTGGATTCCTATCAGAGAAAAGCCACCCCTCCTATAGTTCCCCGATCATGATTCGACTGAAGAACCGCATGGCTCAGGCCTCCAGGCCGGCACGCGCGGTGCTGGCGCTGGCGGCCGGCGCCGCAACCGCGCTGGGCCTGCCGCCCTTGGGCCTCTGGCCGCTCGCCTTCCTTGGCGTGCCGCTCATCCTCCTGCTGCTCGAAACGGCGAAGGATCGGGGCTGGCGCAGCGGCGCGGGCACCGGCTGGCTCTTCGGGCTCGGCTATTTCGCGGTGGCCTTCCACTGGATCGGCTTCGCCTTCCTCGTCGATGCCGCCACCTATCTCTGGATGATGCCGTTCATGCTGGGGGCGCTGGCGGGCGGCATGGCGCTCTACTGGGGTCTCGCCGCGCTCGTGGCGAAGCGCCTGGGCGGGGGAGGCCTCGCGCTCGCGCTGTCCTTCGCCGCCGCAATTGCCACGGCCGAGTGGCTGCGCGGCCATCTCTTCACCGGATTCCCCTGGGCCGCACCCGGCCTCCTCGCCGATGGCATGGGAGGGCTCGCACAGGGGGCCTCGCTCATCGGCATGACCGGCCTCACGCTGCTCATCCTGCTGTGGGCGGCGCTGCCCTACGCGCTGGCTTCCGAGCGGAGCACGCCCTCCAGGGCAGCCGCGGTTGCTCTGGCCCTCGTCCTTCCGGCGCTGTGGATCTGGGGAGAGATGCGGCTCGCCGCGGCACCCGCAGCCATGGTCCCCGGGGTCCAGCTCCGCATCGTCCAGCCCAGCGTGCCGCAGGAGCAGAAATGGCGCGAGGACAATGCCCGCGCCATCTTCGAGGAGCTGAAGGAACTCTCCGCCATGCCGACGCCAGAGCAGCCCGCCGGCATCGGCGGCATCACCCACGTGATCTGGCCGGAATCGGCCGTGCCCTTCCTGATCGACGAGAGCCCGGCGGCCCGCTCCGAGCTCGCGCCGCTGCTCGGCGGCCGCACCGCGCTCATCACCGGCGCGCTCCGCCGCGGCCAAGGCGATGCGGCGGAACCCGACATCTACAACAGCGTCATCGTCTTCGACGGACGTGCGGAACCGGTGGCCCGCTACGACAAGTGGCGGCTCGTCCCCGGCGGCGAGTTCCTGCCCTTCGCGTGGGCGCTCGAACCCCTGGGCTTCCGCCGGGTGGTGACGACGCCGGGAAACTTCACCGCCGGCCCGGGCCCCCGCACCATCGCGCTGCCGGGCGGTCTCCCGGCCCAGCTCCTCGTCTGCTACGAGGTGATCTTCCCGGACCGGCTGGTGGATGAGGCGGACCGGCCGGGGCTCATCGTCAACGTCACCAATGACGGCTGGTTCGGCCGCTCGACCGGCCCTCACCAGCACCTCGCCCAGGCCCGGCTGCGGGCGATCGAACAGGGGATTCCCATCGTTCGCGCCGCCAACACCGGGATTTCGGCGGTCATCGATTCGCACGGCCGCTATCTCCAACGCCTCGGCCTCATGCAGCGCGGCGTGATCGATTCTTCTCTTCCGGCGGCGATTTCAACTACAACTTACAGCTGGTGGGGTGATTCGGCTCTCCTCCTGCTGGTTGCCGCATCCTTGGCGTGTGTCATTGTGATACATCTGCTTCGCCGCGGCTGACGTATTGAGCCTTTTTTGCAGTTTTTGCAGAACGCGGCCCGGTTTTAGAGGAAAAGCAATTGCGCGCTGAGATTAGGTATATTAATCCGGAGTTGCTCGACATGCGGCCAAGGTGATGACGGATAGCCTTGAAG
Organism: Aestuariivirga sp.; assembly: GCF_046294715.1. GTDB lineage: Bacteria > Pseudomonadota > Alphaproteobacteria > Rhizobiales > Aestuariivirgaceae > Aestuariivirga. The sequence goes on along the minus strand of NZ_JBKBKI010000053.1, from coordinate 3,764 downwards.
CAGGATCGGGCGTCAGACCGGGGGGCATCAGGTCTGAGGTAAACATGACAAGACGCGATCCGAACTTCGTAGACGTGCATGTCGGGAGCCGAATCCGCATGCGCCGCCAGCTCATTGGCATGAGCCAGGAGAAGCTGGGGGAACTGCTGGGCATCACCTTCCAGCAGGTCCAGAAATATGAAAAGGGTGCCAACCGCATCAGCGCCAGCCGGCTGTACTTCACGGCCAAGATCCTGGGCGTTCCGGTGCAGTTCTTCTTCGAGGAGCTGCCCGGTGTCGAGGACCACAACGGCCTCGGCGAGGAGCGCGAGGAAGATGCGGTGCTCTCGGCCCTGATGAACGTCGAGGGCGTGACCCTCGCCAAGGCCTTCCGTGATGCGGACAGCGTCAACAAGCGCAAGCTGATCTCGACGATCGCGCGCGTCATCGCGGAAACCAAGGAATAGCACCTGGCGCACGGGTGCCCCCGGCGGAAGCTCGCTTGACCGGCGTTTGCAACGCTGTAAAAAAGCGCGCGCTAACGCAAGGGGGCACCAGAGCCATATGTCACGCAAGAATTTCGTGTTCACCAGCGAGTCGGTCTCCGAGGGGCACCCCGACAAGGTGTGCGACCGGATTTCCGACGAGATCGTCGACCTGTTCTATCGCGAGGCGCTGGAACAGGGCTTCGATCCCTGGTCCGTACGCGTTGCCTGCGAGACGCTGGCCACCACGAACTACGTCGTGATCGCGGGTGAGACCCGCGGCCCCGCCTCCGTCACCAAGGAAAAGATCGACGCCGCCGCCCGCAAGGCCATCCGCGACATCGGCTACGAGCAGTCGGGCTTCCATTGGGAGACGGCGAAGATCACCATTCTCCTCCACAGCCAGTCGGCCGACATCGCCCAGGGCGTGGACGCCGCGGGCGAGAAGAAGGAGGAGGGCGCGGGCGACCAGGGCATCATGTTCGGCTACGCCTGCGACGAGACGCCGGAACTGATGCCGGCCCCCATCTACTATTCCCACCGCATCCTGAAACTCCTCTCCGAGGCCCGCCACAGCGGCAAGGAAGCCAAGCTCGGCCCCGACGCCAAAAGCCAGGTGAGCGTCGTCTACAGGAACGGCAAGCCTGTGGCGGCCAGCCAGATCGTCGTCTCCCACCAGCACATCGACGAGAACCTCACCTCCGCCGACGTGCTGAAGATCGTCAAGCCCTACGTGAGGAAGGCCCTGCCGAAGGGCTGGATCACCGAGGACACCGTCTGGCACGTGAACCCGACCGGCAAGTTCTTTATCGGCGGCCCCGATGGCGACGCCGGCCTCACCGGCCGCAAGATCATCGTCGACACCTATGGCGGTGCGGCACCCCATGGCGGGGGCGCCTTCTCCGGCAAGGACCCGACCAAGGTGGACCGCTCCGCGGCCTACGCGGCACGCTACCTCGCCAAGAACGTGGTGGCGGCGGGGCTGGCGAAGCGCTGCACGATCCAGCTCTCCTACGCCATCGGCGTCGCCCGCCCGCTGTCGATCTACGTCGACACCCACGGCACCGGCAAGGTGCCGGAGGCGAAGCTGGAGAAGGCGCTGGCGAAGGTGATGGACCTCTCGCCCCGCGGCATCCGCACGCACCTGAACCTCAACCGTCCGATCTATGCGCGCACCTCGGCCTACGGTCATTTCGGCCGTGCCCCGGAGAAGGACGGCGGCTTCTCCTGGGAGAAGACCGACCTCGCCAAGGCGCTCAAAGCCGCGGTGAAGTGATTAGCGGCGAGAAGCGGTTCCAGTTCTACGGGCGGCGCAAGGGGAAATCCTTGCGCCGTCACCATTCCCAGCTGATGGAGCAGCTGCTGCCGCATCTGAGGGTGAGCCTCGAGGATCCGCTGGCGGGACTGGGCCCACGGCGCTGGCTCGAGATCGGCTTCGGCGGTGGCGAGCATCTCGCCCGCCAGGCGGAACTCCACCCGGACGTCTCCTTTCTCGGGGCCGAGCCCTTCGTCAACGGCGTGGCCAAGATGCTGGCGCTGGTCGAGGAGAAAAACCTCGGCAATGTCCGCATTCACGACGGCGACGCGCGCCCGCTGCTGGAGGCGCTGCCGGAGGCCTCCTTCGAGCGCATCTACCTTCTCTATCCGGACCCCTGGCCCAAGGCGCGCCACAACAAGCGCCGCTTCGTCAGCGCTGAAAGCGTTGTGCAGCTCCACCGCATCCTGAGGCCCGGCGGGCTGTTCCTCTTCGCCAGCGACATCGCCGACTACGTGGCCTGGGCGCGGGAGCACGTGGCCGGGCACGGCGGCTTCGCGGAGGAGGGCGATGCCGCGCAGCCCTTCGAGGACTGGATCGAGACCCGCTACGAAGCCAAGGCCCGCCGCGAAGGACGGAGCTCGAGCTATCTGCGGTTCAGGCGGGAAGGCTGACCCTTTCGCCCTGTCCGCGCCAGAGGAGGGGAGAAGGGCGGAAAGCCGCCCACATGCGGGGACCCTTGCGGAAGCGGGCGAAAAAGACTATATGCGGCCCAACTTAGGTTCACTCACATAGCCACGAAAGTGGAGATCGCGAGTGGGTCCCGGTCCGGGGCCCGCTTTTTTTTATTGCCTGAAAGGGCTCCTGGATGACCGAAACCGAAACGAGACTTGCCCGCGAGACCGGCCCCGCCCAGCGGGTGGCCGCGCTGGCGGAGCCCGTGCTGGCGGAGATGGGCTTCCGGCTGGTGCGGGTCAAGATGAGCGGGCCCACCCTGCAGATCATGGCCGAGCGGCCCGACGGCACCTTCTCGATCGACGACTGCGAGCAGGTGAGCCGGGCGCTCTCGCCCATCCTCGACGTCGAGGACGTGATCGCCTCGCGCTACCATCTCGAGGTGTCATCGCCCGGGATCGACCGGCCGCTCGTCAGGCCCTCCGATTTCGAGGCCTGGGGCGGGCACGAGGTGAAGGTCGAGATGGCCGTGCCGGTGGCGGGCCGCAAGCGATTCAAGGGTACGCTCGAGGGCTTTGAGGCGGGCGAGGTGCGCCTTTACATCGAGAACCCGGAAGGGGCCTCGAAGGAGCCGGTGCTGATCGGCGTTCCCTTCGCCGACATCGCCGAGGCCAAGCTCGTGCTGACCGATCAACTGATCGAAGCGGCGCGGAGCCGCCTGCCCGCCAGGGGCTATGGCGACGGCGCCGAGATCGACGAAGACCAGATTTCGCAAGAGAGGAGCGAAGACAATGGCTGATTATGGCGTGAGCGCCAACCGGCTGGAACTTCTGCAGATCGCCGATGCCGTGGCGCGCGAGAAGTCGATCGACAAGTCCGTCGTGCTGCATGCGATGGAAGAGGCGATCCAGAAGGCCGCAAAGGCCCGCTACGGTGCCGAGAACGAGATCGTCGCCGAGATCGACCCGCGGACCGGCGAGACCCGCCTGCAGCGCCTTCTACTCGTCGTCGACGAGGTCGAGAACGAGGCGACCCAGATCAGCCTCGCCGACGCCCAGCGCCGGAACCCCGCGGCCAACATCGGCGACCAGATCGCCGAGCCGCTGCCGCCCATCGAGTTCGGCCGCATCGCCGCGCAGAACGCCAAGCAGGTGATCGTGCAGAAGGTGCGCGACGCCGAGCGCGACCGCATGTATGCCGAATACAAGGACAGGATCGGCGAGATCGTGCACGGCGCGGTGAAGCGCGTCGAGTATGGCAACGTGATCGTGGACCTCGGCCGCGGCGAGGGCATCATCCGGCGCGACGAGTCGCTGCCGCGCGAGACCTTCCGCCCCGGCGACCGGGTGCGCGCCTATGTCTATGACGTC
>NZ_JBKBKI010000052.1:0-15992 GCF_046294715.1 Aestuariivirga sp. | reverse complement strand
CCTCCTGCGCCAGGCGGCTGCCCGGATCGAGGATCAGCGCTTCGCGGCTCAGCCCCGCCGCAGCCTCAAGCAGAAGCCTGGCGTCGAGCTCAGGCGTTTGGCAGCCCGCCTCCCGCAGGCGCAGGCAAGCCCAGGAGAAGAGCGGCTTCGCCTCATCAGGCGGCATCGTCGGCTGCGGCGAGGAGTTCGGCCTGGTGGTGCGTCATCAGCGCCTGGACCATCTCCTCCAGCGCGGGGCCTTCCATGATCTGGTCGAGCTTGTAGAGGGTGAGGTTGATGCGGTGGTCGGTGCAGCGGCCTTGCGGGAAGTTATAGGTGCGGATGCGCTCGGAGCGGTCGCCGGAGCCCACCTGGTCCTTGCGGGTGGCCGAGCGCTCGGTATCGAGGCGCTGCCGCTCGATCTCGTAGAGCCTGGCGCGCAGCAGCTTCATCGCGGCGTTCTTGTTCTTGAGCTGCGATTTCTCGGTTTGCTGGGCCACCGCGATGCCGGTCGGGATGTGGGTGATGCGCACCGCCGAATCGGTGGTGTTCACCGACTGGCCGCCAGGCCCCGAGGAGCGGAAGACGTCGATCCGGAGGTCCTTGTCCTCGATCTTGATGTCCACCTCCTCGGCCTCGGGCAGCACCGCAACGGTGGCGGCGGAGGTGTGGATGCGGCCCTGCGTCTCGGTTGCCGGCACGCGCTGCACGCGGTGAACGCCCGATTCGAACTTCAGATGCGCGAAGGCCCCCGCGCCATAGATGTTGGCGATCACTTCCTTGAAGCCGCCATGCTCGCCCTCGCTGGCCGAAATCACCTCGACGCGCCAGCCCTTGTAGGCGGCGTAGCGCTGGTACATGCGGAAGAGATCGCCGGCGAAGATCGCCGCCTCGTCGCCCCCCGTGCCGGCGCGCAGCTCGAGGATGACGTTCCGGTCGTCGGCGGCATCCTTGGGAAGAAGAAGAATGCGCACCTCGTGCTCGAGCTTTCCGATCCGCTCCTCCAGCAGCGGGCGTTCGGCCTCGGCCATCTCGGCGAGTTCGCCTCCGGCCTTCACCATGTCCTTGAGGTCGCGCCGCTCGTCATAGGCCTTGCGCAACTCCTGGGCCTTGCGCGCGGTGGGCTCGAGCTCGGCATATTCCTTGGAGAGCTTCACGAAGTGATCGCCCGTCGCCCCGCCCGAGGACATGTCGTGTTCGACTGTGGCGAAGCGCTGGATGATGCGGTCGAGCTTTTCGGGCGGGATGGCGGACATGGGCGGGCCTTCTAGCCGAAGCCCCGGCACGTTGGAAGCCTTTCAGCCGCGCTGGTCCGTGTCGAAGAGGATGGTGACGGGCCCATCGTTGACGAGGGCCACCTGCATCTCTGCGCCGAAGGTGCCGGTCTCGACCACGAGCCCCTCGGCGCGGAGCGCGGTGCAGAAATGATGGTAGAGCCTTTGTCCTTCCCCCGGCGGGGCGGCCCTCGAGAAGCCCGGCCGGTTGCCGCTTTCCATCCCCTGCGCGGCCAGCGTGAACTGGCTCACCGCCAGCACCGCTCCCCCCACCTGCGGCAGTGAGAGATTCATCTTGCCTTCCCCGTCCCGGAAGATGCGCAGGCCCGCCACCTTGCGGGCGAGGCGTTCCGCCTCCTTCCCGGTATCCCCGGCCATGGCGCAGACGAGCACGAGAAAGCCTCGGCCGATCCTGCCGGTGACGAGGCCCCCAACCGTGACGGAGGCTTCCGAAACCCGCTGGACGACGGCGCGCAAGGCGGAGGCTTCGTCAGCCTTCGAAGGACTTCAAGTCGAGCGACCGGCCGACGAGGATCTCGCCCGGCGTGCCGAGGATGCCCTTCTCCTTGCCGTCGATCAGGTAGCTGAGAAGCCCGCCGTCGCGCGCGATGACGACGAGGCCCTCGCGGTTGGGAACGCGGTAGGTGTCGCCCTTCATCAGCATCTGGGTCATCACGACGTTGCCGCGGCTGTCCTCGATCCGCACCCAGACCGGCGCGCGGGCCTTGAGCGTGAGGCGGCTCTCGCCATTGTCGGAACCGAATTCGCGACCCTGGGCGGATTGCGAGACGTCCTCCGCGGCCGCCATGCCCTGCAGCGTCTTGGCGGCCTCCTCCGCACCGGGAACGTTTTCCTGAATCAGGGAGGAAATGCCGTCGAGCCCTGTTCCGGCGAGATCGTCATCGCCGGACTGGAGTTCGGCATTGGCCAGCGTTTCGTCCTCGGGCATCGGCTCCTCGCCCAGCGTGACCTCGGCCATTTCGGGCCCGGTGGAGGCGGTGGGCATCGGATCGGCCTCGGGAGCAGGCTCGTCGATCACCGAGATCTCGCCCTGGCCCGGTTCGCCGCCACCCGGCATCAGCATGTAGCTCACGCCGGCGAAGAGCAGCATTGCACCGGCAAGCGAAGCGACGAGCCCCCCGGCCCCGCCCGGCACGCGGGAAAGCCGGAACCGCGGCAGCTTCGGCAGCTTCCCGAAGAACAGGATCTTGGCGCTCGAGAGCGGCGCGGGATTGGCCGGATGGCGCGGCTCGGGCGCCGGTTCCTCTGCCGGCAGGAATTCCATGTAATGGAGGAGCAGCGGCTCCGGATCGAAACCCAGGAACTCGGCATAGACGCCGATCATCTCGAGCGCGTCCATGCGCCCGGGCATGTGCGTCATGTCACCGAACTCGATCGCCTCAAGATGGTAAGGATGGATGCCGGTGGCCTCGCCGGCCTCCTCGAGGGTCAGGCCGCGTTCGATGCGTTCGCGCGCGAGGAACCAGCCCGCTTCGCCCGCGGGATCGACGCCGCCATCGGGCCTCTCCCGGAGGTGCTGCCCCTGGTCGGCCTCGGCTTCGGCCTCTTGGGCCCGGTCAACGCTCTGTTCACGCATCATGCCACTCTCGGTACGGGACGGGTTGGGGGCTCCCCACAAGCGGAGCTTTTCCCACGACAATGACGGAGAATGGTGAACGGGAGGCTAACGGCCTCCGGCGCATCAGAGCACGACGCCGTTCCGCTGGGCGAATTCGAGGAGTTCGGGCCTCAAGGTGTGGAGCGGGCTCGACAGCAGCGGCTCCATGAACTTCCACAGCTTCTGACGGTCGAGCGAGCGGACCATGGCCTTCACCGGTCCCACGGCGGAAGGCACCATGGAGATCGAGGTGAGGCCGACGCCGACGAGACCCATCGCTTCGAGCGTCCGCCCGCCGAGTTCGCCGCAGAGCGTGACCGGCTTGCCGTGGCGCTCGGCCTTCTCGACGATCAGCCGCATGGCGCCGAGGGCGGCGGGGCTCAGCGGGTCGTACCGGCCCTGGAGCTTCGGGTTGCCGCGGTCGGAGGCGAAGAGGAACTGCACGAGATCGTTCGAGCCGATCGAGGCGAAGTCGACGAGCGGCAGCAGATGATCGAGCTGCCACAGCAACGAGGGAATCTCGATCATCGCGCCGAGCTTCAGGGGCTCGGGCAGGCGGTGGCCGCGCTTCACGAGATGCTCCTTCTCGAGATCCACCACCTCGAGGGCCCGGCGATATTCCTCGACGTCGGCGATCATCGGGAACATGATCTTGAGCGGCTGGCCCTCGGCCGCCAGCATCAGGGCGCGGAGCTGCAGCCTCAACAGGGCCGGCCTGTCGAGCGCCATGCGGATCGAGCGCCAGCCGAGCGCGGGGTTCTCCTCCTTCGGCTGGCGGAGATAGGGCAGCACCTTGTCTGCGCCGATGTCGAGGGTGCGGAAGGTCACGGGCTTGCCCTGAGCCTGCTCGATGATCGACTGGTAGTGCCGCACCTGGCTCGACAGCCGCGGGAAGCGGCTCGCCATCATGAACTGCAGCTCGGTGCGGTAGAGGCCGACACCCTCGGCACCCGACTCCATCAGGTGCGGCATGTCGACGATGAGGCCGGCATTGATGTTGAGCTCGATCCGCTCGCCCGACCTGCAGATGGCGGGCTCGTCGCGAAGGGCGGCGTACTGCGCCTGCTTCCTCGCATAGAAGCGAACCTTCTCGGCATAGGCGCGCTGAAGATCCGGGGAGGGACGGACGAAGATCTCGCCCGTTGCGCCGTCGACGATGATCGGGCTTCCGGTATCGACGAGGTCGATCAGGCCCTCGGCCTGGCCGATCGCCGGAATGCCGAGGGCGCGGGCCACGATCGCCACGTGGCTGGTGCGGCCGCCCTCCTCGAGGATGACGCCCCTGAGGCGCGAGCGGTCATAGTCGAGAAGTTCCGCCGGGCCCATGTTGCGCGCCACGACGATGGCGTTCTTCGGCAGGTCGGTGCGGGAGGCCGTGGCGATGGCGCCGGTCAGGATGCGGAGCAGCCGGTTCGACAGGTCGTCGAGGTCGTGCATGCGTTCGCGCAGATAGGGGTCCGGCGTCCGCGCCATGCGCGCGCGGTTGTCGTTCTGCACGCGCTCGACCGCGGCTTCCGCCGTGAGGCCGGTGTCGATCGCCTCGCGCAGCCGGTTCATCCAGCCCTTGTCATGGGCGAACATGCGAATCGTCTCGAGCACGTCGGAATATTCGGTGGCGCCGCGCTGGGCATCGGAACCGTCGAGCAGCTGGTCGACATGGGCGCGGAGCTGGGCCACCGCATCCTCGAGGCGCTGCCTTTCCTTGGGAATGTTCTCGGCGATGAGGTTCTGGATGACGACGCGCGGCTCGTGCAGCACGACGTGGCCGAGCGCCACGCCTTCGGCCAGCGGATCGCCGCGCAGATGGTGGCTGCGCACATGGGCGACGTCGGCCGCCACCTCGCTCGCCACCTCGCGCAGCTCGCCCGCGGCGATGACCTCGGCCAGCACCATGGCCGTGGTCTGGAGCGCCTCCTCCTCTTCCTCGGTGTAGTGGCGGCGCGTGCGGTTCTGCACCACGAGCACGCCGATGACGGTGCCGCCGCGCATGACGGGCACGCCGAGAAAGGAATTGTAGATCTCCTCGCCCGTCTCAGGCAGGTACTTGAACTGCGGATGCTGGCGGGCGTCCGACAGGTTCAGCCCGATCGCCTGCTGGGCGATGGTGCCGACGAGGCCTTCGCCCGCCTTGAGCTTGGATTTGTGCACGGCCTCGCGCTTCAGGCCCTCGGTGGCATAGAGCTCGAGCACGTCGCCCGGGCGCATGACGTAGATCGAGCAGACCTCCGCCACCATGTTGGCGGCGATGATCTGGACGATCTTGTCCAGGCGCTTCTGCGCTGTGACCGGCTCCGCCATGACCTCGCGGAGCCGCCGGAGCAGGACACGCGGGCCGAGGGCGGAGGTTGCCATCAGCCGGTGTCCCCGCCGGCGGAGACGCGGGCCGGTTTGACCCGTGCGGCCGGCGTCGCGGTGGGGTGGCGGATGGCGGGCATGGGCGTCAGGCGACCTTCGCGTCGAGCCCGTAGGCGGTGTGGAGCGCACGCACGGCGAGTTCGGTATAGGCCTCGTCGATCAGCACCGAGACCTTGATCTCGGAAGTGGTGATGGCCTGGATGTTGATGCCCTTCTCGGCGAGCGAGCGGAACATCTTGGCGGCCACGCCGGCGTGGCTCCTCATGCCGATGCCGACGATCGACACCTTGGCGACGTCGGCCGAATGAACGAGATCGTCGAAGCCGACCTTGGCCTTGACGCCGTTCAGCACGTCGAGCGCCTTGCGGAGATCCTTGCGGGCCACGGTGAAGGTGATGTCGGCGAAGGCGCCGTCGGCGGAAATGTTCTGCACGATCATGTCGACCGAGATGTCGGCCTCGGCCAGGGGGCCGAAGATCGCCGCGGACACGCCGGGCTGGTCCTTCACCCGGCGGATCGCAACCTTGGCCTCGTCGCGCGAATAGGCGACACCGCTCACCACATGCTGTTCCACGATACGTTCCTCATCGCATACGAGTGTTCCGGGGCCCGTGCCGTCGGGCTTGTTCTGATACGGCGAATCCGGCGGCTCGAAGCTCGAGCGCACCTGCAATGGCACCTTATACACCATGGCGAGCTCGACCGAGCGGGTCTGCAGCACCTTGGCGCCGAGAGAGGCCTGTTCCAGCATTTCCTCATAGGAGATGCGGTCGAGCTTCTTCGCCCCGGTGACGATGCGCGGGTCCGCCGTGTAGACGCCGTCGACGTCGGTGTAGATGTCGCAGGCGGCATCGAGCGCGGCCGCCACGGCCACCGCCGAGGTATCAGAGCCGCCGCGGCCCAGCGTGGTGATGCGCCGGTCGGGGCCGATCCCCTGGAAGCCGGCGATCACCGCCACCTGGCCCTGCTCGAGGCGCTTCCTGAGTTCCTCCCCGTCGATGCCGGCGATGCGGGCGGCACCATGGACGCCGTCGGTCTTCAACGGGATTTGCCAGCCCTGCCATGAGCGGGCGGGAATGCCGAGATCCTGGAGCACGATGGCGAGCAGCCCCGCCGTCACCTGCTCGCCCGAGGCGACGACGGCATCATATTCGCGGGCGTCGTGGACGGCGGCGGCCTCGCGGCACCAGCCCACCAGCCGGTCGGTCGTTCCGGCCATGGCCGACACGACGACGGCCACGTGGTGGCCGGCCTTCACCTCGCGCTCCACGTGACGGGCGACGTTGCGGATGCGGTCGATGTCCGCAACCGAAGTCCCCCCGAACTTCATCACCAAACGGCCCATCGGCCAAACCTTTCATATCCCCTGCCGCCCGGAACCCCGAACGGGGCCGGCGATGGCCAAGTCTGATGGACGGTTGAACCCCCGGGTGCGGCGCGGCGTACTCATAGATGACAGGCATGGCTTATGCAATAATGGCCACATCAGAAATTTGGATCGACAGATGACTGCCTTTGCCCCCTCGCTCGACCCTTCGGAAGTCGAGAAATTCTCGAAAATGGCCGCGGAGTGGTGGAACCCCAAAGGCAAGTTCGGGGTGCTGCACGTCTTCAACCCGGTCAGGCTGCAGTTCATCAAGGAACAGGTGACGGCGAGGCTGGGGCGGGACCCGCTCGAGCGGCGGCCCTTCGCAGGCCTGCGCTTCCTCGACATCGGCTGCGGCGGCGGCCTTCTCAGCGAACCCATGTCGCGGCTCGGCGCCGCCGTCACCGGGGTCGACCCTTCCGAGAAGAACATCAAGACGGCGTCCGTGCACCGCGACGAGATGGGGCTTGCCATCGACTACCGGGTGGGGACGGCGGAAGACCTCGCCGCCGCCGGGGAGGACTTCGACGTGATCCTCAACATGGAGGTGATCGAGCACGTGGCGGACCCGAAGGCCTTCACCGCCACCTGCGCGGCCATGCTGAAGCCCGGCGGGCTGATGTTCGTCGCCACCATCAACCGCACGCTCAAGTCCTTCGGGCTCGCCATCATCGGGGCGGAATACGTGCTGGGGTGGCTTCCGAAGGGAACCCACCAGTGGGAGAAGTTCATCACGCCCACCGAGCTCGAGGGCTGGCTCGGCGAGAACGGGCTCAGCGTGAAGGAGGCGCATGGCGTCACCTACGCTCCCTTCTCGCGCCAGTGGCGGGTAAGCCGCGACAGGGACGTGAACTACATGGTCGTGGCCCAGAAGGGCTGAACCCGCAATGTTTCTCGGGATCGACATCGGCACCTCCGCCGTCAAGGCCGTGCTGGTGGACGAGACGCAGCGCATTGTCGCGGCGTCTTCCGCGCCGCTTTCCGTCTCGCGGCCCCTTCCGCTCTGGTCGGAGCAGGACCCGGAGGCGTGGTGGCTCGCCGCCGAGCAGGCGGTGCGGGATCTGCGCGCGGTGGCGGGAGCGGAATGGTCCGGCGTGCGGGCGATCGGGCTCGCGGGGCAGATGCACGGGCTGGTGCTGCTGGGCGACAACGGCCTGCCGCTCCGCCCCGCGATCCTCCACGACGACGGGCGATCCTTCGAACAGGCCCATGAGCTGAACCGCAGGCTGCCGGCTATCGGGTCGATCGGCGGCGTCCCGGCACTGCCGGGCTTCGTGGCACCGAAGCTGCTCTGGCTCAAGGCCCATGAGCCGGAGCTGCTGGCGCGGGCGCAATGCCTCCTGCTGCCCAAGGATTACCTGCGCTTCCGGATGACGGGCAGCTTCGCCACAGACATGAGCGATGCCTCGGGGGCGCTGCTGCTGGACGTCGGGCGGCGGGCCTGGTCGCCCGAGATCGCGGAGGCCTGCGGCATCGACACCGCCCTGCTGCCGCCGGTGCTCGAGGGCCCGGCCCTTTCCGGGCTTCTGAGGGGCGAGGTCGCCGCGGCCTGGCAGCTTCCGCCGGGAACGCCTGTCGCCGCCGGCGCCGGCGATGCGGCCGCGGGCGCGGTCGCCGCCGGTGCCGTCAGCGAGGGGGACGCCTTCATCTCACTCGGCACGGCCACGCAATATGTCGTGGCGCGGCAGAGCCACCGCCCGGCGCCTTCGCACGTCATCCACAGTTTCGCCCATGCGCTTCCCGGGCGCTGGTTCCAGATGGCGGCGATGCTCAACGGGGCGGGCGTGCTCGCCTGGGCGGCGGATCTCCTGGGCCGAAGCGACATCGGCGCGCTGGTGGCCTCAGCGGAGAGGGCCTTCGACGGGCCTTCGCCGCTCCTGTTCCTGCCCTATCTCGCGGGCGAGCGGACACCGCACGCCAACCCCCATGCCAAGGGCGTGCTGTTCGGCCTTACGGCCACGGCTGGCCCGGAGCAGGTGACGCAGGCGGCGCTCGAAGGGGTGGCCCTGGCGCTTGCCGACGCGCAGGCCTGCCTCGCGGCGACCGGGGCGCTGCCCGATCGCATCCTGGTTCATGGCGGGGGTGCAAGAAGCCGGTTCTGGATGAAAATCCTGGCGAGCGCGCTCGGCAAGACGGTGCTCATCCCCGAGGATGCGGAGACCGGCCCCGCCTTCGGCGCCGCGCGGCTGGCCCGACTCGCGGCGACGGGCGAGGAGGCGGCTTCCGTCTGCCGCAAGCCGGAGGCCGCGGCGGAGATCGCCCCCGACCTTCGGCTTGCCGAGGCCTATCAGGAGAGGCTCGAGCGGTTCCGCGCCCTCTATCGGGCGGTGGCGCCGTTGTTCTGATCGCAGGGTCAGCGCCGCCTGACGCCCTTCGCGGCACGCGCCTCGCGCAGCCGCGTCATCTCCTCGGCCATGTCGACATCCAGGGGCAGCCCGCGCAGCCGGCGGAGATCGTCGCGGGTGAGGCCGATGTCGGTCAGCATATAGTCGTCGAGCTGCTCCACCGTCCTCAGGTGGCGCCTGGCGAACCAGCTGCGGATCATGCGGCGCAGCTTCGGAAAGGCGAAGGTACTGTCGCGGGCCAAGGCCTGATGCAGGATGAAGTCGCGCATGTTGCTCACCGATTGTAGCGATTGTTTCGAAGAATACGCTTGATTGTATCGTTCGAATATCCTACTGTATCCATACAATAGCCCACAAGTGAAACATTGTCCTGATGACAATTTGGCTGCCCCAGCTCCGCCGCGAACGCCCCCTCTACCTCGAGATCGCCGATGCCATCCGGCACGATGCGCTCAGCGGCGCCCTGAAGCCGGGCGACCGGCTGCCGCCGCAGCGAGACCTGGCCTACAGGCTGGGCGTCACCACCGGCACGGTGACGCGGGCCTATGCCGAGGCCGAGAAGATGGGGCTGGTCGCCGGCGAGGTGGGCCGCGGCAGCTTCGTCAAGGCGCCGGGCGCCCAGGCCAGGGCCTACGAGATCCCCTCCCCCTCGAAGAGCGGCATCATCGATCTTTCCCAGGCCTCGCCGCCGCGCATCCATGCCCTCCAGGACCTCGACACGGCGCTTCGCCAGATCATGGCCTCGCCCTCGCGGCTCGACCTCCTCGACTACACGCCGGCCGAGGGCCATCCCCTGCACCGGGCGATGGGCGTCACCTGGCTCGCCCGCTGCGGCATCCACGTGAAGGAGGAAGACGTGGTGGTGACGGCGGGCGCCCACGCGGCGCTGATCGCCTGCCTCTCGGCCATTGCCGGGCCAGGCGACAGGATGTTCGTCGAAGGCCTCAACTATCCCACGATCAAGCCCATCGCGCGGCATCTCGGCGTCACGCTGGTCCCGCTCGAAATGGACCTGGGCGGGCTCGTGCCCGAGGCGCTCGAGCGTGCGGCGCGCGCGGGGGAGGCCCGCCTCCTCTACATCGTTCCGACGCTGCAGAACCCGACCACCTCCTCGCTGAACCACGACCGGCGCGCGGCGGTGATCGACATCGCCCGGCGCTACGGCCTCACCCTGATTGAGGACGACATCTTCCGGCTGCTCGACCCGCGCACCCAGCCCCCCACCCTGTTCAGCCTGGCGCCCGACCGCACCTGGCACATCACGTCGATCTCGAAATCGCTCTCGCCGGGGCTTCGGGTGGGCTTCGTGGCAACTCCGCCCGGCCGCGCGCGGCAGCTGATCCGCCACCAGACCGTGGCGAGCGGCCGCGCCGTGGGGCTTGCGGCAGAGGTTGCCCGCCACTGGATCGAGGGCGACACGGCGGACCGGGTGCTTTCCGCCATCATTGCCGAGAACCAGGCGCGACGCGCGCTTGCCCTCGAGGCGCTCCGCGGCCGGGAGGTCCATTGCGCGCCCTACGCCCCCTTCCTGTGGCTGAAGCTTCCCGAATCCTGGACACCGGGCGATTTCGCCCGCGCCCTCGACGGGCGCGGCATCCATGTGACGCCCGGCACGGCATTCGCCATCGACCGGCGCTCGGACGACCAGGGCGTGCGGATCTGCTTCGGAGGCCCGGTCACGCGGGAGGAATTGCGCCAGGCGCTGGCCTCAATCGACGCGCTCCTCGACGAGGACCCGACCGAGCGCCTCAACCCGGTGGCCTGAGGGCAAAGGGGATCCGTTCAAAATTCGACCCCCGCCGCAGTTTCGCCCTCTTGACTGAGCGCGCGCTCCGTCCTATCTCCTCCGCTAGCTGCTAGCACTCGGTTCCTTCGAGTGCTAACAGGCCTGCCCTCCGAATGGAGACGGCCAGGGGAAAACCTCAAAAAATGACGACATTACGAGGAGTTAAACCATGCAGTTCCGTCCGTTGCACGACCGCGTCGTCGTAAAGCGCGTCGAAGAGGACACCAAGACCAAGGGTGGCATCATCATCCCTGACACCGCTCAGGAGAAGCCGATGCAGGGCGAGATCGTCGCCGTGGGCCCGGGTGGCCGCGACGAGACCGGCAAGCTCGTTCCGCTCGACGTGAAGGCCGGAGACATCGTGCTGTTCGGCAAGTGGTCGGGCACCGAGGTGAAGATCGACGGCGTCGAGTACCTCATCATGAAAGAGAGCGACATCATGGGCGTTCTCGAGGGCAAGTCCGCCTCCAAGAAGGCGGCCTGATCCGGCCGCTGCCACGCACTAACCTTTCAAACCAGTATTCAGGAGTAGCACTATGGCTGCCAAGGAAGTCCGTTTTTCCGGTGATGCCCGCGAGCGTATGCTGCGCGGCGTCGACATCCTCGCCAATGCGGTGAAGGTGACGCTCGGCCCCAAGGGCCGCAACGTCGTCATCGACAAGAGCTTCGGCGCGCCGCGCACGACCAAGGACGGCGTGACGGTGGCGAAGGAAATCGAGCTCGAGGACAAGTTCGAGAACATGGGCGCCCAGATGGTTCGTGAGGTCGCCTCCAAGACCAACGACCTGGCCGGCGACGGCACCACCACCGCCACCGTGCTCACCCAGGCGATCGTCCGCGAGGGTGCGAAGAACGTGGCCGCCGGCATGAACCCGATGGACCTGAAGCGCGGCATCGACATGGCCGTCGCCGCCGCCATCGAGGACATCAAGAAGCGTGCGAAGAAGATCAAGGGCTCCGCCGAAGTGGCCCAGGTCGGCACGATTTCCGCCAACGGCGAGAAGGCCATCGGCGACATGATCGCCGAAGCGATGCAGAAGGTCGGCAACGAGGGCGTGATCACGGTCGAGGAAGCCAAGACCGCCGAGACAGAACTCGACGTCGTCGAGGGCATGCAGTTCGACCGCGGCTATCTCTCGCCCTACTTCATCACCAACGCCGACAAGATGGTGGCGGAGCTCGACGAGCCCTACATCCTGCTCCATGAGAAGAAGCTCTCCTCGCTGCAGCCGATGCTGCCGATCCTCGAGGCCGTGGTGCAGACCTCGAAGCCGCTCCTCATCATCGCCGAGGACATCGAGGGCGAGGCGCTCGCCACCCTCGTCGTCAACAAGCTGCGCGGCGGCCTGAAGGTCGCGGCCGTGAAGGCCCCGGGCTTCGGCGACCGCCGCAAGGCCATGCTCGAGGACATCGCGATCCTCACGGGCGGCCAGGTGATCTCGGAAGATCTCGGCATCAAGCTCGAGAACGTGACGCTCGACATGCTCGGCCGCGCCAAGCGCGTGAAGATCGAGAAGGAGAACACCACGATCGTCGACGGTGCGGGCAAGAAGGACGACATCCAGGGCCGTTGCGCGCAGATCAAGGCGCAGATCGAGGAGACCACCTCGGACTACGACCGCGAGAAGCTGCAGGAGCGCCTGGCGAAGCTCGCCGGCGGCGTGGCCGTGATCAAGGTCGGCGGCGCCACGGAAGTGGAAGTGAAGGAGCGCAAGGACCGCGTTGACGACGCGCTGAACGCCACCCGTGCGGCGGTGGAAGAAGGCATCGTTCCGGGCGGCGGCGTTGCCCTGCTGCGCGCCAAGGGCGCCGTGGCCAAGCTCAAGTCCTCCAACCCGGACATCCAGGCCGGCATCAACATCGTGTCGAAGGCGCTCGAGTCGCCGATCCGCCAGATCTCCGAGAACTCGGGTGTCGAAGGCTCGATCGTCGTCGGCAAGGTGCTGGAGAAGGAGGGCAACTACGGCTTCGACGCGCAGAACGAAGAGTATGTCGACATGGTGGAGAAGGGCATCATCGACCCGGCCAAGGTGGTGCGCATCGCGCTGCAGGACGCCGCGTCGGTCTCCTCGCTGCTCATCACCACCGAGGCGATGATCGCCGAGAAGCCCAAGGACAAGGCCCCCGCCCCCGCCATGCCGGGCGGCGGCATGGGTGGGATGGACTTCTAAGAAGTCCACCAGCCCCAAGGCTGAAAAAAAGAACCCCGGTGGAAACACCGGGGTTTTTGCTTGGCTTGCTTGGGTCGGCGCCGTTCACTTGGTGATCATCGACATGAAGTTGACCCAGCCATCGGCGGCGAGTCTGGCCTGGGTTGCGGCGTCGAGCGTCACCGTATCGGATCCCGCGGGCGGGATGGTGAGGATCGCCTCGTCCGCCGGGAGGTCGCCCCCCGCACTGACGTCCGACAGGTAGAATCGGGCCGGCTTGTCCGTATCGTTGATGATCTCGAGGGTGAAACTGTAATTCACCTCGCCCTTCTTGTAGAGGCCGCGCTTGTAGACCGGCATGGCCACCAGCTTTGCCTTGTCGGCCGCGAGCTGCGGGACGTTGATGAACAGGCCCACCGAGAGCAGGTGCTTGTGCTTGCCATGCGGGAAGACGGCGAAGCGGGCCCTGTCCGTCCCCAGCACGTTGGTGAGGATGGTGGCGTCGTCCGGGCCGCCGTCGGTCCTGACCAGGCTCGTGCCGAGCTGGAACTGGCCGATGGCGCCAGGCCCGCCCTTCGCACAGCTGTCGAGCTGCAACGGCAGCTCGGGTGACGAGATGGTTTCGATTGCCAGGGTTCCTTCCACCTTGCACCATTCCGGCGTGACGAACTGGGCGGTGATGGCCGAGCTGACGGGCACCGGCGTGCCCGATTGGGCGACCGAGAGAATCTCCGACACGCGAATGGGTGTGCGGGTGTCGATCTGGCAGCCCGCGAGCGCCAGGGCCGCCGTGCCCGATGCCAGCATCGCGAGGAGGCTTCTGCGGGTGATCATGCGTTGCTTCTCCTTCATTGCCTTTCGACCGCCGGCACTTTCCAGGATCCGTCGATGAGCGAGGGCGGGTTTTCGTCCGGCCAGTAGAGGCGCAACATGAGGTGGAACTTGCCTTTCGGCGCGGGCAGCCAGTTCGCCTCCTTGTCCGCGCCCGGGCTTTCGTTCTGAATGTAGATCACCAGCGACCCGTCTGCTTCATAGGCGGGACTCGTCCTGACGCTCATCGAGTAGCGGTTGATCGGGTTCTCGACGAAGAACATGTTCTCGTCATACATGGTGAGCGACCAGAAGCCGCGGACCGGCGGCATCCCTCCCTTCGGGAAGCGCAGCACATAGCGGTGCTCGCCGCTGTAGTTCTCGAGCATGTTGGGTTTCAGCGAGGTGGGGTAGATTGCATCCTGCGGGCGGTTGGCGCCAAGCCCGATCGCGGTGATGAGGGCGCGCTGGATATAGTTCGTGCCATAAGTGCCGGCCCTTGTCGTGAAGCTCCAGCCGTTCTCGCGGGTCATGTCGCCATCGGAATCGACGAAGTGCAGCATGATGCGCTCGTAGGAAGCCTTGGGAAGTCGCGCGTCGGCCCGGTCTTCCAGCACCTTGGCATCGAAGGTCTTGTCGAGGACGAGGCCGGCCCTGGCGAAGCTTTCGAGTGCGGGCTGATCCGCCGCGGCGGGCGGGTTGCGCTGCATGAGTTCGGCCAGCAGCGCGAAATAGGCCCTGGCGGAGAGCGCATTCACCTGGTCGCGCACCGGTGTCTTCATGTCGATCGCCGGATCGGCCTTGCCTTCGGGCGGCGCATAGGCCGAGCCCCAGGTCGAGAGCGGCTGCAGCCTGAAGGCATCCTGCAGCGCATGGACGGCGGCGTAGTCCTCAGGCGTGCCGGTGCAATAGATGCGGCCGATGAGCCACACCATGGCGGTGGGAGACTTGAGTTCCGTCATCCCCTCGGGGACCGCGCCCGACCAGCCGGGACCGCTGATGAGGAAAGTCTTCCTGGCGCCGCCCGTGGTGCGCGTGCCCGGCACGGCGAAGACATCCGTCCAGCCGCTGAGCATCGGCAGCAGGAAATAGCGATCGCCCATGTCGGGCTGCTCCAGCACCCAGGGCTCGTCGCCGACGTCGAAGAAGGCTGTCGTGTACAGCGTGTCGGCGTTGGGGGCGGTCACGTCACGGAAGGCGGCATCGGGATATTCGCGAAGCTTGATGATGGTGCCCATCGGGCCGCGGCTGCCCTCCGCCTTGGCCACATTCGTCACCACCCGCCGCGTCATCTCCATGGTGACCAGGGGATAGCCGAAGATGTAGGCGTCGGAAGCGATGCGGAAGTCCTCGGTGCCCTGGACCAGGTCTGCGATCGGGCCGTCGAAGGCTCCTGCGGGAGCAGCGGTTGCGGCGAGGGCCAAAAGGCTCGCGCCGTAGAAGGTGAAATCGCGGCGTGTGGTGCGCATGGAACTCTCCACGGAGTTGGTGTAGCCTCATTCTAGTGATCTCAACCGCCGCGGGATTCGGTTTGGAGGACAAAACGGAAGCCGTGCAGACGCGTCCGGCCGCGATGCAGCGGTCAGGCGTTCTCGTTGAACTCGGTCCACTCCTGGTTGAACAGGGATTTGACGCGAAAGAGCTGTTCGCCGGTGCCGGCATAGGAAGCCCGCCCCTGTCCCCCGAGACGAGACTTCCCTTCGCCGCCGCCCTGCAAGTGCTCGAAAGGGCGGCGGAACTCACGCGGTGCCCGCATCTGGGGCTCGTACTCGGACAGCGCTTCCAACTCGCCCATCATGGCGCCCTCGGCGAACTCATGCGCTGCGCACCCACGCTGGGCCGCGCGCTCCTCGATTTCACGACGTGGCAGCCGGGCTATTCCAGCGGCGCCGTGGTCTATCTGCACAGGCTCGGGGAGGAGCATGCATTCGGATATGGCGCAACTTGCATGGGAAGCCGCGTCCTCTACGATCTCGTCGCCGCGATTGGGACGAGAATGCTGGAGCAGCTGACCGGCGGCAACGTCAAGCCGGAGGAGATCCACCTGTCGCAGCGGCAGCCTCCCGACAGAGGCGCCTATGCCCGGTACCTCGGCGCGCCGGTGAAGTTCAACGCGCAGCGCGTCTGCCTCGTGCTGTCCACGGCTGCTCTCGAGACGCGGCTTCCCGGCGCCGACCGCGCGCGCCACCAGGCGATCACGGCCGAACTGCGGGCCTGGCTGCGCAGCGCGGCACCGGATCTTGCCTCGCGGACGCGGCACGCCTTGCGCCACCTGCTGCAGCGGGGCGCACCCAGCATGGACCAGATCG
>NZ_JBKBKI010000051.1:0-16076 GCF_046294715.1 Aestuariivirga sp. | reverse complement strand
TCCCCGAGGTGCTGCTCGCGCGCGGCAGAGTTCAGCAGGTCCTCGGCCCTGGGCGTCCAGCGCGCAACGTCTCTGGAGACGGGGAGCGCGCGCACCGCTTCCGCCTCCCGCGTGCCGCCCGGCTCGCGCGTGAGGAGGACGGCGCGCCCCCTGCCCTCCAGCCTCTCGGCAAGGAGCCTGATCTGCGTGGATTTGCCGGAGCCTTCGCCCCCTTCGAAACTGATGAAGCGCCCGGCCATCTAGCTGCCGAAGATCATGATGAAGACGGAATCGAGCGCGCGCGACCACATCGAGGGCTCAGCCGGGACGGAGTCGGCGGTGAGCACCGGCACGTCGGCCACGGTCACGCCGTCGACGACGAAGCGCACCTTGCCCACTTCCTTGCCGGCTTCGACCGGCGCCATGAGCGGGCCGTTGTAGGCGAGCTTCACCTCCGCCATCTGCCGTTCCTGCTCGGTGAGCGCGACGCGGACATTCGCGGCGGCGAGAAGATCGACGCTGCGCGAGGTGCCGCCCCAGACGCGTGCCTGGGCCACCCTGTCTCCCCGCGCATAGACATCGACGCTGCGGAACTGGCGGAAGCCCCAGTCGAGGAGGTTCTGGGCCTCCTGCCGGCGCTCGTTGATGCTCTTCAGGCCGGTGATGACCATGATGAGGCGGCGCCCGTCGCGCATGGCGGAGCCGACGAGGCCGTAGCCCGCCTCGCGCGTGTAGCCGGTCTTCATGCCGTCCGCGCCCGGATAGTCCTTGAGGAGCGGATTGCGGTTCTGCTGCCTGATCTTGTTCCAGGTGAATTCCGGGATCGAATAGTACTTGTAGTATTCGGGGAAGTTCTGCGCGATGTGGCGCGCCATGATGGCAAGATCGCGCACGCTCATGCGGTGCTCGGGGTCCGGAAGGCCCGTGGCGTTGCGGAAGGTGGCGTTCGTGGCGCCGAGCTCGCGCGCACGGTCCGTCATGCGCTGGGCGAAGGCGGACTCGCTGCCCGCCATGGCATTGGCGATGACGATGCAGGCGTCGTTGGCTGACTGCACCACGACGCCCTTGATCAGGTCCTCCAGGCGGATTTCGGAATTGAGCTCGGCATACATGGTGGAGCCGCCCGACATGGCGCCGCCGCGCCGCCAGGCATCCTCGGTGACGGTGAATTTCTGGTCGAGCGTGAGCTTGCCGGCCTTCAACGCCTCGAAGACCATGATCATGGTCATGAGCTTGCTCATGCTGGCGGGGGGAACGGCGGTGTCGGCATCCTTCTCGAACAGCACGCGGCCCGTGCGCGCATCGATGAGGATGGCGTGGGGCGCCTTGCTCTCGAATGCCTCCTGGGCCGTGGCGGGCAGGAGGAAGCCGGCGATCAGCAGGAGCGAAAGAACGAGTCGGCGCAAGGGCTGGAACAGTTCCATGCGGGACAGGCTAGGCGGCTTCCTTGGCGAAATCAACGCGAGGCGGCCGGAGGGCCCTCCTCCGGCGCGTGCCGCGCCACCTTCTCCCATCCTGCGGACGGGAGAAGGGGTCCTTTTTTCCTCTCCCGCGCCTTGCGTGGGAGAGGATGGAACCCGGATGCTACTGCAGGGCGGCCTGCACCGCTTCGGTCTTGATCAGGCGGGCGTCGCCGTAGCCGGCTGCCTGGGCGTCGACGAGGGCGGTTTCGGCGTCGGCTTTGCTGGAGATGGGCCCGAGCCGCACGCGGAAGACGGGCCCCGCGGCGCCGCTCAGCTCGATGAACTGCACGGGCCAGACGGCGGAGAACTGGTCCCTGGCGCGCTGCGCGTTGCCGGCATCGGTAAAGGAGCCGAGCTGGACGTACCAGGAGATCTCCATTGCCTGCGCTTCCTGCTCCGCCGGCGGCGCATAGGCCACCGTCTCGGCAACGGCTTCGGGCTCCTTCCTGAGCTTCTTTTTCGGCTTCGCCTCCGCCACCATGACGTTCTCCGCAGGCGCCCTGCCCCTGCGGCGGTCGGCGGCGGCGATCATCTTGCGCATCGGCGTGCCGCGGTCGAGTTCCTTGTTCATGGCGATCAGGTGCTTGCCGTTGTCTTCCAGCGGCGCCGGGCCGATGTACTGGACGCGCACCGGCGCCTTGCCCTTGTGCTTGAAGTCCAGCACTTCCGCGGTGCGCTTCGAGAGATCGATGACGCGGGTGCCGACGAAGGGCCCGCGGTCATTCACGCGGACGACGACCTCGCGGCCGTTCTCGAGATTGGTCACCTTCACGTAGCTCGGAAGCGGCAGCGTGGGGTGGGCCGCGGTGAGGCGGTTCATGTCGAACCATTCGCCGTTCGACGTCTGGCGGCGGTTGAAGGCCTCGCCGTACCAGGAGGCGGTGCCCTTCTTGTCGTAACCCGGCTGTTCCTTGGGCTCGAACCAGCGGCCCGCCACCTCATAGGGCTTGCCGACGTGATAGCGCCCGCCGCCCCACGGCACCGGCCCCTTGCCCGGATAGACCGGGCTGCCCTTGCCGGCGAATGGATCGCGGCTCGCCTGCTTGTTCGAGGACGAACAGCCTGCGAGCGCCAGCCCGATGGCGACGAACACCACAGCGTTCCTGGCGAACTTCCACATACTCACCCACTCCGCCTTGCCGGCCAGCCGTGCGCGCCCCCCGCGGCCGTATCCGAAGCCCCACAGGCAGAGTATTTGCGCCGGGAGCGTAAACGTCGCGTTGGGAAGTATGGTTAACGAAAGCTAATCGGCGGGCACCGCCGCCTCTTTCTCGAGGCGGTCGATGTTCTGCTGGGCCTTGGGATTGCCCGCGGCGAGCGCCTGGCGGTAGAGCGCGAGGGCGCGCGGCTTGTCCACCGTCGTGCCCCAGCCCATCTCGTGCATGCCGCCCAGATTGTTGAGGCCCCAGGGATCGTTCTTGGCGGCGGCATCGCCGAACAGCTTGAAGGCGCGATTCAGGTCACGCGCAACGCCCTTGCCCTCGAGATAGAGCATGCCGAGATTGTTCTGCGCATCGGGGAGGCCCTGCTCCGCCGCCTTGGCGTACCACTCGGCAGCCTTGGCCATGTCCTGATCGGTGCCCTTGCCCTGCTGATAGGCCTGGCCCAGCGCGTTCATCGCCGGGCCGTGGCCCTTGGCGGCGGCATCCTGGTAGAGCTTCACGGCGGTGCCGAGATCCTGCTTCAGGCCCTTGGCGCCCCGCGCCACGAGACGGGCCAGGTGGTATTGCGCCTCGACATTGCCCTGCAGTGCGGCCTGGCGGAACCAGCGCGCGGCCTCGGCCTCGTCGGGCTCTACTCCCGTTCCCTGCTCATAGGCGAGCCCCACCTCGAACTGGGCATCGACGTCGCCCACCTTGGCGAGCGTCAGCTGCTTGTCGAAGGGGAGCTCCTTCAGCGTCTGGGCGGCGGCGGGACCCGCCAGTGCAAGGGCGGCGGCAAGGGCAAGAGCGGGGGTGATGCGCATCATGTGCTTCATTGGACGCGGATGAACTTCATCGACTTGCAGAAGACGGCGGCGACACAGCCATCGACCTTCATCGTGTTGGGGCTCTGCAGCTTCATGCGGGAACTGTAGGTGTTGCCGTCGTCCGGGTTGTAGATGGTGCCGGTCCAGTGGCCGTTGCCGGCGGCGCGCATGTTGGACAGGATGGTGAGGCCGATCACCGGGCGCGAACGGAGCGCGGGGTTGGGGTTCTCCTTGTCGAGCCGGGGGCGGCCCTTGTCGTCGCGCGGCTTCTTCAGCGCCACCACCCGCCCGCAGAGATTGCCGCCGCAGGGCGCGACCTTCACCGTGACCTTTCCGTTCGACAGGCGCCAGACGCCGGTGGCATCGCCCTCCCCGGCTTCCGCCGGGGCCGCCGAGAGTGCCGCGGCCAGTGCCGCCGCCGCCATCACATGAGTCCGCATCGCCCTCACCCCTGCTCTCCCGTCATGCGCCTACGCCCGGCCGCGCCGATTGCCGGACCTGTCCGGACGGGTTATCCTCGTTCCCCTCAGAAGAGGAGATTATGATGGGCAACCTCGCCACGCTCAAGACGGCCCGAACACTTGAAACCGACGAATGGCAATTGCGTGTCGACCTTGCGGCGGCATTCAGGCTCGCCGCCCGCTACGACTGGCACGAGGCGGTGGCCAACCACCTGAGCCTCGCCGTCTCGGCAGACGGCAAGAAGTTCCTGATGAACCCGCGCTGGAAGCACTTCTCACGCATCAAGGCCTCGGAACTGCTGCTCCTCGATTCGAACGACGAGGAGACGATGAAGCGGCCGGATGCCCCCGACCTCACCGCCTGGTCGATCCACGGCCGCATGCACGCCAACGTGCCGCAGGCACGCTGCATCATCCACCTCCACCCGCCCCATGCGACGGCCCTCGCCTCGCTCGCCAATCCCGAGATCCTGCCGATCGACCAGAACACCGCGCGCTTCTACAACCGCGTGGCGGTCGACCTCGATTTCGGCGGCATGGCCAACACCGACGCCGAGGGCGACAGGCTGGGCAGCATGCTCGGCAACAAGCAGATCATGATGATGGGCAATCACGGCGTGCTGGTCTGCGCCTCCACCGTGGCCGAGGCCTTCGACCTCACCTATTACCTCGAGCGCGCCTGCCGCAACCTGATCCTCGCCTACTCGACGGGCCAGAAGCTGCACGTGATGAGCCCCGCGGTGGCCGAGAAGACGGCGCAGGAATGGGAGGCGGACCGCGAGCAGTTCCTCTCGCACTTCGAGGAAATGAAGGCGATCCTCGACGAGGAAGACCCCTCCTACGCCGAATAGCGGGAATTGAGATCGCCGGCGAAGGCTGCTAGGAACGGCCCTCGCCGGCGCCTGGAGGGGTGGCAGAGCGGTCGATTGCGGCGGTCTTGAAAACCGTTGAGGGTTCACGCCCTCCGGGGGTTCGAATCCCTCCCCCTCCGCCACTTCAGCCCGGACAGTCTCCTGCGGCTCATCACGCGCCAGTCCCATTGCCTTGGTTTTCATTCAATTCTCGTCTGCGCACGTGCTGCGGGCTGTTGCGCGCTGCGGCAAGGGTCGGGACTTGTAAAGTCCGGACGGCAGTGAGATCATAAGAAGCAGTCGCTCTTGCATCCCGGGGAATGATGTTTCTTCTGAAGGAGAGAGTGCAATGCTTCTTTCTCGAGCTTCAGGCTGCTTCGTCTTGTTTGCTGCTGGCCTCGCTCTTTCGGCGCCAGGCGGGTTTGCAGCCCAGAAGTGGCCCCAGGACTCTGCCAGCAGGCAGGGACGATGCGACGCCCGGTGGGTGACCTGCGACAATGGATGCGACCAGTTGATCGACATCGGTACGGCTGTCAGCGACTGCAAGAAGCAGTGTGACGCCCGCCATCGGCGTTGCCTGAAATGGGCCGCAGAGGGAAGCAAGCCTCAACCCAAGTGATGAACTGCCAACCACCGACGGCTTTATCAATGGCTGCGCTTCACGCCCGGGTGGCCACGGCTGAAATCCGGAGTTGAGCGGTGTTGAACCGGACTGGGAGATAAGTGTATGAAAGTGCATGCTGCAGGAACGTCCGCAGAGCTTCCCGATGTCAGCCGGCGGACAGCCAAGCAAGCGACGTGTCGAAGCTCCGGCACGCGATGCAGCAGCGGCCCTCCGTCTATTTCGAGCATTTTGCCGAGCTGCTGAAGGTTTCTTCAAGGCAAGTGACGATGGACATCACGCCTTCCTACGCCGGCCTCGGCGCCGAAGTGCTGGAAGGCGTCAGAGCCGGCTTCGAAGAGAGGCAGATTCACGTCAAGGCCGTGTTCCTCATGCGGGACCCGGTGGAGCGCTGCTGGAGCGCCGTCCGCATGCAGGCAAGGAAGGAGCTCGGCCACACCGACGTCAATGAGGCCGACGTGCTTTCCTACGCCAGGTCCGAGAAAGCGGAAATGCGGACACGCTACGATGCGACCCTTTCGGCCCTCGAGTCCGTCTTCGGCCCCGAGGAGCTCTACATCGGGTTCTACGAAACCATGCACAGTGAGCTGCCGGATTTTGCGATCTCCGCTTTTCTTCAAGTGCCCTACAGGCCACGTCTCACCGAGCAGAAGGTGAACACCAGCCCGAAGCGCCAGAACCTCGGGGAAGACGCGAGAGGCGAGATCGCGCGTCACTACCGCGATGTCTATGATTGCGTGGCAGGCAGGTTTCCGCAGGCCGTAAAACTGTGGGATGGCTATCGCTACCTCTAGCGGCAGCCTGCCGCCCTCACGCGATGTTAACCAATCTTCCTGTCTACTCATCGCACGCATGGAGTGGGATGCTGCAGATGGGCATTGAAACCAAACTGCTTGTGCTTGCCGCCTCTCTGGCCCTGTCGGTGTTCCTGGGACAGGAAGCCACGAAGGCCGATGGACCCGGCGTCGATCTTACACCCGAGACGGTTTCGACACGCGCCGTCCGGCACTGCAATTCGCTCGGTTGCTGGCTGCTGCCCGGCCTCCTGGGAAAACTTCCTCCCGCCCGGTGAGGAAGCGCAGGCGGGACTAGGTCGCCAGGTTCGCCGCCGCCGGTTTTGCTGCCGCGACCCGTGCACCTATCGCCCCCGGCCTTTCAATGGCGCGGGTCTGCCGGTCTTGCCACCTCAGACAGACTCGTAGCGATTGTGTTTATCCCCTTGAACGAGTTTATCGAGTGATCATGGAAAGTTCTGCAGCCGCGAGGCGCGTCGAGGAGAGCCACGGGGAACGCAAGGCGGAAAAGCCCTCGATCGATCCGGGGATCGCCTGACTCTGTGGCATTGCGCGGCCTTTCGGATCGCCGCCGATCCCGCACACCTGGCACGCGAGCTCAATATCACGGCAGGAGAAACCGGCCCCGAGGACGTCGTGCGGGCCGCCCACCTGATCGGGCTCAAGGCCCGTATCCTCAAGGGCCAATCGCCGGACCGGATGGTGGCCGCCCCATTGCCTGCGATTGCCAGGCGAAAGGACGGCGGCTTCCTCCTCCTGACGAACACGAGTCAGGACAGCGTCCTGCGCATCGTCGATCCTTTCGGAAGGCTGCCGCAGGACCTGCCGGCCGCGGCGGACGAGCTACTCGGCTGCATCGCGCTTCACGACGTGAAGGCGTTCGAAAGAAGCCAGTTCGCTTGCGCCCGCCCACCTCCGCCGAAACCCCAAGTGTTCGCAGTCCACAAGCCCTTCACCTGCACATCGAGCCAACCGGCTCCAACAACGCCAATCTCATGCTGCTTGTATAGAGGCGTCGTGAGGGCGTCCATACCGAAGGACACACAGTCGAACGCGAGCTCCGCGGCCATGGCTTTCGCGATGACGGGCCCGGGAACGAGCGCCGCTGTGAGGCCCGCAGCCAGACCGCCGGCCAGAAGGTCTCCGAGGAGTATCGTGAGATAGGGCTTGGCACCGGTGTCATTGAGCTGCTTGTAAGTGTAAAGGAATCCGCCCACGCCTCCCTGAAGCGTCAAGTTGATGCCGAAGGGACTCAGTGCTACTCCAACCTCCTCCACGGTTTCGATGACTTCTTGCCCGACGGCCTCGGCCGAAGCTTCCATGCTGGGCAGTTCAATCCCCGTGACCGCCTCTATCTCCCGCTCGAGTATCGACAACTGCCCCACGATTGGTTTGAGGGCCAGGGGGTTTCCTTCGAGTTCTGCGCCGAGGCCGATGGCAGAGTGCCATTCCCAGGTCTTTGTCCCATCCGGGTTATCCCACCTTCGGAGTTCACGAACGCCAAATGCTCCATAATCACCCGCAAGCTTGCCGCTAAGAGCAGACGGGTAAACGCCATCAAGGTCAAGAAAACGTATTGCGAGTCCATTGACCAATTGGCCGTTCACCATCTTGCTCATGTGATTAAACCGGAGTTGCCCCCAACTGATCGCTGGACCCTCGTTCGCCCACCCCGTGATCTCGAACCCAAGGTCAAATCTGCTCATCTTGTTGACGAACTGCTTGTAAGTTATCTTCTCTTCGGAGATCGGCTCTTCGATAAGGCTATCCATGCTTTCGACTGCCGCAGCATACTCCGCACCCGCATCTTCGAAGCTCTTCAGGATGGGGTCGGTCTCGAGTCTGCTTGTATCTCCGGTTCTGATCATATCCAGGTAAGTTGAAAGCAGACTGATGCGGTTCAGCGTGACCGCCGCCTGTTCGGCGTTCTGGTTCATCGCTGCCATGATCACGGCGGTTACTTCATCCGTGAGTCCCGTCTTCAGGTCTGATCTTGCCTTTGACAGCATCTCACTGGCGTGGGAGGACAAGCCCTGGAGACCGAGGAGTTTTCCCAGTCCCAGTTCGAAGGCTCCGAGGACAGCTTCGCCGCCCGCTTTCAGGGTTTCGAAAATACCTTTCCCGAGGCGTCCCGCAGCGTCGATCTCGTTTTCCACCAGGGTTTCAGTCTTCTTCCAGAACAGTTTCAGCGCATCGAGACCTCCACTGCCCGACTTCGAAATGAAGTCTGCCACCTTGTGCGCCCAGTTCGGCAACCAGTTTGCCGAACTGCCGCTTGCCATGGCATTTTGCGCATTCTCCCGCAGCGCATCGCCGAGAAGGGTTCCTTCGGGAAGAGCTGCGTCAAACGCCAGGGCGTTCAATTGATCGGCCGACCATTCCTTCCCGTCAGAGAATCTGATGCGTTCGATCGCACCGTGGAGCTGTTGTCCCAGTCTGACTGAGCCGCCTCTCGGCCCGCCAATGGTGAGAATGATGTCGCTTCCAGAGAAGCCAACGCTCACGTCAGAGGCCGTGATTCCCTTACCCAGGAACAACGTATCGTTGCCACCGCCTCGGATGGCCTCCTGAATGAAATCATTGCCGCTTCCGCGATTCCAGCGATAGGTATCGTTTCCCTTGCCGCCCGCCAGGAAATCGTCCCCGGTGGTTCCCGTCAGTGTATCTTTTCCGTTACCGCCGGATTCGACCTGGTCATAGACCTTCTCCAGCAAATCTGCCGCAGACCACGTCTCGCCACTCGCGAACTTGACCTGGTCGATCACACCCCAGATCTGATTGCGCAAGATCAGGCTCGCGCTTGTCTCGCCGGCGATGGTGAGGACGAAATCTCCGCCCGAACGCGCCGCGGAGACGTTCGATCCTTTGACGCCATCTCCGAAGAGCAGCGTGTCGTTGCCCCCGCCGACAGCCTCCTCGATTGCATCGGAACCGTCGCCGGGTCGCCAGAAATAGGTGTCGTTGCCCGCCCCGCCTTCGAGCGTATCGTTGCCCAGGTATCCTGTAAGGTAATTGTCCTTGGCATCGCCGATCAGTACATCGTCGTACACGCTGCCATGCACATTCTCGATGTCGACCAGACTGTCTCCCTCGGCATCCCCTCCGCGACCAACCCCGTCGCGGAGATCGACCTTCACCCCAGAACCGGAAGTGAAATAGGCGGCTGTGTCATTGCCCTCTCCGCCGTTCAGCGCATCCGCGCCGAACCCGCCCCGCAGCATGTCGTTGCCGCTTCCGCCAGCAAGAACATTGTTGCGGTAATCGCCGTAGAGGAAGTCATCGAACCTGCTGCCGGTCAAATTTTCGATGTTGACGAGCGTGTCGCCTTCTGCATCGCCGCCTGAACCCTTTCCGGGTCCGCCGAGAGAGAAGAGTTGCACAATCACGCCTGCTTCAGACGTGTCGTAGGAGGCCGTATCCGAACCATCTCCCCCGTCGAGCGTATCCGCGCCTGTTCCCCCCACCAACAGATCGTCCCCGCCGCGTCCGTTCAGCTTGTCTCTGCCGCTTCCTCCACTAAGCGAATTGCTCCCGCCATCACCGGTGAGAACGTCGTTGTATGAACTTCCCTCCAGGTTTTCGACCCCGTAAAGACTGTCGCCCTGCGCATCACCACCTGAAGCTTTTCCGGTGGAGAGGTTCACCGACACGCCACGCTTCGAATTCTCATAGGTGACCGTGTCCGTTCCATCATGGCCAACGATCAAGTCCGCGCCCTCGCCGCCATCGATTCGGTCGTCACCCTCGCCCGCGCTGATGGTGTCATTGCCACCCGCCCCGCGGATCGTGTCGTTGCCAGCGCCGCCGGACAGCCAGTTATTACCGTTCGATCCGGTGATGTCGTCGTCCCCCTCCTCGCCATAGATCACATTGTACGACGTCGACTGCCGACCCTCGTCTTCGAACGGCCTGACGACGTCGTTTCCCGATCCCCCCATAACGGTATCAATACCTCCGCCATAGAAGATCCTGTCGTTTCCGCCGAAGGCAAGAAAAAGCTCGTCACCATCGCTCCCGACCAACGTATTGTCTGCACCATCGCCACGAATCTCAGTTTGGACGAGCGCCCTGAGGTGTGGTGCGGCATCGGCGTAGGGGCGCAAATCATCCGCTGACCCATTTTCCGCTGCGACTGAGATGTTGAGCACGGCCGCAGGGTCGTCAGAAACAAGGCTGCGGCGTCGTTTGCGCGCAGCAAGCCCTCTCGACCGACCCCGATTGTCTGCAACCACGTTAAAGCTTACGTCCGCCATTTCCGGACCCCCCCCCCACTATTTCTTGCCGTAATGTCAGGCTTCGGAACGGTGACCGACTCTACAATACCAAAAGTACAATTCAACTCTTAATAGCGTAATCTTCCCGTTTGGAATACTATTACCTTAGGATAAGTAACACTCTCTTTGATTGTGTAAATCGCCATTATGGATTATGCGATCCTCGGATTGAGCTTATAGGAGGTACGCTGCATGGAGAGTTCTGCCGCCATCAGGCGCTCGGGCGACACCGGGAGGCCGGGACAGCAGGACGCGCTGCACCCGGACGCTGGTATGGCGTGCCTGTGCGGCATTGCTGCCGCCTTTCAAGTTGCCGCCGATCCTGTGCACCTCGCAAGGGAACTCAGCCTTTCCGAGCGCGGAGCCGGCCCGGAATACGTCGTAAGGGCCGCCAGGCTGATCGGGCTGAAGTCACGCGTCCTGCGGGGGCAGGCGCCACAACGGATGGCGGCCGCGCCGTTGCCGGCCATCGCCCGGCGCAAGGAAGGTGGCTTCGTCATATTGGCGCATTCGAACCAGGAGGGCTTCCTGCGGATTGTCGATCCGGTGGCAAGGCTGCCCCAGGACGTTCCGGCCGATGTGGCGCTTGGCCAGCTGGAGCCGCTCCTCATTCTCGTGCAGCGCCGCTTCCTCGGAGCCGGTGCCGATCCCGGCGGCTTCAACATACGGTGGTTCCTGCCTTCGCTGCTCCGCTACCGGAAAGCGCTCGGGCACGTGCTCCTCGCCTCGCTGTTCATCCAGTTCTTCGCGCTCGTTTCGCCGCTGTTCTTCCAGGTGGTCGTGGACAAGGTGCTGGTGCACCAGAGTCTCTCAACCCTCTACGTGGTGGTCGCCGGGCTCGTCGCAGTCACGATCTTCGACCAGCTCCTGCAGTGGATGCGCACCTATGCGCTGACGCACACGACGAACCGGATCGACGTCGAGCTCGGCCAGCGGCTCTTCGCGCACATGATGCGGCTGCCCGTGGGCTATTTCGAAACGCGGCCAGCGGGCCAGACGGTGGCACGGGTGCGCGAGCTCGAGAGCATCCGCGGCTTTCTCACGGGGCCTGCGCTGTTCACCGTGCTCGACATCCTTTTCGGCACGATCTTCCTGGCGGTGATGCTGAGCTATTCGGTGAAGCTCACGCTGATCGTGCTCGTCTCCTTTCCGCTCTATTTCCTGATCGGCTTCCTGATCGGGCCGGTGCTGCGCGAGCGCATCATGGAGCGCTTCAACCGCGGCGCCGAAAGCCAGCAGTTCCTGATCGAAACCGTGGTGGGAGCACCCACGGTGAAGGCGGCGGCCGTCGAGCCTTCTATGCGCATGCAGTGGGAAGAGCGCCTCGCCGCCTATGTGCGCACCAGCTTCCGCGCCAGCATGACGGCGGCGACGGGCCAGGGCATGATTCAGCTCGTCAGCCGGCTGACCTCGGCCGCGATCATCCTGTTCGGCGCGCAGGCGGTGATCAACGGCGAGATGACGGTCGGTTCGCTCATCGCCTTCAACATGTTCGCCAACCACGTGTCCGAGCCGGTGCTGCGGCTTTCACAGATCTGGCAGGAGTTCCAGCAGGTGGGGATTTCGCTCGCCCGCATGGGCGACATCCTGAACACGCCGCCGGAACCCTCGAACCCCCGCATGGCCGCCCTGCCCCCGCCGCGCGGTGCCATCGCCTTCAAGCGTGTGCACTTCCGCTATCCCGGCTCATCCCAGGACGTGCTGAAGGACATCAGCCTCTCGATCAAGCCCGGCGAGATGCTGGCGATCGTCGGGCCCTCGGGCTGCGGGAAATCCTCCCTCGCCAAGCTCGTCCAGCGCTTCTACGTACCGCATGAGGGACAGGTGACGATCGACGGCGTGGACCTTTCGCAGGTCGATCCCTCCTGGCTGCGCATGCACATCGGCGTGGTGCTGCAGGAGAACCTGCTGTTCAACCGCAGCATCCACGACAACATCGCGCTTTCCAACCCGGCGCTGCCGCGCAGCCGGGTGATCGAGACGGCGAAGCTTTCGGGCGCGCATGACTTCATCTCGAAGCTGCCCGCGGGTTACGACACCATGATCGAGGAGCGCGGCGCCAACCTCTCCGGCGGACAGCGCCAGCGCATCGTCATCGCCCGCGCCCTGGTGACCAACCCGCGCATCCTGATCCTCGACGAGGCGACGAGCGCGCTCGACTACGAGAGCGAGCGCATCATCCAGCGCAACATGCGCCAGATCGCGGAGGGGCGCACGGTGATCGTCATTGCGCACCGCCTCTCCACCATCCGCAACGCCGACCGCATCGTCGGCATGCTCGACGGCCGCATCGTGGAGACGGGCACCCATGCCGAGCTGATCGACCGGCCGCGCGGCCTCTACGCCCGGCTGTGGGCGATGCAAAGCGAGGGAGATCAGGCATGAGCGCGGTGGAGAAACTGCACGATCCGGGTGGCGACAGCGCAAAGCCGCTGCCTGCGCCTGCCCAGAAGGTTGCGCCTGCGCCAGGAAAGAGTCCGCGTGCGAACCGGGAGCTTACACGGCGCCCGCCGGCGCGGATGCACCGCGACGACCAGGAGTTCCTGCCGGCGGCGCTCGAGATCCTGGAGCGGCCTGCATCGCCGATCGGCATCGGGCTCCTGCTCTTCATCTGCGCGCTGGCGACGGCGGCGCTCGCGTGGTCGTGGTTCGGCTGGACGGATGTCGTCGCCGTGGCCCAGGGCAAGGTGCAGCCCAGCGGAAGGGTGAAGACGGTGCAGTTCGTGGAAGGCGGGCGGGTGGCGCGCATCCTCGTCGAGAACGGCGCCATGGTGAAGCAGGACGATCCGCTGGTGGAGCTCGATTCCGCCGATGCCGCGGAAGACGTGCGCGCTCTCACCGCCGCCTTTCACTCGCTCTCCGCGGAAGTGCTGCGGCGCATGCGCAACGTGGAGGCGTCTGCCGCGGAGGATTTCACCGACGCGGCGATCGCCTGGCCGGAGAACATTCCCGGAGACGTGCGGCGGCGAGAAGAGGAACTGCAGCGCGGCGAGTTGCGGAGCTTTGCGGCAGAGCTGCGCACCATCGACGGACAGCGTCAGCAGAAGATCGCCGAACGCGAACGGCTCACGGGCACGATCCGGGCACTTCGCGACCTCATCGCGCTTCTCGATGAGCGCGTGCAGATGCGCACCACCCTGGAGAAGAACCAGGTGGCCAGCCGCGCCGTGGTGATCGATGCCGCCGAGGTGCTCAGCCAGCAGCTCGTGACCCTCGCGCGCGAACAGGGCCAGCTTGCCGAAGTGGCGCGGGCACTCGAACTTCTCGAACTGGAGCGTGACAGGATCAAGGAAACCTTCGCCGCGGAGAACCTGACGAAGGCGAGCGAGGCGCGCCGGCAGATCGAGGACGTGGCGCCGCGCCTCGCCAAAGCGGAACTGCGGCTCGAGCGCATGACCCTGCGCAGCCCGGTGGACGGGATCGTTCACGCCTCCAGCGTCACCAGCATCGGTCAGGTGTTCAGCCCCGGGCAGGAAGTGATGCGCATCGTGCCGAGCGGCTCCCGGCTGGAGATGGAGGTCTACCTGCCGAACCGCGACATCGGCTTCGTCGAGCCGGGCCAGATAGCAGCCATCAAGGTGGAGGCCTATCCCTACACGCGCTACGGCACGATTGCGGCGAAGGTCTCCCGCATCGCCCATGATGCGATCCCCGAGCCCGACGCGCGCATGAGCGAGGCCGACCCGACGCGGCTCGGCCCCAGCCTTCAGGCCGCTGGCGCGCAGCGCGTGCAGTCACTTGTGTTCCCCGTTACCCTGGTGGCGGAACGCGACAGCCTGATCGTGGACGGGAAGACGGTGCCGCTGGTTCCGGGCATGGCCGTCTCGGCGGAAATCAAGACGGGAAAACGCCGCATCCTCGAATATCTGCTTTCCCCGATCCGCGAGGTGACGAGCGAGTCGATCCGCGAGCGGTGAGCGGCGCGCTGGCGACGGCGGCGGATGTTTCTGTGCATGACGTAACGTCCCGGCTGTAGGGCGGTTAAAGATACTCTTCCTTCCCTAGCGTCATTGAAAATAGACGGGCGCATGTGCGGTTTTTCACGCCCAATGCGCCTGATCGGACCCGCGACAGGACGGCCGACGCTCATGCAGGGCGACGATAGATCGAATGCGCGAGGCGAACTCGTCCACGGCTACGGCCCTGACCGCTTGCGGTATGTGACCGATGTTTCGAAATCGGCGGATTATACACATTCTGATTGTAAGTATAGAATCGGGCGGTATAGTCTGACCTCACAAGCTGGGGTAGATGTCAAGAAATTTCCCTAGCGTAAACAAAAAACTTGGGGGGAAAACATGACGGACACAACATTCGAGATGCGGATTGGCACTCTCTCGCCGGAGCTAGCTGCTCCCGCGGGGGACTTCAGCGAAATACTACAGCCAACATCGCGCCGCCTTGGCCTGGAGGAAGCGCAGGACGTTGCGTCCGGCGTTTCCGCCGTTCCTCCTTCCGCCCAGCAGGTCCGAAGCTCCAAGGCAGTGATTCAGGGCACCGAGGGGAATGACGATCTGACCGGCACCTCCGCGGATGACACGTTCTACGGCAAGGGCGGCCACGATAACATCGTGACCAATGGCGGGAACGACATCGCCTACGGCGGGGATGGCCGCGACTCTCTCGTCTCCAACTCCGTAGACCCTCAAGAGGGGGTGAAGTTCTACGGCGGCAACGGGCACGACATTTTGAATGGTGGCAGCGGCGCAGACTGGCTGGAGGGAGGCACAGGCGACGACTGGCTGTGGGGCAAAGA
The DNA here is from genome assembly GCF_046294715.1 of Aestuariivirga sp. GTDB lineage: Bacteria > Pseudomonadota > Alphaproteobacteria > Rhizobiales > Aestuariivirgaceae > Aestuariivirga. Next base: position 907 of record NZ_JBKBKI010000051.1, on the reverse strand, counting down.
CGGGGACGATACGATTCTCGGCGGCCAGGGCGACGACAACATCCACGGGGGCGATGGCAAGGACACGATCGACGGCGGGGAAGGCGCATCAGACGTGCTCTACTACACATTTTCCACGAGCGGCGTCACGGTGGACCTCCAGACGGGCAAAGGCTCCGGCGGGGAAGCCGAAGGCGACATCTTCAGCAATATCGAGATCGTGTTTGGCAGCACGTACGACGATGTTCTCCGGGGCGACGACAAGGCCAACACGCTCTATGGGGGTGCCGGGGGCAACGACTGGCTCGAGGGCCGGGGCGGATCGGATCGTTATTCCGTGACAGGCTATACCGGCGGTCACGTCAGAATCATCGAGGGAGCCACGTCAGGCGCCGATCAGCTGACGACTTATGTTGATGACCCCGGCAAGCTGGTCTTCACCAGCAGCGGGAACGACGTGGTGATCACGGTGGAGGGTGATTCCTCCCGCAGCGTGACGCTGGTCGGCCAGCTCAGGACGGCTGCCGGCGAGGGCCACGGCGTTGAAAGCGTCGTGGTGTCTGACTACGCGACATCGCGCACCTACTCGCGTGACGAGATCATGGCGATCGTGCTTGCGGGCGACAACACTCTGACGGGCGACAGTGCCGCGAACACCATTCTCGGCCTGGCCGGCAACGACGTGATCAAGGGGATGGACGGCGACGACACCCTGCGTGGCGGTGATGGCAACGACTGGCTGGGAGGAGGGGCCGGGAACGACGCGCTGATGGGCGAACAGGGCAACGATGTTCTCTATGGCGGCGAGGGCAACGACGAGCTGTGGGGCGGAACGGAAGACGATGAGCTTTGGGGCGAGGCGGGCTCGGACAAGCTGATGGGCGATGACGGCAACGACACGCTGCGCGGCGGCTCGGGGGCGGACGAG
>NZ_JBKBKI010000050.1:0-16220 GCF_046294715.1 Aestuariivirga sp. | reverse complement strand
GGTCGCAGAATTTCAGGCCGATCTGGCTCGAGAACGGGAAGCTCTCGGTCCGGGGAGCCGCCGTGCTGAAGCAACTCTCCTCCGCCGCCGAAGACGGGCTCGAACCCGAGGCCTATCTGCCGACAGGCCTTTCCGCCTTCGACGCACCGCTACCGGAAAACGATCCCGCCGCCATGGCGCGGCTCGACATCGATCTTGCGGCTGCGGCCTTGCGCTATGCGCGTGATGCCTCGGGCGGCCTGTTCGATCCGCGCAAGCTCTCGCTCTACCATGACGTGACGCCGCAATGGGTGCCAGCCTCCCGCGCCATCAAGGTTCTCGCCTGGTCCCCCTATGCGGCCGAGTACCTGAAGGAGCTTCATCCCGCACACCCCGCCTATTCTGCGATGAAGACGGAGCTCACGGCACTCCGCGCCAAGGTGGCCCAGGGCGTCGCCGATCCCATTCCCGAGGGCGACCTCGTCAAGAAGGGCATGAGCGATCCTCGCATTCCGGCGGTGCGCCGGAAACTCGCCGAGCTCGGCTATGCGGAAGCCCTCGTGCCGAGCGGCGAAGAGGATGTGCTCGACGCCGAACTCAGCGTCGTGCTGCGCCGACTTCAGAAGGCTTCCGGCATCAAGGTCACCGGCGTGCTCGGCCCTCAGACGGTGGGCGCACTCAACACCGACGTCTCGACCCGACGCCTCGCCACCATCCTCGACAACATGGAACGCCTGCGCTGGCTGCCGAAATCGCTCGGCGCCCGCCACGTCTTCGTCAACCAGGCCGCCTTCGAGGCGCGCGTGATGGAAAATGGCAAGGAGCTGTGGAAGACCCGCGTCATCGTCGGCAAGCCCAATACCCAGACCTCGGTGTTCCACGACGAGATGGAACTCGTGGTGTTCAATCCCTCGTGGGGCGTGCCGCCCTCGATCATCGCCAATGAGTATCTTCCCAAGTTGCGCCGCGACCCGGGCTACCTCGACAGGATCGGCTTCAAGGTGGTGAACCAGAACGGCAAGGTCGTGCCCTCGCGCTCGATCGACTGGGGAAGCTACGGCAGCAAGGTGCCCTATGGCATCCATCAGCCCCCGGGCGAAGACAATGCGCTGGGCGAGATCAAGTTTCTCTTCCCCAATTCCCACAACATCTACATGCACGACACGCCGAGCCGCGAACTCTTCGAGAAGGACGAGCGCGCCTTCAGCCATGGCTGCGTGCGCGTGCAGAACCCGCGCGACTTCGCTTCCGTTCTCCTCGGCTGGGACGCCAAGGAGGTGGCAGCCCACATCGAAACGCCGAAGAGCGAGACGGTGCGGCTCAAGCAGAAGGTCCCGGTGCACCTCACCTATTTCACGGCCTGGCCGGACGAAACGGGTAGAATCGTCTATTTCGACGACATCTACGGCCGCGACAAGGCCATGGAAGAGGCCCGATCGACGGTGGTCCTCGCCCAGCGCTGAGCGCCTGGAGATCCCTTCCGGGAGCGTGGAGAACTGGCCACATTCCTTTACGGAAAAGGGCGAATTCGACCGGTCCTGCCCATGAGGCGCAGTGTTTTCAACAGATTAAATGCTTGTTAAACATGCGCGTTTACCTTTTGGGAGCGCCGCCTCATCGTGGCCTTATTCTTGTTCGAAACGCGAATTCAGTGTAAGCCGATGCCCGGGATGGGGGTTGGCAGGCTGGACGGGATACCAGGGGAACCGGCAAAGCCGGTTGTGAGTGGGGTATGGGTTTGGACTGCAGGGAAGCCGGACATCGTCGCACCGTGATTCAACGCTGGAAAAAGCTCGTCGCCTCGGCCGCGGTCGCCGCAGCCGTCGGCACCGGAGTGTTCCTCAACTGGAATGCCCCCGCACTTTCGGGCGGCGAGACGCGCACCCTCTCGATCTACCACATCCATACCAAGGAAAACCTCACGATCACCTACATGAAGAACGGGAAGTACATCCCGTCCGCCATGAAGAAGATCAACTACATCCTGCGTGACTGGCGGCGCGACGAGGTGATCACCATCTCGCCCAGGACCATCGACCTGATGTGGGAATTGCATGCCGACCTCGGCTCGAAGCGCCCGATCCACATCGTCTCGGGATACCGCTCGCCGAAGACCAACGCCTTCCTGAAGAAGATCGGCCGCAACGTCGCGCGCAAGAGCCAGCACATGGTGGGCAAGGCCATCGACATCTATTTCCCCGACGTGCCCACCGAGAAGATGCGCAACTCCGCACTGGTGCGGCAGGTGGGCGGCGTCGGCTACTATCGCTCCGGCGGCGGCCCGACGGGCTTCCTCCACATCGACTCGGGCCGGGTGCGCCACTGGGGTCCGGCGATCAGCCAGAAGCAGATGGCCAAGATCATGCGCGACTACAAGAAAACGGTCGGCGCGCGTCTCAACAAGAAGGGCATGAAGGCCGTGCCCGAAGTCGAAGTGGCCGAGGCCGATGCGACGGCGGCCGGGCTTCCCTCCCAGCAGGAGGGCGGCGAGAACGCGGCGAAGCTCAAGGCCAAGAAGAAGATCCCGCTCGAAACCGCCTATGTGGAGGACGACGAGGAACTCGCCGGCATGAGCGAGGACGCTTCCGCGGCGCCGCAGAAGCCCAAGGCAAAGCCGGGCGACGCCGCCGAGCCGGAACAGGCCGATGCCACGGAGGAGGGCCCCGAACTGGTGGCCAGTGTGCCTGAAGGCGTGACCCAGGGCTATCCCGTGCCGAAGCCCAGGCCCAAGCCCATCGAGGTGCTGATGATGGCGGCCGTGAACATGAAGATCGTGCCCGCATCCGCACCCCCGCCGGACCAGACGGCGCGGACGACCCCTTCCCCGGTCGACGGCAATTCGCTCGGCGTCGTCGTGGCCGCCGAGACCATGGCCGAGCCCGAAACCGACGCCGCGAGCAAGACCAGCCTCACCGACGAGCTCCGCAGCGGCGAACCCGAGGGCGTTCCGGTGATCCGCTCGATCACCGCCTCTGCCGCCGGCGATGACCTATTCTGGTGGCCGCAGCAGCTGATCTTCGACTCCAGCAAGGCCGTTCGCCGCGACGGCGCCCCCCAGCAGTTCAACGAGACCGGTCTCGCGGGTCTCCTGCCCGGCATCGACGAGGCACAGGCCGATCCGGCGCCTCAGCTGCCGCGCCTCGCCGTGGCCCAGATGGCGCCGGCGCCCGCGGCCGGCAAGGGCGACATGCTCGTCGTCAACCGCGAAGGCAAGGGAAGCCTGCTCAGCACGCCCACGCTGATGCGGATGAGGCTTGGCCAGGTAGACACCGGCAACTGAGGCCATTTGCGATTTCGAATGCAGACGGGCCGCTTGCGCGGCCCGTTTTCTATTGCGATGTCTTCTCGGGAAGGTGCGATCACGCCGCCTCTTCGGCCTCGCCCGGGATCATGCCGAGTGCTGCCATGTAGACGTCGAGCATCGATTGCTCTTCCTCGCGCTCGGCGGCCTCCTTCTTCCTGAGGCTGATCACCTTGCGCAGGATCTTGGTGTCGAAGCCGTTCGCCTTGGCTTCGGCATAGACCTCCTTGATGTCAGCGGCGATTGCCTTCTTCTCCTCCTCGAGGCGCTCGATGCGCTCGACGATGGATTTCAGCTGGCCGTGGGCGAAGGTGGTCTTGGTCTGAGACATGTCTGTGCTTTCCCGGGAATTCAGTGCTTGTGCGACTGTGCGAACTTGGCCTTCTGGTCCTCGGTGGCGGCGGATTGGTGCCTGGCCTTCCACTCCTCATAGGGCATGCCATAGACCATGCTGCGCGCCTCCTCACGGCTGACCGCGAGGCCGCGCGCCCTGGCCGCCTCCTCGAACCAGTTGGACAGGCAGTTCCGGCAGAAGCCCGCGAGGTTCATCATGTCGATGTTCTGCACGTCCGTGCGCTGGCGGAGATGCTCCAGCAGGCGCCGGAAGGCCGCGGCCTCGAGTTCGGTTCTGGTCTTCTCGTCGATGTCCATCTTCTGGCACTCCCCGCGTCCGGGCCCGTCACCGGACATCATACATAATCGGTTCAATCACCTTGGCCACCCGTTCCACCCACTCATCCACACCTGTTTTGCCGGCGATGAGATCCTGCCGCACCTCGATCAGGGCATGAGGGAGGCCCGCCCGGGTGCCGTGGGTGTTGAGCGTGTCGCCTTCGAGGGCACCGTGATAGGGCTCGTTGTCGCCAACCACAAGATCACCCTGCGCCAGGAATCCCCGGATCATGGCGCGGGCCACCGCCTCGTCCCGGTCCCACAGAATGCCGACATGCCACGGCCGCCGCCAGCCGCGCCAGACGGGCGTGAAGGAATGAATGGAAACGAGGAACGGCACATGCCCCTGGGCGGAGACGGCCGCGATCTGCTCCGCAATGGCCCGGTGGTAGGGTTGGTGAAACCGTGCCGTGCGGCGCTGCCGCTCGGCCTCGTCCACGCCCCGGTTGCCGGGCACCACCGCGCCGTCTGAAATGCGCATGATGAGGGTGGGATCGTCCATGCCGCGATTGGGGTCGATCAGAAGGCGCGAGAAGCAGGAGAGCACCGCAGGGGCCTCGAGCCGCCGGGCGAGACCGAGCGTGAGGTCCCTGGCGCCGATGTCATAGGCGATGTGGCGGGAGAACTGCTCTTCCGGTATGCCGAGGCCGCCGTAGTCGTCCGGTATGCGGTTCGAGGCGTGATCGCACAGCAGGATCAGCCGCGTATCATGCGTTCCCGCCACAATTTCGTACGCTTCGGTTGCGGTTATCTTTGTCATGGACTGGCCATATAGATGACGCTAATGCCTCAGTCATCCGGTTAGGCCGCAAGTCGCCGGGGTTGACGCGGCGTTGGCAGGTGGGAAAGTTATGAACGATTCGCGGAACATATCCGGAGGCGGCAGAATGCTTCGCAAGATGGCGCTCGCGGCAGGCGCGCTCATGATCGTGGGATTCACGTCGGCTCCCGCACGGGCGGACCTCAAGCTCTGCAACAAGACCGAGAGCCGTGTCGGCGTGGCCCTGGGCTACAAGGACAAGGAAGGCTGGGCCACGGAGGGGTGGTGGACGGTGGAGCCGCAGAAATGCCTGCCGCTGCTCAAGGGCGACCTCATCGCGCGCTACTACTACATCTTCGCGGTGGATTACGACAAGGGCGGCTCATGGGGCGGCAAGTCCATCATGTGCACGCGCGACAAGGTCTTCACCATCCGCGGCATCGAGGATTGCGAGGGCCGGGGCTATACGAAGACCGGCTTCTTCGAAGTCGACACCGGTGAGGCTGCCGACTGGACGGTATCGCTCTCGGGCGAAAAGACCACGCAAGGACAGTAATGCGCCGAAACCGCAAGGTGAAGATCGTGGCGACGCTCGGCCCCGCGTCGTCATCGCCCGAGATGCTGGAGAAACTCTTCCTCGCCGGGGCGGACGTCTTCCGCATCAACATGAGCCACACTCAGCACGACCTGCTGCGCCAGCTCCATCGTGACATCCGCGCTGCCGAGGCGAAGCTCAAGCGTCCCGTCGGCATCCTCGCCGACCTGCAGGGCCCCAAGATCCGCATCGGTACCTTCCAGAGCAAGGAGGCGAAGATCGCGGCGGGCGACACTTTCGTCTTCGACATGGACAAGACACCGGGCGATCACACGCGCGTCTGCCTGCCGCATCCCGAGATCTTCGCCTCGGCCCAGCTTGGCGACAATCTCCTTCTCAACGATGGCCGACTGCGCGTCGAGATCGTCAAGGCCGAGCCGACGCGGCTCACGACGCGCGTGATCTTCGGAGGAACGCTCTCCGACAGGAAGGGCGTGAATCTCCCCGACACCGTGATTCCCATTCCTGCCTTGACCGAGAAGGACCGCTCCGATCTCGAGGCTGCCGCGGCGATCGGGGTGGACTGGATCGCGCTCTCCTTCGTGCAGCGCGCCGATGACGTGGCCGAGGCGAGGAAACTCGTCGCGGGGCGTGCCGGTGTCATGGCGAAGATCGAGAAGCCCGCCGCGCTGACGGTTCTCGACGAGATCCTCGAGATCGCCGACGGGCTCATGGTGGCGCGTGGCGATCTCGGCGTCGAACTGCCGCTCGAGACGGTTCCCGGCCGCCAGAAGCAGATCACCCGGGCCGCCCGCCGCATCGGCAAGCCGGTGATCGTGGCAACGCAGATGCTCGAATCGATGATCACCGAGCCGGTGCCGACGCGCGCCGAGGTCTCTGACGTTGCGACCGCGGTCTACGAAGGCGCCGACGCCATCATGCTCTCCGCCGAGAGCGCAACCGGAGCCTGGCCGGACAAGGCCGTCGCGATGATGGACGGCATTGCCCAGGCGGTGGAGCGCGACTCGCTCTATCGCGGCATCATCACCGCCCAGCGCTACGAACCGCAGCCGACGAGCGCCGATGCCATCTCGAGCGCAGCACGCGCCATCTCGGAGACGCTGAAGCTCTCGGCCATCGTCTGCTACACGGGCTCGGGCTCGACCGGCATGCGGATGTCACGCGAGCGACCGGACACACCCGTCATCGCCTTGACGCCAATTCCGGCGACGGCACGCCGCCTCGCGCTCGTCTGGGGCTTGCATTGCGTGCTGACCGACGATGCGCGGGACCTCGACGACATGGTGACGAGAGCCGCCCGCATCGCCGTCGAGGAAGGCTTCGCCGATGCCGGTCAGCGCATCATCATCACTGCGGGCCTGCCGCTCGGCACGCCCGGCGCCACGAACATGATCCGCATCGCCTATGTGTCCTGATCGACGGAAGCAGTTGCCCGGCTAGATTCCCTGTTCCAGCCGGTCGAGTTCCTTGATCGCGGCCTTCACCTGCTCGAGATTGGGGTTCATGGCGAGCGCCTCCTCGAAAGCCGCGCGGGCGGCGGAGTATTTCTTCTGGCGCTGCAGGATCATGCCCTTGCCCGCGAGGGCGCCGAAGTGCCGGGGCTCCAGGTCCAGCACCTTCTCGATGTCCTTAAGGGCCTGCTCATCCCGCTTCATCATGTAATAGAGCGTGGCGCGCTTGTTCCAAGCCTCGGCGAAACCGGGATACGCACCGGTGAGCCGGTCGAGGATCGAGAGCGCCTCGGCGGGCGCACCCGCGGCGATTGCCCGGCCGGCCTGCTGAAGAAGCACCTCGGCCGTGGGCGAATCCGAGGCGCTCCACAGCTCCCAGATCTTCTGCTCGAGAGCCGGGCTCATCGCTCCCGCTCCGCGCAGCCGCGCGAACAGGATGTCCAGCTGCTCGGCCCTGCGTTCGGCGGGCTTCAGCACCTCTTCGGCAGGCGCTGCACCGGGAAGCGGCGGCGCGTCCTGCCCGGCCGTGCCCTCCTCCTGCGCCAGAACGGGCGGGCTGAGGGCGAGGAGGGCGGCAATGACGAGGAAACCACGCATGGGCCGCATCATACACCCTCCTTCATGGCAACAAAAAGAGCGCCGTGGGCGGCATCCCGCCCACGGCGTTCACGATCCCGTCAGGGAAGCTAAGCTCAGCCCTGGCGCGCCTTGAAGCGCGGGTTGGTCTTGTTGATGATGTAGATGCGGCCCTTGCGGCGCACCATGCGGTTGTCGCGGTGGCGCTTCAGGAGCGACTTGAGGGAATTGCGGACTTTCATGGACTTCACCTGATTTTTCAGGCAGAAGGAGCGCTGCACCCCGTTCCGCCCGTTGAACACTGGCGGTTCCATAGCGGGGCCATCCCTGCCTGTCAACCGACCCGCCCTGCCCATGCCTGCCACCGCCAGCCCCTTCGAATTCTGGATCACCGTCGCAGTGCTTACGGCCAGCGTCTGCGTCGTTGGGCTCATGTCCTGGCTCGAGCGCCGGCCGCGCACCAGCCTCACGCCCCGCCTCATTCCCACAACGCCCGTGCTGCTCGTCTTCGCCTTCGTGGCGATCCTCGCGCTGGTGCATCTCTTCAACCTCTATGGCGTCCATACCGGGCGCAGCATCAGGCCTTAGCGTCCATGCTTCCTCCCACCCAGACCCTCTATTTCGAGGACCTCGAGCTCGGCATGACCGAGACCTATGTCAAGGAAGTGAAATCCTCGGACGTGGTCGGTTTCGCCGAGATCTCGGGCGACAGGAACCCGATCCATCTTTCCGAGCATTTCGCCGCCAGGACCCCCTTCGGCGGCAGGATCGCCCACGGCCTCTACACCGCCAGCCTCATTTCCGCGGTGATCGGCACGAGGCTGCCGGGGCCCGGCGCCGTCTACCTGTCGCAGACGCTGAACTTCAAGGCGCCGGTGCGCATCGGCGACCTGGTGGAGGCGAGCGTCGAGGTGGTCGAACTCGTCGAGAAGGGGCGGCGCGTCAGGCTCTCCTGCCGCTGCCGGGTGGGCGAGACGGTGGTGCTCGAAGGCGAGGCGCTGGTGAAGGTGCCTGGCAAGCCCGAGGGCTACTGAGCCCGCTTGACTCTCCCTCTGCCGCCTCTAGCTTTCACCCTCACGTCTTGGGAGGGCATCCATGCTGCGCAATTTCGACAACCGCCTCAATGCGGACGTGATCCGCTGTCTCCGGGCCATGGGCCACGGCGACGATCTGGTGATCTCGGACACCAATTTCCCCGCCGACTCGGTGGCGCGTCATACGGTCACCGGGAAACTCCTCCGCATGGACAATCTGACGGCGGCCGAAGCGATAGATGCCATCCTCTCCGTCTTCCCGCTCGACTCATTCGTGGAAAAGCCTGCTTCGCGCATGGAGATCGTGGGCAAACCGGCCGAGGTGCCGCCCGTGCAGGCCGAGGTGCAAGCCGTGATCGACAAGTGGGAGGGCAGGTCCTGGCCGATGGGCTCGATCGAGCGCTTCGCCTTCTATGACATGGCGCGCAAGTCATATGCGGTGATCGTCACCGGCGAGACGCGATTCTATGGCTGCTTCATCCTGAAGAAGGGCGTGATCCCGCCGGAAGCCTGAGTGTCATGAAGCAGGGCGTCGCCATTCTCGGCATCTTCGTGGCCGATCTTGCCTTCCGTGCGGCCCGCCAACCCGTGATGGGCGAAACCCTCATGGGCTCGGGCTTCAAGATGGGCCCTGGCGGCAAGGGCTCGAACCAGGCTGTCGCCGCAGCGCGCGCGGGCGCGAAAGTCAGCTTCATCACGCGTATCGGCAGGGATGCCTTCGGCGAAATCGCACTCGCGACCTGGAAGAGCGAAGGCATTACGCCTCGCGCAGCAATCGCCGAGGAGGAACCCACGGGCGCTGCCTATATCTTCGTGAGCGACGGGACGGGGGAAAACGCCATCATCGTGGTTCCAGGCGCAGCGGGCGGCATCGGCCCGGAACATGTCGAGGCGGCGCACGACGGGATCGCGGCTGCCAAGGTCTTCGTCACACAGCTCGAGCAGCCGCTCGCCGCTGCACTGAAAGGACTGGAGATCGCCAGGGAATCGGGCGCGGTCACCATATTCAACCCTGCTCCGGCCGCCCCCGTGCCTGACGCGATCTATCGCCTTTGCGACTATGTGATTCCCAATGAAAACGAGGCAGAAGCCCTTACCGGTATTGCGGTTGCGACGGAGGACCAGGCCCGCGCGGCGGGTGACGCGCTCCTGGCGAAAGGTGCGGGCACGGCGCTGATCACGCTCGGCCCCCGTGGCGCGCTGTTCCACAGTCGCGAGCGCTCGCTGCTGGTAGAGGCCTTCGATGCGGGAAGAGTGGTCGAGACCGCTGGCGCGGGCGACAGTTTCGTGGGCGCCTTCGCCGCGGCGCTTGCAGAGGGCATGGACCCTGTGCAGGCCGCCCGTTTCGGCTGTGCCGCGGCGGGGATTTCGGTCACCCGTTCTGGAACGGCTCCCGCCATGCCCAGGCGCGCCGAGATCGAGGCGCTGCTCAACCGCCGATGATGTGATGACTTGCCCGCATGGTGCCGAACGCCTCCTCGATGACGGCGCGCTCCAGGACATCGAAGCGCAGGCTCAGCGTAGGCTGACGTGTCTGCATAGGATCGGCCGCAATGTCACAGGCGGTGAGGAAGTCCGCCGGAGGTGCCTTTTGTTCGACGAGAGCGATGGCTTCGCGCACCAGCTTGCGCGTGCCGCAGGCTGATTCCAGATGCCCGGCGAGATAGCCGGCATCGGCAAGGGGCGGAATCGCGCGGAGACTGGCGCGCGGCGAGGCCTCGACACGAGGCCGTGGGCCGAACTGTATCGCGCATAATGCCGGCTCGAGTGCGTCCGGTGCTGCTGTGCAAAGCGAGCGCCGGAGCTCGTCGATCAGCGCGCCGCCTAAGGTTTCCGCATCGACGCCATGCTTCAAGGCCTGGTGCCGCGCATAGCCTGCCAGATACCCTGCGAAGAACAGCGAGAATTCAGATGCCGTGGACATGACATGCTCACGCTGCGCGGCAAGCGCTTCAACGGCTCGCCCAGCCGCCTTTCGCAGCACGGCCATCGTCGCATCCTCGCCCGGCGCAATGGGAACGACGGCAATGTCGAGAACCGGCTTGCGCCGGTTCATGTTGATGTCTCTCCAACCCATGACCGGCTTTTAGCGCAAGCGCGCGACTCCACGCTACCACCAATGAAGAGGGGCCGGCGTGTTGCGCCGGCCCCCTGTCATCGGCGGTGGAGCGGTCCTACTCCGCCTTGGGCAGCGTCATCTTGCCCACGAGCTGCGGGTACTTCTGCGTGATCTCGTCGAACTTGCCGGCTTTGGCGAGCGCGCTGATCGCAGCGTTCAGCTTCTCCTTCAGGGCCGTGTCTTCCTTGCGGACGCCGCCGCCCACGCCTTCGCCATAGATGCCGGGATCATCTTTCGGCTTCTCGATGATGCCCTTGAGTTCGCAGCAGGCGGAGCCCTGGTCGGTGCCGAGATAATCGAATAGCGCCGAGCTGTTGGCCAGCACGTAATCGAGGCGGCCGGCGGCGAGGTCGTTGTTCGCCTCGTCCTGCGTGGCATAGGTCTTGAGGTCGACACCCGCGGGCAGGAGATATTTCTGCGCGTATCTCTCGTGGCCCGTCGACACCTGTACGCCCAGCGTCTTGCCTTTCAGATGCTCGGGCGAGATGTCCTTGTCGCCATCTTTCTGGCCGATCATGGCGGGAGGCGTGTCGTAGTACATTTGCGAGAAATCAATCGTCTCCTTGCGCTTCTCGGTGATGAGCATCGATGACCAGATCACGTCGATCTGCTTGGAGGTGAGCGCCGGGATGATTCCGTCCCACGCCACTTCCACGACTTCGCATTTTTCCTTCATCTCCGCGCAGACAGCGTCCATCACGTCGATTTCCCAGCCGACCCACTTGCCCGACGCATCCTTCGAGGTGAAGGGCGGATAAGGTTCAGCCGCCACGCCGAACCTGAGATCGGCCATGGCGGGCGCAGCGGTCGCAAGCAACGCTGCTGCGGCAACGCCCAGTGCCAAACGGCGAGTCCAGTTCATGATCTTTCTACTCCCTGCTTTTAAAGACGTTCCCTCACGTCAGACGCTTAGCCTCTCCCCCAAAGCGGCTCGCGCGCGGAAGACTGCATGAAAGCTTGATGATCGGCAAGCAGAGAACAGGATGGCGGACCCGCCGCCAGCGTATGGAACCCCCGCTCTTTTCGGCAGCAAAGACAACCGGACCGGACATCGGCTGACGTGTGCCAGCGTCAACCGGAGTGATTCACCGGCACAGCGGTTGAAGCCCTCCGGTGCCGCGCCTCAGCCGATGATGCCGTTGAACGTCGCTGACGGCCGCATCACGGCCTCAGTCCTTTCGGGTTCGGTGCGATAATAACCGCCCAGATCGGCGGGCCTTCCGCCGCCGCGCGCCAGTTCCTCGAGGATCGTTTTCTCCTGAGCGGCCAGGGCTTCCGCCACGGGCCTGAACCGGGCCGCCAGATCGGGATCCTCCTTCTGAGAGGCGAGCGCCTTCGCCCAGTAGAGCGCAAAGAAGAAGTGACTGTCGCGGGTATCCGTCTGGCCCACCTTCGGCCTGGGCGACTTGTTGTTGTCGAGGATGCCCTGCGTCGCCACATCGACGGCATCGCCGAGCACCCGCGCCTTGGCGTTGCCCTTGACGGCGGCCAGGAACTTCAGGCTTTCGCCCAGGGCGCAGAACTCGCCTAGCGAATCCCAGCGCAGGTGGTTTTCCTCCATCAGCTGCTGGACGTGCTTCGGCGCGGAGCCCCCTGCCCCCGTCTCGAACAGGCCGCCGCCCTTCATCAGCTTGACGATCGACAGCATCTTGGCCGAGGTCCCGAGCTCGAGAATCGGGAACAGATCGGTGAGATAATCGCGCAGCACGTTGCCGGTCACGGCGATCGAGTTCTCGCCCTTGCGGATCGTCTCGAGGGAAAGCCGTGTCGCTTCCCGTGGCGCGAGAATCCGGAACTTGTCCGTGACGCCAGCCGCCGCCAGCATCGGCTTCACGTATCCGATGAGTTCGGCGTCGTGCGGCCGAGTCTCGTCCAGCCAGAAGATCGCCTGGCAGCCTTCGGCCTTCTGCCGCTCGATCGCCAGCCGCACCCAATCCTCGATGGCGGCCCGGCGGGTGGAGGCCGCGCGCCAGATGTCGCCGGCTTCGACCTCATGCTGGTGCAGCACCTCGCCGTTGGCCAGCACCATGCGCACCGTGCCGTCCTGCGGGATCTCGAAGGTAGTCGGATGCGAGCCGTATTCCTCGGCCTTCTGCGCCATCAGGCCAATGTTCTGCACCGTGCCTGCAGTCGCCGGATCGAGTGCGCCAGTCTCCTTGAAGTACTTCACCGTCTCGTCATAGACCCCGGCATAGGAACTGTCCGGGATCACGCAGCTGGCATCAGCCTCCTTGCCGTCCGGACCGCAGCCCTTGCCGCCCGCCCGGATCAGGGCCGGCATCGACGCATCGACGATCACGTCCGAGGGAACATGGAGGTTGGTGATGCCCTTCTCCGAATTGACCATGTAGAGGGGCGGGCGCGAGGCCATGACGGCTGCGATATCCGCCTCGACCGCCCCCCGCTCCGGCATCTCGGCCACGCGCTCGAGCAGCGTGCCGAGTCCTGAATTGGGATTGACGCCAGCGGCCTTGAGCGCCTCGCCGTGCTTCTCGAACACCGGCCTGAGGAACTGCTTCACGGCATGGCCGAAGATGATCGGGTCGGAGACCTTCATCATGGTGGCCTTGAGATGGATCGAGAACAGCACGCCATTGCGTTTGGCGCTCTCGATCTCGGCGCTGAGGAACTCAGAGAGTGCCCGAGCTGACATGAAGCTCGCATCGACGATGGTGCCGGCGGGATAGTTCACGCCTTCCTTCAGCACGATGGTCTTGCCGTCCCGCGAAACGAGTTCGATCCGCGCCGGGCCGGCCTGAGCCTCGGTCAGCGTGGCCGATTTCTCGTTCGATCGGAAATCGCCGGTGGACATGGTTGCGACATAGGTCTTGCTGTCGGACTTCCATGCGCCCATGGAATGCGGGTTGGCCCTGGCGTAGTTCTTGACGGCGATGGCGGCGCGGCGGTCGGAGTTTCCCTCGCGCAGCACCGGGTTCACGGCCGATCCCTTCACCGCGTCATAGCGGCTGCGGATATCCTTCTCCTCCGGCGTGGCGGGGCTTTCCGGATAATCCGGCAAGTCGTAGCCCTGCGCCTGAAGTTCCTTGATGGCAGCGACGAGTTGCGGCACGGAGGCCGAGATGTTCGGCAGCTTGATGACGTTGGCTTCCGGCGTCTTCACCAGTTCGCCGAGTTCGGCAAGATCGTCCGGCTGGCGCTGCGACGAGGTGAGCCGCTCCGGAAAAGCGGCGATGATGCGCCCCGCCAGCGAGATGTCCTTGGTGCCGACGGTGATTCCCGCGGGCTTGGTGAAGGCGCGGATGATCGGCAGCAGGGAGGCGAGTGCAAGCTGCGGGGCTTCATCCACCTTGGTGAAGATGAGATCGGGAATGACAGGTCCGGTCATGGGTGTGCCTCTGCTGATGTCCGAGCGCGTCATATCGGCAGCAGGGCCGGTGCGACAAGAAGGATTGCCGAGCCGCGGCAATACGGCCGATGCCGTGCCTAAAAAGGCGGCAGCAGCAAGTTCCCGCTGCCGCCCCCGTTTCTCAGACGACCGTGACGGTAAGGCTGCCCAGCCCTTCGATCGAGGCCACCATCTCGTCGCCGCGCTTTACCGGCCCCACGCCGGAAGGCGTACCGGACATGATGACGTCACCCGCCTTCAGTTCGAAATACTCCGAAAGATAGGCGATCATTTCCGGCACCTTCCATATCATCTGGTTGAGGTCGCCCTCCTGCTTGACGGCGCCGTTGACCTTGAGCTCGATCCGGCCATGGTCCGGATGGCCGACCTCGCTGGCGGGCCGCAGCGGCCCCACGGGGCCCGAGCGCTCGAACGACTTGGCGATTTCCCACGGGCGGCCGAGCTTCTTCGCCTCGTTCTGCAGGTCGCGCCGAGTCATGTCGAGCGAGACGGCATAACCCCAGACATGGCTGAGCGCGTCGGCGACTGGAATGTTGGTGCCGCCCGACTTCAGCGCCACCACGAGTTCGACCTCGTGGTGCACGTCGGAAGAGTGCGGCGGATAGGGGAAGCTGCCGGAAGAGTCGAGGTTGTCCGGGTTCTTCTGGAAGAAGAAGGGTGACTCGCGATTGGGATCATGCCCCATTTCCACGGCGTGGGCCGCGTAATTGCGCCCGATGCAATAGACGCGCCGTACGGGAAAGGAGCCGCCGCCACTGACCGGAATGGCCGGCACAGGCGGTTGAGGGATCACGAAATCGGGCATGTTTCACCTTCTGAAGAGCACCAACTGCGAAAACCGCTATAGCAGGGCGAATAACGAAATCAATCCCTACCAATGTTGATAACTTTGTAAATCGGACAACCAATCTGCGCTTGGTTCACTTTCTTCTTGCTGAAAGAAAGGTACTGTGCAAGGAATTGGTAGACCAATTTTGAGACCAATTCGAAAATGTCCGATCAGATTTCCATTCCCAGCGATCCGGTCGAACGGCTCCGCCGATTCATTCACGAGGGAGGGTTCACGCAGGGGGTCCGGCTGCCGCCCGAGCGCCACCTGACGGACAAGCTGGGCATGAGCCGCGCCACGTTGAGAAAGGCGTTGGGAGCGCTGGAGCGCGACGGCGTCATCTGGCGCCACGTCGGCAAGGGCACGTTCCTCTCCGACGGCAGCCAGCAGGCGCCGAACGGCGCCCTCGCCGAGCTGGGTCGGCAACTCACGCCATTCCGCATGATGCGCGCAAGGCTGGCGATCGAGCCCGCGATCGCCCGCGAAGCCGCCATCAATGCCTCGGGTGACACGCAGGTCCGCATGCAGCAGGCACTTGCCCGCGCCAAGGCCGCGGCGACATGGCGCGAATACGAGATCCAAGACGATCTCTTTCACCGCACGGTGGCGGAGGCGAGCGACAATCTCCTGCTCCTGTCGCTCTTCGACCAGCTGAACGGCGTGCGGCGTGCCGTGGCCTGGGGCAATGTCACTCGCCAGAGTGCCCAGCCTTCGCCCGACCATTCGAGTTTCGCCGAGCACGACGCGATCGCCAAAGCCATTGCTGCTCGCGACCCGGCCGCAGCCTATGAGGCGATGCGCACGCATCTTCGTTCGGTTTCGCAGCGATTGTTTGGGGAGAACTGATCGTCGAACCGTCACGGCTCAGTGAAGGCGGAACGCCCCGACCGGGACAGCACAGAACTTCTAAGGCATTCTCAGGGAGGAGAACCATGAAGAACCTCGTCAAGAAAGTGGTGGGACTGGCCTTCGCAGCCAGCATGATGGTCTCGGCGGCCTACGCCGAAACGATCAAGATCGCGCTGGCGGAGCCGCCCTCGGACGAACTCGCCGCGTTTTTCGTGGCGCTCGACCGGGCCAAGGCCAAGGGCCTCGAGTTCGAATGGACGGCGTTCGCCGACGAGGAGCTGGCCGTTCAGGCCGTGCTCAGCGGCGACATGGACATCGCATTCGGCACACCCTACGCCGTGATGCAGCGCTCCAAGGCGCCGATCCGCATCATCTTCCAGCTTTCGAAGCTGGTGTTCTTCCCGGTGACCACCAAGGAGTACACCAAGCTCGCCGATCTCAACGGCCAGCCCATCATGCTGCATTCGCGCGGCGGCGGGACCGACTCGATCGCCAACATGATCGAGGCCCGCGAAGGCATCAAGTTCGGCGAACGTTCCTACGTGCCGGGCTCGAACAACCGCGTCGTGGCGCTGATGGCCGGCCAGGGCAAGGCGACGATCCTCGACCTTTCCAACAAGAACAAGATCATCGCGCAGGCAGGAGACCGCTTCCATGCGCTTCCGATGTTCGAGGTGAAGGCCACCGACGAGGCCCTCTTCGCCAATCTCGACTGGATCAAGGCGAA
>NZ_JBKBKI010000049.1:0-19133 GCF_046294715.1 Aestuariivirga sp. | reverse complement strand
ATCTCGGCGGCCTCGTCGACGCGCGCGATCTCGAAGGTGTTCTTGTGGGGGTACGGGATCTCGATGCGCGCATCGAGTTCGCCGCGGTCGAGCAGGGTCTGCAGCAGTTCGAGCTGGTACCAGTTGCCGTCCATGTTGTGCATGGAGGTGATGCCGAGGGAAGCGGCGTGGCGGATACCCTGCTTGAAGTATTTCATGTCCAGCTCGCGCTGCGCGGGAGTCGCGGGCGGGTTGGGGTTCTCGCCCGTCGTCATGCCGAGCCACTCGCGCCCGCCGGTGGGGGTGAGCGCCTGCACCAGCATGTAGGCGGCCGGCTCGCGCAGTTCGCCGGTGGCGATGCCGTTGTGGTCGAGGACGATCTCGTTGCCGACAGGGAGCGGGCGCCCCTTCATGATGCCGGCGGCCTCCAGCGCCCTGGTGTTCGCCCACATCGTGTGGTGGTCGAAGCAGCCGACGATGAAGGGAATGTCCGGAACGATACGGTCGAGGATCTGCCGGGTGATCGGCTCTCCGAAGGCTTCATGCGCGATTCCGGTGGCGAGCAGAACCGGATCCTGGGAGCGCGTCTTGCGGTAGTTCGTGACGGCAGAGGCGATGGCACCGAAGCCGCTGACGCCATTCAGCATCAGCGTGTCCAGTTCCACCGACCCTCCGAACAGGTGCACATGACCCTCGATGATGCCGGGCATCACGGTCTTCATCCCGGCATCGATCACCCGCGTGTGCTTCGCCCTGATGGGCTCGACATCGGCCCTGTCGCCCACCCGCAGGATGCGGTTTCCGGCAATCGCCAAGGCCTCGGCCCGCGGGCGGGCAGGGTCCATGGTGAGGACGCGGGCATTGGTGATGAGGATGTCGGCAGCGGTCATGGCGGTCCCTTCTTGTTGGCCGTGGAAAATGCCCGCTTGACGAAAGAGGGGCAAGCCCCCACCTTGCATGGCAGTGTCAACAAGGAAAGGAGGTGATCCGATGTCGAGTGAGTTCACTGTGCCGGGAGCAAGCTCCAGCCGGATCGTCGCCTCCGCTAAAACGCGGGGCTGACGGACGAGACTTCGAGACGCCTCCTGGCGCATCTCACGGAAAGGCCGCCCGCGTGGCGGCCTTTTTTTGTTGCCGGGGCGATGGGAACCGTCGGGCTAAGGCTTCAGGACGTCCATCTTGATCGGGCCTTCCGCGCGGCCGTGGATGAACTGTTCGACGTAGGGGTTGCCGCTCGCATCGATCGTCTTCGCCGGGCCCTGCCAGAGGATCTCGCCCTTGTGGATCATGGCGATGTCGTCGGCGATCTTGCGGGCGGAGGCCATGTCGTGGGTGATGGAGATCGTGGTGGCGCCGAGCCGCTTCACGCAGTCGACGATGAGGTTGTTGATGACGTCGGCCATGATCGGGTCGAGGCCGGTCGTCGGCTCGTCGAAGAAGATGATCTCGGGGTCCGCCGCGATGGCGCGGGCGAGGCCCACGCGCTTCTGCATGCCGCCCGAGAGTTCCGCCGGGTAGAGATGCGCGACCTCCGGGCCGAGCCCCACTTGCCCGAGCTTCTCGATGGCGATGTCGCGCGCCCTCGGGCGGGCCATGTGGCGGCCCTGGATCAGCCCGAAGGCGACGTTCTCCCAGACGCTCAGTGAATCGAACAGCGCCGCGCCCTGGAACAGCATGCCGAAGCGGGCGAGATAGGCGTCCCTCGCGCTGCCCCTGAGGCCCGTCACCTCCTGGCCTGCGATGCGGATCGAGCCGGCATCGGGCTTCAGGATTCCGAGGACGCACTTCAGCATGACGGACTTGCCCGTGCCCGAGCCGCCGATCACCACCAGCGAATGGCCTTTCGGCACCGCCAGGTTCACCCCGTTCAGCACGTGCTTCGGGCCGAAGCTCTTCCTCACGCCATTGAGAACGATGTGACCCTCCGCCATGACGTCAGTCCGAGAAGAGGAGCGAGGTGAGGGCGAAATTGGCGGCAAGGATCAATATCGCGGAGGAGACGACCGCATTGGTGGTGGCACGGCCCACCCCCTGTGCCCCGCCCTTCGAGTTGAAGCCGTGATAGCAGCCCATCACCGCGATGATGAAGCCGAACACGGCGGCCTTGATGAGGCCGGATGTCACGTCGTCCAGCTCCAGGAAGTCGGCGGTGTTGCGGATGTAGGCATAGGAATTGAAACCCAGAGAGCGCGTGCCCACGATGTAGCCGCCCATGATGCCGATGGTATCGCCGATGGCGACGAGCAGGGGAAGCGTCACCACGGCGGCGACGATGCGCGGCCCCACGAGATATTTGAAGGGGTTGGTGGCGAGTGTCACCAGGGCGTCGATCTGCTCCGTCACGCGCATCGTGCCGAGTTCGGCGGCGATCGATGCGCCGACGCGGCCCGCCACCATCAGCCCCGCCAGAACGGGGCCCAGCTCGCGCGTGATGCCGAGCGCCACGATCGAGGCGACGAGGCTCTCTGCATTGAAGCGTGAGGAGCCGAGATAGATCTGCAGTGCCAGGGCGCCGCCGGTGAAGAAGGCGGTGAGCCCGACGACAGGGAGCGAGAAATAGCCGATGCGCATCATCTGCTCGAGGATCTGGCGCAGGAAGATCTTCGGCGTCAGCCCTTGGACCAGCGCATCCTTCAGGAACAGCGTGACGCGGCCGACCTCCTCGAGGAGCGCCAGGCTCGCGCGGCCGATATGGGCAAGGATGTTCAAGCTGCGCCGTCCGATTCGAGACCCGTGTAGAGCCTTGCATAGCGGCTGCCAAGGCGGGTGAGCAACTCGTAGGATATGGTGCCGGCCCAGGATGCCGCTTCGTCGATGAGGATGTTGGGGCCGAGAATCTCGGCGCGCGTGCCGCGGGCCACGCCTTCCTCCGGCAGACCGGTGACATCGATGGCCATCATGTCCATCGAGACGCGGCCCACAAGCGGACAGCGCTTGCCCCCGATGAAGACGTGCGCCGGCCCGTCCTGCTGGTGCGAGGAGAGCGCCCGCGGCACGCCGTCCTTGTAGCCTGCGCCAAGAATGGCGATGCGGCTCCTGCGCCTGGCCGCCCAGGTGGCGCCATAGCCCACCGTCTCTCCCGGTGCGATGTCGCGCAGCTGCAGCACCGTGCCCTCGAGCAGCGCCACCGCCTGCATGGGGTTTGGAGAAGCCGGCGTTGGATTGCCGCCATAGAGCGCTATTCCCGGCCGCACGAGATCGTGGGTGAAGCCATTCCCCAGGAATATGCCGCTCGAGTTGGCGAGGCTCGCCGGCACACCGGGCAAACGCGACCGAACAGACCGGAAGGCCTCCGCCTGGCGTGCGTTCATCGGGTGACGACGGTCATCGGCGCAGGCGAGATGGCTCATCAGGAGGCTGACGTTGAGCCCCTCCATGGTGAAGCCGTCCTCGAGCAGAGCCGCGAATTCTGTCATGGAGAAGCCCAGCCGGTTGATCCCCGTATCGACGTGGAGCGCGCAGGGCAGCCTGCGGCCGTAGACGCGGCCAAAGGCGGCCCATTCGCGTGCCTCGCCGATCGAGATCAGGGCCGGACGCAGGTCGAGCTTGGCATAGAATTCCGCCTGGCCGGCAAAAAGCCCGTCCAGGACATAGATCGTGGCTCCGGGCAGGTGGTGGCGGAGTTCCTCGCCCTCCTTCGGCCGGGCGACGAAGAAGGAGCGGCAGCCGGCCTCCGACAGGGCCCGCGCCACGGGAGCGATGCCGAGGCCATAGGCATTGCCCTTCACCGCGGCTCCGCATTCGGCGGGTCCCGCGCGCCGATCGAGGGTGCGCCAGTTGGCCTTGAGGGCCACGAGATCGATGGTCAGGACCGCGCCGGCGAGGTCCTCGGGCGTCGTCGTCATGGACAATTCCTTCCAGCCGGCTGACTTAGAGCATGTTCCGGGAAAGTGGAAACCTCTTTCGCCCCCCTTCACGGCAGCCCCTTCGCGCGAGGAGCGAAAGCGCAGCGAAATTGCCGAGGTGGAACACTCCGCATATTTTGCATGTATCAGACGCGGCGTCTCGACCAGCGTCGGGTGAAGGGGAGGGCGCTAGATGGACGCTACGACGATTCTCGCCGGAGAAGCGGTGGTTCAGGGCCGCGGCAAGTCTGGCGCTGCTGGACGGGAGGCCGCCGACCGAAAGACGGATCCCAAGGAGCTTCGCCGCGTGCTGCGCGCGGTCAAGAACATCGCCCGCAAGGATGGAAGTGCGCTCTGGCAACCGGTGAGCCCCGGCGGGCCGATCCGCTATGACTATTACCAGGGCGTGCTCGTCGCCGCCTTCAAGGACCAGATGCCTGGTTCGATTCGACGTTTGAAAGCATCGAAACCGATTGCAGTGAGAACCCGCAAGGTCGTCGCGGCGATGCTGACGCTGAACAAGTTCAAGCTCGACACGGATTCTGCTGCTTCGCAGTCTGTAATCGATTAATCTGCAATCGATTAACCCGTATTCGGTGGCTGATCGCCGTCAGAGCCTGTGTTGCAGGGTCTGCGTGAGGCCGTCGAGCAGGCTGCATGGGCGCAGGTGTGAAGGCTCTGCCGCCGCCTCGCCCGAGAGTGAATGTCGCGCTTCATCCGGAATGGCGGGATCGTCGCGCAGGAGGATACCCGTTTCGGAAAGTGTGCGCCGCAGGCTTCCCGCATCGCCGCGGTAGACCAGCGCTGTCCGCACCGCCAGGGGGCTTCCCGAAGGCTCCAAGGATAGTGCGAGACCGTTCTGGAACTCCGGGCAGAGGGCATTCTCGGCCCCGAACGCGATGACGCTCATCTCGCCTGATCCCTGTCTTCCGAGCGCCAGGAGAAAGCGGGCCCGGTCGGCCTCGAGAGCGATGCCGTCATGGCGCGAGCGTGCGAAATAGCGATGGCGCTCGCCAAGGAGCCGGAACTTGCTGAAACGGGTGAAGAAGGTGAAACCGCCCTGCCGGTACACATAGACGGCATCGCGGCGGCACTTCCCGGGGTCGCGCAGCCAGGGTGCGTAGAGATGATAGCAGCCCGGCTGCAGCGTGCTCGCGCGCATCGAACCCAGCGCACCCGACGCGAACACGAGCGCCGAGAGGGGGAGCTTGCCGAAGAGTTCGACAGCGGCCGGTTCCATGGGCGGGAGATCTGCGGTCGCGTGACGGGGAGCGCTGAAAAGCGTCTGCGGCTCGACCGCGAAAAAGACGCAGATTCTCTCGAGAGTCGCACTGCTGGGCAGGGTCGAACCCGCAAGATACTTGTTGAACTGCTGGCGGTTCATGCCCAGCGCGCGGCAGACGGCCGCGATGGAGCCGTGGCGCGTGCACAGGGCGCGCAGATTGTCGGAGAAGTTCCGGTGCGGCGAGAAGGGTGCCTGCAGGTTCATGAACTTTGCCTGCCTTTAGGATTGAAAAGGATTGCATAACCCTTGGGATGCGCCGTCGGTCTCATTTCTTCCATGGATTCGCCGAGCTGCCGATTTGGCGCATGATGCACCAAATACGCGCAGAATGTAATCGTATTCTGCGGGTAAGTACCGAGAACGCTGCGCTCTCTTGGGGTAAGAAAACAACCCTGGGTTAACGGCGTCCTACTCGAAGCGTTCGGGCAGGTAGTCGGCGCGCACCAGGTTCTGGAACTTGGTGAGGCTGGCCTCGAACTGAAGCTCGACGATGCCGGTGGGGCCGTGGCGCTGCTTGCCGATGATCACCTCGGCGACGCCGTTCACCCGGTTCATCTGCTCCTGCCAGTCGAAATGCTCCTGGGTGTTGGGGCGGGGCTCCTTGCGGGCAAGGTAATATTCCTCCCGATAGACGAACAGCACCACGTCGGCATCTTGCTCGATGGAGCCCGATTCGCGCAGATCGGCGAGCTGCGGGCGTTTGTCGTCACGATTCTCGACCTGGCGGGAGAGCTGCGAGAGGGCGATGATGGGCACCGCCAGTTCCTTGGCCAGCGCCTTGAGGCCCACGGTGATCTCCGAGACCTCCTGCACGCGGCCCTCCGCGGCGCGTCGCGATGAGCCTGTCAGCAGCTGGAGATAGTCGACGACGAGGAGGCCGAGGCCGCGCTGGCGCTTCAGCCTGCGGGCGCGGGCGGCGACCTGGGCGATGGTGAGGCCGCCGGTGGCATCGATGTAGAGCGGCAGCGATTGCATCTCGCGCGTCACATCCACGATCTTGGCGAATTCCTCTTCGGTGATCTTGCCGCGGCGGATGCGCTCGGACGGAATCATCGCCTGTTCGGATATGATGCGGGTGGCAAGCTGCTCGGCCGACATTTCCAGCGAGAAGAAGGCGACGACGCCGCCATCCGTCACCTTCACGGAGCCGTCTGCGAGATGTTCGGCCTTGTAGGCCTTGGCGATGTTGTAGGCGATGTTGGTGGCGAGCGAGGTTTTTCCCATGGCCGGCCGGCCGGCGAGGATGATGAGGTCGGATGACTGGAGGCCGCCCATCTTCTCGTCGAGGTCCTTGAGGCCGGTCGATATGCCGGAGAGGCCCCCGTCCCGCTGGTAGGCGCTGGCGGCCATGTCCACCGCATCGGTCAGTGCCCGGGCGAAGGGCTGGAAGCCCTGGCCGTACTTGCCCGTCTCCGCCATGGAATAGAGCGTCTGTTCGGCACGCTCGATCAGGACCCTCGACGTGTCCTCGATATCGGGATCGAAGGCCTCGTTGACGAGGTCCGTGCCGACGGAGATCAGTTTCCGCCGCTGCGCCAGTTCATAGATCGTGCGGCCATATTCCTCGGCATTGATGATGGTGGTGGCGTTTGCCGCCAGGCGGGCGAGATAGGCCGTGCCGCCGATCTCCTTCAGCGTCGCGTCGTTCTCGAAATAGCTCTTGAGCGTAACCGGGCTCGCGAGCTTGCCGATCTTGATGAGGGTCGAGGCCGCTTCGAAGATACGTGCATGCAGGGCCTCGAAGAAGTGCTCGGGCGTGAGAAAGGCCGAGACCTTGTCGCAGGCCTCGTTGTTGACGAGGATCGCGCCCAGCAACGCCTGCTCCGCCTCGAGATTGTGGGGCGGGGTGCGGTAGGACTCGTCGTCCGGGGCCGGCTCTACGGCGCGAAGGCTGGGCGTCGGGTTCATGGGACTGCCGAAAACAAATAGAGAACGATTGAGGCGTTTTTTATGCGCCTTTTACCCAGGTCCCACAAACCAAAAAGACCACTATTCCGCAGGAACCGACTTCAGGCGCGGGACCTTGGTATCGATCTCGCGCAGGCGCTCTTCCTCTTGTCCGATGTAGTTCCGGGTCAAGGGCAGAACGTGCTGGTTCTTCACGAACTGGATCTGGAAATTGTTCATGCCGCCGTAGCGGAAGGCGCATTCGGAAGCGGCAAGATAGAACTCCCACATGCGGCAGAACCGCTCGTCATAGAGTTCCTTCGCCCGTTCCCTGTGGCTGGCGAAGCGGTTGGCCCATTCGCGCAGCGTCATGGCGTAGTGCAATCTCAGGATTTCGACGTCGGTGACGTAGAGTCCGGACTTCTCGATATGCGGCAGGACCTCGGAAAGGGCAGGAATGTAACCCCCCGGGAAGATGTATTTCTTGATCCAGGCGCTGGTGGCGCCGGGGCCGTCCGAGCGGTTTATGGAGTGGAGCACGGCAATGCCGTCATCCTTGAGGAGTCCGTTCACCTTGGTGAAGAACTCCTTGAAATGGCCGACCCCCACGTGCTCGAACATGCCGACCGAGACGATGCGGTCGAACTTCTTCTCGAGATGGCGGTAATCCTTCAGCAGGAACTGCACCCGCTCCGAGATGCCGCGCTGCTGGGCCCGCTCGTTCGAGAGCTTGTGCTGTTCCTCCGAGAGGGTAACGCCCGTGACCTCTGCACCGCAGATCTCGGCGATGTAGAGCCCCAGGCCGCCCCAGCCCGAGCCAATGTCCAGCACCTTCATGCCGGGCTTGATGTCGAGCTTCGCCGCCAGGTGGCGCTTCTTGGCGAGCTGCGCATCTTCGAGAGAGCCGTCGTCGGTCTCGAAATAGGCGCAGGAATACTGCCGGTCACGGTCGAGGAACAGGTCGTAGAGCGCGCCCGACAGGTCATAATGGTGGGCAACGTTGCTCTTGGCCTTGCCCACGGGATTGTACTGGTCCACCCGCTTCAGCGCCTTGCGCACGGCATAGGCCGCCTTGGCGACCTTGGGCAGGCGGTGATTACCGGCATTCTCCATGAGAATGGCGATCGCGTCATAGATGGTCGATCCGCCGCTGACATCGATTGAGCCGTCCATATACAATTCGCCGAAATAGAGGTCGGCATCGGCGGCGACCTTGGCTGCCGCCATGGGCGTCCTGATGTGGAGGTTCACGGGCTTTCCCGTGCCGTCGCCATATTCGCGCGTCACGCCGTCCGGGCCGGTGACGCGGAGCGTGCCTTTGCTCATGGCAGTCTTCAGTGCGCGATCGAGAAGCCCGTACATCTTCACTCCCTCAACTTCACCGCCGCTCTCCAGGCGGAAAGCACCCCCCGGTACTTCTTTCTTAACCAAAGTTTAATGTGAGGGTGAGGAACCGCGCAAGGGGGTGGGGAAGGCGAGGGTTAATTCGCCTGCCAGAAAAGCAGAAAGGCCGCCCCGGGGAGCGGCCTTCCGTAAAGTTGCAGGTGCTTCAGGCTCAGCCGTTGCCTTCGGCTGCGGCCTCCGCCTGGGCCTCTTCGAAGAGGGCCTCGGCGGCTGCACGGATCTCGGCACGGTCGGAGACGGGGCCGGTGAGGTCCTCGCCGCGGGCCTGGGCCGCGGCTTCCTCGGGCGAGCGGGCCACGTTCACCGTCACCGTCACCTCGACTTCGGGGTGCGGCTGGACGACGACCTGGTAGAGCCCGATCGTCTTGATCGGCGTGGTCAGCTGGATGTGCCCGCGGTCGACCTTGACGCCCTGGGCGGCGGCGGCCTCCACGATGTCGCGCGGCGACACGGAGCCGTAGAGCTGGCCCGACTCGCCGGCCTGGCGGATCAGGGTGAAGCTCTTGCCGTCCAGCGACTTGGCCTCTTCGCCGGCCGCGGTGCGGCGCTCGGCGTTGCGGGCCTCGAGGGCCGCACGCTCGCGCTCGAACTTGGCCTTGTTGGCCTCGGTGGCGCGCAGCGCCTTGCCCTGGCGGAGCAGGAAGTTGCGGGCATAGCCGTCCCGGACCTTCACAACCTCGCCCATGGCGCCGAGCTTGGAGACACGCTCGAGAAGAATGACGTCCATCTTTGCGTACTCCTTACTTCAGCACATAGGGCAGGAGGCCGAGGAAGCGGGCGCGCTTGATGGCCTGGGCCAGTTCGCGCTGCTTCTTGGCGGACACCGCCGTGATGCGGCTCGGCACGATCTTGCCGCGTTCGGAGACATAGCGCTGAAGGAGGCGCACGTCCTTGTAATCGATCTTCGGGGCGTTTTCGCCGGTGAAGGGGCAGCTCTTCTTCCGGCGGAAGAAGGGGCGGCGGGCTTGCGGAGCGCTCATTACGTGTTCTCCTCGGTGGATTCGCTGCGGTCGTCGCGGCGTTCACGGTCCTCGCGGCGGCGCATCTGCGCGGAGGGGCCGTCCTCATGGGCTTCGACCTTCACGGTCATGAAGCGGATGACGTCTTCCGACAGAGACATCTGGCGCTCCATCTCCTGCACGGCGGCGGCCGGTGCATCGACGTTGAAGAGCGTGTAATGCGCCTTGCGGTTCTTGCGGATGCGGTAGGTGAGGGACTTGAGGCCCCAGTATTCGGTCTTGGTCACCTTGCCGCCGTTGGCGGCGATCAGCGACTTGTACTGCTCGGTCAGGGCATCGACCTGAGCGGGCGCGGCGTCCTGACGGGTCAGGAACACGTGCTCGTAGAGAGCCATTTTCGATGTGCCTTTCTGTTACTTTTCCTTGCTTCGGCATCCGGCGCAGAGCCTCTTTCGAACCCGTGGAAAGGCTCGAAAGACCGGTCAAACGAAAGAGCGGAGACACGGGAGGACGGGGTTCGGCCCCTGGCCAGTTGCCTGGCCCCTCCGTTCAGCCCCCAGCCGGGTGCTTTCAGCGAGCGGCTTATGGCCGAAAAACCCACCGATTGCAAGGCATGTCGGCCGCAGCCTGACGCTACGTCCGGTTGACATTCATCGTGCACTAGCGGAACTTTCGTGAAACCCTATTCACCATGGATACCGTGAGCGAGTCTGCGAGCGTCATCGAATTCCGCAAAGTGACGAAGCGCTTCGGCGACGTCGTGGCCGTCGCCGACAACGATCTTGCGGTAAAGCCTGGAGAATTCCTCTCCATTCTCGGGCCTTCTGGCTGCGGCAAGACCACCTCGCTGCGCATGATGGCCGGCTTCGAGCAGCCGAGCAGCGGGGAAGTGTTCATTCGCGGTGAAAACGTCACCGGCGTCCCGGCCTATCGCCGCCCCGTCAACATGGTGTTCCAGCATTACGCGCTGTTTCCGCACCTTTCCGTCGCAGACAACGTGTCCTATGGCCTGCGCCAGCGGAGCCCCAGGCCCCCCAGGGCCGAGATCGACCGCGCGGTGGACGAGGCGCTCTCCATGGTCCGCCTCTCGGGCTATGGCCGGCGGCGCACCTATGAGCTCTCCGGCGGCCAGCAGCAGCGCGTGGCGCTCGCCCGCGCCCTCATCAACCGGCCCGCCGTGCTGCTCCTCGACGAGCCCCTCGCGGCGCTGGACCGCAAGCTCCGCCGCGACATGCAGATCGAACTGCAGACACTCCAGCGCGACGTCGGCATCACCTTCCTGCTGGTGACGCATGACCAGGAAGAAGCGCTCTCCATGTCGGACCGCGTGTGCGTCATGAGGGAGGGCAGGATCGTGCAGGCCGGAAGCCCCCGGGAGCTCTATGACCGGCCCGTGAACCGCTATGTCGCCGATTTCGTCGGCAAGACGAATTTCTTCGAGGGTCCCTCGGGAACGGAAGTCCTGAGCGTGAGGCCGGAGTTCATCGAGATCGCCCAGAGCATGAAGCACCTGCCGGAAGGCCTGTCGGCGCGCGTGCCGGTGAAGGTGCTGAACCGCATCTTCCTCGGCGAACACACGGAGTATGTCGTGGCCAACGAGCAGCTCGGCGAGTTCATGGTGATGGCGCCGCGGAAATCCGAGCGGGATTCGGGCATCTACGACATCGGCGACACGATCGCCGCGGGATGGCGCGCGGAGGCGGAGCGCATACTGCCCAACACTTGAGAACGATCAAAAAGGGAGAACACGTGATGACAAAGCAACGGGACCACATTTCGGCCCAGAAATTCCTCGACGAGCTCCGCCGCTACCAGAAGGGCAGCGTATCGCGCCGGCACTTCCTCGGCGTCACCGGCCTCGGCCTCGCGACCGCGGTGATGAGTGCCGCCATGCCGGGCCTTCGCCCGCGCAAGGCCCATGCGGCGCTCTCCGGCACGGTGAACTTCACCACCTGGCCCAGCTATTTCGCTCAGGAAAACCTCGACAACTTCACAAAGAACACCGGCGTGAAGATCAATGTCGCGGTGTTCGGCTCGAACGAGGAAATGCTGGCGAAGCTGCAGGCGGGCTCCACCGGCTGGGACGTGTTCGTGCCCACCAACTACACCATCTCTACCTACCAGTCGCTGAACCTCATCCAGCCGCTCGACCTCGCCAAGCTGCCGAACTACGACCAGGCCGCACAGGAGCAGCGCTTCATCGCCGAAGGCATCATCGACGGCAAGGTCTACGCCGTTCCGAAGAACTGGGGCACCACGGGCTTCGTCTACAATGCCAAGGCCATGCCGCAGAAGCCCACGAGCTGGAAGGAGTTCTGGGACCTCACGCGAAAGGAAGCCTCGGGCCGGGTGATGGTGCATGACTACCAGCTCACCACCATCGGCAATGCGCTCAAGTATTTCGGCTACTCGTTCAACTCGGTGGATCCGAAGGAACTCGCCGATGCGGAGAAGCTGCTGATCGAGTGCAAGCCGCACCTCTTCGGCATCAATTCGGACTACAAGCCCTCGCTCATCGCCGGCGACGCCTGGATGAGCGTGTGCTGGACGGGCGATGCCGTGCAGCTGCAGCGCGACGTGCCGGAGATGACCTATGTGCTCGGCAAGGAGGGTGGCGAGATCTGGAGCGACTTCTATGCCATCCCCACGGGTGCGCCCAACATCGAGGCGGCCTATGCGCTGATCGACTGGCTGCTGACGCCGGAGATCAACGCCATCGAGGTGAAGGCGCACGGCTATCCCGCAACAGATTCGCGCACCAACAAGCTGGTGCCGAAGGAGATGCTGGAGAACCCGATCCTTTATCCGGCGGCGGAGGCCCTCGCGCCCCTCGAGTTCGGAGCGGCGGCCACGCTGACCGACCCGCTCCGCGCGGAGATCATGGCCCGCTTCAAGGCGGCGTGATGGCCCCACGTGCCCCCTACGACCGTCATTCCGGCGCCCGCCGGAATCCAGCTTTGGACGCCCGAAGCGGGACCCCGGCCTTTGCCGGGGTGACGGGCTAGGGCATGGGAGCTGCGTTACAATCCTCGACACCGCGCCCGCGGCTCGTCACGGCGATGCTGCTTGCCCCGGCGGGCGTGCTCTTCGTCTTCATGCTGCTGGTTCCGCTCGTCGTCATCCTGGTCTTTTCCTTCGGCGAGCGGGCCCCGGCGGGCGGCTACGCCCCGGGTTTCACGCTGGACAACTACGCAAACCTTCCAGCGCGCGGCAAAGCCTTCCTCAATACGCTGACACTGGCGCCACTCGGCACGCTGCTGACCGCGATCATCGCCTTTCCCATGGCCTATTTCCTGGCGGTGAGGTGCGATCCCCGCTGGCGGGTGACACTGCTCGTCCTCGTCATGGCGCCGTTCTGGACGAGCCAACTGCTGCGCTACTACGCCTGGATCATGCTGCTGGGCGCGAAGGGCATTCCCGCCTGGCTCTCCTTTCTGGGCTTTCCCGATTTCCGTATCATCAACACGCCCTGGGCGGTGCTGATCGGCGCCGTCTACGGCTTCCTGCCGCTGATGGTGCCGCCGATCTACGTCTCCCTCGAGAAACTCGACAAGCGGCTTCTCGAAGCCTCGGCCGATCTCGGCGCCACGCCCATCCGCACCTTCTTCCAGGTGACCCTGCCGCTCGCGCTTCCCGGTGTAGCCACCGGCTCCATGCTCGTCTTCATCCTTCTGATGGGCGATTACATCCTTCCGCAATATCTCGGCGGCGGAAAGGTATTCTTCATCGGCAACGCGCTCGTCGACCTGTTCCTGCAGTCCCGCAACTGGCCCTACGGCGCAGCGGTATCGGTGGCGCTGGTCGGCATCATGTTCGTCACCATCGTCCTCTACATGCGCTTCGTGCTGGGCAAGGCCGACCAGCGCCGCGCCGCGCTGGTGTAGGACATGCGCATATACGCCATCCTCATCTACATCTTCCTCTATGCGCCGATCGCCTTCATCGTGGCGGGAAGCTTCAATGCCGGGCGCCAGGCCATGGTGTGGCAGGGCTTCTCGCTCGAATGGTATGGCAAGGCCTTCTCCAACCCGCTCATCATGGAGGCGCTGACGACGAGCCTCACCATCGCCTTTGCCAATGCAGTGCTCTCCGCCGCGATCGGCACGCTCGCCGCATTGGGCCTGGAACGCGTCAGGGGATTTCTGCGCGCCTTCTTCGACAGCCTCATCTACATCGCCATCATGGTGCCGGGGATCGTCATCGGCATCTCGACGCTCATCGCCTTCGTCTCGCTGTTCGACGCCATCAATCCGATGCTTGCCTTCAGGCTGGAGATGGGCGCCTGGGCGGTGATCGCCGCACACGTGCTGTTCAATACCGCGGTGGTGGCGCTGCTGGTCAGGGCACGGCTCCAGGGCATGGACAGGAGCCTCGTCGAGGCTTCGGAGGACCTCTACGCGACGCCGCTCGGCACGTTCCGCCAGGTGGTGCTGCCGCTTCTCGCCCCCTCGATCCTCGCCGGCTTCCTCCTGGCCTTCACCTTCTCTTTCGAGGACTTCATCATCGCCTATTTCGTGGCGGGGCCGGACGTGACGCTGCCGATCTACATCTTTTCCTCGATCCGCCGCGGCATCACGCCGGAGATCAATGCCGTGGGATCGGTGGTGCTGCTCACGTCCTTCGTGCTGCTGATCCTGGCGCAGCTGATCCTGCAGCGCGGGGAGAGGGCGAAGGCCGCCTGATCACCAAATCCAGAACTAGGCCGCGAGATAACGCCGCTTCAGATGCTCTTCGAAATGGCGTGCGTTCAGCGGCTCGCCAGTCGCCCGACGCATGATCTCGGGCGTGGAGAACATCGAGGCCTTCGACCAGATATGCTCCTTCCGCCAGGCGTTTATGGCGGCGAAGTCGCCCCGCTCAATCTGGACTGCCGCATCGGGAACGGCGCGCTCCAGCGCGGCCCATTGCTGTGCCGCCATCATGGCGCCCAGCGTATAGCTGGGGAAATAGCCGAATGCGCCGGAGGGCCAGTGAACGTCCTGCATCGGTCCATCGCTGTAGTTGCCGGCAGTCGAAAGGCCGAGATACTCCTGCATCTTCGCATCCCAGACGTCGGGCACATCCTTCGGCGCGAGCTTGCCGGTGATGAGGTCCTGCTCGATCTCGAAGCGCAGGATCACGTGAAGTGGATAGGTCGCCTCGTCGGCGTCGACACGGATGAAGCCGCGCTCCACGTGATGCACATGACCCAGCATGTCCTCCACCTCGACGCCGGCCAGGCCGAGGATGTCGCGCGCGAGGGGAAGGGCGAACTGCCAGAATTCCGGCCGCCGGGAGAGCTGCATCTCCTGAAAGAGGCTTTGGCTCTCATGCATCGCCATGCCGCGCGCCTTGGTGCTGGGCCAGTGGCCGAGATCATGCGGCAGGTTCTGCTCGTAAAGGCCGTGACCCGTCTCGTGCAGGATGCCCATGAGGGATGAGAGGAATTCATCGGTCCGGTAGCGGGTGGTCATGCGCACGTCGGAGGGCACGCCGCCGCAGAAGGGGTGGTGCGACACGTCGAGGCGCCCGTGGTCGAAGTCGAAGCCCACCGCCTTCATGAGCGCGAGGCCGAGCTGCTTCTGCCGGTCGATGGCGAAGGGGCCGGCGAAGCCCTTGAGCGGCCTTTTCGCGCGCCGCCGCGCCTGCGCCTCCAGCGCCTCCGGGATGAAGCCCTTGAGGAAGGACTTGAGATCCGCGAAGACGCGGACGATCTCGGCGGTGCGGCTTCCCGGATCGTACTGCTCCACCATCGCGTCATAGGGAGGAAGCTTCAGCACCTCCGCGCGGCAGGCCGCTTCCTCACGGGCAAGGGCCACGATGTTTTCGAAGGAGGGGAGGAAGTCGTTCCAGTCGTTCCGGGCGCGCAGGCTGCGCCAAAGCTGCTCGCAGCGCATCCGCGCGTTGACTTGGCGCGCCACGAACTGGGAGGAGAGGCATGTACGGTTGATGTAGCCGCGCTTGAATTCGGCGACGGCGGCCCTCTGGCCGGCATCGAGATCTTCGGCCTCCGCCGCGGCGATCCAGTCGGCGATGTGCGGGGCGGAGGCCATCTCGTGCGCCATGGAGGCGAGCACGCTCATCGCCTCGGCACGCTTCTCGCCGCCGCCTTCGGGCATGCTCACGGCCTCGTCGACACCCAGCATGGCCTGGGCATGGTCGAGGGCTTCGAGCCGGCGGCAGAGATGGTCGAGTTCGGCGAAGGACATCAGCGCTTCGCCTTTTCCATGTAGTCGACGAAGCGCTTGAACAGGTAGTGGCTGTCCTGCGGGCCCGGCGAGGCCTCTGGGTGATGCTGCACCGAGAAGACTGGCCTGTCCTTGAGCGCGATGCCGGCGTTCGAGCCGTCGAAAAGCGAAACATGCGTCTCGACCACGCCATCCGGCAGCGACTGCCGGTCAACCGCGAAGCCGTGGTTCATGGAGACGATCTCCACCTTGTCGGTGGTGAAGTCCTTCACCGGGTGATTGGCGCCATGATGGCCCTGGTGCATCTTCACCGTCTTCGCGCCCAACGCGATTCCGAGCATCTGGTGGCCGAGGCAGATGCCGAAGAGGGGCTTGCCAGACTCGACGAGCTTGCGGATCTCCGGCACGGCGTACTCTCCGGTCGCCGCCGGGTCGCCCGGCCCGTTCGAGAGGAACACGCCGTCCGGGTTCATGGCGAGGATGTCCTCCGCCCTCGTGGTGGCGGGCACCACCGTCACGTCGCAGCCTGCGGAAGTGAGGCAGCGCAGGATGTTGCGCTTCAGCCCATAGTCCACGGCCACAACCTTGTAGGCGCCGCCCTCGCTCCGCTCATAGCCTGTCTTCCAGTCCCACAGCTTCTCGTCCCAGTGCATGCGCTGGGTGAGGGAGACGTCCTTGGCGAGGTCGAGGCCGAGAAGGCCCGGCCACTCCGCCGCCATCCTGTGCAGCTTCTTGATGTCGAACTTGCCCCTGGCACTATGGGCGATGACGCCGTTCGGCATGCCTTTTTCGCGGATGCGGGCGGTGAGGGCGCGGGTGTCGATGCCGGAGAGACCGATGATGTTGCGGGCCTTGAGCCATTTGTCGAAGTGGCGGGCCGAACGGTAGTTGGCGGGCTCGGTGATCGGCTCCTTGACGATGCAGCCCACGACGCCGGCGGAGGCGGCGAGGTTGGTCGTCTCGATGTCCTCGTCGTTGGTGCCGACATTGCCGATGTGCGGAAACGTGAATGTCACGATTTGCCCGGCATAGGAGGGATCGGTGAGCACCTCCTGGTATCCTGTCATGGCGGTATTGAAGCAGACTTCGCCCACCGCGGCGCCCTCGGCGCCGACGCCCTCGCCCTCGATCACGGTTCCGTCGGCCAGCACCAGGACGGCCGTCACGCGGGGCTCTTCCCAGTCGCCGAATTGGGGGCGTGCTTGTGACTTGGCCTTGGCAGGCTTTCTGGCGCTCGGCATGGCAGGCTCCTGGGGAATTTCCGGTTCGTTAAGGGAAGGGGGCAGGTCCGTCAAGGTTGCGGTGCAGCGTCATCCGCCCTAGATGGGGGCGGAACATCCGGATTCCACGAAGGAGCGAGCATCATGGGCCTGCGCGACGAGATCTCGGCGGCACTCAAGGAGGCGATGAAGGCGGGCGACAAGAAGAAGCTCTCCACCCTCCGCTTGATGCAGGCCGCCATCAAGGACAAGGACATCAGCAGCCGCACCGAGGGCCACGAGTCGGTGCTGACGCCCGATTCGGGGATTTCCGAACTCCTCGCGAAGATGGTGAAGCAGCGCCAGGATTCTGTCGCGGCCTACGAGCAGGGCGGGCGGCCGGAACTCGCGCAGAACGAGCGCGACGAGATCGCCGTCATCCAGTCCTTCATGCCGAAGCAGATGTCGGAGGAGGAGGCAAAGGCCGCCGTCGCCGAGACCATCAAGGCGGTGGGCGCGACGAGTATAAAGGACATGGGCAAGGTCATGGCCGAGCTCAAGGCGAGATATGCCGGCCAGATGGACATGGGCAAGGCGGGCGCCATGGTGAAAGCGCAGCTGGGGTAGGCACGTCGACCGGATTCTTCGCTCCTTGCCACGCATTCGGGTGGCAAGATCCTTACTCTGCAGCGATGGCCGCGGTTCTGATCCAGAGGCAGCGATCAAAGCCTTTGAGTCGTACGCATGCTTCCTCGCTCGTTCTCCTCTCGACCGAGTAGCTTATGCCTGACGGTATCCTAAAGCATCTCGGCATCGGCTGAAGAGCGAGCATTTGCTCATGGCTGGCGCTGAGATCGGCAAGCTGCCAGCATCCCTTCACCGGCTGCTGTAATGTTCCGGCAAGTGCAGGGGCAACCAGTGCGATGTAGGCGAGAAGCACGAGGGGGTGCGTTTGAATCGGCATTCGATACAATTCCGAAGCTAACGCAGCCGAAGGTAGTCGAATTGTAACGTTACGTCAAATCCCTACTTCCCCTGATCCACTGCGTCGGCCAGTTCCTGGAGGCTGGAGAAATGGTAATCGGGGATCGCCACCGTTTGCGTCTTCGGCGTGGCGCCGGTTCCCTGCTGGCCCTTGCGGCGCTCGATCCAGCAGGTGTGATAGCCAAGCCGCCGCGCCACGGCGATGTCGTGATACTGGCTCTGGGCGACGTGCAGGATGTCGCCGAAGCCGAACCCCTCCTTCGATAGCCGCCCCCGCGTGAAGGCAAAGACCTGCGGATCGGGCTTGTTCCAGCCCACCATCTCTGCCGTCACGAGGTCGTCGAAGGGATGGTCCAGCACCCGGGCGAAATGCGACAGCGCCCAATCGTCGGAATTGGTCATGGCGACAAGGTGGAAGTGCCTGCGAAGCCGCTTCATCGCGGCAACCGAGTCGGGAAAGGCCGGCCAGTGGGGAATGGAAAGGCGGAACTCCTCGGCGTCGGCATGCGATTCCGGAAGGCCCAGCACTTCCGCCATCTCGCGGTACATGGGTGCCATCATCGCGGGAAAGGGCAGGCGCGGCGTGGCGTGGTGCTGGTGGTCCTCGGCGACGGCGTAGGCCTCCAGAATGGCGCGGTCGCTCAACGTGACGCCCGCTGCCCGCGCCCTCTCCTGCATGTAATCGAGAATGCCGGTTTCGAAGTCGATGAGCGTGCCGACGACGTCGAAGGTCAGCACTTTGCGATCAGTCAGGGCCATGGCGCGCTCTCCTCAGCGAGAGGAAAGCTAGGTCCGCCGCGGCCCATCGTCACCCGGGAAAAATGCGGGGCCGCCATGCAGCCCCGCATCCGTTCTACCGCAGGGGAATGCGATCAGACCACGGTGGTCTTCACGTCCACATTGCCGCGGAGCGACCATGAATAGGGGCACACGGTATGCGCCTTCTGCGCGATCTCCTCGGCCTTGGCCTTGTCCACGCCGGGAAGGTGGACATCCATGGCGACGGCGAGCTCGAAGCCGCCGCCGTCGTCGCGCGAGCCGAGCGTCACCTTGGCGGTGACCGTCGCGTCGGGCGTGACCCGCACCGGCGGCTGTTCCTTGCCGGCCACGAACTTGATGGCACCCAGATAGCAGTTGGAATAGCCCGCCGCGAAAAGCTGCTCGGGGTTGTAGCCGTCATCGTTGCCGCCGAGCTCCTTGGGCGTGCCGATTTTGAAGTCGACAAGGCCGTCCGGGCTCTTGGCCGTCCCGTTGCCGCGCCCGCCCGTGGCCGTGACTGTCGAGGTATAAAGAGATTTCATGCTGTTCCCTTCCGGTTGCTGTCGAGGGGGCGGAATGTGGAGGCAGTGCGGCGGGAGCGCAAGTCACTTCGGCGTGGACTGGCGGCTGGCGATCAGCACGCCCGCCGCGGCGAGCGCGAAGCC
>NZ_JBKBKI010000048.1:0-19276 GCF_046294715.1 Aestuariivirga sp. | reverse complement strand
AGCCGCACCCACGCGCCGTGCGGCTCGGCCAGGTCGCCGAGCTCGCGCGGATGCTCACCCGCATCGAGGCGCTGATGGAGGAACGCCGCAAGCTCGAGAGGGAACTGGCCGAGGCCAAGAAGCAGCTGGCGATGGGCGGCGGCGCCAAGGGCGGCGACGAGGGCATCTCCGAGGTCAATGGCGTGAAGCTGATGGCGCGCGTGCTCAAGGGCATTTCGCCCAATGACATGAAGGGGCTGGTGGACGAGGGCAAGGCCCGGCTCGGCTCCGGCGTGGTGGCGCTCGTGGGCCTCAACGACGAAGGCCGGGCCGGCCTGATCGTGGGGGTGACGGCAGACCTGACCGCGCGCTTCAACGCGGTGGAACTCGTGCGCGCCGGTGCGGTGGCGCTGGGCGGCAAGGGCGGCGGCGGCAGGCCCGACATGGCGCAGGCCGGCGGCCCCGACGGTGCCAAGGCCGAGGAGGCGCTGGCGGCAGTTCGGGCGGCGCTCGGCTGAGGCCGGTCAGGCGCGGGTGACGAAACTGTCGATCACCCGCTTCTCGCCGGCCTTGTCGAAGTCGATCGTGAGCTTGTTGCCGTCGACCGAGCGGATCACGCCATAGCCGAACTTCTCGTGAAACACGCGCTCGCCCCTGGCGTAGCGGACAGCATCGGTTTCGCGCGCCACCATTTCGCCCTCGATGAACTGGGGCGTGGAGCGGGCGGATTTCCCCTCTGCCCAACGCGCCTGGGCCCGCTGCCACCCCGGCGTGGCATAGGTGTTGCCGAAGGGCTGCGTCTGGTCGTCGAAGCGGCTCTTGCCATAGGTGCCGAGCCCATATCCGCCATAGCTCGTGGCCATGGCGGCGACCTCGACATGGCCCTCCGGCAGCTCGTCGACGAAGCGCGAGGGCAATGCGGACTGCCAGAGATTATGGACGCGCCGGTTCTGCGCGAAGGAGATGACCGCCCGCCGCTTGGCCCTCGTGATGCCGACATAGGCGAGGCGCCGCTCCTCCTCGAGGCCGGCGCGGCCCTTCTCGTCCAGCGAGCGCTGGCTGGGGAACAGGCCTTCCTCCCAGCCGGGCAGGAAGACGGTGCCGAATTCGAGCCCCTTCGCCGCGTGCATGGTCATGATGTTGACCTTGTCTTCCTCCGCCGACTGCTCGGCCTCCATGACCAGCGCGATGTGTTCGAGGAAGCCGGCGAGGTTCTCGAAATCGCCCATGGAGCGCACGAGTTCCTTGAGGTTTTCGAGCCGCCCCTGGGCTTCCGGGCTCTTGTCGTTCTGCCACATCTCGGTGTAGCCCGACTCGTCGAGCACGATTTCGGCAAGCTCCGTGTGCGGAATGCCTTCCGCCATCTGGCGCCATCGGCCGAAGCCTTCGATGAGCTTGCGCAGTGCGCCGCGCGTCTTGGCGGGGAGCTCGTCGGTGAGCGACACGGCTTCGGCCGCGCGGAAGAGCGAAATCCCCTGAGACCGGGCGATCGCGTGCATGCGCTTCACCGAGGTATCGCCGATGCCGCGCTTCGGCACGTTGACGATGCGCTCGAAGGCGAGGTCGTTGTCCGGCGAGGCCACGATCTTGAGGTAGGCGAGCGCATCGCGCACCTCGGCGCGCTCGTAGAAGCGGGGGCCGCCCACCACGCGGTAAGGCACGCCCAGCGTGATGAAGCGGTCTTCGAAGGCGCGCATCTGGAATGACGCGCGCACCAGGATGGCGATGTCGTTCAGCCGTTCGCCCTTGCGCTGCAGGTTCTCGATGTCTTCCCCGATGACGCGGGCTTCCTCCTCGCCGTCCCAGTGGGCGCGCACGGTCACCGTCTCGCCGTTCTCGCGATCGGTGTGAAGGGTCTTGCCGAGCCGGCTCTCGTTCCTGGCGATGAGGCCCGACGCGGCGCCGAGAATCTGCGGGGTGGACCGGTAATTGCGCTCGAGGCGGATGATGCGCGCCCCAGGAAAATCCTTCTCGAAGCGCAGGATGTTGTCCACCTCCGCGCCGCGCCAGCCGTAGATCGACTGGTCGTCGTCGCCCACGCAGCAGATGTTGCGGTGGCCCTGCGCCAGGAGCCTCAGCCAGAGATACTGCGCGACGTTGGTATCCTGGTATTCGTCGACCAGCATGTACTTGAAGCGGCGCTGGTATTCCTTCAGCACGTCCGGGTGCTGCTGGAAGATGCGCAGCACCTCGAGCAGGAGGTCTCCGAAGTCGGCGGCGTTTACCACCTTCAGCCGCTGCTGGTACTCGGCATAGAGCTTGCCCCCGAGGCCGTTGGCGAAGCCGTGGGCCTCGCCCTGGGGCACGCGGTCCGGCGTCAGCCCCCGGTTCTTCCAGCCGTCGATGAGGGAGGCGAGCTGGCGCGCCGGCCAACGCTTCTCGTCCACGTCATGGGCTTCGAGCAATTGCTTGAGGAGGCGTATCTGGTCGTCCGTGTCGAGGATCGAGAAGCCGGACTTGAGCCCCGCGAGCTCGGCGTGGTTCCGGAGGATCTTCACGCCGATCGAGTGGAAGGTGCCGAGCCATGTCATGCCCTCGACCGCGCCGCCGATGAGCGCGCCGATCCGGTCCCGCATCTCGCGGGCGGCCTTGTTGGTGAAGGTGACGGCGAGAATCTGCCCAGGCCAGGCCTTGCCGGTGGCGAGGATGTGGGCGAGCCGGGTCGTCAGAACCCGCGTCTTGCCGGTTCCGGCGCCCGCCAGCACGAGGAGCGGCCCCTCCGTCGTCTCCACGGCGGAGCGTTGCTCGGGGTTCAGTCCGTTGAGATAAGGCGGTTCGCCCTGTGCGAGGGCGCGTGCCGCCAGCCCCCCTGGCCTGATGGCAGGGGCTGGCTCCTCGTCGCCGAAGTCGTTCAGGTCGAAATTCTTGCTGCTCATAGGCTCCGAATCCTCCGGGCCTATATAGCAAGCGGGAGAACGAAATACGAAACTCTCCAGCCCTTACGCAGCGCGGCGGTTGGCGCAATCCGTATCCCGGGTCAGGCTCCGCACCGCACCCTGGAGCTGACGCCACGTCGCCGCCGTCTCCATGTCGCCCAGCCTCTCACACAGCAGGGCGTGCCGCGCGGCCTCTGATTCGGCCCCTTTTCCGTGAACGAAAACAAGCGCTTCCGCGAACAGGTTCAAACCGTCGTTCATGTTTCGCCTCCTCCGTTTCATGGTTTTTGCAGGGTATGGAGGGGTGATGCGCCCGCAATGTTGCGCGAGTATGACGCTCTTGCGGGATTTCAGGATTTTTTCGGAATGCCGATCCGGTGCCCGACCTGCGCCGGCACGGGGAGGTGCCGGTGCGCCTCCCGCATGGCCTCGATCTTCTGCATCACGTCAGGCGGGAAAGCTGCGGACTTCTTCAGCTGCATGTCCACATGCATGACGATGATCTCGGTGACGCAGGAAAGCCACCCTTCTGCCGCATGGAACATCTGCTGCACGTAGTGGACGCGCTTGGCGTCGCAATCGAGGAACTGGGTTTCGATCCTGACCGAATCCCCGGCATGGAGTTCGCGCAGATAGGTGTTGTGTGATTCCAGCGTGAAGAAGGAGGCGTTGCGCTCCTTCACGTAGTCAGGCCCAAGACCCACGGCAGCGAAGGCCTCGTCTCCCGCACGGTCGAACAGCACGTTGTAATAGGCCATGTTGAAGTGGCCGTTGTAGTCGGTCCACTGGTCCTCGACCTTAAGGACGCGGCCCACGAAGGGGGCGGGATAACCCATCGCAAATTCTCCGGTTTCTGCTAGTTTCGGGAGCATGGATACTCCGAGCAGCAAGACCAGCACAACTCATGCCGTGGGCGAGCTTCGCGAATGGCTGGGCGAGCGGCTCTCCACCGCCCCCGCCGTGCGCGAGCAGCACGGCAAGGACCAGACCTGGAACCCCGGCGCCCCTCCGGACGCGGTGGCCTTCGTGAAGAGCACGGAGGAGGTGCAGCGCATCGTCGCCACCTGCGCCAAACACGGAACGCCGGTGATCCCCTATGGCACTGGCACCTCGCTCGAAGGGCATTTCTCCGCCCCCTTCGGCGGCATCTCGGTCGACCTCTCGGGCATGAACCGCATCCTCGAGGTGAATGCCGCCGATCTCGACTGCCGGGTGGAGGCGGGCGTCACCCGCAAGCAGCTCAATGCGCATCTGAGAGACCAGGGCCTTTTCTTTCCCGTGGACCCGGGGGCCGATGCGAGCATCGGCGGCATGACGGCGACACGGGCCTCAGGCACGAATGCGGTCCGGTATGGCACCATGCGCGAGAACGTGCTGAACGTCACCGCCGTGATGGCCAATGGCGAGGTGATCCGCACCGGCAGCCGGGCGCGAAAATCCTCGGCCGGCTATGACCTGACGCGGCTGCTCGTCGGCTCCGAGGGCACGCTCGGCGTCATCACCGAGGTGGCGCTGAAGCTCTATGGGATACCGGAGGCGATCGTTTCCGCCGTCTGCCCGTTTCCCAGCGTGGAGGCCTGCTGCAACGCCACCATCACGGCGATCCAGATGGGAATTCCCGTCGCCCGGATCGAACTCGTCGATGCCGAGCACGTGAAGGCCTTCAACGCCTATTCCAAGCTCGACCTCAGGGTGACGCCGACGCTGTTCCTCGAGTTCCACGGCACCGACGCCTCGGCGCGGGAACAGGCCGAGACCTTCGCGGCGATCGCCGAGGAACAGGGCGGGGGCCCCTACAGCATGGCCACCAAGGAGGAGGACCGGCAGAAGCTGTGGCAGGCGCGCCACGATGCGTTCTGGGCAACCCGGTCGCTGATGCCGGGAAAGGAGGCCTTCGCGACGGACGTCTGCGTGCCGATATCGCGGCTCGCCGAATGCGTGACGCAGACGCAGGCCGATCTCGCGGCGAACGGTCTCTACGGCCCCATCGTCGGCCATGTCGGCGACGGCAATTTCCACGTGGTGCTCTATTGCGACCGTCAGGATGCGGACGAGGTGCGCCGCGTGAAGGAGGTCTATGGCCGCATGATCGAGCGCGCCATCGCGATGGGAGGCACCTCGACGGGCGAGCACGGCATCGGCACGGGCAAGCGCGCCTATCTCGAGCGCGAGCATGGCGGGGCGCTCGCCTTCATGCGCGAGATCAAGCGGGCGTTCGACCCCAAGAACATCATGAATCCCGGCAAGAGTGCCGCGCTCTGACGGACGCCATGCGACAGGACCTCGCCGAGCCATGAAGGTGTGGAGATCGCCCGTCTTCTATTTCGGCATCCTGCTCGCGGTGGCGGTGGCGGGGCTTCTGGCTGCGCCCTTCATCATCGACTGGAACGGCTACCGCAGCGACCTCGAGGCCTATGGCAGGAAGCTCACGGGGCGGGCCGTCTCGATCGAGGGACCGATCTCGGCGCGGCTCTTCCCCTGGCCACGCCTCACCGCTGAAGGGCTGGCGATCGCCAATCCGCCCGGGCTGGAGCAGCGCGACTTCGCCACCGCCGAGCGCATCACCATCCGCATGACACTGGCCGGGCTGCTGCAGGGCGGGATCGATGTCGAGAGCATCGAGATCGCGGAGCCGGCGCTCCATCTCGAACGGCTGCCCACGGGGGAAGGCAACTGGCATTTCACCCCCTCGGCCGACCTCATCCGCAGTGACATTCTCTCCCGCGTGAAGCTGGACCAGATCACCTTTGCCGGCGGCACCGTAAACTTCCGGGACCGACGGCGGGGCGAGACCATGACGCTCAACGACGTCACCGCGACGCTCGCCTCCCCTGGCGTGGCGGGCCCGTGGCGGCTGCGCGGCCAGGCGCTCTACAGCGACCGCGCCTTCGACATTGGCATCACGACGGGCACGTATGCCGAGGGCCGGCCCTTCCGCTTCGGCGTCAGGATCGCGGCGGCCGACGGTTCGGGCCATGTCTTCGGGTTCGATGGCGCTCAGCAGGGCGGCACCGCCGAGGGCCAGCTGCGGATCGAGCCGCAATCCTCCGGCGAAGGCAAGGGCGATGCCGAGGGGAGGCTCCGTCCGCTCGTCCTCGCGGCGAAGGTCAAGGGCGATTTCGACCGGGTCGAGCTCAGTGGCATCGAGATTTCCCGCCATGAGGCCAAGAACGGCGGCGCCATCGCCACCGGCTCCGCTTCCCTGAAGCTCGGCCGGCACATCGAGGCGGCCTTCGACCTGTCTGCCGCGATGCTGGACCTCGACGAGCTCGCCGGGGCGAAATCCCGCAACGTCCTGCGCGAGGCGGGAAGCCTCGCCGTGGCGGACGGATTGCTGGCGATGCTGCCCGCCGACATGAGCCTGTCGGGCAGGCTGCAGGTGACCGCGCTGAAGACTGGCGGGCAGAACCTCGACTCCGTCTCGCTCGCCCTCGAAGCCGACCGTGGCGGGCTCCGCATCAACCGGTTTTCGGCGGGGCTGCCTGGCCGTTCCGACATGCTGTTCTCCGGGAACTATTTCCCCGGCGGCGCAGGCGGCGAACTGAGCGGCGATCTGGCGCTCGAGACCAACGACCTGCGCGATCTGACCCTCTGGCTGTGGCATGAAGGCCGCGAGGCGCTGGCGCCGCTGTGGACCGGCAGCCGGGGCCGCCTCAAGATGCAGACGGCGATAAGCCTCACGCCGTCGCGCGTGCGGCTCACCGGCGCCGAATTCGAGCTCGACGGGGAAAGGGGCAGCGGCACCATCGCCGTGACGTGGGCGGGCCGCGGCGCTGCCGACATCTCGCTCGAAGGCGGCCGCTTCGACTTCGACGCCTATGCGCCGCAGGGCGTTCCCGCCTTCTCGGCGGCGGTGCGCGAGGGGATTGGCGGCATCGCCGCCTTCGTGCTGCCGCGCCCAGATGCGCCGGACCTGCGCCTGAGGTTCAAGGCGGGCGAGCTTCTGCTGAACGGCGTCACGGCGCGCGACGTCTCTCTCGACCTTCAGTCGGGCGCCAACGGCCTCGATCTCCGCGCGCTCGACGTGGGCTCGGTGGGTGGTGCCAGGCTCGCCGCGACGGGCCTCATCCTCGACAGCGGCCAGGGGGCGGACGGCTCGATCGGAGTCGAGGTCACCGCGGAAGACCCATCGGAGCTCATTCGCCTCGCCGGGCTTGCGCAGGAAGGCAGGCTGCCGGACTGGGCCATGGGGCTGGGGCGCACCGCGCTCAAAGGCCATGTCGCCGTCTCGCCGGTGGAGCAGGGGCCGGAACTGCGCTTCGGCGTCAACGGAACGGCGGGTGACCTCACGCTGTCGGCAAGCGGCGCGAGCTCCGCCGGCGGTGCCCTCTCGGCGGTGCTGAAGCTCGATGCGCCGCAGTCCCGGCGCATCCTGTCGCTGCTCGGCCTTTCACCGCAGGGCGAGAGCGAGGTGCCGGGCAGTCTCCAAGTCAAAGGGGCGGGTTCGCTGCGGGACGGCATCTCGGCGGAGGCGACACTCCAGGCCTACAACGCGCGGCTCGATTATCGGGGCACAGCAAAGCCCTGGGCGGAAGGCTATGGCATCGACGGCAAGCTATCGCTGCGGGCCACGGATGCCGCTCCACTCATCGCAGCCACGGGAATACCGGCAACTCCGGCGCCAGCCGTGCTCGTGGCAGACGCGGCAGTCGGCTTTACGGAAGGTGCCTGGCGTCTCAGCGGGATTACCGGCCGGTATGGCGCGGATCCGTTCAGCGGCAGCATCAGCCTGACGCCGGCGGGAGGGTTCGAGGCGCGCCTGGTCACGGGGGCATTGCGGCTCAGCCACGTCCTCGCCGCAACCTTCCTCGAATGGACGGGAACGGAGCCGGGCCTCGAATCGGCCTTTGCCGCGCGGCTGCCCTTCGGACTCACGGGCGAGGTCTGGATCGAACCCTCCAGCCTCGAGGTGCATCCGCATTTCCGTGCCCGGGACGCCTCGGTCGGCATTGCGGCGAAGCCGGGCGAAATCCGGCTTGCCATGGCCGGGAAGGACGAGGAGGGCCGCGATGCCCAGATCGAGATTGGTTCCGCCGGGGAGGGCCCCGAACGGCAGCTGACGGGGCGCCTCACCATCCCGGTCGACCTTTCCCGCCAGCTCGCCCTGGCGGATGGCTCCGCCGTAGCGGAGGGGCAGGGCGTGGTCGAGATCGACGTGGAGAGCGAGGGCCGGAGCCCGGGAGCGGCGCTCGCCGCCGCCCGGGGCCGCGGCAGCTATGAATTCGACGGCGTGCGGCTTCTCGCCCTTTCGCCTGCAACCTTCGCTGCG
Source organism: Aestuariivirga sp. (assembly GCF_046294715.1). Classification (GTDB taxonomy): domain Bacteria; phylum Pseudomonadota; class Alphaproteobacteria; order Rhizobiales; family Aestuariivirgaceae; genus Aestuariivirga. The sequence goes on along the minus strand of NZ_JBKBKI010000048.1, from coordinate 11,152 downwards.
GCGCTCTCCGAGGCGAAGGATGCCGCCGGGATCGAGAAGGCCTTCGCGGCTCTGAAATCGGGCGAGGGGCTCCAGATCGGCGCCGTTTCCGGCCCCGTCTCGATCGCCAGCGGCGTGGTGAGCTTCGCACCGCTCAAGCATCAGGGCGATGAGGCGGACGTCGAGGTGAAGACGGTCGCCGAACTTGCGCTGGGCGAGATCGACGTCGAGGCGGCCCTCCGCTTCAAGTTCCGGCCCGACCTGCCGCCGATGAGCGTCTCCTATTCCGGCCCTCCGATGGCTCTGGCGCGCGGCGAGAATGTTTCCGAACTCGCGACCTCGCTCGGTGTCACCATCATGCAGGAGGGGATCGACGAGCTCGAACGGCTGCAGAAGGAACAGCAGCGCCTCGCCGAACTCGAGGAAAAGCAGCGCCTGGAGGACGAAGCCCGCCTTCAGGCCTATTATGCCCAGCGCGACGAGCTTCTGCTTCGCCGCCGCGAACTCAAGGTGCATGCCGAAATGGTGGTCGCCGAGGCCGAGCGACTGCGCCGGCAGATCGAGTCCGAACGGGCCGCCAATGCCGAGATCAACAAGGCCGAGATCCGCCAGCGCGCGCGGGAGGTCAGGCTGTGGCGCCGGCTCATGCAGCAATCGGCGGCCGAGCCCGGAAACGCCGTGACGTCGGCCCCGAAGCCCGCACCCGAAAAGCCGGCGCGGCCCCGCCAGACGCGCCGCCCACAGGCCCCCGGGCCCATCATCCTTGCGAAGCCGCCAGGGGCGCCGGTGATCGTCTCGCCGCCGCCCGGCTCCTCGCCGTCACAGTGAGCGCTGTGCCTCCGCAAGGAGAAACACCCGCACGGCGCTCGAGAGATTTCGCTTGCCGCGCGCCTGGTCGATCTCGGCCACGAGGGTTGCGATGGTGATCTTCCGCCGGGCCGCGGCGAGTTGCAGCGCCTGCCAGAACTCGGGCTCGAGCGACAGCGAGGTGCGGTGCCCCGAAATGGTGAGCGAGCGCTTGAGGTCGCTCGCCATCAGTCCTCGCGCTTCAGCGCATCGAGGTCCTTCTGCGCCTTCTCGTTCAGGGCTTCCGTCAGCTTGCGCTCGGTCTTGCTGCGCCCGTGGGCAAGGCGGTTTTCCGCCGCCTTCTCCTCCTTTGCGGCGCGCTCCCTCCGCTTGCGGTGAAGCTTCAGGCTGACGATCTCGGCCATGGCATCGCTCCTCGCCTATTTCGGAGAGATCATGTCCTCCGGCCGCACGATGCGGTCGAAGTCGTCTGCCGGGATGCCGTCCCGGATCGCCTCTTCGCGGAGCGTGGTGCCGTTCTTGTGCGCCGTCTTGGCGATCTTCGCTGCGCGGTCATAGCCGTATTTCGGGGCGAGTGCGGTGACGAGCATCAGGGAGCGCTCCAGCGCCTCGCGGATGTTGTCCTCGCGCGCCACGATGCCTGCGACGCAATTGTCGGTGAAACTCACCGCGGCGTCGGCGAGGAGGCGCACCGACTGGAGGAAGTTGTAGGCCATCACCGGGTTGAAGACGTTGAGCTCGAAGTGCCCCTGGCTGCCCGCGAAGGACAGTGCCGCGTGATTGCCGAACACCTGCACGCAGACCATGGTGAGGGCTTCCGCCTGGGTGGGGTTCACCTTGCCCGGCATGATCGATGAGCCCGGCTCGTTCTCCGGCAGCGCCAGTTCGCCCAGCCCCGAGCGCGGGCCGGAGCCCAGGAAGCGGATGTCGTTGGCGATCTTGAACAGCGAGACGGCCACGGTGTTGATGGCGCCATGCGTCATCACCATCGCGTCATGGGCGGCCAGCGCCTCGAACTTGTTCGGTGCCGACGTGAAGCCCATCCCGGTGATGGCGGCGATGCGCTCGGCCACCATCTCGGCGAAGCCCACGGGCGCGTTCAGCCCCGTGCCCACCGCCGTTCCGCCCTGGGCGAGCTCCATCAGCATCGGCATCGTCATCTCGATGCGCCTGATGCCGTTCTCCACCTGCTTGGCATAGCCAGAAAATTCCTGCCCGAGCGTGAGCGGTGTCGCATCCTGCGTGTGGGTGCGGCCGATCTTGATGATGTGCGCCCACTGCTTCGCCTTCTCGTCGAGCGCGCGGTGAAGGTGGCGCAGTGCGGGGAGGAGATCGTGATGAACCTGCTCGGCGCAGGCGATGTGCATGGCCGTGGGGTAGGTGTCGTTCGACGACTGGCTCATGTTCACGTGGTCGTTCGGATGCACCGGTTTCTTCGAGCCCATGACGCCGCCCATCATTTCGATCGCCCGGTTCGAGATCACCTCGTTGGCGTTCATATTGGACTGGGTGCCGGAACCCGTCTGCCAGACGACGAGCGGGAAGTGCTCGTCGAGCCGGCCGTCGATCACCTCCTGCGCGGCCTTGACGATGGCCTCGCCCACGGTCTTGTCCAGGCGGCCCAGCGCCATGTTGGTTTCCGCCGCGGCGCGCTTCACGATGCCCAGCGCCCGCACGATGGGCTTCGGCTGCTTCTCCCAGCCGATCCGGAAGTTGCCGATGGAGCGCTGCGCCTGCGCCCCCCAGTATCGCGAGGCCTCCACCTCGATGGGGCCGAAGGTGTCGGTTTCGATGCGGGTCTTGGTCATGGCAGTCCTCGGGAAATGGCCGTCTTGCAGGATCGTTTCGGCGGGCTGATTATCACTTCCCACCCCCTGCCGCCAGTCAGACGGAAGTTGACCGGACATGCCAAAACACCTGCCGCGCGGCATCTGGATGCTCGGCCTCGTGAGCCTGTTCATGGACGTCTCCTCCGAGATGATCCATGCCATCCTGCCGCTCTTCGTGGTGGGCACGCTCGGCGCTTCCGCCGCACTTCTGGGCCTGCTCGAGGGGATCGCGGAGGCAACCGCGCAGATCTCGAAGTTGTTTTCAGGCGTCCTGAGCGACCGCTGGGGCAGCCGCAAGGGGCTGGCGCTGCTGGGCTATGGCATGGCGGCGGCGGTGAAGCCGCTGTTCCCGCTCGCCTCGTCCGTCAGTGCGGTGTTCCTCGCCCGCTTCGCAGACCGCGTGGGAAAGGGTATCCGGGGTGCGCCGAGGGACGCCCTGGTGGCAGACATCGCGCCCCCGGACCAGCGCGGCGCGGCTTTCGGGCTCAGGCAGGCACTGGACACGGCAGGTGCTTTCGCCGGGCCGTTGATCGCCGTCGGGCTGATGTCGGTTCTCCTCTTCGACCTGCGCGCGGTCATGTGGGTGGCCTGCCTGCCAGCGCTCATCGCCGTGGCGCTGCTCGCCTTCGGCGTCGAGGAGCCGCCCCGCCACAGGCCAGAGGAGCGCCGCCCCGGATTCGATCTTCGCACCGCCTCCTCCCTCGGCGGCCCGTTTTGGCGAGTTGCCGCAGTAGGTGCCGCGATGATGATGGCGCGCTTCTCGGAGGCCTTCCTCGTTCTCAAGGCGGCGGAGACGGGTGTCGCCAGCGCCTATGTGCCGTTGGTGATGGTGGTGATGAGCCTCCTCTATTCCCTTGCCTCCTATCCGGCCGGCGCCCTGTCGGACCGGGTCGGGCGGCGCGGGCTTCTGGCGGCCGGCGTCCTCGTCCTGATCGCCGCCGACATCGTCCTGGCGCTCGGCGGCTCGGTCACCGCGATGCTGATTGGGGTGGCGCTGTGGGGGCTGCACATGGGCCTTACGCAGGGCGGGCTTTCGACGCTCGTCGCGGATACCGCGCCCGCTGAGCTCCGCGGCACCGCTTTCGGCATGTTCAACCTGGCGGGCGGACTGGCGACGCTTCTCGGCAGCGTGCTTGCGGGCGTGCTGTGGGACGGCTACGGCTCAGCCGCCACCTTTCTCGGAGGCGCGGCCTTTGCGCTCGTCACGCTCATCGGCCTCGGCTGGGTGAAGCCGCGTGAGTCGGAGCATGGCGATCGATGAGGCCAGCGCCGCCGCGCCGGCGATGAGCAGCGCGCCGTGCGGCGGCACCCAGCCGAGCAGCAGCGCGAACAGCAGCGGGGCTGCCGCGTTCAGCACCAGGTTGGGAGCGGAGATGATGCCCAGCATCTCGCCATAGCCCTTGGTCCCGAACAGCATCAGCGGCACTGCGCCCTTGGCGATGGTGACGAGGCCGTTGGACGCGCCGTAGAGCACCGCGAAGAGCAGGGCCGCACCCCAGGAAAAGCCGAGCGCCGCAAAAAGGCCGATCGCCACCGGCAGCAGCCCGAAGGCGATGAGACCAAGGTGAAGCGGCGCGAGATTCCGGCCCAGCAGGATTTCGCCGAGCCGGCTCGCCACCTGCGAAGGCCCGATCAGGGCAGCCATGAATACCGCCTCCTCGCCTTTGAAGCCGAGCCCGTCGAAGAGCGGCACGACGTGGGCCGAGATGGCGGAGAAGACAAGGCCATTCAGCGCCAGCGCGGCGGCGAAGAGCGCCATCGCCCGGCGGCGGCTGCTGCCCTCGAGGGGAGGAGCGCTCTGGGCTTCCGGCGTCTCGACCTCACGGTCGCCCCGCGCCTCGCGCAGCACGCTCCAGTGGATTGGCAGGCAGATGAAGACATGGAGGGCCGCATAGACAAGAAGCGTCTCGGCCCAGCCGATCCCCTGGGAGAGATAGTGGCTGACCGGCCAGAACACGGTGGAGGCGAAGCCGCCGAACAGGGTGAGATAGGAGATGGCGCGCCGCGCACCCTGGCCTGCGATCTGAGTCAGGCTGGCAAAGGCCGAGTCATACGTGGCGAGCCGCATCGCGACGCCGAGAAACAGCCAACCGGAGATGTAGGTCGCGGGATGTGGAAAAAGCCCGATCAGAACGAGGCCCGCCGCCGCGGCGGCTGAACCCCACATCATGACGGCCCGCCCGCCCGCCCGGTCGGTGAGCCGCCCGGCCCAGGTGGAGATCAGTCCGCTCAGCAGCAGAGCCGCCGAAAATGCGCCGAAGATCAGCGCCTTGGACCAGCCGGTGGTGGCCGCGATGTCGGCGGAGAGGGCGCCCAGCGCATAGTAGGTGGTACCCCAGCCGATGATCTGGGTGATGCCGAGCCCGCAAATGATCAGCCAGAGAGGCAAGGCGCTATCGGATCTCGTCCCACCAGATGGGGTTGCTCCAGGCGCGCTTGCCGGCATTGTCGATCGCCACCACGCGGAACCACCCGCTCTGTTTTCTCAGGAGCCAGCCCTTCTCGAGCTTCGAGAGATCGAAGCTCGCCTCGGTGATGGCGCGGCCGTTCCGCAGCGCGGTTCGCGAGGTGCCGCAGAGCACGGTGATGGTGTCCACCGGCGAGCACGAAATCGAGATTTCCTTGCCGTTCAACTCGATCGCGTGGATCTGAGGCCCCATGCTCGAGTAGTAGAGCCCCTGCTTGAGGCTCGCGAGCAGCGCGTCCGGGTCGAGGCTGTCCGCCTTCACGTGGACCCAGCCGCCGAAATGGTCGGGCGTCTTGAAATGGGCGTCATCGGTTGCGAAGGCGGTGAGCCGGCGGCCCTCGGTGAGCATCTGGTCCAGAAGGTACCAGCCGTCTCCCCGGTCGTTCTCGATGGCACAGCCGTGATTGTAGATCTCCACCGCGTGCGCGCAGTCGATGGAGCGGCCGTCCTCGATCGTCAGCTGCGACCAGGCCGGGTGCGCGATGCCGATGAAGGCACCCGCCTCGTGGGCGCGGCGCGCAACCTGGGCTCCCGTCTCGCCCTCGAAGTTGCGCGGAAAGTCCAGCGGCAGTCCCGCCGCCACGATGTGCCAGAGCTCCCCCACGGCGGTTTCGGGGGCATGCAACTCGCACCCGATGATGGTGGTGAAATTGTTGGAGCGGAAGGCGCGGGTATCCGCCATCGGGAAATCGAAGTTTCCGATGAAGTGCTCGGAAAGCTGCATGAAGTCGTAGCCGGCGTTCTTGTAGGCCTCGACCACGGCCTTCGGCTCCAGTGCCCCGTCGGAGAGATTGGAATGCGTGTGGAGATTGCCCCGCCAGAAACGGCCGGGGGCGGCGAAGGGTGCGAGCAGGGCCATGGGATACTCCTCGGGAAATCAGACGCTCATCTGCATGCCGAGTTCGACGACGCGGTCGGGCGGGATGCGGAAGAATTCGATGGCGCGGGAAGACTGGTTCGCCATCATGATGAACAGGCGCTGCTGCCAGTAGGGCAGGGCAGAGCGCGCCGACATGCGGATCACCCGGCGGCCCAGGAAGTAGGAGGCCTGGCGCGGATCGATCTCGAGGCCGTAGGGCGCGCAGGCGCGCAGCGCCTTCGGCACGTCCGGCTGTTCCATGTAACCGAAGCGCGCCTCGACGAGCCACGCGCCGAGCGGCAGCTGCTTCACGATCACGCGCTCCTCGCTTTCGATCCGCGGCTCGCTCGTGGTTTCAGCCGTGATGAAGACGAGCCTGTCGTGCAGCACGCGATTGTGCTTGAGATTGTGCATGAGGGCGCTCGGCGCATAGAGCGGGTCGGTCTGCAGGAAGACGGCGGCACCCGCCACGCGGGTGGGCCGGCGGCGCTCCAGGCTTTCGAGCAGCGGAACCAGTTCCACCGACTCCTTCTTGAGTTTCTCGGTCAGCGCCTGGCGGCCGCGCATCCAGGTGACCATCAGCAGGATGATCGTTGCGCCGAGCAGCACCGGCATGTAGCCGCCGTCGTCGAGCTTGAGGCCGTTGGCGGCGAGGAACACGGCCTCGATCGCGAAAATCAGCGCGATCGCGGGCATCACCAGGAAGCGCGGCAGGATGCGCGACTTCCAGAAGAAGATGGCAGCGAGGATCGAATCGACGACCATCGAGGTGTTCACCGCAATGCCGTAGGCGGCTGCCAGATTGCTGGAGGACTGGAACACCAGCACCAGGATCACCACGCCGACGAGCAGCATCCAGTTGATCTGTCCGACATAGATCTGGCCTTGCTCGGTCTCGCTGGTATGGGTGATGCCCATGCGCGGAAAGAGGCCGAGCGACATCGCCTGCTGGGCGATGGAGAAGGCACCGGTGATCACCGCCTGCGAGGCGATGACGGTGACCGAAGTGGCGAGGATCACCAGCGGGATGACGAGCCAGCCCTGCACCATGAGGAAGAACGGGTTCTCGACCGATTCGGGGTGGGAGATGATGAAGGCGCCCTGCCCGAGATAATTGAGGATCAGCCCGGGAAAGACGACCGAGAGCCACGCGATGCGGATGGGTTTTGCGCCGAAGTGGCCCATGTCGGCATAGAGCGCCTCGCCGCCGGTAACCGCCAGGAAGACGCCGCCGAAGACGAGCAGCGCCAGGCCCGGCTGCTCGACCAGCATCGAGAACCCATATGCGGGATTGAAGGCGAGGAAGATCTCGAGGTCGTCGAAGATATGGAACACGCCCATGGTGCCCACGGTCAGGAACCAGACGAAGGTGATCGGCGCGAACAGCGAGGCGACGCCGGACGTTCCCAGATACTGGAAGAGGAAGAGCGTGATCAGGATGGCCAGCGTCAGCGGAACGACGTAGGGCCCGAAGCCCGGATGGACCACCTTCAGCCCCTCGACGGCGGAAAGCACCGACATGGCGGGCGTGATCATGGCGTCGCCGAAGAAGAAGGCCGCCCCGATGATGCCGAGGGCCAGCACGAAGCCGCCCTTCTTGCGCAGCAGCGTCTCGACCAGAACGACGAGCGAGAGGATGCCGCCCTCGCCCCTGTTGTCGGCGCGCATGAGGAACACGACGTACTTGAGCGTCACGATGAGGATCAGCGCCCAGATCAGAAGGGAGGCGACACCGAGCACGGCCGTGCGCAAGTCTCCGCCCGCGGCGACCACCGGATGCAGTGCTTCGCGCATGGCATAGAGCGGGCTCGTTCCGATGTCGCCGAAGACCACGCCGATCGAGGCGAAAGCCAGCTTCACCGACGTGCTGGAGGGGCCGTGCCGCTGCTCGCTCTGCTGTTGCATGGATGAGCGCCCTCGGGCGCTGTTCCTTGTCTGGTTCCCCGGCGGCTATTCGGCCGTCACGACGGCGCGGCATTCAGCAGGAAGGGCAGCCAGTGTCAAGGGCGGCGCGGGCTTGGCGGGCTTGGTGTCCGGCTTCGGCTTCTCCGCCTGCTTCCACGGGACCTTCCCCATCCAGTAGGCCAGCTCCTCGCCGCAGCCGGTGCCGTCCTTGGGGCTGGGCGTCGGCTGGTTCTTGCAGCTGGGCGAGCCCTCGGGACAGCTGATGCGAATGTGGAAATGATAGTTGTGCCCGTAGTAGGGCCTCACCTTGGCGAGCCATGCGCGGTCGCCCTTGGCCCACTTGCAGAGTTCGGCCTTGATCGGGGGGTGGACGAATATTCGCGCGACCTCGGGATAGGAGGCGGCGCGCCGGATGAGCTTCGCGTGGGCCTCCGTCCACACGGAGTAGTCCATGGTCTTGCGGTCCTTCACCACGACGGTGGCCTGGATCTCCTCGCGCTCCTTGCGGGTCAGCGTGCGGTCCGGCATCGGCGTGAGCCAGACGTCGGCATCGAGCCCGACCTGGTGGCTGGCGTGCCCCGAGAGCATGGGGCCGCCGCGCGGCTGCGCCAGATCGCCGACGAGCAGGCCGTTCCACCCGTCCTTCGCCTTGGACTCCTTCGCCAGCCGCTCCACCAGCGCCACCAGGTCCGGGTGCCCCCAGTTGCGGTTGCGCGACAGGCGCATCACCTGCCAGGCGGGTCCGTCGACGGCGAGCGCCGTGCCGCCCGCCATGCAGCCCTTGGCGTAGGAGCCGATGGCGCGCGCCTTCATGCTCGTGGTGGGTCCCTTCTGCCCCCCGAAGACCTTCTTTGCGGGAAGCTTCATCAGCTGCTTGTCGCCCATGGCGGCGAGCGCCCGGACATCCGTGGCGGATTGGGCGAGTGCGCCGGGGGCCATTGCTGTGACCGGAAGCATGATCGCGGCGGCGAGCAGGATGCGGCGGATCATCGGGTCCTCACTTCTTGCGGAACTGGTCGAGGGAGACGACCTTGGCCGCCTCTTCCTGCGCGGGGGTTTCGGCGGGCTTCGCCTCGGGAGAGGCGGAGGCGGCTTCCTGCTTCGCGGCCGGAGGCTTCGGGGCCTCGACCTCGCGCGGGCGGCGCTCGGCATTGGCGGTCTCGAACTGCAGGCCGAACTGAACCGCGGGGTCGAGGAAGCCCTTCACCGCGTCGAAGGGGATGATGAGCTGCTCCGGCACGTTGTCGAAGGAGAGCTCCACCTCGAAGCGGTCGTCGAAGACATGGAGGTTCCAGTATTGGTGCTGGAGCACGATCGTCATCTCGCGCGGATAGCGCTGGGCGAGCTTCTCCGAGACCTGCACCCCCGGATGGCGGGTGTTGAAGGCGATGTAGAAGTGATGCTCGCCCGGCAGCCCCGAGCTTTCGGCGATGCGCAGCGCCTCGCGGACCACGCCCTTGAGGGCGCTCTGGGCGAGCAGGTCGTAGCGCATCAGGTCTTCTGGCATGGGAATCCGGGCCTTGGTCAATCTCAGCGTGGCCCCCGTACCATAGCCGGGTGCCGGAGGCAAAGTCATCCGCTCGATTGACCCGCCGGTCAGCTCACCGCCGTGAGGGCTTGTTCCGCTTCGGCCAGCCATGCTCCTGGAAGAAGGCGGTGACGCTGGGCGTCAGGAAGCCCTTGCCGGAGGCGACCTGCATGAGGTCGAAGGAGCCGCCGCTGTTCACCTCGACCACCACGGGGCCATCCTGCGTGATCGCGATGTCGAGCGAGTTGTAGGCGATCTTCGGGAAGAGGCGCGAGACCGCAGTATTGATCGCCAGGACTTCCTCCCAATACGGCAGTTGCAGGCCGCGGCCTTTCTCGACGACCTCCTGCTCGAGCCCCGTGCCCCTGACGATCCGACGGATCACGCCCGTTGCGGGATCGACGTCGGCCAGCAGGTTACCGGCTCGCCAGAAATTGTCGGCGATGTTGTCGCCCGCCGGGATCTTGAAGGCGGCGAAGGGAGTCTCGATGGTGTTCCCGCGAACGAGGTTCACCAGGCGGACGGTGGCCAGCCGGCCGGTCAGGTCCGAAAGGTCGCGGTGATTGTGCAGCGTCGCCTGCAGCAGGAAGGGTTCCGTGCCGAAATAGTCCGCGAGGAGTTCGCCGGGCGTGGCGGCCGAACCGTCGTGCAGCAGGGCCTTGCCGTCGGCAGCGCCCGTGATGATGAAGGCACCGAAGCTCCCCAACTGGTCGCAGGGCTTTACGAAGAGCGGATAATTGTGGTCCTGCTCCAGGAATTCTCGCACGTCATCCGACGTCCGGAGGGTGAGCGTCTTCCCATAGGATCGCAGCGTGGGGTCGAACACGGCCACGGTCCTCGGGATCGGGATGCCGGCGGCTTCGAGCAGCGTGTAGCAGATCCACTTGTCCTCCGTGACGGCCCGCCAGTAGGGGCTGCTCAAGAGATCACAGATGGGCCAGTGCAGCCTGTCGGTGAGGAACTCTTCCTTGGCGGACTGCGGCATGTCGCGGCGGTAGAGCTGGTAGCGCACGTATTCCTGCCCGTTCAGTGCGCCTCTGCCCTTCGACAGCATTCTGATCTCCCGCCACATCGTGAAGAAGCTTGCGTGCTTCTTCCAAAGGACTGTCTTGAGATCCTCGGCAGCGTTTTTCTTCTTTTGCTGGCGCTGGTAGTCGGAGACGATTCCTTTCGCGGAGGAGGTCTTGAGCCGGTCGTGGAATTCCATTCTGGGTTCGCTTGCCTGCCACGTCACTGTCGGAACTCCCGGCTATCTCGCAACTCTGCACACGATTTCACGTACCTGCCTAAGAAACTCTGAAGGTCTGGGCACCCAGCCACTCGCTTGAATTTATCTACAAGTGAACCTTTCTCTCGGCGCCCCGGAACCACCACCCCGCAGCCCCGTTTCCAGAGGCAAGTTGCTGGTATGCAAGGAGGATTGCCGGATGCGGCTTCTGACGCGTCGATCTTTTGTCGGTAGTGGGCTGGCCTTCGGGGTCTTCTCGGGAACGGCCCTGGCCGGCGAAAGTCAGCCGCTTCCGCGGGTGATCCGCCCCGGGGACAACCCGTCCCACGTGCGGAAAGTCCCTGTCAGCCTGTATGAAATGGATCTGGGCCCGGACCCCGATCTGCTCCCCCCGCCGGAAGCCGAGTTCGACTACCCGATCGTTCCTGCGGCGGACGAAATCCCGTCGGAGTTTCGTGCCCAAACGGTGGAATTCCCGGCGCCGGCGCTCGCGGGGATGATCGTCGTCGTTCCGGCCAAGCATTTCCTGTACCTGATCAACGGCGACGGC
>NZ_JBKBKI010000047.1:0-20213 GCF_046294715.1 Aestuariivirga sp. | reverse complement strand
TCTCTCCGCAAGAGCACCGCGCTCCAGCCGCCGCGCATCCTGATGCACGGCGTGGCCGGCGTCGACAAATCCACCTTCGCCGCGAAGGCCGACTCGCCCGTCTTCATCATGACGGAGGACGGGCTCGGCAAGCTGCAGGTGCCGCATTTCCCGCTGGCGACGAGCTACGCCGATGTGTCGGAGGCCCTCGAGGCGCTGCGGACGGAAGAACATGACTATCGCACCGTGGTGGTCGACAGCGTCGACTGGCTGGAGCCCCTGATCTGGGCCGAAGCCTGCAAGCGCAATAACTGGTCGTCGATCGAGACCCCGGGCTTCGGCAAGGGTTATGCCGAGGCCGTCAACATCTGGCGCGAATACATCGACAAGCTGAATGCGCTGCGTGACGAAAAGGGCATGGCGGTGCTGCAGATCGCGCACACCGACATCAAGCGCTTCGACAGCCCTGAGCACGAACCTTACGATCGCTACGTGATCAAGCTTCAGGCGCGCGCTGCTGCCCTGTTGCAGGAGCACTCAGATATCGTGCTCTTCGCCAACTACCAGTTGTCGATCGCAAAGTCAGAAGTCGGCTTCAACAAGAAAGTGGCGCGCGCCCTCGGCACTGGCAAGCGCGTCATGCACACCGAGGAGCGTCCCGCCTTCCTCGCCAAGAACCGTTACGAACTCCCTGAGACCTTGCCCCTCGACTGGTCGGAGTTCGTCAAGGCCATGCCCCAGCCCAAGTGATCCAGCCCTGACAGGAGAAGACAGATGGCACGTTTCGACAATTCCTTCGACGCAACCGGCATCGAACCCGCAGCAGGCTACGATGTGCTGCCCGCGGGCAAGTATGTGGCCCAGATCATCGAGAGCGAGATGCGGGTGACCAGCAATGGCATGGGCCAGTTCCTCTGGCTCATGCTCGACATTCTCGAGGGTCCCTACAAGGGCCGCAAGGTGTTCGACCAGCTGAACCTCGTCAACCAGAACCCGACCACGGTCGAGATCGCCCAGCGTGCGCTCTCCGCCATCTGCCATGCCACCGGCAAGCTGCAGGTTACCGACAGCGAAGAACTGCATCTCATCCCGATGACCATCCAGGTGACGGTGAAACCGCCCAAGAACGGCTACGGCGAGCGCAACGCGATCCGCTACCTCGTGCCGAAGGACGGGGTCCCGTCCGCCGCGTCGGTGAAGCCTCAGCCCGCGTCAGCCGCCGCTGCGCCGGCCGCCCCGGCGAAGATCGCTTCGGCGCCCTGGAACAAGAAGGCTTGATGACCATAGCTGCTGGGGCCCGACGGCTGCGGCAGCACCCTCCCTCCAACTGAGAGAATTCACATGACAGACCTGTCCAGTGCGGCCCTCGCGGCCGCAAACGCCCCCGGCTTTCCCGATGCCCGACTGCGCCTGATCGAACTCGACGATGCCATTGCCAGGATCCGCACCCAGATCGCCACCGCCGATCTGGCGCGCCAGAAGCAGCGCAAGCCTATTGACCCCGACTGGTTTCACAAGGCGCGCACCGCACTGCGGCACCTGTGCCGCGAGCGTGCGGAGCTTCTCGCTCTCCGCACCGGGCAGCGCCGCCGCGAGGCGATGAAAGACGCCCTGATCGGCGTGCTGCGCGAGCGCCATGACGAGGAAGCCTGGGCCGCCGTTCTTGCCGAGGCGAGGCTTCGCAGTGAAGGGGAGGGCGCGTGATGGCAGAGCTTCCCGCACCCCCCACGCCGACGCTTTCGGCGATCTATGCCGCCTATGAGGCAGAGCAGGGCGACGGCTTCCGCGATCACCTCGGCGCCTCGATGATCGGCAAGAGCTGTGCCCGCGCCCTCTGGTACGATTTCCGCTGGGTGACGGCCTCGCGGCATCCCGGCCGGCTTCTCCGCCTCTTCGAGACGGGACAGCTGGAAGAGGAGCGCCTCGTGCGCAATCTCCGTGCGACCGGCGCCACCGTGCTCGAGGTCGATCCCGAAACTGGCCGCCAGTTCCGCGTCGAGGCGCATGGCGGGCACTTCGGCGGATCGCTCGACGGCGTGGCAATCGGCCTCCTCGAGGCGCCTAAAACCTGGCACGTGCTCGAGTTCAAGACCCACTCGGTCAAGAGCTTCGCCGATCTGGTGGCCAAGGGCGTCGTCGCCTCCAAGCCCCAGCATGCGGCGCAGATGCAGGTCTACATGCATCTGACCGGCATCACCCGCGCGCTCTACGTCGCGGTGTGCAAGGACACCGACGCGCTGCACATCGAGAGGGTCGATGTCGACAAGGCGTTTGCCGAGCGGCTGCTCGAGAAGGCGGGCCGGGTTATCTCCGCCCAGTGTCCGCCGCCGCGCCTCAGCGAGGATCCCGCCTGGTACGAGTGCCGCATGTGCGCGCACCACGACGTCTGCCATGGCGGTGGGGCCGCGGCCGTGAACTGCCGCACCTGCCTTCACGCCACGCCGGTCGAGGGCGGCTGGCACTGCGCCCGTCATGACCGGATGCAGACTTCGCAGGAGCAGCGCAGCGCCTGCAAAAGGCATCTGTTCATTCCCGATCTGGTTCCCGGCGAGGTGACCGATGTGGGCGACGATCATGTCGCCTACCGCATGAAGGACGGCGCCACCTGGGTCAATGACGCGCGCGCCGAGAAGGAGGTAACATCATGCTGAGCCTCCGTCCCTACCAGCAGGCGGCGATCGGTGCGATCTACGCCTATTTCGAGGATCACAAGGGCAACCCACTCATCGTGATCCCGACAGCCGGGGGCAAGAGCCTGGTGCTGGCCGCCTTCTCCGAGGGCGTCCTCAGGGTCTGGCCCGACCAGCGCATCCTCATCATCACGCATGTGCGGGAGCTGATCGCCCAGAACCATGCAGAGATGATCGGCCTGTGGCCCGAGGCTCCGGCGGGGATCTATTCCGCCGGGCTCGGGCGGCGCGAGGCGGATGCGCGCATCCTGTTCGCCGGCATCCAGTCCGTACATCGCCGTGCGATGGAAATCGGTCACTGCGACCTCGTCCTCATCGATGAGGCGCATCTGATCCCGGTCGCCTCCGCCACCATGTACCGGCGCTTCCTCGGCGAACTCACCGCCATCAACCCGAAACTCAAGGTGATCGGCTTCACGGCGACACCCTACCGTCTCGACAGCGGCATGCTGCACGAGGGCGATGGAGCGCTGTTCACCGACATCGCCTACGAGGTCTCGGTCCGCGACCTGATTGACGGTGGCTACCTCTGCCCGCTGGTCAGCAAGCAGCCGAAGACGAAGCTCGATGTTGCCGGTGTCGGCAGCCGCGGCGGCGAGTTCATCGCCAGCGAGCTGCAGGCGGCGGTCGACCAGGAGGAAATCACGCGCGCGGCTGTTTCCGAGATCATCACCTATGGTGAAGATCGCAAGTCATGGCTGGCCTTCTGCTCCGGCGTCGATCACGCCCGCCATATCGCGGAGGAGTTCCGCAGGCATGGCATCAGCTGCGAAACGATCTTCGGCCACACCCCGAAGGACGAGCGGGATGGCATCATTGCCGCTTTCAAGCGTCAGGAGATCCGTGCCCTCGCCTCGATGGGCGTGCTGACCACCGGCTTCAACGCACCGGCAGTCGATCTCATCGCCATGCTGCGGCCCACCAAGTCCGCCGGGCTGTACGTCCAGATGGCGGGGCGCGGCACGCGGCTGGCGCCGGGCAAGGAGAACTGCCTGGTCCTCGACTTCGCCGGCAATGTCAGCCGCCATGGTCCCATCGACCTGGTGCGCCCGAAACGGCCCGGCGAGGGTGGTGACGGCGTGGCGCCCACCAAGGTCTGTCCGGAGTGCGACAGCATCGTTCCGCTCGCCGCCAGCGAATGCCCGGACTGCGGCTTCGTCTTTCCGGCGCGGCAGGTCAAGATTGCGCCGACGGCGGCGACACTGCCGGTGCTGTCGCCGAAGCACCCGCCATGGCTTGCGGTGACCGACGTCATGTACGTCCGGCACGAGAAGGCGGGCGGGCTGCCCTCGCTTCGGGTGACCTACCGCTGCGGGCTTTCCGCCTACTCCGAATGGGTCTGCTTCGAGCACTCCGGCTATGCGCGGCGCAAGGCCGAGGAGTGGTGGCAGCTGCGCGCGCCGGGAACCCCGTTCCCGTTCAGCGTCGCGGAGGCGCTCGCCCGCCGGGCCGAGCTCAGGCGCCCATCCGCCATCATGGTCGAGACCGTGGGCCGTTTCTTCGAGGTCAAGCGCGCGAGGTTCGAAGCATGTCCATCCCCGGCCTCTGCGCCGTCTGCCACCGGCAAGCCCGTCACCATGGCTGGTTCGATGCAGCCTTCCCCGTATCGGACCCCCGCCGCGACGCCAGCCGGAAACGGCTCTGCAGCCGGCTCTGCCAGAACATCTGTCACGGGAGGAAAGGCATGATCGACCCGACCCCGAACGAGAAAGCCGCCATGGAAAATGGCGGCCGCATGGGCGGCGAATATCTCGAGAGCATCGGCAAGACCGATCTCGCCGCCCTCGATTCCACCGAGTGGGACTGCTTCGTCGAGGCGGTCGTCACCGGTTACTGCGACCATCTGCGCGATCTCGCCGCCCGTGACCGCGCCCGTCTCGATTCCATGACCGCGGAGGTACCCTTCTGATGACTGCCCAATCCCACATGGCGCGTTTCGGCGCGCAGCTTCTGGACAATGGCTACACGATCCTGCCGATCCAGCCCGGCACCAAGAAACCCGGCCGTCATGCGCGCGGCAAGTGGCATGACTACGGCGAGTGGAACCGCCACGCGGCCCGGCCCACCACCGAAGTCGAGGTGGCGACCTGGTCGAAGTGGCCCGGCTGCGGCATCGGCATCGTCGGCGGTGCGGTTGCCGCACTCGACATCGACATCCGCGAGGATGCCGAGCTGGCGCTGCGGGTGGAAAAGCTGGCACGTGAGCGGCTGGGCGATACGCCTGCGCTCAGGATCGGCAAGGCACCCAAGCGCATGCTGGTCTATCGCACGGCGGAGCCGTTCCGGGGGATCAAGCGACATCCGCTGGAGGTGCTGTGCCTTGGGCAGCAGTTTCTCGCCTATGCCGATCATCCGGACACGGGTGCGCCCTATTGCTGGCCGGAGGAGGGGCTGGCGGATCTCGACCTCTCGCAGCTTCCGGAGATCGGGGAGGCGGCGGCCCGCGCTTTCCTGGAGGAGGCGCACGCGCTCCTGCCGCCCGATCTGCGGCAGAACAGCCTCAACGGCAACAGCAACGGCGCTGGGCCGCAAGGTCATTCTGCCAATGGGCACAGTCAGGCCGGAACGCTTCCCGCGATCGAGGCGGCGCTTCGGCATATCCCCAATACCGAACTCGATTATGACAGCTGGATGCGCATCGGCATGGCCCTGAAAGGTGCACTCGGTGAGGAAGGCGGCAGCCTCTTCGCCGCATGGTCGGCGCAGGCCGCCAAGAACGATCCCGCCACGACGGAGAAGGCTTGGGAAAGCTTCCATCCGGATCGTATCGGGGCCGGAACGATCTATCACCTCGCCATGGAGCGCGGCTGGCAGCCCGAGCCCGGCCTCGTGCTCGACGGCGCGCGGGAGGAGGGCGAGGAGCATCCGGCAGCCGCCATGCTCGCCCGCCTCACCAGGCAGGCTGCGGCGGAGGCGGAGCAGTCTGTTGCCGAGGAACGGCCCGCGGCGCCCTTCGATCTGGTCATGCCGGACGGCCTGGTGGGCGATCTTGCCAGCTACATGATCGCCACCGCCCGGCGTCCCCAGCCACTGCTGTCGCTGGGCGCAAGCCTCTGCGCCATCGGCGCGCTGATGGGAAGGCTCTACCGCACCGAGAGCAATCTCCGTTCGAATCTCTATGTCGTGGGCATCGCCGACAGCGGCTCGGGCAAGAATCACGCCCGCGAGATCGTCAACGAGGTGTTCTTCGAGGCGGGGCTCGCCAATCATCTCGGCGGCAACAAGATCGCCTCGGGCGCGGGATTGCTGACGGCTCTCCACCGGCAGCCCGCGATCCTGTTCCAGATCGACGAGTTTGGCATGTTTCTCTCCGCCGCAGCGGACCGGAAGCGCAGTCCCCGGCACATTACCGAGATCCTCGACAACATGACCGAACTCTACACGGCGGCCGGTGGCATCTTCCTCGGTGCCGAATATGCCAACCGGGACGGCATGAACGAGCGCCGGGACATCGTCCAGCCTTGTCTCTGCCTCTAC
This sequence comes from Aestuariivirga sp., assembly GCF_046294715.1. Classification (GTDB taxonomy): domain Bacteria; phylum Pseudomonadota; class Alphaproteobacteria; order Rhizobiales; family Aestuariivirgaceae; genus Aestuariivirga. The sequence goes on along the minus strand of NZ_JBKBKI010000047.1, from coordinate 14,067 downwards.
GGCACGACAACGCCCCTGCATTTCTGGGGCGCGCTGCAGGGCGCCAATGTCGTCGACGGCTCGCTGGCGCGCTTCATCATCCTGCCGAGCGATGAGGATTACCCCGACGAGAATCTTGCCGCGGGACTCCGGCAGGCGCCGGCGGCGCTGATCCAGGGGCTTCAGCGCATCGCGGAAGGCGGGGGGCTCCAGCGCGGCAATCTGTCGGGCGTCACATCGGGCCCCAACACCGCCGTGAACCCCGCCATCGTCCCCATGACGGACGAGGCGAAGGCGTGCTTCGCGGGCCTGAGCGTACAGCTGACGGAGGAATTGCGCGCCGCCTCGGGGACGGCCTATACGGCGATCCTCGCGCGCATCGGCGAGAACGCCATGAAGCTGGCGCTGATCGTTGCCGTTGGGCGCGATCCGTCGCGGCCTGTGATCGAACTCCGCGATACCGAATGGGCCATCGGCTTCGTGCGGCACTTCGCAAAGCGAACCATGGACGCGGTCGAGCGTCATGTCGCCGATACCGAGACCGAAGCTCATCTCAAGCGCATCCGGGAGATCATTCGTGCGGCGGGCAGCGAAGGCGTCTCCAAATCCGAAATCACCCGGGCCTCGCAGTGGCTGAAAGCGCGAGACCGCGATGATATCCTGGCCACGTTGATCGAGAGCGGGGATATCATGCCGGTCATGCGTAACACCGCGGGACGCAAGGCCATGGTCTTCCGGCTCGTGAGGTGAAGCGGCGCCTGCAGGTTCTTTCAAACCGCCACCTCTGCCATGAATAAGAAAGATCAGGTCTAACATGCGAAAATCGCTTGAGAAAAAAGCATCGCCCCCTTCTTTCAATCTTTCAAAGGGAATAGAGTACTACCTCGCGTGTACGCGCGCGGTATAAATAGAATAGACTCCTACCTATATAAAATAATAATAATATAAATAAGTAGAGGACCCCAGCCATTCCAAGGGCTTGGAGGCCGACTTCCTTCAAGAGGTGCCTCTTGAAGCCATGAAAGAACCCGCCGGACGGCTTTTCCGCCCTGCGGATGACCTGACCAGACCCCTTTCGGGTCCGGGCGATGCGCCTCCCTCACCGGACGGCGGCTTCGCCCCGGCCGCTAACCCGAAGAGGAGGTCGTCATGACCCGTTCCCCTGAACATATCGCGAGTATCCTAGCGCTCGATCTGGGAAGCACCACCGGCTGGGCTGTCCGCACCAGCCGCTGCCGGATCGTCCACGGCACGGCCGAATTCCGGCCCAGCCGATTCGAGGGTGGCGGCATGCGCTACCTGCGCTTCGGCAAGTGGCTGGACCAGACGCTGGATATCGCCGGAGGCATCGATGCCGTCTACTACGAAGCGGTGCGGCGGCATCTCGGTACCGATGCCAGCCACGTCTACGGCGGACTGCTTGCCACGCTGACCGCCTGGTGCGAGGGGCAGAGCATCCCCTACAGCGGCGTGCCGGTGGGCACCTGGAAAAGGCACGCGTGCGGAAAGGGTAACGCTGACAAGCAGGCGGTCATCGATGCCATGCGCGCGCGCGGCTTTGAGCCGGCTGACGACAACGAGGCGGATGCCATCGCCATCCTGCTCTGGGCCATCGAGACGAACGGTGGTGTGGCATGAGCACTCCAGCGGAGAAGTTCCTCAAGCACGTCGCCAATGTGATCGCTGAGCGGAGCACCCAATACGGCGACGCGAGTGGCAGCATGGCGGCCATCGCAGCGCGGTGGTCGGCCACGCTGGGGCGCGAGATCACCCCTGCGCAGGTGGTCCTGTGCCTCCTTGACCTGAAGCTGGCGCGGCTCGCTCACGATCCGAGCCACGAGGATTCGGCAGTGGATGTTTGCGGCTACGCGGCGCTGCTGCGCGATTTGAGCGAAACCGCCAAGCCGGAGGGGAGGTGAGCCATGGCCCGTGGACGCAAGAGGAAGCCCGGCAAGCGCTACGCCTGCGGCAAGCGCACCAGACAGGAAATGGAGAGGGATGCCATGAGTGTTGCCCTCGATGCGCGGCGGCGCCACTTTGGCGTGACGGCAAAGCAGGCAAAGGACGAGAGGCTTGGAACTGCGCTGGGCCGTCTCGCCTTCCGCGAGCTGATCAGCGAGAGCCAGTACCAGGCAGGTGTGGCGTTTGCTGAGCTCTATCAGCAGCACCATGCGGTGTTCGGTTTGCCATCGCCGAGCCCGCGGTCTGTGGCTGGTCTGCTGATCAACGGGGGCATCTTCGGCTCAAGCCCGAGCGAACCGGTGCTGGAGGTCATCGAGAAGCTCAAGCGCCGCTTCGGCGATGCTACCGATGTGCTCGACGTTTGCGACCGCGAGCAGCGCATGTCGCGCGGCCGGCGGCCGACCTTGCTCGTGCATCGCGTGATCTGCACCGACGAGGATGCGCTGCACTGGTCGGAGGAGGATATCGGGAATCTGCGCGTCGCCTTGAACGCGCTGGTCCGGTTGTTCAGGCTGCGATGAGAGTTATCCACACGACAGGAGTACGCAGCGCTTCTCGCGGGTGCGCACTATTGTGAGGCGCTTATCATGATGAAAAAATTGAAGAAAACGCTTGACGCGGAACTGCGACGCGGCTAAAAGTTCCGATATTGAAGGATTAGAATTGCGCCTGGAGATGAGTTCTCTGGGCGCTTTTCGTTTTGGAGGGTCGTCATGCGGGTTCGCTTCCTCGAGGCCGACGATGTCAGGATCCGCTTCGAAGCGGCGTGCACGCGTCTTGGCGAAGGCGAAGCCCGCCGTGCCTTCTCGATGGCGCTGAACAAGGAAGGCCGCAAGTCTTTCACCCAGCTGCGTCGCTCGCTCGCCCGGCAGTCGTCCATCCCGCGTGGCGCCGTCAACGCTGCGACACGCTTCCAGTCCGCAACCCGCAACACGATGTCGACCGTGACCTCGGGCACTGGCCGTCACCTTCCCTTGTCCTTCTTCGGCGCCAAGCAGTTCTCCTACGGCGTACGCGCGAAGATATGGGGCAGGGCGCAGACCTTCCGCTCCGCCTTCGTGGTCAAGCGCTACGGTGGCGGCGTGTTCAAGCGCACAGGCAAGGCGCGCTTTCCGATCGAGCAGCTTTGGGGTCCTGCGGTCCCCGTCGAGATGCTGCGTGACGAAGCGTATGCCGCATGGACCGATCAGCATCCTCGCGTGCTGAAGGAGTCGGCACGCCTGATCGAAATGATGCTGGCTGGAGCGGGCTTCCGAGGGCTCCCGCGTAATCGTAGTCGTGCGTAGGGGGGCGGGGCTAGGAGCCCCATTGCGGGGTTCTGAGTAGCGCTGGCGCGGCGGCCCGGTTTTCGAGCGTTTTTCTGGTTTCCATTTTTCCGTTTTGTTTTGAATAGCTTGCGCTGAAACGCCCGGAAAACGGGCATTTCCGTTCAGGGTCAGGGGGTCCGATGATCGTCACCGACATGCCGGTGGAGAGCCTGGTGCCCTATGCCCGGAATCCCCGCAACAACACTGCCGCCATCGACGCCGTGAAGGCGTCCATCGCCGAGTTTGGCTTCCGCCAGCCCATCGTGGTGGATGAGAAGCTGGTGGTGATCGTCGGGCATACGCGGCTCGAGGCCGCCAAGCAGCTGGGGCTCAAGACCATCCCGGTGCATGTGGCTGACGGCCTGACCCCGGCGCAGGCCAAGGCCTACCGCATCATGGACAATCGGTCTCACGAGAATGCCGAGTGGGACGACGAGCTGCTGCGGCTGGAATTCGGCGACCTGAAGCTCGACGATTTCGACCTGGCATTGACCGGCTTCGTTTCAGAGGAACTGGACAAGCTGTTGGGGGCCGAACAGATCGAAGGTCTCACCGATCCGGACGAGGCGCCGGAAGTTCCCTTGGTCCCGGTCAGCAAGCCGGGCGACCTATGGATCCTTGGCGACCACCGCTTGCTCTGCGGCGACTCCACCGTGATGACGGATGTCGAGAAGCTGATGGGCGGCCAGCTGGCGGACATGGCGACGCTCGATCCACCCTATAACGTCGATTACGGGAACTCGGCCAAGGACAAGATGCGCGGCAAAGACCGGCGCATCCTCAACGACGCCCTGGGCGAGGGCTTCTACCAGTTTCTCTACGACACCTGCGTCAACCTGCTGATGGTGACCAAGGGGGCCTGCTACATCTGCATGAGCTCGTCTGAGCTACACACCTTGCAGAAGGCCTTCACCGACGCCGGCGGCAAGTGGTCGACCTTCATCATCTGGGCCAAGAACACCTTCACCCTCGGTCGGGCCGATTACCAACGCCAATACGAGCCGATCCTCTATGGCTGGAAGGACGGCAGCCAGCACTACTGGTGTGGCGCCCGCGATCAGGGTGACGTCTGGTTCGTGGACAAGCCTCGGGTGAACGATCTCCACCCCACCATGAAGCCGGTGGAACTGGTGGAACGGGCCATCACCAATTCCTCCAAGAGCCGGGACATTGTCCTCGACCTGTTCGGCGGATCAGGGACCACGCTCATTGCAGCCGAACGCACCGGCCGCGCGGCGCGGCTGATGGAACTCGACCCCAAATACGTCGATGTCATCGTCCAGCGCTGGCAGGATTACACAGGCAACAAGGCGGTGCTCGATGGCGAGGATCGGACCTTCGACGACCTGAAGGTCGCACGCAAGCCCAAGTCGAAGGATGCCGCCTGATGCAGTCACGCTGGCTATCCTTAGTGGAGGCGGTCACCAACATCGTGGTGGGCTATGGCCTCGCTGTGCTGACGCAGATCATCGTGTTCCCCCTGTTCGGCTTGCATGCATCGCTGAGCGAAAATCTGCTCATCGGTTGCTTCTTCGTCGGCGTGTCCCTGGTTCGCAGCTTTGCCATCCGCCGGTTGTTCAACGGGGCGTGGGGGGCATCTCCTCGCCGCGACCAGAGGAAATTAACGATTCGTTAACCATTCGGATCCGACCATTGATCAGGGCTGGTAAACCACCCAGCGGCCCTGATTTGAAAGAGCCACCAGTTCCCCGACTGGTGGCTCGTCTTTTCTGTGCGGGTGGTCAGGCCAGACGGTACACTCTACCTCTTGTTTCCTCCCTTTCGGAGTCGATGGCGAGGCCGAGCTTCTTTTTCAACGCGCCGGCCAAAAAGCCTCTGGTCGTGTGGGCGGCCCAAGATGTGGCTTCGACGATCTCGGCGATCGTCGCTCCCTGGGGGCGCCGCAGCATCTCGATCACCAGCGCCTGCTTCGTGCCCTCGCGCATCTTGCGCTCGGTGGAGACGGGCTTCGGTGCCTGCATCTGAGTTTTGGTCTTCTGAGGCTCAACCTCTATGCCGATGGCGGTAAGCCCGGCTTCGGTGATGATCAGCGTCAGGCCGTGACCCTCGCCGCTCTCGCGCCAGACGGGATCACCAAGCTTGCGGTTGGCCTTCACCTCCTTGAGGAGGTCTTTCTCGATCAGGGCATTGACGACCTTGTGTGCCGCGCCACCCTTGAGGCTCTTGGGGAGAGGGAGTGCGAGGCGGTCGGTGCGCTGCGAGGCGGCGCTGAGGATCACGCGCTGGGTGTCGGTGAGTTTCGTCATGGGGTCTGCTCCGTGGGTTTGTGGGCCGAAATGATCTCCGGCTCCTACGACCCCGGGCCCCGCGCTTGTGGCGGGGCGGAGGAGCGGGGGCTGCGCGATCAGGGGAGTGCTGAAGCTGCGACCTCTCTTGCCATGCCGAGGCTCGGCAGAACTCTTGGATCGCCGCTCGCGGTGACACCGTAGAGGAAGAATTCGTCTCCCGTCCGGTAGCACACGATGGTGCGGCCAAAGATACCGAGGCCATAGTCGAACATCTGGATGGGGGCGGGGATGGGTCTGCTATTCGGCATGTTCGCCCTCCCGGAAGGCGGCGTCAGTGATGCGTCGGAGGTGGCGGGCGTAATCCTCGAGGGTGCCGACATCGCCCCAGTTCACCTTGCCGGGATCCGCGCCGAAATGGTCCTCGCTGAGCCTTGAGATCCTCGCGAGCATCGCGTCGATCTCCGCCTTCTTGGCGATGTAGGCGTCGATCGCCTTTCTTGTGTCCCGTGCTGGTCTGCGCATCATGTGCCTCCATTGCAGGAGCCATGAATGCTTCATGTTCGGCGGAAGACAAGCTGAATAGCTTTGTAATCCTATCATTCTTGATCATGTTAGCGGAGGCCGGGGCCCATGGCTGAACACGCAGGCCTGATCCCCATCGGCCAGGCTGCGCGGCTGCTGATGATCTCGGAGGAGCGCATCCGGCAGCTGGTGAAGCAGGGCTTCATCCCGAAGCCAGAGAAGCGTGGCTTCGTGCAACTCGTGGGTGCTGTCCAGGGATATCTTCGGTACCTCAAGGACGATGAGCGCCGTTCGGCCAAATCGGCCGCAGACAGCCGGGTGCGGGATGCGCGCGCACTCGAGATCGAACTTCGGATCGCTGAGCGCTCGCGGGAACTGATCCCGGTCGAGGACGCGCTGAACGACATGGCGGAACTGGCCGGCATGGTGAGATCGGGGCTTGCGGGGCTCCCGGCGCGGCTGACGCGCATCGTGGCCGAGCGCCAGAAGGTTGAAACAGAGATCGATGGTGTCCTCTCGCGCCTTTCCCAGCGAGCCGCAGAAAAGGCTGAAAGCCTGGAGGCTGGCCGAGGCCACGCAGCGAGCGTTACCTAGAGGGGTGCTGGAAAGACCCTGCGCTGTCCGTGAGCGACACTAAAGAAAGGATATCGGCAAATCCTTTCCTTGTGAGTTTTGCAATGAAAGGATCGTTGGGATGGCAAGGAGTCCTTCGCCATGCTGGCGTGGCAGCGCCCGTGTTGCCGGAGCCAGACGGGCATGCCCCGGACCTTGAAGCCGTCCACGCGTGCTTTCCCAAGCGAGCCGCAGAAAAGACTGAAGGCCTGGAGGCTGGCCGAAGCCATTCTCCGGCCCGCGCCGAAGCTGCCGCCTGACGAGTGGGCACGTCTCAACCGGGTCTACCCTGAGACGTCCGGTTTACCCGGTCCTCGGGATCCGTGGCTGACGCCCTACATGGTGCCGATGGCCCGCGCAGTGCATGGCGGAGCGTACAAGCGCGTCGTCATGGTGTGCGCTGCCCAGTCTGGAAAATCGGAGTCACTGCTCGATATCATGGGAGCACGTCTCGACCAGCGTCCGGCACCGGTCCTGTACGTGGGTCCGATCAGGGACTTCCTGACCGACCAGTTCGAGCCGCGGCTGATGAGCCTTCTGGACGAGGCGGAGACGCTGTCAGCCAAGGTTGTGCGCGGCAAGCGCATGAAGAAAACGCTGAAGATCGTCGCAGGTGTTCCTGTCCGTCTTGCCCATGCAGGATCATCGGCTGCTCTCAAATCAAGCCCCGCGGCGCTGGCGCTGGTCGACGAGTACGACGAGATGCTGGCGAACGTGAAGGGGCAGGGCGATCCGCTGGGCCTGGTCGAAGCCCGAGGCGAGACTTATGCCGACTTCGTGACGGCTATCACGTCCACACCGTCTCGCGGCCTCATCGAAACCGAACTGGACGAGAAAAGCGGCCTGCGCTTCTGGAAGCCTGCCCAGCCCGAGGCGGTCGAGAGCGCCATCTGGAAACTCTGGCAGTCCGGAACCCGGCATCACTTCTGCTGGCCGTGCCTGCATTGCGACAAATACTTCGTGCCGCGCTTCGAGCAGATGCGCTGGCCGGAAAATGCCACGCCCTCAGAAGCGTCCAAGGCGGCCCAGTTGCAGTGCCCGCATTGTGGCGGGCTGCACCAGGATGGCGACAAGCAGGAGATGAATGCCCGGGGCATTTACGTGGCGCCGGGACAGTGGACTGAAAACGGCGAGGTGTTGGGGGAGCCGCCTGAGAATGCGGTCATCAGCTTTTGGGCGAGCGGGCTGGCCAGCCCCTTCGTTTCCTGGGGCACGCGGATCGAGCGCTACGTTCGGGCGCTCGCTTCGGGCGATCCCGACCAGGTGCAGACGGCGCTGAATGCCGGCTTCGGCGAATGCTTCACCCCGGCAGCGGGGCGGGATGCGCTCGACTGGCAGGAGATCCTCCAGCGGCGGCAGCCCTACCGGCTGAAGGACGTGCCCGATGGCGTCCTGCGCCTGGGGATGGCTGTCGATGTGCAGAAGCTGTCACTCTACTATACCATCCGTGGCTTCGGGGCCCGGGGCCGTTCCTGGCTCATCGACCGGGGGCAGCTCTATGGGCCAACCGACGATGACGAGGTGTGGAACGCCCTTGCCGACCTGATGCTCTCGCCCATCGCAGGGCTGCAGATCGAACGGGTGTTCGTCGACTCAGGGTTCCGGCCGAACAAGCCGGACGCAGGCGACGAGCACAAGGTCTATGAGTTCACGAGGCGCTATCCCTGGCTGGTCTCACCGACCAAGGGCCGCTCGACCATGTCGCCACCCTACCGCGTGTCGAAGATCGAAGTGACGGCAAAGGGCAAGAAGGCGTCCTATTCCATCGATCTGGTCTGGCTCTCGACCGACTTCTTCAAGTCGCTGCTGGTCTCGCGGATCCGGACACCTCTCGACCAGCCGGGCTCCTTCATCGTGCCCGACGATATCGATGAGGACTATGCGAAGCAGCTCGTCTCGGAAGTTCGCGTGGTCGACGGCGCCACCGGCAAGCCGCAATGGGTGCAGAAGTCGCGGGCTAACCACTATCTCGACTGCGAGGCCCTTGCCATGGCGATTGGCTACTCGCTGAACGTCCAGCGCATTCCGGACGGCGTGACGAGGGCGAACCGCGGTGCTGACCCCGGCCCTGAGACTGGACGTGACACTGACAATGACGAAGCCACGGTTCGGGACAAGCCGGTCGTGGCTCTTGCTGCGGCGGCAATGCCGGACCTGCGGTCACGCTTCGCAGGCCTTTCGTCACGACTGAACAGGTGATTCCATGGGCATGATGGAGCGGGTGCGGGACTGGTTTGCGCCGTCCCGCGCGAGATCCGTCCCGCGTCCCGCCATCCGTGCCGACTTCATGCGCGGCAATCGCGGCGTTGTGTTCGGCGGCTGGCGGCCGGCACTTCGGGAAGCCGCTGACGATGTTGGGTCATCGTGGGACCTCGCAGCGGCCCGCACCATCGACCTGATCCAGAACTCCGGGTGGATGGCTGGAGCCATCGACCAGGCAGTGGCCAACACTGTCGGGACCGGGCTTCGCCTCAAGGCCATGCCGGAGAATGATCTCTTCGGTATGAGCAATGCCGAGGCGGAAAGCTGGGCTCAGACCGTCGAGCAGCGCTGGAGCCTCTGGGCGGAAAAGCCCTACGAATGCGACATCGAGGGGAGGCGGTCGTTCGGCCTCCTGCAGGCCGCAGCCTTCCGCTCGTGGTTCGCCACCGGCGAGATCTGGGCGGAACTGCCATGGCGTGAACGCCCTGGTGGCCGCTACGGCACCAAGGTCCGGCTTGTGCCGTCCCACCGCATTGTTCGCCGAAACGACAAGCTGCGCGGCATGGTGCAGGGCGTGCGCATGGATCCTGACGGGCTGCCCGTCTCCTATCTGGCAACCCGCAAGGATCTGCTGAACGGGTACACGCAGGAATACGAGGTTGCGGCCCGTGATGCCCTCGGACGCGCGCGCGTCATCCATGTCTTCGACGGCATGCCGGGGCAGGTCAGGGGCATCAGCCCGCTGACGCCCGCGCTGCAGGTCGCCCGGCAGTTCGACCAGCTGTCGGACGCCACCTTGACGGCGGCGATCCTGCAGACGGTCTTCGCGGCCTCCATCACCTCGGATGAACCGACGGAGGAAGTTCTCTCAGGCCTGCTGACCCCGCAGGAACAGGCGCGGCTCTCGGCCAGCGGGATCTCGCCCTGGGATGCCTACATTCAGGCCCAGTCGGGCTGGTACGACAACGCCACCATCAATCTCGGCATCAACGGTCGGATTGCCCATCTCTTTCCGGGCCAGAAGCTCGAACTTCACCGGGCCCAGCATCCGCATTCGGACTACAGGGACTTCGCTGCCCATCTGCTCCGGGAACTCGCCCGCTGCATTGGGCTCACCTATGAGAGCGCCACGGCGGATTATACCAATGCCACATATTCCAGCGTCCGCATGGCATCCGGCGAAATCTTCCAGATCACGCTCTACCGCCGCGCTCATATTCTGGGTCCCTTCTGCACCGCTGTCTACGAAGCCTGGCTTGAGGAGGAGATCGCGCGGGGCGGCATTCCGTTCCCCCGCGGGCTTGATGGCTTCCTCGCCAACCGCTCTGCAGCGTCCCGTGCGATCTGGCGGGGAGCGCCGAAGCCGCAGGCGGACGATCTCAAAATGGCCAAGGCGCATGAGATCTGGTGCCGGCTCGGCGTCATGACGGATGCGGCCATTGCCGAAGACCTCGGCCACGACATCGAGGACGTCTATGCGCAGCGCGCGCGTGAGAAGGCGCTCCGCGAGACTTATGGTCTGCCCGATCATCAGTACCAGGGAATCACCACCCCTTCCGGCGACCAATCTGAAGAACCCGCCGAAGACCCTGCCGCGCAGGATCCCTCCGAGGACAGCTCACAGCAATGACCATCATCACCGATTATGCCGATCCGTGCGCAGTGCTGCCACGGATCCGCGAAGCCTATTACGCGCTGCTCGAGGGCAGGCGCCCGGAACTCATTGAGTTCGATGCCGGAAATGGCGTGCGGCGCAAGGTCCAGTACGGCCGCACGGATCTCGGCGCACTGCGTGCGGAGCTGTCGCGGCTCGAAGCGTTCTGCGGGCGGACCGGTGGCCTGCGCCGCCGTTACGGCCTGCGCGCGGGAGGTCTGTGATGCCCGGACAGCTCTTGCGTCTCAGTGACCGCCTGCTCAACACGCCGCTCCTCATCCACCCGGCCAAGGCACAGATCATTCTGGGGGCCTTGAGCGGGAGGATCGGCATCGATGCCGAACTCTTCTCCCTGGATGACACAGTCGAATCACCGGACGCGAACCGCTTCACCGGCTCATCGCGCCGCGCGGACGGCAGCTCGTCCATGATGCGCACCGCGGACGGCGTCGCCATCATCCCGGTACTCGACACGCTGGTGAATCGCGGCGCGTGGCTCGACAGCCGGTCGGGGCTTACCAGCTACGAGGGGATTGCAGCCCAATTGCGTGCGGCGGGATCGGACCCGGAGGTACGGTCGGTCCTGCTCGACATCTCCTCGCCCGGCGGTGAAGCCGCCGGCATGGCGGGCCTGGCGGATCTGATCCGTTCGGTCCGTCAGACCAAGCCCGTCACCGCATTCGTCAACGACATGGCGGCCTCGGCCGCCTTTGGGCTGGCCAGCGCAGCCAGCGAAATCGTGATCTCGCCGACCTCGATCCTCGGCTCCATCGGCGTCGTCATGCTGCATGCCGACCGCTCGGGCGAACTGGCCGCGCAAGGCGTGAAGCCCACGCTCATCTTCGCCGGCAGCCACAAGGTCGACGGCAACCCGTTCGAGCCGCTCTCGGACGCTGTGCGCGCCGACCTGCAGGCCAGCGTCGATGCGCACTACCGCCAGTTCCTCGACACGGTCGCTGCGGGCCGCGGCCGGAAACTGACAGCCGACATGGCGCGCGCCACGGAGGCCCGCACCTTCATCGGAGTGGATGCCGTCCGCCTCGGCCTCGCCGACCGCATCGCCAGCTTCGACGAGGTGCTGGCCTCGCTTTCACAGACCACCCGCCCATCCGGGCGTACCGCTCGCAAAGGAGGGATATCCATGAGCACCGAAGACATTGCTGTAGCTGCGGAAGCAGCCCCGGCGGCACCAATTGCACTGGCACAACCCGCGCGGCTGGACGCGCCGGCACCGCAGCCTCCTGCAAGGCTGGACGAGGCAGTTGCTGCCGCGCGCCTGGAAGAGCGCGCCCGCATCCGCGCCATTGTCAACTGCGAGGCCGCCGAAGGGCGAGGGAAGCAGGCCCTCATGCTGGCGACCGAGACGGCCCTTTCCGTGACCGAGGCCGAGAAGATCCTCGCGGCGTCCCCGAAAGAGTCCCGTGTCGAGGCGCTCGCCCAGCGTGCGGCTGCAGGCCCTGAGTTCGGCTCGAACCGTGATGACCGTCCCAACCCCACCGCGCGCGCCGAGGAAGGCTGGAAGCGGGCGATTGCCAACGCCAACCGCCGCTTCGCACGGACTTGAGAGGAGAAACAGACATGACCGTTCTCGTCGAAACCCGGCACCCGGGGGAATTCATCCTCTCGGAAGCCAACGGCCAGCGCTCGCGCGAGGCCATCACCATCGCCAGCGGGGCCGGCATCATCGCGGCCGGCACCGTCCTCGGCAAGGTCACCGCCAGCGGCAAATACATCGCCAGCGCTGTCGGCGCCAGCGACGGCAGTGAGGTGCCGGCTGCCATTGCCATCTACGGCGCCGATGCATCTGCTGCCGATGTCGCCGTCTCAGCCATCGTTCGCGACGCCGAGGTGAACGGCAAGTGCCTCACCTACCATGCCGACCGTGACCAGCCTGCCGAGAAGGCCGCTGCGAACACGGCCCTCGCCACTCTCGGCGTCATCGTGCGCTGATCCCGGAGGAATCCAGACATGTCCATTCTCAATATCTTCACCCAGGACGCATTCAGCGTCATGCGCCTCACGGATGCGCTGCGCGAGATCTCCTATGTCCCCTCGGCCATCGGCCAGATGGGCCTGTTCCAGACGGTGAGCATCGATACCCTCGATATCGCCATCGAGAAGGACAAGGCCCAGAACGGCATGCTGATCCAGGCAAGCCCCCGCGGCGGCCCGGGCCAGACCTTCGGCAAGGGCAAGCGCTCCATGCGCACCCTGAGGGTCCCGCACTTCCAGGTGGATGACGCCATCAATGCCGACGAGGTCCAGCAGGTTCGCGTTTTCGGCGAGGAGGTGGCGGTTGAGCGTCTCCAGTCCAAGATCGCCGAGCGCGCGGCGGAAGCCTCCCAGTTCTTCGCCCTCACCGAGGAATACCACCGTATCAACATCCTGAAGACGGGGCGGCTGCTCGACGCGGACGGGGCGGTGCTGTTCGACTACTTCACCGAGTTTGGCGAGACCCCTGCGGCAGAGATCGACTTCGACCTCGACAACGCCACACCGGCCGAGGGCGTTCTCCGCAAGAAGTGTGCGGGCGTCATCCGCCAGATGGCGGCGACCCTCGACGGAATCCCCTACACGGGCGTCATGGCGCTCTGCGGCGATACCTTCTTCGACGACCTCATCGCCCACAAGGAGGTGCGGGACACCTACAAGGGCTATGCCGACGCGGCGAGCCTGAGGGGTGCCTATATCAATCCAGGCGCCGGCGGCCTTCACGGCTCCTTTGACTTCGGCGGCATCACCTGGGCCAACTACCGCGGCGGCGGCAGTGTCGGGATCGACACCAACAAGTGCCATCTCTTCCCCATGGGAGTGCCGGGTCTGTTCCGGACGGTCTATGGCCCGGCCGACTACATCGAGACGGTCAATACGCCGGGCCAGCGTCTCTACGGCAAGCAGTGGGAGATGCAGAACGGCAAGGGTGTCAATCTGGAGTTCCAGATGAACGCGCTCCACTACTGCACCCGCCCGCGCGTGCTGATCCCGGCCAAGCGGACCTGAGATGGGGCGGGGTAATTCATGACCTCGCCCTTTGACACCCTGGACGCGTTAGCATCTGGCGCGGTCATGGAGGGGTTCGGCGAAGAGGCCGTACTCATCCCGCGCCGGAACAGCCAGTATGTCGAGGCCGCCGTCGACGCTGATCGTATGGCGGTGAAGGTCAGGGGCATCTTCTCCGCCCTCGCTGCGGCCTCCGACCTCCGAGGGCAAAGCCGGGGCGGGGAGTTCACCGGCACGACGCGACTCGTCTCCGAGCAGACCGCCTTCTGGATTGCCGCCCCACAGGTTGCCGAACTGGGGTTCCGGCCTGCCAAGGGCGATCTGGTCAGGCTGCCGGAGCGATGCGGCAGCCTGTGCTACGCCATCGCCGCCATTCATCCCACCAGCATGGGCGATCTCAACCTTCTTCTCGTCCGGGAGGATGTTGCCGAGTGAGCGTGTGCGTTCCGCAGCGAAAAATTGCGGGGGGCGATTGCGGGGGAGGGGCATGTTCCCGTGTGGGACATGCCCCAATCCCGGCACCGACCCAAAAAACTCCGGTCTGGAAGGTTTTCCGCTTTTACGGGGTTTTTGCACGAGC
>NZ_JBKBKI010000046.1:0-21604 GCF_046294715.1 Aestuariivirga sp. | reverse complement strand
CGCACATGCGGGCGCTTCTGCCCCAGCGAATGCAGGGCCAGGAGTTTGTCTTTGGGTCAATCACAGGCACGGCTTTCCAGGACTTCAGCAGAATGAAGAGACTCCTGGACGAGGCCTCAGGTTTGACGGGCTGGGTGCTGCACGATCTCCGGCGAACGGTCGCCACCGGCATGGCCGGGCTGGGCGTCGCCCCCCAAGTCGCAGACAAGATCCTCAACCATCAAAGCGGGACCATCTGGCTGGCGCAGATAAATCTCTGGTTTTGCTAGGCGCATCCTGAAGAACCCCAGCGTCCAATGGCGCAGAAGTGCTTCCGGAGTATCGGCTTCATACGGCCCGTCCGGGGTGAGCGAGCGTTTCGTCAGCCAAGCCTCGGAGGGCCAGGCTCGACCGATTTTCGCCGCTCACAGCGAAAATTGCACGAGGCTCACAGACGCCTCACGGCTGTTCGCAGGTGAGCAGTTTACGGTCCTCCAATCAGTGAGGAGGTACCGATGAAGGAATTCGACACCAACACGGCGGTTGTTCCACCGGAAAAAACCCACCACTCGTCCCTCTCACGGCAGGTTCGGTCCTGGCTGATCCGCCGGCGCATGGCCCGGGAAATCGAGCATCTCGAAACCCTGCCGGCCTATCTGCTGAAGGACGTAGGACTTCCCGATCTTCATGACCACCCGCGTGACACCCGGCGAGCTATCATTCTGGCCGCCCTGCGCCGGTTCTAGATCCCCGCCAGCCGGAGGAGTCCGCCATGACCCGTCAATCCAGGAACATCATTTTCGACCTCTACAGCTCCGCCTATCTGGCCCCGTTTACGGCAGGTAGCCACTGTCCGTCGGAAGCGCGGCTGCGCGACGCGGAACCAGCAATCCCGGGCCACCGCCGCTTCTGGGGCAGACTCGTGATCACCGCAGCCGCTGGCCTCATCCTCGGTGTTCTTCTGGGCGTGCTTCCACAGGATGTCACGCTCTAAACCCGCCCAGGTGCAATCCCGCGATCAGGGTGGCAAGCATGCCGGGGTCGACGATCCCCGAGGTGATCCGAATCTCTCTTGCCGTGACCGTGGGGTGGATCGCATGCATCGCCTCCACGTGGCGGCGCGCCTGCTCGATGTGACCGAGATGCGCCTGCGCAGCGGCGAGGTAGACGTGAGAACGATAGTTCCAATGGGCGCTTTCCAGCGCCCGGATGGAGGCCACAAAATCGCCCATGAAGAACAGGACCTTGCCGCGCACGAAGCGCATCCAGGTCGGCGGATAGGGGTCGCGTGCCAGCACCGCATCGACTGTCTCCAGCGCTTCGGCATACCTTCCCTGGCAGAGCAGGAGGCTTGCATAGTCACCCCGTATGTTCACGTCGAGGGGGTTGAGGGCAATAGCGCGCCGGAAATGATCTTCGGAACGCTCGTATTGCAGCAGATAGTTGAACACCGTCCCCGCAGCATAGTGGCTCATCGGTTCGTTGGCGTCCTGGCGCAATGCCTCCTCGGCACTGGCGCGGGCGTCGTCGAGGCACTGCATGTCTCCTTGCCGCCAGAACTGGCCTAGGAGGCTGAGCGCCCTCCAGGCATGAGCCAGCGCGAAACGCGCGTCCAGGCCCACGGCCTTCGAGAAGAAGGCTTCGGCCTCCCATTCCTTGCCCGCGTTGCACAGTTCGCGGCCCTTGAGGAAATAATCGTATGCCGACCAGATCTCGGTCGGTTTGCGGCCGGCCAGACTGGCGCCTGAACTCACCAGCCGGCTTCCGAGCGCCGTCACGATGCGGACAGCCACCTCGTCCACCACTGCGAAGATGTCTGCCGCTTGCCGCTCATAGCGCTCGCTCCACACGACCTTGCCCGAACTGCCTTCCACAAGCTGGCAGGAGACGACAAGCCCCGTCGGTGCGGCTCTGGCGGCCCCCTTCACCAGAAAGTCGGCGCCAAGGGAGCGAGCCACCTTCTCGCCATCGGCAGAGGACACCTGAAGGGACAAAGCATTGCGAGTCACCACGTTCACTTCGCTGTACCGGCCGAGCAAGCTTATCAGGTCCTCCGTGATTCCTTCGCTGAGATATTGGCGGGACGGATCGCCGGAGAGATTGGCAAAGGGAAGGACGAGCACCGACGGCTTGACTGCGGAACCGGCTGTGGAAGAAGCCCGTCCCTTCTCTTGGCTCATCAGCCCCGCTCGAAATTCTTCGATGGCGCGGCCCGGCGCGACACCTAGTTCCCTCTCCAGAAGGTCCCTCACTTCGCGATAGGCGGCGAGCGCCTGAGCGCGCTCGCCCGCTTCGGCATGGGCCTGCATCAAGGCGAGATGTGAGGTTTCCCGGAAGGGGTCGAGGCTGACGAGGCGTTGCGCCAATGCCACCCGAGCCGCCCCTGCCTCAAGCGGCAGGAGCCGGGAAATCACATTCTGAAAGAGCTCGGCCAGCCGGCTGCGCGTGCTTTCCAGCCATTCGCTAAATGAGGGATCGGAGATGCCCGCGTCGGCCAGAAAGTCACCCCTCCAGAGTTTTACCGCCGCTCGCAGATCGTCAGCGCTCCCCGATGCCGCCAGCCGTTCGAACTCCTGCACGTCACTTTCCACGTCCTGCAGCGCGACGCGCTCATCGTCGCCGATGAGCACACCCTCCCGAATTTCCTTCCTGAGAACCGCGAGCGTCTGGCGCAGACTGCTCCGCGCCTGCGGATCGGCGCTCTCGCTCCACAACAGGGATGCCAGACGCTCCCGGGTCACGCCTCGGGGACTCATTACCAAGAAAGCGATCAAGCAACGCCCTTTGCGACTGGATACCTCCCGCGTATCGCCAGTCTCGTTCGTGGCCGCGAAGTCGCCGAGCAGCTTCAGCACAAGCCGCGTCATTACTCTACTCTCCCATTTTAGCTTACATCGGACTGGACACCCGGGACCATACAGTGTGACTTGCGCGACACCTGGCTCCACACGCGAAGCGTTCACTGGCTGTCCCCCGCCGCCTCGGCCTCGACAGGATCTAGCTGAGGCGTCGAGGACAGCGGCGGCAGATCCAGGCCGCGTGGTTTCCTGCCTACAAAGGCACTGACCGGCTCGACTTTGCCTCCAGCGAGTTCGTCGAGGCCCTGGTTCGCCAGTGTATGCCGGCGAGGAGCGGTGACTTGCCAAGGCGGGAATGTCCGACTTCGATGGCAAATGATCTTGAGCGAGGAAAGCCCATCGAACTCGACTGACTGTCGGGACGCATGCATGAGCTTGGAGTCGCGTACGGAGTAGCTATCCCGGCGCACACAGCCGTCTTTCAGGAGCTTCATCTTCATGGAAAAGGAGGTAGGGGAAGCGCGACGGGGTCTCGTGATTCGGGATCGCGCGTCATTGGACGAGCCGGTGTCACCTCGACCATTCCCCGATGAGTGGCCGCCAGATGCTCGACAACGTCGAAGAGCTTCATCCCTGAATACCTCTTGTCGAGGGACGAGAACGGACCGGGGATAGTTTCCCCGTTTACTTTGTTGACCGTCACCACGAGGCACGGGCCGCTACCGCGTCGAGAGCCGCACTTCGGCCGGCAATGCCCTGGCCGTGGCCGATGTCGAGGTGAAGCCGGGCCGCGTGAGTACGCTCGCCATCACCCACAAGGCCGGCCTCGCGCGGCTGTCCTTCGTCGGATCGGCCGCGGCCGAGGTGACGTGGGACGTCGCCGATGCCGGTGCCCGTGCCGTTGCGCGCGAAACGGGCCTCAGCGCCAATCTGCTGCTCACACCCGGCACCTACACGGCGCGCACGAAAGTCGGCGACGAACTCCTCACCGTCACCTTCAGGATCGCCGCAGGCAAGGCGCGCGACATCATGCTGGGGCACTAGACCGCGAAGCAAAGTCCTGCCGCCACTTGGTGGGCGTCGTCGCCGCCCAGCGCTGGAAGGCGTGGACGAAGCTGCTGTGCGAGCCGTAGCTTAACGAAGCGCCGATCTCGCCGACGGGCAGGCGCGTCAGCGCGAGGAGTTCCTTGGCGAGGACGAAGCGGACTTCATCCTTCAGCACATAGAAACTCGCACCCTCATCCTTGAGATGGCGCTCGAGGCTGCGCGGGTGGAAGCCGAGCGCGCGGGCAACTTCGCCGAGCGAGTCCCGGCCCTGCAGCAGCGCGGGCCTGAGGGCATGCCTCACCCGTCCCGACATGCCCCAGGGCGCGCGCGACAGGGCCTCGTTCAGCTGACCGAGCAACAGGCCCCGCTGAGCGGGATCGGCGGAGGGGAGCCGGTAAGCGAGCTGCTGCCTCGACAGCATGATGCAGCACTGGGCCTGGTCGAAGCGCACGGGACAGGGCGCCAGACGATGGTAAGGTGCCGGATCCTTCGGCCCGCGCCGGATCAGCATGATTTCGAGCGGTGCGATCTGGCCCCGGGTCAGATGCCGGATGAGGCTGCAGCCGACGGCGATCGAGAGATCATAGGGAAGGCTCGACAGCTGGAAGGCGTGGCCGTAAATGCCGATTCCGAACGCGAAGTCGTCTCCCATGCGGTGGAGATAGACAGCGGCGCCGCGCGAGTTGCTGATCTGGAAACTGACGAAATCGCTCAGCGCTTCGCCGAGCGTGGGCGCAAGGGTCATCAGCCTGCCGACCGGGCCCAAGGACGACGGGCTCTGCCTGAGGCCGAGCTGAAGCGCGAAGTCGGGCCGGCGCGTCGCTGCGGCGGCGCGTTCCAGAAGTGCGACGAACAGCGCCATGGAGATATAGCGGTCGGCCACGAGCTCCTGGGGCGCCAGTCCCGAGCCCGCGAAGACCTCGTCCACCTTTCCTCCCAGATCGGAGACGAGTGCGGGCAGTCCGGCAAGTGGGCCGACTCGTTGCGGGATATGACCAAGGGCCGATGTCATGTGTGGAGTCTGTCGTCAGAAAGCAAACACGACATATGCACCAAATGTAAAGAGCATATCACAACCGAGGCGGGAGGGTGCCGATGCGTGTCAGGCGAATGCTGCTTATTGCCCTTGCGGGGGCGGGTCTCTGGCTGCAACCGGCCGCGGCCCAGCAGGTCACCGGCGAGCTTGGACAGCCAAGCGCCACGACAACCATTGATGGCAGTCAGCTGCCGTCGCCGGCGCCTGCCTTTGGCGGCACGATCAACGACAATGCGCTCCAGTCCAAGCCGTGGTGGGCGCCGCGCATCGTGCCGCCCAAGGGGGCGCCCAACATCCTGCTCATCATGACGGATGATTCAGGCTATGGCGTGCCCTCCACCTTCGGCGGCGTGATCCCCACCCCGGCGCTGGACCGGGTGGCGGCGAGCGGCTTGCGCTACACGCAGATGCATTCGACGGCCCTCTGCTCGCCCACCCGCGCGGCACTGATCACCGGACGCAACCACCATTCGGCGGGCTTCGGCGTGATTTCCGAGCAGTCGACGGGCTTTCCGGGCTACAACAGCATCATCGGGGCCGACAAGGCCACCATCGGCCGCATCCTGATGGACAATGGCTATGCCACATCCTGGTTCGGCAAGGACCACAATGTGCCGGCCTTCGAGGCGAGCCAGGCGGGCCCCTTCACCCGATGGCCCATCGGCATGGGCTTCGAGTATTTCTATGGCTTCATCGGCGGCGACGCCAACCAGTGGCAGCCCAACCTGTTCCGCAACACCACGCAGATCTATCCCTTCCAAGGCAAGCCCGGCTGGAACCTCATCACCGGCATGGCGGACGACGCCATCGACTATCTGAACCGGCTGAACCAGATCCAGCCTGACAAGCCCTTCTTCCTGCATTTCGTGCCGGGCGGCGTGCATGCGCCGCATCATCCCACCCAGGAGTGGGTGGACAAGATCCACGCCATGCATCTCTTCGACGACGGCTGGGAGAAGCTGCGCGAGACGATCCTCGCCAACCAGAAGAAGCTCGGCGTCGTGCCGCAGAACACAGAGCTCGGCCCCTGGCCCAAAGACATCCTGAAGCCATGGGATGAAGCGACCGACGATGAGAAGAAGCTCTTCATCCGCCAGGCCGAGGTCTTCGCCGCCTATGTGGCCTATACCGACGATTCGATCGGCCGCGTCATCCAGGCGGTCGAGGACATGGGCAAGCTCGACAACACGCTCATCATCTACATCAACGGCGACAATGGCACGAGTGCCGAGGGAGGCCCTCTCGGCACGCCCAACGAGGTCGCCTTCTTCAACGGCCTCAACATGCTGCCCGTCGAGGTACAGATGAAGTTCTACGACGTGTGGGGCACGGAGAAGACCTACAACCACATGTCCGCCGGCTGGTCCTGGGCATTCGACACGCCCTTCAGCTGGTTCAAGCAGATCGCCTCGCATCTGGGCGGCGTGCGCCAGGGCATGGCCGTTTCCTGGCCGGCCGGTATCAAGGACGCGGGGGGCCTCCGCAGCCAGTTCGCCCATGTGATCGACGTGGTGCCGACAATCCTTGAAGTCGCCGGCGTTCCCGCGCCCGAGATGGTGGACGGCATCAAGCAGGCGCCGATCGAAGGGACGAGCTTCGCATATACCTTCGATGCCGCCAACGCCACTGCGCCGACCCGGCACACCACCCAGTATTTCGAGATGATGGGCGACCATGCCCTCTATCACGATGGCTGGCTCCTGAGCACCAAGGTGATCCGGGCGCCGTGGGAAGCCTTCGGCCCCGCCAATCCGGACCCGCTCAACAATGTGACCTGGGAACTCTATAACCTCAATGAAGACTATTCGCAGACCAGGGATCTCGCGGCACAGAACCCCGGGAAGGTGGAGGAGCTGAAGAAGGTCTTCTACGCCGAAGCCCGGAAGTACAACGTTCTGCCACTCGACGCCTCGGTTGCAGCGCGCATCGTGGCGCCCAGGCCCAATCTCACGGCGGGGCGGAGCGAGTTCGTCTACACACATCCCATGGTGGGCCTGCCGCAGGGCGATTCACCGCTGCTGCTCAACACCTCCTACACCGTCACGGCGGAGATCGAGGTGCCGGCCACGGGAGGCGACGGCATGATCCTCACTTCCGGCGGGCGCTTCGCGGGCTATGGCTTCTATATCCTCAACGGCAAGCCCGTGTGGCTGTGGAACATGGTGGACCTCGAGCGCCTCAAGTGGGAAGGCAAGGACGTGCTGACCCCCGGCAAGCACACGATCACCTTCGACTTCGTCTATGACGGGCTCGGTGCCGGCACGCTCGCCTTCAACGACTTCTCGGGCGTCGGCGGCTCCGGCACCGGCACGCTGAGCGTCGATGGCCAGGTGGTCGACACCAAGAAGATGCCCAAGACCCTGCCGATGATCCTGCAGTGGGACGAGAGTTTCGACGTGGGCTCCGACACGCTGACCGGCGTGAACGATGCCGATTACCAGCCGCCGTTTCCGCTCACCTCCAAGCTCAACAAGCTGACGGTGAAGCTGGACCGCCCCGAGCTCAGCGAGGCCGACAGGGCCAGGCTGGAAGCCGCCATGAAGAGCAAAGACTGATTGCCCAAACTGACTTGGAGATGCGCAAGATGACCATGAAACTTCCCAGACGTTCGCTTCTGATGTCGGCACTGCTTGCCGCCCCAGTGCTTCAGGCCGCCGCAGCGGCCGCCGAAGAGGCCAAGGAGGCCGACTTCCTCTTCGTCCAGACGGCGAAAGGCATGACGTTCGACAAGGCCAGCAGCACGCTGACGCTGGTGGACGTCAGCTCAATGACGGTGATGTTCGCCGACCGCCCCGAGCGCGTGGCGGGCAACATGAAGACGACCCGTTTCGTGCCGTTCTGGAGCGAGGGCAAGGACAGCTTCCTGAAGGACCCGCCCAACGCCGACATCTCGATCCTCGAGGACGGCACCATGCGGCAGGTGGTGGCGACGCTGGAGAAGCCGGAGCTGAAGGACGGGAACCTGTCCTACACCGTCAAGATCATCCAGGGCGAGATGCCGGAGAGCGGTGCTGACGTTTCCGTCTTCATCGACATCATCGGCATGCCGCTGACCCCCGTATCCTATGCAGGCGTCGCGCGAAGGTCGTTCCGGCGCGCGGTCATCTACTAAGGGGCGATGATGAGATGGGCCACCTTCTTTCCCCCTCGCCCCACGCATGTGGGGGAGAGGGAGGGGTGAGGGTGTCTGTCAGCGGGTAAGACGGTTGATGCCTGGGGAGCCTGCCGGCCGCACCGTCTTCCACGTGGCAAGATCCGGCAGGCTTATGGGCCTCATCGCCGCTGCCGTCCGCCCCACTTCCCGGAGCAGCCATCGAGGCGCTGCGCGCGCGGTTTGAAAATGGTGATGCTCATGGGCGACAATGCCAGAACCGCCGCTCGCATCGGCAAGGACCTCGGCCTCGACGTGGTGATGGCCGACGTGCTGCCGGGCCAGATGGCCGTCAAGATCAAGGAGCGTCAGTTCCAGGGCCTGCGCGTCGGCATGGTGGGTGACGACGTCAATGACGCCCCCGCTCTCACCCAGGCCGACATCGGCTTCGCCGATTGGAAATCGCCAGCGTACTGGAGACAACCGATAAGAGCCCCGGTACGTCCACCAAGACTAAATGCGGCAAGATCGGCCTTAAAGCATTTGAATTAATGGCGTACCGTGCGGGATAGAACTGATAACTGGGCTATTCAGATAATTTTTAATCTGTAATCATAATTATCGACAGCGACCTGGTTGGGATCCCAAAGCGCAGGGATTGTTCGCGGCGTCCGCCACCATTGCGTTACGACTGCCACAGACGACCCTCGCAGTAACGCACGGCATTCGCGTCTTCCACTCCACAGAGGTAACGTTCGGCCCAGTCGCACATATCGGGACTTGCTGACGGATTGCGGAGAGTGTCGATGGCCTCGTCAGTGCTATTTCCGGAGCCCAACTGAGGGGCTAGTATTGCCCAAAGCCGGTCTGCGATCTCTATCAGGGTCGGACGCCGGGGGGTCGTCATAGTGTGGGAACTTTCTGAAACCAGTGATACGCTAGTTGACATTGCCGTTGTCCTCTCCTCGGTCGTTGTTTGATGAGGTTAGGCTACGTGGGCGGCGTAAGTTGCAGGGATAGACGGGCGTTAAATCGGCGTAAGGACGCATCAAAAATGAACGCTGCACCGCAAAAAAAGCGGCGATAGGAGGAAGCCTTGGCTGGCTTCAGACTGTCTTTGCTTAGCGAATTCGCGCTGTCGGCCCCGGGAGGTCGCGCCGTTGCCATCACGAGCAAGAAGAACCGGGCACTGCTTGCGATTCTTGCCCTGTCACCCGGCCAGTCCGTGACCAGAGAACGCCTCGCCGGTCTCCTTTGGGGTGATCGTGGCGAAGAACAGGCACGAAACAGCCTTCGGCAGTCCCTCGCGGTTCTCAGAAAGGAACTGGGGCCGGACGGAAGTGAACTGGTCCGCAGCCAGGATGAGGCCCTGAAGCTGCAGTTGGCAGCTGCCGCGGTGGATGTTCTCGATGTGGTTGCCAACACTCGGTCGAATGACGTCGCAGGCTTGCGCGCATCCGCCGCCCGGTGCAGCGGTGATCTGCTGGCTGACCTCGTCATTCATGAGGAGGGTTTCAAGGAATGGCTTGCCGCCGAACGAACAAGTTTCGGAGTTGCGAGGCTGCGGCTGTTTGAAAGGCTTGCCGAACTGGAAACCGGGCAAGCCAGGGTCGCCGCCGCCCAGCACCTCGTGGCACTGGACCCCCTGCGTGAATCCTCGCAGCGCATCCTCATTCAGGCCTACTGCGATGTCGGCGAGAATGCGCTGGCGCTCAAACAGTATGAGAAATGCCGAGACCTCCTCAGCCGTGAGCTGAACATCGAGCCGGCGAAGGAAACACAGGAACTCAGGGAGCGCGTCGGCAGGGGTGGCGGAGCTATCGGCACATCCGCCCGCACCGCCGAGAATGTCAGTGCCGATCCGCTCTACTTGAACACGCTCGCAAGTCTGGGCCAGACAGTTCGGTCCCAGGTGATGGAAACGTCAACGAAAGACAGCATTGCGGTGCTGCCCTTCACCAACATCAGCGGCGAGCCGGCGCAGGAGTTTTTCACAGACGGGCTGACCGAGGACATCATCACTGACCTCTCCAATGCATCCGGACTTTTCGTCATCGCCCGAAATTCTACGTTGGCGTACAAGGGAAAACCAACCGACGTGCGCCAGATCGCCCATGACCTCGGAGTCAAGTACATACTGGAAGGCAGCGCGAGACGTTCTGAAACCCGGCTGCGAATCAATGTGCAATTGAGCTCCGCAGCCGAAGGCGGCCAACATGTTTGGGCAGAGCGCTTCGACCGCGAGTTGACGGATATATTCGCGGTTCAAGATGAAATCGCCCGTCGCGTGGTGGACGCGATTTGCGGCAAGCTCGCTGGAATCGCGGTTTTCGAGCGCTATCGCCCGGCAAACCTCGAGGCCTATGACCTCTGCGTGCGATCGAGGAACCAGTGGTACATTTCCAAAGCGGCTAACGATCAGTCACGTTCGCTGCTCGAGCGCGCCATCTCGCTGGATCCGTATTACTGCGAGGCCCACTGGCAGCTGGCGAATGCTCTCATTTTCAGTTGGCTGGTCTGGGGCGACGCCCAAGAGCCGAACCATCGCAATGCCTTGGCACTGGCCCGGCGGGCTGTGGAGATCGATCCCGGTGACTCGACCGCGCGTTGCACGTTGGGTTACATGCTGCTCTATGATCACCGGTGGGCCGAGGCGGAGCAGGAATACGAGGCTGCCGTCCGGCTCGGCCCGAACAATGCCCATGCGTTTGCCGATCTCGCATATTTCCATGTCATGAACGGCAGGCCGCAAGAGGCCGTGTCGGCTGCCGCTCATGCCCTCAGGCTCAACCCGCGCCCGCCGGGATGGTATTTCTGGATCACGGGAACGGCGCAGGTCGCTTGCGGCCAGTACGAAAACGCCGTAGCCACGCTCCGCCGCGAGGAAACCTACCGCAGCGCTTCACGCCGTATGCTTGCTGCCGCGCTCGCTCTTCTTGGCCGAGACAAGGAAGCTCGGGCGGAGGCAACGCTCTTTCTTGCCACCAGCCCTCACTGGCGCATCGGCGCATGGGTAGACGCCCAGCCGTTCAGGAATGCTGCGGACGCGGAGTTCTGGATGAGTGCATTCCGCCAAGCGGGATTACCGGAGTGAAGGAGGGTGATGAAAAAAATCGAGGAGGCGCTAAGGGCGATGATAGGTGATGCAGATGCTCTAAGGCAAGCTTTGAGCGCTGCCGCAGGAGCTGGTGTGCAAGGTCAGATTCAGCCCGGAGATTAGGTTCGAGTTGGTCACAAGTATGATTGCTAATTTGACGGAAGACATAATCACAGATCTTTCGAATGTTCCCGGCCTTCTTGTGATAGCTCGCAACTTAACCTTCGTATACAAGAACAAATCAACGTTCGTCAGATTGCGCGCGATCTCGGCGTGAGCTACGTCCTCGAGGGTAGCGCTCGAATGGCGGGCAGTCGATTGCGAATCAACATACAGCTCATTGCCGCACACCAAAGCGGTTCACATGTTTTCGCGGAGCGTTTTGATCGGGAGTTTGCGGACAGTTTCGCTGTCCAGGACGAGATTTCGCGCCGTGTCGTACAGGCCATCTCCACCAAGCTTGCAGGTGAGCCTGTACTCTCGCGGTATCGCACTCCAAGCCTCGAGGCTTATGACCTGTGCGTGCGCTCGCGGAACGTCTTCATGCGCTCGAAGGAGGCGGCGGAGAGTGCCCGCGCCAACTTCGAACGCGCACTGGAGCTTGATCCACATTATGCAGAGGTCCACTGCGAATTGTCGCTGGTTCACTTGTTCCTTTGGCTCCACTTGGGGGCACCAAAGAGTGAGCATCTTCCTAAGGCACTAAAGCATGCGAGGCTTGCGGTCGAATTCGACCCAAATGACTCAACTGCTCATGCCAACTTGACGAATATCCTGATGTTTGATCAAGCCTGGGAGGAGGCCGGGCGTGAATTTGACGTGGCTATTCGACTGAACGCCAACGACGCCGATGCCTGGGCGGCTTTCTCTGACTACAAGCTGCGTATCGGAAAACCGGATGAAGGTTTGGATCTGATACTGAGAGCCTTCCGACTCAACCCGGAAGCACCCAATTGATATTTTTGGAATCTTGGCGAAGCGCAGATCTACATCGACCACTACGTTGCAGCAGTAAGGACACTCGATCGGCCTGAAATCCGGCACTCGGTGGCGCGTCGTACCCTCGCCTCGGCCCTTGCACTGGCTGGTCATCTAGATGAGGCTAGGTGAGGAGCAAAAGCTTTCCTTTTGGAATACCCTGCTTGGACGACCACTGAGTGGCTCAAGGATTCTGTCTGTCAGGACCCCAGCTTAATGAGCACTCTGCTCCGGGGCTATCGCCTCGCCGGGTTGCCAGATTAGTTGGTATGGCGCTCAAGAACCTCCCTCCCCAATCCCCACCGAGGTTGCATCGCCCGGCCTATGCTCGCCTGCTCTCCGAGGTCGCGGTCACACGCGATGAAATCCGGATCAGGGGCCGAAATCAGTCTTGACCCGCGGTGCATCGACTGAGTTGGATGATGTGGCACCTACAGCTACCAATGGTCCCAAATCTGAATGGAGCTCGAGACGGCAAAAATGAATCTCCGTTCAACTGGACGCCGTTCGGACGCCAACAGCCAAACCTCAAATGCCACGGGACTATAAGTGTTTAGCGTCCCGACAGGATTCGAACCTGACCCTCAGTTTAGGAATATGATGCTCCTAAGCTACTCATGTACTGCATGCACCGGAACGTACCCAATGGTCCCTGCGAGAGGGCCTTGTGGATCAGCCAGCTAGACCTCCCGTTCAATTCGTTCTTGCTCCCCACGAGGGGGAGGGGTGCGCGGAATATAATCCTTGACAGCGCGCGCTCGTCGGGCTAGGGAGGGGCATTCTCCACAGTTGGGTTCTGAAAAATGAATGCGCGGGTCAAGCTTGCGCAGGACGTTTCTTCATGTGGAGAAGCGCCACTCGATGCGGTGGCGGTAGACGTCGCCGGGGCGGAGGAGGGCGCTGGGGAAGTTCGGGTGCGAGGGCGCGTCGGGGAGGTTCTGCGGCTCGATGGCGATCGCGCCATACTTTTGGAGCGGGCCGCGCTTGCCGGGAAAGACGCCGTCCCAGTGCTCGGCGGTGTACATCTGCATGCCGGCTTCCGTGGTCCACACCTCCATGGTGCGGCCCGAGGCAGGGTCCCTCAGGGTGAGGCCGTGCTTCAACTGCCCGCGCGGGCCGTCGAGCACCCAGCAATTGTCGTAGACGCCGCCCACCTCGCGGAGCTCACGGAAGTCGTAGCGGGTGCCCGCCACGTCGCGCATCTCGCCCGAGGGGAGAAGTTCGGCGCTCAGGGGGAGATAGCGCGAGCCCATGATCCGCATGTGCTGGCCGAAGGCGCCCGTCTCGCCGCCGGACATGTTCCAGTAGGCGTGGTTGGTGAGGTTGACGACGGTGGGCTTCGTGGTGCGCGCCTCGAAGTCGAGCGAGAGCGTGCTGCCGTTCAGGGTGTAGGTGGCGGTGACATCCAGCGCGCCGGGATAGCCCTGGTCGCCGTCGGGAGAGTGGAGCGAGAAGCGGAGCGCATTCTCCGTGGGCTGAACGTTCCAGTGGCGGATCGAGAAGTTGTCGGGGCCGCCGTGGAGCTGGTGCTCGCCGAAATTCTTCGCCAGCGGAAACTCGGCGCCATCGATGACGATCCGGGAATGGGTGATGCGGCCGGCGATGCGGCCCGCCACCGCGCCCGTCGTCCAGTCGCCGGCCAGGATGTCCGCGTCGGTGCCGCCGCCCATGACGACGTCGGCGCCGGCGAAGTCGAGGGAGACGAGGCGGGCGCCGAGCGTCGTGAAGGTTGCGCGGATGGATTCGGAGTGGAGTTCCAGCATGTCAGGCCTCCGTACGAGAACCCCTCCCCATGAGGGGGAGGGGAAGAGCGGCAGTCTAGTGGTTGTCGCGGGGCAGGCCCATGGTCTTGGCCACGCGCTGGAACTTCGTGGCGCCCTTCAGCACCATGCCCTCCGCCAGCTGGCCCACTTCCTTGCGGAAGATCTCCTGCCAGGGCGTCTGGCTCGGGGGCACCTTGTAGCCGCCGGCCTTCTCAAGCTCCTCGCGGCGGCGCTTCAGTTCTTCCTCGGGCACCAGCATGTCGCAGGTGCCCTTGTTGAGGTCGATCCGGACGCGGTCGCCGTTCTTCAGGATGGCGAGGCCGCCGCCGGCGGCTGCTTCCGGCGAGGCGTTGAGGATCGAGGGCGAGCCCGAGGTGCCGGACTGGCGGCCGTCACCCACACAGGGCAGCGAACGCACCCCCTTCTCGAGGAGGTAGTTCGGCGCGCGCATGTTCACGACTTCCGCCGCACCCGGATAGCCCAAGGGCCCGACGCCGCGGATGAAGAGGATGGTGTTCTCGTCGACGCCGAGCTTCGGATCGTCGATCGAGGCGTGGTAATCCTCCGGCCCGTCGAAGACGATGGCCTTGGCCTCGAAGGCGTTGGGGTCCTTCGGGTTGGAGAGGTAGCGGCTCCTGAATTCCTCCGAGATCACGCTGGTCTTCATGATGGCGTTGTCGAAGAGGTTGCCGGAAAGCCGCTTGAAGCCCGCATGCTCCTTCATCGGCTCCTTGAAGGCGCGGATCACCGAACGGTCCCAGGAGAACTTGCCCTTGCAGTTCTCGCCGATCGTCTTGCCGTTCGCGGTGACGCAGTCCTGGTGGATGCGGCCAGCGGAGATGAGCTCGGCCACCACGGCGGGAACGCCGCCGGCGCGGTGATAGTCTTCGCCCAGATATTCGCCGGCGGGCTGCAGGTTGACGAGGAGCGGCAGGTCGTAGCCGTGCTTCTCCCAGTCGGCCACGGTGAGCTCGATGCCGAGATGGGCGGCGATGGCGTTGAGGTGATTGGGCGCGTTGGTCGATCCGCCGATCGCGGTGTTGACGGCGATGGCGTTCTCGAAGGCCTTGCGCGTCATGATTTTGGAGGGCGTCAAGTCTTCCTTCACCATGTCGACGATGCGGCGGCCCGTGGCATAGGCCATCTGGCCGCGCTCGCGGTAGGGGGCGGGGATCGCCGCATTGCCCGGGAGCGACATGCCGAGCGCCTCGGCGAGCGAGTTCATGGTCGTCGCCGTTCCCATGGTGTTGCAGAAGCCGGTCGAGGGGGCGGAGGTGGCGACGAGTTCGACGAAGCCCTCGTAATCGAGTTCGCCCGTGGCCAGCTTCTCGCGCGCCATCCACACGATGGTGCCGGAGCCCGTGCGCTGGCCCTTGTACCAGCCGTTCAGCATGGGACCGGAGGAGAGGCAGATCGCCGGGATGTCCACCGTGGCCGCGGCCATCAGGCAGGCCGGCGTGGTCTTGTCGCAGCCGATCGTCAGCACCACGCCGTCGATCGGATAGCCGTAGAGAACCTCGACGAGAGAGAGATAGGAGAGGTTGCGGTCAAGCGAGGCGGTGGGGCGCTTGCCCGTCTCCTGGATGGGGTGGACCGGAAATTCCATCGGGATGCCGCCCGCCTCGTAGATGCCGTCGCGCACGCGCTTCACGAGATCGACGTGGGCCCGGTTGCAGGGCGAGAGATCGGAGCCGGTCTGGGCGATGCCGATGATCGGCTTGCCGCCCTGGAGTTCGGAGCGGGTGAAGCCGTAGTTGAGGTAGCGCTCGAGATAGAGCGCCGTCATGTCGGCGTTGGCGGGATTGTCGAACCAGGCCTGCGAGCGGTACTTCAGCGGTTTGGGGGTGTTTGCCATTGCGGGTCCTCCGATTTGTCATACTTATAGGACCGGCGGGCGGGAGCGTCTACCCGGACGTGAAGGCGTTCCCCGAAATGAAAGCCGCCGCCGGAGGGCCCGGCGGCGGGACAAGTCCAGGGGGGCGAATGGCTGTCAGGCTTGGGCGCAGGTGGCGAGGAACCGGCTCGCATAGGAGTAGGGCATGGTCTTCAGGTTGGGGGAGAGCCCGCCGTTGCTGGAAATCCAGCTCCGCACCCAGCCCGGATAATTGCGCATGAGATACTGGGCTGCCACCTGGTTGCCCTTGCGCGACGCGCCGTAGGGCAGGTGGAACTTGAAGGACGCGTTGCGGGTGATGCAGATGCGCTCCTTCGGCATCGAGAGATAGAGCGTGCAGGCGGAAGCGCAGCTTCCCGAGACGCGCACGAACCTCTCGTTCTCCTTGGCCTTCAGAACCTTGAGCGCATAGGTGATGACCACGCCGCCCCTGTCGCCGGAGATGTTTACGACCTTCTGCTTGCGCGCGAGCGAGGCCTCGGCGGCGCCGAGCGAAGCCAAGAGCAGCGCCGCCGACAGCGCCAGAGATGCGAGAATTGTGGAGAACAGCTTCATGACGAAACCTCCTGTGATGGCAGGAGGATGGATGTAAAAGATTGCATTCACGTTTGAAGAATCGGGATAAGTTTAAGGGTCAGGTTTCCCAGACCAGCACGAGCTTGCGGAAGAAGGAATGCGCGGGCGTTGGGCTCGATCCCTTCGGCAGGCGAATGGCCAGGCTGACGTGCAGGGCCGACTTCACCACTTCCCTCATCTCGACGGGGATCTCATGCAATTTGAATTTATCCTTAACGACATGCCAACCCGAGAAGGCAACGAGACCATGGGGCACGTCGCCCTTCCACGTCACCTTGTCCATGGGCCGGGACAGCCCGATGGCGAACGCGAAGGGAGAAGCATCGGCATGCGTGATTTCGACCGAGGCAAGAGCCTTTCTCGCGAAGGCCGGAAAGGCCCACGGCAACTGGACCGCCACCACGCCTTCACGGCTCGGCCGCAGGAACAAGCCATCGGCGTAGGACGGGAACATCAGCAGGGGCAGCTCTGACTCGTAGGGGGTGGTCAGCACCGCGGACTTGCGCTCCTCGTCGGTCCACAGCCTCGCCCTCTGCCGCAGGGGCGGGGCACCGACGCGGGGACGGCTGGCGTGGGGATCGCCCAGTGAGCGGCGAAGCGTGATGCTGCCGAAGCGGCCCAGCGTCGATATCGCTTCACCTCCGCCCGCATTGCGAACGGCGAGCACCAGGTTCATCGGTGCTGCCGCCGGCAGGGACAGGAAGGCTTCGATCGTTCTTTCCTCGTAGGAATAGCTGACACGGCACCAGCCACTGCAGCCCTCGCCAGCGCTCTCCGGTGCCTGCCGGACCGCCATGACGGGATCGAGATGAGGCGGCGCCAAGAGAATCATGAATTCGGTGGGCACCGCCATCGCCTGATCGAGCGCGACCTTGGCGGAGACGAGGCTTGTTCCGGCGGGGCAACCCGCGGCAAGCACGGCCACCGTCGCCGTTCCGTGGCTCGCCGGAACGTACAGGCGATCCGGCTTCTCGATGTAGGCCTCGGGAGCGGCGCGGCCCGGTCCGGCGCTGACCGAGAAACGCTTGAGCTGGTCGAGAGCGAGCGGAGCATCCGCCGTGAACTCCGCGCCGAGTTCGGCGAGCGCCCTTTCCGCCGGAGAAGGCGGCAAGAACGCGCTTTCGAGCTTCCGCTGGAGATTTCCCGCGCGGGCGCGGCCCAGCAGGGTAATGGCCGTGCTGCCCCGCCCCTCGCGCGCGGCGATCTCCGCCAGCAATTCCAGCGCCTCCTGCGCATTGGGGTCGAGGGTGGCAAGCTGAAGGTGGAGTTCGTCCGACGGGCTGTAGCGGAGGTTCTCCCGCAGCATCTGCGTTTCCGTCTTGCCGACGAATGTCGAGAGCGCGAGATGGTAGACATGCTCCAGCCCCGCAAAGCCGTGCCTGCGGAACGCGGCAAGGATCGGCAGCCGGTTGTCGTACCAGTGCGAGTTCCGGTACATGCCGCTGGTGCTGGAACGATACCAGTAGAGCGGTTCGGGGATGACCCGCAGCTTAAGCCCCGCCAGCACGGCACGGGTGAAGAATTCCCAGTCCTGCGCGGTATAGCCATAATCCTCCAGCTGATAGCCGATGCGGTCGAAAACCGTCCTGCGGATCATCGCGTTGGCGTCTCCGAAGGAATCGTGCAGGAAGCCGAGGTCCAGCGAACCCCCGGGCGGGAAGTACTGCACGTAGCCGAGACGCGCATCATGCGGGATGAACGGTTCGTAGAAGAGGCGCTGAAAGGACGTGCAGATGTCGGACTGCGAAGCGGTGATCGCCTTCACATAGGTGCTCACCGCGTGCGGGAATAGCGCGTTGTCGTCATCGACGAAGAGGATGAATTCGCCGCGAGAGGCCCTGACGCCGGTGTTGCGCGCGGCACCGAGGTAGCGGTTCTCCTCCCGGAGGATCTGCCAGCCGCGCGCCGCGAAGTCCGGGGCCAGCTCATCCAAAAGCGCATGCGAATCGGTGCGTTCGCTCCCGTCATCCACGAGGATCAGCTCGAAGTTCCGATAGTCCTGTGCCTTTACCGCATCGATGGCCTGCGTGAGATATTGCGGCCGGTCATGGTGAACCATGATGATGGAGACCCTTGGCTGCTCGGGCGGGCTCCTCTCCATCAGCGGCTCGCCCCGGGTTCGCAGCCGCTCCGCCACGCCTGAGAGATGGTCTCTCAGGATCTGCCTTCCCCGCGCGTGAGCCGCACGCGGAGACGGGCAGGAAGCAGGCTCCTTCAGCGCCCTTGCCATTCCCGCCGCGAAGGCCTTCGGCTTCGGTTCCAGCAGGACGGCCCTGCGGCTTTGCTCCTCGAGCATCTCTGGAATCCCGCCCACCGCGGAAGACAGGAATCGGATGCCTCCATCCAGGCATGCGGCAAGCAGGAGCGGGGTGTCCGCCGAGAGATAGGGTGCAACGAGCAGAGCCCCGCGTTGCTGGAGATATTCGCAAGCCTCCTGCATCGAAAAGCCCGGGAGGAGCTTCAGCTCGAAGGGCCATGATCGCGCACGCCGGATGAGCAGACCGCCCGTATGCTCACCCAAAATCTGGCCGAAGCGGCCGAGAAAGGTGATCGTGGGGCGATGATCGGTCATGCGGGCGAGCTCGTCGAGCGCGTCGCACAGCAGGGTCAGCCCATCCTCGAACGCGCCGCTCCCCAGGAAGACGATCTCGCGGCAAGGCTGGGCCGACTCCCGTGCGGCAGGGGGCACGCGCGGGCGCCATTCGGCGGGAGCCTGCGGAGGGATCACGGTGATGTCCTCGGCAAGCTTCCATCCCTGTTTCCTCATCCAGCCCGGAAGATGCGTCCCGCCACAGATGAGAGCGTCCGCCTGTGCCGCGCAGTACTTCTCCATGTAGGCCTCGGTCACCTCCTCGAGGTCCTTCAGGAAGACGCGGCCCGCCTCCGCCTTCCATTCCCTGGGAGCCGATGCGACGACATAGAGTTGCGGGCGAGGCTCGAACAGGGAGAGTTCGCTGGCGATAAGGGAATAGTAACCGCAGCCACCCTCGAGGGCGAAGTAAACAGCGTCGTACGGTGTCTCCCTCAGGTGATAGTAGACGGCAGCCGACCTCTTCTCGGGCGTGTAAAGCAAGGGGGATAGGTCCGGGTGCCCCTTGAGAACGCGGAGCCGGATAAGAAAGTGGTCGAGGTAATAGGCTTCAAGCTGTTCCGTGCCCTCCTCGCCGATCCTTTCAAGGGTCTCGAAGGTGGGAACCCAGAGAAGCGTGACCGTATCCCCTTGTGCGGCGATCTGCTGTGCGAAGGAGAGGATGCGGTGACTCGCCTCGGACGCTTCGCCGTGCACGGGCAAAGCGAAGGTGACCAAACAGAGGTTCAGGGGATTGCGCGGCTGGGCAACATTCCGGCCCGCTGTTGCGTTGGGCGCTTTAGCGGCTTCAGTCATGGTGCTCCTCAGGCTTGCAAGCGGGAATAGGCTCAGGATCGTGTTTCACAATAACCAATTGTAATCGTTTTTCGTTTTTAGATCGTGAACAGCGGGCACGCGTTTTCCGGTTGGTTGACAGAAACTGGCGGGGCTCCAAGGCCGGCGGAACAAAGGAGAATCGAGCTCGATGTCGTTCAGCATTCGCAAGCTGGATAACCGCCCCGTCCAGCTGGGGCCTCATGAGATCGTGGCTTTTGCCTGCGTCCGGAACGAGGTGCTGAGGCTTCCCTTTCTCCTCGAGCATCACCGCTCGATCGGGGTGAACCGCTTCTTCTTCATCGACAATCTTTCGACCGACGGGACAGTGGACCTGCTTCTCCGTGAGCCTGACTGTCACCTCTTCACGTGCGACGGAAAGTTCTTTGCGGAAAACGTGGAGCCTCCGCGCTGGAGCAATGCCCTGCGCCGGACGTTCTGCGAGGGCCATTGGTGCCTCTCGCTCGATGCCGATGAGATGTTTGTCTATCCGCACTGCGAATCGCGCACACTTCACGACCTGTGTGCCTACATGGACAGCACCGGGGCCACGGCGCTGGAGGCTCTCGTCATCGATTGCTACGGCGACAGCGCGGTTCTGGAGACGGACTACAGATCAGGGCAGTCCTTCATCCAGGCCTGTCCCTATTTCGATCCGGAACTCGGTTACGAGGTGGACAACAATGGCGCATGCCCGCCGCGGCTCATGTTCAGCCGATTTCGCGAGCGGGCATTCTGGCAGCCGGAGCACAAGAGGCAGCGTCCGCCCTGCATCACTCAGGTGCCGCTGGTGAGGTGGACGAAGGGGACAGGCTATCTGGTCGCTCAGCATGCACTGAACGCAGCCAAGCTGTCAGAGCTGCGCGCAGCGGTTTTGCACTTCAAGTTCCTGCCGGGATTCTTCAACGCCGTTTCCGCGTCCCTCGAGGAGAATGCCGGGGTCCAGGAAAAAGGGCTCAAAGAGCGCGTTACCTACATCGATACGCTGAAACGCAACCCGAATCTCAATCTGCGCCACCCGGGCTCCGTGCGCTACGAAGGCTCGAGGCAACTGATCGAACTCGGCTGGATGAGGACCAGCCGGAACTACGAGGAATTCCAAGATGGCGGCAATGTCCCAAACGCAATGCCGAAGCCACGATCGAAACCGGCCGCGTGACCTGCCGGCCGGTTTCCATCAGTTGTTCACGGCGGAGAGTGCGGCCTCAGCCGCCGTAGCCGCCGCCGCCCTGGTTCCCGCCCGTGCCGGCGCCGCCGCCCTTGGGATTGCTGGTCTGGCTCCTGTCCCTGACGGCGTCGAGGGCGAGGGCGTAGCAGGCCGTATCGCGGTAGAGCTTCGGGGGGTACTTGTAGAAGAACTCTTCCAGCGCTTCGACGGTGTTTTCTTCCAGCGCCTTCCTGCAGGCCCGCTCGACCTCCTGCTCAGAGTAAGCGGCATACGCGGTTCCGGACTCAAAGACAGCGGAGGTTGCACCGGCCACCGTGCCTACACCAAATACATAAGCCACGGTTGTGAGAATATGTTTCAACTTTGTCATCTTACACACGCCTTGTTACTCTGACAGAAGATTAATTTTCGCTTAATGAGGTGCAAATGCAACCAACCGTTAGGTGAATCTGCTTACAATATCGCGACACGCGAATATCGATTCGAAGTTGGTTAAGTCGTGGACTTCCAACTCACCGGGGAACTCGCAACTCCGCGGCGTCTGCCCCGCGGCGCGGTGCCCTGGTCGGTGAGACGAAAAGGGGCCCGACCGACGCCTGCTTCTGTTTCGCGCGATCTTTCAAGGAGTTGTGAGTTCGCGAAAGTTTTTCCGCCGACCTTCTTGACAGTTTGGCCTGAGGGGTCATATAAGCCGGGTCACTGAGGGACGCGGCGTGGATGCGCGGCGTGCCTTTGTGACGGAAAAGCCGACAAGCTGGCGCTGCTGCCGGGTGA
>NZ_JBKBKI010000045.1:0-21872 GCF_046294715.1 Aestuariivirga sp. | reverse complement strand
GACCGAGAGCTTCCCGTTCTCGAGCCAGATCGGCCTGAAATTCTGCGACCTGTATTGGTCGAGCAGGGCTTCGCGCGCCTCCGGCAGCACGCGGAGCGAGGGGCCTTCGCCCGACAGCTGATCGTGGATCGCCTGGGCCGAAGCCTCCGCCGGGCGAGGATCCGCGAGCTTCAGCCCGCTCAGGCCGACGAGTTTTGGAGCCGCGTAGCGGAGATTGCCCCTGCCGAGACCCGGGTCGCCTTCCGGGTCGGAATCGGCCACCACGACGTTGGGCGTCTTGCGTCTGGCGTCGCGATCCTGGCCGTTGATCACCTGGATGCCGTTCGCGGCGTTGGCGTTGTGCTGGTCGCGATTGACGAAGATGCGGCTTCGGTTCTTGCGGGAGCGCTCCGCCCGTGACTTGGACGGGCTGCCGAAGATTTGTTCGAAGAGAGTGGGCTTGCGTTTCTTCGCCGGTGCCTCGGCCGATGCAATCCCCACGCCGCCGACGAGAACCGCCAGACACGAGACAGCACCGAGCTTCACGACCCTGTTCATTCCACCACCTGCAAGACGCCCATATTTGTCTTCTGTAGCCCGGGCTGCCGCCTGCCGGGAAATCAAATCGCAGTCATTCCCGCCTCAGCCCGCCTCCTCGAGACCAAGATCCTTCATCCTCCGGTAGAGGGTGGACCTGCCAATTCCCAGCTTGCGCGCCACTTCCGACATCTGCCCCTGGTAGCGCGCCAGCGCAAGCCGGATCATGTCCGCCTCCACGTCCTCGAGCTTGCGGATGTGGCCGCCGTCGGTGACCACCGATATGCCGTAGGCTACGCCATCGGCCACGGCTGGTCCGCCGGTGCGCGGCAACGGCGGCCCGCCGGCGATGGCAGCAGTCCCCTTCGGCAGGGCCGGCTTCGGCGCCAGCTGCGGGGCGGGAGGGATCCTGATCTCGTAACCATCGACGAGGGAGGCGATCTGCGGGAAATCCTGGATGTCGAGGCGGTCGCCCTCGCACAGCACCATGGCGCGGAACACCGTGTTCTCGAGCTGGCGGACATTGCCCGGCCAGCCATAGGCCTTGAGCAGCTCCAGCGCTTCTGGCGTGATGCCGCGCACCTTGCGGCCTTCCTCCGCCGCAAAGCGCGTGATGAAGTGATCGACCAGTGCGGGAATGTCTTCCTTCCTGTCTCTGAGCGGCGGCACCATGACGGGGAAAACGTTCAGGCGGTAATAAAGGTCCTCGCGGAACTGCCCCGATTTGACCATCTCGATCATATTGCGGTTGGTGGCCGAGATGAGGCGGAAATTGACCTTCACCGGCCGTCGTGATCCGACGGGATCGATCTCGCCTTCCTGGATTGCGCGCAGCAGTTTCACCTGCATGTCGAGCGGAAGCTCGGCCACCTCGTCGAGAAAGAGCGTGCCGCCATCGGCCTCCTGGAACTTGCCGACGTGCTTGGCGGTGGCGCCGGTGAAGGAGCCCTTCTCGTGTCCGAAGAGGATCGACTCCACCAGGTTCTCGGGGATGGCACCGCAATTCACCGCCACGAAGGGCCGGCCCGAGCGTTCGCTCTCGCCCTGGATGGCGCGGGCGATCATCTCCTTGCCGACACCCGATTCGCCCTCGATCAGGATCGGGATGTTGGATTGCGCGCCGCGCCGGCCGAGGCGCAGGACGTTGGCCATCGCGGGGGAGGAGGCGATCAGGTCGGCAAAGGTGAGAGCGCCTCCCACCTTCTTGTTGAGCCGTTTCACCTCCTCGGTGAGCGCATTGACCTTGAGCAGGTTCTGGATCGATATCTTGAGGCGCTCGGGGCTTATCGGCTTCACCACGAAATCGTCGGCCCCGGCGCGCATCGCCTTGATCACGGTCTCGATCGAGCCCTGTGCCGTCTGGACGATGACCGGCAGGTCCCCGCGGATCGACTGCAGCCGCTCGAGGAATTCGAGCCCGTCCATGCCCGGCATGTTGAGATCGAGGATGATGAGCTCGATCGCCGCACCCGATTGGCTCTTCAGCACCTCGAGGCCCTTCATGCCGCCATCCACCGGCATCGGATCGCAGCCGAACCGCCTGACCATTTCCTCGAGAATGCGGCGCTGTGCGGGATCGTCTTCAATAATGAGAACGCGGACGGCCATGTGTGAGAAGCTTCTTCCTGTTAACTGTCCTGTGCCCGGAAATACGCTCAACCACAACCGATCGGCGTGGAATCTCCCCGAACTGCACACACAATCTGCCAGCGAAGGGTAAAGGCAGGCTTAATGCGAAGCCGCGTTTTCGGACATCCACAAACGTTTGTTCATTGTGCAAATCTCCGAATGACCGTTTGACATCGGTCATTGCGCCAGTCCGTGGTTCTGTCAGGATGCGCAACCGGGAGGCGCAGGCTTGAGTTCACTCCGCATCTTTCTCTTTGCCGTGGCTCTCCTGGGGCTCGCCCTGGGAGGCGTCGCGCCATGGCTGGGCTTCGCCGAACGGCAGGAGCTGATCTGGGGGCTGGCGGCGGCAGTGGTGCTGGTCTCGCTTCTGGGCGAGATCTTCAGCTCCCTTTCCCGCGGCGAGTTGGGCCTCGACATCGTGGCCGGGCTCTCGATCTCCGCGGCGCTGCTCTTCGGCGAAAGCCTCGCGGCGGGCGTTGTGGCGCTGATGTATGCCGGAGGCCAGCTGCTCGAGGATTATGCGGCGAACCGGGCAAGGGCGGACATGCGCGCACTCCTGGCGCGGGTTCCGAAGACGGCGCTCCGCTATACGGATGGTCATCTCGAGGAGGTGGCCATCGACGAAATCCAAGCCGGCGACAAGCTGCTCGTGCGCCAGGGTGACATCGTACCGGTGGATGGCGAGGTCGAGCAGGGCAGGGCGCTCCTCGACATGGCGGCCCTGACGGGTGAATCAGTGCCGGTGCGGCGGCTGGAGAAGGAGGAGGTGCAGAGCGGCGCGCGCTCGCTGGACACGGCCTTCGACATGCTCGCCGTCCGGCCTGCATCGGAGAGCACCTATGCCGGGATCGTGCGCCTCGTCCAGGCGGCTCAGGCCGCCAAGGCGCCGATGGTTCGGCTGGCCGACCGCTATGCCATCGTATTCCTGGCGGTGACCGTGGCGCTTGCAGGGGGAACCTGGTTCGCCACCGGCGATCACCTCCGCATGCTGGCCGTGCTGGTTTCGGCCACGCCCTGTCCGCTGATTCTCGCCGTTCCGGTGGCGATCATCTCCGGCATGGGCAAGGCCGCCCGGCGCGGGCTCCTGATGAAGGGCGGGCCGGTGCTCGAGACCATGGCCCGCGCGACGAGCCTCGTGATCGACAAGACCGGCACGCTGACGAAAGGCAGGGCGGAGCTTGCCGGCATCCTGCCGCACGGCGACTGGACGGCGGAAGAGATGCTGCGGCTTGCCGCCTCGCTCGAGCAGGCCTCCGCCCACGTTACTGCGGCGTCGATCGTCGAGGCTGCACGCGAGAGAGGAATTACCCTTAGTTTTCCGCAGGATGTGCGGGAGACTGCAGGTGAAGGATTAATTGGCCACGTGGATGGCCGCAAGGTCGCGGTGGGCGGCCATGACTTCGTGGCCCGGCAGCTTCGCAGCCACCCCGAACGACCCCAGCACGCGCCCGGCACGTCGCTCGCGGCGCTCGCCGTGTCAGGGCGCTTCGCCGGCCATCTCCTGCTCGCCGACGCGGTGCGCGAAGAGACTCCGGCGGCGCTGCAAAGCCTCCGCGAGGCGGGGATTGGCCGCATCGTGCTCGCTTCGGGCGATGCGCAGGCCGTGGTGGAGAGGGTGGGAGAGACGCTCGGACTGGACGTGCTCAGGGGCGATCTCACACCCCAGCAAAAGGTGGCGGTCGTGCTCGCCGAACGGAAGGCGGGCGTCACCCTGATGGTGGGCGACGGGGTGAACGATGCCCCGGCACTGGCCGCGGCCGACGTCGGGATATCGATGGGCGCCACGGGTTCGGCGGCCGCCGCGGAATCGGCGGATGCCGTGCTGCTGGTCGACGACCTGATGCGGCTCGCCGAAGGGCTTTCCGCCGCCCGCCGCGCCCGGGCGATTGCATTGCAGAGCGTTGGCGTGGGGCTGGGCCTGTCCTTCGCGGCCATGCTGGGGGCCGCCTTCGGCTACATCGGCGTCGTCCAGGGCGCGTTGCTGCAGGAGGCGATCGACGTCGCCGTGATCCTCAACGCGCTGCGGGCGCTCCGTTAATTCACGGTAAGGCCTGGCGGCCCGGGTTGCCGAAGCGGCGGGCATGCGCCATATCAGCCGCGGATTTCACCTGAAGGATGAGACATGACCGCTGCCGCCGCCACGAAGCTCGGAAACCTCCCCGAATGGAACCTCGGCGATCTCTATGCCTCGCCCGAGGCGCCGGAATTCGCGGCCGATCTCAAGCGGGGCGAGGACCTGTCGAGGGCCTTCGCCGAAAAGTACCGCGGCAAGCTCGCTGCCCTCTCGGGTGCCGAACTTGCCGGGGCTTTGAAGGAATACGAAGCGCTTTCCGATCTTCTCGGCCGCACCGGTTCCTATGCCCAGCTCCATTTCGTGGGCGACACGACGGATTCGAAGCGCGGCAAGTTCTATGGCGATGTTTCCGCCAAGCTGACGGACATCTCGACGCTTCTCCTGTTCTTCGAGCTCGAGCTGAACCGCATCGAGGACGCGGCTTTGGAAAAGGCGATGGAGGTGCCGGCGCTGGCCCACTATCGCCCGTGGATCGACAATCTCAGGAAGGAGAAGCCGTATCAGCTGGACGACAAGATCGAAGAACTTTTCCTCGAGAAATCACAGACTTCGGCGGCTGCCTTCAACCGTTTGTTTGACGAGACCATGGCGGGTCTCCGCTTCGAGGTGGATGGCGAGACGCTGACCCTCGAGCCCACGCTGAACCTGATGCAGAGCCCCGACGAGGCCAAGCGCAAGGCGGGTGCCGAGGCGCTGGCCCGGACGTTCGGCGATAACCTCAAGCTCTTCACCCTCATTACCAACACGCTTGCCAAGGACAAGGACATCTCCGACCGCTGGCGCGGCTTCAAGGACATCGCCGACGCCCGCCATCTCTCGAACAGGGTGGAGCCGGAGGTCGTGGCTGCCCTCGTGGAGTCGGTGCGCAACAACTACCCGAAGCTGTCGCACCGCTATTATCGCATGAAGGCGAAATGGCTGGGCAAGGACCACCTCATGCACTGGGACCGGAACGCGCCGCTCCCCCAGGAAGACACGCGCGAAGTGCCGTGGTCAGAAGCGAAGGACATGGTGCTCTCTGCCTATGGCAGCTTCGCGCCGGAAATGGCGGACATCGCCCGCGCCTTCTTCGACAGGAACTGGATCGATGCGCCCTCGCGCCCAGGCAAGGCGCCGGGCGCCTTTGCCCATCCGACCGTCCCCTCCGCCCACCCCTATGTTCTGCTCAACTACCTCGGCAAGACGCGGGACGTGATGACGCTCGCCCATGAGCTGGGCCACGGCGTGCACCAGGTGCTGGCGGCACAGCAGGGGCCGCTGATGGCCGCCACCCCGCTCACCCTCGCCGAGACGGCCAGCGTCTTCGGCGAGATGCTGACCTTCCAGGCCTTGCTGAACCAGACGGCCGATCCGGTGAAGCGCAAGGTGCTGCTCGCCTCGAAGGCGGAGGACATGATCAACACCGTCGTCCGCCAGATCGCCTTCTACAGCTTCGAGCGCAGGGTTCATACCGCGCGCAAGGAAGGCGAGCTGACGCCGGAGCAGATCGGCGCCATCTGGCTCGAGGTGCAGGCCGAGAGCCTCGGCGACGGCATCCGGCTTGGCGAGGGCTACGAGACCTTCTGGACCTACGTGCCGCACTTCATCCACTCGCCCTTCTACGTCTACGCCTATGCCTTCGGGGATTGCCTGGTGAACTCGCTCTATGCCCGCTACCGGGAGAGCGAGCAGGGATTCCGGGAGAAATACTTCGAAATGCTCAAGGCCGGCGGCACCAAGCACCACTCGGAACTCCTCAGGCCCTTCGGGCTGGACGCCACGGACCCTGGCTTCTGGGACAAGGGCCTGTCGGTGATCTCCGGCATGATCGACGAGCTGGAGGCGATGTAGCGCCTCCTTCCCCCTGATTTATGGCTGGAAGCAGTAGAGACTGAACAGGTTCGAAGAGGATTCATAGAGCTTCGAAAACCGGGAGAAACCCGAGTCCTTTCCAAGCTTCCGCCATGTCGGCTCAGATTCCGGAAAATCGGAGCCGTGCACGTGGGAACAGACGTATCTCCACTCCTCGGGCGTATAGGCTGACCAGGAAGACTCCTGTGCGTCCCACCTGGCAAGCCAGTCCGACCGCGTCTCGTTTTCCAGGCAGCTCTCGTCGTAGACGAGGAAGTGCCCCGCCGGCTGCAGTATTCGCCGGACCGCAGACATGACCTTGCCCTTTTCCTCCAGGGCGAGATGATGCAGCGAAAGCCCGATCCAGACGACATCGGCATCGGAACTCCAGCCAGAAAGAAGCTCACGGAAGTCGCCCAGGCAGAACCGATGAGTGCACCCGAGGGCGGGGAGCGCGGCGCGGGCGCGGGAGATCGCGTCCTGCGAGATGTCGATGCCCACATATTCGCGGACGGGCGTTCCCGCGAGA
The DNA here is from genome assembly GCF_046294715.1 of Aestuariivirga sp. GTDB lineage: Bacteria > Pseudomonadota > Alphaproteobacteria > Rhizobiales > Aestuariivirgaceae > Aestuariivirga. The sequence continues at coordinate 15,294 of NZ_JBKBKI010000045.1, read as the reverse complement.
GCCTGAACCGACATGCCGGCATCTCCGCAAGCGACATCGATGAATGAAAATGGGCTCCCCCGCTCCAGGAGCACGCTGCGCAGCGCCGCATATGCACCCCGGTGAGACAGGTAATCATTGTCCACCATCTTGCGGTAGACGTCCCAGCTGTTGACGAAGAGATCCTGCGACGGAGAGATGGCGCCAGGCACTGCACGTCCGTCTGGATCAACCATGGACCTGCCCTGCGTTTGTCCTGTCATGCTAGCGGGTGCAGCCCGGGTGTCCAGCAGGGTAGAGTTGTCGCGCCTCGCCGGCCTCGCGTTCCACGCTCACTCTTCATCTCCGCGGCAGCACCACCGCGTCAGGAGCCAGGTCGTGTCACGTGATCTTCCTTGACGGCACATCAATATTTCGCAATCGTTTCCGCTCTGCCTGGCGAACGCGGGGCGCGCGCTTCAGGGCATCGGCTTGTGACTGCGTGGGGAGCGATGCGTTGGATGAAGTCTGATGCTGTGTCACGACGGTGTGCCGGCTGCCCGGACACCGCCCGCCTGTCCGGAGGCTAGGCATGGACGGGGCGGTCGAGACCTGCGGCGCAGACGGCGGCATCGACCTCATGCGGAGCATCGCCCGCATCACCAGCACGGGGTGCTTCGCCTGGAATGAGACGGAGCACAGGCCGCTCTTCATCTCCGGGGACCTGTCGCGCATTCTCGCACTCACCCCCGAGGAGTGCGCGGCACTCCTTGGCTCTTCCCGGCATTTCGCCGATGTCGTCGTCGACGAGGACCGCGAAAGATACCTTGCCGCGATCGAGCGGAGCCGCAGGACCGGCGAGCCCTACGACGTCATGTTCGCCATCCGCGGCCGCGAAGGTGCGATCAGGCATTGCCGGCAGGCCGGAGAGTTCGAGAGGGATGAGCAGGGCAGGGTGGTGCGCACTGTCGGCATGCTGGCGGACATCACCGAGCGGAGATCGGCGGAACTGTCTCTGCTGTCCGAAGAGCGCCGTTCGCGGGAGCTCTTCGATGCGCATCCCGGGCCCATGTTCGTGGAGGACTGGTCCGGCCTGAAGGCCTTCGCCGAGACGCTGAAGGCATCCGGCGTCACGGATCTCGAGTCCTATTTCTCCAGCAATCCGGATGAACTGCGCCGCATTCCGCAACTGGTCGAGTGGATCGCGATCAATGGCGCCGCCGTCGCCATGTACCATCTGAGGTCGAAGGAAGAGCTCATCGCCTACTTCAAGTCCGACCCCAAGGCGAATTTCGACCGCTATCCCCATTGCATGCAGAAGTTCATGTATGGCCATGACGTGGCCGAAGTCGAAAACGTCGACGTCACGCCCTCCGGTGAGCGGTTCCATCTCGTCGAGACCTTCCGCCTTCCCCGCGAATACAGGGATGATTGGTCGCGCGTCTTTGCGAGCGTCAGCGATATCACATCGCTCAAGGCCACCGAGGCCGCGCTGCGCGGCGAGCAGGAGCGCTTCAAGGCGCTGCTCGCCGAGACCCAGCACCTCCTTGCCGTCGAAGAGGAACGTCGGCGCGAAATCTCGACGCTTGTCAGCCTCAGCCAGGCGATGTCCGCAAGCCTCAGCGCACCGGCGATCATCCGCATCGCCGGCGACAAGGTCAGGGAGATCTTCAGCACCGAGGTGAGTGAGATCCTGCTCTACGACGGGCAGACGGGCATGATCCACGTCCCATATTCATATTATGACGGGTACAAGGAGGTGGAGCCGTTTCCGTTCGGCCCGGGCCTGACCTCGCAGATCCTCCGGACGAACCAGCCACTGCTGGTCAACTCGGCGCGTGACCAGACCCGGCACGAGGCGATCGTCCTCACGCCTGCCGAGGACACCGAATCCTACATGGGCGCGCCGATCATCGCCGGCGACAAGACCATCGGCGTGATCAGCGTGCAGTCCTACATGCCCACGGCGTTCAACGAAAATCACCTGCGCCTGCTCCAGATTTTCGGCACCAGCATCGGAGTGGCGCTCGAGAATGCGAGACTTTTCGAGGAGAGCCAGAAGCTACTGAGGGAGACCAACGAGCGGAACGCCGAGCTCGCCTTCGTCAACGGCATGCAGGAGGCATTGGCGAGCGGCCTCAACGCGCAGCAGATCTATGAAGTGATCGGCGACAAGATACACGAGATCTTCGATGCTCATGTGCTGGATATCGGCCTCTACGACGAGCACGAGCAGCTCCTGCATTTTCCCTACACGATCGAGCGCGGCGTCCGCTTTCCCGACAACCCGATGAAGCTGATCGGCTTCCGGAGGCACGTCATCGACACCGGCGAGCCTCTGCTGATTTCCAGCGACATCGACTCGGCGCGGCAGCGCTACGGCAATCCCAAGGCTCGGCAGGGGGAGCCTCCCAAGTCCTGCCTGTTCGTTCCGCTGCATTTCGGCGGGCAGGTGCGCGGCGTGATCTCGCTCCAGAATCTCGATCGCGAATTCGCCTTCGGCGAGACCGATGTCAACCTCCTCACCACCATCGTCAATGCCGCGAGCGTGGCGCTGGAAAGGGCGCGGCTCTTCGACGAAACGGAACGCCTCCTGCGGGTCACCCGCGCGGACGTCCAGAAGCTGCGCGAACTGGAAAAGTCGCTGACGGCGGCAAAGATCGCGGCGGAGTCGGCCAACGCCACGAAGAGCACCTTCCTCGCCACGATGAGCCACGAGATCCGCACGCCGATGAACGGCATCATCGGCATGACGCATCTCCTCTCGTCCACCGCGCTCGATCCCGAACAGCGGGAATACTGCGACACGATCTCCCACAGCGCGGAGTCGCTCCTGTCCATCATCAACGACATCCTCGACTTCTCGAAGATCGAATCGGGAAAGCTCGACATCGAGCATGTCGCCTTCCATCTCGGCCGCTGCGTGGAGTCGGCGCTCGATCTCGTCTCGGCACGGGCCGCCGAAAAGGGGCTCGAGCTCGTCTACTGGATCGATCCCTCGTTGCCGCAGGAAATCATATCCGACCCGACGAGGCTGCGGCAGATCCTGCTGAACCTGCTCAACAACGCGGTGAAATTCACCGAGCGCGGAGAGGTGTTCCTCAGGGTCGTCGCCCATGAGGGCGCCGATCCCGAAGGGGAGCGGCGCATCCTCTTCACGGTGAGCGATACCGGCATCGGCATTCCTGCCGACCGGCTTGGGCGGCTGTTCCAGTCCTTCAGCCAGGTAGACGCCTCGACGACCCGCCGCTACGGAGGAACCGGGCTGGGCCTCGTCATCTGCAAGCGGCTGGTAGACATGCTGGGCGGGGATATCACGGTGCGTTCCGAACCCGGCAGCGGCACCGAATTCGCCTTCGACATACCGGCGGCCGAAGCCGGCCCCGACCAAGCCGCTGGCGGAGAGGCACCCACGGCCGACCTCAAGGGCCGCAAGGTGCTGCTGGTCGACGACAACGCCACCAACAGGCGCGTGCTGCAGCTGCACCTCGAGTCCTTCGGGATGGAGCCGTCTCTGGCTCCGGACGGGGCGGCGGCCCTGGCGTTGATACGGGAGGGTGGCGTTCCGGACCTCATCATTCTCGACATGCAGATGCCCGAGCTCACGGGCATCGACGTCGCCAGGAAGATTCGTGACCTGCCTGGCTGCCGGAACGTGCCGATGATCCTGTTCAGCTCGTTGCACCTGTCGCGCGCGCAGCTCGCCCAGTCGGCCGGGGAAGGCCTGTTCGCCGACATCGTCAACAAGCCGATCAAGCCGTCGAGCCTCCTCAACTCGATTTCCGCAGCATTGCTCTCCGCACCGCGTGCGGCATCCGCCGCTCCCGCCCATCCCGCAGCGGGACAGGAGGGCGCCATGGCAGCCGAGTGCCCTCTCCGCATTCTCGTGGCGGACGATCATCCCACCAACCGCAAGTTCGCCTCTGCCGTTTTGCGCAAGCTCGGTTATTCGCCGGAGATGGCGGCGAGCGGGGCGGAGGCCGTCGCGCTCGCGGCGGAGACGCGCTTCGACACCATCCTGATGGACATCGAGATGCCGGGGATGGACGGCATCGAGGCCATGCAGCTGATCCGGGCCGCCGCAGGCGATGATGCGCCCTTCTTCGTGGCGCTCACCGCCAACGCCATCACCGGAGACCGGGAAAACTACCTGCGCTCGGGCATGGATGATTACGTCAGCAAGCCCATCGACGTGAAGGAGCTGGTGCGGGCGCTCCGCCGCAGCTTCGCGGCGAAGCAGCCGCAGGGCGCGGTCGGGGGCGGAGAGATGGAGGGCTTCTCGTGAGATATTCAACCCCGGCAATGGATCGCATGAAGGAGGCGATCGGAGGGGATGCTGCCGTTCTGGCCGATATCCTCCAGAGCTTCGTCGAGGAGGCGGACACGCTGGCGGCCACGCTGCACCGGGAAATGGAGCGGCAGTCGATGGAAGGAGTGGGCCGCACGGTGCACACGATCAAGTCGAGCGCCCGCGATTTCGGCGATGACGAGCTTGCGCAGCTCTGTGCCGGCGTCGAGCAGGAGGCGCGCGGCGGCGCCGTGAACGATCTCGAGCGGCGCGGCAGCGAGATCGCCGGGAAGTGCCTCCAGCTGCGCGATGACGTTGCCGCCTATATCCGCACCGCCCTCGGGTCGGCCGCGCCATGACCAAGGCCGGACACATCCTCGTCGTCGACGATACGCCCTCCATGCAGCTCAAGCTCCTTGCGGCAGCGAGGGCGCTGGGGCACACGGCGGAAGCCGCCGCCAGCGGTCCGCAGGCGCTCGAGTATCTGCATGGGCACGCGGTGGATGCCGTCCTCCTCGACATCGTCATGCCGGACATGGACGGCTTCGAAGTCCTGCGAAGGATGAAGAGCGACCGGCGGCTGCACGACATTCCGGTGATCGTGATCTCCGGCCTCGACGACACAGACAGCGCGGTGAAGGCCATCGAGCTCGGTGCGGAGGACTTCCTCCCGAAGAGCTTCGACCCGGTCATCTTCCGTGCCCGCGTCAATACGCTGCTGCAGAAGAAGTTCGTGCGCGACGCCGAGGTCGACTATTTGCGCCAGGTGGACAAGCTCGCTAAGGCTGCGCAGATCCTGAAGCTCGGGAACTACAATCCATCGAAGCTCGGGCTCCAGGAGATATCGGGGCGCAGCGATGCCCTGGGGGACCTGGCACGGGTCTTCAGCGACGCGGCCCAGAAGGTCTACGAGCGCGAGAAGCGGCTGCGTCACACCATCAAGACCTTGCGGGGCGGCATCGGCATCGTCATCCTAGGGCTCGTCTGGGGCCTCGTCGTACCGCTTTCCAGGATGGCCTCCGACATGGGCGCCGATCCGGTCGGCATGGCGCTCTGGGTCAGCCTGATCGGCGGCTCCAGCTGCCTGCTCCTTTCCTTCGCCAAGGGATGGCTCCCGCCCTGGCGCAGGATTCCGTGGGGCTTCTTCATTCTCTACGCCATCGTGGGCGCGGTCTTCGCGGAGACGTTCCTCTTCTTCATCGCCGGCAAGGTGGAGGCGAGCCTCATCTCGATCATCGTCGTTTTCGAGGGCTTCCTCGCATTCGGCTTCGCCGCTTTCGCCGGTATCGAGAAGCCCAGCCTGACCCGCTTCCTCGGGCTTGCGCTGGGCCTCTGCGGGGTCAGCCTGGTCCTCCTGGACCAGTTCAAGTCGACGAGCGTCACCGATGTGCTGTGGACTGTCGCGGCGTTTGCGATCCCGCTGTGCTATGCGCTCGAAGGCATCATGCTGGCGGGCAAGCGGCCGGAACACATCCACGTCGTGCCGATGATCGGGATCATGCAACTGGTCGCCGCCGCCATGCTCGTCCCCATCGCGTGGGCAAGCGGGGAATGGTCGATGCCGCGCCCGGGCCTCGGGGGGCTGGAGGCGACCATCCTGCTGATCGTGGCGGCGTCCGTGTGCGCCAACATTCTGTTCTACAATCTCATCCAGCACCTCGGCTCCGTCTTCGCCAGCCAGAGCGCCTATTTCACGACGGCGGCGGGCATCGGCTGGAGCATGCTGCTCCTCGGCGAACGCCTCACGGGGTGGGTATGGGCCGCCGTGGGGCTCATGGCGGTCGGCCTGTTCCTGGTCGGTGCCAAGCGGGAGGCCGAACTGGAGGTGCCGGCCATGCTGGATGCCGAGGCGCCGCGGCCGACCTGAATGGGTGCCGGCCTCACCAGGCCTGAGCGCGCCCCTGGAAGTTCGAGAAAGATCAGCCACTTGTGCTGCGGTCTGCCGGGCCGGGCGATGCCTGCGGGCCGCGTGAGACTCATCGCCGCGTGGCGGTCCGGGCCGCTTGCGGGGGCAGGCGGGAGTGGCTAGAAGCATGGCCGGAACGCATTCTGAGCTGAGGGGAATCATGGCCGAACACGGGTCTTCCGGAACGCATTCGCATGGCTTCGAGGAGCATGCGAAGACCTATGAGGGCTTCATCAAGGGCTCCGTGGCGCTCACCATCCTGGCGCTGGACGTGCTCGTGGCGCTTGCCGCCTTCGCCTTCATCTCCACCGGCAACGTTCTGATCGGCTTCGGCGGCATCATCATCGGCCTCCTGACCCTCCTGATCGACCTCAGGGCCGGCAACAGCTGGTATCTCTCGGTGGGCTGGCTCGTCGTCTTCGGCCTGTTCACGGCCATCATGATAGGCTGACCGGCAGGGCAGGCTCATGAAAATCGCGATCCCCACGGAAACGCAGGTTGGGGAGCGTCGCGTTGCGGCCAGCCCCGACACGGTGAAATCCTATGTGAAGAAGGGTGCCGAGGTCTGGGTCCAGGCCGGGGCCGGGAAGGGCTCCTCGATCCCGGACGAGGCCTTCGCCGCCGCCGGGGCGAAGATCGCCCAGAACGACTTCGACGATCCGGACGTGGTGCTCTCCGTCCGCCGCCCTTCGGCCGAACTGCTCAAGTCCCTCAGGCCCGGGGCCATCCTGATGGGTGGCCTCGAACCTTATGGGGACAGGCAAGGCCTCGAGGCCATCGCGAGCTCGGGCGTCGTCGCCTTCGCCATGGAACTGATGCCGCGCATCACGCGCGCCCAGGCGATGGACATCCTTTCCTCCCAGGCCAATCTCGCAGGCTACAAGGCGGTGATCGACGCCGCCCATCACTTCACCCGCGCCTTCCCGATGATGATGACGGCGGCCGGCACGGTTCCTGCCGCCAAGGTGTTCATCATGGGCGTCGGCGTCGCGGGCCTCCAGGCAATCGCCACCGCGCGGCGCCTCGGTGCCATCGTCTCGGCCACCGACGTGCGCCGGGCCACCGAGGAGCAGGTGAAGAGCCTCGGCGCCAAGTTCGTCTATGCCGACATCGCGGATGCCGCCACCTCGGGCGGCTATGCCAAGGAGCTTTCGGCCGAGGACAAGGCCAAGCAGGCGGCCCTCGTCGCCGAGCACGTGAAGGGGCAGGACGTGGTCATCACCACGGCGCTGATCCCGGGCAGGCCTGCGCCGGTGCTCATCACGCCGGACATGGTGGAGAGCATGAAGCCCGGCTCCATCATCGTCGACCTCGCGGTGGAGCGCGGCGGAAACTGCCCGCTCTCACGGCCGGACGAGATCGTCGAGCACAAGGGCGTGAAGATCGTCGGCACGGTGAACCTGGCGGGCAGGCTCGCCGGCAATGCATCGCCGCTCTTCGCCAAGAACCTCGCCAACTTCCTCGACCTGATGATCCAGAAGGACGGGACGCTGAAGGTGGACGAGGCCGATGAATGCATCAAGGGCACGATGATCGCGCGCGACGGCGCGCTGGTGCACCCGATGTTCCAGGGAGCAAGGTGATGGAAGCGATCGACCCGTTCGTCTCGCTGTTCGGCATATTCGTGCTGGCGGTGTTCGTTGGCTACTATGTCGTCTGGAACGTCACCCCGGCGCTGCACACGCCGCTGATGAGCGTCACCAACGCCATCTCGTCCGTCATTGTGGTGGGCGCCGTCCTTGCGGTGGGGGTGGGGGCGCTGGCCTCCGGTTCCCTCACCGCCATGATCTTCGGCTTTCTCGCGCTGGTCCTCGCCTCGGTCAACATCTTCGGCGGATTCCTGGTCACGAGCCGCATGCTCGCCATGTACAAGAAGAAGGAGAAGTAGGCGACATGTCGGCCAATCTCGCAGCCCTTCTCTATCTCGTCGCGGGCGCGCTGTTCATCATGGCGCTCAGGGGGCTCTCCTCGCCCGCCACCTCGCGGCAGGGCAATCTCTACGGCATGGTCGGCATGACGCTCGCCATCGTGACGACGCTCGCCACCATGCATCTGACGCCCATGGTGATCGGGCTCACCGTGCTGGGCCTCGCCATCGGCGGCGGCATCGGCGCCTATGCGGCGAAGAACATCGCCATGACGGCCATGCCGCAGCTCGTCGCGGCTTTCCATTCCCTCGTCGGCCTCGCCGCGGTCTTCGTGGCGGCGGCCGCCTTCTACGCGCCGGAGGCCTTCCACATCGTCGATCCGACGGGGGCCATCATGCCGCTGTCGCGCATCGAGATGTCCCTGGGCGCGGCAATCGGCGCCCTCACCTTCACGGGCTCCGTCATCGCCTTCCTCAAGCTCGACGGGCGCATGTCGGGCGCTCCCATCCTGCTCCCGGCCCGCCACGCCATCAACATCGGGCTCGGCGCGGCGCTGCTGCTCTGCATCGTGCTGTTCTACCTGAGCCCGATGTGGCTGTGGTTCTGGGCGATCATCGCGATCAGCCTGGCTCTCGGCTTCCTGCTCATCATCCCGATCGGCGGGGCGGACATGCCGGTCGTCGTGTCGATGCTCAACTCCTATTCGGGCTGGGCGGCGGCGGGCATCGGCTTCACGCTGCACAATACCGCGCTCATCATCACCGGCGCGCTCGTCGGCTCCTCGGGCGCGATCCTGTCCTACATCATGTGCAAGGGCATGAACCGCTCCTTCATCTCGGTGATCCTCGGCGGCTTCGGCGGCGAGAGCGCAGGCCCCGCCGCCAAGGGCGAGGCCAAGCCCGTGAAGCAGGGCTCGGCGGATGACGCCGCCTTCATCATGAAGAACGCCGCCTCCGTCATCATCGTGCCGGGCTACGGCATGGCGGTGGCGCAGGCGCAGCACGCGCTGCGCGAGATGGCGGACCATCTCAAGAAGGAGGGCGTCTCGGTCAAATATGCCATCCACCCGGTGGCGGGCCGCATGCCGGGCCACATGAACGTGCTGCTCGCGGAAGCGAACGTGCCATATGACGAGGTGTTCGAGCTCGAGGACATCAACTCCGATTTCGGCCAGGCGGACGTCGCCTTCGTGATCGGCGCCAACGACGTGACGAACCCCTCGGCAAAGGACGATCCCACCTCGCCCATCTTCGGCATGCCGGTGCTGGAGGTGTGGAAGGCCAAGACGGTGATGTTCATCAAGCGCGGCATGTCGTCCGGCTACGCCGGCGTCGACAACCCGCTGTTCTGGCGCGACAACACCATGATGCTGTTCGGCGACGCCAAGAAGATGACGGAAGAGATCAACAAGGCGATGGCCTGACCCGGGGGAGAATGAGGGGTCCCGTAGAGCAGGGAACGCCCCGTACAACCGGCCCATGCGATGCCCACTCCCGCTCCGCCTCGTAATCGTCTAGATTTGCGTGGAGAAGCGGCGAGCGATCAACAGCGGAACTGGCATGGCTGAACCGGCGGCAACCCAACCCCTCGACCCGCCCAGGGTCTATCTCGTGCATATGGTGGTGTTCACCATGCTGGTGGGCGTTCTGGTGGCGGTGATCCTCCCGGGGCTCACCCGCGCCTTCATGGCCAATCCGGTGCTGAACGGCGTCATCGTCGGCACGCTGCTGCTGGGCATGCTGCATTCCTTCCGCATGGTGGGCCGGCTGTTCCGGGAGGTGAACTGGGTAAACGGCTTCCGCGAGGGCGAAAAGGAAGGCACCGGCAAGCCGCCGCAGCTGCTGGCGCCGATGGCCACGCTGCTGCGCAACCGCAAGGACATGGTGCTCTCGCCGCTCTCGATGCGTTCGCTGCTCGATTCGCTGGCTTCCCGCCTCGACGAATCGCGCGACATGTCGCGCTACCTGGTGGGGCTCCTCATCTTCCTCGGCCTGCTCGGCACCTTCTGGGGCCTGCTCGAAACGGTGACGTCGATCGGCGGGGCGATCGAGGGGCTGGACGTGACGGCGGCGCAATCGGCCACCATCTTCGACCAGCTGAAGCAAGGGCTCCAGGCGCCCCTCAGGGGCATGGGCCTGTCGTTCTCGTCCTCGCTCTTCGGCCTCGCCGGATCGCTGATCCTCGGCTTTCTCGACCTGAAGGCCGCGCAGGCGCAGAACCGTTTCTACACCGACCTCGAGGACTGGCTCTCCACCATCACGGACATCGCGGCGGGTGACATGCACCAGGCGCAGCCGCAGCCCGCCGGCATCGCCCCGCAGCTGCTCCGCTCCGAAATTCAGTCGCTGCAGCGCGCGGTCGACAAGCTCGCCCACGCCATCGAGTCGCGGCCGCAACAGGGCAATGGCAGCGGCGGCCCTCTCAAGCCGGCCGACACCGATTCTATCGAGCAGCTCGCCGAGGCAGTCGCCAATCTGGTGACGCAGATGCGCGAGGAGCAGAAGGTCGTGCGGCAATGGGCGCAGGGCCAGCAGACCCAGCAGAACGAGATCCAGCGGCTCCTGCTGCGCGCCACGGGTCCCCTCGCCCGGGGCGCCTCGGCGAAGCCGCGCAGCGAGGATGAGCGTCCCTGATGGCGGGCCTCTCGAGGCGGCGCGGGCGCGGCAGCGAGGAAGCCTATTGGCCAGGCTTCGTCGACGCGATGGCGCAGCTCCTGCTCGTCATCACCTTCCTGCTCTCGGTGTTCATGGTGGCGCAGTTCCTGCTTGCCCGCGAGATTTCAGGACAGGACTCGGCCCTGGGCCAACTCCGCGCCCAGATCGCCGAGCTGACGCAGCTCCTCGCCCTCGAGAAGGCGGCCAAGCAGGACGTCGAATCGAGCCTCGTGGCGCTGCAGGACGATTTTGCCGCGGAGAAGTCGAAGAACGCCGATCTCGCCGCCATGCTGGCCAGCGAAGGCCAGAAGGGCGATGCCGCGAGCCAGACGATCAGCGGTCTCCAGACATCGCTCGACAAGGAGAAGGCGATCTCGTCGGAGGCGCTGGCCAAGGTCGAGCTCCTGAACCAGCAGATCGCCGCCATGCGCCGCCAGCTCCAGACGCTGAACGCGCTCCTCACCGATGCCGAGACGAAGAACCGCGCGTCCGAAGCGCAGATCGCCGATCTCGGTCGCCGGCTCAATTCTGCCCTCGCCCAGCGCGTCCAGGAGCTGACGCGCTACCGCTCGGAATTCTTCGGCCGCCTGCGCCAGATCCTGTCGCAGCGCTCCGACATCCTCGTGGTGGGCGACCGTTTCGTGTTCCAGGCGGAAGTGCTCTTCCCCAAGGGGCAGGCGACCCTCAACCCCGAGGGGCAGACGGAGATGCAGAAGCTCGCCGAGGCGGTGAAGCAGCTCGAGCGCGAGATCCCGGCGGACATCGCCTGGGTTTTGCGCGTCGACGGCCACACCGACATCGACCCGATACAGTCGGTCCAGTTCCGCTCCAACTGGGAACTTTCGGCGGCGCGCGCCATCGCCGTGGTCAACTTCCTCATAGCCGACGGCGTCTCACCGCAGCACCTCGTGGCGGCCGGCTTCGGCGAGTTCCAGCCGATCGACCCCGGCTCCACCGAGGAAGCCAAGTCGCGAAACCGCCGCATCGAGCTGAAGCTCACCGAGAGGTGATCCCTTCCAACGCCCTTCGCCCGCGGCGAAGCCACGGGAGAGGGTGCCCGAAGGTCGGGTGAGGGCCCCTTTATGCCGCAGGCGCCGTGAACTGCAGCTTCGAGAGCCGCGCATAGAGCGGGCTCGTGTTGATCAGGTCGCCGTGCTTGCCTTCGGCCACCAGGCGGCCGTTCTCCAGCACCAGGATGCGGTCGGCGTTCCTCACGGTCGCCAGCCGATGGGCGATGACCAGCGTCGTGCGGTTGGCGGTGAGTTCGTCGATCGCCTGCTGGATGAAGGCCTCGCTCTCGGCATCGAGCGCGCTCGTCGCCTCGTCGAGGAGCAGGATCGGCGCGTCGCGCAGCACGGCGCGGGCGATGGCGATGCGCTGGCGCTGGCCGCCCGAAAGCGTCACGCCGCGCTCGCCCACTTCCGTGTCATAGCCCATGGGCAGGCGGTCGGCGAACTCGTCGACGCGGGCGGCACGCGCCGCGGCGAGCACCTCTTCGGTCGTGGCTTCCGGCTTGCCGAAGCGGATGTTGTCGAGAACGCTGCCCGAGAAGATCACCGTCTCCTGCGGCACCACGGCGATGCGCGAGCGGAGCTCCTGCGGCGACACCCGGCGCACGTCGATGCCGTCGACGAGCACGCTGCCCTGCTGCGGATCGAAGAAGCGCTGTGCGAGCGCGAAGACCGTGGTCTTGCCCGCACCGGACGGCCCGACGATCGCCACCGTCTCGCCTGTCTTCACCGCAAAGGAGACGTTCTCGAGTGCCGAGATGCCGGGGCGCGAGGGATAGGCGAAGCTCACGCGGTCCAATGCGAAGTGGCCCCGGGGCGGGTTGGGAAGCGGTTGCGGCACGGGCGGCGCCGCGATCTCCGGCCTCTCGTCGAGAAGTTCGGAAATGCGTTCGGCGGCGCCGGCGGCGAGTTGCACCTCGCCCCACACTTCGGAGAGCTGCCCGAGCGAGCTTGCGGCCAGAATGGCATAGATCAGGAACTGGCTCAGCGTGCCGGCCGTGAGGCGGCCCGAGATCACCTCGCTCGCCCCATACCAGAGCAGCACCACGACCGCACCCGCCGCCACGCCGATGATCGCGGCGGTGAGCACGGCGCGCGCCAGGGTGCGCTTGGCGGCGGCGGCGAAGGCCGTGTCGGTCGCGGCGGCGAAGGCCTTCCGCGAGGTCTCTTCCTGAAGGTTGGACTGCACGGTCGAAACCGCCGAGAGCCGCTCCTGCGCGAAGGCGGCGGAGGAGGCGAGCGTATCCTGCGCCAGGCGCGAGAGGTTCCTCACCCTGCGGCCATAGATCACGAGCGGAAGGACGACGAGCGGCAGGGCCAGCAGCGACAGCCCGGCGAGCTTCGGGCTCGTCGCCACCATCATGGCGATGGTGCCGATCAGCATCACCACATTGCGGAGCGCGATCGAGGCGGTGGAGGAGAAGGCCGCCTTGATCTGAGTCGTGTCGGCGGTCAGCCGGGAGACGACTTCGCCGGTGCGCTGGGCCTCGAAGAAGCCGGGGCTGAGGTTCAGGAGATGGCTGAACAGCGCGTCGCGCACGTCTGCCACCACGCGCTCGCCGATCCACATGACGAAATAGAACCGCAGGGCAGAGCCCAGGGCCAGCACCACCACCACCGCCAGCATGGCGAGGAAATAGCGGTCGACGAGTGCGGCGTTGTCGGCGGAAAAGCCGTTGTCGATGATGCGGCGCACCGCCACGGGCACCGCCAGCGTGGCCCCCGCGGCGGCCAGCAGAGCCACCAGCGCCAGCATCATCTGGATCTTGTAGCGGGTGAGGAAAGGGGTGAGGCGGAGGAGGGGCCGGAGATCGCGGCTCCTGGGCCGCCGCCGGGCCTCTTCTTCATAGGAATTGCTCATGAGGCTCTTCTAGCCGATGACAGGGAGAATGGAAGCCGTCTCCCGGCTGCCGGCCCCCGGGCTTGCCTCGCCGCTGCAACTCCTGTATAGCGCCGCCCGAACCCGGATTTCCGACGTCATTCCCGGCGGGGCCTTCCCGCCACGAGAGAGAGTTTTGGCCATGAAGCAAGGCATCCACCCCGACTACCACATGATCAACGTGGTGATGACCGACGGCACCACCTTCCAGACCCGCACCACCTGGGGCAAGGCGGGCGACACGATGAACCTCGACATCGATCCCAAGTCGCACCCGGCCTGGACGGGCGGCCAGCAGACGCTGCTGGACCGCGGCGGCCGCGTCTCGAAGTTCAAGCAGAAGTTCTCGTTCCTCAACAAGTAGCCGGCTGCCGCAGGGCGGCAGTCCCGCGTGAAGCCCGGCCTGGAGCCGGGCTTCTCCTTTTTCCGGGGCGCGCTAGGCCGCGCGATAGATCGTCACGCCTTCCTTGATCGTTTCCGCGACCCTGATGTCCTTGATGGCGAGCGGATCGACGGTGAGCGGATTGCCGTCCAGGATCACCAGGTCGGCGAGCTTGCCCGGTTCGAGCGAGCCCTTGGAGCCCTGTTCGCCATATTGTTCGGCTGCCCAGATCGTCATCGCCTTCAACCCCTCGAGGGGCGTGACGCGCTGGTCGGGGCCGATCTCCGCGCCCCCGCGTGACACGCGGTTCACCGCGGACCACAGCATGAACATCTGGTCCAGCGGCGCCACCACGAAATCGGTGTGGTTGGTGGGGCGCAGCCCGGCATCGATCGAGTCGCGCATGGGGCTGATGTACATGGCCTGCTCGCGCCCGCGGTTGGCGATGTGTGCGTCGGCGAAGTAATAGGTGTGGAGCGTGTAGTAGGAAGGCCGGATCCTGTATTCGAGATATTTCGGGATCTGGTCCTTGCGCGTGAACTGGGCGTGGATCATCGTCACGTTGCGGTCTCTCGACGGGTCTCCGGCGGCAGCGAGTTCATGCGCCGCGAAGAAGGTGTCGATTGCCGCGTCACCGTTGGCGTGGAGGTTCAGGGGAACGCCGAGGTCGTAGACCTTCTTCACCATCCGGTTCACCTCCTCCTGCGGGAACGTCAGTTCCCCCTTCCAGTCCTCCTCGCCGGCCGGGCCGCCGGTCAGGTAGGGCGTGGCGAAGAAGGCGGTGCGGCCCTGTGGTGAACCGTCGATGGTGACCTTGATGCCGCCGATCTTGAAGCGGTTCCGGTAGGTGCCCCATTCGGAGACGGGTGTGGCCTCAAGCACCTTGTCCACGTCGAGGATGAAGGGATAGGCGATGACATCGATGATGTGCGCTCCGGCCTCGGAGGCGCGCTTCATCGTCTGGAAACTCGAGAAATGGGTGGCCCCTTCATGGGCCGTGGTGATTCCGGCCTGGGCGTAGAGCATCTGGCCGGCCCTGGTCGCCGCGATTTCCTGTTCCGGCGTCATCGTGTCGGAAGCTTCCAGCGCCTGGAGGAAGGCGCTCTCCATGATCAGGCCATAGGGCTCGTTGGTTCCCTCCTTGCGCACGATCACGCCGCCGGGAGGCGTGACGGTCTCGGCGCTGTAGCCGTATTTCTTCAGCGCCAGGCTGTTCATCACCGCGCCGCGCATGGACACGTGATCGACCCGGACGGGATTGTCCGGGAACGCCGCGTCGAGCTCGTCGCGGTTGAGGAGACGGCCGCCGGGCATCACCGTGTCGTCGTAGCCATAGGCCATGATCAGCT
>NZ_JBKBKI010000044.1:0-23233 GCF_046294715.1 Aestuariivirga sp. | reverse complement strand
TGTTCATCACCGCGCCGTGCATGGACACGTGATCGACCCGGACGGGATTGTCCGGGAACGCCGCGTCGAGCTCGTCGCGGTTGAGGAGACGGCCGCCGGGCATCACCGTGTCGTCGTAGCCATAGGCCATGATCAGCTCGCCCTTGGCGATCGCCCGCGCTTCGGCGAAGGCCTTGATCGCGGCAAGGATGCCGTCGACGTCCTTTCCCGGCCCGGAGGGCGGGGCATAGACTTGGGCCTGGTTCGCCACAGTCAGTGAGTTGATGTAATGCGAATGGGCATCGATGAAGGCGGGAAGGAGCGTTCGCCCCGCGAGATCGACGATCCTCGTGTTCGCTCCCTTGTGCAGGCCCTCGACGTCGGCGCGGCTGCCGATGCCGATGATGACGCCATCTCGCACCGCGAGCGCTTCGGCAGAGGGCGCGGCGTCGTTCATGGTGACGATGACGCCACCGAGGTAGATCGTGTCCGCCGCGGCGGGGGCATCGGCGGCGATTGCGGGGAGCGGCAGGAGCGCCGTTCCGGCGAGCAGGGTGAATTCACGACGGTTCATCGCGGCCTCCGGTCAAGTTGCGGAGGGCACGCTGCAGCGGGTTGCAACCGAATGCAACTATAAAGATAGTTATTTCCGACGGTCAGTTCCTGGCCACCAGGCAGACGCCGCCGCGCGCGCTGAGCGCCTTGCAGAGCTTCTGGGCTTCGGCCCGGCTGTCGCGGCCGACCATCACCCGCACCATCTTGCGCCGCCCCATGCTGCGGTTGAGCTTGCGCACCACGAGAGGCTCCTCGCCCTGGAGAATGTCGTGCCGGTTGCGGATCACGCGGAAGGCCTGCAAGGCGCGGGCCTCGGAAAAGCCGCCGGCCAGCACCACGCCCCAGGGCTTCCAGTTGGCCTGCTTCACGGCGATCGCCTGCGGCGAGAGCTCGCGCATCACCAGCTTGCGGCACTGCTCGGGGAAGGAGCCTTCCTTGCCGATCGAGGGGATCTCGTAACTGGCGTTCTCGGCCTTCCATTCGTCATGGCTGCGGCCGGTGATGGAGAGCACGTAGTCCTGGGTCTCGTAGGGAAGCCCGCTCTTGCCTGCCAGCCAGCGGCGCACCCGCTCTTCCCCGGCGTTGTAGGCCGCCGCCGCCCGGCCGAGATTGCCGAAGGTCGAGCGGAGTTCCGCCAGGTAGGCGGCGGAGGCGGCGAGCGCCTGTTTCGCGTCGAACGGGTCGGCGAGGCCCCTCAGCCTGGCCGTGCCCGGCATGAACTGGGCGATGCCCTGGGCGCCCTTGGGGCTCACCGCGCCGGGGTCGAACAGGCTCTCCTTCCAGATGAGCCGCGCCATGAAGGATTCGGGCAGGGCATGCTCGGTGGAGCGCGATTCGATCTCGCCGCACACCAGCGTGGCGAAGGCGGAGCGCTCCTCCTCTGTCTTGGGCAGCGGCGGGGGCTCCTCGGCCCCTGCCATCGCCGGCAACAGGGCGGCAGCGATCAGACTGGTGAAGAGCAGCAGGGCGCGCAGCATCGGACCGTCACTCGAGGAGGGCCCGCGCCGATAGCGCAGAGTTGCGGCAATTCGATGGAGGAACGTGGCGCCCGGCGCGGATCAAGGCCGCGCCGCGTTGAACACGGCGGCGATGCGGTCGATCTGGCTGCTCACCGGGCTCTCGGCAGCGGTGGCGCTGGACTTCGCCTGCATGTTGATCATGGCGTCGAGCTTCTGCACCCGCTGGTGCAGCGAGAGCGAGCGGTCCACGATGTCGAGCAGGCCTTGGGGCAACTGGTCGGATCCCATCAGCGCGTTGCCGCGGCCGATCTCGGCCAGGCTGATCCGGTGCCGCTCCTTGCGCGCCTCATCCGAGCTCACCTCGCCCGCGCCGATCGCCTTCTGCAGGAGGAGCCACGAGGCGAGCTGCATGAGCCTGGTGGTCAGCCGCATGCTCTCGGTGGCGTAGGCCACCGCGCCGTGGCGGTCGAGGAGGCGGGCCTCCTGGCGGCCCGGTCCGTCGAGGTAGTTCGCCGTCTCCTCCACGAGGCCCATGCCCTCCTGGAAGACTTTCTGGAACTGCTCCGACGCGGTGAAGCGCGACAGGAAATCGACGGTGACGGGCGGGGCCTTGACGGTCATGGTGAAGGATTCCTGAAGCTCATCGGTAGGATTGAGCGGAAAGGCTGCCGATAATGATCCCCTGTGCGGGTATGGTCAACATCGGGCATTTCTCTCCACCCTGGAGCTGTTGAAGCAAGGCCGGTGCCAATTGCGGCAAAAAAAAGCCGCGCGGTTGGCGCGGCTTCAAGGTTTCAAACAGGGAGGCGTCAAACAGAGAGTGACAGGAGCCACTCGGAGCAATCCGGTCAAGGATTACGATGTTAAGGATTATCGTTAATTCCTTACCTAAACCTTAACAAATGGCGACGTTAACGGAAACTTTCGTCGTCCGGGCTGTGTCAATTCCGGAAAAACGCGTCGGCCGCGTCCTTCGATGCGCGCTTCGATTGAATGGCCGCCCTGATTCGCTCGATCTCGGCTTCGAGGTCGTGAATGCGCTGTTCCAGTTCGGACACCGACAGCAAGTCGAGGTTCTCGCCGATCGTGATTCCGGCTGGCTTCTTCGGCAGGTCTTCGAAACTCATGGCGCTCCTCCCGTGCTGTGCCATTTTGTCATTGCGAGGCCCCTGGCTTCAACCCACACTGTGCCGGAATCTTTCGGGGACCGTTCATGAAGGACATGACAGCCATCGCCATCACCAGGCCCGGGGGCCCGGAGGTCCTCGAACCGGTGCGCCTCGCCGTTCCGGCGCCGGGCCCGGGGGAACTCCTGGTGCGGGTCAAGGCGGCGGGCGTCAACCGGCCCGACGTGTTGCAGCGCCAGGGTGCCTATCCGCCGCCACCCGGCGCACCCGCAACCCCCGGTCTCGAGATCGCCGGCGAGGTGGTTGGCCTGGGCGAGGGGGTGAAGCGCTACGAGGCGGGTGAAAGGATCTGCGCCCTCGTCCCCGGCGGGGGCTACGCCGAATACGCCGTGGTGCACGAGGACAACGCGCTTCCCGTGCCGCCCGGCCTCTCGCTCGTCGAGGCGGCGGCGATCCCCGAGACCTTCTTCACCGTGTGGACCAACGTGTTCGATCGCGGGCGGTTAAAGGAGGGCGAGACGCTGCTCGTCCATGGCGGGTCGAGCGGCATCGGCACCACGGCGATCATGCTGGGCAAGGCCTTCGGCGCCGTCGTGGCGGTGACGGCGGGATCGGAGGAGAAGTGCCGGGCTTGCCGCGAACTCGGCGCCGATCTCGCCATCAATTACCGCGAGCAGGATTTCGCCGCCGTGCTGGCGGAGAGGAACATCCGCCCGGACGTCATCCTCGACATGGTCGGCGGCGAGTACGTGGCCAAGAACCTGAAGGTGGCGGCCATGCACGGGCGCATCGTGATGATCGCCTTCCAGAAGGGCTCGCGGATCGAGGCGGACTGGATGCCCATCATGCTGAAGCGCATCACCTTCACGGGCTCCACGCTGAGGCCGCGCAGCGTCTCCGAGAAGGCGGAGATCGCACGCGCCCTGGAGCGCCATGTCTGGCCGCTGTTCGGGGCGGAGCAGCTGAAGCCCATCATCTTCCGCAGCTTTCCACTCGCCGAGGCGGCGGCGGCCCACGCGCTCATGGAATCGAGCGAGCACATCGGCAAGATCGTGCTGGTGGCGGGCTGAGGCGGACCCCACAAAATCGGCATTGCGCCGGAACCCGCCCGCCTTTATATGTGCCCCATCCCCAACAAGCTGTCGCAAGGACAGGGAACCTGAAACACCGGTTCTCAAGGAGAGAAAGATCATGTCCCGCACACCGCTGATGCCCAAGGCCACCGCCGTGTGGCTCGTCGAGAACACCGGGCTCACCTTCCGCCAGATCGCCGATTTCTGCCATCTGCACGAACTCGAGGTGAAGGGCATCGCCGACGGCGACGTGGCCGCGGGCATCAAGGGCCTCGACCCCGTCACCGGCGGGCAGCTCACCCGCGAGGAAATCGAGAAGGCGGAGAAAGACCCCGAGCACCGCCTGAAGATGCTCGAGTCCAAGGTGAACATCCAGGTGCAGAAGGCCACCAAGGGGCCGCGCTACACGCCCGTCTCGCGCCGCGGCGACCGGCCGGACGCCATCGCCTGGCTCCTGCGCTACCACCCGGAGCTTCCCGATTCCGCGATCATGAAGCTCGTCGGCACCACCAAGTCGACGATCGCCTCGGTGCGCGAGCGCACCCACTGGAATGCCGCCAACATCAAGCCGGTGGATCCCGTCTCGCTCGGCATCTGCTCACAGCTCGACCTCGACTTCGCCGTCCAGAAGGCGGCGCGCAAGGCGGGCCGCCCGGCAAGCGAGGCCGCTCCCGTGCGCACCCTCATCCCGGCCTCCGAGGTCGAGGGCACGGCGGCCCATGCCGCGGCTCACCCCGAGGAGGAGGAACAGCCAACCTTCGCGCCCTCGACGAGTGCGCCGCGCGAGGCCGAGCCGCAATATGATCCGGACTCGGTCTTCGCCAAGCTCAAGCCCCTGAAGCGCGGCGAAGAGGGCGGGGAATAAGCCCATGCGCATCCTGGTGGTCGGTGCCGCCGGCGCGGTCGGTCGTGCGGCGGCGGGAGAACTGTCGCGCCGCCACCAGATCGTGAGCGCGGGGCGCTCGGCGGGCGATGTCACGGTGGATCTCATGAGCGAAGACTCCGTGCGCGCCATGTATGCGAAGCTCGGCAAGCTCGACGCGGTGGTCTCCTGCGCAGGACACGTGCATTTCGGGCCGGTCTCCGCCATGGCGCCGGCGCAGTTCCGCAAGGGCCTCGACGACAAGCTGATGGGCCAGATCAACCTCGTGCTGCTCGGCCTGCCGCATGTCAATGACGGCGGCTCCTTCACGCTGACGAGCGGCGTGCTCGACCGCGATCCGGTGCGCCAGGGCGCCAACGCCGCCGCCGTCAACGGTGCCATCGGCGCCTTCGTCAGAGCGGCGGCGCTCGAGATGCCGCGCGGCATCCGGATCAATGCGGTAAGCCCCGGCCTGCTCGAGGAGTCCGCCGCGAAGTACGACGGCTTCTTCCCCGGCCACGAACCCGTCTCCTCGGCCCGCGTGGGGCTCGGCTATGCCAAGAGCGTCGATGGCGCCCTCACGGGGCAGGTCTTCGCAATCGGCTGATTGCCGCCGCGCGCCCGATGCTGATAGCCTCTCCCCCGAAAGGGAGAGGTTCCTTCATGCCGCGCGACCCGCGTTTCGACATTCTCTTCGAGCCCGTCAGGATCGGTCCCGTCACGGCGCCCAACCGCTTCTACCAGGTGCCGCATTGCAGCGGCATGGGCTACCAGCTTCCGGCGACGCTCGCTTCCATGCGCGGCATCAAGGCGGAAGGGGGCTGGGGGGTCGTCAACACCGAATACTGCTCGATTCATCCGTCCTCTGACGATGTGCCCCATCCCTTCGCCAGCCTGTGGGACGAAGGCGACGTCAGGAACATGGCCGCCATGGCGGAGGCCGTCCACGCCCACGGCGCGCTCGCCGGAACCGAACTCTGGTATGGCGGCATGCGGGTGGCGAACCATCTTTCGCGCGAGGTGTCGCTCGCACCGTCGAGCCTTCCTGCCATGGAGGCGCCCTGGCAGTGCGCGCGCATGGATCTCGACGACATCCGCCAGTTCCGCGCCTGGCACAGGGCGGCGGCGCTGCGGGCCCGCCAGGCCGGCATGGACATCGTCTATGTCTATGCCGCCCACACCTATATCCTCGGGCAGTTCCTCGACCGCGAGATCAATTCGCGTACGGACGGATATGGCGGAAGCCTGATGAACCGCGCGCGCCTTCTGCGCGAGGTGCTGGGCGATACGCGCGATGCCGTCGGTCACAGCTGCGCCATCGCCATCCGCATCGAGGTCGACAACGAGGACGGCGGCGGCTTCGATGAGCGAGGGGAGCTTCTCGCCGCGCTCACACCCCTCGTCGATCTCTTCGACGTGACCATCGCGGATTATTACCAGGAGATGGGCGGCTCGCGCTTCGTCAAGGAGGCCTCGCTCGAGCCTCGCATCGCGCATGTGAGGAAGCTCACGGGAAAGCCGGTGGTCAGCGTCGGCCGCTTCACCAGCCCCGAGACAATGCTTTCCCAGGTGAAGCGCGGCATACTCGACTTCATCGGCGCGGCGCGTCCCTCGATCGCCGATCCCTTCCTGCCGGCGAAGATCGCCGAGGGCCGTGAGGACGACATCCGCGAATGCATCGGCTGCAACATCTGCTATGCGCACAATTCCAGGGCTGCTGCCATCCGCTGCACGCAGAATCCCACCATGGGCGAGGAGTGGCGGCGCGGCTGGCACCCGGAGAAGATCGCACCCGCAAAGTCGCGCGAGCAGGTGCTCGTGGTCGGCGCAGGTCCTGCGGGCCTCGAGGCGGGGCTCATGCTGGCCAGGCGCGGCCACGAGGTGAAGATCGCCGATGCCGGCCTGTCGCCCGGCGGCCGCCTGCAATGGGAAACCAAGCTTCCCGGCCTCTCCGAGTGGGGCCGCGTGCGTGATTGGCGGCTGCACCAGATCTCCAAGCTCGCGAACGTCGAGATCTTCCGCGAAAGCCGCATGAGCGCGGAGGAGGTTCTCGACCTCGGCATGCCGCATGCCGTCATCGCCACCGGCAGCCGGTGGCGCAAGGACGGGCGGGGCCGCAGCTTCCGCTCCGCCATTGCCTCCTATGCCGATCCGCGCACGTTCTCGCCGGAGGAGGTGGTGGCGGGAGCGGATGTCAGGGGCCCCGCGGTGATCTTCGACGACGATCACTATTACGTCGCAGCATCGCTGGCCGAGCTCCTTGCGCGGCGTGGCATTCCCGTCGCCTATGTGACCAGCGAAGGCAAGGTGGCGGAATGGTCGGTCCTCACGGCTGAACAGCCGCGCGCCCATGCGCGGCTTCTGGAGCTCGGCGTCGCGGTGATCGTCAACACGCTGGTGGCGGGGCTGAGGCCCGGCGCCGCCGTGCTGCGCTGCGCCTATTCCGGCCGCGAGCAGGAGATCGCGGCGGAAAGCTTCATCCCCGTCACCTCGCGCGAGGGCGATGACGGGCTTTATCATGCGCTGAAGGGCAGGGGGCTTTCCTCGCTGAGCCTCATCGGCGATGCCCGGGCGCCCGGCCTCATCGCTCACGCCGTGCACGCCGGCCACAGGCTGGCGCGCGAGTTCGGCGAGGAGCCCGTGGCCGAGAGGCGCGAGCGGGCGCTCGCCTAGCCGGGACTATTCCTTCACCGGCACGGTATAGTTCAGCGGCATGCGGCCACCGTCCACGTAGATCGTCTCGCCCGTCACGTAGCTCGCATCGTCGGAGGCGAGGAAGGCCGCGATGGAGGCCACTTCCGAGGGCTCGCCCACGCGGCCCAGCGGCGTGCGGGAGAGGGCGCGGTTCAGCGCCGCCCTGTCGGCCAGCACTCCCTTCATCATGTCGGTGTTGATCGAGCCCGGCCCGATGGCGTTGACGCGGATGCCGTGCGGCGCCAGCGCGATCGAGGTGGCGCGCGTCAGCTGCGAGACGCCGCCCTTCGACACGCAGTAGGTGACGATGCCGGGAATGGCCAGCGTGTCGTTGACGGAGGACATGTTGACGATGGCGCCGGGCTTCCGCCCGGCCTCCGCCTGCTTCACCATGTGGCGCGCGCAGGCCTGCAGCATCAGGAAGGAGCCCTTGAGGTTGATGCCGATCACCCGGTCGAAATCGGCTTCCGAAACATCGAGGAAATCGCCGCCCATGGCGATCCCGGCATTGTTGACGAGAATGTCCACCGCACCATGCCGCTCCACCACGGCGGAGACCAGTGCCGCGACGTCGGCCGCGCGGGAGACGTCGCAACGCATGTAGATCGCACCGATCGCCCGGGCGGCCGCCCCGCCCTCCGCGTCCATGACGTCGGAGATCACCACGCTCGCCCCTTCCTCCACGAAGCGCGTGGCGATGGCGAGGCCGATGCCGCGGGCGGCTCCCGTGACGATGGCGATGCGGTCCTTCAGTCTCATGATGTGCTCCTCGCTTGGGGTGGATGGGTTTCAGTAGCTGTCCGCCGGCTGCACCGAGCGCGCGAAGGCGAAGATGATCAGCGCCGCGGCCACCGTCAGGAAGAGGGCCGTGGCCACGTCGCTCGCCTCGGCCACGAAGCCGATCAGCGGCGGGCCGCACAGGAACCCGGTGTAGCCGAGCGTCGTCACCGCAGCGATGCCGCGGCCCGGCGCGTCGGGCTCGAGCCTGCCGCCGCCCGCGAACAGCACCGGCGCGATGTTGCCGAGGCCCAGCCCGGCGAAGACGAAGGCCGCGATGGCGAGTTCCGGCGTCGGCGCCAGCAGCGCCAGCGCCGTGCCGCAGGCGGTGAGCAGCGCGCTCGCCGCCACCATGCGCACCGCGCCCACCTTGAGCCTGATCCAGTCTCCGGTGAAGCGGGTCAGCGCCATGCCGCCCTGGTAGAAGCCGAAGCCCAGCGCGGCGAATCCGGCATCGAGCAGGAACTTCTCGCGCATCATGATCGCCGCCCAGTCGAGGATCGAGCCCTCGATCATCAGCGCCAGGAAGCAGAGGAGGCCGAGCCCGATCGTGGCGCGCGTCGGCCAGGCGAAATGCGAGCCCGACAGGCCCTTGTCCACGTAGGCGCCGAGGAAGTGGCGCGCCGCGCCGAGCTGGATGGCGATGCAGAGCCCGGAGACGATCACCGCCTGCTGCGCCTCCCCCAGCGCCTCGAGCAGTGCCGCGCCGAGGAAGGTGCCGAGCATGCCGCCGATGCTGAAGCAGCCGTGCAGCATGGACATGGTGGGCCGCTTCAGCGCCTTCTCCACCGCGATGCCATGGGCGTTCATCGCCACGTCCATGCTGCCGATCGCCATGCCCATGAGGAAGCCTGCAAGGATGAAGAGGGGCAGGGTCGGGGCGAGGATCGGCCCGAAGAAGGTGAGACAGAAGAGAAGCCCCGCCGCCGCGGTCATCGAGCGGCTGCCGAAGCGGTTGATGAGGACGCCCGCCACCGGCATGGCGCAGACCGCACCCCCGGCGAAGGCGAGGAGTGCGAGGCCGAACACGCCGGGGCCGACCTCCAGCCTTTCCTTGGCGAGCGGAATGTGGGGCACCCAGGCGCCCACCAGTATGCCGTGCAGCAGAAAGGTGGCGCCCACGGCCCAGCGGGCCTGGGAGGGAGAAGGCACTGTCATGTCAAGTCGCTTCGTTGTTGCGCTGCATTCCTAGCGGATTGCGTGGCGGGCCGCCACACGGCATTCTCCCCGGAATGCGCTCCGAGGTTGGGGAACGGCGGGGTGCTGACAACGAGAAAGACACCCGAGGGAACCCATGACCGCCAGCGAAGAGTCCGTCGCCGTTGCCCCCCGCCCGCAACCCGTGAAGATCAACACGATCTCCTTTGCCGACGTCCGGGCCGCACTCGCCCAGGGCTGGAGCGATTTCGTGAAGGCGCCGCTCGTCGGCCTGTTCTTCGGCGGCATCTATGCCGCGGGCGGCATTGCCATCCTGCTGCTGCTCAACGTCTATCACGAGCCGTGGTGGATCATCCCCATCGCCGTGGGCTTTCCGCTGATCGGGCCGTTCGTGGCGGTCGGCCTCTACGAGACGAGCCGCCGCCTCGCGGCGGGCGAACCGCTCCACTGGGGCGAAATCCTCACCGTCATCCTCGCCCAGCGCAAGCGCCAGGTGGGCTGGATGGCCTTCGTCGTGCTCTTCATCTTCTGGATGTGGCTCTACGAGGTGCGGATGCTGCTGGCGATCTTTCTCGGCTTCAAGTCCTTCTCCTCGATCGGCGCCTTTCTCAATGTGGTGACGACGACGCCCGAAGGCATCGGCTTCCTCATCGTCGGCACCGGCGTCGGCGCATTCATCTCCTTCGTGCTGTTCTGCACCACGGTGGTGGCGATCCCGCTGCTGCTCGAGCGCGAGATCGACCTCATCACGGCGATCATCATGAGCTTCAAGGCGGTGTTCCAGAACCTCGCCCCGATGATCGGCTGGGGCATCGTCATCGTGGCGCTCACCTTCGCGGCGCTGCTTCCGGCCTTCCTCGGGCTTCTCGTGGTGCTGCCGGTGCTCGGCCACGCCACCTGGCACCTCTACCGGAAGGTGGTGGCGCCGGAGGCGGCCTAGGCGGACGTTTTCGGTATTTTTTCCTAATACAGGAAAATCACCGCGCGGTCAAGCCCCGATTCCCTTCGCCGCCAGCGCGCCGCGGATTTCATCGAGGATCGCCGGGTCGTCGATGGTGGCCGGCGTCTTGAACTCCTCGCGGTCGGCGATCTTGCGCATCGTGGCGCGCAGGATCTTGCCGGAGCGGGTCTTGGGCAGGCGCGGCACGACGACCACCGTCTTCAGCGCCGCCACCGCGCCGATCTTTTCGCGGATCCGCGCCACGCATTCCTTCTCGATGTCGGCGGACGGCCGGTCCACGCCGGATTTCAGCACCACGAAGCCCACCGGCACCTGGCCCTTCAGCTGGTCGGCGATGCCGATCACCGCCGTCTCGGCCACGTTCGGGTGACCGGCGAGGACCTCCTCCATGCCGCCCGTCGACAGCCGGTGGCCGGCGACGTTGATGATATCGTCGGTGCGGGCCATGATGTAGAGGTAGCCGTCCTCGTCCATGTAGCCGGCGTCCGCCGTCTCGTAATAGCCCGGGAAGTGCGAGAGGTAGCTCTTGTGGAAACGCTCGTCGTTGTTCCACAGCGTGGGCAGGCAGGAGGGCGGCAGCGGCAGCTTCACGCAGATGGCGCCGAGCTTGCCGCGCGGCACCTCGTGGCCGCCTTCGTCCAGCACCTGCACGTCATAGCCCGGCATCGGCACCGAGGGCGAACCGTGCTTCACCGGCAGCATGCCGAGCCCCACCGGGTTCGCCGCGATGGCCCAGCCGGTTTCCGTCTGCCACCAATGATCGACGACGGGAATCTTCAGCATGTCCTCGGCCCATTTCACGGTGTCCGGGTCGGCGCGCTCGCCGGCAAGGAACAGGGTGCGGAGCGAAGAGAGATCGTATTTGCGGATGAAGTTCCCGTCCGGGTCCTCCTTCTTGATGGCGCGGAAGGCGGTGGGGGCGGTGAACAGCGCGGAGACGCCATATTCCGAGACGATCCGCCAGAAGGTGCCGGGGTCCGGCGTTCCCACGGGCTTTCCCTCGAACACGATGGTGGTGGCGCCCTGGAGCAGCGGCGCATAGACGATGTAGGAGTGGCCCACCACCCAGCCCACGTCGGAGGCCGCCCAGTACACTTCGCCGGGCCTGATGTCGTAGACGTTCTCCATCGACCATCTGAGGGCCACCATGTGCCCGCCATTGTCGCGCACCACACCCTTGGGCTGGCCGGTCGTGCCGGAGGTGTAGAGGATGTAGAGCGGGTCGGTCGCCTTGACCGCCGCGCAGTCCGCCTTGCGGCCGAAGCTTCGCGCCACGCTGCAGATGTCCTCCCAGTCATGGTCGCGGCCGGGCTTCAGGTCTGCCGGCGCCTGCTCGCGCTGGAAGATCACGCAGGCTTCCACCTTGTGGGCGGCGATGTCGAGCGCCTGGTCGAGCAGCGGCTTGTAGGCGATGACGCGGCCCGGCTCGATCCCGCAGGAGGCGGTGAGGATCGCCCGTGGCTTGGCGTCGTTGATGCGGGTCGCGAGTTCGGGGGGCGCGAAGCCGCCGAACACCACGGAGTGGATGGCGCCCAGCCTGGCGCAGGCCAGCATCGCGAAGAGCGCCTGCGGGATCATCGGCATGTAGATGATGACGCGGTCGCCCCGGCGGATGCCGAGGTCCTCGAGGGCCGCGGCCAAGGTCGAGACTTCCTCCAGCAGCTGGTTGTAGCTGTACTTCGCCTTCCTGCCGGTGATCGGGCTGTCATAGATCACGGCGAGCCTCTCGCCATGGCCCGCCTTCACGTGGCGGTCCACCGCGTTCCAGCAGGTGTTGCACTCGGCACCCACGAACCAGCGGTCGAGCCCGTCCACCCGGGCATAGACCTCCTGCCAGGGGCTCACCCAGTCGAGCGCTCCGGCGGCCTCCGCCCAGAATCCCTCGGGGTCCCGTTTCCAGCGCTCATAGGTCTCGTGATATCGGCTCATGGCAGGCCTCCCTCCGGCAGTCTCGGGCGCCTTTATCGGCGTGGGGTGCCCCAGAATCGAGTCAGCAATTCGTCGCGTCCTTCAAGGGTTCGCCTAAAGTCGGCTTCGCTTTGACGGCGGGATGGAGTGGGCTACAACATTCGGGAAATCGCCAAGGGTGCCTTGATGTCCGCCTATGAGACCGACCTCGACAAGAACGCCGCCAATTACCAGCCGCTGACGCCGCTCTCCTTCCTCGCCCGCTCGGCCGCCGTCTATCCCGAGCAGGCGGCCATCATCCACGGGGGCCAGCGCGTGAGCTATGCGCAGTTCTATGCGCGCTGCCGGCAGCTCGCCTCCTCGCTCGCCAAGGCCGGGCTGAGGAAGGGCGACACGGTCTCGGTGCTGCTCGCCAACACGCCGGCCATGCTCGAGTGCCATTACGGCGTGCCGATGACCGGGGCGGTGCTCAACACGCTGAACACGAGGCTCGATCCCGCCACCATCGCCTTTTCCCTCCGCCACGCCGAGGCGAAGATCCTCATCGTCGACAAGGAGTTCTCGAAGCTGGCGCGCGATGCGCTGGTGCTGATGGAGGCCCCGCACCCGATCGTCATAGATTACGTCGATCCCGAATATGCGGTGGAAGGCGAGAGGGTGGGCTCGATCGACTACGAGCAGTTCGTGGCGAGCGGCGAGGCCTCCTTCGACTGGCTGTGGCCGGCCGACGAGTGGGAGGCGATCTCGCTCAACTACACCTCCGGCACCACCGGAAACCCCAAGGGCGTGGTCTACCACCACCGCGGCGCCTATCTGCTGGCCCAGGGCAACGTGCTCACCGCCTCGATGCCGAAGCACCCGGTCTATCTCTGGACGCTGCCGATGTTCCACTGCAACGGCTGGTGCTTTCCGTGGTCGCTCTCCGTCGTCGGCGGCACCCACGTGACGCTCCGCTGGGTGCGCTCGAAGCTGATCTGGGAGGCGCTCGACGCGCACAAGGTCACCCATCTCTGCGGGGCGCCCATCGTCATGTCGACGATCCTCAATGCGCCGGCGGAGGAAAAGCGCGCGCTCTCGCAGAAGGTCGAGTTCTTCACCGCCGCGGCACCCCCGCCGGAGGCGGTGCTCGCCGCCATGGCGGATGCCGGCTTCAACGTCACGCACCTTTATGGCCTCACTGAAACCTACGGCCCCGCCGTGGTGAACGACTGGAAAGACGACTGGGACCTGCTCGACGGACCCCAGCGCGCGGCGAAGAAGGCGCGCCAGGGGGTGCGCTACCATGCGCTCGAGGACCTGACCGTGATGGACCCCGAGACCATGCAGCGCGTGCCCGCAGACGGCGAGACGATGGGCGAGGTCATGTTCCGCGGCAACATCGTGATGAGGGGCTATCTCAAGAACCCGAAGGCGTCGGCGGAAGCCTTCCGCGGCGGCTGGTTCCATTCGGGCGACCTGGGCGTGCTGCATCCCGACGGCTACATCCAGCTGAAGGACCGTTCCAAGGACATCATCATCTCCGGCGGCGAGAACATCTCCTCGATCGAGGTCGAGGACGTCCTCTACAAGCACCCGGCGGTGCAGGCGGCGGCCGTCGTCGCCAAGCCCGACGAGAAGTGGGGCGAAACGCCCTGCGCCTTCGTGGAACTGAAGCCCGGCAAGAGCGCCACGCCGGAGGAGATCATCGTCTGGTGCCGCAACGGCCTCGCCCATTACAAGGCGCCACGGCACGTGGTGTTCACGGAACTCCCCAAGACCTCGACCGGCAAGATCCAGAAATTCAAGCTGAGGGACATGGCGAAGGGCGTGTGAGGCGCGCCGATCGCCGGGCGCTCAGGGCGCGGCAGGCGGTGCCCGGTTGCCGCGTATGATGTCGGCGGCGCGCTCACCGATCATGATCGTGGGCGCGTTGGTGTTGGACGAGTTGATCTGCGGCATGATCGAGGAATCGCAGACGCGGAGCCCATCGAGCCCATGCACCTTCAGGTCCGGCGCGACAACGGCCATGGCGTCCGTTCCCATCTTGCAGGTTCCCACGGGGTGGTGCTGCGTCTTGGCGTTTTCGGCGAGGTGCCCGAACAGTTCCCGGTCGGTGTTGAGCGTGGGGCCGGGGATGCGTTCGCCCGCAAGGAAGGGCGCCAGCGCCGGCTGGCGCAGAATGTCGCGCGCGATGCGCATGCCCTTGATGCCGCGGCTCAGATCTTCCGGTTCCTGCCAGTAGTTGGGATCGATCAGCGGCGCATCGGCTGGATCGGGGCTGCGCAGCATTACGCTTCCGCGTGACTTGGGCCGCATGTACGCGGCGTTCAGCGTCACCCCGCCGTTGGGCATCTTGGCGACCCCCGCCTCGATGCCGGAGCCGAGGCCGAAATGGAACTGGATGTCGGGAAGCTTCGCCGTGTCGTCGGAGTACCAGAAGGCGCCGGTCTCGAACAGGCTCGAGGCGGCAGGGCCGCGCCTGAACATGAGGTACTGAATGCCCGCCCACAGCGCCATGTGGGGCTTTGCATAGGCATCGTAACTGTGGGGGCCCGAACATTCAGCGATGGTGAAGAGGTCGAGATGGTCATGCAGGTTCTTGCCCACGCCTGGCAGATCGTGCACGGGCGCGACCCCGACCGACTTCAGTTCGTCGGCGGGGCCGATACCGGACTGCAGCAGCAGCTTGGGCGAGCCTATGGCGCCCGAGGTGACGATCACTTCGCGTTCGGCGCGAATCGTCTCGCGCCCTCCCGCCGTGACGATCTCGACGCCGACGGCGCGCGCGCGCTCGATGATGATGCGCGTCACCTGGACTCCCATGCGAACCTCGAGGTTCTTGCGGCCGGCAACGGGCCCCAGATAGGCGGTTGCGGCCGACGAGCGGCGGCCGTCCCGCTGGGTCAGCTGGTAGAAGCCCGCACCTTCCTGCCGGGCGCCGTTGAAATCGGGATTATAGGGAATGCCATATTGCTGGGCGGCCTTGATGAAGGCATCGGCAACGGGAAGCGCCGCGATCGGCATCGATACGCCCAGGGGGCCTTCGCTGCCGTGGAACTCGTTGACGAAGCGCTGGTTGCCCTCGGCGCGCCGGAAATAGGGAAGGAGGCTCCGGAAGTTCCATCCGTGGCAGCCGTGGTCGCGCTCCCAGGCATCGTAATCGTCAGCGTTGCCTCGCGTGTAGATTTGGGCGTTGATGGCGGAGCCGCCGCCCAGAACCCTGGCCTGGGTGTACCACAGCACGCGGCCATTCATGTGCCTCTGTGGCACGGTGGACCAGCCCCAGCTTGCCACGCCCTTCGTCATCCTGGCGAAACCGGCGGGAATCTGGAACAGCAGCCCCTTGTCGCTTCCTCCAGCTTCGATGAGCAGCACGCGCGTGTCCGGGTCCTCGCTGAGGCGTGCGGCGAGAACGCACCCGGCCGAGCCGCCTCCCGTGATGATGAAATCGTAACCCGCCATGACGCGCCGCCGCCTCCCGCTGCCGAAGGAACTCCCCCCGCGAGCATAGCAAACCCGCAAATCGCCGGAAGAGCGTTTTCCGGCATCGTCCGCCGCTTGCGGTCTCCTAAACGATTAGCTAGCAATGGTGCCCGGCACCGCCATGTGGGAGGAACACGATGTATACGAAACAGGCCCTTCGCGAACTGGGCGTCACCCCCGGCACGCTGAGCGCCGAACAGCTCAGGAATTTCGACGAGCAGGGCTTCATCATCGTGGAGAACGTGCTCTCCCCCGAAGAATGCGCTCGGATGCGCGAGGCCTTCGAGCGCCTCCATGCGGCGGAGAAGGACCAGGGCGGCCATGAGGTGCATGTGGAACCTGGCGCGCGCCGCCTCTCCAACATCTTCAACAAGACGGACGCCTTCGACAAATGCCTGTGGATTCCGGAAATCCTGGCCGTTTCGGCGCATGCGCTGGGCGAGATAAAGGTGCACGGCGCGAACGTGCGCGATCCCGTGAAGGGCTACGGCCAGCAGGACCTGCATGTGGACGTGCCCAAGAAATTCGCGGACGACTGGTGGGTGGTCAACGCGATGATCATGTTCGACGACATGACGCTCGACAACGGTCCCACGCGCATCGTCCCGGGCTCGCAGTGGTGGGCGCCGATCAACGTGCCCTATGTCAACATCGGGGACTGGGAGCCGGAACCGCTGTCGGAGGAGGATGCGGCGCGCGTGCCGGCGGACCTCTCCGCGCCCTATCCGGGGGAAGTGCTGGTGGAGGCGCCGGCAGGGTCCGCGATCATCTGCAACTCCTCCATGTGGCACAGCGGCACGCTCAAGAAGTCCGACAGGCCACGGCGCATGCTGCATCTCACCTACACGAGACGCGACCTTCCCCAGCAGCTCACCCAGCTCGACTATCTCACGCCGGAACTCTACAATCGCATGAGCCCGGTAAAGCGCTACCTGCTCGAGATCGAGCCGCCAAAGCCCGGCGACGGCATCCTGCGCCAGCCGAAGAAGGACCATAAGGGCTGGTGGAACTGACCGCCCGGCGAGGCAGCGCAAGGCACTCCCGGCCGCGCCATAGAGCGGGGCCGGCCCTGGCCTTCAGGGGTGGCGTTCAATGGCGAGGATGAAGGACGTGGCGCGGGCCGCCGGCGTCAGCATCTACACGGTGTCGGCGGCGCTTTCGGGCTCTGCCCCGGTCAGCCCCGAGCTTCGCGCGCGGGTGAAGCAGGCGGTGGAGGCGCTCGGCTACGAGCGAAACTCCGTGGCGCGAGGATTGCGCCAGGGCAGGTCCTCGCTGATCGGTCTCATCGTGTCCGACGTCACCAACCCGTTCTTCACCGAACTCGTGGACCGCATCGAGACCGAGGCGCGGCAGAGCGGCTATTCGGTCCTGCTCGGGATCAGCGGGCATGACGTGGCGCGCGAGAGCGAACTGCTGCGGCTGATGCGCTCCCACCAGGCGGCGGGCACGATCCTGGGCCCGGCAGGCGCCGCCGCGGACTACCGTTCGGGCGAATGGGCGTCGGGGCGCATGAAGCTCGTCGCGATCGACAATGCCTTTCCCGCGCTCGGCATCGATTCGATCGCGCTCGACAACCGCAGGGCCGCGGCACTCGCCGTTTCGCATCTCCTCGAACTTGGCCACCGGCGCATTGCCATGGTGGGCGGCCTGCCACATCAGCACGTGGCACGGGAGCGCCTCAAGGGTTACCGGGCGACGCTCCGGCAGCAGGGCTTGTCCTTCGTTCCCGCACTCGTCGAGAGCGGCAATTTCCGGCTCGATGACGGGTATGCCGCAGGCAGGATGCTGATGGGGCTCGATCCGCCGCCGACGGCACTCTTCGTCGCCAACAACCTCATGCTCATCGGCGTCATGCGGGCGCTTGGCGAGCTTGGGCTGCGCGTGCCGCGAGACGTTTCCGTCTGCAGCGTCGACGACTTTCCGTGGGCCGCGGCGTTCCAGCCCACCTTGACCGTCGTTCAGCAGCCCATCGCCGCGATGGCGGGCGCTGCCTTCCGCGCACTTTCCGCTCGCCTCGAGGGTGAGGCGGGCGCGCCTTCCCACCAGCTCTTCGCGCCGCAGCTCCTGGTGCGCAGGTCCTGTGCCGCGCCTCCGGCGCCGAAGCGCCGTGGCCGGCGAGCGGCCGCCTCCTAAGCCTTCCTCGCGCGCCGCCCGCCCGCAGCGCTGCACAATTTCTTGGCAGCGCAAACCCGAGCATTACGCTTTGCAAGGTGCCGAAACTCGGTTACATTGAACGTCAACCCGGCCTCAGTCCGGTGCGAATTGAACACAGCAAGTTGTTCAAACGGGAGGATACCAATGAGCCTGTTCAAGACGGCCACGATGGCCGTTGTTTCCGCCATTGCACTCGTCAGCGCCGCGACCACGGCAAGCGCGGGCGAGTTCGACGGGGTTACCGTCAACATCCTGACGCGGCCCGGCCCGGTCATCGCCGGCCCGCTGAAGGAGCGCGGCCTCGACTTCGAGAAGATGACGGGCGCCAAGATCGTCGTCAACGAAGTGCCCTTCGCCGAGATCTTCCCCAAGATCCAGAACGACTGGACGACCGGCACCAACTCGATCGACGTCGGCGTGTTCGCCGCCGGTTGGGGCGTCGAGCTCGATGCCTCGGGGCTCCTCGAGGACATGGACCCCTATATCGCCAAGGACGACAAGATCGACATGAACGATATCGCGCCCTATTTCCGCGATTTCGGTCAGAAGATCGGCGGCAAGACCAAGATGCTGATGGTCGATGGCGACTTCCAGATGGTCTATTACCGCAAGGACGTGCTCGAGAAGGCCGGCCTGCAGCCGCCGAAGAGCTGGCAGGACTATGTGGACATCGCGTCCAAGATCCACGGCCAGGACATGAACGGCGACGGCGAGGCGGATTACGGCTCCTGCATCTTCAAGAAGCGCAACGCCCAGTCCTATTTCGCCATCCAGACCATCGCGTCCTCGTTCGTGCAGACGCAGGGCACCGCGCAGGGCTTCCACTTCGACAACGCGACGATGAAGCCCATCATCAACAACGAGGCCTGGAAGAAGGCCTTCGAGCTCTACAAGGAGACCGGCAAGTACGGTCCGCCGGAAGAGCTCAACATGGACATCGGCGACACGCGCGCGGTGTTCAAGGCCGGCCGCTGCGGCCTGCTGATCGAGTGGGGCGATCCGGGCACGCTGCAGCTCGATGCCGATGCCGAGAAGGTGAAGGGCCTCATCTACGCGGTATCCGCCGTCGGCTCCAAGGAAGTCCTCGACCGTGCCACCGGCAAGCTCGTGCCGGTGACCAAGGAAAACGCGCCCCACTCGGTTGACGGCATCAACTACGCTCCCTTCGCTGCATTCGGCGGCTGGGCCGGCGCCATCAACGCCAAGGCGGACGAGAAGAAGAAGGCTGCGGCCTATGCCTTCCTGTCCCACATGAACCAGGCGGCGCAATCCAACGTGGACGTCACGATCGGCTCCACCGGCTACAATCCCTACCGCCTGTCGCAGCTCTCCAGCACGGACCTGTGGGTGAAGGCCGGAATGCCGAAGGAACTCGCCGAGAACTATCTTGGCGCGATCAACGGCGCGCTGAACAATCCCAACATGGCCTCCGACATGAAGATCCCCGGCGCGCAGCAGTACACGGGCGTCGTGCTCGACACCGAGCTCGCCCGCTACCTCGCCGGTGAAATCACCGTCGAGGAAGCCCTTGCGAACATCGAAGAGGGCTGGGAGAAGATCACGGAAGACTTCGGCCGCGACGAGCAGATCAAGGCCCAGGCCCTGGCGCTCGGCCTCTAACTCTCTCGATGACTGCCACCGCGACATACCAGCCGGGGAACTCCCCGGCTGGCCTGTCCAGGGCGGGCGGCTGGAGCGAATGGGTGGACCGCCACTCGCGCACCTTCTTCATCGCGCCCGCCGTCGTCCTGATCCTCATCTTCGCGATCTTCCCCACCTTCTATTCGATCGTCTTCGCCCTGAGTCGTGTGCGCTTCAGGGCCTCGGGCCTGCAGTTCCGCTTCGTCTGGTTCGATAACTTCCTCGCCCAGTTCTCCGGCAACGATCAGGCGCATTTCCTCGGCAGGCTCACGGAGATGAGCATCCTCGGCTGGACCTTCGCGCTTGCCGCGACGGGTCTCGCCCTGTGGTGGCTCCACCGTTCATGGCTGCGGCGTTCGCACTGGATCTTCATGGTGGGCCGCCTCATCTCGGCGGCGATGTTCATCTTCCTCGCCTGGATTCTGGCGGCGACACTGCTCTCCGGCAACCCCTGGGGCACGATGCTGACGACGCTGTTCTACGTGATCGTCGGCTGCACCATCCAGTTCGTGATCGGAACGGGGCTCGCCTTCCTCTGCTCGCAGCCCATCTCGGGGAAGAATTTCTTCCGCGTCCTCTTCTTCATACCCCTGATGATCACGCCGCTCGGCGTGGGCTATGCCTTCAAGATGGTGCTCGACATCACCAAGGGCCCCCTGCAGCCCCTGTGGGATTCGATCGGGCTTCAGGACTGGGCCTGGTCGGCTCATGCCTGGGCAGCGCGGTGGTTCGTGATCCTGGGCGATTCCTGGCAGTGGATTCCCTTCATCTTCATCGTCATGCTTGCGGCCCTCGAGAATGTCTCGCGTGACCAGGTCGAGGCCGCGCAGGTCGACGGCGCCTCGAGCGTGCAGATCTTCCGCGAGATCACCTGGCCGCAGATCGTGCCGGTCGCCGTCACGGTGATCCTGATCCGCATGATCGAGGCCTTCAAGATCGTCGACCTTCCCAACATCATGACCTCGGGCGGCCCCGGCATCGCCACCGAATCGATGACGCTCCACTCCTATTTCCTGTGGCGGGCGAACGACATGGGCGCGTCGGCTGCGGTGGCCTACCTGTTGCTCATCCTCACCGTCGTCGTCTGCGCCTCCTTCTTCAACTATGTGGTGCTGGGCCAGTTGAGGAAGGCCAAATGAGCACCTCGCCGCTCAAATACGAGAGATCCGGCCGGAACCTGATGGAGCGGCTCTTCGAGCCTCCCGCCATCGGCAGGATGTCGCCGGCCGCCAAGGTTGTGGCCTATGGGCTCCTGTCCTTCTGGTCGGTCTTCGTCATCTTCCCCATCTACTGGGTGGTGATCACCGCATTCAAGGACGCGGCGGCGGTGAACCAGGGCCCGTTCTACATTCCCTTCGTGGACTTTCAGCCCACGCTCGACGCCTGGCGCGTTCATCTGTCGGATGCAAACTGCGATTTCTACTCCATCGGGCGCCAGTTCCTGCTGCTCGCCTACAACAGCTTTGCCTTCATCGCTTCGCCCGTCGTGGCCCTGAGCCCCATGGAGCCCCAGATCTGCAAGGTCTATCTCGCCTTCACCAACTCGCTGGTGATCGGCGTGGCCTCGACCGTGCTCTGCGTGGCGATCGGCAGCATGGCGGCCTATGCGCTGGCGCGCATCCAGTACAGGCCCAAGTTCGGCAACGTGCTGATGTTCGTTCTGCTGACACTGGTGATGATCGCGGCGACGAGCTATGCCGGCATCGCGTGGTACTTATCCTCCGCCGTGGCGCTGGCCATGTTCTTTCTCCTTGCCCGGGCCTTCGGCAGGCGCTTCACCGCGACGCTCGGCAATGGCGACATCCTGTTCTGGATCATTTCGCAGCGCATCCTGCCGCCGATCGTGGTCATCATCCCGATCTACATGATGTTCCAGGCGGTGGGGCTCCTCGACACGCACCTCGCCCTGATCATCGTCTATGCGGTGGCGAACCTGCCGATCGTGGTCTGGCTGATGCACGATTTCTTCGCCAGCCTGCCGATCGAGCTCGAGGAGTCGGCCCAGCTCGACGGATCGAGCCGCTTCGGAATCTTCTGGGAGATCGTGCTGCCGCTCACGCGGCCGGGCCTCGCGGCAACGACACTGCTGACCCTCATTCTCAACTGGAACGAATATCTCTTCGCCGTCTTCCTTTCCACCGCCAAGGCGCAGACCATGCCGATCATGGTGGCGGCCAAGAACGCGGGCGAGAAGGGCATCCTATGGTGGGAGATGTGCGCCATCATCGTGGTCATGATCATTCCCGTGATCATCATGGCCATCATCCTGCAGCGGTTCATCGCCAGGGGCGTGCTGCTCGGGGCGGTCAAGGGATAAGGGGCAGGGGCAGGGTTCGGGCGATGGCTTCCACAGCGGGCGTTCCCGTCACATTCGACAAGATCGCGAAGTCCTTCGGGCCGGTGCGCGTCCTGGAGGAGCTGTCGCTCCAGGTGCAGCCGGGCGAATTCCTCGTCCTGCTCGGCGCCTCCGGCTCCGGCAAGACGACGGCACTGCGAATCCTCGCCGGCCTCGAGACGGCGAGCTCCGGCCGCATCCTCATCGGCGAACGCGAGGTGACGGACGTCCTGCCGAAGTATCGCGACGTGTCGATGGTGTTCCAGTCCTATGCGCTGTACCCTCACAAGACGGTGGCGGAGAACATCGGCTTTCCCCTGAAGGTCCGCAAGGTGCCGAAGGACCAGCAGGAGGCGGCGATCCGCGACGCGGCGGCGCAGGTTCAGATCGACCAGCTGCTCGACCGCTACCCCCGCCAGCTCTCCGGCGGCCAGCGCCAGCGCGTGGCGCTCGCCCGCGCCATGGTGCGCAGGCCCTCCGTCTTCCTCATGGACGAGCCGCTCTCCAATCTCGACGCCAAGCTGCGCGGCCACATGCGCGCCGAGCTGAAGCACATGCAATCCACCCTCGGGACCACCACGATCTACGTGACCCACGACCAGATCGAGGCGATGACGCTGGCGCACCGCGTGGCCATTCTCGAACGGGGCGTGTTGCAGCAGCTCGACACGCCGGCCAGGATCTACAACGACCCCGCCAACCTCTTCGTGGCGCAGTTCATCGGCTCTCCGCCGATGAACGTGGTGCACGGCGGGCTCGAGGGTTCGCGCTTCGTCACCCGTGGCGGCGATGTTGAAGTTCCGGTCTCCGGGCGCATCGAGAAAGCCATACTGGGCGCCCGGCCGGAGGATTGCACCGTCGTTTCCGCGGGCAAGGGCCATCTCGGCGGCGGGATCTATGCCGTCGAGCTCATCGGCGACCATACGCTCGTCACTCTCAAGGCGGGGCAGGACATGCTCACCGTCAAGGCCCCGAAGGACTTTTCCGGCACGACCGGCGAGACGATCGGCATCACCTTCAGCAAGGACCGCCTTTTCGTCTTCGATGCCGCCACCGGCGCGCGCGTGAGGTGAAGCCGCCTTATTTCGCCACCGGCACGAAGGCGTCGGCCCGGGCCTGGGCCTCCTTCTTTTCCGCGTCGGAGAGTTTCGAGAGCAGGGACTCGAGTTCGGCGTCGCCGCGGCCGCCGCGGGTGGCGAGGATGTTCCACTTGAGCGCCTCGACGCCGTCGGCCGGAACGCCCTTGCCGAAGGCGAAGAGCCTCGCCACGCGGTTCTGGGCGATGACGTTGCCGCGCCTGGCCGAAACGAGGAGCCATTGCGCGCCGATCTTCTCGTCCCGCTGCACGCCCTCGCCGCGGAACACCAGCACCCCGTAGTCCAGCATCGCGTCGACATCGCCCTTGCCGGCGGCGGCGCCGATGAGGCGGGCTGCCTCGATCGCGTTCTTCGGCACGCCCTTGCCTTCGAGGTGGAGCACACCGAGATTGTATTCGGCTGCAACATGGCCCTGGGCCGCCGCCTTGGCGAACCATTCGGCGGCGAGCACGTATTCCGGCGGATTGCCGAAGCCCCCGGCGGAGAGGAGG
>NZ_JBKBKI010000043.1:0-23298 GCF_046294715.1 Aestuariivirga sp. | reverse complement strand
AGAGGAGGCCCATGTTGAACTGCGCTTCCGCAAGCCCCGCCTCGGCCGCGCGGCGAAGCCAGCTCGCGCCCTTGTCATAGTCGAAGCGGCCACCCTGCTCGTCGAGATAGATGAGCCCGAGCGCCAGCTGCGCTTCGGCCTCGCCCTTCTCGCCGGCGCCGGTGAACCAGGTGATGGCGGTGTCGGTGTCCGCCGCCGTGCCTCGGCCCTTGCGGTACATGAGGCCGAGCAGCGTCATCGCCCTGGCGTCGCCCGCCTTGGCGAGTTCCTGTGCGGCGGCGAAGGCCTGCGCATAGTCGCCCTTCGCGTAGGCGGCGCGGGCGTCGTCGATCGGTGCCGCTCCCGCGGGCGTGGCGAGGAGCAGCAGGGCGAGGGCGGCGGCGATTGGCTTCATGAAGTTCCGAAACGTTGCGTGAGCGCCGTCACGATGCGGCGGGCCGTTTCGGCATCCTGCCACATCGCGTCGGACGGGCGGATAAAGTCCGGCTTCTGCGGCAGCAATATGTCGAGATCGCCGGGCTCCACCGGCCGGAAGGCGACGCAGGGGATTTCCATCACCTCCGACCACCAGCGCACGATCGGCTCGCCCGCGACGCTCGCCCCCGCCTGGTCGAAGGCGACATAGTCCGCCCCGGCCTCGGCGGCCTCCATGGCGAGGTGGCGCGAGCTTCCCGCATAGGCGCCGAGAAAGCGCTCCTTGCCGAGGGCGGCGCGGGCCGTGGCGAGGTCTTCCGTCTCCGCATCGAGCTGGATGCCGTCGGCCCCGCTCCGTGCCGCGTCGCGCGGCTCGCCCGCCACGATGACGGCGACGCCGAGGCCCTGTGCCACCGGCGTCACCTCGCGGGCGAGGGCGGCGGGAACGAGAAGGCTCGCCACGTCGCCCCCGGCGCAGGCGGCCCTGAGGCAGTCCAGCACCTGGGCGGGGGCCACGTTCTCCGGCGCGGCGAGGAAGAGGCGCGGCGTCAGGCCGCCTTCTCCTGTTCGCTGCTCCAGCGGCCCGAGGCCGCCAGCGCGTTCATCTTCGCACGGTGGGCGAAGGCGCGCTGGCCCGCTGCCACGTTCTCGCGCTTGCCGCCCCAGGCCTTCAGCGCATCGGCCTGCAGCGCGCGGCCATAGGAAAAGGTGAGCTTCCAGGGCAGCGGGCCCGCGGCGTTCATGAGGTGGAGATGAGCGGTGGCATCCTCGCCGGACTGGCCGCCCGAGAGGAAGGCGATGCCCGGCACGGCGGCCGGCACGCAGCGCTTCAGCACCTTCAGCGTCTTTTCCGCCACTTCCTCGCGGCCCGCCTGCCTGGCGCTCTTCTTGCCGGCGATCACCATGTTGGGCTTCAGGATGATGCCCTCGAGCTGAACGCCCGCGTAATAGAGCTGCTGGAAGGTTTCCTTGAGCGCCCACTCGGTGGCTTCCGCGCAGCGGTCGATGTCATGGGCACCGTCCATCAGCACCTCGGGCTCCACCATCGGCACGATGCCGCCCGCCTGGCAGATCGCGGCATAGCGGGCGAGCGCATGGGCGTTGGCATTGATGGCGTTGTAGCTCGGGATCTTCTCGTTGACGTCGATCACCGCGCGCCACTTGGCGAATTCGGCGCCGAGCTTCACATATTCGGCCACGCGCTCGGCGAGCCCGTCGAGGCCCTCCGTCACCGTCTCGCCGGGGCAGAAGGGGAGCGGCTTCGGCCCCTTGTCGAGCTTGATGCCGGGAACGGCGCCCGAAGCCTTGATGACGTCGACGAGGGCGGTGCCGTCCTCCGCCTTCTGGCGCAGCGTCTCGTCGAAGAGGATGACGCCCGAAATGTAGCTCTTCATCGCGTCGGCCGAGCGGAACAGCATCTCGCGGTAGTCGCGGCGGTTGGTCTCGGTCGATTCAAGCTTGATCGACTCGAAGCGCTTGGTGATCGAGCCCGTGGATTCGTCGGCGGCGAGGATGCCCTTGCCGGGGGCCACCATGCGGTTGGCGATGCCGTTCAGCTTCTCGATGTTCATTTCGCTACCTCCAGAGCCTTGACGCCGGGCAGGGGCTTTCCCTCGAGCCATTCGAGGAAGGCGCCGCCGGCAGTTGAAACATAGGTGAAAT
Source organism: Aestuariivirga sp. (assembly GCF_046294715.1). GTDB lineage: Bacteria > Pseudomonadota > Alphaproteobacteria > Rhizobiales > Aestuariivirgaceae > Aestuariivirga. Next base: position 21,222 of record NZ_JBKBKI010000043.1, on the reverse strand, counting down.
CATGGGCCACGCCGGCATGGTTGAGCGCGGCCACCGTGTCGCCGCCGCCCGCTACCGAGACGAGCTTTCCCGCCCTGGTGCGGGCCGCGGCGTGCTGCGCGGCAGCCACCGTCGCGGCGTCGAAGGGGGCCGTCTCGAAGGCGCCGAGCGGCCCGTTCCAGACCAGCGTGTGCGCGTCGTCGATCGCGGCGCGGATGCGGTCGGCGGAAAGGGGGCCGACGTCGAGGATGATGCCGTCCGTCGGGATGGCGTCGACGCCATAGTCATGCGAGGCCGCGCCGGCCTTGAATTCCTTCGCCACGATGCCGTCGATGGGGAGGATGACGGCGCATTTCGCGTCCTCCGCCTGGTGAAGAATGCGCCGGGCGGTGTCGACAAGGTCGCGCTCGGCCAGCGACTTCCCCACGGCGTGACCCTGCGCCAGCAGGAAGGTATTGGCCATGGCGCCGCCGATCACCAGCGCATCAACCTTCTTCACGAGGTTGCCGAGGAGGTCGAGCTTGGTGGAGACCTTGGCGCCGCCGACGATGGCGATCACCGGGCGCTTCGGCGTTTCGAGCGCCTGCTGCAGGGCTTTCAGCTCCGCCTCCATCGCCCGGCCGGCATAGGAGGGCAGGAGATGGGCGACGCCCTCGGTCGAGGAATGGGCGCGGTGGGCGGCCGAGAAGGCGTCGTTCACGTAGATGTCGCCGAGCGAGGCGAGCAGCTTCGAGAAGCCCCCGTCGTTCTTCTCCTCGCCGGGATGAAAGCGCGTGTTCTCCATCAGCACGCAGTCGCCTGGCTTCACGTCGAGCTTCGGCGCCTGCTGCCAGTCCGTTTCCGCAAAGCGCACCTTGTGGCCGAGATGCTGCTCGAGTGCGGCGGCCACCGGGCGGAGCGACATCGCCGGCACGACCTTGCCCTTCGGCCTGTCGAAATGGGCGAGCACGATCAGGGCTGCACCCTTGTTCAGGATTTCGCGCAGCGTGGGGGCCACGCGCTCGATGCGGGTCGCGTCCGTCACCACACCATCGCTCACCGGCACGTTGAGGTCCACCCGGCAGAGCACCCGCCTGCCGTCAAGGTCTGCGTCGTCGAGCGTGCGGAAGGCGGGCATGGCGTCTACTCCCTCAGCCTGCAGCTTTTACCACGGCTTCGGCCGTGATGCCGAAATGCTTGTAGAGAAGCTCGGCAGGCCCCGATGCGCCGAAACCCGTCATGCCGATGAATGTTCCATCGACGCCAATGAAGCGGTCCCAGCCGGTGCGGACACCGGCTTCGATGGCGATGCGGGTTTTCTCGCTGCCCAGCACCTTCGCCTTGTAGGCCGCATCTTGCGCCTCGAAGCGCTCCATCGAGGGCACGGAGACGACGCGGGCGGGCTTGCCCGCATCATCGAGCGCCGCCTTGGCGGCAATGGCGATCTCGACCTCCGAGCCCGAGGCGAAGATCACCACCTCGGAGGACCTGTCGGAAGAGGCGATCTCGTAGGCGCCCTTCGCGCAGAGGTTCTCTTCCGCATAGGCGATGCGCGCCGGCTTCAGCTTCTGCCGGGTCAGGGCCAGCACCGAGGGGCGTGTCTCGTCCTTCAGGGCGAGCTGCCAGCACTCGGCGGTCTCGACGGCGTCGCAGGGCCGGTAGACGGCGAGGTTGGGGATGACGCGGAGCGCGGCGAGGTGTTCGACCGGCTGGTGGGTGGGGCCGTCCTCGCCGAGCCCGATCGAGTCATGCGTCATCACGTAGATGACGCGCTGCTGCATGAGGGCCGAGAGGCGGATCGAGGGGCGGCAGTAATCGGTGAAGACGAGGAAGGTGCCGCCATAGGGGATGACGCCGCCATGCAGCGCCAGACCGTTCATGGCCGCAGCCATGCCATGCTCGCGGATGCCGTAGTAGACGTAGCGGCCCCCGTAATCGGCGGCGGTGAGGGGCTTCAGCTCCTTCGACTTGGTGTTGTTGGAGCCGGTGAGGTCGGCCGAGCCGCCCACGGTCTCGGGCAGCGCCGCGTTGATGACGTCGAGCGCGTTCTGCGAGGCGTTTCGGGTGGCGAGTGCTGGCGGGTTCTTGGCGAGTTCCTGCTTGTAGCCGGCAATCACCGCGTCGAAATTGGCGGGGAGCTTGCCGGAAACGCGGCGGGCGAACTCCTCCTTCTTCGGGGAAGCGGCGAGGCGGGCGTTCCAGGCGGCGCGGTCCGCGGCACCCCGGGCGCCGGCCTTGCGCCAGGCGTCCGTCAGCTCGTTCGGCACCACGAAGGGCTCGTAGTCCCAGCCCAGCGCCTTGCGCGCCCCGGCGATCTCTTCGGGGCCCAGGGGTGAGCCGTGCGAGCCCGAGGTTCCCGCCTTGGTGGGCGCGCCGTAGCCGATCACCGTCTTGCAGGCGATGAGCACGGGCTTGTCGGCGGACTGGGCGGCGGTAAGCGCGGCGGCGATCTCGACAGGGTTGTGACCGTCGCAGCGCGAGACGGTCCAGCCGGAGGCGGCGAACCGGGCGAGCTGGTCGGTCGAATCGGTCATCGAGACCTTGCCGTCGATCGAGATGCCGTTGTCGTCCCACAGCACGATGAGATTCTTCAGTTTCAGATGGCCGGCCAGCGTGATCGCCTCCTGGCTGATTCCCTCCATGAGGCAACCGTCGCCCGCCAGCACATAGGTCTTGTGGCTGACGAGGCCGTCGCCGAACTCGGCGTTGAGGTGGCGCTCGGCGATGGCGAAGCCCACCGCGTTGGCGATGCCCTGGCCCAGGGGCCCCGTCGTCGTCTCGATGCCGGTGGCGTGGCCATACTCCGGGTGGCCCGCCGTCTTCGATCCGAGCTGGCGGAAATTCCTGATGTCTTCCAGGCTCATGTCGGCGTAGCCCAGGAGATGCAGCAGCGAATACATGAGCATGGAGCCGTGGCCGGCGGAGAGAATGAAGCGGTCACGGTCGGGCCAGTGCGGGTCCGCCGCGTCGAATTTCAGGAACTGGGTGAAGAGGACGGTGGCGACGTCGGCCGCACCCATCGGCAGGCCCGGGTGGCCGGAATTGGCCTTCTGCACGGCATCCATGCTGAGCGCCCGGATGGCGTTGGCCATGGCGCGGGTCTGTTCGGGCGAATGGTGGGTCATGGGCGGGCGGCTCGATCCTTGCGTGGCGCTGAAATTTGCGGGTGGTGATAGCGGGTTGCGCCCCGGAGTCAATTGGAACCATGGCCGCCCCCCGGGCCCCCGCCGGGCGTTCAGGAGCGTTGCGCTCGGGTTCCGTCCGGACTATTGTGCGAAATGGTAGCGGGTCGCAATTTCTGCAATCATACCAGGGGCTTTAATGGCAGACATTGACAGGCTGGATGAAGTGTTCCGGCGCTTCGAGGAGGCCTTGCGGCTGATCGAGGACGCGGTTGGCCACAAGGCCGACGGCCAGAAGCGCATTCTGGAGCTGGAGAGCGAAGCCGAAACCCTGAAGCGCGACCGCACGCGGCTCGCGCATGAGCTCGACCTCGTGCGCTCGAAGGCGGGCGAACTCGTCGACACCAGCAAGAATGCGGCCGGCAAGATCGACGCCGCCATGTCGCGCATCCGCGCCGTGCTTCACTCGAACATGCCGGAGTAGCGGCATGGCGCATGTGATTGTCCAGGTGAATGGGCGGCCCTACACGATGCAGTGCCCGGAGGGCGAGGAAGAGCATCTGCGCGACCTTGCGCAACTCCTCGACAGCGAAGTGCAGCGCGTGAAGACCAGCGTGGGCAATGTCGGCGACATCCGCATGCTGGTGATGGCAGGGCTCATGGTGGCCGACAGACTCTCCGAGGCGATCCAGAAGATCCAGTCGCTTGAGGAGCAGGTGACGGGCCTGCGCGAGGCGCGGATCGCCGCCCAGGCCGAGACCCAGGCCGTCGAGGCGCAGTTCGGCGAGCGCCTCCTCGCCGCCTCGCGCCGGCTCGAGATGCTGGCGGAGCAGCTCGGCCGCTAGAGCCTTCATCCATGGACAGACGGCTTCGCCGCTCCTAAATAGGGCAGTGGCGGGCTGCCCGGTGCGTGAGATGACATTTTTTCCCTGGGGCCTATGCGATTCTGAATGGGAGCTGTCCCTAGGCTTGGCCGTGGCCTTGCCCACACGGCGCCCACCTACAACTGTAGGGACCCGGGATCGTTAGTCATTCTCACGGCCCATGGTGGCTCGCCGCTTGCGTTGCGAAATCTACCAAGGGTTTTCATGGACATCGCCGATCAGAAGCGCATGGCGCGGAGCGCCGCCTCGAAGCGCAGGGCGGAAGCTCATGCCGGGCTGAAGGACACGGCGGGAATGGAACTCGCGGCGCGCGGCCTGCCGCCGGGGCTGCACCTTTCGCGGGGCATCGTCTCCGGTTTCATCCCCTACAAGAGCGAGATCACCACGCTGCCGCTGCTGGAGCGGCTTGGCCGCGAGGGTTGGGTGACGAGCCTTCCCGTGGTGGTGGCGGCGGATGCGCCGCTGGTGTTCCGCGCCTGGAAGCCGGGCGATGAGCTGCTGCCCGGCATGTGGGACATCCCCATTCCCCACGCGAGCGCGCCCGAGGTGCTGCCCGACGTGCTGCTGGTGCCGATGCTGGCCTTCGACCGGCAAGGCTACCGGCTCGGCTATGGCGGCGGCTTCTACGACAGGACGCTGGAAAAGCTCCGTAAACTGAAGAAAATCGTGGCGGTCGGCGTCGCCTATCACGCGCAGATGGTGGAAGAGGTGCCGAGAGGCCCGTTCGACGCGCCTCTCGACTTCGTCATGACGGAGCGGGAGACCTTCCCGTGCGCCTGATCTTCGTGGGCGACGTTGTGGGCCGGGCGGGCCGCGAGGCGGTGGCGCGCGAGCTGCCGCTGCTGCGCGAGCGCTACGCGCCGGACCTCGTGGTGCTGAATGGCGAGAACGCCGCGCATGGCTTCGGCATCACGGAGGAAATCTTCCTCGGCTTCCTCGCGGCAGGCGCCGACGTTGTGACGCTCGGCAACCATTCCTTCGACCAGCGCGAGGCGCTGATCTTCATCGAGAGGCACCCGAACCTGATCCGGCCCGTGAACTGGCCGAAGGGCTGCCCGGGCCGCGGCGCGGCGCTCATCGACACGGCCTCGGGAAAGCGCGTGCTGGTGATGCAGGCGATGGGGCGGGTGATGGTGGAGCCGATGCTGGACGACCCGTTCCCCGCGGTCGAGCGCGAGCTCGAGGCATGCCCCATGGGCCAGGCCTGCGACGCGGTGCTGATCGACTTCCACGCCGAGGCCACGTCCGAGAAGATGGCCTTCGGCCATTTCTGCGACGGGCGCGCCAGCCTCGTCACCGGCACACACACGCACGTGCCCACCGCCGACCACCAGATCCTTCCCGGCGGCACGGCCTATCTCTCGGACGCCGGCATGAGCGGAGACTACGACTCGGTCATCGGCATGGAAAAGACCGAGCCCCTGCAGCGCTTCCTGCGCAAGCTGCCGGTGGAGCGGATGCGGCCGGCGGAGGGGGAGGCGACGCTCTGCGGGGTGGCCGTCGAGACGGATGACCGGAGCGGACTTGCGGTGATGATCGCCCCCATCCGCGTCGGCGGGCGGCTGTCTCAAGCTTCGGTTGCCGCATGGGACCGATTCCCACCCTGAGGTGCCGCTCCCCCGCGACATCATGACGTCAGCTATCCGCCGACAGTAAAAAAACTCTAGTGACGGCTTTGAAAAAGCCATTAGTATTCAGAACAGCGCTTACAAGAAGATTGATCGGGCAGGCATTTCTCCGGAGGTGCAAGGTCGCTGCCAGATCAGGAAAAGCGTCAGAAAACGGGGAGGAACAGGCTCATGCCACGCGCGGGAAAGCGCGAGGCCGGGACATGTAGCTTCCCCGCGGCAACTGTCAAGGCCGGCCCGTCCGGCCCAAGAGGAGGAAGCACTCGCATGAAGAAAATTTCGATATTGTTCGGCGCCGCGCTGATGGCCGGCACCGCGCTCTTGGCGGTGAAGGCCCAGGCCGCCGACGAGCTCACCATCACGTCGTGGGGCGGCGCCTACCAGGAGAGCCAGCGCAAGGCCTATTTCGAGCCCTACATCGCGGCCGGCAACAAGATCACCGAGGCCGAGTACAATGGCGAGATCGCCAAGATCCGCGCCATGATCGAGGCGAACGCCGTGACCTGGGACGTGATCGACGTCGACACCCAGACGGCGATGGCCGGCTGTGCGGAAGGCACCTTCGAAACCCTCGACTGGGCGAAGCTCGGCCTCGACCGCTCGAAGTTCATCGGCGCCGACATCACCGACTGCGCGGTGCCCACCATCCTCTATTCGACCGTCGTCGCCTACGACACCTCGAAGACGCAGGAGCCCGCCAATCTGTTCGAGGCGCTGTTCGACACCGCCAAGTATCCCGGCAAGCGCGCGCTGCAGAAGAACCCCTTCATCAATCTCGAATGGGCGCTGATGGCGGACGGCGTTCCACCGGAAGAGGTCTACAAGGTGCTCAACACGGACGAGGGCGTCGAGCGCGCCTTCAAGAAGCTCGACACCATCAAGAAGGACGTGGTGTGGTGGGAGTCGGGCGCCCAGGGCCCGCAGCTGCTGGCAGACGGCCAGGTGGTGTTCGCCTCGTCCTGGAACGGCCGCTTCTACTCCGCCATCAAGACGGACAAGAAGCCCTTCAAGATCATCTGGGACCGGCAGGCGCCGGATTATGACTGGTGGGCGATCCCGAAGGGCACGCCGCGCCTCGATGCGGCATACCGCTTCATCTCCTTCGCCTCGCAGCCGAAGCCGCAGGCCGAGCAGACGAAGTACATCTCCTACGGCCCGGCCAACAAGGACGCGACCGCCGAGATCGATCCGGCCGTGCTGCCGGACCTGCCCTCGGCGCCGGAGAACATGAAGACGGTGTTCTTCGCCGACCAGCAGTTCTGGGCCGACAAGGGCGAGGAGCTGCGCGAGCGCTTCAACGCCTGGCTCGCCCAGTAAGACACCGATGCGGCGGGGAGGGGGCTTCCTCCTCCCCGCCTTCGTTTCTCGCTCCATCGCATCCCGGAGGCGCCACCCCCGATGTCCATGGCACAAGCTCTCCCGGCTGACGGCGTGATGCGCGCCGCGGACGGAACACCGCTCAAGCAGGCGCTCGCCCGCGCCGAGCGCCGCGAAAGGCTGAAGGCACTCGGCCTCGTGCTGCCGCTCTTCGCCTTCATCGTGCTCTCCTTCGTGGTGCCTATCCTGGTGATGCTCTACAATTCCGTCCACGATCCCGACGTGGCCGAGAACATGCCGCGCACCATCGAGGCGCTGCGCCAGTGGGACGGCAAGGATCTGCCCTCCGAAGAGACCTTCGCCGCACTCGCCGCCGATCTCGCGGAGGCGCACCGCACGAAGCAGGTTGCGCTCATCGGCAAGCGCCTCAACTACGAGATTTCCGGCATCCGCTCCAAGGTGATCGCAACGGGCCGCAAGGCCGCGGCGCTGGAACAGGGCCCCTACAAGGAAGCCATCATCGCCATGGACAAGGTGTGGGCCAACCCCGACACCTGGGCCACCATCAAGCGCTCCTCCTCGGACTGGACGCCCTTCTACATCCTCGCCATGCTCGACCTCCGCCAGGGGGCGGACGGCTCGATCGAGCAGGTGCCCGCCGACCGGGCCATCTACAAGGACATTCTCATCCGCACGCTCGGCATATCGCTGCTCGTGACGCTGATGACGCTGATCCTCGGCTATCCGGTGGCCTATCTGCTCGCCACCTCGCCGCAGAGGACGGCCTCGCTGCTGATGATCTTCGTGCTGCTGCCGTTCTGGACCTCGCTTCTCGTGCGCACCACGGCCTGGATGATCCTGATGCAGGACGGCGGCGTCTTCGCTCAGTTCCTCAACCTCACCGGCATCACCTGGCTCCTGAACGCCGTGGGCCTCATGGACGGCGAGCCGCAACTGTTCAAGACGCGCTTCGCCACCGTGGTGGCGATGACGCACATCCAGCTGCCCTTCACGCTGCTGCCGATCTATTCGGTGATGAAGACCATCTCCCCCAACTACATGCGGGCGGCGAAATCGCTCGGCGGCACCCCCTTCTATTCCTTTCTCAGGGTCTACATGCCGCAGACGCTTCCCGGCGTCGCGGCGGGCTGCCTTCTCACCTTCATCCTCTGCCTCGGCTACTACATCACGCCGACCCTCGTCGGCGGGCCGACCGACCAGATGATCTCGGGCTTCATCGAGCGGGCCATCAATGCCGAGAACAACTGGGGCAAGGCCTCGGCGCTGGGCGTTATCCTGCTCGTCGCGACGCTGATCCTCTATTACGTCTACAACAAGCTGGTCGGCATCGACCGCATGAAGCTGGGTTGAGCGCCATGGCGGTTCCCTCCTACTACACGCGCGGCGAGACGATCGCCTATTACGCGCTCCGCGTCTTCGTCGCGCTGGTGCTGCTGTTCCTCATCTCGCCGATCCTCGCGGTGATGCCGCTCTCCTTCAATTCGGAAAGCTTCTTCACCTACCCGATGCCGGGCTATTCGCTGAAGTGGTACGAGGACTTCTTCTTCAATCCGCGCTGGACGGGGGCGGTGAAGGTGAGCTTCCTCGTGGCGCTCGCCACCACGGCGCTGGCGACCGCGCTCGGCACCCTGGCAGCGCTGGGGCTTGCCCGTTCCAACTTCCCGGCCAAGGCCACGGTGATGGCGGTGCTGATCTCGCCCATGATCGTGCCGGTCATCATCTCGGCCGTGGGCATGTTCAAGTTCTATGCGAGCCTCGACCTGGTCGGAACGCGGCTCGGCATCATCCTGGCGCACACCGCACTCGCCACGCCATTCGTGGTGATCACGGTGACGGCGACGCTGGCGAGCTTCGACAAGACTCTGATGCGCGCGGGCGCCTCCTGCGGGGCGCCGCCCCACACGGTGTTCTTCAAGGTGGTGATGCCGCTGATCCTGCCCGGCATGATCTCGGGCGCGCTCTTCGCCTTCGTCATCTCCTTCGACGAGGTGATCGTCGTGCTGTTCCTGGCGAGCCCGGAGGACCGCACGCTTCCCCTTCAGATGTTCTCCGGCATCCGCGAGATGATCTCGCCCACCATCACGGCGGCGGCCACCGTGCTGGTGCTGATCTCATCCGCGCTGCTCATCATCCTGGAGATGCTGCGCCGCCGCTCGGAGCGGCTCAGGGGCGTCAGGGCCTAGCCTAGCGGGAAGCGCGGCGGCGGGGCCTCTTCGCGCGGAGCGCCGCGGGTTCCCCGGCGAGGGCGGCCAGCCCGTCCATCTGGGCGAGCGCCTCGCCGATCCTCCTGGCGGCGGCCTGGTCATCGGCGCGCTCCAGGGCGCGGCTTCCTTCCGCCAGCGCCTCGGCGGCGCGGGCGGACATGTCCGAAAGCGTGGCGATGGCGCCGAAGAGCCGGCCCGAGGGGGCGTGCTCCATGATGCTGCCGAGCCGCCTGAGCGAACTCGCCGCCGCCGTGCCCGACAGGCCCTCCGCCGCAAAGCACAGCTCGTTGATTGGCTTGAACCCCACCGTCATACGCATGAACTCCCGCATACTCACAAAAGCCCGCGGAGATTGGCGGCGGGAGGCTTAAGGCCCGGTTAAGCGGCTTGTTTCGGGCGGGCGCACGCGTCTATAAGGCGGCCCGCAGAGGGCATTCATCCGATCCCGGGGGTTTCATGGCCGGCCATTCGCAATTCAAGAACATCATGCACCGCAAGGGCAAGCAGGACGCGGTGCGCTCCAAGATCTTCTCGAAGCTGGCGCGCGAGATCACGGTCGCCGCCAAGGCAGGGCTTCCCGATCCCGACGCCAATGCGCGCCTGCGCCTCGCCATTCAGAACGCCCGCGCCGAGAACATGCCGAAGGACAACATCGAGCGCGCCATCAAGAAGGCCCAGGGCGGGGACGCCGAGAACTACGACCAGGTGCGCTACGAGGGCTACGGGCCGGGCGGCGTCGCCGTCATCGTCGAGGCGCTGACCGACAACCGCAACCGCACCGCCTCCAACGTGCGCTCGCTCTTCACCAAGTATGGCGGGAACCTCGGCGAGTCGGGCTCGGTGGCCTTCATGTTCGCCCGGGTGGGGGAAATCGTCTATCCCGCCGACAAGGTTTCCGCGGACGCCATGCTGGAAGCGGCGATCGACGCCGGCGCCGACGACGTCGCCTCGGACGAGCAGGGCCACACCATCATCTGCGCCTTCGAATCGCTGGGGGAGGTCTCCTCGGCGCTGGCAAAGAATTTCGGCGAGGCCACCTCCGTCAAGGTGGCGTGGAAGCCGCAGACGACGACGCCCGTCGACCAGGAGAAGGCCGAAAGCCTGCTCAAGCTCGTCGACGCGCTCGACGAGGACGACGACGTGCAGGTGGTGTTCTCCAACGCCGACATCCCGGAAGAGGTGATGGCGAAGCTCAACGCCGCGTGATGTGCTAGGCTCGGCCGATGGTCAGAATCATCGGCATCGATCCGGGGCTGCGCAACACCGGGTGGGGCGTCATTTCGCAGGAGGGCTCGAGGCTCAGCTATGTGGCCGACGGGGCGCTGCATTCGGACGGCGAGCGGCCCCTGGCCGAGCGGCTGCTGCAGCTGCACGCGCAACTGATGGACGTGATCCGCGAGTTCGAGCCGGACGAGGCGGCGGTGGAGGAGACCTTCGTCAACACCGATGCGCGCGCCACGCTGAAGCTGGGGCAGGCGCGCGGTGCCCTCATGCTGGCGCCCGCCATGCTCAACCTCCCCGTCGCCGAATATGCGCCGAACACGGTGAAGAAGGCGGTGGTGGGGGCGGGGCACGCCGAAAAGGACCAGGTGAAGCACATGGTGAAGCTGCTGCTTCCCAAGGCGCGGCTGCGCACGGCGGATTCGACCGATGCGCTGGCCGTGGCGATCTGCCATGCCCATTACCGCGGCTCGCAGCGGCTGGCGGACGTGCTGGCGCGTTCTTGACTTGTTCCCTCTCCCGCTCTAGCAAGATTCCGAGAAGGGCGCTCAGATGATTGCAAAGCTCAAGGGCCGGATCGATGCCACGGGCGCCGATTGGCTGGTGATCGACGTCAACGGCGTGGGCTATCACGTCTCCTGTTCGTCGAAGACTCTTTCCGCCCTTCCGGGCACCGGCGAGTTCGCCGAGGTGCATACCGAGATGCTCGTCTCCCAGGACATGATCCGCCTCGTCGGCTTCGCCACCATATCCGAGCGCGAATGGTTCCGGCTGCTGCAGTCGGTGCAGGGGGTGGGCACCAAGGTGGCGCTCGCCATCCTCTCGACACTCTCCACCGCCGAGATCGGCAACGCCATTGCACTCCAGGACAAGGCGATGATCGGGCGCGCCAACGGCGTCGGCAAGAAGCTGGCCGAGCGCATCGTGCTCGAACTCAAGGACAAGGCGCCGTCCTTCGCCCCTCTCGGCCCCGACGTGGCGAAGCTCGCCGCCGATCTCGACGCGCCGCGGCCCACGGCGGCCTCCGACGCCGTCTCGGCCCTCGTCAACCTCGGCTACGGCCAGGCGCAGGCGGGGGCGGCGGTCTCCGCCGCGATGAAGAAGGCGGGCGATGATCAGCCCACGGAGAAACTGATCCGGCTGGCGCTCAAGGAGCTGGCGCTGGCATGAGCGAGCCCCTCCGCAACCGGGAGAAGACGCCGGAGGATGCGATCGACACGCATCTCCGGCCGCAGCGGCTGGAGGAGTTCATCGGCCAGTCCAAGGCCAAGCAGAACCTCCGCGTCTTCATCGAGGCGGCAAAGGCCAGGGGCGAGGCGCTGGACCATGTGCTGTTCGCCGGGCCGCCGGGGCTCGGCAAGACGACTCTCGCCCAGATCATGTCGCGCGAGCTCGGCGTCAACTTCAAGGCCACGTCCGGCCCGATCATCGCCAAGGCGGGCGACCTTGCGGCACTCCTCACCAATCTCGAGGAGCGCGACGTGCTGTTCATCGACGAGATCCACCGCCTCAACCCGGCGGTCGAGGAAGTGCTCTATCCCGCCATGGAGGATTTCCAGCTCGACCTCATCATCGGCGAAGGACCCGCCGCGCGCTCGGTGAAGATCGACCTCGCGAAGTTCACCCTGGTGGGCGCCACCACCCGCACCGGGCTTCTCACCACCCCGCTCCGTGACCGTTTCGGCATTCCGGTGCGGCTCGACTTCTACACCGAGGCGGAGCTCCTCGAGATCGTGAAGCGCGGGGCGCGCGTCATGCAGATGGGGATTTCCGAGACGGGAGCGCGCGAAATCGCCAGGCGGGCGCGCGGCACGCCCCGAATCGCCGGACGGCTGCTCCGCCGGGTGCGGGATTTCGCGGCGGTGGCGGGCGCCGCGGTGATCGACCAGACGCTGGCGGACCGGGCGCTCTCGGCCCTCGACGTCGATGCGAAGGGGCTCGATTCGCTCGACCACCGCTACCTCTCCTCGATCGCGCTCAATTTCGGCGGCGGCCCGGTGGGAATCGACACCATCGCCGCCTCGCTCTCGGAAGCACGCGACGCGCTCGAGGACATCGTCGAGCCCTATCTCCTGCAGCTGGGCTTCCTCAACCGCACGCCGCGCGGGCGGCTCCTCACGCCGCATGCCTTCCGGCACCTCGGGCTTGCCGTGCCGCAGCGGCCGGAGATCACACAAGGGGTTCTGCCGCTGGACGAGAGCGATGGCTGAGGACTGGCCGGACCTTGCCGGCCGCTTCCGCGGGCCCGTGCACGTGCTTCCCGTCCGCGTCTACTACGAGGACACCGATGCCGGCGGCGTCGTCTATCACGCCCGTTACATCGGCTTCTGCGAGCGCGCCCGCTCGGACTGCCTGAGGCTGATGGGCATCCGCCAGTCGGAGTTCCGGGACCTCGCCTTCGTCGTCCGCCGCATGAGCTGCGACTTCCTGAAACCCGCGAGGCTCGATGACCTCATCGAGATCGAGACCCGCTTCTTGGAGATGGCGGGGGCCCGGCTGGAGCTGGTCCAGCAGGTGATGCTCAATGGCAACACTCTTTTCCGCGCTCAGGTGACGGTGGTCCTCGTCGATGGCCGCGGCCGGCCGAAAAGACTTCCCGAAGACATGGCGAATCGCTTCCGGAGTGTTCGGGAAGGGCAATCGTAACAAAGCCTTAACCATGATCGATACATGTGGGGTGTGGAACTTCCGGTGGCGGAAGGGCTGCGCGGGTGGATTGTGGTCGAGGGTCCGAATCGCCGCAGTTTCGACAGATTTGACATGTTTTCACGGGCGCCTCTCCAATAGAGCGGCGCAGGGCGCGGAAGTCCGGGACAGGGGCTTTCGCGGGGTGATGGAAGGACAGGATGATCGTTTTTGCGGTGACGGCGGCTCCGGGCGGCGAGATTTCGCTCTGGCATCTCGTGGTCCAGGCGAGCTGGGTCGTCAAGCTGGTGATGCTGGGCCTCGTGCTCGCCTCGGTGTGGAGCTGGGCGATCATCATCGAGAAATTCTTCGCGGTGCGGCGGATGAATGCCGCCAACGACCGTTTCGAGCAGTATTTCTGGTCCGGCCAGTCGCTCGAGGACCTGTTCCTTTCCATGGGCAACCGCAACAACGTCGGTCTCGCGGCGATCTTCATGGCCGCCATGCGGGAATGGAAGCGGAGCCAGGACGCCGCCATGCGGGCGGGCTTCCAGGGTGTGCAGAAGCGCATCGAGAAGGTGATGGACGTGCAGATCCAGAAGGAAATGCACGACCTCGAGGCGCGGCTCCTGTTCCTCGCCACCACCGGCTCCGCCGCACCCTTCATCGGGCTGTTCGGCACGGTGTGGGGCATCATGGTGTCGTTCCAGGCCATCGCCAACTCGCAGAACACCAGCCTCAACGTGGTGGCGCCCGGCATCGCCGAAGCGCTGTTCGCCACGGCGATCGGCCTTGTTGCCGCCATACCGGCGACAATCTTCTACAATATGTACACCTCGGACGCGGGGAAGATTGGCGCCAGACTCGAGAATTTCGCGGATGAATTCTCCGCGATCATTTCCCGACAGCTTGACGAACGGGTGTAGCAGATGGGTGCTTCAGCAGGGGGTGCCAGGGGCGGTTACCAGCGGCGCAACGCAAGGCGGCGGTCCTCCTCCGGTGTGATGAGCGATATCAACGTGACGCCGCTCGTCGACGTGATGCTGGTGCTGCTGATCGTCTTCATGGTGGCGGCGCCGCTGATGACGGTGGGCGTTCCGATCGACCTTCCCAAGACCGACGCCAAGCCGCTCAACAGCCAGGTCGAGCCGCTCTCCGTCTCGATCCGCCCGGACGGATCGATCTATCTCATGGAAGAGCCGATGAGCATGGACCAGCTCACCCAGAAGCTCCAGGCGCTCTACGGCATCGACCCCGAGAAGGAAATCCGCGTGCGCGGCGATCTCGCCGCAACCTATGGACCGATCGCCGAGGTGCTGGGCGCCATCAACAGCGCCGGCTTCAAGAAGATCGGCCTCGAGACGCTGCCGGGCGGCGGTACTGCGGCGGCCGTCTCGCCTGAGCCTGCGGCGGCCGAAGAGGGCCAGAACTGACGATGAGGGGGAGCCTCGCAGCATCGCTTGGCATCCATGCGGCCATCCTCGCCGCAGCGCTGGTGGTTCTGCCGAACCCCCGGCATGACGTGATGCCGGTCGAGGCGATCACCGTCGACATCTCCAACATCGCCGATGCCAACAGGCTGATGGCCACCGCCAAGGAGGCGCCGAAGCCCGTCGAGAAGCCGGCGCCGAAAAAGGCCGCCGTCGTCAAGAAGGCGGACGAGACGCTGAAGGTGGCGGAAGAGGAGAAGACCGCCGCCAAGGAGGCCAAGGCCCCGCCGCCGCCCCCGCCCGAGCCCAAGCCCGAGCAGCCGAAGAAGGAAGAGGCGAAGAAGGAGGAGCCCCCTCCGCCGGACCCCGACGCCATGGCCGATCTCCTGAAGAAGGTGGAGGAGCCTCCGCCGAAGAAGGAGGAGCCGAAGAAGGCCGAGGCGAAGCCCGAGAAGAAGCCGGAAAAGAAGCCCGAGAAGAAGCCGGAGAAGAAGAAGCCGGCGAAGGAACTCGACGTCGCAAAGCTCGAGGAACTTCTCAACACCGACGCGCTCCTCAACAAGGAGAACGACGAAAAGACGACGACCGCCTCCGAGGCGCTGACCGACGGCGAGCCCACGCAGGGCGAGCGCGACCTCCAGGGCAAGGACGAGACGCTCTCCGCCACGACGATCGCCGCCTTCGTGCAGCGCATCCGCGAATGCTGGGTGATCCCGCCCGGCGCGCGCGAGGGCAACATCACGGTGAAAGTCCGTATACAGATGAACCAGGACGGCTCCATCGCCGGCAACCCGGAGGTGATGAACGGGCCGGGCGATTTCCTGTTCGAGACCACCGCGCGTTCGACGGTCGCCGCGATACTCGGCTGCCAGAACTACGATTTCCTTCCGCAGGATCAATATGACGTCTGGAAGGATCTCGTTCTGAACTTCAACCCCAACATGTTCGCGGATGCGACCCCGACGCAGTGACGGGCCAACGGACGATGACCTACAGATGAATTCCAGCGATTTCGCTTCCCATCAGATGCGCCGCATGGCCGCCGTTCTCTTCCTTCTGCTCGCCGTAATGGGCTTGAGCCGGGCGGTCGAGGCGCAGACCGAGATCGACATCACCGGCGGCCGCATCGATCCGCTGCCCATCGCCATCGCGCCGTTCCTGGCGGGCGGGGGCGCGGAGGAATCCGGGTCCACGATTTCCGGCGTGATCACCAACAATCTCGGGCGCTCGGGCTATTTCGCGCCGCTCGACCCCGCCACCTTCATCGAGCAGATCGCGAGTTTCGAGCAGATGCCGAGCTTCGCCAGCTGGCGCCAGATCGAGGCCAAGGCGCTGGTGACCGGCCAGGTGTTCTTGGACGGCGGCAAGATGCGCGTCGAGTTCCGGCTGTGGGACGTCAACACCCAGCAGCAGCTCGCCGCGCAGCAGTTCACCACCAGCCCGAAGAACGCGCGCCGCATCGGCCACATGATCTCCGACATCATCTACAAGGCGATGACCGGCATCGACGGCTATTTCGACACGCGCGTGGTCTTCGTCTCGGAGTCGGGGCCCAAGGACCAGCGGGTGAAGCGGCTCGCCATCATGGACCAGGACGGCTTCAACGTGCGCCCGCTGTCGGACGGCAAGGACCTGGTGCTGACGCCGCGCTTCTCGCCATCGACCAACGAGATCACCTACATGTCCTTCGGCAACGGCGAGCCGCGCGTCTACCTCATGAACATCGACACCCGCCAGCGCGAGATCGTGGGCGAGTTCCCCAACATGAGCTTCGCGCCACGCTTCTCGCCCGACGGGCAGCGCGTCATCATGAGCCTGCAGGAAGGCGGCAACTCCAACATCTTCGAGCTCGACCTGCGCTCGCGCAGCCTGCGCCAGCTCACCAACGTGGCGGCGATCAACACCGCGCCCTCCTATTCGCCGGACGGCAGCCAGATCGCCTTCGAATCCGACCGCGGCGGCACGCAGCAGATCTACGTGATGAGCGCGGACGGCTCGAACCAGAACCGCATCAGCTTCGGGCAGGGGCGCTATTCCACCCCCGTCTGGTCGCCGGACGGCGCCTACATCGCCTTCACCAAGCAGGGCGGCGGAAAGTTCGCCATCGGCGTGATGAAGCCCGACGGCTCTGGCGAGCGCATCCTGACCGAGGGTTTCCACAACGAGGGCCCGACCTGGGCGCCGAACAGCCGCGTGCTCATGTTCTTCCGCGACACGCAGGGCGAGAACGGCGGACCGCAGCTCTGGTCGGTGGATATCACCGGCTACAACGAACAGCGCGTGCCGGTCGAGGGCTTCGGCTCCGACCCGGCCTGGTCGCCGAAACTCAACTGAGAGGGCGGCGGACAAATCAATTCGGGGCCGGGGGGCCTCGCGAAGCGGCGGCCGGTTGCAGGGGATGCGAAGGCCGCTTCAGGACCACGACAACACGGGAAGTACTGACATGAATAGACGTGCAAGTTTCAAGATGGCGGCCGCTCTCTGCTGCGCGCTGGCGCTCGCCGCGTGCTCCAAGAAGAACACCGATCTCGCCGCCGGCACCGGGCCCGGCGCCGCGGCCATCCCGGGCTCCGAGCAGGACTTCACGGTGAACGTGGGCGACCGGGTGTTCTTCGTCGAGGACCAGTCGACGCTGACGCCCGAAGCCCAGGAGACGCTGCGCCGCCAGGCCGACTGGCTGCAGAAGTATCCCGCCGTGATGGTGCAGGTGGAAGGCCACGCCGACGAGCGCGGCACGCGCGAATACAACATCGCGCTCTCCGCCCGCCGCGCCACCGCCGCGCGCGAATTCCTGATCGCGCAGGGCGTGGCGGCGAGCCGCATCTCGTCCATCGCCTATGGCAAGGAGCGCCCGGCGGCGCTGTGCGATGCCGAGCAGTGCTGGTCGCAGAACCGCCGCGCGGTGACGGTGATCACCGGCGGCGCCAAGACCTCTTAAGCCTCCCCAAGGTGGTCCTCCCCTTCCCGGGTGCAACCGGGGAGGGGGCTTTAGGCGCCGAAGTCAGGGAATGTTAACCCTGTTGCGGCAGGATTCCCGGTGGGCGAGCCCCGCCTGCGGGGCTTTGAACGGTTTCATTTCGGCCGGCGGCAGCAATGCCGGCAAAGGAGTGGGTGGATGATTTCTCGTATGGCAAGCTTCAAGACCGTCGCGGTGCTCGGATGTTTCCTGGCGCTTGCCGCCTGCTCGAAGAAGAACACGCCGGACCTCAATGCCGGAACGGGCCCCGGGGCGGCGGCGGTGCCGGGCTCCGAGCAGGACTTCACCGTGAACGTGGGCGACCGGGTGTTCTTCCTCGAAGACAAGTCCACCCTTTCGCCCGAAGCCCAGGAAACGCTGCGCCGCCAGGCCGAGTGGCTGAACAAGTACGGCAAGGTGACGGTGCAGGTGGAAGGCCACGCCGACGAGCGCGGCACGCGCGAATACAACATCGCCCTTTCCGCGAGGCGCGCCACCGCGGCGCGCGAATTCCTGATTTCGCAGGGGGTGGCGGCCAACCGCATCTCCTCCATCGCCTATGGCAAGGAACGCCCGGCGGCGCTGTGCGATGCCGAACAGTGCTGGTCGCAGAACCGGCGGGCGGTGACCGTGATCACGGGTGGTGCCAAGTAGCCACAGCTGCCGATCTTGCGCACCAGGCCCGGGGTTCAGCCTCATTTTCACCGCGATTCCGGTTCACTCCCGAGGCCGACAAGAACAATCCGCCCCCCGAGAGGGCCGTTGGTGCAGATCATGCTGAAATACGTGAAGTCCTCCGTTGCCGCCGCCGCCCTGCTGGGTGTGCTCGTGTCGCCCGCCACCGCCCAGAGCGCCTCCGAAATGGCAGTGCGCATGCAACAGCTGGAAGAGCAGGTTCGCCAGCTCACCGGCCAGGTGCAGGAGCTTTCCTTCGAGGTGAAGCAGCTGCGCGCCCAGTCGGGTGCAGGCGCTGCGCAACAGAGCGGCGCCGTCCAGCAGCTGCAGCAGCCGAAGGCGCCCGCGGTGGCCGCCGCCGAGCCGCCGCAGCCGAGCCAGCAGAAGCGCCTCGCCGCCGCCTCGGCCGGCGAGCCCATCGCCGACAGCAACGACATCGAGGTCATCGACCAGCAGCCGATCGGCGGACTGCCCATGCCGCCGCAGGGCGCCGAAGCCGACATCTCCGGCGTCGAATCGGGCGGGGCGCCGGGCCCCACGGTGCTCGGTGCGCTCGACAATGCCGCCGCCCAGCCCAATGACGGCGGCTTCCAGGGCAAGGTGCTGGTGCCGCCCTCCCAGCAGGAGCCCGGCGACGAGATCGTCTTCCAGCAGGGCAACATGAGCGCCGGCTCCGGCAGCAGCGACTCGATCGAAACGGTGGCGCTCGCCCCGGAGGCCTCGGGCGAGTCGCCCGAGTCGCTCTACGAGCGTTCGAACGAGAGCCTGCTGCGCCGCCAGTTCGGCGACGCGGAGGCGGGCTTCTCGACCTTCCTGCAGAAATACCCGGACCACAGCCTCGCGGGCAGCGCGCAGTACTGGCTTGGCGAGACATTCTACGCCCAGAGCGACTTCAAGCGCGCCGCGGCCAATTTCCTGCAGGGCTACAAGAAGTACCCGAAGAGCCGCCGCGCTCCGGAAAGCCTTCTGAAGCTCGGCATTTCGCTGAAGCGGCTGGGGCAGGACGAACAGGCCTGTGCTGCCTATGCGGCCGTGAGCGCCGAATATCCGAAGGCGGTCGACGCCCGGAAGCGGGCCCAGGCCGAAGCGAAGCGTGCCGGCTGCGGCTCCTGACCTTCCCGCCGATTTCACACCTCTCCTGAGCGAGCGCCACGTGGCGCTCGCCGTTTCCGGCGGGTCGGATTCGACCGCGCTGATGCGGCTCGTCCATGATTTCGCGCGGGGCCGCCATCCCGATCTCCGGATTTCGGTCCTGACCGTGGACCATGGCCTGCGTGCGGCATCCGCCGCCGAAGCGCTCGAGGTGGGGCGGTGGGCAGCGGAGCTCGGCCTTGTCCACCACGTCCTCTCCTGGGAGGGACCGAAGCCGCGGACGGGGCTCCAGGCGAAGGCACGCGCCGCGCGCTACGGTCTTCTCGCGCAATGGTGCAGGAGCCATGGGGCCGACCTGCTGCTCACCGGCCACACGCTGGACGACCAGGCGGAAACCGTGCTGATGCGGCTCATGCGGACGTCGAGCCCCGCCAGCCTCGCAGGGATTCCGCAGCACGGGGAATGGGACGGCGTTCGCCTGTTCCGTCCGCTTCTCGCGGTGCGGCGGCAGGCGCTGCGCGACTATCTCTCATCTCTCGATCAGGGCTGGATCGAGGACCCGAGCAACGAAGACGCGGGCTTCGAACGGGTGAGGCTCCGGCAATCGCTCCCCGCCCTGGCGCGCTCCGGCGTCACGCCGGAACGGCTCGCCCGGCTGGCGGCAGCCGGTGCGCGGACCAGCGCGCTCCTCGAGCAGGCTGCGGGGCGCTGGCTGAGGCTGTGGCTCAGGGAAGAGGAGCAGGGCGTCTGCCAGCTCCCCGCCCGGCAGTTCCTGGGCCTGCCGGAAGCCCTGCAGCAGCGGGTGCTGGCGCTGGTCATCGGACATTACGGCGGCGGGGGGCATGAGCCCGAGGCGGAGGAATTCCGGCGCCTGGCGCGGTGGGTGGCGGCGGGCAAGGGCCGGCGGACCCTGGGTGGCGCCCTCGTCGGACGCCGCAAGAACGATTTCTGGGTGACGCGCGAGGCGGCGCGCATCGCGCCCGAGCCGCTCAAGGTGCCTGACAGCGGGGAAGCGCTGTGGGACAACCGGTTCCTGGTGGAGGCCCCGCCGGGCTCGCTGGTGACGCCTGCGGGCGGCCGCGGGCAGCCACTCCCCCCCGGCGTTCCGGCCTTTGCCGGACGGGCGATGCCGTGGATCGAGCCGCCTGAGGGCGCGGAAGGCCGCGTGAAGGCGGTCTTCCTCAGGCTCTGCGGTCCGTAACGACAATTTTACGCTGCAGCCGTCCTTGGAAATGTCTTGGCACCAACCTATGTTATTGCGCATTGTAGGGACAGGCCTGCCGCGCGGCCCTGACGGATCGGGCGGCCAGATTCGAGGGATCACGTGAACCAATTCCGCAACTTCGCCGTCTGGATCGTCATCGCGCTCTTGCTCTTCGCGCTGTTCAGCCTGTTCCAGGGCCAGGTGGGACGCACCACCAACGCCGAGATCAGCTACTCCGATTTCCTCGACCGGGCGAACTCCGGCGCCATCCAGTCCATCGTGATCTCGGGCGAAACCATATCCGGCAAGCTTGCCGACGGCTCCTCGGTGCAGACCACGGGGCCGCTCGTCTATTTCGAGGACCAGATCAACCAGCTGCGCGAGAAGAACGTGCAGATCACCTTCCGCCCGGCACAGACGGACTCGGTGCTGACCAGCGCGCTCATCTACTGGCTGCCCATGCTTCTGCTGATCGGCGTGTGGGTGTTCTTCATCCGGCAGATGCAGGCGGGCTCAGGCAAGGCCATGGGCTTCGGCAAGTCCAAGGCGAAGCTCCTCACCGAGCGCCACGGCCGCGTGACCTTCGAGGACGTGGCGGGTGTCGAGGAAGCCAAGGACGATCTCGTCGAAATCGTCGACTTCCTGAAGGACCCGCACAAGTTCCAGCGCCTCGGCGGCAAGATCCCGAAGGGCGCGCTGCTCGTCGGCCCGCCCGGCACCGGCAAGACGCTGCTCGCCCGCGCGATCGCCGGCGAGGCCAACGTTCCGTTCTTCACGATCTCGGGCTCCGACTTCGTGGAAATGTTCGTGGGTGTGGGCGCCTCGCGCGTGCGCGACATGTTCGAGCAGGCCAAGAAGAACGCGCCCTGCATCATCTTCATCGAC
>NZ_JBKBKI010000042.1:0-24158 GCF_046294715.1 Aestuariivirga sp. | reverse complement strand
GAAGAAGAGTATTCTACAGGTCTACGTCGTCGGCTTCGCTGGCCTGCTCCATGACAAAGTTGAAGCGAGGAGCGGGGTCCTTGCCGAAGCAGTCGCGCACGGCCTGGTCGGCGGCTTCCTTGTCGCCGCGTCCGATCCAGCGGGCGGCGGCGAGCGCGGCGGCTTCGGTGACGCGCACGAGCTCGAGGGCGAGGTTGCGATCCGGGGTCTGGCTGGGGCTCGACATCAATGCTCCAAGGTGGGTGCAGCTCGGTTGCTGGCCGGCGGCGCCGGTGTGCCCGGCCAGGGGCGGCGGGGCCCGCGCAGCCTATCGACGCGGCGCACCGGCTCGTAGGCTGCTGGGGGATGGCTTTGCGCACGCTCCTTCCCGTCGGCGGTTCACCCGACGAGCTCCTGGCCTCGCTGCGCCCGTCCCGCGTCCCGGCGGATCGCCCGTACGTGCTGGCGAACATGGTCACCACGCTGGATGGCTCGATCTCGCTCGGCGGGGAGTCGGGGACGATTGGTGAGCATGCGCCAGGAGACCGCGCGATCTTCCGTGCGCTGCGCGACGCGTCGGATGCCGTGCTGGCCGGCACGGGCACGATCGAGGCCGAGGGGTACCGCCGGCGGATCGCGACGCCCGAGCGCCGCGCGGCGCGGAGCCAGGAGAAGGTGGGGCCGCCGAGGCCCAGCTGCGGCGCCGCTTCGAGGGTCGCACTGTCGCGCTCCCAGCGCCGCGGGTCCGAGGTGAGGGGATTTGCCGGGAAATCCGCCCGCCCCATGGGCTTCCGGCGCACGCCGGGCAGGAACATGCCGCCGAGCCCCGTGAGATTGGCCGCCGCGACGAGGAGGCTCACCGCGGGCCTGGGCCACGGCCCGTAGAGAATCTCGACCAGCGGCGAGACCAGCACCGCCTTCTCGAACCAGTCATGCTTGCGCAGAGCCCGGAGCAGCACATGGCCGCCCGTCGAATGGCCGAGCGCGTAATAGGGGGGAGGGCAGGAGGGCATCACCAGCCCCTCCATGAGGGCGCGCAAGTCCTCGTCGAAGGCGGAGAAGGACTTGAGGCGGTCCCGGTAGGGGTTGCTGGTGAAGCGTTGCGAGCCGCCCTGGCCTCTCAGGTCGATCGCCGCCACGGCGAAGCCTCGCGCCATCAGATCGCGCGTCGTCTCGAAATAGCGCTCGATGAAGTCTCCCCGCCCGCCCAGCAGCACCACCGTCCCCCGGGGATCGTCGGGGATGGCGCGCATGGCGCGCAGGCGCGCCTTGTCTCGGGTGACGAGTTCGACTGCCGCCGCGCCGGGCGGCAAGGGGTTCTCGGGGATGGGATGAAGGTCCATGGCGACGCGCTCGAGCGCCGCAGCATAGTGCCGCCGCACCCCGCGGGGCAAGCCGCCCTGAATCTCCTCAGGGCAGCTTCTTGACCTCGGTCAGCTCGCCGCTGGCGGAATCGAGCTTCACCGCGAACTTCTTGCCGTCGCGCGTGGCGTTGAAGGCATAGGTCTTGCCGCTGCAGCTCTCGGCCGTGACGCTGGAGAAGCCGTAGCCGCTCACCACGGAGGTGGCCTTTTCGCAGGAGAGGCCTGCCGCGCCGGGCGCCTTCTTGGTTGCCTTCTCGCCATTGTCCTTGTCGATCGAGGCGGTTTGGTCTCCCGCACCGGCCTTGGCCGCGGGCTTGGCGGGCTTCGCCGCCTTCTTCTTCTCGGTCTTCTTGCGCTTCACCGGCGGGGCGGGCTCGTCTTCGTCATAGCGCTCGGAGTAGCGCCGGTCATTGCCGTAGAGCGCGTCGAATTCCTCTTCGGTCAACGCGTAGTCGCCGAAGAAGATGCGAAGCCCCGGCACCATGCGGATGAAGGGCGGACCGCCATAGTAGCCCTCGTCGCTGTAGACGCGCCGCTGCGTCGGCCGGTGGTCGGCCGCTGCCTCGTCGGCCCATGCGCCCACGGCGAACAAGGCTGCCAGCGACAGGGTGATACCGCGAACCCGCATGTGATGTTCCTCTTTCCTGGATGCCGCTGTTCTCGTCCGCCTTCTGGGCGATTCTGCGGCATGTGCAAGACAATTGGAAGGGCGCCTCGAGGGCGCCCTTTCCGTTCCGTGCAGAAGGGATCAGAATACCTTCCGGACGCGGGTGATGTCACCCGTGCGGTTGACGCTCACCACGAACTTGTGGCCGCGCTTCCAGGCCGAGTACTTGTAGCTCGGCAGGGTGCAGTCGATCGCCCGCACCCGGTTGAAGCCGGAACGGTCAACGATGTTGCGGCCGGTCTGGCAGCTGACCTTGTAGCGGTGGCGCACGGGATAGCCGCCGTAATAGTGGCCGGGGTAGTAACCGCCGAGGCCGATGCCGATATTCACATCCACGTCGGCCTTGGCCTCGGAAGCGGGCAGGGCCAGGGTCATGGCGCCGGCGACGGCGGTGGCGGCGATCAGGGACTTCATCATCATGTCAGTGCTCCTTGTCTGATGCTTCGATGTCCGTCTTGGCCATCGTTGGAGCGGAAACTAGCAGTGGCTCGTTGAACGGGGTCAGAACCGCGCGTTCATCTGGCGTTCAGCCGCCGGACGCCGGGGCGGGGGGCTTGAAACCGCAGCGCCGCTGCCTATCTGAACCCTGCGGGCGCCATTCCGGGTCCGCAGGATTGACCGGCCCGGCCCCTTTGGGCGGGCACAACGTGACATTGCTCAAGGAGAATGTGACCATGTTCGACCTCACCCCCCTCTATCGTTCCACCGTCGGTTTCGACCGCCTCGCCCGCATGCTCGACGAGGCCTCCACCTTCGAGGCGCCGAGCTATCCCCCCTACAACATCGAGCGCCTGTCCGAGGACGAGTACCGCATCACCATGGCGGTCGCCGGCTTCGCGCCCGAGGACATCAACGTCGAGGTCAAGGGCAACGCGCTCACCGTCTCCGGCAAGAAGGCCGAGAAGACCGACCAGAAGGGCGAATTCCTCCACCAGGGCATCGCGTCCCGCGCCTTCGAGCGCCGCTTCCAGCTCGCCGACCACGTTCAGGTCAATGGCGCCGGCATGGAGAACGGCCTCCTTCACATCTCGCTGAAGCGCGAAGTGCCGGAAGCCCTGAAGCCCCGCACCATCCCGGTGAACGGCGTCCAGGCCCAGAAGACCATCGAGGCCAGGAAGGCCGCCTAAAGGACAGATGGGCGCTCCCAAGGGAGCGCCCTTTTCCTTACCCCTTCGTCACCAGCCTCAGGAAGCTCTCCACGTCCTCCTCCGGCGTTGCGAAGGAGAGCACGAAGCGGGCGAACACCTCTTCGGGGCCGATCCCGTCTCCGAGGCTGTCCGGCATCCAGTCGTAGAAATGCGCCCCGGAGGAGAGCAGGCGGTCATAGAGCACCCGGGGCATCACCGCGAAGACCTCGTTCGCCTGGACCGGGTTCGGCACGCGGACGGCCTTCACCTCCGCCAGCCCCGTGGCCAGCCTCTGCGCCAGGGCGTTGGCCCGCCGCGCGTTGTCGAGCCATAGGCCGTCCTCGAGATAGGCCAGCATCTGCGCCCCGAGATAGCGGCTCTTGGACATGAGCTGCCCGCCCCGCATGCGGCGGTAGGCGAAATCCTCAGCGAGGCCGAGGTCGAAGAAGATCACCGCCTCCAGCATCATCGCCCCGTTCTTGGTGGCTCCGAAGGACATGACGTCCACCCCCGCCTTCCAGGTCAGTTCCGCCGGCGTGCAGCCGAGCCCCACCAGCGCATTGGCGAAACGCGCCCCGTCCATGTGCAGCTTCATGCCCTTCGGCCGGATGAAGTCCGAGAAGGCCTTCACCTCCTGCGGCGAATAGACGGTGCCGAGCTCGGTGGCGTTGGTGAGCGAAACGCCCTTGGGCTTCGGGTCGTGCTCGCCGCGGATGAAGCCCTTGAGCGTCTTCTCCACCATGGCCGGCGTGATCTTGCCCGCCGGCCCGTGCAGCCCGAGGATCTTCGCGCCGCCGGTGAAGAACTCCGGGGAATTGCATTCATCGACCGAGATATGCGCCTCGGCATGGCAGAGCATGGCGCCGAACCCCGGCGTGATGGCGGAAAGGGCGAGCCCGTTCGCCGCCGTTCCGGAGGTGACGAGAAAGGCGCGGAGATCGCAGCCGAACACCTCCCTCAGCTTCTCCTCGGCCCGCTTCGTCAGCCCGTCGCCGCCATAGGAAGGTGCCGTGCCGAGATTGGCCTCGGCCAGCGCCGCGAGGATCTTCGGATGAACGCCATAGACATTGTCGGATGCGAAATTCATGAATGCACGTCCTTACAGGAATGAATGTGAGCGGGTGTCAGGCCTTGAGCAGGCCCTTGAGTTGAACGGCGGGGTCGGCGAGTGCCTCCGGCGGGGGCGCGGCCCTCCGTCCGATCAGCATTTCCGCGAGCTTCACCTCGCGCGCGATGGAATTGCCGGGGCCGATGCCGGAGGCGCCGACCAGCCGCCCCCCATGGTCGAGGTGGAACAGAAGGAAGGCGCGTTCGGCCACCGCGCGGCGCACCGTTTTCACGCCCTCGCCCGGGAGCCCGGCGATCTGCAGCGAGAGGTCGTACTGGTCGGACCAGAACCACGGCACGGCGAGATAGGGCTTGTCGCCACCCAGCATGTTCGCGGTCGCCACATTGGCCTGGTCGGTGGCGTTGCGCCAGGCTTCGAGGCGGATGCGCTTTTCGCCGAACAGCCCATGCGGGAAGGAGCAGCAGTCGCCCGCCGCGTAGATGTCGGGGTCGCTCGTCTTCAGCGTCGCGTCGCAGGCGATGCCGTTGTCGAGCGCGAGCCCCGATGCCTCGGCGAGCGCGGTGGCGGGCTGGGCGCCGATCCCGGCGATCACGATCTCGGCTTCGACCTTGCGCCCGTCGGCCATTTCCACGCCGTCGGTACGCACGGCCCTGAGCGCCGTTCCCACCTCCATCGTCACGCCCGCCTCGAGGTGCCGCGCATGAACCACCCGCGCGATCTCCTCCGGCACGCCGCGCATCAGGATGCGTGGCTGCGCCTCGACGAGCGTGACGGCGCATCCGAGTTTCCTGGCGCTCGCCGCCAGCTCGAGCCCGATAAAGCCGCCGCCCACGATGGCGGCGGATGCGCTGGCCCGGAGCCTGCTCCTGAGATGGTCGCCATCGGCGAAGTCGCGCAGCGTATAGGCAAGCTCGCCTCCTTCGATGGCAAGGCGGCGCGGCTTGGCGCCGGTCGCGATCAGCAGCTTGTCGTAGGAAATCGCCCGGCCGTCTTCGAGCACGAGGGCCTTCGCCTTGCGGTCGATCCCCGTGGCCCGCGCGCCCCGCACGAACACCGCGTTGAGCGAGGCGATCATGCTCTCGTCGAGGAGCGAGACAGGTGCAGGCTCCTTCTCGTCGGTGATCATCGCCTTGGAGAGCGGCGGCCGGTCATAAGGCAGCAGCGTCTCCTCGGAAACCAGCGTGACCGGCCCCTGCCAGCCATTGGCGCGCAGGCTCACGATCGCCCGCGCGCCCGCCATGCCACCGCCCACGATCACCATTCCCGCTTCCGACATCCCACGCTCCGCCAGTTCTGCCGGCCGTGGTTACGCGATCCCGCCCGCCATTTCCAGCACCCCCGGGTGCAGCGCTCGCATGTCGGGCGACGGGCTGGTTTCCTTGCCCGTCGCTCCCCGTCAATCCGGAATGACCTCCCAGCTGCCATCGGGATCGAAGGAGTCGATCGCCTTCACCAGCTCTTCCGTCTCGGGCCCCAGGTCCTTCTCGTAGGCTATGCCCGCGTGGCTGATGACGAATGTGCTGACGCCCGTCCGCGCATAGTCGACCGGCCAGCCGACGAGCGCGAAGCCCCCGATCATGTTGCCGTTGATCACGTAGTCATAGGCCCCGCCGGCAATGTTGCTTCCCTGGCGCGGCAGGATGCGGAACCTGTAGCCGAAGTAACCCTGGCCCGCGGCAGCCTTTTCGAGGGCAGCCTGGTTTATGCTTTCACCCATCGGGCTTTCGCCGTCCCCTTGCTCGGGGGGCCAGTAGAGTCCGTCGGTCTGTCCCTCGGTGCTGATGAGCTTCTGTGCGTATTCGAGAACGCCGTCGAGGTCGCGGTCCTCCATGGCGTAGTCGCGCTGGGCCTCGACATAGAGACGCACCGTCTCGATGGCCTGAAGCTCGTTCTCGCCGATCCGGCGGTTGACGATCTCCTCCACGCCCGCAACGGTATCGAACGCCCACTTGCCATCCTTGTCGCTCTTGACGAGCGGGAAGGGGAAAGGCCAGACCTCACGCCCCACGCTGATGATGCGCTGGTTTTCGCTGCCCTTGATCGAGGCGAGCTGCGCGGTGGCCGTCCGCAGCTCCTCGATGCGCTCGCCGATTCCTTCGGCGCTCTTCAGCTTCTCGGCATCGAGGCCGAGAAGAGCGGCGATTTCGGCCAGGTCGCCCTTGGCGAGCGTGGTCTTGAATGCTTCCAGGGCTGCTTCGGGCGTGTCGAAGAGCGGCGGCTCGGGCCCGACGAACTCCTCGAGCGATTCGGAAAGCGCCAGCGCAGGCGGGGTGGCGAGGGGGAGCGCCATGAGCACCGCGGCGCCGAGGAGCGTAGCGGATGCGATCTGCTTGATGTTCATGATCCTGTCCTCCGTTTGATTGCTCAGCGCCTGCCACGTCCACCGCTGCGGCCGCCACCGCCGCGCGGCATCGGCCGTTTCTTCATCCCGGAAACACCGCCCGACGGCCTCTTGTATCCTCCGCCGCCCATTGACTTCGCGCCGCGGTTTGATTGCTTCTTTGCATCGACGCCGCGTTTCATCTCTCCCACGGGCGAGGGGTTCCTCGGCCTGCTGTCGACCTTGGCAGCGGGTTTCTTCTTTCCGACGGGCCGGTCGATCTTGCCGGAGGCAGGCTTCTTGCCCGGCGTGCCCGCGCCCTGCAGCTTCCCGTCGCCCGGCCGCGCCGCCTTCAGGTCCTTGGTCCCGGGCTTCGGGCCCGGCTGCTTCTTCAGTCCCTCGAGCGTGCTGGCCCGCACGTCCTTGACGGGCCTTCCGCCCTTCGCCGGAAGCGTGCTCGCGCGGTTGCCCTCGCGGTTGGCGGCCTTGTTCTTGACGCGGTTCCTGTCGCTGCTCTTGATCGTGTTCTTGACCTTCGTGCGGTCGATCTTGCTCAGCTGGTTCCTGTCGAACTTGATCTTGCTGCGATCGATGTTCTTCCAGTCGACGTCGTTGATGTTGATGCGGCCGTCGAAGTCGCTTCCGATGATGCACTTGTTGCAGTCGATGTCGATATCGACATCTCCGCCCCAGCCGTCGTTCCAGTCCCAGTCGCCGCCCCAGAAGCCGTCGTCCCAGTCGATCACGGCGCCCCAGAACGCACCCGTGATGGCGCCGGCGAAGAACACCGCCCCTGGGCTGTAATAATAGGGATAGGGCTCAGGATAATAGGCGACCGGCTCGTAGGGGTAGTCCTCCTCGTAGAGCATCTCCGGCGGATATTGCGGAACGTAGATCACTTCCGTGCTCGCCGGCTGGATGACGATGTTGTCCTCTTCCTCGACGACCTTGACCTTGTCGTCCGTCTTGATGATGTTCTCCGCGACCGCCTTCTCGCGCAGCTGCTGTATGGCGGAAAGAACGCCGTCCTGCTGGTTGAGGATGGCCTCGCCCAGCATCTGCGTCCAGTCGAGGTCGTCGCTCATCATCTGGACGACCTCGGGGTAGTTCAGGAGCGAGACCACGCTGCCGTCCCAGGTGGCCTTCGGCTTGAGCTCGCTGTTCTTCTTGTGCTCGTCGAGGAACCGGTCGGCCTCGATGATCTGGAGCGGATAGAGGGAAGCTGCGGAGATCACCGCGACGAGTTCGTCCGGGTAGAGCGCAATGCGGGCCACGAGAACCTCGAGCTCCTCATCCGAGAGCGGTTCCGGCGTCTGCACGGATCCGCCCTGGGCTGTGCTTGCGGTGTCCGTCTGGCTTCTCGCGGGAACCAGGCCCAGGGCGAGCATGGCCGCGACTGCGGCCGAGAGGAATATCCGATGAGAGCGTGTCACGAGTTGCCTCCTGCTTGGCGCACAAGTCTGTGCGGATCGGTGTTGGTCGAATAGGTCATGGATCGAAACCGAGGATGGCTCAGGTCCTCCCGTCCGCCTTCTCTCCTCCGGTGATGAGCTTGGGAAGGAAACTGATGGCCCAGGCGAAGAGGACGCCGAGTGCCGTCTCGACCAGGCGATGGAAGGCATAGTTCCAGGGCTCGGCGCTATGCTCGAGGAGCACGATGCCGCTGATGTAGCCGGCGACCCGCGCGCCCTCTCCGGTTCCCAGGATCTGCGCTACGAGCATTGCGAGGAGGAAACCCACCCCGACGCCGATCGGGCCGTGGGGAACCAGGAAGCTCAGCGATGCCCCGCAGAACGCGCCGACAAGCGTGGCTGCGAGGCGCCGGAGACCGAGCCTCTGGCTGACGCGGGGGCTCAGGTCCATCACGATGACGGCCGCGATGAAGGCGTAGATTGGGTATTGCAGCCCAAGCCACTGCGCCACGAAGAGCGAGGCGATCGCCGCCACGGAAGCGCGAACTGCGAGTTGGATGTCTGGCCACCCGATCATGAAACGTGACGCCGCGAGGGCTCCTCCTTCAATGTCCGGTCAGCACCAGGGTCCGGACCGGGATGAACAGCGCCTGCACCCTGAGGATCATGGCGTGCACGAGCGCGATCGCATCGATGGCATGAAGTCCGAAGCGTTGGAGCGAACCAAGATCCTCGTTCGCCAGCCGCTCGTGATTGCTGGTGTATGCGTTGACGATGCAGTTGCTGCCGGGCGTCATTCCCTCCAGCCCATTCTCGAAAAGCGGCTCGAGTGTCACCAGGATGGTGCCGGGCTTGGCAATCTGCGCCACATCCACGAGCTGCTCTCCGGCGCGCAGTTGGCCTGAAGCAATGAAATCCTGCACGCCGACAACGACCAGGGGAATGATCTCGAGGGGTTTCGACACGCATGTCGCCTCGGCGGCCATTCCAGGCTTCAGGACCCCGGCCTCGATCTGGCCGAATCCGGCCTGCAGCCGGCGTGGGCCTTCGCCCGCCGGGATGAGGATTCCCGCCGGGCGCATGA
This sequence comes from Aestuariivirga sp., assembly GCF_046294715.1. GTDB lineage: Bacteria > Pseudomonadota > Alphaproteobacteria > Rhizobiales > Aestuariivirgaceae > Aestuariivirga. The sequence continues at coordinate 15,136 of NZ_JBKBKI010000042.1, read as the reverse complement.
AAGGGTTCACGATGTCGCCGACCTGCAGAACGAACTGTTCCAATTGGCCGCTCACCCCGGCATAGACGGTCATCTTGTCGAGGTCGACCTGGGCCTGCTTGAGGGCCGCCTCCGCGCTGGCCTTCTCGGCGGGAAGAAGTGTCGAAACCCGCACTTCCGCCGCGTTCTGCGCCGCCTGCGCCGCGGCGAGCTGGCCTTCCGCCCCGGCAAGCGCGGTCTGCAGACGCTCGAGCTCACGCGGCGAGACGGTTCCGGATTTCCGGTCGAACAGCTCCTGCTTGACGGCAAGCTCGTCGACGAACTGCTTCACCGCGTTCTCCGCCTGCTGGACCTGGCCCATGGCGGCCTGAATGTCGGCATCCGCCATGACGGTCTGTGCGTCGATCTCCGCCACACGGCGCCTGGCGAGTTCGAGGGTCGCTTCCTGCTCGGTGCTGTCGAGCCTGAATATCGGCTGCCCCTTCTCCACCGTGTCGCGCACCTTGACGAAGATCTCGGAGACCCGGCCATTCGTCTCCGGCAGCACGGGAACGGTCCGGAAAACCGACGTGGCGCTGGTGGTGGAGGGATGGAAGTAGAAGATGGTGGTGATGAGAAGAATGGTGAGGAGGAGGCAGCCGGTGATTCCCCAGCGCAGCTCGTACCAGACCGAGAAGAAGGTGATCTTCCGGCCCTGGAGGAAACGGCGGATCAGATAGTCGGGCAGGATCGTCAGCAGGGAGCAGAGGGTGATCTCAAGCATGATCAGGCATGCTCCACGGGCCGCGCGGCGGGTTGGGGCTCGGCTTGCTGCTGGGCTGCTTCCGGCGGCGGCGGCAGCAGCGGGGCATCTCCCGGCGGCAGGCCGGCAACCCTTTCTGCTGCGGCCGCAATCCGGCGCAGCGGAGAGAGGATGTCGGGGATTTCGATGACGGCAAGCAGCAGCCCGATGATCCAGAAGATGTGCTGATGGGTGAACAGCGAGATCAGCCCCAGAACGGCGACGATCTCGAATTGCAGCTTCTTGTGCCCCATCCGCTCCGGCAGCGAGTGTAGCCAGAAGAAGAAGACGCCCAGAAGGACGACGCAGACGACCACGACGAGCGTGGTGACCGCATAGAGCCAGTCCGTATCGCCCGGTGCCGTCACGAACCACGGCAGGGTATGCGGAGCAAGCGGGTTCATCGATGCCGACATGGCTTCAATTCCGTTCCGCCGGCTCGCGGCCGGCTAAAGATCGCTGCCTTTGAACTGCAGTTCATAATTCACGATGATCCGGAAATCGTCGAGCTGATCGCGCGTGTTGTCCGGGTTTTCCGTGTCGACGCGTGCATAGCGGGCGCGCAGCCACAGGGGCGTCAGCCAGTCCCATTCCACGTTCTCGCTGAGCGACGTGAAACGGTAGTCTGCGGTGAAGTCGTATTCGTTCCACTCGGGCAGGTCTTCGCCCTTCGAGTTCTCGCCGACGGCCAGGTCGAAGGCCGCCGCTGCGGTGAATACGAGGCCCTCAAGACCCACCTGCTCGAAGTCGAAGGAGGCGCCAAGCAGCAGTGCCTGCTCCTCCGTTCGATTGAAATCCTTGACGATCATGCTGGTGTAGCCCGGCCAGGAGCCATAGGGTGCCTGCCAGCCGTCCTCGGTGCCTGAAAAGTCGTTCGCGAACGTGTATCCTGCCGTCAATGTCAGGCCGTTGTAGATGACGTCGCCCTTGATGCCGCCGATCCAGCCGTCGTAGTCGGGTTCGGTCAGACGTTCGTCACCGATGCCGGACTGGAACATGAACTGGCCGGAAAGGCGGAGTCTGGTTTCCTCCGTCAGGTCGTGATTCCAGACGGCGTCGGAATAGGACGAGGCGAGAAGGTCAGGCACGACATAGAGCGATGTCCGCGCCTTCAGCTCCTCGATGGGAGAGAACTCCAGGCCGCCGAGATACATGTATGAGTCTTCGTTGATGCCTTCGCTCGCCGCCTCGGCGATGTTCACGAACTCGTCCGAGTTCCGCTTCTTCATCGTGGTCAGCATGCCGGCATAATAGCTGAGCGGACCGATGTCGCCCTTCAGCGAGCCGCCCTCGAAGGTGTTGGGCGTCATGCGGTTGTCCTGCAGGTTGACCTCCGGCTGGTTGACGGTTTGCCGGTAGAGCGTCAGGACCTGCTCCTCGAATTTCAGCGCGGCATAGGCCTGCCCCAGCACCGAATAGCCTTCCTGGTCGGGCTTCAGCAGTGTTGTCCCGTCGCGGTCCTCCGGGGCCCATAGCGGCTGGGACGTGTAGCCCACGACGCCGAACTTCAGGATCTCGCCCAGCCAGCCGGTCTCATAGCCAAGCCAGCCGCCCAGTGCCCAGGCAGCTGGATCGTTGCCCGTGCTGTCGTAGCGGTCGAGAAGATAATTGCGAAGATGGAACGTGAAGGTTGCATCGTCGAAGAAGGCGCGCTGAAACTCGTTCACCGCCGGTGGCGCCACGTCGGCCGCCAGGGCGGGCGTCGCGGGTGAGGCCGCCGTGCCTGCCGTCAGCAGCAGGAGTCCGGCAAATTGATCACGTGACAGCTTCGGCATTTTCCTCGGGGACCTGGCAGGAATGGCTGGCGCGGGCGCACCGGCAGCAAGATGGCTCGGCAGCCCGCATGTTGTGCCCAAGGATGTCGGGGGTCAACCGAAGGCGCGGTCGAGGGGCAGTAACTTACCGTAATTTACGCGCATTTACGGGCATTTTCCCCCTCCGGCGATTCCGGCGGACCGCAGTTGCGTGTATCTCTCGAAGATTGAGTGTGAAGCCCTGCTTTTTGGCGCAGGCGCGCTTGGGAGAATGTCATGTCGGTCACGAATCGAATCGATCAGTTCCTGGTGATGCATGCTGCGCGGGCTGACCAGTGGCGCGAAGTGCTGAGTGCGGCGGAGGCCTGGGCTGCAGGCGGGGGGAGCCGCGCCAAGCTCGAAGAGGAACTGCGCGACATTCTCCTGATCGAGGAGTTCCACGCCTATCCTGGATTGCGTCTCCTCGCCAGATTGCGTGACAGGATCGCCGCCGGCGAATCGGCGGCGGCCGCGGCGATGATCAGGCGGATCGCCGATGCCATTCTCACCAATGCCTATGCATCCCAGGTGGATGGCGAGGCCACCGCGGATGCCGAAGATGGCCTGTCGGACGTGTTGCCCAGCGTCGTGTCGGGCCGCGATCGGCACCGGCCCTATTTCGAGGTGCTGCTCGTCACGCCGCAGCCGCAGTCCCGCTGGGCCGCGATGGCGGCCGAGTTCCGGAAGCTCCGCCGGGTCGAGGACCAGTTCTGCTACGAGCCGGTGATCGTGGGAAGCTTCGAGGACGCCCTCTGCGCAGTGCTGGTCAACCCGCAGATCCTCTCCGTCATCGTCGCGGAGGGCTTCGCCCTGCGCTCGGTCCATGACGCGCCGGTCCTCCGGAAGCTTCTCGATTCGGCGCTCGGCAAGCTCGAGGCGAGTTCCTCGGCCCTCACGCTCGCCGGCCTCATCAAGAAGATCCGTCCGGAACTCGATCTCTACGTCACGTCCGACCGGGCGGTGGAGACGCTCGCGGCCTCGCCTGATGCGGCATGCGTCCGCCGCATCTTCTATGCCGTCGAGGAGGTTCTCGAGCTTCACCTCGCAATCCTCGAGGGTATCCAGGCCCGTTTCGAAACGCCCTTCTTCGACAATCTGAAGCGTTATGCGCAGCGGCCCGTGGGCACATTCCACGCCCTTCCCATCGCGCGCGGCAAATCGGTGTTCCGCTCCGGCTGGATCCGCGACATGGGCGAGTTCTACGGCATCAACCTCTTCCTCGCCGAAAGCAGCGCCACGACGGGCGGCCTCGACAGCCTCCTGGAGCCGACCGGCAACATCAAGAAGGCCCAGGAGATGGCGGCGCGCGCCTTCGGTGCGGACCACGTCTTCTTCGTCACCAACGGCACCTCCACCAGCAACAAGATGGTGGTGCAGGCGCTGGTCGCGCCGGGCGACATCGTGATCGTCGACCGCAACTGCCACAAGTCGCATCACTATGGCCTCGTCCTTGGCGGCGGGCAGCCGATCTATGTCGAGGCCTATCCGCTCACCCAGTTCTCGATGTATGGCGCCGTGCCGCTCAAAGCCATCCAGTCGGCGCTGCTGGCCCTCAAGGAAGAAGGCCGCCTGGACCGTGTGCGCCTTCTCGATCTCACCAACTGCACCTTCGACGGGCACATGTACAACACCTTCCGGGTGATGCAGGAATGCCTGGCGATCAAGCCCGACCTCATCTTCCTCTGGGATGAGGCATGGTCCGGCTTTGCCCGCTGGTCGCCCTTCCTGAGGCCGCGAACCGCGATGGGTGCCGCCGCCGAACTCGAGGCCTGGCTTGCCGATCCCGCGTCGGTCGAGGCCTATGAGAAGCAGCAGAAGGAACTGGGGCCCAAGCCCTCGCGTGAGAAGCTGCTCGAGACCCGCCTCATCCCCGATCCCCGGAAAGTGCGGCTCCGCGTCTACCAGACCAATTCCACGCACAAGTCGATGTCCGCGATCCGCCAGGGCTCCATGGTGCTCGTCAAGGACGTCGATTACCCGAAGGTCGAGAGCCAGTTCCACGAGGCGGTCTTCACCCATGCCTCGACGAGCCCGAACCAGCAGCTGATCGCCGGCCTCGACGTGGCGCGCCGCCAGATGGAGCTCGAAGGCTACGGCCTGGTCATGAACGCCATCTCGATCGCGCTCAAGATCAGGCATGCGGTGAACGGCCATCCGCTCATCTCCAAGTACTTCCGCATCCTCGGCGCCGATGAGCTCATCCCGGACGCCTACCGGCAATCCGGCTTCAAGGACTATCTGGCGCCGGGCACCACCTGGGGCGACGTGGTGAAGTCGATGAAGGAGGACGAGTTCTATCTCGATCCCACCCGCATGACCCTGGTCTGCGGCGATGCGGGCTTCGACGGCACGCAGTTCAAGGGGCTCCTTGCGAGCCGCTTCAACATCCAGGTCAACAAGACCTCCCGCAACTCGGTTCTGCTGCAGTCGAACATCAACAACACGCGGAGCGACGTGGCCCACCTGCTGCGCGTGCTCATCGAGATCTGCGGCGAGATCGAGGAGCGCCTGAGGAGCGGTGGGGAAGGGGCCCGCAAGGCCTTCGCCGCCCGCACCAGGAGTCTCATGCACGACGTTCCCGATCTTCCCAATTTCAGCCGCTTCCACGATGCCTTCCGGAAGGATGCCGGCAAGCTCACGCCCGAGGGCGACATGCGCACGGCCTTCTTCATGGCCTATGACGAGAGCGCCTGTGAATACGTGCCGCTCAATGGCCCGGAGATGGACAAGCGGCTCGCCAATGGGCCGGAGCTCGTCTCCGCCAACTTCGTCATTCCCTATCCGCCGGGCTTCCCGATCATGGTCCCCGGACAGGTGCTGACGGCGGAGACCATCGGCTTCATGCGCAAGCTCGATGTCAAGGAGATCCACGGCTACGAGGCCGCCCGCGGCCTGAAGCTGATCAAGCCCGACGCGCTCGGCGCCGGCCGCAACAAGACCTCGAAAGCCTGAGGGGGATATCATGGCAAGCTTCTTCGATTTTCTCGGGAGCAATCCCTTCATCCTGCTCTTCCTGACGGTGGGGCTCGCCGTCTGGCTCGGGCGCCAGACCATCGGCGGATATGGGCTCGGCATGGTCGCCGCCGCCATCATCGTCGGCTGCGGACTGTCGGTCTGGGGTTCCGTCTACGGCGTGAAGCTGGAGCTCAACACCTTCACCAAGTCGATGTTCTATTATCTGTTCATGTACGGCGTGGGGCTCCGCGTCGGCCCCTCCTTCGTCAATAGCCTTGGGGGAGACGGGCTGAAGTTCACGCTTCTCGCGGTTGTCAGCAGCGTCGCCGGACTTTTCCTCGTGGTGGCGGGCGTCAGGCTCTTCGACCTTCCTCCCGGCACCGCGGGCGGCATTCTCGCCGGTTCGCAGACCATGTCCGCGGCGATCGGCTCCGCCGAGGAGGCGGTGAACGCCGGCGTCCTCACCCTGCCCGAGGGCACGAGCAAGGAACAGGTGAGCGCCATGATCGCGCTCTCCTACGGCATCACCTACATCTGGGGCACCGTCGGCATCATCCTCATCACCAAGTATCTGCCGCGCTGGTGGGGCCTCGACGCCGCACAGGCCGCGAAGGAATATGAGACCAAGTTCGGCGTGACCAGCGGCGACCTGCCCACCCTGTCCGGCTGGACGGCGGGCGCGCTCAGGGCCTACCGCCTGGAGAACCAGGCCTGGGTAGGCAAGACGGTGGGCGAGCTGCTCCGCGCCAACCCCGAATACCGGGTGGTCAACGTGGTGCGCGACGGCGAACGCCTCGGCGTCGCGCCCGATCTCCGGCTGAACGCCAATGACGTCATCGCCCTTGGCGGCCGCCGCGAAACGATGACGGAGAAGATGGGGCTCATCGGCCCCGAGGTCTCCGACAAGCTGGCGCTCGACGTTCCGCTCGACACGGCGGACATCGTGGTCACCAACAAGGACATGCTCAAGCTCTCGCAGTCCGAGCTCCGGGCCTTGCCCGGCGTCGATCAGATCCAGGTGGTGAAGCTCGAGCGCGGCGGCGTGCCGGTCCCGATCGGCACCAACACGAAGCTGCAGCGCATGGACATCGTCTCGGTCGTCGGCCTGAAGGACGCGGTGAGCAGCGTCGGCGCGATGTTCGGCCGCGTGGTGCGGCCGAGCACGGCGACGGACCTCCTCACGCTGTCGCTCGGGATGATCCTCGGCTTCCTCATCGGCGCCATCCAGTTCCCGGCCTTCGGCGCCTCCGTCGGCCTCGGCAACGCGGGCGGCCTGCTGGTGTCGGGCGTGATCGTCTCCTCGCTCGTCTCGCGCGTGCGCTTCTTCGGCAACACGCCGAACGCCGCGCGCAACATCCTCGAGGACCTGGGGCTGATCGTCTTCGTCGCCATCGTCGGGATCAATGCCGGCAACTCGCTGCTCACGCAGCTGACGGGTGCGCTGGCGCTCAAGATCTTCGTCATCGGCTTCATCGCCTGCTCGATCCCGCCCTTCATCGTCTGGTCGATCGGCCACTACGTGTTCAAGATGAACCCGGCGGTGCTCATGGGTGGGGTTGCAGGTGCCCGCAGCCACTCCGGCCCCTGCCGCGAGGCAGCCGTCGAGATCAAGAGCAACGTGCCCTGGATCGGGTTTCCGGTGGCCTACGCCGTCTCCGGCGTGCTGCTCACGGTCTTCGGCTACTTCGCGATGGTCCTTGCCCAGTGATCACGCTTGCTGGGGGCCGCCTCGTGGCGGCCCTTCCTCTCTCTTCCTTCTTTCATGACGGTGAAAATCAGCCATGGACGTGATGCAACGGTTCGAACTCGACGAACTCTCGACGCTGCTTGTCGGAGTGCTCGCGCTCTTCATCGGCAGGTGGATCCGGGAGGCTGTTCCCTTCCTCCGCCGGATCGACATGCCCAATGCCGTGGTCGGCGCCATGATCGTTGCCGTCATGGTTCTGCTGATGCAGGTTCTCTTCCACTTCGATGTCGCCTTCGGTTCACGCACCAAGGATGCGCTCCTCCTGATCTTCTTCACCTCGATCGGCCTTTCGGCGAAGCTTGCCGCCCTGCGCAGCGGTGGCGTGCCGCTCGTCATCCTCTGCGTGGTGACGGTCCTCGCCCTCATGGCGCAGAACGTGACAGGTGCTGTGATTGCCGGCCTCTGGGGCTCGCACCCCGCCTACGGCATCCTCGTCGGCTCGCTGTCCTTCGTGGGAGGTCCTGGCACGGCCATGGCCTGGGCGAAGGAACTGCAGGCGCAGGGGCTCGTCCACGCCCAGGTGGTCGCGGTCGGCGCGGCGACCCTCGCCGTGATCTCGGGCGCCCTCGTCGCCGGACCCGTCACCGGCTGGATCATCAGGCGTCACAAGCTGAAGAGCTCCGTCGGCGGCCCGACCGACCTCACCTTCATGGCGCCTCCCGCAAGCGAGGAAAAGGCACCTCAGGGCACGCAGATCGAGAGTCTCCTTTCCACCGTCTTCGTCCTCGCGCTGTCGGTGCTGATCGGCGAGAAGCTCAACGAGCTTGCGCGCGAGGCGGGCATACTGCTCCCCGGCTTTCTCTCCGCCATGATTGCCGGGGTGGTGATCACCAACCTCGCCGATCTCTTCAGCTACAAGCTCGATTTCGGGCCGATCGAGAAGGGGGGCGCCCTGGCGCTGCAGCTCTTCCTGGTCATGGCGCTGATGTCCACGCCGCTCATCTCGGTGGCGGCGATCCTCCTGCCGCTCGCCATCAACGTGGTGGTCCAGGTCGTGGTAACTGTGGCGATCGCCTATTTCGTGCTCTTCCGGCTGCTCGGGAAGGACTATGACGCGGCGGTGACTTCGGGCGGCTTTCTCGGCTTCGGCCTGTCCTCCATGCCGGTCGCCATGGCGACGATGGACGAGGTGGGGCACCGCTACGGCCCCTCGCCCAAGGCCTTCCTGCTCATAACGCTCGCCGGGTCCTTCTTCGTCGACCTGGCCAACGCCTTCGTCGCAAAGGGGTTCCTGGCGCTCCCCTATTTCGCCATCGCCCCCGCCGCATCGGGCGGTTGAGGAACAAGGCCATGCAGCTGCTCCTGAAGGAAATACAGCACAACCGGTTGCTCTGGCTTCTCCTGGTGGTGCCGGTGCCGTTCGTCGTTCATGCGCTGCAGCCAGCCTCCCACACTTTGCTCTTCGTGCTCTCCATTCTCGCCATCGTGCCGCTCGCGGCTCTTCTCAGCCTCGCCACGGAGCAGGTGGCGGCCCGCACGGGCGACACCATCGGCGGGCTCCTCAATGCCACGCTCGGAAACCTCACCGAGCTCCTCATCGCCCTCGCCGCACTGAGGGCGGGAGAATACCTCCTCGTCAAGGCCTCGCTCGCCGGCGCCATCGTCACGAACACGCTGTTCATGACGGGCATGTCGTTCTTCCTCGGCGGGCTCCGCCACCACGTTCAGCAGTTCAACAGCTCGAGCACCCGCATGCAGGTGGGGCTCCTGTTTCTCGCCGCCTTCGGCCTCATGATACCCTCCATGCTCGCGGTGACCGATTCCCACGTCCTTCCGCAGTCTTTGAGCCTGGCGATTTCGCTGATCCTGCTGGCCACCTATGCCTTGAGCCTGGTCTTCACGCTCGGCACGCACCGCAAGTATTTCTCGGCCGAGGCCCATGAGCACGAAGGCCTGGCGTGGCCACTGCCGATCGCCGTCGCCACGCTTCTCGGCACCACCCTCGTCGTGGCTCTGGTGAGCGAAGTCTTCGTGGAATCGCTCACCGGCGCATCGGCCGAACTGGGCCTTTCCTCCGCCTTCGTGGGCTTCATCGTCGTCGCCACGGTGGGCGCGGCCGCGGAAATGATGGCGGCCTTCAGCGCCGCCCGCAAGAACCGGCTGGACCTGAGCCTCGGCATCTCCTTCGGTAGCTCGGCGCAGATCGCCCTTTTCGTGGTGCCGGTCCTTGTCCTGCTCAGCTACGCGGTCGGTCCGGCGCCCATGTCCCTGCAGTTCTGGCCGGGTGCGGTGGTCATGATCCTGGTCGCCACCACGGCCTCTGCGCTCATCTCGGTCAAAGGCCAGTCGGCCTGGTTCATAGGCTTGCTCATGCTCATGATCTATGCGGTCTTCGCGGCCACCCTGTACGTCATTCCTCCTGCGCATTGAAACCCATGCCGGAGATGGAAAAGGCGGGCGCAGCGAAGGAAACGGTTCTCGATCCGGTCCACCGGTTGTCCGAAATCCTGTTCGGGCTCATCATGGTGCTCACCTTCACGGGTTCCCTGAGCGTTGCGACATCCGACCGCGCCGAGGTCAGGACGGTGCTGATCGGCGCCATCGGCTGCAACCTTGCCTGGGGATTGATCGACGCCGTCATGTACCTGATGGCCAGCCTTCACGAGCGCGGCGAGGATCGGAGGACCTTTGCTGCCGTGAAGGCGGCAGGAAGCTCGGAAGAGGCGCATTCCGTGATCCGCGAGAAGGTTCCGAGGGCGGTGGCCGAGGAGCTTCACCACGAGGTGCTGGAGCGCATCCGCATGCGCATCCTGAGGTCTCCCGGCGCAGGCACCGGCCGTTGGCTCCGGGGCGATGAGCTGCGCGGCGCGCTTGCCGTGTTCCTCATCGTCGTCGCATCCACCTTTCCGGTGATCGCGCCCTTCATGGTGCTGGAAGACCTTCCGCTCGCGATGCGGCTCTCCAACGCGATCGCCGTGGGGATGCTTGCCCTCATTGGCTTTGCCTATGGCCGCGTCTCCGGGCTCTCGCCCTGGTGGACATCGCTTGCCATGGTCCTGCTCGGCTGCGTGCTCGTCGCGGTCACCATCGCGCTCGGAGGCTGAGCCTCAGCGCGGCACGTCGAACCCTGCCTTCCCCAGCGAGGAGAGGAAACGCTTCCTGTCCTCCACGCGCACAAGGCGTTCCGCCATGCTGGTCATCAGGGATGGAAGTTCGTTTCCGACATTCCGGTCGAGCCATTTGCGGCTTTGAGCCACCTCTTCGGTCCGTCCGGCTTCCGCGAGGATCGCGGACCTGATCACATGGTAGGCCGGATTGCCGTCTGCCCGCGCGTGGCTAACGAGGTCGGCCGCTGACTGGAAGTCGTTCTTGATGTAGCGGCAGAGCGACAGGATGATCTCGTAGTAGGCCACGTCGCGGCTGCCTGTCGAGAGAGCGTCGTCCACCAGCGCGCAGCCCCGATCCCACGCTCCGAAAAGGGCGAGGCGGGAACCGAAATCGCCCTTGAATTCCGTATCGTTGGGATTGAGGGTGAGCGCCTCCTCCCCAACGGCGATCGCCTCCCGGTAGTCCTTCTGGAAGAACAGGGTCATCATGAGCGCCTGTCTTGCCCTGATGTTCGATGCGTCGAGGTCGATCGCACGCCGGGCAGCCTCGAAAGCCCTCGCCAGCGCTGGAACGGCATTGCCCTCGGGCGGGGGATAGAAGAACCTGAATTCGTCGGCATAGGCGAGCGACAGCAATGCCCAGGCGGTGGCGTAGTCGGGGTATTGCAGGACCGCTCTCTCGAGGCATTGGCGGATGGTCGCATGCTGGCTCGGCTCGAGAGACGCGCGGTAGGCGTAGGCTTCCAGTATGCACGAATAGGCGCCCCAGCTGTCGGGCGGCACTTCGGATGACTCGCGGCGCGTCTCCTCGCCCACGATTCCTCGTGGTTCCGCGATGATCGTGGCGATGTGGTTGGCGATCTCCACTTCCACGTGGAACAGCTGGACGGCCTGCTGCTGGATGTCGAAACTCTCCGCCCATACGACACGCCCGTCAGACCGGTCGACGAGACGGGTCTGCAGAACCATCGTGTCGTGCTGGACGCGGACGGTGCCGCCCAGCTCATAGCGGGCATGGGATGCGGAGGTGTAGCCGGGCTCGCCGTCGCCGGTGATCACCGCGATATCCTTGTATCGGGATGTCTTTTCGATGATTCTTTCGGTCAGGCCCGTGGTGAGGAGGCGGGAGTTCTCGGTGTTGGTGAGGTCGGTGAACGGCCTGATCAGCAGGCCGGGTATCTGCATTTCAGCGTCGGATACGGTTGTCTGCCGCGTGCTCGTCCAAGCGATGGCGAGGAGGCCGAGGAGGAGGGCGCCGATCACCGATGCCGCGGCGAGATGGGCTTGCCAGCCCTTGGCCTGCCCGCCGTTCCTCGCCTGCGCCGCCCCGCTCGCCTCTGCCGTTTCCTCGCCCTGGACGGGCGGCGTCATGCTCAGCGATGAGGCCAGCGCGAAGCGCGGCGTGTAGGCGCCCTTGGGAATGTCGATGATCACCCGGTCGTTGCGGCCCTCGGTCAGGTAATAATGCTCGAGCACCCGCCGGAGGCGCGCCGCTTCGATCCGCACGATGGGGTCCCTTTGCGGATCGAAACTGGTCGCACGGCCGAGAACCTCGGTGGCAATCGCGTAGGCCTTGATGCGGTTTCCCCGGCCGTCCAGCGCCTCCGTCACGAGATAGTCGAGAAGCCGGCGGGAGCGGTCGGTCGCATCGAAATCCCTGCTCGCGTTGATCCGCTGCAGCGCCTCGACGACTTCCTCGCGTGTCGGCTCGTCCCGCAGGGTCGGATCCGGGACAGCGGTCGGTGCGGTAACGCTCTCGATCGGAGTGCCCGCCTGAGAAGCCGCAAAGGAGTTCATAATGGGGAAAACTACTACCGAACACAGCCGCGCGCACGCAAGTTTTGCAGAACACAATCTGTAAGGGAAGTTCCCCCGAAAGTGCACGCTGCATGACAGGAAGCGTCGGCTGTCAGGGCGTCATGGCAGCCTGCTGACCTTGCCGGAGGAAAGGACGGTGGAGATGAAGTCGGGCACGCCGAGCCCGCCCTTCACCGCCGCATCGAGCTTTGCCTCCGCGCTGCGGACGGCGTCCAGCCGCACGATGACGTCTTCGGCTTCGGTGCGGGGAATGACCACCACGCCGTCGTTGTCGGCCAGGATGATGTCGCCGGGCTCGATCCTGACGCCGCCCATCACCACGGGAAGGCCGACGCTGCCGGGGCCGTTGCGGGCAGGGGAATTGGGCGTCAGTCCTGCACAGAACACCGGAATGCCCACCGCCAATATGCCGGAGAGATCGCGCGCCAGCCCGTCCGTCACCAGTCCCAGGACGCCGAGGTTGCGCGCCATGCCCAGCAGCAGGTCTCCGGTGACGGCGGTGCCGGTGAAGCCGTCCGTTGCGGCGACCAGGATGTCGCCGGGCTTGGCGGAGGCGAGGGCGCCGAACAGGGCGAGATTGTCGGCCGGCCCGCAGTGGCACGTCATGGCGATTCCGGCGAGCGGCTCTTGCAGGGGCGCAAGCGGCTTGATGCGGTAATCGAGGGCTCCGCGCCCGTTCATCGCGTCGGCGGCAAAGCCGGTCTGAAGGCCGCTGAAGGCCGCCACCTGTCGGGCGGTGGGGCGGGGAAACTCGCTGCGGATCCTCAGCAGGGGCGTTTCGTCGATCATCGGGCGGCTCCCGTCAGTTGCGCCGGAACAAGAGGCCGGGGCCGATGTCGGCCAGGCGTGAGAGGCCGCAGAGGCCCATCACCCGGTCGATCTCGCGGCGGTAGATGTCGAGCACATGCGCCACCCCCGCTTCCCCCGCCACCGCGAGGCCCCAGAGCTGCGGCCGCCCGAGGAGGCATGCATGGGCCCCGAGTGCCAGCGCCTTCACCACATCGCCGCCACGCCGCACCCCGCCGTCGAGCAGCACCGGCATGCTTCCGGCCACGGTCTCGGCGATGCGCGGCAGAATGTCGAGCGATGCGGGCGCGCCGTCGAGCTGGCGCCCCCCGTGGTTGGACACGATGATGCCGTCCACGCCCCGCCGCCGCGCCATGTCCGCCTCCGCCGGGCTGAGCACGCCCTTGAGGATGAGCGGCCCTCTCCATAGCCTGCGGACGCTGTCGACATCGTCCCAGCTCATGGCGGGATCGAGCAGCGATGGCATGCGGCCGGCGAGTTTCCTGATCTCCGCGCCTTCGCCCGGCTTCACGTAGTTTCCGAAAGTGATGCGGCGAAGCTCGCGGCGCATGCGCCACAGCCACGAGGTCCTGGTGGCCAATCCGGCCATCTCGCGCAGGCCGAGCCGTGGCGGGATCGAAAAGCCGTTGCGAATGTCGCGTTCGCGGCTGCCCAGCAGCTGGTTGTCGATGGTCAGCACCAGCGCGTCGTAGTCCGCCGCTGCGGCCCGCTCCACCAGTTCGCGCGTGAAGCCCCTGTCGCGATAGATGAACACCTGCATCCACCGCGGTGAAGCGCCCGTCTCGGCCAGTCGTTCCAGCGTGCAGACGGAGCCGTGGCTGAGGCAGAAGCCGGTTCCCGCCGCCATCGCAGCGCGCGCCGCGCAGCATTCCCCATCGGGCCAGAACAGCCCGGCGAGGCCGGTGGGCCCGAGGATCACCGGCAGGCTCAATGTCTTCCCGAACAGCGTGAGGGAAAGGTCGCGCGTTGCAGCGCCCCTCAGGGGCTGCGGGAGGAGATCGACGGCGCCGAAGGCGGCCTCGTTGCGCTTCAGCGTCCGCTCGTCTTCCGCACCCCCGTCGGCGAAATCGAAGACGGGGCGCGGCAGGGCGGCGCGCGCCAGTTCCCTCATGGCATCGACGCTGTAGGCTTTGTGCATCCATCCCGGAGTCTTGGCGTTCATGCGTGCCCGCGAGGAGAGGTCGCGGAAAGTGAAGCACACCGGCCTCTCACCGGCAATCCCCGGGCGGCCTTTCGCTGCCTGCGCGCGCGGGCTCCGCGCCGCGGGCCGTGAGAGGTGTCTCCCTCACGCCTTCAGGCGCAGCCCGGCCCCACCCGAGGTGCTCTGCCGCGGTCTGATCTCATAGCCGAGGTTGATCGTCTGCCTCCGCATGAGCGTGCCGGTGGCAAGCATCTTGAGCACGGATTCCGCCGCGAGCTTGCCCAGCTCGTGCCGGCGGGTTGCCACGGATGAGAGGGAAGGCGAGGCGCATGCGGCGAATTCGAGATCGTGGAAACCGAGGATCGCCACGTCCTCCGGAACCTTCAGCCCGAGCCGCCGGCACTCCTGCATTGCGCCGAGCGCCAGGTTGTCGTCGATGCAGAACAGCGCCTCGGGAACTCTCTTCCTCTCGTGCAGGGTCGCCATGAGCTGGGCTCCGAGCGCAATCGAGCTGGGGTTCGGCAGGGACACGGCGAGCTCCTCGCCGTCGAGGCCGCGTTCGGCCATGGCGCGCCTGTATCCGGCAAGCCGTTCCAGGGCCCGCTCGTCCCGCTGGCCGAGCAGGAACCCGATGCGGCGGTATCCGCTGTCGAGAAGGAACTGCGTCGCGTCGTAGCCCGCCTGAACCTGGTCGAGCGCGATGTTGAGGCCGATGGGCTCGGGCGCGATCTGGAATGTCTCCACCACCGGGATGCGCGCGCGGACGAGCATCCGGCGGGTGAGTGCCGTGTGGTTCACGCCGACGACCACCATCGCCTCGACCCCCTGTCCGAGCAGCGTGCGCACGGCCTTCTCTTCCTCTTCCAGCGAATAGCGGCTGTTGACCACCACCACCTGGAAGCCGGCGGGAAGGAACACCTCGTGGAGGGCCTGCAGGTATTCGGCGAAGATGACGTTGTAGAGCGTCGGCACGAGCACGCCGATGGCGTGGCTGCGCGCCGAGGCGAGCCGGCTCGCCGCCACGTTGGGCACACAGCCAAACTTCCGCACAGCGCTGTTGGTGCGGCG
>NZ_JBKBKI010000041.1:0-25015 GCF_046294715.1 Aestuariivirga sp. | reverse complement strand
TCGGTCACCCGGGTGGGAGACGACATCATCCTGAACATGCCGTCAAACGTCACCTTCGACACCGACCGCGCCGAGGTGAAGCCGCGCTTCCACGACACGCTCGATTCCGTGGCGCTGGTGCTGAACGAGTTCAACCAGACCCTCGTGGACGTGACGGGTCACACCGACTCGACCGGAACGCCCGCCCACAACCAGGACCTTTCGGAGCGCCGCGCCGGTGCGGTCGCCGAATATCTGGTGGCTCAGGGCAACAACCCGAAGCGCTTCCAGGTGCTCGGCATGGGCCAGGATGATCCGGTGGCTTCGAACTCCACGCCGGAAGGCCGCGCCCAGAACCGCCGCGTCGAAATCCGGATCGTGCCGCTGACCTGACGGGCGCCCGAACGGACCGCTTCATAAGGGCTGCGAAAACCACTAGAGAGCGGGCATGACCGAAGCCCGCTTCACCCTCACCCTTCCCGGCCTTTCGCACGACGAGGCCCAGGAACGGGCCACCGCTCTCGAGGAGAACATTCTTCTCGACCCGCTCGCCATCACCATCAACGAGACGGACGAGCAGAGGGCCCTCTGGGAAGTGGTTCTCTATTTCGGGAACGAGGAAGAAGCGGAACACGCCGCCGGGGTGACCGGCGTCGACCGGACCCAGATCACGCCCATGCCGGAGCAGGATTGGGTGCGCCGCTCCCTCGAGGGCCTTGCCCCGGTGGCCGCGGGCCGCTTCTTCCTGCATGGCTCGCATGACCGCCACCGGCGGCGGGCTGGCGGCGTCTCGCTCGAGATCGACGCCGGCACGGCTTTCGGAACGGGCCACCACGGCACCACCGAAGGCTGCCTGCTGGCGCTCGACCGCGTGCTGAAACGACGCAAGCCGCGGAGAATCCTCGACGTGGGCTGCGGCACCGGCGTGCTCGCGATCGCCGCCGCCAAGGCATCGGGAACGAGGGCGCTCGCCTCCGACATCGACCCGGAGGCCGTGCGCGTGACGCTCGTCAATGCCGCGCACAACGGCGTCAAGCCGCTGGTCGCCAGCCTGGTTGCGGCAGGCCTCCGCCACCCGCGCATCGCCGGAAGCGGACCCTATGACCTGATCTTCGCCAATATCCTGGCGCGGCCCCTCGAGGCGCTTGCAACCGGCCTTTCAACTGCGCTGGCGCCGGGAGGCGAGCTCATCCTCTCTGGACTCACGGCGGAGCAGATGCGCTGGATCGAGGCGACCTACAGGAACCGGGGCCTCGCACTGGCGGGGCGTGTCCGCCGCGGCAACTGGGCCACCCTGGTCTTCACCCGGCCACAAACGAAAAAGCGCCCGGGAGGGAGGACACCCGGGCGCCTTCTGGATGCCGGCTCGCGGGGAACCGACTGGGAGCTCGATCTCTAGGGTTGCTTACGCACCCCAGACCATCTTGGAAATCTCGGAGCGCTTCATGCCGATGTCGGCGAGCAAGCGGTCATCGAGCTGGGCCAGCTGCCGCTCGGCGCGGCTGCGGGCGAGATAGGTCTTCACCCGGCCGATCAGGCCGGAACCCATGGTGAAGCCCTCGTTGCGAACGGCCTCGCGGCCGTAGGTGATCGTCGTCATGTCCATTCTCCTCATCATCTCTCAAAACCCCGGCCCGGCAGCGAGCCTTGGTGATTTCTCGAGGGTATTAATTGTGCATTGCACCGTCACGACAGCCATATAGTGCGCAGTTGCAGCATTAACCAGAGCGCCGTCCGCGTCTCAGTCATGCGTTCATTGCATATTTGGAAGTCGTAAATCGACCCTCGTTCTCATCACTGTACGGACAAGGAATAGACATGGATTGCGACGGTATTATAACTCTCTACGCCTAAATTCGGACGCAGAAATTAATAGGCGTTAACGTGTCTGAAATTGATCAGAGAGCGTCGCTTTCATGATTTTGTATGCTCTGGGCGCATAGGTTATCCCAGGGACAATTGTGCGGTGCACCATAATCAAAAACAAAATGCCCGGTCTCGCGACCGGGCATCGTGCGTGAACAGCGTTCGGCCGATCAGGCGGCGACGAGGTTGCCGGCAGAGCTGCGGCCCGTGCGCTTGTCGGTCACGATCTCGAAGGAGACCTTCTGGCCTTCCTTCAGCGTGCGCAGGCCAGCGCGCTCGACAGCGGAAATGTGGACGAAGATGTCCTTGCTACCGTTGTCGGGCTGAATGAAGCCATAGCCCTTCTGCTCGTTGAACCACTTCACAGTACCCGTATTCATGGGGTCTTCCTTAGTTGGGTTGTCGTCAGCCCTGACGTGGCTTTGAGGCACGGCAAGACCATGGTCGAGAATTGGAGGAGTCTTGCGTGCGCGGCCCAACCGGGTAGCGAAGCGGCCAATCGTCCGGCCCAAGTTTCGATGGGGAATATATGTCGCAGATGCGGCTTTCTTGCAAGGCGTTTCAGGGGCGGTGCCGTCATTTCGCTGTTGCGCGGGCAGGTTCCGATAAGTTTGGATTAAGTTCCGGAAACCGATTTTCCAGTGATTGGAGATAATGCCATGCGCCCGATCCGCACCGCCTTGATTGCAGCCCTGGTCTCCGCCGCAACCTTCCTTGCGCCTGCGGCTGCGGAGCCGCTGACGCTGACATTCCTGCTCACCAACGACATCTACAAGGTGGATAATCCTTCAGAGCGCGGAGGATTTCCCCGTCTCAACGCGGTGGTGAAGGCAGAACGGGCCCGGGGCGGACACGTGATCTATGCCCATGCCGGAGACCTGATTTCCCCTTCCCTGCTCTCCGGCCTCGACCGCGGAGAACACACGATCGCGCTCACCAACCTCGCGCCCCCCGACATCTTCACGCCGGGCAACCATGAATTCGACTTCGGTGCGGAAACCTTCCTGAAGCGCATGGGCGAGGCGAAGTTCCCCATCTTCGCGGCCAACCTGAGGGACTCCGGCGGCAAGCCCCTGCCCCGCTTCAGGGACATGGAGCTGCGCGAGGTGGGCGGCATCAAGCTCGGCCTCGTCGGCCTCACCGCGGAAGACAGCCCGGTGAAGTCGAGCCCTGGTCCGTCGCTCTTCTTTCTATCCACGTTCGACACCGCGGTGGCGCGGGCGCAGGAGCTGCGGGACCAGGGTGCCGATCTCGTGGTGGCCGTCGCCCACGCCAACCGTGCGCTGGACCTCCGGCTGTTTTCCAGCGGCGCCTTCGACATCATCCTCTCGGGCGACGATCACGACCTCGCTATCCTGTTCGACGGCCGCACGGTTCTCGCGGAATCGAAGGAGGAGGCGGAGTTCGTCACGGCCATCGACGTGAAGGTGGAGGTCGAGGAGAAGGACGGCAAGCGCAGCGTCTCGTGGTTTCCGGAGTTCCGCATCATCGATACCGCCACGGTGACGCCCGATCCCGAGACGGAGGCATTGGCAGGGCGCTACAAGGCGGAACTCGACAAGGAACTCAGCGTGGTGATCGGCACGAGCAGCACGCCGCTCGACAGCCGCAAGGCCACGGTGAGGAGCGAGGAGGCCGCCATCGGCAACCTGATCGCCGACGCGATGCGCGAGGCGGTCAAGGCCGACATCGCCATCACCAACGGCGGCGGAATCCGCGGCAACAGGGAGTATCCCGCCGGGACCGAGATCACGCGGCGCGACGTTCTGGCCGAGCTTCCCTTCGGCAACCGCAACCTCAAGCTCGAGGTGACCGGGGAGATGGTGTGGACGGCGCTCGAGAACGGCGTGAGCGATGTCGAGAATTCGGCGGGCCGCTTTCCCCAGGTCTCTGGACTGAACTTCGAGGCGGACCTCACCAAACCTCCGGGCGAGCGCCTGAGGGCGGTGACGGTCGGCGGCAAGCCCCTCGACCGCTCCGCCACCTACACGCTCGCCACCAACGACTACATGTTCGCCGGCGGTGACGGCTACACGGCGCTCAAGGAGGCAAGGGCCATGCTCGGCGAGCGCGACGCGAAGCTGATGGCCAATGACGTCATGGCGTATGTTTCGGCGCGCAAGGCGGTGGCGCCGAAAGTCGAAGGCAGGATCACGCTCAGGCGGTGAAGGCGGGACTGTTGCCGCTTCGAGGGGCCCGGGTTAAGTCTCGCTCATGAGCAAGGATTCCCCCTCCCGCAGCCGCCTCGCAGCGTTCCGCGCCGAACTGAAGAAGAGAAAGCTCACCGGATTCCTGGTGCCCCGCCAGGACGAGTTCCAGGGCGAGTATGTGGCGGCCTATGCCGAGCGGCTGAGGTGGCTCACCGGCTTCAGCGGCAGCTGGGGCCTTGCCATCGTGACGCTGAAGAAGGCGGCGATCTTCGTCGACGGACGTTACACCATCCAGCTGCGCGAGCAGGTGGATACGAAGCTGTTCACGCCGCAGCACCTTGCCGAGGAGCCCCCTGCACAATGGATCGCGAAGACGCTCCGGAAGGGCGACCGGCTCGGTTTCGATCCCTGGCTCGTCACCGCCGAGCAGGCGCGCCGCTTCCGCGAGGCCTGCGAAAGCGCGGGCGCGGCCTTCGTTCCGGTGGAGCCCAATCCCATCGACGCGATCTGGAGGGACCAGCCGGCGCGGCCTTCGGCGAAACTCGCGGTTCAGCCCACGCAGTTCGCCGGGCGGAGCGCCGCAGAGAAGATCAAGGACATCCGCAAGGGCCTCGGCGGACATGACGCCGTGGTTCTGACGCAGCCGGACGCGGTGGCGTGGCTCTTCAACCTGCGCGGCTTCGACGTGCCCTTCACGCCGGTGGTTCCGGCCTATGCAGTGCTCCCTGCCAAGGGCAGGGCGGAGATCTTCGTGGCGCCCGAGAAGATCACCGAGGAGGTGAAGCTGCATCTCAGGTCCGTCGCGGTGACGCGGGCGCCAAGGGAGATCGGTGCCTCGCTGAGGGCGCTCGGCAAGGCGAAGGCGAGCGTGCTGATCGATCCGGCCTGGGCGCCCCAGCGCATCGGAGATACGCTGGCGCGGGCCGGCGCGAGGGTCGTGGCCGCTCCCGACCCCATTGCGCTTCCCAAGGCGCGCAAGAACGCGGTGGAGCGGGAAGGCGCGCGCAACGCCCAGCGCCGCGACGGCGTGGCGATGAGCCGCTTCCTGTGCTGGCTCGAAGCGGAAGCTCCGAAGGGCGGCCTCACCGAACTCGCGGTTTCAGAAAAGCTGAAGTCGTTCCGGGAGGCCACCGGCGCGTTGCGCGACCTGTCCTTCGAGACGATCCCGGCCTCGGGGCCCCACGCTGCGAGCCCGCACTATCACGCCACGCCCGCCTCGAACCGCAAGCTCGCGACGGGCGAGATGTTCCTCATCGATTCCGGGGGGCAATATGTGGACGGCACCACCGACATCACGCGCACCGTCATCGTGGGAGAGCCGACTTCCGAGATGAAGGACCGGTTCACCCGCGTGCTCAAGGGCATGATCGGGCTTTCCACCATCCGCTTTCCGAAGGGCACGTGCGGCTCGCAGCTTGACGTGCTGGCGCGGCAGCACCTGTGGAATGCGGGTTTCGATTTCGACCATGGCACCGGCCATGGCGTGGGCTCCTATCTTTCGGTGCATGAGGGGCCCGCTCGCATCAACAAGTCCGACCGCACGCCGCTCGAGCCGGGGATGATCCTGTCGAACGAGCCCGGCTATTACAGGCAGGGCGCATACGGCATCCGCATCGAAAACCTCCTCATGGTGCACGAGGCCAAACCGGTGGAGGGCGGCGACCGGCCCATGCTCGGCTTCGAGACGCTCACGCTCTGTCCCATCGACCGCCGCCTGATCGATGTCCCGCTGCTCGCCGAGGCCGAACGCCGCTGGCTCAACACCTATCACGCACGCGTGCTGAAGGAGGTCGGGGCTTCACTCGCGGGCGAAGAGCTGGCGTGGCTGGAGGCCGCCTGCGCGGCGCTCTGATAGGAGCGGAGCCTAGTTCCTGTTGGTCGTGCGGTCTCGCTGCGAGGGAGCGGTGTTGCCGTATTCGAAGAACTTGCGGAAGATGCCCGGCGCCACCGCGGAGACCGGGTTCATCTGGAAGATCGGCTTGTCGACCGTTCCCCCGAGGGCAAAGGTGACGCCGATGATGCCCTGCCCCTTTCCGCCCGTGAGAATGTCGCCCACCAGCGGGATGTCGCCCAGGGCTGCGTTGAGGGCATAGGCGGGGATGATGGTGCCGGTGATGTCGATGGCGCCGTCTGACTTGCGGATGAGGCCCTCGGCACTTGCGCCGAGTTCGGCGCCGCGCACCAGGCTTTCGCCGATGCGGATGAACTTGCTGTCGGAGGTGAAGGGCAAGGTGAGCTTGGTGAAGGACAGCGCCTCGCGGCGCGGCCCGGCCTTCTTCGGCTTGCCGCGCGAGTCGAGCTCGGCGAGTGCCGCCTCGTTGCGCACCTCGAAATTGCGCAGCACGAGCTGTCCCTTTCTCACCGAGGAGCCGTCATTCGCGAGCAACGCATAGAACTCGATCTGCCCTCCCGCCACTTTCGAATAGAGGTTCGCGGCCCGGATCGCCGCACCGCCGTCCCTCCCGTTGATGCGCATCTCGCGGCCACCCTCCGCCGGCGCCACGCGGAACACGACGGGCTGCCCGCTGAGGAACGTGCCGGAGATCTCCGCCCGGTCCAGGCGCGAACCGCGCGAGACGAGCGAACCGGTGACGCCGTTCACCATCTCGCCCCGGTTGGCATGGACGCGGGCGAGATTGAGCGTGATGCGCACCGGCTTTTCGCCCTTCCCCGCTGCGGCCTGCTTCTGGTCGGCCGCATCGCCCTTGTTCCTCGAACCGAACATGGACCTGATCACCGGGCGGGCATCGAAGCTCGCGCCCTCGATCGCGATGTCGGTGCCGTCCTCGGCCAGGCTGACGGTGAGCGCGAACGCGTTCTCCTCCGACAGCTTCACCTCGGTGAGCCGGGCGGTGCGCAGGCCCTGGCCCTTCGGCCCCAGCGTGAGCGCACCCTCGATCGACAGGTCCTTGCCCTTGATGGCCAGGTCCTCCACCCTTCGGCCCTTCTCGCCCTTGCTGAAATAGGTGAGGGTGGCGGTGGTCTTGGGAGTTGCCGGGCGGAACCAGCTGATCGCCTGAATGCGCATCTCGACCTCGCTCAGGTCCGCTTCCACGTCCATCCTGCCCTGCGGGTCCGCGAGGTTGTCGATCGTGGCCTTCATGCCGATCGGCCCCCGCGCGAAGGTGCCGAGATCGATGCCGAGCTTCTGGCGCTGCTCTCCGTCCAGCGTCGCTTCGATCACGGCCGACTGCCGGAAATCCGGCGCCGGGCCTCTCTGCCAGCTGAGTGTCGAAGGAATGCCGCCGATCCTCGCCGGTCCCTTGGCCCTGATCACGCCTCCCTCCACATCGAGCGCGATGTTGCCCTCGGAGATGTCGATGCCCGGCAACGCTTCCTTCAGCGTGGCGTTCGCCAGCTGGGCGGAGACGACCACCTTGATCCGTTCCTTGGGCACATCCTTCACCAGCGGCAGCGAGAGCTTGACCTTGAGCCGGGCATCGGCATCGAGCTTCGTCGTGTCGAAGCCCGTATGGCGGATGAGGTTGAGGGCAGGCTGGTCGAGATACTCGATCAGGGGCTGCGCACCCGCCTGAACCTCGAGGTCGAAGTCCGCGAGCGTTTCGGCCCCCAGAATGTCGCGGGCCAGCATGGTGCCGGCGACGAGCCTGCCGCTCGCCCCCGAGGGCAAGATGACGTCCGCGCCATCGACCTTGAGGTTGAAGTCGTTGTCGGTGAGCCTTGCCTCTCCGGAGGCGGCCACCAGTGGCGGGAGGTCCTTGAAGTATCCGGTGGTCACGCCCTCCATGCGGAACGAGAGGCTGATCGATCCGTCGGGCAGCCGGCGCTGGCGCTGGGCGGCGGCCAATGCGTCGACGGGGAGATTGACCACGAACTCACCCTCGGTGACGCGGCCCTCGCGTATGTTCTCGTTCACCCATTTGCGGGTTTTCGGCGCCATGATCGGCGGCCAGAGCTGCTTGAGGAGCGAGGCGGAAAGATCCTTCATCCGGCCCGAGAGGAGAATGCCTGCCGATTCCGCCCCGCCGGTGATGGCGCCGCGCAGCCTGATTCCGGTGCCGCCGGACATGACGACCAGATCGTCGATGTCGAGGCGCGCTTCCTCGATTGCCGCGTTGCCGAAGAAGTCCACCCTGTCGACCGCGACCGGATGCTTGTTGGAGCCCTGGGCGTCGATCGCGACGTTCTTGGCCTGGAGCCCGATCTTGAGGGCGGTCAGCCGCCCCTCGGCATTGCGCACCGGGAGCACGCTGCCCTTCACCTGCGCACGGGAACTGCCGACCAGGAGCGTCGAATCGGTGATGACGATGCTGCCTGTCACCGGATCGTAGTCGGCCCGGAGCGAGCCTTCGTCGACGATGAGCGGCTCTGCCAGGTAGTCAGGCAGGCCCACCTCGCCGGCCGAGGCGATGAACTCGCCCGAAGCCTTGGTGATGAGGCCGGTGTCCGTCACCTCCATCTCCACCTGGCCCGCCAGCGGAACCTTCACGCGCGCGAGCTGGGAGAGGGCGAAGATCTCGTCCGAGATGTTGGCGGGAACGAGATCGTTGATCCGCGTGCTGATGGAGAAGCTCCGGGTTTCCCTCCGGTAGCTTGCCGAGAGGTCGGCATACCAGCTGCCGGCCTCGTCGCCGTTCGAGACCATGGCATTTGCCGCCACGGCGAAGCCATAGGGCATGCGCTGAAACACGAGCTCGGCCTGGGGAATGTTCCAGATCGCGTCGTTGGCCTCGTCATAGAAGCGGATCTCGGCGTCGGCGATCCTGATGGTCTCGATGGAGCTGATCGGCTGTGACTGGGAGGACTCGCCTCCGCCGCCGCTCAGCACGTCGATGAGCACCGCTCCGGTGCTGCGCCTCGCCGGCTCCGCGCCGTCCATGGCTTCATCCGGCAGCTCCTCGCCGGGATCGCCCTCATCCAGCGTGACGCTCTCGCCCTCCGGAGCGGCCGTTTCGCCAAATCCCAGCTCGATGGTGCCTTCGAGATTCCTCATCACCCGGATGCGCGGGCCGATGAGCTCTATGGAGGTGGGCACGATCTCCGCCCTGAAGAGGGCGTCCTCGCGCACGCCGATCGCGGCCCGTGGCGCGCGGGCGATGGGGTTGCCGTTCTTGTCCTTGAGCTCGATGTTGCGCAGCCGCACGTGCGGCACGCTCTGGCCGGTGCGCTCCACCACCACGCCCCCGATCGAGACGGACATGTCGCGCAGGTTTTCGTTGATGCGCCGCTCGACCGTCTCGCGCATGAAATCGAGCGAGACGGGGCCCTGCGCCAGCCTGATGTAGACGGCAACCGCCGCGATCAGCAGCACGGCGAAAACCGCCAAAAGGCCGTATGCGGTTATTCTAGCGAGCCGCCGCAACGTCTTCCCGTTCCACAGACATGATTCCGAACACCATGTGCCATCATGCCTTCCGTGAGGCAATCCGGAAAGCCGAAGGGTTCCCTTTGGCCATCAAAGATGGGCCAAAGCGTGACGGCCCGGGCGGGGGCGGCTGACATGCCGTTGCGTCCGCTCCCGGATTGCCGATGACAGGCGTCTGGGGGCTTGTTACCCTCCGAGCCTGATTCTGAGAACGGCAGCAGCCGGACAATGCAAGGGTGTGGGCGGGTGTTTTTCCGAAAGCAGAAGACGGCCGGCAACGACAACCGGATCGCGCCCGTGGAGGGCCATGAGTGCTGCCCGGAAACGGTGATCGCGGCCGGAACCCGCCTCGAGGGAAGCATCGACTGCGATGGGGAACTCCGCGTCGACGGGGCGATTCGCGGGCACGTGCGGGCCGTCCGGCTCACCGTCGGAGACGACGGCGTCATCGAGGGCGAGGCCGACGCCGATGAGGTGCATGTCGCAGGCCATGTCAAGGGACCGATCCGC
Source organism: Aestuariivirga sp. (assembly GCF_046294715.1). GTDB lineage: Bacteria > Pseudomonadota > Alphaproteobacteria > Rhizobiales > Aestuariivirgaceae > Aestuariivirga. Next base: position 15,184 of record NZ_JBKBKI010000041.1, on the reverse strand, counting down.
GCCAGGCATGTCCATCTCGGGCGGGGCTCGCGCGTCGAGGGCGACATCGTGAGCGCGACGATCGCCATCGACACGGGTGCAAGGCTCTCGGGCGCCGTGTGGCAGGAGCAGGCACCGGCGGCCCAGCCACATCGTGCCGGCCAGTCCGGGGATGCGCTCTTGGAGTCGATCGAGAAGGAGACGTTCCGGCCCCTCGCGGTGGTCAGGCCCCGCGCCGGATCGCTGCGCTAGACGGCGCCCTCGTCAGGGATGTTGAGCAGCCGCCCGCAAGCCTTGCAGTGAACGGCGTCCCGGTCGTGCCGGTTCAGCCCGCAATCAGGGCAGCGGTATCTCACCTTGTCGGGGCGGAGCGTAACCTGCACCATGCGCACGAAGAGCGACACGCCGAAGATCATGATGACCACCGCGATCATGCGGCCGAGCGTGCCTTCGAGCACGATGTCGCCGAAGCCCGTCGTGGTGAGCGTCGTCACCGTGAAGTAGAGCGCGTCGGCGTAGTTGCCGATCTTCGGGTTGGTGTAGTGCTGCGTCTCGTAGACGAGGGCCGTCATCATGAACAGGAAAACGGCGAGATTCAGCGCCGACATCACGATCTGCTCGTTGCGGCGGAACCACGGGAAGTCCCGGCGCAGGCGCTTCACCATGGTGTAGGAGCGCAGGAGGCGCAGGACACGCGCCACCCGGAGGAAGGCCAGCCCCTCGCCGACGATCGGCGCCAGCATCGAGGCGATCACGATGATGTCGATGATGCCGTAGGGCCCTAGCACCATCTTCCGGCGGTTCTCGCTGATCCACAGCCTCGCCAGGAAGTCGGCGAGGAGGACCACGCCGATCACCGCGTCGATGATCTCCGTCCCCCTCCAGTGGAGGAAGGAGGAAATGACGACGAAGGCGATGGTGGTAACGTCGAAGATCAGGAGCCCGTAGCGGAACCGGTGTGCCTCCGGCGTGTCGCCCTCGTAGAGGGCGGCGATCCGCTGCCTGAGCCCCGCTGTGTGCGCCGTCTCGTCCATGGACTTTCCCTAAGCCAGCCTGCTGCGCCCGTCCAGTCTGGACGGGGGTGGGCTTCCCTCGCTAGGCTGCCCCGAGGAGAAGGAGTCGAAGCAATGCCGAAGGGATACTGGATCGCACATGTGACGGTGACCGATCCGGAACAGTACCAGCTCTATGCGAGCGCCACACGCGAGGCGTTCCAGAAATACGGCGCCAACATCCTGGCGCGCGGCGGCAAGTTCCAGCAGATGGAGGGCGACGGCCACCCGCGCAACGTGGTGATCGAGTTCCCCAGCCTCGAGGCGGCGATCGCCTGCTACAATTCGCCGGAATACCAGAGTGCCAAGGCCAAGCGCGAGGGGGCGGGCATCGCCAGCATCGTGCTGGTGGAAGGCGTCTAGAGCAGGTCCTTCAGGCTCAGCTTGCCGATCGAGGGCAGCTTCAGGGCGAGGTCGCCCGGATCGATGCCGATCCCGGTTCCGAGCAGGTTGAACTCGAGCCCTTCCTCGGCCGCCACCGTGAGCCCGGCCAGGCCCCAGGCCGATACGACGAAACCCGTGCCGCTCGCCGCCCTCGCCATGGCGAGGCCATCGCCGAGATAATCCTTGCCGATGGCCACGGCCGGAAGCTCCACGTGGAACCCGGGCGTCTGCCGCACCACCCAGGCGACGAAGCTGTTGGAGTTCGGCCCCGGCCACACCGTGTAGGCTCCGCGGGCACTGTGCGGGTAGGCGGCGACCGACTGCTCGACCCGCGGGATGAGGGCTTCCGCCTCCGCGCCCGAAATTTCCGCCACCACATAGGGCCGGTTGCCATACCAGAAGGCATCCGCCGGATAGGCATTGCGGCGCACCGGGTTGCCCCAGCCGACCACATCGTAGCGCGTCCAGGACGAAGCACCGGCGGGCTTCAGCACGATTGCCATATGCTCGGCGAAGATCGACTTCCAGCGGCCGGTGCGAGCCGCGAGGATGATCACCTTGGCTTCCGGCACCGCACCCGCCTCCGGAAGCAGGCGCGAGGAGCCCCAATCGGCGGCGCGCCAGCTTTCCGCCCAGCCGCGCGACAGCGACAGCCCCGCGCCGGCAGCGAGCGGAACCGCCACCGCGAGCGTCAGGTAGAGGGAGACCCAGATGAGGATGCGCCGTGCCACGGGATCGCAGTTTGCGGGCGAGAATGGCAGGATCAAGGCGCTTTCCATCCCCAGCCCCCGTTGCTAAGACCGCAGCCCAGCAAGGGGGAGAGCCATGAGACTCGCCATAGCCGGAGCCGCTGGCCGCATGGGCCGGGTGCTGACCCGCATCGTCAACGAAACGCCGGGCGCCGAGATCGCGGGCGGCATCGAGCCGAAGGGTTCGCCGCACGTGGGTTCCGACCTGGGCGTCCTCGCCGGAATTGGCGCCCTCGATATCGCCATCACGGACGATCCACTCTCTCTCTTCACCCACGTCGATGGCGTGATCGACTTCACGGTGCCGCAGGCGACACTCTCCCTCGCCGAGCTCTCCGCCCAGGCAAGGATCGTGCACGTCATCGGGACGACCGGGATCGACGAGGACGGGGAGGCGAAGATCAGGGCGGCTGCCCGGCATGCCCGCATCGTGAAATCCGGCAACATGAGCCTGGGCGTGAACCTTCTCGCGGTGATGGTGAGGAAGGTCGCGCAGGCGCTGGGCGAGGAGTTCGACATCGAAGTGCTCGAAATGCATCACCGCCACAAGATCGACGCGCCCTCCGGCACGGCACTGCTGCTCGGCAAGGCGGCGGCGGAGGGGCGCGGCATCGACCTCAGGACGCGTTCGGTGCGATCCCGCGACGGCCATACGGGAGCAAGGCCCGAGGGCGACATCGGCTTCGCCACGCTGCGCGGCGGATCGGTGGTGGGCGAGCACACGGTGATGTTCGCCGGCCCGGCCGAGCGCATCGAACTCACCCACAAGGCCGAGAGCCGCGACATCTTCGCGAGGGGCGCGGTGCGCGCCGCCCTCTGGGGCTTTGACAAGAAACCCGGCCTTTACGCGATGACCGACGTTCTCGGACTGGAGTAGATCATGGACCGCCTCCTCGTGCTCGTCCGCCATGGGCAGAGCGAATGGAACCTCAAGAACCTGTTCACCGGGTGGAAGGACCCGGACCTCACCGAGCAGGGCATCGCCGAGGCGCACGCAGCCGGGCAGAAGCTCAAGGCCAAGGGCCTCCGCTTCGACATCGCCTACACGAGCGTTCTCACCCGGGCCCAGCACACGCTGCGGATCATGCTGGACGAACTCGGCCAGACGGACCTGCCCATCGTGAAGGACCAGGCCCTGAACGAGCGCGACTACGGCGACCTCACGGGCCTCAACAAGGACGATGCCCGCAAGAAGTGGGGCGAAGAGCAGGTCCATGTCTGGCGGCGCTCCTATGACGTGGCGCCGCCTGGGGGCGAGAGCCTGAAGGATACGCTCGCGCGTTCCCTTCCCTATTACATGAAGCACATCCAGCCGGACGTGCTCTCCGGCAAGCGCGTGCTGGTGGCGGCGCACGGCAACTCGATCCGCTCGCTGATCATGGCGATCGAGGGCCTTACGCCCGAGCAGATCCTGAAGCGGGAGCTCGATACGGGCGTTCCGGTCGTCTACCGGCTGGGCGCCGACTCGCGTCCGGTCTCGGTCGAGGTGCTGAGCTGAGGGCCGGGCTCAGCGCCAGTGGGCCATCTGGCCACGCCACCACGTGAGCTGGCGCTTGATGTAGTTGCGGGTCGCCGTTCTCGCCCGGGCAATGGCCTCGTCAATACTCATCCTGCCTTCGAGATGCGCGATGAGCTCCGGCAGGCCAATCGCCTTCATCACGGGCAAGCGCGGGTCGAGCCCCATGAGCCCGCGGGCCTCCTCCAGCGCCCCCCTCTCGATCATCGCCGCGAAGCGCGCATCCGCACGGGCATAGAGCTCATCGCGCGGCACCTCCATGAAGATGCGTTCCGTCTCGACGCCGGCGAGCGGTGCCTGGTGCTCGCCCTCTCTCTGCCAGTCGAGCAGTGAGCGGCCGGTGGCCTCGACCACTTCGAGCGCACGGGTGAGGCGCTGCCGGTCGCCGGGCGAAAGCGTTTCCGCCATGGCGGGGTCGCGCCGCCGCAGTTCGGCGTGGAGGTCTCCTTCGTAACTCCGCCATTTGCCGCGGATCGCTTCCGGGATCTCCGGCACGGGAGCCAGGCCGCGTTCCAGCGCCCGAAAATAGAGCCCCGTGCCGCCCGTCAGGACCGGCAGGAGGCCCTCCTCCCACGCTTTCGCCATCTCGCGGCTGGCCTCTGACACCCAGGCGGCGGCGGAATAGGGTTGTTCGGCCGCCACATGGCCGTAGAGCCGATGCGGCGCTTGCGCCTCATCCTCCCCGGTGGGCCGGGCCGTGAGGATGCGGAGCGGCGCATAGACCTGCAGCGCATCGGCATTGATGACGACGCCGTGCCGCTTCCGCGCGAGTTCCAGCGCCAGGGCGGACTTGCCGCTGGCGGTGGGGCCTGCGATAAGCAGCGCGCGTTTCTTCGAAGTGGCGGTCATATGGATTCCGTTCTCGTCCTCATAGCAGCCCCGGGCTCGCGCGCAATCGGATCCCCGGTCGTCGAGCTGCTGCGGGACCTGGGCGGGGATGCCCCGCACTGGCTCGCCGAGGGGGAGGCCTGCGAGGTTCCTGATTTCGAGCGGCTTGCCGAGTTCATGGTCGACATCCGGCAGTTTCCCATCGACGCCGCCGTGGTATCGATTCACAACCGGCGCAAGCGCCTCCTCATCGCCGACATGGATTCCACCATGATCGAGCAGGAATGCATCGACGAGCTTGGCGTCGCAGCGGGCGTTGGCGAGCGCATCAAGGAGATCACGCTCCGGGCCATGCGGGGCGAACTCGGCTTCGAGGGCGCGCTGACGGAGCGCGTCAGGCTCCTGAAAGGCCTCGACGCCGGCATCATCAAGCGGCTCCTCCGTGAACGGATCACCTACATGCCGGGCGGGCGCACGCTGATCGCCACGATGAAGGCCCATGGCGCGCATACCGCTCTCGTCTCGGGTGGCTTCACGCCCTTCACCGCGCACGTGGCGGCGCATCTCGGCTTCGACGAGAACCAGGCCAACGAGCTGGTCATCGCCGATGGGCTGCTCACCGGGGAGGTGGGCCATCCCATCCTCGGCCAGCAGGCGAAAGTCGAGGCGCTGCGCCGCATCGCCGCGAGGCTCGGCCTCGACCCGGCGGATGCCATCGCGGTGGGAGACGGGGCCAACGATCTCGCCATGCTGGCGGAAGCCGGGATGGGTGTCGCCCTCCATGCCAAGCCGCATGTGCAGGAGGGCTCTCTGATCCGCGTCAACCACGGGGACCTGACCGCGCTCCTCTACCTCCAGGGCTATGCCAGGACGCAATTCCGCACCTGAGGCGGAAGAGCGCACACCCTTGAAGTGCGGCAGGGCTTTTGCCAGCATCGCACCACACAAGGGAGGGCAAACATGGCCGCACATGAGATTCTCACCGCCGCCTCACAGCCGCGCAAGATCGTGCTCGGAGAGGAGCGGCTGCCGAAGAGCTGGTACAACATCGCCGCCGACCTGCCGGCCATGCCGCCGCCGCCTCTCCATCCCGGAACGCTGCAGCCCGTGGGGCCGGACGATCTCGCGCCGTTGTTCCCCATGGAGCTCATCATGCAGGAGGTGAGCGGGGAGCGCGAGATCGCCATTCCCGAACCCGTGCGCGACATCTACCGCATGTGGCGGCCGACGCCGCTCTACCGTGCCCGCGGCCTCGAGAAGGCGCTGGGGACGACGGCGAAGATCTACTACAAGTACGAAGGGGTGAGCCCCGCGGGCTCGCACAAGCCCAACACCGCGGTGCCGCAGGCGTTCTACAACAAGGAAGCGGGGGTGAAGAAGCTCGTCACCGAGACGGGGGCGGGCCAGTGGGGCTCCTCGCTCTCCTTCGCCGGCGCCCTCTTCGGGATCGACGTCAAGGTCTACATGGTGAAGGTCTCCTACAACCAGAAGCCCTATCGCCGGGCGCTGATGGAGGCCTATGGCGGTAAATGCGTGGCGAGCCCCTCGCTCGAGACCAATGCGGGGCGGCACATCCTCGCGGCCAATCCTGACTCGAACGGCAGCCTGGGCATCGCCATCTCCGAAGCCGTCGAGGTGGCGGCCTCGAACCCCGACACAAAGTACGCGCTGGGCAGCGTGCTGAACCACGTGCTGCTGCACCAGACGGTGATCGGCATCGAGGCGATCGAGCAGATGCAGCAGGCCGATGCCGCTCCCGACATCATCGTCGGCTGCACCGGCGGCGGTTCGAACTTCGCGGGCCTTGCCTTCCCCTTCATCGGTCAGCAGCTGAGGGGCGGCAGGAAGGTGCGCGTCATCGCGGCGGAGCCCGCCGCCTGCCCCTCGCTCACCCGCGGCAGGTACGCCTACGACTTCGGCGACACCTCGCACATGACCCCGCTCGTCAAGATGCACACGCTCGGCTCCACCTTCATGCCACCGGGCTTCCACGCGGGCGGCCTGCGCTATCACGGCATGGCACCGCTCGTCTCGCACCTCAAGGAGCTCGGGCTCATCGAGGCCGAGGCCTACACGCAGAACGCCTGTTTCGAGGCGGGCGTGCTTTTCGCCCGCACCGAGGGAATCCTCCCCGCGCCAGAGGCAAACCACGCGGTTCGCGGGGCCATCAATGCCGCCATCAAGGCGAAGGAGGACGGCACCTCGCCGGTGATCCTCTTCGGCCTCTGCGGCCACGGCCATTTCGACATGCAGGCCTACATGGATTACCAGGCCGGCAAGCTCGAAGACCGGATGTATGACCAGTCGGCCCTCGACGCCTCGCTCGAAGGCCTGCCGAAGATCGCGGCGGAGTGAGCAGCTACGCCCTCTGCCGGCTGGAGATCGCGCGGCTGAGACCCACCGAGCGGGTCGACGCCGCGCATGCCGGACGGATCGCCGAGGAGATGCGGCGGGAGGGCATGCTGCGCCGGCCCCTGCTCGTCGAGCGGCATACGCTCGCCATTCTCGACGGCCACCACCGGTTCCATGCCGCGCAGGCTCTCGGCCTCCGGTTCATTTCAGCGGTGCTGATCGCCTACGACGACCCGCGGCTGACGCTCGCGTCCTGGACGGAGAGGTCCTTCACCCGGGAGGAGGTGCTGATGGCCGGCCGCAGCGGGGTGCTGCTACCGGCGAAATCGACGCGCCACATCCTCACACCTCCGCTGCCGGAGTCGCCGGTGCCACTCGCCGAGCTCGCCCTGGCCGACCTCACTCCTTCAGCTTCAGGGCGATGAAGCGCATTTCGCCCTGCTTGCCGCCCTTGGCGACGAGCAGCAGGATCGAGTTCTTGTTGGCCTTGCGCGCCTCGTCCACGCGCGCCGAAACGTCGGCCGCTCCCATCACTTCCTGCTCGCCGGCTTCGGTGATGACATCGCCGGGCTCCAGGCGCTTTTCAGCCGCCTGGCCCTCGCGCGCCACCTCGGTGACGACCGCGCCCTTGATGTCCTTGTCGATGCCGTACTTGGTGCGCAGTTCATCCGTCATGGAGGTCAGGGTCATGCCCAGAACGGTGACGACTGCGGGAGCGGGCTGACCCGGCTGGCCCTCGGGCGAAGTAGCGTCAGCCAATTTCTCGCCGTCCTCGAGACGACCGACTTCGGCCGTGACGCTTATTTCCTGTCCGCGGCGGAGCAGCTTCACCGGCACTTGCGAGCCGATCGGCGTCTCGGCGACGATCTTCGGAAGGTCGCGCATGGCAATGACCGGCCGGCCATTGAACTCGATGATCACGTCCCCCGCCTGGATGCCGGCCTTCTCGGCAGGCCCGGTGGGCGTCACGTCGGCCACCAGCGCGCCCCGCGACCGGTCGAGGTTGAGGGATTCCGCGATATCGTCCGTCACCGACTGGATCTTGACGCCGAGCCAGCCGCGCCGCGTTTCGCCGAACTGCACGAGCTGGCTGATCACGTTCTTGGCGGTGTTGGCCGGCACCGAGAATCCAATACCGACGGAGCCGCCGGAGGGCGAGAAGATCGCCGTGTTGATACCGACGACTTCGCCCCGGAGATTGAACAGCGGGCCGCCCGAATTGCCCTTGTTGATGGCGGCGTCGGTCTGGATGAAGTCGTCATAGGGACCGGCATTGATGTCGCGGTTCCGCGCCGAGACGATGCCGAGCGACACGGAGCCGCCGAGCCCGAAGGGGTTGCCGATCGCCATCACCCACTCGCCGATCCGCAGCTTGTCGCTGTCGCCGAAGGACACGACCGGAAGCGGCTTCTCGGGCTTCACGCGGATTACCGCAAGGTCGGTCTTGGGATCGCGCCCGACGAGCTCCGCCTTGAGGATCGTGTCGTCGTGGAAATGGACCTCGATCACCTCCGCGCCTTCGACGACGTGGTTGTTGGTGACGATGACGCCGGAGGGATCGACGACGAAGCCCGAGCCCATCGATGTCATGCGCTGCTGCTCCTGGCTGCCGGGGCCGCGGCGCAGGAACTCGTCGAAGAAATCCTGGAACGGGTTGTTGGGATCATCCGGGGAGGGCTCTCCCTCCTCACCCTGGGGCGCACCTGGGGGCGCACCTGGGGGCACGCCCGGAACGCCGGGCGTCGACACGGAGGGGCCCGACCCGGAACCCGTCTCGATGGTAATCTCGACCACCGCTGGGAGCAGCCGGTCCGCGAGGTCCGCCACCGAGGGCAGTTCCTGCAGCTGCGGCTGCGTCGGCGTGAGGTTCTCGCCCGGAGCCGGGGTCTGGTTGATGGGAGGGGACTGCGCCGTGCCCTGCGCCGCCGTCTGCGCCTGCGCCCCCGCAAACGCGAACAGGCCCATCGCCGCCGCCGCCGCGACAGTGCGAATGCTGGTGATCCTGGCGATCCTCATGCCCTTCTCTCCCTCCGACACATCATACTGACACGCTGCGGACGGCCCAAACGACGGCAACGCCCGCTGCCATGGCGACGACACCCCCAATACGCAGCTGGTCGTCCGAAAGTTTCTGCACGGATTGCATCATGGCCTTCAGCTGCGACGGAACCAAGGCATAAAAGAGACCCTCGATCACCAGGAGGAGACCGAGGGCCCTGAGCACGTCTTCGATCATTGCGCCGGGGCTGGCAGCGGCTGGGCCGCTGCCGGGGCCGCGGGCTCGGCAGCCGGCGCCGGGGCCTGGGTCTGGGGCGGCAAGGTTTCAGCCGCTCCCTTGGCGCCGAAATACTTGAAGAACTCGGAGTTCGGGTTCAGCACCATGGTCGTCCCCTGCGAGCCCAGGCTCTTCGCATAGGCCTGCATGGAACGGTAGAAGCTGAAGAACTCGGGATCCTGCTGGAAAGCCTCGGCAAACACGCGGTTGCGCTCGGCGTCGCCCTGGCCGCGGATGATTTCCGCCTCCCTGCGGGCCAGCGCCAGCTTCTCCGTCACCGTGCGGTCCGTCTCGGCGTTCATGCGCGTCTTGGTGGCTTCGCCCTGGGAGCGGATGTCCTGCGCCAGCGCCTTGCGCTCGGATTCCATGCGGCGGTAGGTCTGCTCCAGCACATTCTCCGAAAGGTCGGTGCGGCGCACCCGCACGTCCACGATCTCGATGCCCAACGTGTCGGCCTCCTCGCGCAGCGCGTCGCGGATCTCGCGCATCATGACCGCGCGATCTGAGGAGAGAGCAGCATCGAAGGAGCGCCGGCCATAGGTCTGGCGCAGCGCCGCATCGAGGCGGGCGGCGACGCGGGCTTCCGCCTGCAGGAGGTCAGCGCCCAGCGTCTCGCGGAACAGCCGCGCATCCGCGATGCGGGCGAGCGTGATCGCGTCAACAATGTAGACTTGCGAGGCCACGTCCTGCACGGGCCTGTCGTTGTTCTCCCAGATGATGATCCGATCCTCGACGAGCGTCACCGTGTCCGCGAAGGGAAGCTTGAAGTAGAGACCCGGCGCCTCGACGACCCGGTTGATGTCGCCGAAGCGCAGCACCAGGGCCTTGTGCTTCTCGTCCACGACGAAATAGGACATGTAGAGGAGCAGCGCGGCCGCCACGGCGACGACGCCCAGGATGGTCTTTGTCATGCTGTTCATTGCTTGCGGCCCCGGTCAGTTCTGCGGGTTGGTCTGGCGGCGCTGCAATTCAGGCAGCGGCAGGTATGGAACGACGCCCTGGCCGTTGGCGCCCGGCTCGACGATAACCTTGTTCGTCTGGCCGAGAACCTGCTCCATGGTCTCGAGGAAGATGCGCTCGCGGGTCACGTCCTGAGCGTTCCTGTACTGCTCATAGACGGAGAGGAAGCGCGAGGCCTCGCCTTCGGCCTGAGCAACGGTAGCGGCCTTGTAGGCGTTTGCGTCTTCGATGAGCTTGGCGGCCTCGCCATCGGCCAGCCGGTATTGCTGGTTTCGATATTGCTCGGCCTCGTTGATGAGCTGCTGCTGGTTCTGCCCGGCGCGCACCACTTCGGCGAAGGCGTCGGCCACCTCGCGCGGCGGCTGCACGTCGCCGAGGTTGATCGACGTCACGGTGACGCCCGCGGCGTATTCGTCGAGAAGCTTCTGGGTGATTTCCATCACCTGCGCCTCGACGGCGTTCTTGCCCGTCGTGAGAATCGCCTGCGCGCGGGTCTGGCCCACCACTTCGCGCATGGCGCTCTGGGAGACGGAGCGAATGGTGCGCTCCTGGTCGGCGACGTTGAAGAGATAGTTCTTGGCGTCATTGATGCGCCAGAACACCGAGAAGGGCACGCTGATGATGTTCTTGTCCGAGGTCAGCATCTGGCCTTCGCTGCCCTCGTTGCCGATGTTGATCTGCCGCACGGCGCCAACCCGCGGCTTCTCCATCGTCTCGATCGGCCACAAGGCGAAATGGAGGCCCGGTTCGGCCACACGGCTGAAGGTGCCGAAGCGGAGCACCACGCCGCGCTCGTCCGGCTGCACCTGGTAGATGCTGTTGTAGGCCACCAGCAGCGCCACCAGGACGATCGGGATGATCCAGCCCATCCGGCCGCCGCCGCCCTGCGGCAGCACCTGCTTCAGCCGGTCCTGGCTGCGGCGGATCAGTTCGTCGAGGTCGGGCGGATTGGGGCCTCGGCCTCCCTGGTTCGGCCGGCGCGGACCGCCGCCCTGCCCCCACGGCCCCTGGCCCCAGGGGCCCTGGTTACCGCCACCGCCTTCGGAATTCCACGGCATTCAATTCACCCTTGTTCTTCTGCTCTCGGGGATACGCGTCGGATTGATATAGATACGCAGCGGCAGAATGTCCACGCTGCTGGAATATCTTAACTTTTTGTCATGCGGTCGAGAATGCGCAGGGTGAAGGAGGCGGTGTCTCTCTCGCCCTTGGGATAGCTCTCGCGCGATACCTCCCGCCACTCGGCGGGATCGACCGCAGGAAAGAACGTATCCCCGTCGATCTCGAGATCGGCCTCGCTGAGATAGAGCCGGTCGACCTGCGGCCAGAACAGCCGGTAGATCTCGCCGCCGCCGATCACCGCCACCTCGGGCGCGTCGCCGCACAGCGCCATGGCCTCCGCCGCACTCGCAACCACTTCGGCGCCTTCGGCCGCGTAATCCCGCCGGCGCGTGATCACGATGTTGCGCCGCCCCGGCAACGGCTTGCGCGGCAGGCTTTCCCAGGTCTTGCGGCCCATTACCACGGGCTTGCCCATGGTGATTTCCTTGAACCGCTTCAGATCGGACGAAATGTGCCACGGAATGCCGCCCTCGCGGCCGATGACGCCGTTGCGCGAGACTGCTACCACGAAGGAGATCACGAGCCGAGCCTTTCCAGCGCCGCGCCGGAGAGCCGGCACATGCAATTGCCGTCCTCGATCTCCGCGCCCGCCGCCTCATAGAGCCTTCGCGCATCCTGGTTCCAGGACATCATCAGCCAGGAAACGGCGGGAAGGCCGCGGTCGAGGGCCAGCCGCGCCACCGCCTTCAGAAGCGCCTGCCCAATGCCACGGCGGCGGAAGGACGGGAGGACCGAGAGATCCTCCAGGTAGAGCGTCTCGCGGCCCCTGAAGGTCGAATAGCTCCGCTGCCAGATGGCGCAGCCCGCCGGCACCTCCTCCCAGGAGGCGATGAGGGCGCCATTGACCGCGTGGGGGTCAGACAGAAACCGCTCGTAATCGTCCGGGCGAGCGAGAAAATCCGCTTCGTGGCCGTGGCTTACGGCGAGTTCCCGCACCATCGCGTGAAGGATGGCGCCGTCTCCGGCCAGCGCTTCCCGAACCGCGATCTTCACCTTGCCAGCGCTTCCAGTTCCGCGCCCGAGACGCGATAGACCGTCCATTCGTCCATGGGCTTCGCCCCCATCGACCTGTAGGCGGCGATCGAAGGCTCGTTCCAGTCCAGCACCCACCACTGCAGCCGCGGCAGGCCTTCCGCCACGCACCGCCTCGCCAATGTTTTCAGGAGCGCCTTGCCGATGCCCCTGCCCCGCAGGTGCGGCTCCACGAACAGGTCTTCGAGGTAGATCCCGGCCTTTCCGGCGAAGGTCGAGAAATTGTAGAACCACAGCGCGAAGCCTCCGGGCTCGCCGTTCCAGAACGCCAGCTCGCAACGGCAGCGCGGCTCCGGCGCGAACAGTCCCGCATGAATGTCGGCTTCGCTGGCCGTCACCTCGTGGAGAAGCTTCTCGTATTGGGCGAGCTTGCGGATGAAGCCCAGGACCAGCCCCTCCTCACCCGGCCGCGCCGCGCGGATCTCGAGGCTCATGTGCCGCTCCCCAGGCTGCCGAAGATGATGAGGGCATAGGTGCCGTTCCAGGCGCCGTGGCAGGCGATCGTCACCCACAGGCTGCCGAAGCGGTACATCATCCAGCCGAAGACGAGGCCCATGACGAAGATGAGACCGACGGAGAGCCACGGCTCAGACATGTGGAGCAGCGCCCAGAGGGCCGAGGTGACGAGCGTCGTTCCCGACACGCCGAGGCGCGTCGAGGAGAGCGCCGAGAACAGCTGGCCCCGGAAGATCACCTCCTCGGCGATCGGCGCGCCGAGGGCGACGGAAGGAAAGACGATGAGGAAGAGCAATGGCTCGTTGGCAATGTCGAACATCGCTTCCTTGACGAGCCCCGCCGAGCCGGTCTTGGGAGACTGGCCGTCGGGGCCTGGCGTGTATTGCGCCAGATCGATGCCGAAGACGAGCACGACCGACATGATCACCAGATACATCGCCGTCATGAAACCGAGGATGAGCACGAGCCAGCCCAGCCAGGTGAACTTGGGCGGCCGGAGCGCCAGCACCTCCGCGGCGCTGCTGCCGCGCCGGCCGGCAAGCCACCAGCCGGCGAGCGCCACGGCAAGCGAGGCCGGAAAGATCGCGACGAGGCTCGCCTTCACCAGCTCCCGCGTATTGGAAACGTCGGATCCGAAGAACTGCTTCAGCACGATGAGAGACAGGACGGCCTGGAGCATCTGGTGCAGCAGCACCAGCGCGATAGCGGCGAGGATCGCGTACCACAGCCCCGAAGGGTTCACGGGCCAGTAGAGCCGGCGGAGCCAGCCTCCGGCGAAATCCTCGCCAAGCCCCCTCATACGGCAACCGGAGCGGCGATGTGCGGATGCGACCGGTAGCCGGCGATCTCGAAATCCTCGAAGCGGAAGCCGGTGATCTCGCCGACCTCCCGCCTGAGGACGAGGCGCGGCAGGGGCAGCGGCTCGCGCTGCAGCTGTTCGTCGGCCTGGTCGAGATGGTTGAGGTAAAGGTGCGCATCGCCCAGCGTGTGGATGAATTCGCCGGGCCTGAGACCCGTCACATGCGCCACCATGTGGGTCAGCAGCGCGTAGGAAGCAATGTTGAAGGGCACGCCCAGGAAGATGTCGGCCGAGCGCTGGTAGAGCTGGCAGGAGAGCCGGCCGCCGGCGACGTAGAACTGGAACAGGCAGTGGCAGGGCGGCAGCGCCATGCGGTCCACGTCCGCCGGGTTCCAGGCGGTGACGATGAGCCGGCGCGAATCCGGGTTCTTGCGGATCCTCGCGATGACGTCCGAGAGCTGGTCGATCGTTGACCCGTCTCGGGCGGGCCAGGACCGCCACTGCGCGCCGTAGACGGGGCCGAGGTCGCCGTTCGCGTCCGCCCACTCGTCCCAGATCGTCACCTTGTTGTCGTGCAGATACCTGATGTTGGTGTCGCCCCGGATGAACCACAGCAGCTCATGAATGATGGAGCGCAGGTGGAGCTTCTTGGTGGTGACCAGCGGGAACCCCTCGGCGAGGTCGAAGCGCATCTGCCAGCCGAAAACGGAGAGCGTGCCGGTGCCCGTCCGGTCGTCCTTGCGATGGCCGTGCTCGCGCACATGGCGCATCAGGTCGTGATACTGCTTCATGGACCGCGACGTTAGACGATTCCTCCTGCCGAAACCAAGCGCCGAAACTTCCGCTTCCCTTCCGGCGGCGCGCTTCCTATATTCCGTGGGTCACGCCCGCAAGGGCATGACTATGGCGATAAACGGTGATCGCAATAAACCTTTCGGACCCGGGGGCAGTACCCGGCGCCTCCACCACGGACCGCCCGCATCGGGCCGGCGGCCGGTGCTGGGGGCGAACCAGGATCGACGAGGGTGTAAAGGATCGCTTTTTGCTCGTGATGGTTCCGACGTTATCGGGCTAAACTTATAGTTGCCAACGACAACTATGCTCCGGTTGCAGTGGCTGCTTAACGCAGTCTGAGCACCGAAATCAAAGCCCTTGGGCTTAGCCGCTCAAGGCGGGGTTCGCCGGCACCTGGCAACAGAAGCCGGCACTTTCCTTTTTTATGAATGCAGTCAGCCGCTCGCCTCTGACACGATCACGTTCTGATCGCGCCCGAGCACGACGACGGGCGTTCCCACCTTCACCCGTTCGTAGAGTTCCGCGATGTGCTCGTTCAGCATGCGGATGCAGCCGGAAGAGACGGACTTGCCGATCGATTCCGGCTGGTTGGTTCCATGAATCCGGTAGAGCGTGTCCTGCCCGTCCTGAAAGAGATAGAGGGCGCGGGCTCCGAGAGGATTGTCGGGGCCACCGGGCTGTCCGTTGGCCCAGCGTCGCGCCTTCTTGTCCCTCTGCACCATCTCGCGCGGCGGCACCCAGCGCGGCCAGCGGCGCTTCATGCCGATGACGGCCCGGCCAGTCCAGGCGAAGCCTTCGCGGCCCACGCCCACGCCGAAGCGGCGCGCCGTGCCGTCGCCGTTGATCAGGTACAGGAAATGATTGGCCGGAACGACGACGATCATC
>NZ_JBKBKI010000040.1:0-25033 GCF_046294715.1 Aestuariivirga sp. | reverse complement strand
CCGGATGAGCGGAAACGGCGGAAGGCGAGGGTTGCGGTCTGGGCGCCCAGGCCCAGCGCCGAAGCCGCCAATGTCGTGGCGATCACCGATCCCTCCTGGCAGCCCGCCGCTGAAACCGCCGCCCCGTCCCCGCTCCTGCCAGACCCCGGCGAAGCTCTTCCTTCCGCCAGTGCCGGTGCCGAAAACCCGCTGACGGAGGCTCAGAAGCTGCTCACCCGCCTCGGCTTCAATGTCGGAACGGTCGATGGCCAGATGAGCCGGCGCACCGCCAACGCCATAAAGCTGTTCCAGCTGCAATCCGGCCTCAAGGTGACGGGCGAGCTGACGCCTGAGCTGCTCGCGGCCCTGCGCGTCAAGGCCGGCTGAGGCGCCGGTCTTGCACCACATCCCCGGAAGGACGAGATTGCCGTGATGAGCGGGCAGCAGGCGAGCAGCACGATCCCGGCGGTGGCGTTCCTCCTCGGCCTGGCCGGCCTCATCCCTTTCGCAGCCGGGGCGCTGTCGCTGTGGCTGCCGCTCCCCGTCCTCACGCCGGAACTCGGCATCAAGCTCGTCATCAGCTACGGCGCGATCATCCTGTCCTTCCTTGGCGGCATTCGCTGGGGAACCGCCATCGGGCCCTATGACAGCCGCCGCCAGGGGCTCGAGTTCTCGGCGAGCGTCCTGGGTTCGCTCGCCGGGCTTGCCGCCGTCTTCATTCCGCATGTCCCGGCGCTGACGCTTCTCATCGCCGGCTTCCTCATGCAGGGCCTTTGGGACGTGACGAGCGTCGAGGCAGGGCGGCTGCCGTCCTGGTTCGGCAAGCTTCGGATGCTGCTCACCGCCGGCGTCGTCGTCTCGCTCACCGCAGCGCTTCTCGCGGTGGTCGTCACCTGACCTGGCGCTTGGGGAAGCGGTGGATCGCCTTTCCCCCGATCATCCACACGTGATAGTCGCCGAACAGCCGCTCGAAGGCGGGCGAGCGCACGCTCAACGCACCCGTATAGCTGCCGAAGGCGGGCAGGATCATGCGGCGCCCATCGGCGATGAAGCAGCGGCAGCGGATGCGATGGCCGCGGGCGTGCACCGCCGCGGCGGGGTGCAGGTGCCCGGCGATTTCCGTCTCGTCGTCGAGAAGCGTGCGCGGCTCGTGGCGCAGCGTGACCGGCCCCAGGGCCATCTCATCCACGACGATTCCGCCGACGTCCATCGGTGGGGCAGGGTCGTGGTTGCCGCTGATCCAGACGGTTTCGACCCCCGCCGTTATGGCGCGCAGCGACGAAAGGTCATCGGCGTCGATGCGCTCGCGCGCCCCGCCGTCATGGAAGCTGTCGCCGAGGAAGATCAGCCGCTCCGGCCTCGCTCCCTCGATCGCGGCGCGAAGCTCCATGAGCGACTGGCGCGTGTCGTAGGGTGGAAGGTGCACGCCGCGCCGCGCCAGGCTCGTTCCCTTCTCGAGGTGAAGGTCCGCCACGATGAGGGCGCGAAACTCCGGCGCATAGAGCGCCCCCGACATGTCAGGAATGAAATCCATGCCGCCGAGGGCGATGCGCTCCGACCTAGACAAGCCGCATGGCCTCGTCGATGAGGTCGTTCGCAGCTTCGGCGAGAAGGGCATCATGGCCTTCGCCGTAAACCGATTCGCGGCCGATATCCAAGAGGATGGGCACCGAGAGCGGCGAGACGGTGTCGAGCGCCTTGTGCAGGATCTGTCCCCTGATCCGCCGCAGCATGGCGCCGAGCCGCCAGGCGTCGATCAGGCCTTCCGCCGCGTCGTCCCAGGCGGCGCGCAGCAGCAGGTGGTCGGGCTCATGCGTCCGCAGCACGTCGTAGATCAGGTCGGTGTTCACCGTCATCTGCCGCGTCGTCTTCTCCTGGCCCGGCTGGCGCCGCTCGATCAGCCCCGAGATGATGGCGGCATTGCGGAAGGTCCGCTTCATCAGCGCGGATTCGGCGAGCCAGGCCTCGAGGTCGTCGCCCATCATGTCCTCGTCGAAGAGCCGCGACAGCGCGATGCGGCCCGAGGAGACGGCAAGCGAGAGGTCGCGCACCATCCAGACGACGAGCGCATACTCGGAGGCGACGAAGCCCAAGGGCTGCATGCCGGCGCGCTCGAGCCGCCGCGTCAGCAGCATGCCCAGCGTCTGGTGCGCGAGGCGTCCCTCGAAGGGGTAGCACACAAGGTAGTGCTTGTCGGCGCGCGGGAAGGTCTCGACGAGCATCTCGCTCGCCTTCGGCACCACCGAGCGGAAGCGCTGCAGCGAAAGCCACGCCTTCACCTGCGGCGGGAGGCCACTCCACGCCGAAGGGTCGGAGAGCATCTTCCGCACCCTCTCCGCGAGATGCGTCGAGAGCGGAAACTTGCCGCCCTGGTAGGAGGGCACCATCGGCTCCCGGTCGTTCGAGCGCGTGGCGAGTGCGCCGAACTCGTCGAGCCCCTCGAAGCGCAGGATCTCGCCGGAGAACAGGAAGGTCATGCCGACCGTCAGCTGGCTGATGAACCATTCCTCGACCTCGCCCAGCACCCGGCCTCCCGTCACCACGCGCCTGCCGAGCCGCCGCCGCACCTGCGCCAGGCGCACCTTCAGCATCTCGTCTTCGACGATGGTGCCCATGTTGAGCCGGTAGACCGTGGCAAGGCGCGGATGAGCGAGCCGCAGCGTGCCGTCGGCCTGCGGCTTCAGCTTGGCATAGCGCTCATAGGCCCTCAGCGCGTAGCCGCCTGTCGCCACGAAGTCGATGGCCTTGTCGAAGTCCTCGCGGCTCAAATTGCGGTAGGTCCAGGCGCCCGCCACCTCGGCGAAGAGCGCGTCAGGCTGGAAGGGACCGGCGCAGGCGCGGCCCAGGATGTGCTGGGCCAGCACATCGAGCTTCCGCACCATCGGGTACTCCGTATCCTGGGCATTGTCTTCCGCCGCCTGCAGCGCCGCTTGGCATTCCAGCACCTCGAAGCGGTTGGAGGGCACGAGAAGCGCCCGGGAGGGCAGGTCCAGCCTGTGGTTGGAGCGGCCGATCCGCTGCAGCAGCCGGCTCGAACCCTTCGGAGCCCCCACATGCACCACGAGATCGACGTCGCCCCAGTCGATGCCGAGTTCGAGCGTCGAGGTGCAGACGACGGCGCGGAGCCTTCCTTCCCCCATCGCCGCCTCGACCTTCCGCCGTTGCGCCACGTCGAGCGAGCCGTGGTGCAGCGCGATCGGCAGGTTGTCGTCGTTGGCCTCCCACAGCGCCTGGAAGATCACCTCCGCCTGGCTCCGCGTGTTGACGAAGACGAGCGTCATCTTCGCCTTGCGGATCTCGGAATAGATCTCGGGGATGGCGTAGAGCGCTGAATGGCCCGCCCACGGCACGCGCTCCACGGAGGAGAGGATGCGGATCTCGGGCTTCGCCCCCGGCCTTCCCATAACCAGCGGCGCAGGGTGGGCGCCCGTGGGCACCAGCCAGGCGCGCAGCGCGTCCGGGTCCGCGACGGTGGCTGAAAGCCCGATGCGGATCGCCTCGGGTGCATGCGCCCGAAGCCTTGTCAACGCCAGCGAGAGGAGCACGCCCCGCTTCGAGGTCACCAGCGCGTGGAGCTCGTCGAGGATCACCATGCGCAGGTTCTTCAGCATGTGGTCGGCATGCGGATCGGCCATCAGGAGCGAAACCTGCTCAGGCGTGGTGATCAGGATGTCCGGCGGCTTCTGGCGCTGGCGCTGTCGCTTGGAATGCGGCGTGTCCCCGGTGCGGGTCTCGATGGAAACGGCAAGGCCCATCTCCGCCACCGGCGCCTCGAGGTTCCGCGCAATGTCCACTGCCAGCGCCTTCAGCGGCGAGACGTAGAGCGTGTGGACGCCCTGTCCGGTGCCGCGCTCGGTGATTTCGGCAAGGCTCGGCAGGAAGCCCGCCAGCGTCTTGCCGCCGCCGGTTGGCGAGATCAGCAGCACGTTCTGCCGCGCCCGGGCATGTTCCAGCACGGCCAGCTGGTGGGCGCGAGGGGCCCAGCCACGGGAGGAGAACCAGTCGAGGAAGCGTTGCGGCAGGCTCATGGGCCCCCAAGCTTGACTTGGGCGGCGCGGAGAAGCAACAGCAGCCGATGTCCTTCGATCCCAAATCGCCGGTGACGCACCGTTCGGTCCTGACGGTGGCGGTGCCGATCATGCTCTCCAACGTCTCGGAGCCGCTGATCGGCGTCGTCAACACCGCGGTGATCGGCCAGCTCGAGGACCCCTATTACATCGGGGCCATTGCCGTGGGCGCGCTGATCTTCTCCTTCATCTTCTGGGGCTTCGGCTTCCTCCGGCTGTCCACCGGCGGGCTCTCCGCCCAGGCGCTGGGGGCAGGGGACAGTGCCGAGCTCGTCGCCGTTCTCATCCGTGCGCTGATGATCGGCGCGGCGGCGGGCCTGGGCCTCATCCTGCTCTCGCCGCTGATCCGCGACTTCGCCTTCGACATGGTGGGCGGTTCGACCGAGATCCGGCGCCACGGCGAGACCTACTTCAATCACCGGATCTGGGCGGCGCCCGCGGCGCTTGCCAACTACTGCGTCATGGGCTGGTTCATCGGCCAGTCGCGGGCGAAGCTCGCCTTCGCGGTGCAGCTCTTCCTCAACCTCACCAACATGGCGCTCTCGGCCTACTTCGTGCTGCATCTCGGCATGACCTCGGACGGGGTGGGCCTCGCCGCCCTCATCGCCGAGTGGTCGGCCGTTGCCCTCGCGCTGGCGCTCGCCTTGCTCATCCTCCGCGACATGGGGGCAAGGCTTTCATGGCCCCGTATCCTCGATCCCGAGCGCGTCCGGCGCACGCTGCTGATGAACGGCGACGTGATGATCAGGACGCTGTGCCTCGTCTTCGCCTTCTCCTGGTTCACGGCGCGCGGTGCACGCGCCGGAGACGTGATCGTGGCGGCCAATGCCGTGCTCATCAACCTCTTCGAAGTGTCGGCCTACCTCATCGACGGCTTCGCCTATGCTTCCGAGGCCCTTGTCGGCCAGTCGGTGGGTGCCCGGAACCGCCAGCGCTTCCGCGACGCGATCCGCCTCACCAGCATCTGGGCCATGGTGGTGGGCGTCCTGTGCTCGCTCGTCATCTGGTTCGGCGGGCCCGCCATCATCGACGCCATGACGGTGAACGAGGTGGTGCGCGCCACCGCCCGTACCTATCTCCCCTGGGTGGCGGTGTCTCCCGTCCTCGGCGTCATCTGCTTCCAGTTCGACGGCATCTTCACCGGGGCGATGGCCACCAGGGACATGCGCAACATGATGATCCTCTCGCTCATGGTCTTCATGCTGGCCTGGTGGGTGCTTGAAGCACCCTTCGGAAATCACGGGCTGTGGGCGGCGCTCAACATCTTCTTCGTCGCCCGCGGCGTGACCTTCTTCAGCCGCCTGCCGTCGCTCGAGCGGCGGGCGTTTGGGTAGTCCTTCACGATGTCAATCAGCAGCAGGCACGTTCAAGGAACAAATGCCTAGGACATCTTAGGAATAAAGTCAATAAGAATACCCGCTTCCGGCGCTTCCCGGGGGCGGAGCCATGAGGAAAGGGTGCCCGAAGGGCGGGAGAGGGCTTCCTTATGGGTGACGGACTATTCGGTCTGGTAGCGCGCGATCGCCGAGCGTTCGAGCGCCGCCGTCACCAGCTTGTCGAGGCCGAGGGTGTCACGCAGCATGGCGAGGAAGCGGAGTTCTTCCTTGCCCACGGCGAGATCGGAGGCGGCCACCTCGACGGCCAGCGCATAGGCGGTCTCGCGCAGCTTCGGGGAGAGAGCGCCCTTGACGAGGCCGAGAATGGCCTTGAGGCCCTCCTTGTCCTGGAGGATTTCGCCGGCCTCGTGGGCCACGAGGGTCAGGCGGTGCTCGTCGAAGTCGCGGAAGATCGGCAGCGTCTGCACCAGCTGGCGGATTTCGGCGAGCTCGATGGCGTTGATCTTGCCCTCGACCCCGGACATGGTGACCATGGTGTAGATGAGCGCCTGCTCGGTGGAGATGGTGCCGGACATCGATGCCTCCCGTGATGGGCGAGGAGTTACGGGATGGGGAGCCGCCCGGTCAAGCTCTGACCATGTCGATGGCATCGACCAGCCCGAGCCGGGACACGGAAATCCCCGGCGGGAAGGCGGTGGTGAAGCGCGATGCGAGCCGCGGGTCGAGCACCACGAAATGGCCCCTGTCGCCGGCGCGGCGGATCAGCCGGCCGAAGGCCTGCCTGAGCCTGAGCCGCACCACCATGTCGGTATAGGCGTTGCCGCCGAAGGCTTCCTTGCGGGCGCGCTCGAGGATGGTGGGTGTGGCCCAGGGCACGCGGTCGAGCACGATGAGGCGGAGCGAATCGCCGGGAACGTCCACCCCGTCGCGCACCGCGTCGGTGCCGAGCAGGCAGGCGTCGCGCTCGGCGCGGAACATGTCGACCAGGGTTCCGGTGTCGATCGGGTCAACGTGCTGGGCGTAGAGCGGCAGGCCGGCGTCCGCCAGGGGCTTCAGCAGCCGCTTGTGAACGGCCTTGAGCCGCGAGATCGCGGTGAAGAGGCCCAGGCCGCCGCCGCCCGCCGCGAGGAACAGCTCGCGGTAGGCCGCCGCCACCTGGTCCATGTCCTCGCGGTTGACATCCGTCACCACGATCACGCGGCTCGACCCCGCATAGTCGAAGGGCGAGTCCCAGCTCTCGCGCCTCACGGGGTAGGGGAGGTGGACAGCACCAGTGCGCATCTCGGCGTTGGCCCAGTCGTCCGGCACGTCCGGCGGGCGGTCCTTCAATGTGGCGGATGTGATGACGATTCCGTCTGCCTGCCTGAGCACGGCGAGCGCCAGCGGCTCCGTCGGGTCCAGCCAGTGCGAGTGGAGGCCCACGTCGTGCTCGCGGCCGAAAGCCTGCTCGATGTCGAACCATTCGACGAAGAGCGGATGTCTGCCCTCGAGCAGGCGCTTCAGCATGTCGATCCAGCCGCCCACCATCAGCTCGCCCCGGCGCTTCAGCGAGCGCGCGACGGCCTCGATGCGGCCGCGGTCATGGGTCGAAAGGTCCTCGGCCTCGGTGTCGAGCTTCTTCGCCAGCGCGTTGGCGAGGGCCGACATGGGCTGCTTCAAGTCGATCAGGGCGGAGGAGAGTTCCGAAACCGCCTCCCGCAGGCCTTCGACCAGCGGCAGGCAGTCGGTTTCCAGCGTGTGGCCGGAGGCGTTCTGTTCCGCCCGCGCCAGCACCTGCTGGCGAACCAGCGCGAGGAAGCTTTCCGCCGGCCCCTCCGGCTGGCCGGCCTGGACGCGCCTGGTCCAGCCGGGGCCCGGAAGCGCGAGGCTCGCCCGCAGCACCCTCTGCAGCAGCTTCTCGCCCTGCTCGTCCTCGCCCAGGAGATCGCCGATGCGGTCGGAAAGGCCGCGGCCGCGGCGGCGCTCGGACTCGGGCCCCCTGATCCAGCGGCGGAGCTCGGCCGTCTCGAGCGCCGTGAGGTGGCCGGAGAAGGCGGAATCGGCCGCGTCGAAGAGGTGATGGCCCTCGTCGAAGACGATGCGGCGGAGGCCGCCGGGCGCGGCCTCCTCCTCGTCAGTCCGGGCGAGGCCCAGCGCATGGTCAACGGCGGCCTGGTGCAGCACCAGGGCGTGGTTGGCGATGACGATCGAGGCGTTGCGGCCGGCGCGCACCGAACGTTCGATGAAGCAGCGCCGGTAATGCGGGCAGGCCGAATAGATGCACTCGCCGCGCCGGTCGGTGAGGCCCAGGGCCTGAACTGTGACGCCGCGGCTCTCGCCGTCGAGCGAAAGGTCGCTGAAGAGCGAGAGCAGCCAGGAGGGAAAATCGCCCCCCACCATGTCGCCGTCCCGGGTGAAGCGGGCCCAGCGCGAGACGAGCGCGGCGAGCAGCGCGGTCCGCGGGTTGGCGGCGGTGAGCCTGCCGAACACCTCCTGCATGTTGAGGAGGCAGACGTAGTTCTCGCGGCCCTTGCGGATGACGATCTTCTGGCGGCGCTCCTCGGGGTTCTCGATCAGCCGCGCCGTCTCCTGGTCGAGCTGGCGCTGGAGGTTCTTGGTGTAGGTCGAGACCCAGACGGGCGCGTTGTTCTTCCTGGCCCAGAGAAAGGCGGGCGAGAGATAGCCGAGCGTCTTGCCGAGACCGGTTCCCGCCTCGGCAAGAAGAATGTTGTTGATCTCCTTCGACTGGCGGGGCGCGAAAGCGAAGGTCGCCGCCGCCGCATAATCAGCCTGCGAACTTCGCTGCTCGGCCTCGAGGCCCAGCACCTCGGCGAGGAAGCGCCTCGCCTCGTCCTGCGTAACCGGGTCCTGGCGGCCGGGCGCGCGGCCTCCATCCTCCTCCCATTCGTCGACCCTGTCCCAGGCGTTGAGGCCGGAGGAGAACGATCCGACATCGAGCTTCGGGTTGGCCTTCAGCAGCGATTCCAGCACGGGTTTCGCCCAAGGCCAGTTGGCACGGGCCAGGAAGGTGGCGTTCTCCGCCGTCTCGCGGAGCTGCGGGTAGTGCCGGCTGGAGAGCCGGTTCAGCAGGTCCTCGGCGATGAGGCGGAGGGTCTCGCCGTCGTCCTTGCCCGGTTCGAGCGCAAGCGAGCGGGCGATGCCGGAAGGGGTGGGGGTGGCGAAGCGCGCAGGGCAGACGAAGGCGAAGAGTTCTGCCACGTCGAGGTGGCGCTGGTCGCGGGCCTGGCGGACGGCGGTGCGGGGCGCCTGGGCCGCAACCCCCAGCCGCTCGACGAGGAAGGCGGAATGGCACAGGAGATGCGGCCTTTGCGCCAGAGCCGCCAGGG
Source organism: Aestuariivirga sp. (assembly GCF_046294715.1). Taxonomy (GTDB): domain Bacteria; phylum Pseudomonadota; class Alphaproteobacteria; order Rhizobiales; family Aestuariivirgaceae; genus Aestuariivirga. The sequence continues at coordinate 16,324 of NZ_JBKBKI010000040.1, read as the reverse complement.
CATGGGCCGGCTCCATGGGATCGCCGCCGATGATGGCGCCCATGCCGGACGCCACGGCGGTGCGGAGTGTCGAATCCATTGTCATCCTGTTGCCAGGAAGGCAGGTTTAATGAGGCGGACGGCTGAACGGAAGAGGAACGAGGACCCCATGGAACAGAAATTCATCGATCTCTTCGACCGCTACACGCATGGCGGGATGAACCGGCGGGACTTCCTGGAGCGGCTGAGCCTGCTGGCGGGCTCCTCCGCGGCCGCACTCGCCCTGCTTCCGGCACTCGAGAACAATTACGCCCGCGCCGAACTCGTGCCGGAGAACGATCCGGCGATCAGGGCGGCGGAGGCGGAGATCGCCCCCGGCATCAAGGGCTACCTGGTCCGGCCAGCCGCGGAGGGACCCCATCCCGCCGTGCTGGTGATCCACGAGAATCGCGGCCTCAACCCCCACATCAGGGACGTGACGCGCCGCATGGCCAGGGAAGGCTTCATCGCCTTCGGCGGCGATTACCTCACGGCCAAGGGCGGCACCCCGGAGGACGCAGACAAGGCGCGCGAGATGATCGGCATGCTTTCCCCGGAGGAGACGCTGGCCTTCAGTGCCAAGGCCGTGGAGGCGCTCTCGAAGATCGAGGGCGGAAACGGCAAGGTGGGCGCCGTCGGCTTCTGCTGGGGCGGGGGCGCGGTCAATGCGCTGGCCGCCTCGGGAGACCCGAACCTCAAAGCGGGTGTGGCCTATTACGGGCGGCAGGCGCCGGCGGCGGACGTGCCGAAGATCGCGGCGCCGCTGCTCCTCCATTATGCGGGGCTCGACGAGCGCATCAACGCGGGGATCGCGGAATTCGAAGCGGCACTCAAGGCCAACGGCAAGGCCTACGAACTCCACATGTACGAGGGCGCCAACCACGCCTTCAACAACGACAGCAACGAGGCCCGCTACAACAAGGAAGCCGCCGACCTCGCCTGGGGGCGGACCGTGGCGTTCCTCAAGAAATACCTGAGCTGACAAACCGCCGTCGGGGCGCCTTCTCCCGTTGCCTCGCAGCGGGAGAAGGGTTTCGTCCCGCCAAGATTGACCGGGCGCGCGGGCGTCCCTAAAGAGCGCTCAGCCTCAATCCGGAAAACCCCTCGTCATGACCGCCGATCCCGCCCTTCGCGCCGCCGCAGAAACCAGCAAGGCCTGGCCTTTCGAGGAAGCCCGCAAGCTGGTGGCGCGCGTCAAACGCACGGGGAAGAAGGAGGTGCTCTTCGAGACGGGCTATGGCCCCTCGGGGCTTCCGCACATCGGCACATTCGGCGAGGTGGCGCGGACCACCATGGTGCGCCGGGCCTTCGAGATGCTGTGCGACATTCCAACCAGGCTGCTGTGCTTCTCCGACGACATGGACGGGATGCGCAAGATCCCCGACACGGTGCCGGATCCGGAAGCGCTGAAGCCATACCTGCACATGCCGCTCACCGCGGTGCCGAACCCCTTCGGCGGCGGATACGAGAGCTTCGGGCACCACAACAACGCCATGCTCCGCCGTTTCCTCGATACATTCGGTTTTGAATATGAATTCGCCTCGGCCACCGACTACTACAGGTCAGGCCGCTTCGACGCGATGCTGCTCAAGGCGCTGGAGAAGTTCGACGACATCATGGCGGTGATGCTGCCCACACTCGGCGAGGAGCGGCAGGCGACCTATTCGCCCTTCCTGCCGATCTCGCCCTCTACGGGCCGGGTGCTCTACGTGCCGATGAAGAAGGTGGATGCGAAGGCCGGCACCATCACCTTCGCCGACGAGGACGGAACCGACGTGACCATGCCGGTCACCGGCGGCCGCACCAAGCTGCAGTGGAAGCCGGACTTCGGCATGCGCTGGGCGGCACTCGGCGTCGACTTCGAGATGTTCGGCAAGGACCACCAGACCAATGCTCCGATCTACGACCGGATCTGCGAGATCCTCGGCGCGGAGGCTCCGGAACATTACGTCTACGAACTGTTCCTCGACGAGCACGGCCAGAAGATATCGAAGTCGAAGGGCAACGGCCTGACCATCGACGAGTGGCTGACCTATGCCGACCCGGAATCGCTCGCGCTGTTCATGTACAACAAGCCGCGCGAGGCGAAGCGGCTCTATTTCGACGTGATCCCGCGGGCGGTGGACGATTACGGCGCCTTCCTCTCCGCCTATCAGCGCCAGGCCGAGAAGCCCGCCGACCGGCTGATGAACCCGGTCTGGCACATCCATGGCGGCAACCCGCCGCCGCCGGAAGAGGGCGGCATCTCGTTTGCGCTGCTGCTGAACCTCGCGGCGGTGGCGAATGCGCACGACAAGTCGGCGCTGTGGGGCTTCATCCGCCGCTATGCGCCCGCCCTCTCGCCCGATACGCATCCGCGCCTCGATGCGCTGGTGACACATGCGCTGCGCTATTTCGATGATTTCGTGAAGCCCAAGAAGCAGTATCGTCCGCCGACGGAGGAAGAGTCGAAGGCCCTTTCCGACCTGGCGGACGCGCTCGCCACGCTGCCCGATGGAGCGGCACCGGAGGACATCCAGCAGAAGGTGTATGACGTGGGCCGCCGCGAACCCTACAAGACCGTACAGAAGGACGGCAGCGTGGGCGTCGCCCAAGGCTGGTTCAACATGCTTTACCAGGTGCTGTTGGGCGAGGAGAGGGGACCGCGCTTCGGCAGCTTCGTGGCGCTCTACGGCATCGGCAACACGCGCGAGCTGATCGCGCGGGCCATCAGGGGCGAGCTGGCGAAGTAGAGGCCCTCATCCGCCCTACTGGCTCGCCCACATGATGCGCGCGATCCAGTCCACGTCCTTCATGTCGAAGGTCTTGGTGGCGTGGTTGGGATTGAAGGAGGCGAGTTCCAGCGTCTTGGAGGTCTGGCGCTGCATGATCTTCGCCATGACCTGCCCGTCGTTGAGGCGCACGACCACGCGGTCGCCCTTGCGCACTGTGGCGGAGGGCGAGAGGATGATGATGTCGCCCTCGCGGTAGATCGGCATCATCGAATCACCCGTGATCTCGAGCGCGTAGGCGTTGGGATCGGTGACACCGGGCACGTCGATCTCATCCCAGCCATTTCCCGCCGGAAAGCCCGAATCGTCGAAGAAGCCGCCCTTGCCCGCCTTGGCGAAGCCGAGGAGCGGGATCTGGCGCAGCTTCGGCGGCTGTCCGCGGCGGCCGATCAGCAGGTCGGCGAATTCCTCCATGGAGGCGCCGGACGCCTGCAGCAGGCGCGAGATCGACTCCATGGTGGGCCAGCGCGGCCGCCCGTCAGGCCCGGTGCGCTTCGAGGGATTGAAGGACGTGGGATCGAGCCCCGACTTCTTGGCGAGCCCCGACGCCGAATAGCCGTAACGCTCCGCGATCGTGTCGATCGCATTCCAGACCTGCTTGTGACTGAGCATGTGCCGCCTCTTCCGAGCTGCCGTAAAGGTTCTTATTCATAGGAAGCTATACCTTGCATGCGGAAGATTGTCCAGATGGGGCGAGCGGCCTAAACTGCGCCCCCATGCGATTCCTCTACAAGATCCTTTCTGCCGCCGAATGGCGCGAGGCACTCGCCAAGGGCGTGTTCGAGGGCTCCGCCGTGGACCGGAAGGACGGCTTCATCCACCTCTCCGCGGCGCACCAGGTGCGGGAGACGGCGCGACGGCACTTCGCCGGCGAGGCCGATCTCGTCCTGGTGGGTTTCGCGGAGGCCGACCTGCCGGCGCTGAAATGGGAGCCTTCGCGCGGTGGCGAGCTCTTCCCGCATGTCTATGGGCCGATTGCCACCCGGCTCGCGGTCAAGGCCGAGCCGCTGCCGCTCGAGGCTGGCGCGCACCGCTTTCCCGAGGGGATCGCATGAGACTGGCGGGGCTTGCCTTTCCGCTGGTGCGGCCACTGCTCCACCGCCTTGACGCCGAGACCGCCCATGACCTGACGATCCGCGCGCTGAAGGCGTTTCCCGCAGGCGCCGCGCCTGCCGGCGATTCGCGTCTTGCGGTCGAGGCCTTCGGGCTGCGTTTTCGGAACCCGCTGGGGCTCGCTGCGGGCTTCGACAAGAATGCCGAGGTTCCGGACGCGATGCTGGCGCTTGGCTTCGGCTTCACGGAAATCGGCACGGTAACGCCGAGGCCGCAGGCCGGAAACCCGCGGCCCCGCCTGTTCCGCCTCACGGAGGACGAAGCCGTCATCAACCGCATGGGCTTCAACAACGAGGGGCACCAGGCCGCACTGGCGAGGCTCGCGGCGCGGGCGGGACGTGGCGGCATCGTCGGGGTCAACATCGGGGCCAACAAGGATTCAACCGACAGGATCGGGGACTATGTGGCGGGCATCGAGGCCTTCTCGCATCTCGCTTCCTATTTCACCGTCAACGTCTCCTCGCCCAACACGCCGGGCCTGCGGGGGCTGCAATCCCGCGCCGAGCTCGAGCAGCTGCTCGCCCGCCTCAACGCGGCGCGGGCCGCCCAGGCGAAGCGGCCCCCCATGCTGCTCAAGATCGCGCCTGACCTCCGCCAGGACGAGCTCGAGGACATCGCCGCCGCATGCAGCGGGGGTGCCGTCGATGGCATCATCGTCTCCAACACCACGCTTTCGCGCGAAGGCCTGCGCTCGACCCATGCAGCAGAGCAGGGCGGACTCTCCGGAAAGCCGCTGCTGACGCTTTCGACGCGCCAGCTGGCCCGCTTGCACCTGCTGACGGGCGGCGCGATTGCGCTCATCGGCGTGGGCGGCGTTCATGATGCCGCATCGGCCCTGCGAAAGATCCGCGCCGGGGCAAGCCTCGTGCAGCTCTACTCGGCGCTGGTCTATCGGGGGCCGGGGCTGGTGCGCGAGATCCTGGACGGGCTTTCGGCAGAGGTCAGCCGCGGCGGCGCCGGCCTGGCGGAGATGCGGGGGGCCGACGCCGAGGCGCTGGCTCACCAGAGCGGCAGGGGCACATAGGTGCGGATGATGCGGGCCGTGGCGCCGGAGGCCTGCGCCTGGTCGAGCCCGTAATCGAATGCGGCGCGGAGTTCAGGCCGGTCATTCCGCACGAGGAACGCAAGATTGCGGCTGAAGTGGTCGAAGTCCGAGAAGGCACCGTCCAGCAGGCGGCAGCAGGAGCCTGCGGCACTGCCCATCACCCAGTAGATCACCTGCAGATTGTCGCCGAAGACCGCGTCCACTTCACCGGTCTTGAGGGCTTCTCCGGCCTCGCCCAGGCTGCCGAAGGCCTCGATGCGGGAGTTGCCGTAATAGGCCTCGAGCCAGCGTGCATGCACCGTGTCCTTCGCAACGCCGATGCGGCGGCCGGCCAGCGCCCTCGGATCCGCCGCCTGGAGCCTGTTCGCATTGGCCACCGCAAAGCGCGCCATCGTGCGGAAATAGGGCCTGGTCATGCGGGCGGCGCCGAGCGTCGCCTCGTCGAGGCGGGGCCCAGAGATCGCGACGTCGCCCTCGCCGCGCTCGAGTGCGGGCATGATCTCGGCAAAGGGCCTTGCCTCCACCGTGCAGCGCAGCCGCGCCTGCTCGCAGGCGGCGATGGCGAGTTCCACCGCAAGACCGGCGGGTGCTCCCGCATTGGAGAGGAAGCTCAGGGGAGCGAAATCGGCGTCGGCGATGAGCCTGACGGGGGTATCGGGCACGCTGGGCCGGGCCTGGTCCTGAACGGTACGGAAGAGGGGAGGATCGACCGGCGTGCCGGGTGTGTCCTGTGAATTTGCAACCAAAGATGGATAAACCCCCCAAAGCAACAGCCCCAGGGTGGTTGCAATCTTTACGTTACGTCGCATCATCGGAGAGACATAACTCCGGGTCAAAGACAGTGTATTCGTCCGATAACGAGCGTTACGGCTTTGGCGAGGCCGCGGCTCCACGGCTCAGCATAGCTGTGCCGGAGGAGGATGTCTTGCCGAGAGTGGATAGGACGGCGGTGTTCGAAGCCCTGCGCCGCCTGCCCGAGGAGGAGCTCGAGACGGCGTTGCGCCTGAAGCTGGTGCCGATGGTGTCGATCCCCGGACTCAGGCTTCATGCCGCGTGCGGCAGCGCTGCCTACGACATCGCGCGCGAGAGGAAGCTGCCGCTGATCGGCCGTGCCAGGCGCAGCGATTTCCTTGCCGCGGTGCGCGCCGTTCACGGTCGCTTCCTGGCGCAGGAGGCGGCGCTGGGGCTGGCACGGCGCAAGCCCATCTTCTCGGCACGCCAGCGGCTCACCTCCGAACAGGCCTCGGTGCTGCTGCTGGGGGCGGCGATCTTTGCGCTCGGCATGGCTCTGCTGCCGCTCGGCACGCTGCTCATGCTTGCCTCCGGGGTGGGCGGCGTGTTCTTCCTGGCGGTCGTGGCGCTGAGGGTGCTCTGCCTGCTGCCGCCTCCGGCTACGGAGCGGCGGCGCCGGGCCGCGCCGCTCACGCCGGAGCAGCTTCCGACCTATTCGGTGCTGGTGCCGCTGTTCCGCGAAACGCCAGTGCTGCCGCAGCTCCTCGGCGCGCTGCAGCGGCTGCAATATCCCTCTACGAAGCTCGATATCAAGCTCATCCTCGAAGAAGAGGACGTGGCGATGCAGCGCGCCCTTGCGATGCGGCCGCTGCCGCGCCACTTCGAGGTGATCGTCGTGCCGGCCGGCCGGCCGCAGACGAAGCCCAGGGCGCTGAACTATGCGCTGCAGTTCTGCCGCGGCGAACTCGTCACCATCTATGACGCGGAAGACATTCCCGAGCCCGACCAGCTGCGCAAGGCGGCGCAGCGCTTCGCCGAGGCGCCGCCGGAACTCGCCTGCCTGCAGGCGGGGCTCGCCTTCTACAATGCGGGCGAGAACTGGCTCGCCCGGCAATTCACCGCGGAATATGCGTTGCTCTTCCAAGTGCTGCTGCCGGTGCTGGCGAGCCATCGCCTGCCGCTGCTGCTCGGGGGTACCTCCAACCACTTCCGTACGGCAGTGCTGCGGGCGGCCGGCGCCTGGGATGCCTTCAACGTCACGGAAGACGCGGATCTCGGGCTCCGGCTGGCGCGCCTCGGCTATCAAACCGGTACGCTCGACAGCCTCACTTACGAGGAAGCCAACACCAGGCTCGGCAACTGGATGCGGCAGCGGGCGCGCTGGCTCAAGGGGTTCCTGGCCACATGGCTCGTGCACATGCGGGAACCGCGCCGGTTCATCCACGAGGTGGGCCCTGCGGGCTTCTGGACCGCCCAGGTCATGACCTTGGGCGTCTTCGCCTCGGCCCTGCTGCACCCTCCGGCGATGGTGGCCACGGCAGTGGTGGCGATGCTCTTCCCCAGCCTGCCGGAGGGGGCAGGACTGGCCCTGGTGATGCTTGCGGGGGTGAACCTGTTCGTGCTGCTCGCGGGCTATGCCGTGACCATCGGGCTGGTGCGCCGCGGGCTCAGGCGTCGCGGCATCACAGGCTGGACCGGCACGCTGGCGAGCTTGCCGCTCTACTGGATGCTCATGTCGGCTGCGGCCTGGCTGGCGCTGTGGCAGTTCATGACGGCGCCGTTCCACTGGAACAAGACGGAGCATGGCCTGTCGAAGCTGCAGCGGCCGCAGGTTCGCGCAGCTGAGTGAGAGCATCGGCGAGCGTCGCCGCGAAGGCCACTTCGGGCGGGCGCACGCCGTGGGTGAGGAGCGCCCGGCGAATGTCCGGGTTGGCGCCGGCGACGACGAGCCGGACGCCGCGCCGGTGGGCCTTGCGGGCGAGCCCCTCCATGACATTGGCGCCGGTCGAGTCGAGGAAGGGCACGCCGGCGAAGTCCACGACCAGCGCCTTGTGCGTGTCCTGGATGCGGTCCAGCACCGAGCCGATCGAGGCCGCGGCGCCAAAGAAGAAGGCCCCGGTGATGCGGTAGACGACGATCTCCGGATTAGCGGCGAGCGCCTCATCATACTCGCCGCGCGGCTGGGCCGAATCCGCCATGTCCTCGCCGACGAAGGGGGTGTGGGTCTCGACCGCCGTCGCCTGCGACATGCGGTGGATGAACAGCACCGAGCCCAGCGCGAAGCCGACAATGATGGCCTCCGTCAGGTCGCGGAAGATGGTGAGGAGGAAGGTGGCGGAGAGCACAGCCACATCGCCCCAGCCGGAGCGGAAGAGCACGGCCACGGCCTGCTTTTCGATCATGTTCCAGGAGACGACCGCGAGCACGCCTGCCAGTGCGGCGAGGGGGATATAGGCGGCGAGCGGTGCGGCGACCGCCATGAAAAGCAGGATGAACAGTGCGTGCAGCATGCCGGAAACCGGGCCATGCGCGCCCGAGCGCACATTGGTGGCGGTGCGCGCGATGGTGCCCGTCACGCAGAAGCCGCCGAACAGGGCGGAGCCCACATTCGCGGCACCCTGCGCCACGAGCTCGCAGTTGGAGCGGTGGCGGCGGCCCGTCATGCCGTCGGCGACGACGGCGGAGAGCAGCGACTCGATGGCGCCGAGGAGCGTGAAGGCGAGGGCGGCTGGCAGCACGGCGATGATCTTTTCGGCCGAGAGCTCCGGCAGGGTGGGTGCCGGGAGCACGCTCGGGATGCCGCCGAAACGCGAGCCGATGGTGGCGGCGGGTAGCGAGAAGAGCGCGGTGGCCAGCGCCGCCAGAGCCACGGCGATCAGCATGCCGGGCCAGTGTGGCCTGATCTTCCGGAGGCCAAGGATCACCGCAACGGTGCCGAGCGAGATCGCGAGCGCGGCGGGGGTCAGGGTGGGGACGGCGCTCCAGAGCGCAGGGATCTTCTCCAGAAGCGGCCCGGGCTCCGGTCCGGGAAGCGTGAGCCCGAGGAGCTCCTTCACCTGGCTGGCGAAGATGATGATCGCGATCCCCGCCGTGAAACCCACGGTGACGGGAAAGGGAATGAACTTGATGAAGGTGCCGAGCCTGAGGAAGCCCACCAGCGCAAGCATCAGCCCCGAGAGGAAGGTGGCGAGGATCAGCCCGTCCATGCCGTGCTGGGCGACGGTGGCCGAGACCAGCACGATGAAGGCGCCGGCGGGGCCTCCGATCTGGAAGCGGGAGCCGCCGAGCAGCGAAACGAGGAAGCCCCCGACGGCGGCGGTGTAGAGGCCCTGGGCCGGCGTTGCGCCCGAGGCGATGGCAATCGCCATGGAGAGCGGCAGGGCCACGATCGCCACCGTGAGGCCCGCCACCGCATCCGTCTTGAAATTCTTCCAGCCATAGCCCTCGCGCAGCACGGTGACGAGCTTCGGCGTGAAGAGCTCGGCGAAACTGGCGTTCTGGCCGGAAGCCGTGGAGGAGGGCGTAGCGCTGCGAGCGGACATCTCGTGTGGTCCCGTCTTGCGAGGTCAGGGGGAGGGTGGCGGCTTCCCGTTCCGGAAGCGCACGCCGCGCCCGCCTCCGGTGCTCTGGGCGTTCTCGCCGATGAGTTCAATTCCAGACGCCTCGAGGGCCTGGACGACCTTGACGAGACTGTCCACGACGCCGCGAACCTGGCCTTCGCTCGCCTCCATGCGCTGGATGGTGGGAAGGGAGAGCCCCGCCCTCTCCGCCAGAGTCTTCTGGTCCATGCCGAGCAGGGCACGGGCGGCGCGAATCTGGGCGGAAGTAATCATCACGGTTCTGCTTACGAGGCGAGGCAGCCCCTACATAACTCTCCATGCTTCAACAGGCAAGAGTGATGTTTTAAACATCAGTTTTGATGCTCTTCACCGCGCGAACGGGCTCTTCAGCTTCACGTGGCGGTTGACGTCCTTGTAGAGCAGGTAGCGGAAGCGCCCGGGTCCGCCGGCGTAGCAAGCCTGCGGGCAAAAGGCGCGGAGCCACATGAAGTCACCCGCCTCCACCTCGACCCAGTCGGTGTTGAGACGGTAGACGGCCTTGCCTTCAAGCACATAGAGGCCGTGCTCCATCACATGCGTCTCGGCGAAGGGGATGACTGCACCCGGTTCCAGGGTGACGATGTTCACGTGCATGTCGTGTCGGATGTCATCGGGGTCGGCGAAGCGGGTCGTCGCCCACTTGCCTTCGGTGCCGGGCATGGCGACCGGCCTCACGGCGTCGTCCGAGGTCACGAAGGCCTCCGGGGCAGGGATGCCCCCGACCTGCTCATAGGCCTTGCGCACCCAGTGGAAGCGCACCGGTGCCGCGGCCTCGTTGCGCAGCGCCCAGCGCGCGCCGGGCGGGAGATAGGCATAGCCGCCCGGCTTCATCACGTGGCGTGCCCCCTCGAGCGTCAGCCCCATTTCGCCTTCCACCACGAAGAGCACGCCCTCGGCCTCCGGATCGGGCTCGGGTCTTTCGCTGCCGCCGCCGGGTGCCACTTCCATGATGTATTGCGAGAAGGTCTCGGCGAAGCCCGAGAGGGGCCTCGCGATCACCCAGGCGCGCGTTCCCTCCCAGAAGGGGAGCAGGCTCGTCACGATGTCGCGCATCACGCCCTTCGGGATCACCGCATAGGCTTCGGTGAAGACCGCCCGCCCGGTGAGGAGATCGGTCTGCGGCGGGTGGCCGCCATGGGGCGCGTAGTAGCTGCGGGTCATCGGCTCTTCCGTGTCGTTACCGGACAAGGGATAGAGCCGGGGGGCCGAAGCCGCAAGCGGCGAGGGATCAGAACGTCTTCGGCTGGGGCTGGCCGAAGATGAAGCCGGTGCCGTCGAGGCCGTAGACGTCGGGGCGGAAATTCACGCGGCCGTCCTCGGTGGCCCAGGCCGTCAGGTACATCCAGCGCACGTCCGGGCCGTTGTCGATCTTGTGGTCGTACTGCTCGACGTTGGCGACGATCTGCTCGTAGTCGTAGGAGGTGAAGCCCGAGCCGGTGCGGTCCAGGATCCACTTGATGACGGTTTCCACCTGGTCGATGCGCACGCAGCCCGAGCTCTCGAAGCGCACGTTGCGGCCGAACAGCTCGCGGTGCGGCGTATCATGCATGTAGACCATGTGGTCGTTGGGGAAGTTGATCTTGACCGAGCCCAGCGAATTGTGGGGGCCCGGCTCCTGGCGGAAGAAATAACGTTCCGGGTCCGTCATCGACCAGTCGATGAAGAGCGGGTCGATCTCGGGGCCGTCCACCCCGTCGAAGACGCGGATGTGATTGGCCTCGAGATAGGTGGGATCGTCGAGATACTTCGGTACGATGTCGCGCTCGACGATCGATGCCGGTATCTTCCAGTAGGGATTGAAGTTGATGTCGCTCACCTTGCTCGCCAGCGTCGGCGAGGGCCGGTCGAGCTTTCCGACGACGATGTTGTGGCGCGAATAGACGCGGCCATATTCCACCGTCTCGAGCTGGGTGCCGGGGATGTTGACGAGGATGGCGAAATCCCCGAGGTCCGCGGCATAGGCCTCGACGCGCGGCAGGTTCTCGCGCAGCATGCCGAGGCGGGTGTCGGCTGGAACGTTGAGCTGGGCCAGCGTCTTCTCGGCCACGATGCCCGAGGGCAGCACGCCGTAATTCACCTGGAAGGCGCGCACGGCCTCCTCGAGTTCATCGTCGAAGAGGGCAGCACTCTCGGAATTGAGCGAATCGAAGGGCAGGTAGTTTTCGGCGACGAGGCGGCGCTTCAGCGCCAGAACGGCCTCGCCCTTCGCACCCTTCTTGAGAGTCTTGGGCGCGAGCTGCTCCCAGCCGCCGCCCGCCACGATTTCCTCGTAAAGGGCGATGGCGCCCTGCATGGCCTCGACCGCGCCCATACTCAGCATCGGGGCCTGGTCCTGGCCGGCCACGATCTCGGTCTGTGTCGCGAGCTTGGCGTTCTTCGGCGAGGCTTCCTTCGAGGAGCTCGCGATCGAGCTGGTGAAGACGGGCTCTTCAGCCGCGGCAATGGAGCCCATGGCCAGAAGGCTGCCCATGGCGAGGAGTTGGCGGTTGAACGCGCGGCGCGACAGCACGGATGGTTTCCCCTGACTTAACCGATTTCACAGTGTTCGAGTTCGGTAAATGGTGTCTTAATTGCGCGGAGTCTAGTGCCCCCGTGCGACGGGATTGAGGCAGCTTCACGATCAGCTCAAGGCCGCCACCTCGCGCTTGAACGGAATCTCCAGATGATCGAGCGGCGGCCTGCCGAAATTTTCGGCATAGTTCCGCCCCGCATGGACGGCCGCGGCGATGGTGGCCGGGCCGAGGCAGTCGCCGGCGCGGGTGGCCGCGACGTTATGCGCGGCGAGCGACTGCCAGAGCGAATCGACGGGACGCCGTGCCGTGACCATCAGGACCGAGCCTGCCTCGAGCCTCGAGGCCGCGCCGGTGAAGACGCATTCCAGCGTCACGTGGTCCGCCGCGACGGCGGATACGGCCTGGCTCGCCACGATCCGGACCCCCAGCTTCAGAAGGCGGGCCTGGATCGCCTTCTGCTCCAGCGAAGCCTTGGTGTAGGCGGAGGCGACGGGAGCAGGGGTCACCAGGCTCACGGCGTAGCCCTCTTTCACCATGAGTTCGGCCAGGACGCCGCCCATGTAGTAATGGTCGTCGTCATAGATCACGACCTGGCGCGAGCGCGGGCGGCCGCCCGCCATCACGTCGTCCGGCGTGAGGATCTCCGCGCCTTCGGCGAGGGCGGCGGGGGTCAGGAAATAGCGCCCCGTGCCGTCCCTGAGCCATTCCGCGCCGGTGGCGACCAGCACGTGATCGGCGCCGAGCTCCGCCACGGTCTCGGGCGTCATGTCGCTCTCGAGATAGAGCGAGACGTTGGGAAGCTTGGCGAGCTGCAGCATGCGCCAGTCGCGCACCCGCCCCCAGGCGCTGAGGCCGGGAAGCCTGCACTCGCGCGCCACGCGGCCGCCCGCTTCCGAGGCCCTGTCCGCCACGGTGACCTGGTAGCCACGCTGGCCGAGGGCGCGCGCCGCCTCGAGCCCCGCAGGACCGGCGCCCACGACGAGGACGTGCGCATCCTCATCCTTGGGGCGGATGATCTCCGGGTGCCACCCGCGCCGCCATTCCTCGCCCATCGAGGGGTTCTGCGTGCAGCGCAGCGGCGACATGGTGAAGTCGTGCGTGACGCAGACATTGCAGCCGATGCATTCTCGGATGTCGTCGAGGCGGCCCTCCTCGATCTTCCTCGGCAGGAAGGGATCGGCGATCGAGGGCCTAGCCGCGCCGATCATGTCCATGATGCCCTGGCGGATGACGCGCACCATGGCATCGGGCGAGGTGTAGCGGCCCACGCCCACCACCGGCTTCGAGGTGAGCTTCTTCACGCCCTTGATGTAGGGCTCCTGGAAGCCCTCCTCGGCGAAGCGCGAAGTCTGCGAGTCATGCGACCAGTCGGAGAGCGAGAGGTCCCACAGGTCCGGGAGCTCCGCCATCATGGCGATGGCGTCCTCGACCTCCGCCGGCTCGAGGCCGGCCGAACCCTGGAACTCGTGCATGGCGATGCGCACGGGAACGGCGCAGCGGTCTCCCACCGCGTCCTTCGTGTCCTCGATCACCTCGCGCAGCAGGCGGGCGCGGTTCTCGAGCGAGCCGCCATATTCGTCGGTGCGGAAGTTGGTGGCGCGCGAGAGGAAGTGCTGGAAGATGCCCAGGCCGTGGCCGGCATAGACGTATACGAGGTCGAAGCCCGCCTCCCTGGAGCGCAGCGCCGCCTTGCGGTGGGCGCGGCGGAGGTTGCGGATGTCCTCCTTGTCCATGCCCCGGGCCTGCACCGGATCGTAGATGTAGCTGCCGGTCGGCATGGGGCTCGCCGCCACCGGCACCTCGCGGGACCAGAGATTGTTGGCGGTGTAGCCGGAATGGCAGAGCTCGATGCCGGCCAGCGATGAATGGGCGTGGACCTTCTCGGCGATGCGCGCCAGCATGGGAATGTCGTGGTCGCTCCACAGGCGGAGCTCGACGAAGGGCGCGACGTCGGAGGCGTGGTGGATCTCCACCATCTCGGTGCAGACCACGGCCCAGCCGCCTTCCGCCTTCATGCCGCGCATCGCCGCCAGGGATGAAGGATCGCGGTGGCCCATGCCGTTGCAGTGCGGCACCTGGTAGAAGCGGTTCCGCGCCGTGAGCGGTCCGATGCGGACGGGTTCGAAAAGGATGTCGTAGCGCGGATCGCGTGTCATCTTGGCTCCCAAGTTCTGCGGCAGGTTCTAGCAAATGGCGGGGGTGCTCGGCTATGCTCCACCTTGCGGGGCCTCATGCGGGGGAAAGATGCTGCCGGACTTCAGCGACATCGAGAAGGCGGCGCGGCGGCTCGAGCGCTTTGCCGTGAGGACGCCGGTGATCGAGTCGCCCAAGCTCAACGCGATGACGGGCGGGCGCATCCTCATCAAGGCGGAGTGCCTGCAGCGCACCGGCTCCTTCAAGTTCCGCGGCGCGTGGAACCGCATCTCGCAGCTCGATGCCGCGGCGGCGCCGGGGGGCGTGGTGGCCTATTCCTCCGGCAACCATGCCCAGGGGGTGGCGGCGGCAGCGGAGATCAGGGGCCTTCCGGCCCTGATCGTGATGCCCGCCGACACGCCCCGGATCAAGCAGGACAACGCGCGAAGCTATGGCGCTGAGGTCATCACCTATGACCGCGCCACCCAATCACGCGAGGAGATCGCCCAGCGTTACGTGAAGGAACGGGGCGCGGTGCTGGTGCCGCCCTTCGACGACCCGGACATCATCGCGGGACAGGGCACGGCGGGGCTCGAACTCGCCGAGGAGGCGGCCTCGCGCGGCGTCCATCTCGACGACGTGCTGGTGTGCTGCTCGGGAGGCGGCCTCACGGCGGGGGTGGCGCTGGCGGTCGAGGCGAAATCGCCCGGAACGAAGGTTCACACGGTGGAGCCCGAGGGCTTCGAGGATTACGCGCGCTCGCTGGCGAGCGGCAGGATCGAGCGGAACGAAAAGGCCACCGGCTCGATCTGCGACGCGCTGATGGCGGTTTCGCCCGGCGAGATGACCTTCGCCATCAACAAGAGGCTTCTGGGCGAGGGGCTTGCCGTCAGCGACGCCGAGGCGGCGGAGGCGGTGCGCTTCGCCTTCGAGGTGCTGAAGCTGGTGGCCGAGCCCGGCGGGGCGGTGGCGCTCGCCGCGGTGCTGACGCGCAGGATCGCGACGCGCGACCGCGCGGTCGGCGTCATCCTCTCGGGCGGCAATTGCGACGCGGGGCTCTATGCCCGCATCCTGAAGCGCGAGATCTGAGCCTCAGGAGGCGCGGGCGAGTTCATCGGCCAGCGGCACGTCGATCTCCTCGCCGGGCTTGTGGCGGATGATGACGATGCGGCGCTTGGCGGCGGGCGTCGGCTCGCCTGCAGCAGCAGGCGGCAAGGGTTCCGGCGGCGGCGCTACGGCGGAGGTGGGAAGAGGCGCTTCCATTCCCGGCGGCGGTTCGAAGGCGGGGCCCTGCCGCCTGATCACCCGTGCGGGACGGCGCCTCTCCTCCTTCCTCGGCTTTTCCTTGGCTTCGGCGGCGGGCACTTCGGCGATCGTGGCATGCGGAGCCGGCGTGAAGATCTCCTCGTCCTGGCGATAGTACTTCATGTGCCTCGGCGCGAGTTCGGGCTGCGGGGCGGATGCCTGGGAAGGTGCCGGCCCGCGCCTCAGGGCCTCGGCGAGCCTCGCCATCAGCGCATCGTGATTGGCCGCGACCGCCGTTTCGAGGCGCTTCATGCTGCTGACGAGGCTGGCGGATTCGGCCGCCCGGAGGCGCGAGGCGAATTCGTCGAGAAACCAGCGGCCGCGCGGCGTTTCCAGCACCGCTTCGCGAATCTTCTCGAAATCCTCAGGCCTGAGATCCTTCGCCTCTTCCTTCGGCGGCGTCGTCTTGGGCGGCATACTGAACAACTCCACACACATCAAAGCAGGGAGGGCGACGGCCCTTTTTCGCGAGAGCACCCGTGCCCGATATCATGGCCCCCAGTGGTGAATCTTTGGTTTAGGCCGCCGCTACGTCAAGTTGCCGCAGGTTCAGCCCCAGAGTGCCGCGAGCGGGGGGTGCATGAGGCTTCCCTCGAAGCGGAGCCCGGGCTCGCGGTCCGCCTTCAGGAGCAGCGGTCCGTCGAGATCCACGACGTTTGCAAAGGGGGTGAGCAGCATGGCGGGGGCCATGGCGAGCGAGGTGGCGAGCATGCAGCCCACCATGATCCCGAGGCCGCGGGCCTGCGCGGCGCGGGCGAGCGCGATGGCCGGCGTCAGCCCGCCTGTCTTGTCGAGCTTGATGTTGATGGCGTCGTACTTGCCGGTGAGATCGTCCAGCGTGCCGAGGCCATGCACCGATTCATCGGCGCAGACGGTGACGGCACGCTTCGACCGGCGGAGCGCCTCGTCGTCGCCGGCGGGGAGCGGCTGCTCCACGAGTTCGACCCCCGCTTCGGCGCAAGCCGCCAGCATCGCTCCGAGGTTTTCGGGCGACCAGCCCTCGTTGGCATCGACGATCAGCCGGCTTCGGGGCGCCTTGCGTCGGATGAGCCTCAGCCGCTCGGCATCACCCTCCCGCCCGAGCTTCAGCTTGAG
>NZ_JBKBKI010000039.1:0-26917 GCF_046294715.1 Aestuariivirga sp. | reverse complement strand
CTCGAGCACTATCCGGGCATGACGGAAAAGGCACTGGCCGAGATCGAAGCGGAGGCGCTGCGGCGCTGGCCGATCGATGCCTCGCTCGTGATTCACCGCTACGGCCGGCTGGAACCGGGCGAAGACATCGTGCTGGTGATCACCGCCTCCGCTCACCGCGAGGCGGCCTTCGCGGCCTGCCACTTCCTCATCGACTGGCTCAAGACCAAGGCGCCTTTCTGGAAGCTCGAAGAAAACGCCGCCGGAGCCAGCTGGGTGGCGGCGAAGGAGAGTGACGACGAGGCCGCCCGCCGCTGGGAGAAGACCGCGCCTTGAAGCGTCCACGGCGGGGGCGGCGGCCGCTGCCGCGCAGACTGGGCGGGGCCGTGGCCTTCGTCCTGATGCTCGTGCTGCTGCTCGCGGGAGCCCGGGAGGCAGGCTGGCTCATGCCCGCGAGCGGGCGCTTCACCGCCGTCGATGGCGATTCCCTGCGCAGGGACGGCCAGGATTACCGGCTGCACGCCATCGACGCCCCCGAACTGGACCAGCACTGCAAGCGCGCCACGGGCGAAGACTATGCCTGCGGGCGCGAGGCGCGGCAGGCCCTGCGCGGCCTCACCGAGGCCCGCACGCTCGACTGCCGCATTCTCGAGACAGACCGTTACGGCCGGCTGGTGGCTGAATGCCTGGCGGGCGATCTTAGCATCAACCGCGAAATGGTGCGGATGGGCTGGGCACTCGCCTACCGGCGGCACTCACGGCAGCACGCGGAGGCCGAGAGCCAGGCGCGGGAAGCCAGGCGCGGTCTTTGGCAGGGCCGTTTCGAGCGGCCGGAGTCCTGGCGGCAACGGCATCGGCAGCAGGCGCGGCCGCTGCGCAGCGGCATGGACCCGGCAGGCGAGCCGGCGGACGATGATTGAGGCACTCGCTCAAGCCGGCGCCACGCCATGGGCGGCGCGGCGCAGCGGGCGGGCTTCGCAGATGGCGTTCCGAATGGCGGTCGCAGCGACGCCTGCCTGCCCCATCGCATTGCCGATCTGGTCGAGCCCGAGAACCACGTCGCCCGCCGCATAGAGCCCCTCGACGGAGGTCATCTGCCGGCGATCGACGATGATGCCGCCATCCGCCGACGTCGCCGCGCCCGCCATGCGCGCGAGTTCCGAGCGCACCGTGGTTCCGAGCGCCGGATAAAGCGTGTCGAAGCTCAGTCTCCTGCCGCCGGCCAGGAGCGAGATCGCCTTCGCCTCGAGTGAATACCCGTAGACCGGCCCATCGGCAGGGGTGATGGCCCAGCGCGCCAGTTCCGCCCGTTCGCCCGGCGTCCACCGGTGCGGGCCATCGGGGGCGAGCAGCGTGACGCGGGCCGAATAACTCCGGAGGAACTGCGCTTCCCGCAAGGCATGATCTCCGCTGCCGAGCAGCGCAATGTTCATGTCCGTCACCTCGAAACCGTCGCAGACGGGGCAGTAGCGGAGAAGGCCGCGCCGCAGCGCCTCCTCGTGGAGAGCGTCGGTCATGCCGGGGCGCCGGTTCTCGACCCCGGTGGCAAGCAGAATCTTGGAGGCGCGGACCGCGCCATCCCCGGTTTCGACGCGGAACCCATTGCCGGCTTTGCGGAGCGAGTTGGCCCGGCCGCTCCTGATCGTCACCCCGAAGCCTTCCGCCTGGCGGCGCATGCGCCGCAGCAGTTCGGCGCCCGCGATGCCCTCCGGGTAGCCCGCGTGGTTCCGCGTGAGCGGGATCATGGCGGCGCGGCTGCGGCCATCGTCGAGAACGGTGACCGGGAGGTGGAATCGCGCCAGATAGATCGCCGCCGTCAGGCCCGCCGGGCCGCCGCCGATCACGAGACAGGCAAGATCTCGCGCATGCGTGTCGTCCAAGCGGAGCCTCCCTCTCTCAGGCGGGGGGTGCTGCCTCGCGCGAAGCCAAGGATGCCGCGGCATCCTCGACGATGCGGGCCAGCGCATCCGTCTCCGTGTGGTGCAGCATGTGGCCGGATCCGGGCAGCAGGTGAAGCGTGCTTCCGGGAATCTGCGCGTGGAGCCGCACCGCGTGGAGCGAGGTCTCGACGATGGCATCGGCTTCTCCCGCCACGATGGCGGCAGGAAGCGTGATCTCGCCATAATGCCGCGACAGGCTCTCGGCGGCGTCGTTGAGGAGTGCGAGTTCCTCGCTGCTGGCGCGGATCTGCGAGGGGCGTAGCGCCAGTTCGAGCGGAAAGCGCTCGCGGAATGCGTCCGTCACGGGGGCGGGCGAAAACATCCTGGCGATGGCGCGAGGCGCCATCCGTCGCATCGCGAAGGGCGCCACCGTGTGCCTCACGATGCCTCCCAGAACGGGAAGGACAGGCGGGCTCAACGCCGCCATATCGGCCCGTGCCTGCGGAAAGTAATAGCCCGAGACCAGGACGAGCCCGGCGACGCCTTCGGGATAGTCGAGGGCCTGGGCGAGCGCCACGAGGCTCCCCCAGGAATGGCCGAACACCAGCGGGCGCTCGACCCCGAGCCTGGTCAGCGCGGCCTGGAAGAGCTGCGCCTGGGCGGCGGGGTCCCACGCCTGGCCGCGCGGCCTGGAGCTGTAGCCATAGCCCGGCCGGTCGAAGACGATGGTGCGGTGGTGCCGGGCGATTCTCTCGACGATGCCGCTGATCTCGAGGTCGGCGATCATCGCACCGTTGCCGTGATACATGACGACGGGCCGCCCAGGCCCGCCGGTGTCGATGTAGTGAAGCCTTACGCCGTCGATCATGAGGAAGGCGCCGGTCGGCGGGTTGTCACGCTCGGCTTCGGCCGCCTGGCGTTCGACCGCGATCGCCGCCCCGCACGCCGCGGCAATGCCCGCCAGAGCGCCCGCGGCGGCGAAACGGCCGCGGCGGCCGAGCCTGTCCGCCAGCCTGCTCATCGCTGGTCGTTGAAGGGCTGCTTGGTGAGCCCCACCTGGCGAGCGATCTCCGAAAAACCGGCGGCGGCGCATTCCTCATCGCCATTGGCAAGAAGGAGGAAGCGGATCGGAAAACACATGGCGTCGCGGTTGGCGAGCCTGATATCCTCGTCACGGAACCGGTCGTCAGAGGTGATCCGAGCTTCCGCCCGGCGCAGGGCGGTGTCGATCTCGTGGGCGCTGACGACGCCCTTCTCGACGAGAAGGCGGTTCAGGGCGGCACAGGCCATGAGAAGGCCTTCGAGCTGGAGATTGGCAGGGTTCATGGGCAAGCTTCACGGAGAACTCATCGGGTCAGGAACGGGAGCGCCGCTCAGGGGTTCCGGGCGAATGACGGAAATGCCCAACCCGAGCTTCTTCGCCCGCAGCGCGCTCGAGGTCGCGCCGGACCTCATCGGTTTCGAGATCACCCTCGGCGGCGCGGGCGGCATCATCGTCGAGACCGAGGCATATCTGCCGGACGATCCGGCATCGCACAGCTTCCGCGGGCCCAGCCAGCGCAACGCCAGCATGTTCGGCCCGCCCGCCACCAGCTATGTCTACCTGATCTATGGCATGCACTGGTGCCTCAACGCCGTGTGCCTCCCGGGTTCGGCCGTGCTGATCCGGGCACTTGAGCCGACATCCGGGATCGACGAGATGATGGCGCGTCGGGGCCGCCCGGATGTGCGCCAGCTCTGCTCCGGGCCCGGCAAGCTCGCCCAGGCGCTCGGCATCAGCGGCGAACATGACGGGCTGGCGCTGCTCTCGCCGCCCTTCTCCCTCAGGCAGGGACGCACCGGCCTGCCGCTCGCCACCGGGCCGCGCATCGGCATTACCCGTGCGTCAGACCTGCCGTGGCGCTTTGGCGCGGCTGGCTCGCCCTATCTGAGCCGCCGATTCCATCCAGAGGCGAAGATTTCCCCGGGTGGGAGAATCGGCTAAGGCTTGCGCTCGAAGAACTGGCAGGGAGTTCCCGCAGCGCATGTCGAGCCTGACCATGCTCATCAAGTCGGCGCAGTCGAGCCACGCGCGCGGCGATTACGCCGCGGCGGTGCGGAGCTATGAGGGCATCCTCGCGCGCGACCCGCGGAACTACGACGTCGCCTATCTGATGGCCGTGGCGCTCTACCAGGCGGGGCGGCTGGAGCGCGCCCTCGCCGCCTTCGCCGCCGCCGCGAAGCTGAACCCCCGCCGCTTCGAGCCCCACAAGGATCGCGGCCTGATCCTCATGAAGCTCGGGCAGCACGAGGAGGCTGCCCAGAGCTTCGCGAGCGCACTCAAGCTGTCGCCCCGCTCCCCTGAACTGCTGTTGAACCGGGGACTCGCGCTCAAGAACGCAGGAAGGACCGAAGAGGCGATTCAGAGCTACCGGGCCGCCATCAGGCTGAAACCCGATCTGGCTGAAGCGCACAACAATCTCGGCAATGCCCTGGCGATGCTCGGCCAGAGTGAGGAAGCCCTCGAGGCCTATTCGACGGCCTATAGGCTGAAGCCCCTCTATGCCGAAGCCCAGGTGAATGCCGCGCGCCTTCTGCTGGAACTCTACCGCTTCACCCAGGCGCGGGACGTGCTGGACTCCTGCATCGCCCGCACGCCGGGCCACGCGGAGGCCCACCGCAGCCTGGCGGAATGCCTGCATGTGCTGGGCAATGATGAGGCCGCACTTGCCGCGGCCAGCCGCGCCATCGCCCTCGCGCCGCGGCAGGCGGCAGCCTTCCTCACGCGGGCCGGCCTTCTGGAGAGCCTGCGGCGGGACGGCGAGGCGCTGGACGATTATTCGCGCGCCCAGGAGCTGGAACCGGCGAACGTGCCCGCCCTCCTCGCCCGGGCGCGGCTCCTGTGCCGGCAGTCTCGCTTCGAGGAGGCCCTCAGGGCCTGCGACCTGGCCATTGCGGCCGAACCCGGAAACGCGCGCGCCTATTACCGTGCAGGCCGCGCCTTCGAGGGTTGCAGGGACTTCGGTGCCGCGCTTGCGAGCTATGACAAGGCGGGGGAACTGGACCCCGTCTGGCCCGAGCCCGAGCTGCGGCGCATTTTCGCCCTGAGTGGACTGGGGCGCCTCGAAGAGGCGCTCGCCGCGGCCGACGCCGTCGTCTGCTCCCACCCCGATCTTGCCGACGCGCACCTTGCGCGCGCCAGCATCCTGCGCGACTTGCGCCGCGCAGAGGAGGCGCTGGCGAGCTATGACCGGGCCATTGCCCTGGTGCCCGACAGGGCGGCGCCCTATGGCGCGCGCGGCGCGCTGAGGAGCGAACTGGGCGAAGTGGCCGGCGCGCTCGAGGATTTCGGGCAGAACCTCAGGCTTCTTGCCGGCAGCGACGCGCTTCTCCGGGCGACGGCCGAAGACTGCCTGAAGCTTCTCTCGGTCGACAAGATCCCCGCCATTTACGACACGGAGGAGGAACTGGCCGCCACGCGCCAGAAGGTGGAAGGGGTGCTGGACGAGCTGGCAGAGGCCTATGCCTCCCATCCGCCGCTCACCGCCGTGCAGACGCGGATCTCGGAACAGGCGATGCAGCATCTCGCCGGCTTCTACCTCGCCTATCACCAGCGCAACGACCGCCCCGTCATGCAGAAGCTCTCCTGCGCCGCGACGAGACTTCTCTCGCTTTCCCGCTATGAGCCGCCTACCCGCCCCGCCAGCCGGCAGAGCATCCGCATCGGCATCGCGTCGCAGAGGCTGCGCAACCACAATGGCGCCAACTGGGCCTATAACTGGTTCGCCCAGCTGCCGCGGGGCGATTATGAGTTCTTCACCTATAATTTCGAGCCCGCCAGGGATCAGCTCGCGGCGAAGTTCGCCGCCCTCGGCACCCACCGCCAATTCCCTTCTTCGCGCACGGATATGCACGAGGTGGTCCAGCAGATGCGCGACGATGCGCTGGACTTCCTGATGCTCCCGGATGTGGGAATGACGCCGGTGAGCCGATTTCTCTCGCTGCACCGGATCGCGCCGCGCCAGTTCACGGCCTGGGGCCATCCGGTGACGACCGGCTCGCCAGAGATGGACTTCTATCTCTCGAGCGACCTGATGGAGCCAACAGGCGCTGCGGATCACTACAGCGAAAAGCTGGTGCGCATGCCGAACCTTGCGCTTTATCTCGAGGAGCGCGAGGATGAGGACGACGGCGAGGCCGCGGCGCGCAGCGGTCCCGCGTTCGGCCTGCCAGAAGGCCGCGTGCTCTATGGCTGCCTGCAATCGCTTTTCAAGTATGTGCCGCGCTACGATGACATCCTGCCGCGCATTGCCGCAGAGGTGCCGGATGCGCTGTTCGTGTTCCTGGAAGGAAGCTCCTCCTACATCACTACCGTGCTGCAGCGGCGGCTGGAGCGTTGCTTTGCCGCGCACGGGCTCGATGCCGGAAAACACGTCCTGTTCCTGCCCCGGCAGAAGCCGAGCGGCTACGACCGGCTGATGCGAGCCATGGACGTCT
This sequence comes from Aestuariivirga sp., assembly GCF_046294715.1. Lineage (GTDB taxonomy): Bacteria > Pseudomonadota > Alphaproteobacteria > Rhizobiales > Aestuariivirgaceae > Aestuariivirga. The sequence continues at coordinate 20,582 of NZ_JBKBKI010000039.1, read as the reverse complement.
GCATCGACAGCGTCGGCTGGAGCGGCGGCAACACCACGCTCAAGAACATCCGTTTCGGCGTGCCGCTCGTGACACTCGAGGGCGAATTCATGCGCGGGCGCCACAGCAGCGCCATGTTCCGAATGATCGGCGCGGAGGAGATGATCGCCCCGTCCACCGATGCCTACGTCGAGCGGCTGGTGCGCATGGGGAAGGACGAGGCCTACAGGCGGCACGTCGCGGACCTCTTCCGCCACGGCCGGCACAGGCTCTACCGCGATCAGGAATTCATCCGGGCACTTGACCTATTTCTGAAGGCAAACGCCATGCCGCACTGAGTGCGGCAGTCGTGGACCCGACGCTTAGCCAATACTGACCTTGTAGTGCACAACGTTCTTCAGTGTTTCACCATCGCGGACGGCGTTCATTTTCTCAACCACTGAGTATCTTAGGTCGCTTAGCCCGTCGGTTGCCTGCAATTCTGCCAGCCGGTTCTTGCGCTCTCCAAATATCGTGTGCGACCGTCTTGCCTCCCGGGAGTGAACACCTGGCTTCTCGAACCCCGCATGAGGATGCGGCAGGGCCATGTAGGTCCCGTCCCGCTTCTCAAAACCACATCCGGACTGGCCGCACCTCATGCCAAGCTCCAGGTCTTCCGGGCCCCAGCCCCAGTAGCAATTGGGATAGCCATTCACGGACTGAAAAACTTCATTGTCGAAGAGAACGACGCCCCCAAAAAAGCTCTCGTAATTCTCGCGGAGCGTGAGTCCGTGCCAAATAAGTCGGGCCGGTATCCTGGACCATGAGTAATCCGCCCAAATGGGCAGGTAATCGACGTCGTGGAAGCAGACGTAGTCGCCGTCTTTTCGGGTCAGATCGAAGCCGACATTCTTCAGTTTGCCGCGGTTAAAGTCCTGTGGCGAGACCTGCTCGATGATGTTGATGGCAAAGTCGATCTGGCTGTCCAGCTTGTCGCGGGCGAAATACATCAACATGTGAGGGATGAATTTCGCCAAATGTTCCGCGCGGTTCCGGTAGGGAACCACGACATTGAGGCGCTTGGTATAGCGCTGTGCATCGTAAGTGAAATTCTTCATGGCCGCCTGCCGTCTCTTCTCAACGGGCAAGGCTAGCGGACGTGTCGTTGCGGCGGCAATCGAGCAATTCGAGAACTCGCGAAGCGGAATGGTGCTGCCAGGGAGGATTGAACTCCCGACCTCTCCCTTACCAAGGGAGTGCTCTACCACTGAGCTACGGCAGCGCACCGCATGATGGCGGGCGGACACATGCCACAGGCGGAGGGCTTGCGCAACCCCGTCGCTTGACGGCGGACGGGAGCGGCCCGAAAATCCCCCTCATGAGCGGTGAAGAGAAAGACAGGGAGCGGCGAAAGGAGCGGCTGGCGAAGGCGCTCCGGGCCAATCTCGCCCGGCGGAAGGAGCAGGCGCGGCGCCGCAAGACGGACACCGATGCCCCTGAAAAGCCGGAAAGCGGGAACGGTTGCCCCAATTGAGCCATTTGTGCTTGTTAGCGCCGCAATTGGGGCAGGACGCCACCGAACGGGAGTGAGTCCCGGAGGGGTGTCCTCTCGCAGCAGGGGATTTGACACGATGGATCGTATCCGCATCCGTGGCGGCAACCGCCTGAACGGAACCATTCCGATCTCGGGCGCGAAGAACGCGGCCCTGCCGCTGATGATCGTCTCGCTCCTGACGCCGGGTACCCTCAGCCTTTCCAACGTGCCGCGCCTGGCCGATGTGCGCCTCCTGCAGCGCATCCTGCAGAACCATGGCATCGACATCATGGTGGCGGGCAAGCGCGCCGGGCAAAACGGCATGATGGGTGACGTCATGCACCTCACCGCCCGCGAGATCGCCGATACCACCGCCCCTTATGAACTCGTTTCCAGGATGCGCGCCAGCTTCTGGGTGCTGGGGCCGCTGCTCGCGCGCTGCGGCGAGGCGAAGGTCTCGCTCCCCGGCGGCTGCGCGATCGGGACAAGGCCCGTCGACATGCATCTGATGGCCATGGAAAAGCTCGGCGCCGAGATCGCCATAGAAGGCGGCTACGTGATCGCCCGGGCGCGCAAGGGCCTCAAGGGCGCCCACATCGCCTTCGACAAGGTCTCGGTCGGGGCGACCCACGCTGCCCTGATGGCCGCCGTCATGGCGGATGGCGACACGGTGATCGAGAATGCCGCGGCCGAGCCCGAGATCGGCGACGTTGCGGAATGCCTGGTCAAGATGGGGGCGAAGATCGAGGGCATTCACACGCCCACCCTGCGCATCCGCGGCGTCACCAGCCTTTCGGGCGCCGAGCACAGCGTCATCCCCGACCGCATCGAGACCGGCACCTACGCCATGTGCGTCGGCATGACCGGGGGCGACGTGCTCTTGAAGGATGCCAATGCCGGCCATCTCGCGGCCGTGTTCGACGTCATGCGCCGCGCCGGAATCGGGGTCGAGGCCATGAACGAAGGCGTGCGCATCCACCGCAACGGCCATGCGCTCGCGCCCGTGAAGGTCGACACATCTCCCTACCCCGGCTTCCCGACCGACTGCCAGGCGCAGCTCATGGCGCTGATGAGCATGGCCGGCGGCACCAGCATGATCCGCGAGACGATCTTCGAAAACCGTTTCATGCATGTGCAGGAACTGGCGCGGCTGGGCGCCGACATCCATCTCCACGGCGACACGGCGGAAGTGCGCGGGGTGAAGAAGCTTACCGGCGCGCCCGTCATGGCGACCGACCTCCGCGCCTCCGTCTCCCTCGTCATCGCGGGGCTCGCGGCCGAGGGCGAAACCCTGATCAACCGCGTCTATCACCTCGACCGCGGCTTCGAAACGCTGGAAGAGAAGCTTTCGGCTTGCGGCGCCGATGTCAGCCGGCTGGCCGGGGGCTGAGCCCATGCTCAGGCTTTGCGCACTCGACATCGAGGATCTCGCCGTGATCTCGGCCCAGATGCAGGACGCCATCCTGCTGGTGGGCGACATGACTTACCACCCGAAGCGCAAGCAATTCGCGCTGGTGGCCAACCGTTTCGCCTGGGACGAGGCCGCGGAGGCACAACGCCGGCGCACCGAGCTCCATTTCGGCCAGGTGCTCGCCGTCAAGACGCTGAACATCAGCCAGGACGAGAAGGACGAGGTGCTGTCGCTTCTCTCGATCAGCTTCGCCGAGACCGATGCCCCCTCGGGCGAGGTGCTGCTCAGCTTTTCGGGCGGCGGTACCATCCGGCTCCTGGTCGAATGCCTTGAATGCCAGATGACCGATCTGGGGCCCGCCTGGGCGGCGAAGGGGGTTCCGAGCCACCCTCTCGACCAAGAGGACACGCTCTAGATTCCCGTCTTCACCGGCGGCTATGGTCCTCCCATGACGGAAACACGCAAGAATCGCCTCTGCGCGGTCGAACTGGATGCCTCGATCGGGCCCGGGCCCTCGCCCGAGGCCGAGCACGAGCGGCGCGTCGCCATCTACGACCTCGTCGAGGAAAACAGCTTCACCCTGCTCGCCAGCCCGGAAGGTCCCTACCGGCTCAAGCTCTCGACGGCGGACGGGCGGCTGATCTTCGACGTGCTGAACGCCGCGGAGGAGCGGCTCACGCTCATCGGGCTGTCGATGTCGCCGTTCCGGCGCATCGTGAAGGACTATTTCCTCATCTGCGAGAGCTACTACCAGGCGATCCGCACGGCCACACCGAGCCAGATCGAGACCATCGACATGGCGCGCCGGGGCCTTCACAACGAGGGAAGCGAGCTGCTGCGCGAACGGCTCACCGGCAAGGTGGAGGTCGACTTCGACACGGCGCGCCGCCTGTTCACCCTCGTCTGCGTCCTGCACTGGCGGGGCTGACCCAGTCCGATGGCGGGAGACCTTCCGAGCGCCGTCCTCTTCGCCTGCACCCAGAACGTCATCCGTTCGGTGATGGCCGCCGCCATCATGAAGCATTTCTACGGGCACCGCGTCTATGTCGCCTCCTGCGGGGTGAAGCCCGGCATGGCCGACCCCTTCGTCGCGGCCGTGATGGACGAAATGGGGATCGAACTCGGCAAGCACCGGCCCCAGGGCTTCGAGGATCTCGAGGATTCGAGCTTCGACGTCGTCATCTCGCTGTCGCCCGAGGCCCACCACCGGGCGCTGGAGATGACGCGCACCATGGCCATCGCCGCCGAATACTGGCCAACGCTCGACCCCTCCATCACCGCGGGCAGCCGCGAGCAGATCCTCGACAGCTACCGCGAGGTGAGGGACCAGCTGGCACGCCGCATCCGGCAGCGCTTCGGGAGCGTCGCCGCAGCCGGCGTTTAAAGGTATCCGGGCGAGCCGAAAACGCCTAACAGGAGCACCATGCACATCGACATGATCACAGCGGAAGGCGATCTCGCGGAACGCCTCGCCGCGCTCGGCCTTCCCGATGCGGGAGAGATCGCCTGGGCCACGATCTGGCTCGAGGCCTGCGGGTACACCGGCCTCAAGTTCCTCACCGAGGCTCTGGGCGACGAGCAGCGCTCGCTCAACCTGGTGCGCGATTCCCTCGGGCTCGACCTCAGGAACGTGTCCTGCGCCTTCCTGGCGCCCGCCATCATGCGCCATGTGCGGGCCAATGGGCGGGCCTTCCTGCGGAACGTTCGGCACGGGCTGTTCCTGCTGCCCTTCACGGTCCGCGAGGACATCGGCATCGGCTGCCCGGTGGACCCGTCCTTCGCGGTGGGCGGCACGCGGCACAAGAACCCCTATGCCGAGAAGCTGGCGCAGGCGGAGCAGCAGGGCCTGGAGCTCGATGATGCGCTGTGGGCGAGGCTGCGCCGCTAGCCTTGCCTCCCGTCGCCGGCGGCCCTTTGCGCAAGCCCGTGGCGGCGGCTAGAAGACGGGCAGGTTCTTCACGGGAGTCTTCCATGGCAGGTCCGCTCGCCGGCCTTCGCGTCCTCGATCTCAGCCGCGTGCTCGCGGGGCCCTGGGCGACGCAGATCCTCGCCGATTTCGGCGCCCAGGTGATCAAGATCGAGAAACCCGGCGAGGGCGACGACACGCGCGGCTGGGGGCCGCCTTTCATCACCAATCCGGATGGCAGCAAGGGCGATGCCGCCTATTTCCTCTCCGCCAACCGCGGCAAGTGGTCGGTCGCCATCGACATGGCGAGCCCGGACGGCCAGCGCCTCATCCGGGAGCTCGCCGCCCGCTCCGACATCGTCATGGAAAACTTCAAGGTCGGCGGCCTCAGGAAATACGGGCTCGATTACGAGAGCCTGAAGGCGGTGAACCCCCGGCTGATCTACTGCTCGCTCACCGGCTTCGGCCAGAACGGGCCCTACGCCCAGCGTGCGGGCTATGACTTCATGATCCAGGGCATGGGCGGCATCATGTCGGTGACGGGCCAGCCCGATGGCGCGCCGGGTGCGGAACCGATGAAGATCGGCGTCGCCTTCGCCGACATCTTCACCGGCCTCTACTGCACGATCGGGATCCAGGCCGCCCTGTTCCACCGCGAGCGCACCGGCGAGGGCCAGCACATCGACGTCGCACTCCTCGATTCGCAGGTGGGCGTGCTCGCCAACCAGGCACTGAACTACCTCGTCGGCGGCAAGGCCCCCACCCGCATGGGCAACGCCCACCCCAACATCGTGCCCTACCAGACCTTCCAGACCAGGGACGGCTACATCATCATGGCGGTGGCGAACGACCGCCAGTTCCGGGAATACTGCGCCATCATCGGCGTGCCGCATCTCGCCGAGGACGAGCGCTTCCGCCTGAACCGCGGCCGCGTCGTCAACCGCGCCGAGCTGATCCCGATGCTGGTCGGGCCGATGAAGGCGCGCACCACGGCAGAATGGGTGGAGGCCTTCGAATCGGCAGCGATCCCCTGCGGGCCGATCAACACGATCGACCAGGTCTTCGCCAACGAGCAGGTGCTGGCGCGCGGGATGCAGATCGGGCTGACACGTGACGACGGCGTCCAGGTGCCGGGCGTCGCCAACCCGGTCGTCTTCTCCGCCACGCCGGTCGAATACGAGAAGGCCCCGCCGCGGCTCGGCGACGGCACCGAGAAGGTGCTCTCAACCGTCCTGGAGCTCGCACCCGAGGAGATCGAGCGTCTGCGCAAGGCGGGCGTGATCGGCTGAAGCCGGCCTTTCGCCTACGCCGCCCCGGCCTGCGAGGAGGGCGGAAGCTGGCCTTCGGGCGTCAGCTTGTCGACCGCTTCAGGAAGCGTCTGGCTCAGGCGGCGGAGCAGTTCCTGTCGGTCGAGGCCGGTCTGCCGGGTCAATCTTTCCACCAGATCCGGCCCCAGCGCCTCCTCCATCTCGCGCTCGTCGATGGGCTCGTTCCGCCCCGCCGAAACCCAGGACTCGGCCTTGCGGGCCTGGCCGGCATTGCGGAACTGCTCGACGAGTTCGCCGATGCCACCCAGGATCGCGTTCCCGGCATAGCCCGAACCCAGCATGTCGGTCGCCTGTTCGGGCCGCGCGGGCGAGGCCGGTCCGCCTGGGCCCGTTCCCGCGGCATTGGGGTTCTGCAGGCCCTTGATGAAATCGCCGATCTTGTCGCGGTTCTGGTAGCCCGCGATGGCAACGAGCCCCAGCAGGGCGGCGAGAGACGGCATGCGATTCGCCATGACAGTTCCTCCAGGAATGGCCGGATGTGCTTTCCCCGGTAAGGGTCCGCGGAACGGAAAGTTCCCTCCGCCGTTACGGCAGCGGGGGCAGACACTCATTGGGGACACGCGCATGTGGATCATCTGGACAATCATCATCGGCTTCGTGGCGGGCGTCATCGCCAAGTTCCTGATGCCGGGCCGGAACGAGCCCTCGGGCTTCATCCTGACCACCATCCTCGGCATTATCGGCGCCTTCGTCGCCACCTTCCTGGGCCAGGCGGTCGGCTGGTACGGCCCCAATGAAGGGGCCGGCTTCATCGGCGCCATCGTGGGGGCCGTCATCGTCCTGGCGGTCTGGGGCATGATCTCGCGCCGGCGCACGGCCTAAGTCCTCCGCCAACCGGGCGGGAGAGGGCGGGAACGGGCTTCGTCCCGCCCTTTTCCCATGTCGTTTTCAGGCTATCCGCCCCGTCCCGGACGAGGCATATAGCGGCCACCATGGCCAACCTCATCGTCACATACTGGCGCGACATTCCCTCGGCGGTTTCGGTCAAGGCCGGCCGCAAGGAGGAAAAGCGCATGCTCGCCGAGCGCTTCCAGGAAGCGATCGACATGGCCGCCATGCGCGGCGGCGCCTCGGACACCGACAGCTATCTCGCCGACTGGCGCCGGGCCGAGCCCGTGGCAGTGGGGGACGATCTCACGGCGGAAGTCGAGAAGGCCAAGGCCGAGATCGAAGCCAGCTACACCCCGGACAAGCTCAGGACCCTCATTGCCAACGGAGGCAAAGCCCAATGACCCACACCCTCGTCGCTTCGGCCACGCGCGAGCACATCATCGGTTTCGACCGGCCCTTCACCGTGATCGGCGAACGCATCAACCCGACGGGGCGCAAGAAGCTTGCTGCCGAGATGCAGGCGGGCAACTTCGACACGGTGATCAAGGACGCGCTGGCGCAGATGGAAGCGGGCGCCCACATCCTGGACGTCAATGCCGGCGTCACCGCGGTGAACCCCAACGAGTCCGAGCCGCCGCTGCTCCGCCAGACGATCGAGATCGTGCAGTCCGTCTCCGAGCTGCCGCTCTGCCTCGACTCCTCGGTGACCTCGGCGCTGAAGGTGGGGCTGGAGACCGCCAAGGGCCGCCCCCTCGTCAATTCCGTCACCGGCGAGGAGGAGAAGCTCGAGGCCATCCTCCCGCTCGTCGCCAAGTACAACGTCGCCGTCGTCGCCATCTCGAATGACGAGACCGGCATCTCGGAAGACCCGGACGTGCGTTTCGCGGTGGCCAAGAAGATCGTCGAGCGTGCCGCCGACCACGGCATCAAGCCGCATGACATCGTGGTCGATCCGCTGGTGATGCCGATCGGCGCCATGGGCACGGCCGGCCAGCAGGTGTTCCGGCTCGTCCGCCGCCTGCGGGAGGAGCTCAAGGTGAACACCACCTGCGGCGCCTCCAACATCTCCTTCGGCATGCCGAACCGCCGTGCGCTCACCGGCTACTTCCTCGCCATGGCGGCAAGCCACGGCATGACGTCGGCCATCATGAACCCGCTGCACGACGAAGACATGCACGCCATCTTCGGCGCCAACGTGCTGAACGGCACGGATGCGCACTGCAGGTTCTGGAACAACAAGTTCCGCGACATGGCGCCCGCTCCGGCTGCCGCCGCTCTCGCGCCGGGCGAGAAGGCGCCGACGGCTGAAGAGATCGCCGCCCGCCGCGCGGCCCGCGAGGCGCGCCGCCGCCGCTAATCTCATCGCCCATAGGCCCCGTAACGAGGGGGCTCATTCAGGACGTCCGCCATGACCGAAACGAACCCCCTCATCGTCTTCACCCCGTCCGGCAAGCGCGGGCGCTTTCCCGTCGGAACGCCGGTGCTGCAGGCGGCCCGCGCGCTCGGCGTCGACATCGATTCGGTCTGCGGCGGCAGGGCCATCTGCGGGCGCTGCCAGGTGAACGTCGGCGAGGGAGAATTCGCCAAGCACGGCATCACCTCGCGCGCCACGCATGTGTCCGAGTTCTCGAAGGTCGAGGAGCGCTACGACAAGATCAGGGGACTGGCGCCTGGCCGCCGCCTCTCCTGCCAGACGCGCATTCTCGGCGATCTCGTCATCGACGTGCCGCCCGAATCCCAGGTTCACAAGCAGGTGGTCCGCAAGGAGGCGGATACCCGCGCCATCGAACTCGATCCCGCCACCCGGCTGTGCTTCATCGAGGTCGAGGAACCCGACATGCACAAGCCCTCCTCGGACCTCGAGCGTGTCTACCGGGCGCTGAAGGAACAGTGGGGCATCGGCGATCTCTCCTGCGATCTCTCGATCATCTCGGACCTGCAGAAGACGCTGCGCAAGGGTGAATGGAAGATCACCGCCGCGGTGTTCTCGAGGGCCCCGGGCGGCGGCAACCGTCTCGTCGCCATCTGGCCCGGCTTCCACGACCGGGCCTTCGGCTTGGCCATCGACGTGGGGTCGACGACGATCGCCGCGCATCTCACCAACTTCTCGACGGGCGAGGTCACGGCCTCCGCTGGCCTCATGAACCCGCAGATCCGTTTCGGCGAGGATCTGATGAGCCGCGTTTCCTACGTGATGATGAATCCCGGCGGCGAGAAGGAGATGACCGCCGCCATCCGGCAGGCGCTCAACACGCTGGCGCAGGAGGTGGCGAGCCAGGGCGGCATCGACATCACCGACATTCTCGAAGTGGTGCTCGTGGGCAATCCCGTCATGCACCACCTGTTCCTGGGGATTGACCCGACGGAGCTCGGCGGCGCCCCCTTCGCGCTGGCAACCGGGCTTTCAGTCACCTGTCCGGCAAAGGAGCTGGATCTCAGGCTCAACCCCGGCGCCTTCGCCTATGTGCTGCCCTGCATCGCTGGCCATGTGGGTGCGGATACGGCAGGCGTCGTTCTCTCGGAAGCACCCCACGAGCAGGACGAGATCATGCTGGCCGTCGACGTCGGCACCAATGCCGAAATCGTGCTGGGCTCGAAGGCGCGGCTGCTTGCCTGCTCCTCTCCCACCGGGCCTGCCTTCGAGGGTGCGCAGATTTCCTCCGGCCAGCGCGCGGCACCAGGCGCCATCGAGCGCATCCGCATCGACCCCGAGACGCTGGAGCCGCGCTACAGGGTGATCGGCGTTGACAAATGGTCGGACGAGGATGGATTCGAGGAAGCGGTCGCGCAAACAGGCGTCACGGGCATCTGCGGTTCCGGCATCATCGAGGCGATTGCCGAGATGTATCTTGCCGGCGTCATCAACCAGGACGGCCTCATCGATGGCTCGCTGGCCGCGAGGAGCCCGCGCATCGAGCCCTACAAGCGCACCTTCAACTACGTGATCCGGGCCCCGCGCGAAGGCGGCAACGAGCCCATGATCCGCATCACCCAGAACGACGTGCGCGCCATCCAGCTCGGCAAGGCCGCGCTTTATGCGGGCGTGAGGTTGCTGATGGACAAGCTCGGCATCGAGGAAGTCGGCAAGATCAGGCTCGCGGGCGCGTTCGGCAGTCACATCGACGTGAAGTACGCGATGATCCTGGGCCTGATCCCCGATTGCGATCTTTCGAAAGTGCAGAGTGCGGGGAACGCGGCGGGGACCGGCGCCCGCATCGCGCTCCTCAACATGAAGGCGCGGGACGAGATCGAGAGCGTCGTGCGCCGGATCGAAAAGGTCGAGACGGCCGTGGAACCGATGTTCCAGCAGCATTTTGTCGAAGCCATGGCCATTCCGCACAAGACTGCGCCATTCCCCAACCTTTCCGCCGCCGTGAAGCTGCCGCCGCCGAAGGATATCGTTTCCACCGGTGATGACGGCGGCGAGCGCCGCCGCCGCAGGCGGGGCTGACGCTCTTCTCTTTGGTGCGGAACTTGCATCTTGGGGCTGCGGAGTTGGGAATTGCTTCGCAGCTGATTGCGATGTAAGCAGGCGGGAGTCTGCCAGGCTTGACATCGACGTCACCTCCTGGTCATCACTCTTCCTTATCGCCAGGAGCGGAAATGGCACTTTCGAAGCGACAGGTTGCTTACCTCAACAAGATCATCGCCACGGCGCAGAAGATGCTCGACACGGCACACCTCGAAGAGGCGCGCACGGGTGGCAGAAATGGCGCAGCCAAGCGCCGCCGCCGCTCCGCCGGCGAAGCAGCCAAGATGCGGGCGGATATTCTCGCCAAGCGCGCCAAGGGTGTCTCGGCCGCGAAGCTTGCCGAAAAATACGGCGTAAGCACCGCTTACATCTACATGATCAAGTAAGCTCAAGCTCCAAATCTTGCCCAAGGTAAGTTCGCAATTGAACTTACTTTGAAGAAAACGTTCTCCCTCCTCCGGGTTCGCAACCATGCTCGCGCCGCTGCTGAACGTTCTCCGCCGCACCGCGCTCGATGCGCTCGTTCTCGTCCCGGGCGCCAATTTCAGGCGTGTCTTCGGCCAGGACTTTCACCAGATGGAGCGGCCACTCGCGGTGATCGTGCCGCGCCAGGGTGAGCCCGTCGCCGTCGTGCCGCAGCTCGAGATGGGCTCCTTCTCGCCCCTCGGCTTTCCCGGCCACGTCTTTTCCTGGCGCGACGAGACGGGCTACATGGGAGCCTTCCTGGCGGCAGGCGAGGCCTTGCCCGGGCTCCGCGATGGCGCACGTATCGGTGTCGAGGGACAGCGCATGCGCGTCTTCGATCTCTTCGCCCTCCAGAAAGCCTTTCCCGGTGCCGGCTTCGTGGACATTCACGCCGAGATCTCGGCCATCCGCTTGGTCAAGACGCCGCAGGAGATCGCGCTGCAGCGCGAGGCGATCCGCATCTCCGAAGCCGCCCTCGAGGCCACGCTCGCCGAGATCCGCGTCGGCATGACGGAGACGGAGATCGAGTCGATCCTGCTCCGCAACCTGTTCTCGCACGGTGCCGACGGGCTGGCTTTCGCGCCGATCGTCGCGGCGGGCGACAACGCCGCCAAGCCGCACGCCCACGCGCGTCCCGATTACCGGATCAAGCCGGGCGACGCGCTGCTCTTCGATTTCGGCGGCAGCCATCAGGGCTACAGCGCCGACATCACCCGCACCTTCTTCGTGAAGGAGGTTTCGGAGCATGACCGCGCCTTCTACGAGACCGTGCTTGCCGCCAATGCGCGCGGACGCGAGATCTCGCGCGCCGGGATCACCGCCTCGGACGTCGACGACGCCGTGCAGAAGGTTCTCGAGCAGTCGCAGTTCGCGGCCTTCTGCCGCCACAAGACGGGGCACGGCCTCGGCCTCGACGTCCATGAGGCGCCGCAGATCATGCGCGGCAACATGCAGGTGCTGGAACCGGGCATGGTCTTCACCATCGAGCCGGGGCTCTACCGGGAAGGCGAGGCAGGCGTGCGCATCGAGGACGACGTGGTGGTGACCGAGACCGGCATCGAATGCCTGACGAGCTTCCCGCGCGGGCTGCGGCTGGTGGGCTAGGGCGCCACGGACAAGGCAGACCCTACCGCCGCCCGGCGCCCGAAACCTTGGTCATCTCCTCCTGTGCATGCGCCGCCAGAACGCGTCCGGCAAGGTAGAGCGAGCCGCAGATCAGGATACGCGGCGCGGGCACGGTGAGCGAGGCCTGGCGCAGTGCCGCCTCGAGGCTCGCCGCCGTCTCGGCGGCAAGACCGTGGGCGCGGGCGGCCTCGGCCAGCGGCTCCGCCTTAACCGCATTCTCCTCCTCGGGGATGGTGATCGCCACCACGCGGCTGGCGATCCCCGAAAAGCAGCCGATGAAGCTCCCCGCATCCTTTGTGTTCAGCATGCCCCAGACGAGCACGAGCGGCCGCGAGTGCCGATCGTTCAGATCTGAGAAGGCCTGCGCCAGGACGCGTCCGGCGGAAGGATTGTGCCCGCCGTCGAGCCAGAGCTCGGTGCCGGCGGGAACGAGCTGGGAGAGTGCGCCGGGCCCCAGCCGCTGCATGCGCGCCGGCCATGTGGTGACTTTGAGGCCCTCTGCGATGTGCCGCTCGCCGATGCGCGGATCGTCGAGAAGGCGGATGGCGGCGATGGCGTTCCCGGCATTGTCGATCTGATGACGGCCGCGGAGCTGTGGCAGCGGCAGGTCCAGAAGACCGTTCTCGTCCTGGAAGACGAGGCGGCCGTGCTGCTCATAGGCCTGCCAGTCCTGGCCGGCGATGTGCAGCGGCGCCCTGGCGCGCGCCGCCACGCGTTCGATCTCGGCCCTTGCCTCGTCCGGCTGGGGGCCGATCACGGCGGGCCGCCCGCGCTTCAGGATGCCCGCCTTCTCGTGCGCGATGAGGGTGAGCGTGTCGCCCAGATACTGCTGGTGATCGTAGTCGACGGTGGTGATGACGGAGAGCGCGGGGCCGTCGATCACGTTGGTGGCGTCGAGCCTGCCGCCCAAGCCCACCTCGAGGATCAGGTAGTCCGCCGGGCTGCGGCTGAAGGCGAGGAGGGCGGCAGCCGTGGTGATCTCGAAGAAGGTGATGGGCGCGCCCCCGTTCACCGCCTCGCATTCCTCGAGGAGTGCGGAAAGATCGGCCTCCGCGATGAGCTCGCCCGCCACGCGGATGCGCTCGTGGAACTTGACGAGGTGCGGCGAGGTGTAGGCGTGCACCCGGAGGCCCGCCGCCTCCATTATGTGGCGGAGATAGGCGACCGTCGATCCCTTGCCGTTCGTGCCGGCGACGTGGATGACCGGCGGCAGCTTCCTTTCGGGGTGACCAAGCTTCGCCAGGATTGACTCCATGCGCATGAGGCTCAGGTCGATGATCTTCGGGTGCAGCGACAACAGCCGCGTCAGGATTGCGTCGCTCAAGGCCACGGGATCAGCCTTCGGCGGGCACGAGCGCGGTCGAGGGCAGCTCGCGCGAGGGCGCCTTCATCAGCATGCGGATCATGCGGCTCAGCGTATCGCGCATCTCGTGGCGGTGGACGACCAGGTCCACCATGCCGTGCTCCTGGAGATATTCGGCGCGCTGGAAGCCGGGCGGCAGCTTCTCGCGGATCGTCTGCTCGATGACGCGCTGGCCGGCGAAACCGATCAGGGCGCCGGGCTCGGACACGTGCACATCGCCCAGCATGGCGTAGGAGGCGGTGACGCCGCCCGTGGTCGGATGGGTGAGCACCACGATGTAGGGCAGCTTCGCGGCGCGGAGTTCCTGGACGGCCACGGTGGTGCGCGGCATCTGCATCAGCGAGAGAACGCCCTCCTGCATGCGGGCACCACCCGAGGAGATGAAGAAGACGAAGGGCGTCTTCCTCTCCACCGCCGCGCGCATCGCTGTGATGATCGCCTCGCCCGCCGCCATGCCGAGGGAGCCTCCCATGAAGGCGAAATCCTGGACGGCGATCGTCACGGGAAAGCCGCCGAGGTCGCCGAAGCCCGCCTGGATGCAGTCGTCGACACCGTTCTTGCTGCGCGCCTCCTTCAGGCGATCGGCATATTTGCGCTCGTCGCGGAACTTCAGCGGATCGGCCGGCACCTGCGGCATGGCGATCTTCTCATAGGCGCCGTCGTCGAACATGGCCCTGAGGCGCGCCTCGGGCGGCATGCGCATGTGATAGCCCGATTGCGGCATCACGTATTGGTTCGCCTCGAGGTCCTTGTAGAAGACCATCTGGCCGGAATCGGGATCCTTCACCCACATGTTCTCCGGCACCTCGCGCTTGTCGGTGCCGAGGATCGACCGGATTTTCGGGCGGACGAAGTTCTTGATCCAGTTCACGTGGCGCTAGCTCCTCACGCCCTGCGCGATCTCGGAGACGAGCGCGTGCACGGCCTTCGCCGTCTTTGAGGTGGGCTTTCCGGCTTTTGTGAGGCTCTTCTCGACGGCACTCACCAGGGCGGAGCCGACGACCACGCCATCGGCATCCCTGGCGATGGCGCGCGCCTGCTCGGCGCTCTTCACGCCGAAGCCCACGCAGATCGGCAGTTCCGTGTGCTTGCGCAGGCGGTTGACGTTGGCCTTGACGCTCTTCAGGTCCGGCGCCTTGGTGCCGGTGATGCCGAGCACCGAGACGTAATAGACGAAGCCGCTCGTGTTGCGGAACACGGTGGGCGCGCGGTGGTCGTCGGTCGTCGGCGTGGCCAGGCGGATGAAGTTGAGCCCTGCCTCGAGGGCCGGGATGCAGAACTCCGAATCCTCCTCGGGCGGCAGGTCGACGATGATGAAGCCGTCGACGCCCGCCGCCTTCGCATCCTTCAGGAACTTGTCGACGCCGTAGACATAGACCGGGTTGTAGTAGCCCATCAGCACGATCGGCGTCTCGTCGTCGGCCTTGCGGAATTCCTTCACCAGCTTCAGCGTCTTCTTCATGTTCTGGCCGGCGGCAAGCGCGCGCAGCCCCGCCGCCTGGATCGCCGGTCCATCGGCCATCGGGTCGGTGAAGGGCATGCCGATCTCGATCACGTCGGCGCCGGATTTCGGCAGGCCCGCGATGATCTTGAGGGACGTCTCGTAGTCGGGGTCGCCGGCGGTGACGAAGGTGACGAGGGCGGCGCGGCCCTCTTCCTTCAGCGCGGCGAAGCGGCGGTCGATGCGGGTCGTCACAGCGTCACTCCCAGAACGTCGGCCACGGTGAAGATGTCCTTGTCGCCGCGGCCGCAGAGATTCATCACCATCAGGTGGTCCTTCGGCTTCTTCGGCGCGATCTTCATCACATGCGCCAGCGCGTGGCTGGGCTCGAGTGCGGGGATGATGCCCTCGAGCCTGCAGCAGAGCTGGAAGGCCTCGAGCGCTTCCTTGTCGGTTGCCGAAACATATTCAACGCGCTTCATGTCATGGAGCCAGGCGTGCTCCGGCCCGATGCCGGGATAATCGAGGCCTGCCGAGATCGAGTGGCCCTCGATGATCTGGCCGTCGTCGTCCATCAGGAGATAGGTGCGGTTGCCGTGCAGCACGCCGGGCCTGCCGCCTGAGATCGAGGCCGCATGCTTGGTCTTGGTCCTGAGGCCGAGGCCTGCCGCCTCGACGCCATAGATCGCGACGTCCGTGTCGTCGAGGAAGGGGTGGAACAGCCCCATGGCGTTGGAGCCCCCGCCGATCGCCGCGACGAGCGAATCCGGAAGCCTGCCCTCGCGCTTCAGCATCTGCGCCCTGGTCTCGCGGCCGATCACCGACTGGAAGTCGCGCACCATCTCTGGGTAAGGGTGCGGGCCAGCCACCGTGCCGATGCAATAGAAGGTGTCCTCGACATTCGCCACCCAGTCGCGCAGCGCCTCGTTCAGCGCGTCCTTCAGCGTCCGCGAGCCGGACTTCGCTGGCACGACCTCGGCGCCCAGGAGCTTCATGCGGAACACGTTGGGCTTCTGCCGCTCCATGTCCACTTCGCCCATGTAGACGATGCATTCGAGGCCGAAGCGCGCGCAGGCGGTGGCGGTGGCAACACCGTGCTGGCCGGCCCCGGTCTCGGCGATGATGCGCTTCTTGCCCATGCGGCGGGCCAAGAGGATCTGGCCCATCACGTTGTTGATCTTGTGGGCGCCGGTGTGGTTCAGCTCGTCCCGCTTGAAATAGATCTTGGCCCCGCCGAGGTGCTCCGTCAGGCGTTCGGCGTAATAGAGCGGGCTCGGGCGGCCCACGTAATGCTCGAGGAAGGAGTCGAGCTCCGCCTGGAAGGAAGGGTCCGCCTTGGCGTCCTTGTAGGCCTGCTCGAGTTCGAGGATGAGCGGCATCAGCGTCTCGGCCACGAAGCGGCCGCCGTAGATGCCGAACAGGCCGTTCTCGTCCGGCCCGGTGCGGAAGGAATTGGGGGTGGTCACGTTCATGGGGCTCTGCCGCCTCTCTCGAATGATGCCCGGTTCTAGCGGGCTGCCTTGGCCGCCTCAATGAATTTCCGGATGAGGCCGATGTCCTTGACGCCCGGGGCCGATTCGACCCCGGATGACACGTCCACTACGGGAGCACCCGTCACCCGGATGGCTTCGGCCACGTTTTCCGGCGTCAGGCCCCCGGCCAGCATGAAGGCGGGGCGCCGTTCTCCCTCCAGCAGGCCCCAGTCGAAGGCATGTCCGTTGCCTCCGGGAAGCGCGTTGCCGAGGGTTTCGGGAGCCTTGGCGTCATAGAGGATGAGGCTCGCCACGGTGGAATAATCCGCCGCGGCGGCGATGTCGGCGTCGTCCCTCACCCGGATGGCCTTGATCACCGGCTTTCCGGTGAGCCGCGCGATCTCCGCTATCCTCTCCGGGCTTTCCGAGCCGTGGGCCTGGATGAGGTCGGGATCGACCCCTTCCACGATGGCGCGCAGGAGCGCGTCATCGGCATCGACGACCAGCGTCACGATCCTCGCGCGGCCCCGCGCCCGCTCCGCCAGCGCGGAGGCCTGCTCCAGGGTCACGTTGCGCGGGCTCTTCGGATAGAAGACGAGGCCGATCAAATCCGCCCCGGCGGCGATCGCCGCATCGACGGTCTCCGGCGTCGAGAGCCCGCAGATCTTGACCTCAGCGGGCATGGAGCCCCGCCAGTATCTCCTGCGCCGCCCTGGCCGGATCTTCCGCTGCGGTGATGGCGCGGCCGATCACCAGGATGTCCGCCCCCGCAGCCAGCGCGGCCTCCGGCGTTGCCACGCGCTTCTGGTCCTGCGTGGCGGCATCTGCCGGGCGGATGCCGGGCACCACGGTGAGGAAGCCCGTTCCAAGGTCGTGGCGGATGCCGACCAGTTCATGCGGGCTGCACACCACGCCGTCGAGGCCGGCGCGCTGCGAAAGCTCGGCCAGTCCCCTGGCGTGGGCCTGCGTATCCTTCGCCGTCTCGAAGCCCGCCTGCCAGATGTCGTCGTCCGAGAGGCTGGTCAGGATGGTGACGGCGATGAGCTGCGCCCGGCCGTCCACCGCCTCCGCCGCCGCCTTCATCATGTCGAGCCCGCCCGTGGCATGGACATTGACGATGCCTGGCACCGGCGAAAGGCGCATCAGCGAGGCCATGGCGGAGGCGACCGTGTTCGGAATGTCGTGGAGCTTCAGGTCGAGGAACACGGGAAGCCCCTGCTCCGCCACCCTGGCATAGCCCTGAATGCCATGGGCGTAGAAGAACTCCATGCCGATCTTGACCCAGCCCACATGCGGCTTCAGCGCGCGGGCGAGGGACACGGCCCTCTCGAGGTCCGGCGTGTCGAGGGCGGCGCAGATCGGGTTCGAGGGCATGTCGGGCTCCTGGGGCCCGCCCCTGCGGCAGGCCGTCAGCGGGCCTTTTGATACAGCATGATGGCGGTGGCAAGGTCCTCGATGGCGGTCCCGGCAGACTTGAACAGCGTGATCTCGTCCGCGGATTGCCTGCCTTTCGCCGTTCCCTGGCAGAGCTCGAAGAGATCGCCCCTGATATCGGCGAAATCGAACTTGCCCTCGTCGCGGGCCTGCAGCAGGTCGCCCGCCTCGGCCAGCGCGCCGTCCCGCGTGTCGACGAAGACGGAGGCGCGCGCCACCACCTCGGCGTCCGTCTCGCGCATCGAAGGCTTGAAGGCGCCGGCGAGGTCGACATGGGTTCCGGGCTTCAGCCATTCGCCCCTGACGATGGGCTCGGTCGACGTCGTCACACAGCTCACGATGTCGGACTGGCGCACGGCATGCTCGAGATCGGTCACCGAATGGGCCTCGAAGCCGTGATGCGCCAGCTCGGCGGCGAGCGTTTCGGCCTTGGCCAGCGTGCGGCCGTGGACGAAGACGCGCTTCACCGGCCGCACCGCCGCATGGGCCAGCACGAAATGCGGCGCCAGTGCGCCTGCGCCGATAACAGTCAGGGTCGCGGCATCGGCGCGCGCGAGGTAGTCGGCGGCAAGGGCGGAGGCCGCGGCAGTGCGGCGGCGGGTGATTTCGCCGCCATCCATGAGGGCCACGGTGGTACCCGTCTTCTGCTCGATCAGCAGGTAGCTCGCCTGGATCGTCGGCAAGCCCAGCGCGGCATTGTCGGACTTGAAGACCACGGTCTTGATGCCCGCCCATTCGCGCGACCATGCCGGCATCAGCAGCAGCGTCGCGGCGGAGGAGATGTCATGATGGTGCCGGACGGGCGTTTCGATCCCGGCGCGGAAACCTTCCCGCAGCGCCTCGACGATGTCACGATAGGGTCCGAGCCGGGCCACGTCCTCGGCGGAGAGAATTTTCAAGGGGCGTTACTCCTGCCTGAGGCTCAGTGCCCCGGCGTGCTGGTGCTGCTGCCACTCGCGCTTCTCGCGCTCATGCATCTGCTGGGTGCGGACAAGTTCGATCTTCGCCTCGCGCGTGGCGCGGCGATAGCGGGCATTGCCGCGCCAGGCGACGTACCAGCCCGCGAAGATGCCGACGAGGACGCCGCAGAAGAACAGCGCCCAGAGCGGCATGTCGACGGTGGCGATAGGGTGGACGCGGTTCAGGGGATCGAAGGAGACCGTGATCCACTGCCGGTTGGCCACGGCGAAGCCCACGCCCGCCACCGCGATGGGCAGGCCCACGAGCCAGCTGAATATTCCCTTGAGCGTCATGGCCCGCTTCTACGCCCTGGCGAGACCCGGCGCAATCAGGCCTTGTCGTTCAGCCGCTCGCGCAGCTCCTTGCCGGTCTTGAAGAAGGGCACGCGCTTGGCCACCACTTCCACTGCTTCGCCCGTCCGCGGGTTGCGGCCCATGCGGGCGTTGCGGGCCTTGGCGGAAAAGGCGCCGAAGCCGCGGAGTTCCACCCGGTCGCCCTCCTTCAGGGCGTTGATGATCTCGTCGAGCACCGTGTTCACGATGCGCTCGATGTCGCGGTGATAGAGATGCGGGTTCTTCTCGGCGATCTTCTGGACGAGCTCTGATTTGATCATGACGCTTCCCTGGCTAGAGGGCAGGGTGCCAAAGCACGAGGAGTCCGTCAAGTTTCGCCCGTTCGGCGGCGGCCTTCAGCCCTTCGAGGCCCAGGGCGCGCAGCACGATGTCGGCGGCGGAGAAGCCGAGCCCCGCCGTGGAGGAGCGCCGCGGCTCCCAGTCGACGATGGGGAGCTTGGCGGCAAGCTTCTTTTCTGTTTCGAGCCAGGCCACGGCCTTCTCCTCGCCGCCAAGCTCGTCGACGAGCTTCACCTGAAGCGCCTGGCGTCCGGTGTAGACGCGGCCGTCCGAGAGTTCCTGCACCCGCGGCATGGGAAGCTGGCGGCGCTCGGCCACGAGGCCGGTGAACCAGTCGTAGCCGTCGCGCACCATCTCCATGGAAACGGCGCGGGCCTTGTCGGTGACGGGCTTGTAGGGCGAGGGCTCGGCCTTGAGCTCGCCGGACTTCAGCTCCTCCATCCTGACGCCGATGGTGTCGAGCAGGCGCGACACCTCGGGGAAGCTGAAGATGACGCCGATCGATCCCGTGATGGTGTTGCCGCGCGCCACGATGCGGTCCGCGGCGAGTGCCGTGATGTAGCCGCCCGATGCCGCAACCGTGTCCATCACGGCGACGACGGGCTTTTTCGCCGCCACCTTGCGCAGCGCGTCATAGAGGGCTTCCGATCCGGCGGTGGTGCCGCCCGGGCTGTCGATGCGCAGGATGACGCCCCTGACCTGGTTCGCCTCCTCGATCTCCTTCAGGAGGTCGAGCGTCTTCTGGTCGCCGGTGATGAGGCCGTCGATGCCGACGCGGGCGATGTGGTTCTCGAAGCGCCTGCCGCTGCCGCCGCTCCACACCAGCGCGGCAATGGCCGCGACGGCGAGCAGCACGGCGAGGACGCGCCACAGCGTGAGGCTCCGCTTCAGGCGGCGGCGGTCGACGATGAGTTCGGCTTCCGAGATCATGGCGGGCTCCAGGGATGGTGTGGGGCTTATATAGGCGGGGACGGCCAAGAGGGAAATCTTCGGTTAGGGCCTCCCTCCCCCTTGTGGAGAGGGGCTGGGGTGGGGGTCGTGCCGCGGGGAGTATGGTGGGTGCAAGGCCTCGACATCACCCCTCACCCTCCCTCCCCACGAGGAAGTGAAGTAGTGTTTCCCTGTGTGGCACCGCCTGTCAGGGCGTAGACAAGTATCTGATCTGGCTTGATCTTCGTAGCAGCCTCTGGTCTGGCGGTGCCTGGTGTTTCATCTGCGGCGCTACCTATGTGGGCTGCAGGTAGCAGGGG
>NZ_JBKBKI010000038.1:0-26965 GCF_046294715.1 Aestuariivirga sp. | reverse complement strand
CGCAATCGATTATTCGCATACCCTTGCGGTACTTCGTACGGGCTGCCGCGTCGATGATGGTGCTGTTCTTCTCGGTGAGCGGCGTGTGCAGCGATATGAAGTCCGAACGGCGGAAGATCTCCTCGAGCTCCACCTTCTCGACGCCGATCTCGATGGCGCGTTCGGCGCTGAGGAACGGATCGTAGGCGATCACCTTCATCTTGAGGCCGAGCGCACGATCGGCCACGATCGAGCCGATGTTGCCGCAGCCGATCACGCCCAGCGTCTTGTTGAAGAGCTCGACGCCCATGAAGCGGTTCTTCTCCCACTTCCCCGCATGGGTCGAGGCGTTGGCCTCCGGTATCTGGCGGGCGAGCGCCATCATCATCGCCAGCGCATGCTCGGCGGTGGTGATGGCATTGCCGAAGGGCGTGTTCATGACGACGATGCCGCGCTGTGTCGCAGCCGGAATGTCGACGTTGTCGACGCCGATGCCGGCACGCCCGATCACTTTGAGCCGCGACGCGGCGGCGATGAGCTTCGGCGTCACCTTGGTGGCGGAGCGGATGGCGAGCCCATCATAATTCGGGATGGCGGCGAGCAGCGCCTCCTTGTCCTTGCCGAGCTCGGGCAGGTAATCGACGGCGATGCCGCGGTCGCGGAAGATCTGGACGGCGGTTTCGGAGAGCTTGTCGGAAACGAGAACGCGGGGAGTCATGGGTGACGCTCCTGAAGAAGAAGGATGAAAGGATCAGCCGGCCGCCGCCTGGGCAAAGGCCCAGTCGAGCCATGGCATCAGCGCCTCGAGATCGGATGTCTCGACGGTGGCGCCGCACCAGATGCGAAGCCCAGGCGGCGCATCGCGGTAGGAGCCGATGTCGAATGCGGCCCTCTCCGCCTCCAGCAGCTTCACCATCTTCTTCGGCACGCTCTCATCCGCCTTGAGGGTGAGGCATACCGAGGTGTTGGAGCGCGTCTCAGGCAGCTGCGCCAGGTTCGACGCAAAGTCTCGCCCGTCGATCCAGCCCTGCACCACGGCGGCATTGGCGTCTGCCCGCTTGATCAGGCCCCGGAGCCCGCCCACCGACTGCGCCCATTCCAGCGCCAGGATGTAATCCTCGACGCACAGCATCGAAGGCGTGTTGATCGTCTCGCCCTCGAAGATGCCCGCGATCAGCTTGCCGCCGCTGGTGAGACGGAAGATCTTCGGCATGGGCCAGCCCGGCACGTGGCTCTCGAGCCGCGCGACGGCGCGGGGCCCGAGGATCAGCACGCCGTGCGCACCCTCACCCCCCAGCACCTTCTGCCAGGAGAAGGTGACGACATCGAGCTTCTCGAAATCGAGCGCCTGGGCAAATGCCGCGGACGTCGCATCGCAGATGGTGAGACCCCTGCGGTCCGCGTCGATCCATTTGGCATCCGGCACGCGCACGCCCGAGGTGGTGCCATTCCAGGTGAACACCACGTCATGGTCGAAATCGACCGTCGCCAGATCGGGAAGCTCGCCATAGGGCGCGGTGATCCTGCGCGCATCCCTGAGTTTCAGCTGCTTCGTGACGTCCGAGACCCATCCTTCCCCGAAGCTCTCCCAGGCGAGCATGTCCACCGGTCTCGGCCCCAGCAGCGACCACATCGCCATTTCCACCGCCCCCGTGTCCGAGGCCGGAACGATGCCGATGAGGTGCGTGTCGGGCACCTCGAGCACCTCGCGGGTGAGCGCGATGGCGCGCTTCAGCCGCGCCTTGCCCAGGCTCGAACGGTGCGAGCGGCCCAGCGATTCGGTATTGAGGAGGTGGGGAGACCAGCCCGGAATCTTGGCGCAGGGGCCGGAAGAAAAATGCGCGCATGCCGGACGCGCCGCCGGTTTCATCGTCATCTTGTGCTCCATCCTTGCAGATGGACCGGCCCTCGGTGGGGAGGGCTAGCCCACGGCTCCTATCGCGCATTTGGCGCCTGTCCGCAAGTGCACAAATGAAGAGGGCGGCCCCGAAGGCCGCCCTGATCGACGAAATGTCGTGCGTGTCAGAAGCTGTAGCGCAGGCCGATCAGCGCCTGATGATCATGCACGTCTTCCGACAGGATCTGCCGGTAACGATAGCCGACGTCGGCGGTAAGGTTTTCCGTGAGGCTGACGCCCACGCCCGCCATCAGGCCGAAAGCGATGCCGTCCTCGTCCTCGTCGTTCTGCTCCGCCCATCCATAGCCGAGGCCGGCGCCGAGATAGGGCGTCAGCATCTCGCCCGTTGGAATGTCGAAATAGACATTGCCCAGCACCGTGCTGAAGGAGGCGTCGTCATCGCCCAATCCGGCCCAGTCGCCGCGCAGGTCGGCGCGGAGATTGTCGTTGAACTGGTAGCCGAAGCCGCCGCCCAGCACGAACACGCCTTCGTAGTCGTCGCTGTCCTCGCCGAGCCACGACCAGCCCGCATCGCCGCGCAGATACCAGCCGGAGGCCGTCACGACATCGCTCGGCACATAGGCTTCCGCATCGGCAGCCTGAGCGGCACCCGCAGCGCCAGCCAGCAGCGCGAGGCCCAGCAGTGCCTTGGTGATGGTCTTCATGATCCCTTACTCCCTTGCAAACACCTTGATCAGAATGATCATGAAAGTAGAAACGTTCCGTGTTCCAACCCGGGCACGATTGCGGCAGAATCAAGTCTCACCCGCCCTGTTGCCGGAGAGCCACAGGATTCTGTGCCAAAGCGGAATGGGCTGGTTACCTTGCGGACAGCATGATGGACGAAGGGACAGACCTGCCCCGTTTCCCGGGCTGCCCCAGTCGCGTCGGAATGGAAGGGCCGGTCCGCAACTTGCCAAATCAGGCAATGTATCCTCAACATGACGTTTCCCTTTCCCACGATCGAGGACCGCCACCATGAACGGCAAATCACCCGGCAGCGGCGGCGCAACGAGCGGGATTTCCGCCATTGGCGGTCTGCTTCTGGTCAGCACCACGATCCTCGTGCTGGGTGCCCTGTCATGGGGCGAAGTGGTCTTCGCGCCCGCCGCTTTCGCGATCTTCATCGTGATGGTCGTCTGGCCTCTGCAGTCGGCCCTGCAAGAACGCATGCCACGGATGCTGGCGATCCTCATCACCGTGGTCGTGACGCTCGTCTGCGTGGCGGCACTCCTCACCCTCTTCGCCTGGGGCATGAGCGTCGTTGGTCACTGGCTGATCCGCAACGGCGCACGGTTTCAGGCGATCTACCAGGCTGCCACGGAGTGGCTCGAGGGGCACGGCTTCGCCGTCGCGGGCCAGCTCACCGAAACCTTCAACACGGCATGGCTGGTGCGCATGGTGCAGACGATGCTGTCCCGCCTCAACGGCCTTGCGGGCTTCGCGACGCTGGTCTTCGCCTTTGCCGTGCTTGGCCTCCTCGAGGTGGAGCCGCTTGCCCGGCGGCTCACGGCGGCGGGAGGGCGCTTCGGCGGCATCGACATCATGTCGGCGGGGCGCGAAACGGCCGGCCATTACCGGAAGTACATGCTGGTCCGCACCATCGCCAGCGCCCTCACCGGAGCCATCGTGTGGCTCATCGCCCGCCTCGTCGGTCTCGAGCATCCTGCCGCCTGGGCGGCCATCGCTTTCACGCTCAACTACATTCCTTTCCTGGGCCCCCTGGTGGCGACGCTGCTGCCCACGCTCTTCGCCCTCGTGCAATTCGAGTCCTTCGAAATTGCGCTCATCGTTCTGGTCTGCCTCACCGCCGTGCAGTTCGTCATCGGCAGCTACCTCGAGCCGATCCTCACCGGTTCGACGCTGTCGATCTCGCCCTTCGCCGTGATGTTCATGGTGTTCCTGTGGAGCCTGCTCTGGGGATTGACCGGCGCCTTCATCGGCGTGCCGATCCTCGTCGCGGTGCTGACGGTATGCCGCAGGCTGCCTTCGATGAACTGGTTCACCGTGCTGCTGGCCGGCGGCAAGGGCTGAGCCGCAGCGCTCAGCGCGATCTCACCAGTCCCGAGAAGCCCGCGATCGCCAGCAGGCTCAACGCCCATCCCACCATTGCCTGGAAATAGAAGTAGCCCATGGCGAAGCTGCCCCAGGGCCGGGATGGGTCGGGGCGCCAATATTCCTTCTGGCCGATCTCAAGGACGGGAAAGAGCGTGTCGAGGGAATACATCCAGGCATTGAATGCGGGATAGCTCGGCGCCTCCGGCTGGGCGAGGAAGCAGTGGAGCTGCGACTGGCCGGCCGCGGCGCGCCCCGCCGCGGGGCCAGTGGCCAGCATTCTATCCTCCCCCTGCGCCACGGCGCACATCAGCCATTCCGAAGAGCGCAGCACGAAGGGGCTGTTCGGCTTGATCGCCGATTGCGCCTGGGCCCAGGCGAACACCGCCACACCCAGCCCCCAGAACAGCAACAGCCATGCGAAAGAAAGGAGCGGCTTGCGGCCATAGCCCAGGGTCACGCCCAGCAGGCCGTCCTTCACGTGGAGCAGCAGCCGCAGCAACGGGCTCGATGCGCGGGCACGGCGGGCGGCGCGCTGCAGGCGCTCCTTTTCCACCAGCACGCTCCGTGCGTCCTCGTCGTGCCCCATCTCGCGGAACACATGGGCGAGCTGCTCGTAGGGCTGCGGCCAGAAATCCTCGCCCCAGCGCTCCGGCGCCTGGCGTGCAAGCCAGGCGAGGCGGCGGCGCGCATCCATCGGCCCGCCGATCAGCGCGTTGTAGAGGCACCGGTTGAGCAACAGCTCGCCGGGCGCGGGCCAGGAGGCTTCATCATCGTGCAGCGTGTCGATCGATGCCCCGGTAAGGTCGAGTGCGCCCTTGATCTCGGCCCCGCCCCGCATGAAGAACCCGCCACGCACCACCGTGCGGTTGAGGTGCAGCGCTTCTCCATCGGGGTGCGAAAGCCTCGCCCCCGTGATATCGAGATCGCCACCGATGCGGGCGGAGGTCATGCGCGTTTCTCCGGCAATCGCAGCGCCGCGGATTTCCACCGATCGCACCTCGATGCCGTCCGCCACCAGCGCGGCACCTCCGGCACATGCGATCGACACCGCGTCGAGGCTGAGATTGCCGTCCAGCCGGCTGCCGGACAGGTGAATCTCCCCTTGCAGCTCCGCGCTCCTGAGCGAAACCCCGCCGCGCGCTTCCAGCCGCTCTGCTTGCAGGCCGGGAAGCGAGGAGCCGTCGAGGAAGAGATTGTCGATCACCGCGTAGCGCAGCACCGGCACGGCGTCGAAGCGGCAATCCTTGAGGCCGATGTCGCGGGGGATGCGCGAACCCTCGAGATCCAGCACGCCCGAGATCCAGGCGCCGGACACCCGCACGCCCTTCTCGTGTGGACGGTGCAGTTCGTCGCCGCCGAGGATGAGAAAGCGCAGGAACGCCGCCCGGACCTGGCGCGCCGGGTCGTCGGATTCCGGGCGGAGCCCGTCACCGAGACGGTCGAACTCGCCCACTGCAAGGTCGGCCAGGATGCGCTCCTCGGCCGGGGTGAGCGGCCTCAGCGCCTCGAGCGGCGAATGCGTGGCCGTCATGAATTCGTCAGCCCGGCCCCAACGGTATGCCGAACATGTTCCAGACGATCAGAAGCAGCGTCCACAGAACCAGAAGCACCGCGGTGTAGGGCAGCATCAGCGCCACGATGGTGCCGATGCCGGCATCCTTCACGTATTTCTGCGCAAAACCCACCATCACCGCGAGGTAGACGTTGAGCGGGGTGATGACGTTCATCGGACTGTCGCCGACGCGGTAGGCGGCGAGCACCAGGTTCGGGTCGCCGCCGAGCCGCATGAAAAGCGGAATGAAGACGGGCGCCAGGATCGACCACTTGGCGAGCGCGCCCGTCAGGATGATGTCGATCAGCGCTACCACGATGACGAACAGGATGATGTAGCCCGTGGCGCCGATCGGCACGTTCTGCAGGAAGTCGGCCAGGTTCACCGCCATGACGGTGGCGAGGTTCGTCCAGTTGAAGAACGCGATGAAATTGGCGATCACGAACAGGAGGAAGATCATGCCGGCGAGGTTGCTCCACGTCTTGGTGACCAGGCCGATTGCGGCGGTGGCGTTCTTGATCGTCCCCGCGCCGCGGCCGTAGGCATAGCCGATCACGAGAAACAGCAGGCTGATCAGCACGATGAGGGCGCTCATGAAGGGCGAGCCCGACATGATGCCGCCGGTCATCTGGTTGCGCAGGATGCCCCAGGGGATCGGCGGCGCGGTGAGAAGAAGGAGGATAAGCACGAAACCGAGGAATGCCCGCCCGGCATATTTGAGCCCGCGCTGCTCGCTTTCGGAGAGGCCCTGTGCCTCCTCGACCTTCATCTCCGCGCCATAGGGGCCAAGCCGCGGCTCGACGAAGCGCTCGGTGATCACCGTGCAGATGATCGCCATCAGGATGGAGGACACGATCATGAAGAAGAGGTTGCCGACGAGCGTGATCTGAAGGTTCGGGTTCACCGTCCGGATCGCGTCGTTGGTGACCTCGGTCAGCAGCGCGTCCGTCGGTGTCACGAACAGGTTGACGAGGAACACCGCGGCGACGCCCGAGAATCCCGCTGCGAGGCCGGCGAGAGGATGCCGGCCCATGCTGTGGAAGGCGGCGGCGGCGAGAGGCACGAGTACGAGATAGCCCGCGTCCGCCGCGATCGAGGACAGCACGCCCACCATCACGATCATGAAGGTGAAGATCGACCGCGGCGCAATTGCCACCAGCTTGCGCACCAGCGTGGCGATGAGGCCGGACTCCTCCGCGATGCCGACGCCGATCATCGCCACCAGGATCACGCCCACGCCGGTGAAGCCGAGAAAGTTGGCGACCGGGCTCGTCAGCATGAAGCGGATGCCGTCCGCCGACAGCAGGCTTCGCACCGACGTCGTCTGCTGCACGATGTCGCCCACGGCCTCGTCATAGGCGTCGTAGGTGACGGTGGTGACAAGCATGCCGAAGATGGCCGAGAAGGCGACGACGGTGGCGATGAGGATGAAGAAGATGATGGCGGGGTGCGGCACCATGTTGCCGACCCGCTCGACGGTGGCGAGGAAGCCGGTCGCGGCCTTCGGATCATGCTTGGCGCTGTCTGCGGTCTTGCTCATTTCAGAAGCTCCAGACGAAGGGGATGAAGAAGGTTGCCACCACGAAGAACCAGATCATCAGCGGCAGGCCGAGCTTCCAGTAGTCGCCGAAGGCATAGCCGCCCGGTCCCATGACCATGAGGTTCGTTGGCGTGGCGATGGGCGTGAGGAAGGCCGCCGCCGCGGCGACCGCCGTCGACATCAGCACCGGCTCGGGCGACATGCCCAGCACCTTCGCCGATGCGACGCCGATCGGAATGACGATCAGCGCGGTTGCCGTGTTGGAGATGAGCTGGCCGAGCACGGCGGTCAGCACGAACAGCCCGCCGAGCAGAGCATAGGGGCCGAAGCCGCCCACGGCCGAAACGAGATGCTCGGCCATCAGCTGGGCAGCGCCGGTCTTCTCCATCGCGGTCGATAGCGGCATCATCGCCGCCACCATGATGACCGTGGTCCAGTTGATGGCGCGGTAGGCGTTCTCGACGTTCATGATGCCGGAGAGCACAACCGCGCCCGCCGCCAGCATGCCGGCCACGGCGGTGGGCACGATTCCGGTGGCCAGCAGCACGACCATTGCCAGAAGGATCACCACCGCCTGCTTGGCGCCTGGTCCCATCGGCACGGCCTGGCGGCGCACCAGTTCGGGCGAATTGACCACCAGCACGTCGGGGTCGGCGAGCCGCTCGTCCAGTGCCTTCCACGTGCCCTGGAGCAGCAGCGTGTCGCCCGCCTGGAGTTCCGTTTTGCCGCCGTCGACCGTCGTGCCGGCGCGCTGGATCGAGAGGATGATGAGGTCGCCGCTCTCCGTCACCATCCCCGGAAAGGCCGTGGTGCCGATGAGGCCGGAGCGGGGTGGAATGACCACCTCGGCAAGGCCGGAACTCCGGTTGAACAGGGTGTTCCCGCCTTCGCCGACGTCGGCCTCCTCGCGCAGCGCCAGGTGGGCGCCCGCGGCGAGGCGCGCCGCGGCATCGGCATCGCCCTTGAGGATCAGGTAGTCGCCCTCTGCAAGCGTTTCCCGCCGAAGCGGCATGCCCGTCTTGCCGTCCTGAGCGGCGACGAGTTCGAGGCCGTGCTCCGCCCCGAGATCGGCCATGGCGTCGCGGCTCGTGCCGGCCAAGGGCGAGGACGCCTTGACGCGCAGGCGGAAGACTCCGCTCGACAAGCCGTACTGCTCGATCAGCGTCTGGGCGTGGCGACTGAAGTCGGCGGGCATGGAGGCGCCGTTGCGGAAGGGCAGCAGCTTCTCGCCGAACAGCACGATGATCGCCATGGTGCCGATGAGAAGCGGCACGCCGACGAGGGCAAACTCGAAGAAGCTGAAGCCGGCATGGCCGGCATCCCGCGAGGCCTCCGACACCAGCACGTTGACCGGCGAGCCGGTGAGGGCCAGCAGCGAGCCCGCATGGGCGGCGAACACCAGCGGCATGAGCAATTGCGAGGAATTGCGCTTCAGCCGCACCGCGATCACCACCACGACCGGGAGCAGTGCGGCGATGGCGCCGTTGAGGCTGATGATGGCCGTGAGCAGCGCGCCCAGCGACATCATCAGAACCAGCAGCCGGGTGCGGCTGTCTTCGCCTGCCTTCTCGATGAGGAGCTGGCCCGCCCATGCGGTGACGCCGGTCTTCTCGAGCGCCGCCGAAACCACGAAGAGCGTGGCGATGAACATCACTGCCGGATCGCCGTAGCCCGCCAGCGCATCGGGCAGGGAAAGGAGACCGGTCGCCCACAGCGAAAGCCCCACCGCCATCGCCACGACGACGACGGGAAGCCGGTTCGATACGAACAGCACCACCGCGACGGCGATGATCAGGAAAATGATGGTGATGTCGCTCAAGCGCCTCTCCCCCTCGTCGTCGGCGTCCGGCGTGCAACCTGATGCACGTTGATTTAGGAAGACTATTCAGGTTCGCTGTGAAATTGTAAAGACAACGATCCGGGAACAAAGGTCTGGGGTGATCCCGAAAGCCCACCCGTCAGACGCGCAGAGCCGGCCAACCGGCTGAATTTCCTCGTTGTTCTTGGGGAAACGGCAGGAAAACCGTCCGGCAGTGCCTGAGAACGTGAAGGAGAACTATGGCGTGCTGCAACCTGGAGAATGGCGTTGAGCGATAGCGAAGTGATTTTCGCCATCATCGCGGCGGTCGTAAGCCTGTTCGTCTGGGGCCGCCTGCCGGTGATGCTCGTGGCACTCCTGGTGCCGCTGGCGCTGTTCTTCTCCGGCATTCTGCCGCTCGATCAGGTCTTCTCGGGTTTCGGCGATACCGTCATCGTTTTCATCGCCGGCCTGTTCATCGTCGCCGCCGGCCTCGAGGCCTCGGGTGTCACAGCATGGGTCGGGCAATGGCTCTCCCGTGTGGTGGGTTCGAGCCCCATCCGGCTTTCCCTCTTCACGCTGCTGATCGTAGCCCTCCTCAGCCCTCTGATCAGCCAGAGCGGCGCCGTGGCGGCCCTGGTGCCGGTGGTGATCCTGCTGGCCATGCGAATGGGAAAGTCGCCATCGCAGTTCCTCATGCCGCTCGCTTTCGCCTCCGCCGCCGGATCGAAGCTGGCGCTCACCGGCACGGCAAAGAACGTGCTGATTTCCGACGCATCCTCCGATGCGGGCTACGGCAGTTTCGGTTTCTTCGAATTCGCCTGGGTCGGCGTGCCCCTGCTCGCCGGCACCGTGCTGATCGTTGCGCTGTTCGGGCGGCGGCTGCTGCCCGAACGCAAGCCTGCCAACCTGCCCGAGGACTTCGGCCAGCACGCGCGCACGCTGACCGAGCAATATGCCATGGGCGGGAGCGCCCGGCTGTGCTGCGTGCTCGAAGGGTCGCCGCTCCTCGGCAGGTCGCGCGAGGCGATCGCGCCCGGGTCAGGAGTGAGCCTGATCGCCGTAGCGGGCGTGGCGCCCGACAAGGAGGAATCGAGAACCTTTGCCACGGGCGATGTGCTGGTGTTGCGCGGCAGCCCGGAATCCGTCTCCCGCTTCGCCGAGGCGAACCGCCTCGGGGTGATGCCGGAAGCCGAAGGCTCGGTGGCCGACATGCTGTTCAACAGGCACTCCGGCC
The DNA here is from genome assembly GCF_046294715.1 of Aestuariivirga sp. Lineage (GTDB taxonomy): Bacteria > Pseudomonadota > Alphaproteobacteria > Rhizobiales > Aestuariivirgaceae > Aestuariivirga. Next base: position 16,904 of record NZ_JBKBKI010000038.1, on the reverse strand, counting down.
TTGCCGAAGTGGTGGTCAAGCCACGCTCGAAGCTCATCGGCACGGTGATGGCGCCTGGCACCCTCACCGAGAGCGGGCAGCTCGTCGTGGTGGCCATCCAGCGCAACGGCGAAGACCTTGGCCTCGCGGGCATGGAGGAGGTCGCCGGTTCGGCAGGCATTGCGCTGCAGGCCGGCGATCACCTGCTGCTCCAGGGAACGTGGCGGGCCCTGGACCGTATCGGCCACGATCCAGACGTTCTGGCGGTCGATTCGCCCGATGCGGTGCGCCGCCAGGCGGTGCCGCTCGGCCCGGGCTCCACGATCATGCTGGTGATCCTGGCTGCGATGGTGGTAGTGCTGGCCACCGGCATCCTGCCCGCCTCCGTGGGCGTCTTGCTCGCCGCGATGGCCGTCATCGCATCCGGCATCCTCACCGTGCCTCAGGCCTACCGCGCCATCGACTGGAATACCGTGGTCCTGGTGGGCTCGATGATACCTCTGTCGACAGCGATGTACCGCTCCGGCGTGGCCACGCAGATGGCCGATCTTCTCGTCTCCGCCATCGGGGACTTGGGGCCCACGATGCTGCTCGCGGGTCTGTTCCTCTTCACGGCAATTCTCGGCCAGGTGATCTCGAACACCGCCACCGCCATGATCGTCATCCCCATCGCGGTGGCGGCCGCGGGCGAACTAGGCCTTTCGGCCAAGCCCGTCCTCATGTCGCTGAACGTCGGCGCCTCGGCCGCCTTCCTGACGCCGGTTGCCACCACCTCGAACCTCATCGTCATGGGGCCGGGTGGTTACCGCTTCGGCGATTACTGGAAGCTCGGCCTGGTGCTGATGGCGCTCTACTTCATCATCGCCGTCTTCTGGGTGCCGGTCGTGTGGCGGCTCTGACAGGGGCGGGCCGGCACGCCCAGGGAATCATCCGATCAACAGACCAAAGGAGCAAATGACATGTCATCGACCGCCGATCTCGTGGACGCCAAGGCCGCCGAGGCCCATCTCTTGCGCTTTCTCGCCGTCGACGGCGTCACCGGCGAGGAACAGGCCATCGCCGAGGCCGTGATCGACGAACTTGTGAAGGTGGGCGTGCCGAAAAGCGCCATCCGCTTCGACGACGCCCACAAGCGCATTCCCGTGCCGACCCAGACCGGCAATCTCATCGTCGACCTGCCGGGAACCGCGGAAGGACCTCACCTGCTGTTCTCCACTCATCTCGACACGGTGCCGCTCTGCCGCGGCGCCAAGCCGAAGGTGGAAGGCCGGCGGGTGGTCTCCGACGGGACGACCGCGCTCGGCGGCGACAACCGCACCGGCTGCGGCGTGCTGGTCAGCCTCGCCGAGACGCTGATCAAGCACAAGCTGCCGCATCCGAACATCACGCTGCTCTTCACCGTGCGCGAAGAGAGCGGCCTGCATGGTGCCCGCGAGCTCAACCCGAAGGATCTCGGCGGCGCCGTCATGTGCATCAACGTCGACAGCCAGAAACCGGAGGACATCATCACCGGTGCCGTCGGCCAGGAGAACTGGGAGGTGGAGATCATCGGCCGCGCCTCGCACGCGGGCCTCGCGCCCGACAAGGGCATCTCGGCCACCCTCGTCGGCGCCCTGGGCCTTGCCAATGCGCGGCGTGACGGCTGGTTCGGCAAGATCGAAAAACCCTCCGGCAAGGGCACCTCCAACGTCGGCATCTTCGGCGGCAAGGACGGCAAGCCGGCGGGGGACGCGACCAATGTCGTGACCGACTATGCCTGGATGAGGGGCGAGGCGCGGAGCCCCGAGCTGACCTTCGCCGCGGAGATCGCCGAGGCGTTCAAGAAGGCATTCGAGGAGGCAAGGCAGGCGGTCACGGCGACGGACGGCGCTACGGCGGAAGTGAAGTTCACCCACGTCAAGGCCTATCCGCCGTTCCACCTCGCCGAGGACGCACCGGTGGTGCGCCGCGCCGCCGCGGCGCTCGAGGCGCTGGGCATCAAGCCGAAGCTGATGTTTTCACCGGGCGGCCTCGACGCCAACTGGCTGGACAAGCACGGCATTCCCACCGTCACCATCGGTGCCGGCCAGCGCGAGGTGCACACCGTGAAGGAACATGTGGAACTCGACGAGTACGTCACCGGCTGCAGGATCGCAGTCCTCGCGGCGACGCTGAAAGGCTGACACGGCCACGCCGGGAGGGCGCGCCATGTTCTCCCGGTCATTGCTGCAGGAGAACCGCCAGGGCGAGCATGACGAGGACGAGCAGCGAGGCGGACGTTGCCCACTGGCGCGACGAGGCCTCGAGGCGGATGAGCCGCTCCACGCTCGCCGGCGCGGCCCGATCCAGCATGTCCCAGAGCTTTGCCAACATGTCACTGCGCGTCCGGTCCTCGCCCTGGGCAGGCCCGGCCGCGAGAAGTCCGGCCGCGAGGGCGCCCCAGCCGATCAGCAGACCGGCGGCGACGGGCCAGCCGAGATCGAGGAGGATTCCGGGCTTCAGCGCATAACTCGCTGCAAGCCCTGTGGCATCGCTGAAAAGTAGCCAGGGAAGCAGCATGGCCAGCCCGAAGACGAAGAGCCAGGCCGCCGCGGAGAGGCTGCTTCCCGCCCCAGAGCCGCGGCGGGCCTCGATGGTCCCGATCAGGCGGATGAAGTGGAACATGAGCAGCGCGCTGCCGAAGGCTGCGGCGGTGAACAACAGGCCTGCTGCCCCCTCCCCGATCAGGGGCTTGAGCGCCAGCTTGGCCATCGCGCCGCCCGCCAGCGGCAGGCCGGCAAATCCCATTGCGGCGATCGCCGCCGTCGCCATGATCACAGTGCGCCTCGGCCCGCGATCCACCTCGGCCAGCGCGTCCATGGCGAGGAACAGCCCGCCCTTGGTCAGCACATGGTAGAGGGCATAGAAGGCCACCAGAACCGCGGCGCCCGCATCACCCACAGCAAGGCCCGCCCCCAGCGCGGCCGCCATCTGCCCGAGCTGGCTGATGCTGGAATAGGCCAGTACGCTCCGCGCGTTGGTCTGGAAGAGACCGACGGCAACGCCGTAGAAGGCGGAGACGAGTCCTGCCGCGAGCAGCACCATGCCCCACTGGGGATGGGCCGCATCGAAGGGCAGGAAGCGAATCAAGCCGATGATGCCCGCCTTCGAGGTGGCGCCGCTCAGCGCGGCGGCGGCGAACAGCGGCCCCGCCGCATAGCTGAGCGGCATCCAGCCATGCAGCGGCACGAGGCCGATCTTGAGACCGAAACCGAGGATCAGCAGCGCGATCACCGCGTCCCGGAAGGGCGAGGCCGCGAGAGCCGCCACCCCGTCGCGGATCAGGATGCTCTGGCCCGGCGCGCCCGCGGCGATCAGCACGAAAGCAGCCAGGATCAGCGCTTCGCCGAGGAGTGCCGCCGCGAGGGTCAGCCTGCCGGCGCGCCGCTCCGCGGCGCCACCCGCCCACACGATCATGCCATAGGCGGGAAGGCTGGCCGCGGCATAGAGCAGATAGAAGCCGGCGAGATCCGCCGCGGCGAAGACGCCGAGGCTGCCCCACAGCGTGATAAGCCACCACAGGGCGAAGCGCGGCGTCCCGGCTTCGGTTTTCAGCCATCTCGCGGCGCAGGCACCGGCGGCGGACCAGATCAGCGCCGAGGCGGCGAGCATCATCGCCGCGGGGCGGTCGAGCTCGAAGCTCCAGCCGCCGGGCAAGCGCGCTGCCCAGGGTGCCCCGCCTCCCGCCAGCGCCAGCAGCAGGCCCGGAAGCGGCGCCAGCGCGAGAAGTCTCACGACGTGATTCTGGAACGGCCTCACCGCGAGAAGCAGCGCCATCACCAGCGGCAGGCCGAGCATGAGCGCCAGGAGAAGGCTCATGGCGCTCTGCCTACCTGCAGCAGGGCAGCGGGTTCGAGCGGCAGCAGCCCCAGCGCCACCGGTACCAGTGCAAGTCCGAGCGCCACCGCCTGCTGGCCCATGTTGAGGGGTTTCACGGCCAGCCCCTCAGGCGGCTCCGCCATCATCCGCCCCAGCACGCGGAAGACATAGGCCCCGGCCAGCACGCCGCCGGCAATGATCACGGCCGCCCATATCCAGTGACCCTGCGCCAGTGCCGCCACCAGCAGCATCCACTTGGCGCTGAACCCGCCGCTCGGGGGAATGCCCATGAGCGACAGTCCGCTCACCGCGAAGGTGAGGGCGACGAGCGGCAGCCTCCGCGCAAGCCCGGCGAGAGCGTCGATCCTGTCATGGCCCAAGGCCTCGGCCACGAGGCCCGCCGCCATGAACATCGCGGCCTTGGCGAAGGCATGCGCCACGACCTGCATCCAGCCACCGGTCCATGCCGTGCCGGAGAGCCATGCTTCACCGGGGGCAGAGGGCACCAGCGTGAAGATGAAAAACATGTAGCCGATCTGCGCCACGGTGGAATAGGCGACCAGCAGCTTGAGGCGCACCTGGCGGAGCGCGCTGACACTTCCGAGGATCACAGCCGCAGCACCGAGCCCTGCCAGAAGCTGCATGGCTGCAGGCTCGCGAAGGGCCGGAAAGGCGTCGAACCACAGTCGAGCAAGCAGGAACAGGCTGCCTTTCACCACCAGCGCGGAGAGCACCGCACTTGCCGCAGGGGGTGCTCCGGCATGGGCGGGAGGAAGCCAGAGATGGAAGGGAAACAGCGCCGTCTTTGCGAGAAGGCCCGCCGTAGCAAGGCCCGCCGCCAGCAGCGTCACCGCTTCCGGCTTCGCGCGCGCCGCCAGCGCCGCGATGTCGAGCGTGCCATGCGCGCCGTAGATCAGCACGACGCCGAGCAGGTAGAGCATCGAACCGAACACCGCGAACAGCAGGTAGCGAAGCGCCGCCCTGATCGTCTCCGCGCTGCCCTTGAGGCTGACGAGCGGGATTGCGGCGAAGGTCAGCAGTTCGAGGCCGACGTAGAGGTTGAAGAGGTCGGCGCTGGTGAAGAGCAGGTTCAGCGCCGAGCCGATGGCCAGCAGCGCGGAGAAGAAAACCAGCGAGGAGCGTCTCTCCTTCTCGCCCGCCCGTGGACCGTAATCGCGCCAGGCGAAAGCCGCGGCCGCGGCGGAGACGAGGCCGGCGGTGAGCAGCATGATGGCGGAGATGCCGTCCGCCCTCAGGGTGATGCCGAGCGGCGGCACCCAGCCGCCCACCACATAGACGATGGGCTGGCCTGTGTCCCCCACCAGGAAGAGGATGCCGAGCGCGATGACAATCTGAGCCGCAAGCGCGAGGGCGACGGCCAGCGCAGCGACACGGCCTCCGAGCACGAAGAGCGCCAGTATCGCCACCGCCGGCAGCATGATGCCGAGAACCAGCAGAAACCCGCCGGCGGTTGCGCCCTCCGCGGCCATGGAGGCGAACGGCATCATTCCTCGTTGCCCTCGGCGGGCGGATCGGGATCCTCGAGGCTTGCGCTCCCTTCCTCGGCGTGCAGCCGCATGAGAAGCGCAATGGCGATGGCGGTGGCGGAGAAGGCGACGACGATGGCGGTGATGACGAGCGCCTGCGGCACGGGATCGCCGCCGAGGCCCGCGCCGGCACCCCGCCGCGCGATGGCGCCGAAGAGCAGGAAGATGCCGGAGCCGAGGAGATTGAGGCCCAGCAGCTTCTGCAGCAGATGCGGATTGGCGAGCAGGCCATAGACCCCGAGGCCGGTGAGAACGGAGCCCGCCATCCAGTAAAGGTCCACGCCGCTCATTGCGCGCCGGGCCTCTGCGGCGGACCGGCGGCGAGCAGGCCGAGGATGACCGCGATCGACAGAGTCAGCGCCAGTTCCATGACGACGATCAGCGGCTTGGCATAACCTTCGGGATAGGCGAGGAACAGGCCGGGCCACAGGAAACCGGCGAACCCGATCAGGAGAAACACGGCGGGACCTGCGGCGACCGCGAGACGCACCGCGGTGGCGCCGACGGGCGGGAACCTAGCAAGGCCCGCGACGATGATCAGGATCCACATGGCCGCGAGCACCGTCCCGCCCTGGAAGGCCCCGCCCGGCACGTCGGCGCCCGCCCATGTCATGTAGATTCCGAAGACGAGGCCGAGCGGCGGCAGGGTGCGGGCCAGCAGCGGCAGCACGCTACCGGGCTGTGCAAGCACCTTGAGGCCGGGAATGCCACCCCAGGCCTCATCCTTCGCCAGAGACCAGACGCCGAGCAGCGCCAGCAGCAGCACAATCTTTTCCAGCAGCGTATCGAAGGCGCGAAAGACGAAGAGAACGCCGGCCACCGGGTTGCCGAGCCCGCTCTCCGGCAGCGCGCGCATGGCATCGCCGGCGAGCGACACGGGTTCCTCCGGCAGAAGGAAGGACATGGCCCCGAGGCTCATGGCCACGGCAACGGAGAGAAGCGCGGCCACCCCCCGGCTGGAAAGGCTCGGCAAGCGGAGGGCGCTGGGGTCGCTGCCAAGCTTCCCGGCCGCGCCGATCAGCAGCATGCCGGTGACGCCGCTGCCGATCGCCGCCTCCGTCAATGCGACATCGACGGCGCCGAGCCGCACCCAGGCGAGAGACAGGAGGACGCCGTAGGTGATGAACACGATCACCGCCGTCATCATCTGGCGCGCCATGATGCTCCACGCCCCGGCGGCCAGCACCAGCGCGGCGAGCAGGCCGTCGAAGACGAGTTCCGTCATGGCGGATCACTGTCCCGCACCGCGGCGGCGATGAGCTGCGTGACGATGGCGCCCGAAAGCTGCACCAGGAGCCACGCGCAGACGAGCTTCATCGCCAGCAACACCCCTCCCTGCGGCACGAGCCCGGCAACGATCATGCCGAGGCCGAGATTGTCGACCTTCGTCAGCGCGTGAAGCCGGCTCAGCTGGTCGGGAAAGCGCAACAGCCCGGCCGTTCCGGCCATGAAGAGAATGGCCCCCGCGACGACCATGAGAGCGGTGAAGACGTCAAGCATCGCGCCCTGCCCCCCAGTTCACGAATGCGACGGAGGCGAAGACCGCGAGAACGGCGAGCATCAGCGCCACGTCGGCGATGGCTGGAAGCCCCGCTGCCGCCGAGAGCAGCAGCAGCACCGCCACGCCGCCCGAACCGATGAGCTGTGCCGCCATCAGCCGGTCGGCCGTGCCGGGCCCGCGCAGCACGCGCAGAAGGCCCAGCGCGATCATCACCAGGATGAAGGCCGCGGCGGAGAAATAGAGCGTGCTCATGAACGCGCCTCGCGGGAGAAGGCTTCGCGGAATCTCTCCTCCTCTTCGGCGAGCTGGACGGCGACGGGCTGGGCCTCGTCGAGGCAGTGGACGGCAAGTCCGCCCCGGCCGTCGCCGCCCGAAGGAAGCGTGCCGGGCAGCAGGCTGGCGAAGGTGGTGAAGGCCTGCCGCCGTGTCCCCTCCGCAAAAGACGTGCGGTAGCCGATGAGCCCGGGGCGAAGCGGCATGGCGGGGCTCAGCGCAATGCGGGCCACCGCCACGCCCGCGGCGATGCTCTGCCCGAGAAAGCGCAGGAACAGCAGCAAGGCCCTGGCAGGCTTCAGCGAGAGTTCACCGGGCGCGAGAAGCTTCAGGCTCGCCCAGCTGGCCAGCGCCGATGCGGCGGCACCCGCGGCCATGTCCTTGGCATCCATCCCGGCGAGCACGATCCAGAACAGCATGTAGAATGCCCAGCGCAGCAGGAAGGCCCATGTCGCGGACCGGGGCATTCAGGCCTATTCCGCCGCGGGTGCCGGTTTCGCGGCCGGCGCGCCGCCCTTGTAGCCCTCCCGCCACCCGAACCAGGTGACATAGAGCGTCGGAAGGAAGATCAGCGTCAGGATGGTGGCGACGAGCAGCCCGCCCATGATGGCGAAGGCCATCGGGCCCCAGAACACCGTGAAGGCGATCGGGATCATGCCGAGCACGGTGGAGATGGCGGTGAGTATGATGGGGCGGAAACGGGCCGTGCTGGCATCGATCGCCGCCTGCACCACGTCCTTGCCCTGAGCCCGCTCGGCATCGATCTGGCCCAGCAGTATCACGGCGTTCTTGGTGATCATGCCGAGCAATGCGAGGATGCCGAGGATGGCGACGAAGCCGAGCGGCCTGCCCGAAAGGAGCAGTGCCCCGACGACGCCGATCAGCCCGAGAGGCCCCACGCTCAGCACGATCAGCAGCCGCTGGAAGCTCTTGAGCTGGAACATCAGCACGGTGAGCATGATGAAGATCATCACGGGAACCACCGCCAGCACCGAAGCCTGCGACTTGGCACTCTCCTCAACCGTTCCGCCGACCGTGATGGCATAGCCGGGCGGCAGCGTGGCCGAGAGCGCCGCGACGGGCTCGTTCAGCGCGCTCACGACCTGGTCGGGAAGAATGCCCGGGCTGATGTCCGACTGAACCGTCAGGTTCGCCACGCGGTCGCGCCGCCAGACGAGCGGGTATTCCTGCTCGTGGTCGAAGCGCGCGAACTGGGCGAGCGGCACGGTGCGCCCGCCGGGCAGCGGCACCTGGAGGGTGCGCAGGCTGTTGATCGAGAGGCGCTGTTCCTCCGTGCCGCGTGCCACCACGTTGACGAGGTAGATGTCGTCGCGGATCTGCGTCACCGGAACGCCCGAGACGACGGTCTGCAGAAGCTGCGCGAGAGACTGCGAGCTGATGCCGAGCCGGCGCGCCTCATCCTGGTCGACGCGGATGCGCAGCTGGCGCGCGGGCTCGAGCCAGTCGAAGTTGACATGTTCCGTGTGCGGATTGGCTGACACCACCGCGGCGAGCTTCAGGGCGATCTCGCGCACCTCGGAAACGTCCGGTCCGCTGACGCGGTATTGCACCGGCCAGCCGACGGGGGGCCCGAGTTCGAGCGGAGAGACGCGGCTCACGGCGTTGGGGAATTGCTCGGCGAGCGCCGCCTCGAGCTTCGCCTGCAGCCTCTCGCGCGCCTCCACGTCCTTCGCCACGACAACCGCCTGGCTGAAGAAGCTGTTGGGCAGCTGGACGTTGAGCGGCAGGTAGAAGCGGATGGCGCCGCGGCCGACATTGGTGCTCCAGCGCTCGACGTCGGGATCGTCCTTCAGAAGCGCGTCGAAGCGCTCGGCCGCCGCCTCGCTCGCGTGGATCGAGGCATTCTGCGGAAGGGTGATGTCGACGAGAAGCTCCGGCCGGTCCGAGGAGGGAAAGAACTGCCGCGGGATGAGCGGCATCGCCAGGAGCGATGCCACGAAGAGCCCGGCCGTGATGGCGATCGTCAGGAACTTGAACCTGATGGCGAAGGACAGGAAACCGCGATAGGAGCGCATCACGAAGCCCGGCTCGCCCGTGCCCGCCGCCGGCGGCTTCAGGATCGCGATGCCGAGGAGCGGCGCGAACACCACCGCCACGAACCACGAGACGAGGAGGGCGATCGAGACGACGGCGAAGAGCGAGAACGTATACTCCCCGGCCGAGCTCGCGGCGAAGCCAACGGGCACGAAGCCCGCCATGGTCACGAAGGTGCCAGCCAGCATGGCATAGGCGTAGGTGCGGTAGGCGAAGGTCGCGGCGGACACCTTGTCATCGCCCTGGCCCAGCCGGCTCAGCATGGCGTCCGTCGTCGTCATCGCGTCGTCGACCAGCAGGGCGAGCGCGATGATGAGGGCGCCCAGCGAGATGCGCTGCATGTCGATCCCGGCGAGATCCATCGCCACGAAGACGATGGCGAGCGTCAGCGGAATGGCCATGGCGATGACGAGGCCGGGCCTGACGCCGAGGCTGATGAAGCTCACCACCAGGATGATGCCCACCGCCTGCCAGAGCGAGGACATGAACTCCGAGATGGCGCTTTCCACCGTCACCGCCTGGTCGGCCACCAGGATGGGTTCGATGCCGAGCGGCAGCTCCGCCTTGGCGCTCTCGACCGCGGCGGTCACGTTCTTGCCCAGCGTCAGGATGTCGCCGCCGTCACGCATGGCGATGGCAAGCCCGATGGCGGGCGTGCCGTTGACGCGGAACATCGGCTGCGGCGGATCGGAATAGCCGCGCCGCACCGCGGCGATGTCGGTGAGCCGCAGCATGCGGCCGCCCACCGCGAAATTCACGTTGGCGACGTCCTGCTCGCTTTCGAAGGAACCCGAGACCCGGAGCGAGATCGACTCCTCGTCGGTTTCGATGAGGCCTGCCGGGCGCACCGCGTTCTGGGCCTGGAGGGCCGCGAGCAGCGCCACCCGGTCGAGCCCCAGTTCGGCGAGCTTCTTCATCGAGAACTCGATGAAGATCTGCTCGTCCTGGACGCCGAGCAGCTCGATCTTGGAGACGTCGGGAACGCTCAGCAGCCTGGAGCGGAGCGTTTCCACGTGGTCGCGCAGCTCGCGATGGCTGAAGCCGTCCGCCGTCACGCCGTAGATGATGCCGAAGGTGTCGCCGAACTCGTCGTTGAAGCCCGGGCCTATGACGCCAGCGGGCAAGGTGTGGCGCATGTCGCCGATGCTTTTCCGCACGTGGTACCAGGTGTCCGCCACCTGCTGGGCATTGGTCTTGCCGTCGAGGTTGACGAAGACCGTGGAAACGCCCGCACGGGTGAAGCTGCGCAGGAAGTCGAGATGCGGGGTTTCCTGCAGGGTGCGCTCCAGGCGCTCGGTCACCTGCTTCATGGTTTCTTCCATGGTGGCGCCAGGCCATGCCGCCTGCACCACCATGGTCTTGATGATGAAGGTCGGGTCTTCGCTGCGCCCCAGCCGGTAGAAGGAGGAAAGCCCCGCCAGCACCGCGATGATCATCAGGTAGACGGTGATCGAGCGGTGCTTCAGCGCCCATTCGGAGAGGTTGAAGCCGCTCACCCTGGACTCGCTCATGGCTGGCTTCCGATCAGCCTGACCTTCTGGCCTTCGTGGAGCGCCTGGACCCCGGCCGTCACCACGATGTCGCCCGTCTCGAGCCCGCCGGAAACCGCAACGAGATACTCGCCATGGCGGTCGATCTCGATCGGCCGCAGCGAAACCGTGAAGGCCGCGGGATCGACAACCCACACGGCGGGTTGCCGGTTGCTCCGCGTCAGCGCGGCAGCCGGAATCTCGATCACCGGCGCCTCGGCCGTCTGCATCGTGCCGTTCACCGTGGCGCCGAGGCGCATCGCCTCGGGCGGGGTCTCGAGGCTGACCTTCACCTCGAAGGTGCGCGTCACGGGGTCGGCCTGGGGCGCCACTTCGCGCACCCGGCCGCGCACCGTGACGGAGGGATCATCGGCAAGCGACACAGTGATCTCGGGGTTTGCCGGAGCCGAACGGATCACCTGGGCCGGAACGTCGAACACGGCGTCGCGGCCGTCCTGCCGCGCGACGCGCACGATCATCTGCCCGGCCTGCACGACCTCGCCCGCCGCAGGCCCCACGGCGGTATAGACACCGTCCTGGTCGGCGCGGAGTTCGGTGAATCCAAGCAGGTCTTCCGCCGCATTGAGCCGCGCCTGCGCCGCCTCGACCTGGGAGGCGGCGGTCCTCAAGCCCTTTTCGGCCAGTTCGTAGGCGGCGCGCGTCGCCCAGCCCTGGCGGAACAGCGTGCTCTGGCGCTCGTAGTGGCCGCGGGCCTGGTTGTACTGGGCCTCGGCGGCGGCAAGTGCCGCCGAATCGGCGCGCAACTGGTTTTCCTCGTTCTGGGATTCGAGCCGCGCCACGAGGTCGCCGCTCGCAACGCGCGCGCCCAGCTTGCCGTTGTTCTCGAGCACCCGGCCGGAGATGCGGAATGCCAGCGGCACCTCGTCCTCCGCCTCGATGCGGCCGGTCAGGGTAAGAACCTCGGCAGCCTGCCGCTTCTCGATCACGACGCTGCGCACCTGGCGCGCTGCAGGAGATGACGTTTCGTCCTCCTGCTCGCAGGCCGCCACAAGTGGCAACAGCAGCAAGACTGCGGCGAACTGAACCCAACTGCGACTCGCGTGATGCATGTGCCTGCCCCTCGATTGACCCATCCTAGGGAACGCAACCCGCGCGTCACAAGGGGTTTTTGACCGCAGCTTCCCTCCCTTGAGTTTAAACTATGATTTCACTGAGGAATTTTCCGGTTCTCCCAGGTGCCCCGCAAGCTCGGTCCGCAACTTCCTGCTTACGGCAGTTGCAAAACCGGCGTGTTGCACGCAACATCCGCCTGCGACGCACCTGTTCCGGCACCGCCGCGGGCGTTTCGCCAAGGAACCAACTCCAGGAGGATCCCATGGCTTCACCTCATCGACCTGCGCCGGTTCGCCAGTCCCGGCGCAGCCTGCTGCGCAACATCTTGTCTCTCGCAATGGCACCGGCCGTCCTGACGGCAATGAATGCCTCGCCTGCAGCGGCGGCGTCGGGACGAATCGAGTTCCGTGTCGTCAGGGGCGGCTTCATTCTCGGATTCGGCAGCGGCACCGGGTCCCTCTTCTTCAGGGGGGACCGCTACAACTTGAAGATCGGCGGCGTGAGCCTGGGCGCCACGATCGGATTGGCGTCCGCCGATTTCGTCGGCCGCGTTCGCAACCTGCGCCGCGCCAGCGACATCGAAGGAACCTACAGGGCCGTTGGTGCCGGCCTGGCGGCTGCCGGCGGCGGAGCTGTCGCCCGGTTGCGGAATTCGCGCGGCGTGGAGCTCGAGGTGTCCGGCAAGCAGATCGGTTTCATGGCTTCGGTGGACCTGAGCGGCCTCCGCGTCCGGATCGCCCGCTAGAGTGGAGTGACCTGTGGAACGGCGACGGCTCCCGAGCCGTCTCCATGCCGTCATTCCGGCCTTTGCCGAGGTGACGGGAAGAAGAGAAGCGAGGGTGAGTTCGCCTAACATTATTACGCTCTAGTTCCCTCTCGGCACTGTCCGGGGTGAAGCCCCCGGAACTTTGGCCAAGTCCGGGCAGAGGTTGTTTGCCATAGTTACATATTGCAGTTGTTGCATTTATTGCAGGAGAGCTAGCCTGGCCAGTATCCGAAGGAGACCGTTCCCGCAGTGTCTGCACAGCCGGCTGCAACGAATCTAGCAACGAGCCGACCCTGTTGGGGGAAAGGTCCTATCCCGGAGACCATGCCAGCCTCGGCGAGATTCATCGCCTCGCCGAGCACTACCGCTCTGCCGCCGCCCATCTGCTGAAGCTCGGCCAGGCCGGAGACCCGCTCTCTCGTGCGCCTTTCCGTCTCTGTGCCATCCACGCCATCGAACTCTATCTCAATGCGCTTCTGCTGCATCTGGGACATGATCCGGCCAGCATCAGGGGTTTGCAGCACGATCTGAAAACGCGCGCGGATCTTGCGGTTCAGAGAGGGTTGCAACTGCGGAAACGCACCGAAACACATCTGAAGGAGATGGTCGACACCCGCGAATATCTCGTTACCCGCTACGGCCCCGAGAAGACGACACAGCTGCCTCAGATCAATCGCCTTGAGGCAACGCTCGGCGAGATCGCCAACAAGGTTTCGCAGATGATTGGCCCGAGAGCCTGACTTTCGAGGCTATGCGCCCTAGGCCGCCGCCTTCGCGATGACGCCGCAGAGTTCGTCCACGATGTTGCGCACCAGGCTTTCGTCGTCGCCCTCCGCCATCACGCGGATCACCGGTTCGGTGCCCGAAGGCCGGATCACCAGCCGGCCGGAATTGCCGAGGCGGGCTTCCGCCGCAGCGATGCTCTGGAGCACGATCGAGTCCTGCAGCGGTGCGCCATCCCTGAACTTCACGTTCTTCAGCACCTGCGGCAGCGGCGTGAACAGGTTGCACACCTCGCTCACCGGCTTGTTGCGCCGCTTCACTTCCGCGAGCACCTGCAGTGCCGCGAGAAGCCCGTCGCCCGTCGTCGAGAAATCCGCCAGCACGATGTGGCCGGACTGCTCGCCCCCCACGTTGTGGCCGTGGGCGCGCATGTGCTCCACCACGTAGCGGTCGCCAACCTTGGTGCGCGCCAGGCTCAGCTTGTGCTCGCCCAGGAAGCGCTCGAGCCCGAGGTTGGACATGATGGTGGCGACGAGCCCTCCACCCTTCAGTTCACCGCGCTTCGCCCAGGAAGTGGCGATCAGCGCCATGAGCTGGTCGCCGTCCACGACATGCCCCTTGTCGTCGGCGATGATCACGCGGTCGGCGTCGCCGTCGAGCGCGATGCCGATGTCGGCGCGCACCTCCCGCACCTTGGCGCACATGGCCTCCGGGTGGGTCGAGCCGCACTCCTCGTTGATGTTGGTGCCGTTGGGCTCGTGCCCGATCTGGATCACCTCGGCGCCGAGTTCCCAGAGGGCGGTGGGCGCAACCTTGTAGGCCGCGCCGTTAGCGGTGTCGATGACGATCCGGAGACCGTCGAGCGTCATGTCCTTCGGGAAGGTGCGCTTGGCGAACTCGATGTAGCGCGCCTGCGCATCCTCGATGCGCTTGGCGCGGCCGATCTTGTCGGGGCCCGCCATCTCCATGAGCGAGGCATCCGACAGCATGGCCTCGATCGTCTCTTCCTGCCCGTCCGAAAGCTTGAAGCCGTCCGGCCCGAAGATCTTGATGCCGTTGTCCGCATACGGATTATGCGACGCGGAGATCATGATGCCGAGGTCGGCACGCATGGATCGTGTCAGCATCGAGACGGCGGGCGTGGGCACCGGGCCGAACAGGAACACGTCCATGCCCGCGGCGAGAAGCCCCGAGGTCAGCGCGTTCTCGATCATGTAGCCCGAGAGCCGCGTGTCCTTGCCGATCACCACGCGGTGGCGGTCGCTGCCGCGGCGGTAGAGATTGCCTGCCGCCATGCCGATCCTGAGCACCATCTCTGCGGTCATCGCGCCGCTGTTGGCGCGGCCCCTGACGCCGTCGGTCCCGAAATACTTCCTCGCCATGCGAACTCCCCTGCTCAGAGCCCGGTCTTGTCCGGGTCTGCCGCAGCACCCGCCACCGCGAGCGCCTCGACCGTTGCCTTCACATCATGGACGCGCAGGATGTGCGCACCGTTAAGCGCCGACCATAGCGCACCCGCGAGCGAGCCGTGAACGCGCTGTGCCGCCACTTTCTCGCCGGTGAGCGCGCCGATGAAACCCTTGCGCGAAAGACCCATCAGCAGCGGAACGCCGAGGCCGTGGAACAGCGTGAACTGCCGCAGCAGGTCGAGATTGTGCCGGAAGCTCTTGCCGAAGCCGATGCCGGGATCGACGATGATCCGCTCCCGCGCGATCCCCGCCGCGGCGCAGGCCTCGATCCGCACCTCGAGCCAGTCATAGACGTCGAGCGCCACGTCCTGGTAGCTGGGGTTCAACTGCATCGTCTTGGGATCGCCCTGCGCATGCATCAGCACCACCGGGCATGAGGCTTCCGCCATCGCCGCCATGGCAAGCGGGTCGTGGCTGAGCGCCGCCACGTCGTTCACCATGCGCGCGCCGGCAGCGAGTGCGGCGCGCATGACGGAGGCCTTGCGCGTGTCGACGGAGACCGCAAGCCCCTCGCCTGCCAGCGCCTCGATCACCGGGATGACGCGGTCGAGTTCCAGCGCCTCCGGCACGCCCTCGGAGCCGGGCCGCGTCGACTCCCCGCCGATGTCCAGAATGTCCGCCCCTTCCTTCGCCAGCCTGAGGCCGCGCGCGATGGCATTGCCGGTTTCGGCGGCGAGGCCGCCGTCCGAGAAGCTGTCGGGTGTGACGTTCACGATCCCCATCACGAGCGGCCGGTCAGCCGGAATGAAGTCCGGAAGTACCGTGCCCCGCGGCAGCGGCCGCGCTGCCTCGAAGCGGCGGGTGATCGCCGCTCCGTCTCGCTCGATCACCTCGGTGAGCGTATGGGTGATTGTCGAAAGGCCGCCGAGCGATGCTCCGCGGCCTTCCTGGATGATCTGCCTGGCATCGGGCCCGTGGACGATCCCGGCCGGCCGGTAATAGGTCCTGCCCATCAGGCCGAGGGCTGGGGTTCCATGCCGCCGGCGCCGCCCGCCTTGGGCTGGCCGGTCGAGGGCACCGAGGCGGAAGTCCGCGCGGCCTTCTTGCCCTGCTCGCCGTCATCGCGCCGCGGCGGCGTGCCGTTCAGCAGGTTCTTGATCTCGTCGCCCGAAAGGGTCTCGTATTCGAGAAGCCCCTGGGCCAGCGCCACGAGCTCGTGGTTCTTCTCGGTCAGGATCCGGCGCGCTGTCGAAAGCCCCTCGGAAACGAGGCGCTTCACTTCCTGGTCGATCTTCTGCGCGGTCTCTTCCGAGATGTTCTGCGTGCGCGACACGGAGTGGCCGAGGAACACCTCTTCCTGGTTCTCGCCATAGGCCACCGTGCCGAGCTCGTCGGAATAGCCCCAGCGCGTCACCATGGCACGCGCCAGGCGCGTCGCCTGCTCGATGTCGGACTGGGCGCCCGAGGTCACGTTCTCCTTGCCGAAGGTCAGTTCCTCGGCAATGCGCCCGCCCATCATGATGGCCAGCCGCGAGGTCATCTGCGTGTAGCTCATGGAGAGGCGGTCGCCCTCCGGAAGCTGCATCACCATGCCGAGCGCCCGTCCGCGCGGAATGATGGTGGCCTTGTGCACCGGGTCTGCCTTGGGCACGTTGAGCGCCACCAGCGCGTGGCCTGCCTCGTGATAGGCGGTGAGCCGCTTCTCGTCCTCGGACATGGCCATGGAGCGGCGCTCCGCACCCATCATCACCTTGTCCTTGGCCTCCTCGAACTCGGACTGCGTCACGATGCGCTTGTTGCGCCGCGCGGCGAGCAGTGCCGCCTCGTTCACGAGATTGGCGAGGTCGGCGCCGGAAAATCCCGGCGTGCCGCGCGCGATGGTCTTGGCGTCGACGTCGGGCGCCAGCGGAACGTTCCGCATGTGGACCTTGAGGATCTTCTCGCGGCCCTGCACGTCCGGGTTCGGCACCACGATCTGCCGGTCGAAGCGGCCGGGGCGGAGGAGAGCCGGGTCGAGCACGTCCGGCCGGTTGGTGGCGGCGATCAGGATCACGCCCTCGTTCGCCTCGAAGCCGTCCATCTCGACGAGCAGCTGGTTCAGCGTCTGCTCGCGCTCGTCGTTGCCGCCGCCGAGGCCCGCACCGCGGTGCCGGCCGACGGCGTCGATCTCGTCGATGAAGATGATGCAGGGCGCGTTCTTCTTGGCCTGCT
>NZ_JBKBKI010000037.1:0-28310 GCF_046294715.1 Aestuariivirga sp. | reverse complement strand
CCTCCCCCGCGATCACCGCCACCGCGCCCGCCGCGATCGCCTGGGGGACGAAGGCCGCGCCATCAACGGTCGTGCCGGGAAGGGCCGCAAACACATAACCGGGCTTCACCGCGCGGCTGTCGGCGGTGAGGCCCGTGACGGCGAGAGCTTCGGCTCCTTCGGGGAGCGGGGCTTCGCCCGCCGCCAGCCGGCCGAGTGTGGTGGCCGAGGCGCTCATTGCGTCTTCTTCTTCTTTTCCTGCGCCTCGAGCTTAGCGAGCTTCTCCACGTCCTCCGGCGTGAAGACCGGTTCCACGCCGAGCATCGGCGCGATGCGCTCGATGATCTTGCCCGCCGTCGGCACGGCGTTCCAGCCGGCGGTGGCGAAGCCATAGGTTTCGGGCGTGGCCTTGGGCTCGTCCAGCATGACGAGCAGCAGGTAGCGCGGCTGGTCCATCGGGAAGGCCCCGATGAAGGAGGCAAGCCGCTTCTCCTTCGAGTAGCGCCCGTTCACCACCTTCTCCGCCGTGCCCGTCTTGCCGCCGGTGCGGTAGCCGATCACGTCCGCCTTGGAGGCGGAGCCGTCCGTGGCGTTGAGACGGAAGAGATAGCGCATCTTCTCGCTAGTCTCCGGGCTGACGATCCGCTGCGCCATGGCGAGGGCGTCTTCCTTGCTGCGCTTCAGGAAGGTGGGCGTCATCAGATGTCCGCCATTGAGGAGTCCTGCAACCACGGCGGCACCCTGCAAAGGCTGGACGGCGAAACCGTGGCCGAAAGCCGCCGTCGCCGTGGCGAGCTTGCTCCAGCGCCGGGGAAGCAGCGGCCTGGCGCTTTCCGGAAGCTCCGTCTGCAGCCGCTCGAAAAGGCCGACGCGCTTCAGGAACTCCTGGTGGCGTTCGAGGCCCACCTCGAGCGCCATCTTCGCGGTGCCGATGTTGGAAGAGTTGGTGAACACCTCCGGCACGGTGAGCACGCGGCGCTGGGCGTGGAAGTCATTGATGCGGGCGCTTCCGATGACGAGGGGAAAGCGCGCGTCATAGGAACTCTCGAGCGTCGCCGTGCCATAGTCGAGGGCCATGGCGAAGGTCACGGCCTTGATGACGGAGCCGAGCTCGTAGACGCCGCTCGTCATCTTGTTCTGCTGTTCCTTGGCGAGGTTCTTTTCCTCGTCGTTGGGATTGAAGTCGGGGAGCGAGACGAGCGAGAGCACTTCTCCCGTGTCGATGTCCATCACGATGCCGCCGCCGGCGATGGCGCTGAACTTCATGATGGCATTCGAGATCTCGTCGATCATCGCCGCCTGCACGCGGATGTCGATCGACATCTGGGCGGGAGCCGTCTTGTGCTCCGCGGGCTCGGCGAGCGAGGCGGTGTAGAGTGCTCCCTGCCCGTCGAGGAACTTCTCGATCCCGGCGATGCCCTTGGTGTCGAGGTCGACATAGCCCACGACATGCGAGCCAAGCCGCCCCTGCGGATAGACGCGGCGGCGCTCGTTGACGTAGCCCACGCCCGGAATGCCGAGATTGTAGACGGCATCGCGCTCTTCCGGCGAGACCTGGCGCTTCAGCCAGGCGAAGCGCTTGGCGGTGCTGAGCTTGCGCCGGAGTTCGCGCGCGTCGAGATCGGGCACCGTGGCGGTGAGCAGCTCGATCGCCTCGTCGATGTCGATGATCTTCGAGGGATCGGCATAGAGCGAGGCCACGGCCACGTCGGTGGCGAGCAGCACGCCGTTGCGGTCGACGATGTCGGGCCGGGGCAGCCGGTCCTCAACGGCGATCCGCGCCGGTTCGTCCTCGAGCTTCGGGAAGACGGTGAGCCGCGTCAGCTGGCCCGCGATGGCGAGGAAGGCGATGCCGAAGCATATCCCGATGAGGCGGATGCGGTTCTGGCCGCGGAGCTTGCGCGGCCCTTCTTCGCCTTGGGGCTGGTCGGTGGTGATGTCGGTCATTGCTGCTGCATCTTGTCGATGATGGCGCCGATCGGGTCCTGGCCCTCGGCCTCGAGCTTGATCACGGGTTCGGCCGGAACCTTGCTGCCGATCTCCTCCAGCTTCACGATCTGCTTGGCCTTCAGCGTGGCGAGGCCGAGATGCTGCTCGGCGAGCGCCCTGAGCCGGTCGGGGCGGGTCAGGCTCGACCATTCGGCGCTGAGCAGGCGGATGTTCTCCGTCTCCTCCGCGATTCCCCGCTCGTGCCGGGCGATCTCGCGTTCGAGCCCGCGCGTCGTGTGCTCCAGCGAATACAGGATGAAGCCGGAGACCAGCATCGTCATGACGAGGATGAAGTTGATGAACTTGTGCATCAGTGGCGTGTCCCGCTGGGAACGGTGAGGCCGATCTCGCCCGCAACGGTTGGGAGCGGCGGGGCCGCGGTGCGGATGCCCGCTCGCAGCTTGGCCGATCGTGCGCGTGGATTGCGCGCCGCCTCTTCCCCACTGGCGCCGAGATGGCCCTTGAAGGGGAGCGTGAAGCTCGGCTCCGGCGGCTTGGCGGCATCCGGCAGGTGGCGCGAGCCCGAGGGCAGCTTGCCGGCGCGCGAGGCGAAGAAGCGCTTCACGATCCGGTCTTCGAGCGAGTGGAAGGTGACGACGACGAGGCTTCCCCCCGCTGCCAGCAGACGCTCGGCGGCGTGGAGTGCCGCGACGAGCTCGTCGAGCTCGCCGTTCACGTGGATGCGCAGCGCCTGGAAGGTGCGGGTGGCGGGGTGGATGCGGTCGGTGGGTCTCGGGCGTCCGGTGGCGCGCTCTATGGCCTTGACCAGGCCCAGCGTGGTGGTGATCGGCGCCTCGGCGCGCGCCGCCACGATGGCGCGGGCGATGGCGCGGGCCCTCGGTTCCTCGCCGAAGACGTAGATGATGTTGGAGAGCGTCTCCTGCGGCAGCGTGTTGACGGCATCCGCCGCCGAAGGCCCGGCCTGGGCCATGCGCATGTCGAGCGGCCCGTCGCGCAGGAAGGAAAAGCCGCGCTCCGCCTCGTCGAGCTGCATGGAGGAAACGCCGATGTCCAGAACGATGCCGTCGATGGTGCCGGCACCCGCCGACGCGACCAGCGCCTCCATGTCCGAGAAGCGCCCTTCGAGAAGGCTGAGGCGGTCGCCGTACTGCGCCGCGAGTGCCGCTCCGGCATGGATCGCCGATGGATCGCGGTCGATGGCGATGACGCGGGTGCGGGCAGCCTCCAGCACGGCGCGGGTGTAGCCGCCCGCCCCGAAGGTGCCGTCCACATAGGTGCCGCCGTCGCGGGGCCTGAGCGCGCCCAGCACTTCGGCCAGCATCACCGGCACGTGCGGTTCAGGTGAAAGGGCTTGCGCGGCAGACATCGGAGACCCGGAAACAGGGTGAAGAAGACGTTAAGAGCGAGCCTGACATTGCCCGCGGGCTGCTTAACAAATGGTTTCGATTGCGCGCGGATGGAGAGATGCCAGCCGGCCTGTAAGCCGGGTTCTGTCCATGCGGGGGTCGCCCCCCGCACTGTATGACCATTCATCTGGAGCGCCCGTCGCCGGGCGCTTCACGCAACCTACCCGGGCGGCTGGGCCGGAAACGGCCCTGGCGAACCGAGGTCCGCCGCGTCGCCCCTATTCGGTCTTGCTCCCGGTGGGGTTTGCCCTGCCGCCCCCATTGCTGGGGGCGCGGTGCGCTCTTGCCGCACCATTTCACCCTTGCGTCAGGCCCCGAGGGGCCCGGATCCGCGGTATCTTTTCTGTGGCACTTTCCCTGGGGTCGCCCCCGCCGGGCGTTACCCGGCACCGTGTTTCCATGGAGCCCGGACTTTCCTCCCCCGCGCCCTTTCGGGACTTGCGGCAGCGGTCATCCGGCCAGCTGGCATGGATTGAGGTAGGCCGTCCCGGCCGGAAGATCAACCGGCAATGCAGGGAATCACTTTCCGAACACCACCTTTCCGTCGCACACCGTGAGGCGCGGCCGCATCCCCTTGTAGGCGGCGGGATCGGTCTTCTCGAGGTCCGCCGGCAGCACGCAGACGTCCGCCAGCATGCCCGTCTTCAGGGCGCCGGTCTTCTCCTCCATGAAGCCGGCATAGGCGCCGTCCACGGTATAGGAATGGAGCGCCTGGGCGAGGCTCTGGCGGTTGTCGGGCATGTCATCGCTCCAGCGGCCGCGCGTCATGGCGGACTGCAGCGACCACAGGGGATCGATGTCGGAGACCGGCCAGTCGGTGCCGAAGGCGAGCCGCGCGCCCGCCTCGCGCAGCGCCTTCCAGGCGAAGGCATGGGGCCAGCGCTCCCTGCCGATGCGCGAGAGATAGGGCTCGAGCGGCAGGCCGTGGTTGCCGGGCGGATGCGGCGGCTGCATCGAGGCGATCACGCCGAGTTCGGCGAAGCGCGGGACGTCGTCGGGGTGGATCACCTCGACATGCTCCACCCGGTGGCGCGAATCGCGCCGGCCATTGGCCCTGAGCGCCGCCTCGTAGCCATCGAGCACGATCCGGACGGCGCCGTCGCCGATGGCGTGGACGGCGATCTGCAGGCCGCGCCGGTCCGCCTCCACCGCGATCTCCGCGAAACGCGAAGGCTCGAACAGCGGCTCGCCCCTCCAGCCCGGCCGGTCGGAATAGTCATCCACCAGCACGGCGGTGCCGGAATCGACGACGCCGTCGACGAACAGCTTCACGAAGCCCGAGGACAGCATGTCCGAATCGTAGCGGGCCGCCATCTTCGACGCTTTTTCCAGCATGCCCGTGTCCATGAAGTTCTTGAAGTGGAACGGCACCTTGACGCGCGCCGTGAGCTCGCCGCGCCGGTGCAGTTCCTCAAGCAGTTCAAGCGTGTAGATGTTGCCGTCCATGTTCTGGATGAAGGTGATGCCATGCGCCGCGGCGTGGGCGAGTCCCGCCCGCATCGTCTCGAGGTCGGTCTCGAACTCGGCCTTGGTGGGATACGGGTCGGGTTCGCCGCCGGTGATGAGGCCGAGCCTGTCGCGCATGCCTTTCTTCGACAGCGCCCGCACCGGGTCGAAGGCCTCGCTCTCGCGCAGTTCGCCCGCCGCGAGCCCGTCGGCCCCCATCACGATCTCGTTGCCGGGCCCGAGCTTGCGGCCCTTGAGGAGGCCGGCCATCTCGAGCGCCATGGTGTTGGCCCAGGCCGTGTGATGGTCCGGCGAGAAGAGCAGGACAGGACGGTCCTTCACGATCCGGTCGAGATGGTGGCGGGTGAGCGGCTCGTTCTCGCCGAGGATCACGTAATCGGCCTGTTCGCCGATGACGAGATCGTCGCCCGGGTTCTGCCGGAGAAAGTCCTCGGTGCGTGCCTTCAGCTCCGCGAAGCCGCGCGTGCCGAAAAGCTGCAGGTGGCTCAGCTCGGCCGCGCCGGCGAAGAGATGCATGTGGGCCTCGACGAAGCCGGGGATGACGCTTCCCCCGCCGGCATCGACCACGCGCGTGGCCGCGCCCTTTTCAGCCATCACCTCAGCATGGGAGCCCAGGGCGCTGATTCGATTCCCGGAAATGGCGATTGCCTCCGCCCGGGGGCGGCCCCGGTCCATGGTCAGGACCGAGGCGTTGGTGATGATGAGTGATGCCGTCATGAACAGGAGTTCTCCAGATTGCCACTTCCACGAGTCCGGAAGAGTGGATAGATAGGCGCTGCTACGTCAGGTTTTGCACTCATGCCCCGCCCGTTTTTCGTTTTCCTCGCCCTCGGCCTCATGGCCGGCGCCGCTCACGCACAGGAGCGCGAATGGATGCTCGATGCAAGCGAGGAGGACGCATACCTGATTTTCGGCGTGGCCGATTCGGATGACGTGGGGGTGAGCCTGTGGTGCCCGCTCCGCCGGGGCATCGTAAACCTCTACCTGCCGCGGCCGGTTCAGTCGCTGGAGAAGGCGGCGGGCCAGAAGGAAGCGGGGCTCACCGTCACCGCCGGCGGCGAGACCGTGTCCTTCCGGGGCAAGGTGGACGTGAACCGCGAGGCCGACAGCGCCAGCATCGAGGCGGAGATCCCCGTGGATCACCCGGTCCTCGCGGCCATGGCCAAGGCCGACCGCTTCACCGTGACGGCGGGCGGCGAAGAGATCGTGTTCCCGCTCTTCGAGGCCGATCTCGCCGGCCTTCTCGAATTCTGCCGGAAGACCTGATCAGGCGGCGCCCGCCGCCAGCAGCCGCTCCGCCGTGCGGAGGGCTGAAACATCCGGCACGCCGTTGACGAGGCTCTGCCGGAAATGGCGCTGGAAGGCGTCGGTCACCTTGCGCGTCTGCTCGTCGGGCTCCCCCGTCGGAGCGATGGCATAGCCATAGGCCGAGAGAAGGGTCTGGAAGGACAGCAGTTCGCTCGGCGACAGGCGGGTGAAGTCATCGGCGGCGGGAGGAACCCAGTGGCCGATTCCTTCGGCGGCGAGCTGGCCCCAGGCGAATTTCTCGCCCGGATCGATCTTGCGGCCGGGCGCCACGTCGGAATGGGCGAGCACATGGGCTGGCGGAATGGCATGGCGCGAGAGGATGTCCCGGCACAGCGCGGCGAGGGAGGCCATCTGGCGCGCAGGAAAATCGGCATAGCCCAGCGCATGGCCGGGATTCTGGATCTCGATCCCGATCGAGCGCGAGTTGGTGTCGGTCTCGCCCTTCCAGCTGGAAGCACCCGCATGCCAGGCACGCAGTTCCTCGCCCACCATCTGGGTGACGATCCCGCTCTCGTCGACGAGATAATGGCAGGACACGCCGGATTCGGCACTGCACAGGAGTTCGCGCGCCGCCTCGGCGCTGGCCATGCCGGTATAGTGGAGGATCAGCATGTCGACGCCGCGCCCGCCCCGCCGCGGCTCGCAGTTGGCGGCCGGCACCAGGCGCTCGGCCAGCGGCGAAACGATCACGCCGCACGCTCCTTCATGATGCGGCCATAGGCCTCGTTCACCTTCTGGAGGCGCTCCGTGGCGATCTCGATCATCTCCTCGGGCACTCCCGCAGCGATGTGCCGGTCCGGGTGGTATTCCCGCACCAGCTCCCGGTAGCGGCGGCGGATCTCTTCTTCTCCCGCATCGTGGGGAAGGCCGAGGATGAGCCAGGGATCGTCCGCGAGACCAACGTGGCGGGCCCGGATGCGCGCGAAATCCTGTGGGGAGAATCCGAAGATCTCGGCCACCTGGCCGAGGAAACCGTGCTCGCCCGGATGATAGGCGTTGTCAGCCTTGGCGATGTGGAAAAGGCCGTCGAGCACGTCTTCCAG
Organism: Aestuariivirga sp.; assembly: GCF_046294715.1. Classification (GTDB taxonomy): domain Bacteria; phylum Pseudomonadota; class Alphaproteobacteria; order Rhizobiales; family Aestuariivirgaceae; genus Aestuariivirga. The sequence goes on along the minus strand of NZ_JBKBKI010000037.1, from coordinate 21,157 downwards.
CACCTCGTGCTGGGCGTCGAACAGCCGCGCGATCTGCCGTGCGTAGGTCTCGAAGCCCGCGGTATCCTGCTTGGCGAGATTGAAGACGCGCGCCACGGCGGAAAGCTCCTCGTCGGGTATGTGGAAAACCTGCTTGAAGGCGGCGATCTCGTCTTCCGTCACCACCCCGTCGGCCTTCGCCATCTTGGCGCCGAGCGCGATCATGCCGATGGTGAAGGCGACCGATTTCTCGGGCGGCCCCGGATTGCGCGTGACGATCGCCTGCAGGAAACCGCCGACCGACTCGCCGATCGAGGCGATGACGTCGGCAATTCGGGTCCAGATCGACATGGGAGAGGGCTTCGGGCCTCAGCGCTTCCTGAGATAATGGAACAGGCTGAAGACGGGCGTGTCGATGTCCTGGTGGGAAGCGATGAGGCGCTCGACGTGCCAGGCCCTGCCCGCCGTCCAGATGGTGACCCAGGCAACCGGCACGAGGCCCAGCGCCATCACCACATACATCACGATGTCGGGCACGCCGATCAGCTTGGCGAAGGCCCAGACGCTCGCCACCATGGCGGAGCCCGTGAAGCAGAAGATGAGCAGCGTGGCGCCCACCGCCGCCATCAGGCTGCCCGCCGGGCTGAAGGCCTGCGAACCGCCCTTGGGCTGGCTCGCGGGCTTGATGATTTCCTGTTCCATGCCGGCTGATATGCGCCGGGTTCGGCCGAATTGCAACAGCGGGGCTTTCCGCCGGGCTTGAATCACCTTCTTCAAGTCAGCCGCGAAACCATTGATCTAGCGGCAGTAAACGCTTCCGCTCCGGCGGTTCTGCAGGTCCAGGTGAAGATGGTCGCGGTGGTGCCGGTCGGCGTTGGGGCCCAGCACGGTGCGGAACTCGCCGCAGGCATCCTCATGCACGGTGTGGAGGAAGCGCCGCTCCTCGCCGCCGCCGCGCCAGCCATCGAGCACCGTCACCTTGCGCCCGCTCTCCAGCGTGAAACCGGTGATGTCGATGGCGTTGCCGAAGCCGTGCTCGCTCATCTTGGCGCCATTGGCGCCGTTGCGCGGGCGGCAGGAATAGGAGGCGGCGACATCGACGCTGACGACGCTCTCGCCGAAGCTCCGCTGGGCGGCGGGCTGCACCGTGTCTTCGAGCCAGTCGCGCAAGGGGGCCGCCATGCCGCAGTTCATCGTGGCCGGCTGGCTGAAATGGACGGAACCCAAGCCCCTCACCCGCCATGCGTTGGGGATTTCGCAGCCGTTGCCCTCGTCGATGTCGCGGATCTTTTCCGCCAGCCCGATGCGCGATGGCTTGATCTCGCAGGAACCTTCCGGCGCGCGCAGGCCTTCAGTGTCGAAGGAGGTCTTGCGGCTGGAAGAACCGCAGCCGGCGAGGAGCGCCGAAGCTGCGGCAATCACAACGAGATTGCGCAGGAATGCCATGATACTCTGAACGCCACTGACCGAGGAACCGGCGGAAAGCCTAGGCCCCGCAGGGTTAATGGGCGGTCAATTGACGGAGGTCAAGGCTGGCTTGCGCCATGCGGGCGATTCTCTTGCCAGAAGCGGAGGGATGATGATGAAGCGGAAACATGGAGTGGCGGGCCTCGTGGCGGGCGGCCTGCTGATCGCGGCAGCCTCCGCCGCCGCAGCCTCGGGAACGGCGGGAACGCCGCTGGTGAGCGAGGGCATCAGCATCGAGCTCGGACGCCGCGATTACCGCAACTATTGCGCCGCCTGCCACGGCACGGAGGGCAAGGGCGATGGAACGCTGGCTGAATTCCTCACCCTCGCGGTGCCGGACATCACCCAGCTCAGCAAGCTGAATTCCGGCAAGTTTCCCGAGGAGCGCGTGACCGAAGTGATCGACGGGCGCGCCGAGGTGAAGGTTCACGGCATGCGCGACATGCCCGTGTGGGGCGACTGGTTCGACAGCGAGGCGATTTCGCAGGACACCGACCGCGACACGCGCGAGCTGATCGTGCAGGACCGCATCCAGTCACTCGTCGGCTACATCAAGAGCATCCAGGCGAAGTAAGCGATTGCAGCTTCAGCGGTTCAGCGCCGCCACGAGTTGGGCCACGTCGCCGTTCCGCTTGGAAAGGAAGGACGTGAAGATGCCGCGCTGCAGGTAGATGAGCGAGAAGCCCATGATCTTGGCGTCGGCCACCTTGTAGCCGCCCTTGCGCGGCACGAGCCGCCACATCACCGTGTAGGACTGGCCGTTCATCAGATAGACCTTGGACTGGACGTTCACGTCCTTGCCGTCGTCCGCGCTGGCTTCGCCGATCTCGTATTTGGCGATGACGTATTCGCGCGACTGGTCGGCGAAGTAGCGTGCCATGAAGGTGGCGGTGCCGGCGTAATAGGCTTCCTTCTGGCCCGCACCCAGCTTCGCCTTGTACTGTCCAAGGGAATAGTCCCCGATGCTGCGCACGTCGGCATGGCGAAGGATGGCGCGCTTGAAGCTCGCCACCGTGCCCTGCCGGTGGGCGTTCAGCATGTCTTTCGCCACCTTGCGCATGTAGGCGACGGCCGGATGGTCCGCCGCGGCCGTCGCCGGCGCGGCGAAGACGGCTGCCGCAAGGCCCGCCATGGCGGCTCGGCGCGTCAGGCGAGCCGGTTCGGGCTTGGTGAACTGGGACATGATTCGCTTCTTGCACCGCTCCATGGTCGAGCCTTAATGGACAGCCCGAAGCCTGGTCAACAACGCGTCTCGCCCTACCAGGTTTCGGCCTCGCGCAGCTCTGCGAAAAGCGGCTCGAAATCGCCCTTGGAGCCCTTCAGCACCTTGTTGAAGCGGTCCTTCATCGAGATCGTCAGCCAGACGCCCTTGATGTTGACGTCGCTCACCCGGTACCCGCCGCCCGAGGCACTGAGGCGCCAGCGCACCTGCTCGCGCCCGCCCTTGCCCGTGATGGCGCTGTGGATCACCGTGAAGCGCCCCTGCTTGCTGGTGGATATGATCTCGAGTTCGGTGCCGCGGAAGTCCTCGACGTAGTAGACGAAAAGCGCGGCGGCGTAGTTGCTGACCAGCTCGTAGAACTCGGAACGCCGGGCGGCCGGAAGCTTCTTGCGGTGGGGCCCGAGCGCGTAATCGGCGATGGCCTTCAGGTTGACGTAGCGGTTCATCAGGGCGGCGAACTGCGAGCGCAAGGCCGGCCCTTTCTTGCCGGTGTTGGCAAGCGCCATCACGTCCTCGGCGATGCCGGTCACGTAGTTTTCGGCGGCCGTCCTCGCCCAGGCCGGCTCCGCCCCAGCGGCCAGCAAGGCCGCCAGCGCCACTCCAAACAGGCCCCGCCGGGTCAGCGGGTGGTTCCCCCGGTCAGTCATCTCTCCTCCTCGACGGCCGGCCTCCGCGTGCCGCAAACAATTCCAACTACGCCGTGAAATCTTGTCGAATGCAAGACACTGTCAGTTTCGCACACAGCCTTTTGAGACTCCTGGAAGGCAAGGATGTTGCAACCGACATAACGATATGTTTATGTAGTTATGGAGGTCGAGCAAGCATGGATGAATTGCTGTCCGGATTGCGCGCCGCCGCGGAAACGACCCGCGTGCGCATCCTGTTCATCCTCGCCCATGGCGAGGCCAATGTCAGCGAGCTGACCCAGATCCTGGGCCAGAGCCAGCCGCGCGTCAGCCGTCACCTGAAGCTGATGGCCGAGGCCGGCCTGATCAGCCGCCACAAGGAGGGCAACTGGGTGCTCTTCCGCCTGCGCGAGGAAGACATGGGCGGCGCCCTCGCCCGCGCCATCGTCGACCTCCTGCCCGGTTCCGACCCCGTCCTCGCCGGCGACCTGGCGCGCCTCGAGGAGATCCGCAGCCGCAGGGCCGAGGCCGCCTCGCGCTATTTCGCCGAGAACGCCGAGCGCTGGGAACAGCTCCGCTCCCTCCATGTGCGCGAGGAGGACGTCGAGCAGGCGATGGTGAGGCTGGCCGGCAACGCGCCGATCCGCCTCCACGTCGATCTCGGCACCGGCACCGGCGCGGTGCTGCGCCGCTTCGCCGGGCGCGCGGCGCAGTCGATCGGCATCGATTCGAGCCGCGACATGCTGGCGATCGCCCGGGTGAACCTCGAGAGGGCGGGAATCCGCAATGCCCAGGTGCGCCACGGCGAGATCTATGCCCTGCCCTTCCCGGACGGCTTCGCCGATTTCGTGACCATCCACCAGGTGCTGCACTTCCTGGAGGACCCTGCCCGGGCACTGGCCGAGGCGGCACGCATCCTGGAGCCGGGCGGCCGCCTGCTGATCGTCGATTTCGCGCCCCATGAGCTGGACGAGCTGCGCACCGAACACGCCCACCGCCGCCTCGGCATCGCCGCCGAGCACATGGCCCAGTGGCTTCACCGCGCCGGCCTGGCGCTGGTCCAGCACGATGTGCTCCCGCCGCCCTGGCGCAAGGAAGGCAAGGGCCTCACCGTTTCGCTGTGGCTCGCCACGGCACCCGCCGCCTCCCAATCCCCCAGCCTGATGATGGACCGCGCCACATGATCGCTTTCGCCGAGGATGTTTCCGGGATCACGGTTTCCTTCGAGTTCTTTCCGCCCAGGGCGGACGGCGCGGAAGGATTCTGGCGCACCATCGAAAAGCTCGAGACGGTGGGCCCGAGCTTCGTCTCCGTCACCTATGGCGCAGGCGGCACCACGCGTGAGCGCACGCTGGAGGCCGTGCGCCGCATCGCAGCCGGCACCACCTTGAGGCCCGCCGCGCACCTGACCTGCGTCGGCGCCAGCCGCGAAGAGGTGAACGACACGGTGCGCGCCTTCCACGCCGCCGGCGTGCGTCACATCGTGGCGCTGCGGGGCGATCCGCCGGGCGGCGTCGGCACGAAATTCCTGCCCCACCCCGAAGGCTACCGCAACGCCGCCGACCTGGTGCGCGGCATCCGCGCGCTCGGCGATTTCGAGATCTCGGTTTCCGCCTATCCCGAACGCCACCCCGAATCGGTCTCGATCGAGGAGGACCTCGCCTTCATGGCCGACAAGGCGGAGCATGGCGCAAGCCGCGCCATCTCGCAGTTCTTCTTCCACAACGCCTTCTTCCTGAGGCTCCGCGACCGCATCGCGGCGCGCGGCATCAAAATCGAACTGGTGCCCGGCATCCTGCCGATCACCTCATTCGCACGCGTCAGCGAATTCGCCGCGCGCTGCGGCGCCAGCATTCCGCCCGCCCTCGCCCGCCGCTTCGAGGGGCTGGACGATGATCCGGAGACGCGCAACCTCGTCGCTGCCATGGTGGCGGCCGAGCAGGTGGCGGCACTCCGCCGCGAGGGCGTCACGCATTTCCATTTCTACACGCTGAACCGCGCCGACCTCGTCTACGCGATCTGCCGCGTCCTGGGCCTCGGCACGGTGGCGAAGGCGGCCTGAAGCCGCGGTGTCAGGCGCCGTTCCGCTCCCACACGGCCCTCACCGCCTTGTTCTCCAGCACCGCGTCGTACATGCGCGCCAGTGCGGGGTGCTGCGCGAACAGGGCCTTCATGTCCGGCGACCAAGTGCACAGCATCGCGGCGTAGATGTCGGCGGCACTCATGCGGCTGCCGAGCAGGAACGGCCCCTCGCCCAGGGCTTCGGCATAGATGCCGAACTCGCTGAGCATCATCTCCGCCGCCTTTTCCTTGATCCCCTCGGATTCCGCCGGCCGCGAGGTGTAGCGCTGCGGATAGAACAGGCGGAGATCGCTCATGTAGAGCGTGGTCGCGAGATAGACCTGCCAGCGCAGGAATCGGGCGCGCTCCGGCGCGCCGATCGCCGGCGCCAGCCCCGCCTGCGGGTGGAGATCGGCGATGTGGATCATCATCGCGGCACTCTCCGTCATCACGCTGTCATCCGGCAGAACGAGGGTGGGCACCTCCGCCTTGGGATTGAGCTTCAGGAAGAAGTCATGGAACGAACCGTCGGGCTTGCGCTCGAGCACGATGACCCGGTACTCGGCCCCGCAGGCGGCGAGCAGCGCCTCGGGCGCCATGGAACCGGCGGTGTTGCGGCAATAGAGTGTGTACATCCAGGCGAATCCTCCCACTTCGGAACCTTACAGCCCGAACCCCCGATTGTGGAGCCTGGTCCATTGCATGATGGCCCGCGAAATGCGAAGGAGGTCGCAACAGACCTCCTCCGGCCGCCCATGGCGAAGACCCTCGCACCGCCTTACAGGAAGATCCGCTTCAGCTATTCGACGGCCGACCAGCCGGTGCTGCAGCGCGCCGTGATCCAGGCGATCGAGCGCATCGGCGGCCAACGCAAGCTGAAGAAGCTCTACTTTCAGCACCAGAAGAGCGTGAAATCCGGCGAGAACTTCTTCGACGCGGCCATGCGCCTGCTGCGCATGAAGGTGGAATATGACGAGGCGGCGCTGGCCCGCACGCCGGCCGAGGGGCCGGTGCTTTTCATCGCCAACCATCCCTATGGCGTGCTCGACGGCATCACGCTCACCTGGCTCGCGACCAAGGTGAGGCCGGATACCAAGGTTCTGGCGAACGACGTGCTCTGCCAGGCTCCCGAGGCCGCCGCCAACCTGCTCCCCGTGGCCTTCGCACCCACCCGCGAGGCGCGCGAGACCAACGTGAATTCCAGGCTCGAGGCGCAATCCTGGCTGCGGCAGGGCCATGCCATCGGCATCTTCCCCGGGGGCGGCGTCTCGACCTCCGAGAAGCCGCTCAAGGGCCCCGCGGTGGACCTGCCCTGGGCCCCCTTCACGGCGAAGCTGCTCCGCCAGTCGAAGGCCACCGTGGTGCCGGTGTTCTTCGTCGGCCAGAACTCGCGTCTCTTTCAGCTGGCGAGCCACCTCAGCCTCACGCTTAGGCTCTCGCTCGTGTTCCGGGAAACGGCGCGGCGCATCGGCTCCCGGCTGAAGGTGCGGGTCGGCGCCCCCATTCCCTTTGCCGAGATCTCCCATATCGAAGACCGCGCCGAACTCGTGATGGAACTGAGGAAGCGCACCTTCGCCCTCGCCCGCCCGGAGGACATCAAGGGGCCGAGCCTCGATCTCTATCTGCGCGAGGCGCGCATCAAGGGCGGAAAGCTCAAGGGCGAGGACTAGCCGCAGGGCCCGGAGCGCGCGGGAACTTAAGCGGCGATTAACCGTAATATGGTGCTGTTCTGAACGGAAACGGGCCGATTCTCCTGATGACGTGTTCCCTGCGTAGCCTTTTCAACACCTTCGCTGCCCTGCTGCTCGCCCTGTTCATCGGCGTGGCCCCCGCCGCCGCGGAAAAATGCGAGGCCGCTTCCTTCGTGCGCAACGCCGGAGAGGCCTATGACCGCGCCGCCAGCGCCGGTTCCGCCGCCGCATTCGCCAAGGCCGCGGAGCGCTATTCCGATCTCCGCTCGCTCAGCCTCTTCGCGCTGGGGCGCTACCGCAAGGAGCTGCCGAAATCGCGCGAGGCCGAATATCTCCGCCTCACGCGGCGCTTCATCGGCCAGACGCTGAAGGACCACGGCAGCGGCTTCCGCGGCGCCACCCTCAAGATCGTGGAGTGCAAGAAATCGGGCGGCAACCTGGTGGTCACGGCGCGCACCTCGGGCGGCACCAAGGTGGTCTTCCGCCTCGCCAGGCGCGACGGCGGCTATACGGTGATGGACCTCAACATGCGCGGCGTGTGGCTCGTGCAGCAGATGCGCTCGACCTTCGTCGGCACCATCAACCGCGCCGGTTCGATCGACGCGCTCTTCGATTATCTCGCGAGCTAGGCCCTACCTCACGCCAATCAGGAACAGGCGCGGGAAGCGCAGCAGCACCACGCCGTCGCGCTGGGCGGGATAGGCGCCAGCCAGCCGTTCGCGGTAAAGGGCGAGGAAGCCCTGCCGCTCCTCCTCGCGGAGCGGTTCCACATAGGGCCGGAGGCCCGTCGTCTTCAGCCACGCCACGATGCCGTCCACGCCTGAAAGCGGATGATTGTAGATCGTGTGCCAGATCTCGAGACGCCGGAAGAATGGCTTCAGCCGGGCGTGATAGGCCTCCGGAAGCGGCAGCAGGTCACGCGCGGCGGATGCCGCGGAGAGCTTGGCGGCCCAGGGTCCTGCTTCCGCCGTCTCCTGCATGAGGCGGTGGCTCGGCTCCGCCAGGTTGTCGGGCATCTGCACGGCCAGCACGCCGCCCTCGGGCAGGCTGCCGCTCAGTCTCTCCAGCGCGCCGAGGTGATCCGGCACCCATTGGAAGGCGGCGTTCGAGAACAGGAGGTCGGGCGTATCCCCGGGCATCCAGCTGGCGAGATCGCCGGCCTCGAACCGCGCGGAAGGGCAAGCCTCGGCCGCCGCCTCGAGCATGGCGGGCGAATTGTCGATGCCGGTGACGATTGCCCCGGGAAACCGCTCCACCAGCAGCGCCGTCGAGTTGCCGGGCCCGCAGCCGAGGTCATAGACGCGGCGCGCACTGCCGAGCGGCACCTGCGCCAGGAGATCGCGCGCCGGGCGGGTGCGCTCGTCGGCGAAGGCGAGATAGCGCTCCGGCTGCCAATCGCTCATGGCGCCGGCTAGTATTCGAGGACGACGACGCGGGTGCCGAGCTGAACGCGGTTGTAGAGATCGATGATGTCTGTGTTGAGAAGGCCGAAGCAGCCCGCCGTCTTCTTGCGGCCGACGAGCTTCGGATCATGCGTGCCGTGGATGCGGTAGATGGTGTCGACGTCGCCCTGGTAGAGATAGAGGGCGCGCGCGCCCATGGGGTTTTCGGGCCCCCCCGGCATGCCTGCCTGCCACTTCACGAGCTTGGGGAATTCGGCGATGTGCTCGGGTGTCGGCGTCCAGGTCGGCCATTTCTCCATGCGGCCGATCACCGCCTCGCCCGTCCAGGTGCGGCCCGCCTTGCCCACCGCCGCGCCGTAGCGGATCGCCTTGCCGCCGCCCAGCACGAGATAGAGATAGCGCTTCTTCGGGTCGACGATGATCGTGCCCGGCGGTTCCGCCGTCTCGTATTCGACCTCGCGGCGGCGGTACTTGTATTCGATCTGCTTCTCGTCGTTGGGCCGCACCGGAAAGGGTTCCGCCTCCTGGGCGAGGCTGCGGGTTCCCGGCAGTGCGGCTGCGGCGGCAAGCGAGGCGAGGAAGTGGCGGCGGCTGATCGGCATGGGCGAGTCGCGGGTGTTGTTGTCTCCGGGCCCGTGTGATTAGCACCGGCCCCGCGCCGCGTCACCCCCGGCTTTCCGGCAGTCCGGCGGCCCTCAGCGCGGTGGCGAACCGTGCGAAATCCTCGTCCTTCACGATGGGAAAACGCCCGCGCAGATTGGCAAGGCCGAGGCGCGGCTCGCACAGCGTCAGCCGTTCCATCTCGGCCTGCGCCAGCGCGTGGCGCCCCAGCAGTTCCGCGCTGGCGGCGGCGGTGGCGGCGGCGATCCCCGCGTTTTGTGGCGATTCCGCCCATGTCACAGCCTGCTCGAGGGCCTCCTCGTAGCGGCCGGCGATGAACTGCGCGAAGCCGATGGCCCGGCGCATGGCGGCGCCATGCGGATCGTGCGGGCTGAGCTCGATCGCGCGCCTGACGCGGGCGATGGCCTCCTCTGCTTCGCCGCTCCAGGCCTTCACCCAGCCGCTGTAGAGCCAGGCCGCCACCAGGCCGGGACTGAGCGACAGCGCCCGCTCGATGAGTTCGCCCCCCTCGCGCACACGGCCCACCACGAAGGCGAGCGCGATCCCCGCAGAGGACAGCGCGACCGGATCGCCCGGCCCCCGGGAGACGGCCTGCCCGGCGAGATCTTCCGCTTCCCGCCGCTCGCGTGCCTCGTCCTCGACCCAGCTGCTCGTCTTGCGCTGGGAGAGGCAGCGCGCCGCCATGCCATAGGCCGCCGCAAAGCCGGGATCGATGTCCGTGGCGCGAAGGAAATGCGCGTAGGCTTCGCGGTTGGCCTCCCGCGTCCAGCGGTGGAGCCCGGCAAGGCCGCGGAGATAGTGGTCATAGGCATCGAGGCTGCCCGTGGGCTTCCTCTGCGAACGCTCGATCTCGGCCTGCACGATGCGCGGCTGCAGCGCGCCGACGACCCGCGCCGCCACCCGGTCCTGCAGCTGGAAGATATCGTCGATGGCGCCGTCGAACCGTTCCGCCCAGAGTGCCGTGCCGCTCTTGGTCTCGATCAGCTGGCCGCTGATGCGCACCAGGCCCCCGGCCCTTCGGATGCTGCCTTCGAGAACGTAGCGCACGCCGAACGCATCGCCGGCCGATCGGGCATCCATGCCGCGGGTGCGGGCCGAGAAGGTCGAACTGCGCGACAGCACGGACAGCCAGTGCAGCCGCGTCAGGGCCGTGATGAGCTCGTCCACCATGCCTTCGGCGAAATAGTCCTGCCCCGCTTCCCCGCCGGGGGTGGCGAACGGCAGCACGAGAAGCGAGGGGCGCGAGATCTGCGGCGGGTGTACCGGCGCAGCGGGCGGATCCTTCAGCCGGTCCGCGAGGGCCTGGGTCGCAGCCTCCGGCGCGACGCCGAGCTCCTTCCTGAGCTGCTCGGCGAAGCTCCGGTGGCACTTCACCGCTTCCGACCTGCGCCCCAGCGCGGCAAGCGCTCGCAGCCTGAGGCCATGCGCCTCCTCGTCCAGGCCATCCCGCCGCAGCAACGCTTCCACGAGCTCCAGCGCGGCATCCGGCCTCCCTTCGGCGAGCTCGAGCGCGGCGAGCCGCAGTTCCAGGGCGCGGAGCTTCGCGGCGAAGCTCCGGCGCTCGGCGGAAAGCCATTCGGCGAATCCGGGCTCGCGGATGGCGAAGCCCGCCAGAAGCTCTTCGCGCGGGAGGGCCGCCGCGCGGTGAAGGGCATCCCGATCGGCCGCCTGGCTCAGCGCCTCGAAGCTGGCGACGTCCGAGCACAGGGCGTTGCGCGCGATCCTGACGAAACGGGAATCCGCCTCGAGCGCACCCGGGCCGAGGAGCTTGCGCAGACGCGAGAGGGCCTGCCGCAGGTTTTGCTTCGCCTGCGCCTCGAAATGGGAGCCCCACAGCATCTCCGCGAGGTCGTCGCGCGGCATGGGCCTGCCGCCCGACAGCGCCAGCACGGCAAGGAGGCCGGCCAGTTTGGCGCCGCCAAGCTCGACCGGGCCGCTTTCGCCCGTCACCGCCATCTCTCCGAAGAGCTTGAGGGTGATCATCGCACCTGCCCCGGCAGCTTGCCGCAACGGCGACTCTAGGCCCCTTTTCACGGGCTGTCACAGGCTTTTCACGGCGCTTGCAGGCGCGGTTGCACACCGGCGTGACGAAGCCGCGCTTTGCTGGGCCCTCGCTCACAAGGAGGAGGCTGCCATGATCCCCATCATCGAACTCCACTCCCGTGTCTATCTCACCGCCATCGGAATGGAGATCCCTTCCGGACAGAAGGAAACGGGTGAGGAATCGTTCGCGCCCGGTCCGGCCAGGCCCGGTCTGTTTTCTCGCCTGCTGGCGTGGCTCACGGCGGCAATCGCCACCCCCGAGGAGGGGCGTCAGGACCGGGAGGAACTCTCGCTCGAGGCCTCCCGCTGGCTCGGGCTGTGAGGCAGGCACCGCCTCGCCCTACTCCCGCTCGGCGGGCCACACTTCGAGCACGGTGAGCTGGCGCGGCTGGCCCTGCCGGTCGGTCCAGCTCATCGTCTGGCCCTCCGAAAGGCCGATCAGCGCCGTGCCGATGGGTGTGAGGATCGACAGCCGGTCGCGGATGATGTCCGCTTCCTCGGGATAGACGAGTTCCACCTGGTGCTCCGTGCCCTTGTCGGTGCGGAAGCGCACGAGCGAATGCATGCACACCACGTTGTGCGGCAGGCGCGAGGGCGGGCAGGTTTCGGCGCGCTCGAGCTCGTGTTCGAGCTCGTCGACGATTTCGGGCATCCGGTTGAAGGCGGAGCGCGCCAGCTTGCGAAGCTGCAGCTTGTCGGTTTCGGAAATGAGAATGGGCGGACGGTCGTTCGCGGTGAACATGGTCGGATCCTGGCTTTCGTGTGAGGGGGGAAACGCGAATGGCCCCGGCGCGGTTCTGTCCGGAACCGTACCGAGGCGCGTCAGCCGAAGATCAGGCGCGTGGTCGCGAGGGCCTCGTTCATGCCCCTAAGATAAGGGTTCCCGCCGAAGGATCAAGCCGCTCGGCCTTCAGCGCGTGAACTGCTTGTACTTGATGCGCTTGGGCATCACGCTGTCCTCGCCCAGGCGGCGCTTCTTGTCTTCCTCGTAGTCCTGGAAGTTGCCCTCGAACCACTCGACGTGGCTGTCGCCCTCGAAGGCCAGGATGTGCGTGGCGAGACGGTCGAGGAACATGCGGTCGTGGCTGATGACCACTGCGCAGCCGGCGAAATCCTCGAGCGCCTCCTCGAGTGCTGCCAGCGTTTCGGTGTCGAGGTCGTTGGTGGGCTCGTCGAGGAGCAGCACGTTGGCGCCCGACTTCAGCATCTTGGCGAGGTGCACGCGGTTCCTCTGGCCGCCCGAAAGCGTTCCCACCTTCTGCTGCTGGTCGCCGCCCTTGAAGTTGAAGGCGCCGGTGTAGGCGCGAGAATTCATCTCGCGCTTGCCGAGATAGATCACGTCGTTGCCGCCGGAGATCTCCTGCCAAACCGTCTTGTCCGGGTCGAGCGAGTCGCGCGACTGGTCGACGTAGCCGAGGTGAACGCTGTCGCCGATGGTGATGCTGCCGGAGTCGGGCTTCTCCTGCCCCGTCAGCATGCGGAACAGCGTGGTCTTGCCCGCGCCGTTCGGGCCGATGATGCCGACGATGCCGCCGGGCGGCAGCTTGAAGGAGAGATCGTCGATCAGCAGCCGGCCGCCGTAGCCCTTCGACAGGTTGTCGACGTTGATCACCGTGTTGCCGAGCCGCTCGCCCGGCGGGATGATGATCTGCGCCGTGGTCGACTTGAGGCGGTCCTCGTTCACCTTGAGGAGCTCGTCATAGGCCTTGATGCGGGCCTTGGACTTGGCCTGCCGCGCCTTCGGAGAGGAGGCGATCCACTCCTGCTCGCGGGCGATCGCCTTCTGGCGCGCCGCGTCCTCGCGCGATTCCTGCGCGAAGCGCTTGGCCTTCTGCGCAAGATAGGCCGAGTAGTTGCCCTCGTAGGGAATGCCGCGGCCGCGGTCGAGCTCGAGGATCCAGCCCGTGACGTTGTCGAGGAAGTAGCGGTCGTGGGTGACGATCAGGATCGCGCCCGGGTAGTCGCGCAGGTGATGCTCGAGCCAGTTCACCGACTCGGCGTCGAGATGGTTGGTCGGCTCGTCGAGAAGGAGGAGATCGGGCTTGCGGAGCAGGAGCTGGGTGAGCGCCACGCGGCGCTTCTCGCCGCCCGAGAGATTGTCGATCGAGGCCTCGCCCGGCGGGCAGCGCAGCGCGTCCATCGCCTGCTCCACCTGGGCCTCGAGGTCCCAGAGGTTCTGGCTGTCGATCACGTCCTGCAGCTTGCCGGCCTTCTCGGCGTTCTCGTCGTTGTAGTCCGCCATCAGGGCGTTGTATTCGTCGAGGATCGCCTTCTTGTGGGCCACGCCTTCCATCACGTTGCCCATCACGTCCAGCGCCGGGTCGAGTTCGGGCTCCTGCGGGAGATAGCCCACCGTGGCGCCCTCGGAAAGCCAGGCCTCGCCGTTCCATTCCTTGTCGAGCCCCGCCATGATGCGGAGCAGCGTCGACTTGCCCGACCCGTTGGGGCCGAGGACACCGATCTTGGCATCGGGGTAGAAGGAAAGGTGGATGTTCTCGAGGACCTTCTTTCCTCCGGCATAGGCCTTGGTGAGGCCATGCATGTGATAGATGAACTGACGGGCCATCGTGTGACGTCTCTTTCAGGATGAGGGGAGTTTGGCCGCGGGGTTTAGAGGGGAGAACGCCGTCTGTAAACCCTCGCCGCCCGCCTTCCCGCTCAGGCGCGGCGCAGCATGAGAACGCGCATTGGGCTGCGGTGGACGAACCCCAGCTGCTCATAGAGGCGGATCGCTGCCCGGTTGCCAGCGAAGGCATGGAGGAAGGGCGTTTCCCCCCGCGCCGCGATGCGCGCCGCCGCGGCGAGAGAAAGCCGCCGCGCATAGCCGCGGCCGCGGAACTCCGGGTGCGTGCACACACCGCTCACCTCCGTCAGGCCGGGGAGCTTCATGCGCTCGCCCGCCATGGCGACGAGCTGGCCCGCGGCGCGGATGCCGACGAAGGAGCCGAGCTCGTGCGTGCGCATCAGGAAGGGGCCAGGCTTGGTCAGGCTGGCGAGCTCCACCATCTCGGCGGCATCCGCCGCGCCGAGTTCCACGATGTCGGTCCCCGCCTCATTGCCGGCAAGGCGGCCGGCCACCATCTGCACGCCTTCCGCCTCCATCTCCGCCGCCGTTCCGGGCGGCACGGGCGCAGGGCCCGCCTGGAGCAGCAGGATGCGTCCATCCTCGGGAATGAGGGCGGCGAGATCGGCCAGGGCATCAGGGCTGTCGTCTGCCGCAGCCGCGAAGGGCGCGACGTCCGCGAGATAGCGGCAGGCACGCCCCGACGCCGCGGCGAAGGCCCGCTGGCGGCTTTCCAGCGCATGCCAGACCGGCCTGTCGAGCGGAGCGCTCACCTCCGTCTGCCCGCGCGCCGGTCGAGCGGCGCATCATCGAGCGCCCGCTCGAGCCCGTCGAGCTGCTCGAGCAGCGATCCCCGAAGTCCGCCGCATAGCGCCGAGACGGCCTCCTCCACCCGCGGCCACAGGCCCTTCTTCATCTTCGCCACCAGTTCGGCCCCCTCCCTGCTGAGCGTGACGGAGCGCACCCGCTGGTCCTTGGCCTTTCTGGCGGAAGCGACGAGCCCCATCGCCTCGAGCTGCGCGAGGTTGCGCGTGGCGCCCGGCTGGGCGATGCCGAGCGCCCTCGCCAGCCCGCTCACCGTCAGCGCTTCATGCCGGTCGAGTGCCGCGAGAGTGGGAAACAGCGCAGCCGGAACCTCGATCCCCTGCGCCTGCGCGAGCCGCTGCACATCGGCCTGCAGGCGCTCGCCGATCCGCTTCAGGCGGCTGCCGAGCGTGAGGTGGCCGAGGGCGTGGACGATGTCGGGGTGATCGGGCAACTGATCCATGCACGGTTATATAATCTGTAATTCTTAGCCCCGCAAGCCCTCGGCTTCAGAAGGGCCTCCCGCCCGCGCCTCTTTCCCGTCAATGACCCCCGGCCGCCCCCTGCCGCTTCCGCCGCGCCCGCCGTGCCAGCATGTTGAGCATCTCGACAAGCGTGGAGAAGCCCATGGCGGCATAGACGTAGCCGCGCGGCACATGGAAGTGGAAGCCCTCCGCGATGAGCGTCATGCCGATCATGAGGAGGAAGCCGAGCGCCAGCATGACGATCGTCGGATTGGCCTGGATGAAGCGGGCGAGCGGGTCGGCCGCGAGCAGCATGACGGCCACCGCCACAATGACTGCGATGTACATGATGGCGATCTGGTCCGTCATGCCCACAGCCGTGATGATCGAGTCGACCGAGAAGACGAGGTCGAGCAGCAGGATCTGGAAGATCGCCCCGCCCACCGTGAGCGTCGCCGTCCGGCCCAGCATGTTTTCCTTGCCGTCGTCCGGGTCCACCGTGTGGTGGATCTCCTTCGTGGCCTTCCAGACGAGGAACAGTCCTCCGGCCAGAAGGATGAGGTCGCGCCAGGAGAAGTCCTGCCCCGCCACGCCGAAGACCGGCTGGGTGAGCTGCGCGATGTAGGAGACGGTGGCGAGCAGCAGGAGCCGCATGACCAGCGCCGCGCCGATGCCGAGCCGCCGCGCCCGAACGCGGCTCTCCTCCGGCAGCTTGTTGGAGAGGATCGAGATGAAGATCAGGTTGTCGATGCCGAGCACGACTTCCATGGCAATGAGCGTGGTCAGCGCCACCCATCCCTCCGCCGTCGTGACGAAGGCGAAATATTCCTGCCAGAAACCCATGACGATTCCTTCCCTCCAACCCGTTGAAGCCCCGCCCCGGCTTATGGGGCAGCCACGTCAACGGTTCAACCCTGACGAGGTTTCATCAGGCCGGGCCGCGCGGAAGCCGCCGCGCCATGACGAAGGTCAGCACCGCCTTGAGGACCAGCGCCCCGATGAGCGGCAGGGCGATCACGATCACGTCCGCCATCTGGCTCGCCAGCGAGGCCCAGATCAGCGCCAGGATCAGGGCGGCCGCGACGTCGACGCCCGCCAGCAGGTAGAAGGCCCAGCGCTGCGGCGGCGACTTGCCGAAGAGCCCGACCAGCACCAGGACGTTGAGCGCTGCGATGCCGCCCGGGATGAGCGCGAAGGGCACGGAGCCGCCGCTCCCCGAGAACGCCCCGTCTCCCATCAGGAGCAGCGCGCAGCCGCCCGCGAACAGCACCATGAGGCCGCAGAAGATGGCGAGGACGATCTTCATGCGAGCCCCCTGCTCCGGGCCATGCGCGCCCGCGCCGCCTCGTCCCTGTAGAACATGTTGTAGGTCTCGAACGGGATGATCTGGCCGGCGGGCGTGACGAAATGGATGCAGCTCCGCTTCACCCGCGAGAGGCAGAAATTATGCCGGTCCATGAACTCGACGATGGCGATCCTGAAGATGTTCTCGTAGCCGAAGCCCTCGGGCACCGGCACTTCGGGAAGGCAGCACAGCAGCGCGTTGAGCTTTTCCGGGTTGTTGCACTCAGCCGTCGAGAGCGAGAAGAACTCCAGCACCTGGCGGTGGAGTGCGGGGTATTTCTCGAAGGTGATGGCGTTGGGCAGCGCCTCGACCAGCATGTCCTTGGGAAAGAAGGAGGTGATCGGCGCGATGGTCCGCCCCTTGCGCAGCGCATAGCCGATGGCAATCGATTCCGGGTTGCAGGGGAGCGGGATGATGTCGCCCGCGCCGAAGGCCGTTCCCGCCGCGATGATCCTCTGCCGGATGTCGGAGAGCACCACCCGGTCCCGCTCCGCCGCGAAGCCTTCGTTGCGGCCCGCATCCTGCACCGGCTGGAAGGTGATGCCGCGCACGCAGTTCCACTGCAGGGCGAAATCGATGATCTCGCCGAGCTCGTCGGCGTTTTGGCCGGCCTTCACCACGACGACGAGCGTGGTGGAAATCGATTCTTTTTCAAGGGCTTCCAGCGCCTGCCTGCGAATCCGGGTGAGGTCCGCGCCGCGCAGGTTCCGGAGCACGGAAGGCCTCAGCGAATCGAACTGCAGGTAGACCTCGAAGCCCGGCTTGAATCCGGCGAGCCGCTTCACGAAATCCGGCTCCTGCGCGATGCGGATGCCGTTGGTGTTCAGCATGATGTGGCGGATCGGCCGCCGCTTCGCCGCTGCGATGATCCCGAGAATGTCCGGATGGATCGTGGGTTCGCCGCCCGAGATCTGCAGCAGGTCGGGCTCGCCCTCGGAGGCGACGAGCGCATCCATCATCCGCTCGATTTCGGACAGCGGGCGGTGCGCCGTCTTCTCCGTGGAGGAATTGGCGAAGCAGGTCGGGCAGGTGAGGTTGCAGGCCTCGTTCACCTCGATCAGCGCGAGGCAGGAATGCTGCTCGTGGTCCGGGCAGAGGCCGCAGTCATAGGGGCAGCCGAGATCGGTGCGCGTCTGCGGCGCGAGCGGCCTGTCGCCCGGCTTCAGGTAATCGTGGCAGAGCCGGTAATAGGCGGCATCGGTGGAAACCAGCGCCTTCTGCACGCCATGCGCCTTGCAGCGCTTCAGGTAATGGACCGAGCCTTCCTCGATGATGATCTTGGCCGGCACCAGCGCCATGCACTCCCCGCACATCGAGGTCGTCTGGCCGTAGAACACATAGGGCGCGATCTTGCGGAGGGGCGCATTCATGCGCTGCGTTCCGCGGGCCCGAAGAGATCGGCCGTCCAGTCATGGCCCATGATGGCGATGACGGTGCTGAGCAGGCCCAGCACCGCGAAGAAGGAGATGGGCGGAAGGCTCACGCCGACGAAGCCGATCACCCCCGCCGACCACAGCCCGGCAAGCGCGGTGAAGACGCGAAGGATCACGTGGGAGTCCTCCCGCATGCCGTGGCGCGCCTGCTCCACCCTGTCGGCGAAGAACAGCGTGAGGAGCCCGGCGAGGAAGGGCGGAAAGGCGAAGATCAGGATCACGATCCACTTGATGAAGGTGAAGAAGCCGCCGTCCTCGATGACGATCCACCCGAAGATGATCGTCCACAAGGCGTAGATCGATGCGCCCACCGCCAGCGCACCGCCGATCTGCAGCCAGCCCAGTACGCGGCACCAGAAGTCGGCCCGGTTCATGCCGCCCTCCCCTTCGCGATCATGAGGCCCGAATAAACCATGAGTCCCGCGCAAAGCAAATGGAACAGATTGAATGGACCCAGCACCGCGCCATAGGGCTTGAGGAATTCCCACAGGAAGCGCTGCGCCGCGTAGAAGAACACGAGAACGTAGAAGCCGTTCTGCAGGAAGAAGGGGCTGCGCCGCCCGATGAGAAGCAGCGCCGCGGCGAGGAACGCGGCCATGGCGAATGATTCGTAGAGCTGCACCGGATGGCGCGGGATCCCGTCGCCGAAGTCGTGGCCCCAGGGAAGCGATGTCGGCGTGCCGTGCGTCTCATCCTCGAGGCCGGCGAGGAAGCAGCCCCAGCGCCCCACCGCGACGCTGGTGGCGAAGGCGGGAACGAAGATGAGGCCCGTCGAGCCCCTGATGCCGCGCGCCCGCTTGAAGAGCTCGACCGCCGCGATCGCTCCGGCGAGCGCCCCGAGGATGCTGCGGCCGATTCCATCTTGCCCCGAAATCCAGAGATTGAGCGTGCCCGCGCCGAAGCCGCCGGCGGCGGCACCGGCGAGCAGCGCCAGCGCATAGGCGGCTCCTGCCTTCTCGATCCTCCGGCCGGCCTCGCCGAGCCGCCAATGCCAGGCGAAAACCGTCATCGCCATCGCGGCGGTGGCGGCCAGCATGTCGAAGGCAAGATGGATCAGCACCGGGAGAGTCTATCCGATCCCGCCCGGCGCTTCGCTCATGCCGTGCGCAGCACCGGCAGCGCGTTCCAGATGAACACCAGCATGCCGGCGAGAAAGCCGAAGGAGGCGAGCGCCGTCAGCGGCTCGATCGCTTCCGTCCCATTCAGCAGCACGAAGAGCGAGCTCACGAGCACCACGCCGCTCACCGCCTGGATCCAGAAATGCGCCCGCGCCATCGGCCGCGCCCCGATTTCCGGGAACAGGTGATAGAAGAAGGCGAAGACCGACGACATCAGCCAGCCCGCCACCATGATGTGCGCGTGGGTGGGCATCTGGGCGTGATTGTGGCTTGCCGCCATGTAGATCCCGAGCGCCATGCCGACGACGGCATAGGCGATCGCGAGAATGAAAAACTGTCGCGCAGCACCCTTCATGGTGTTGTCCTCCGTAGAGCCGTTCCCGCGCGTGATCCTATCGCTGCCGCCGCCCGCCCAAAACGCATCGCGCGTTGCAGCGGCGGCTGATTTCGCGCAGGCCTCTCAGCCCTCGCGGCGCGGCAGGATCATCATGATCGCCGTGCCCCCGCCTGCCCTGCTCTCGACCGTGAGCCGTCCGCCGCACCGCGTGAGGAATGCTTCGGCGATGTCCCGTGCGCGTTCGGCTTCATCGGCGCGCGGCGCGCCCGTGCGGGTGACGGCGACCAGCACATGCGGGCCGGGCGCGGTTCCGCCATTGGTGGCCGCGCCCGCCTCGCCGGTGGGCACCGCATGCGTCTCGATGCTGAACCGTCCGCCCTCCTGCATCGCCTCGCGCGCGATCTCGGCCAGGTCGAGCAGGACCGATTCGAACCGGCCGGGATCGGCCATCACGCGTGGCTCGCCTTCCATCAGATCGGCCATGACCTCGACAGCCTCGCCGAGGCTGCGGGCGAGCAGCGGCAGCAGCCCGGCGATGAGCTCGTTGACCTTCACCTCGCGCGCGGGCCCCGCCCCGCCGCGGGCGAGCGCCAGCATCTGCCGCGCCAGGCCGCCGCACTTTCGCGCCGCGCCCGCCGCCTCCCTGAGGCGCATCACCGCGTCGCCGTCCGGGAGCTTCCCCTCGATGAGGTCGAGATTGCCGGCGATCACCGTCAGGAGATTGTTGAAGTCGTGTGCGAGCCCGCCGGCGATCCGGCCGAGGGCTTCGGTCTCACGCGGCAAGTGCGGCACGGCGGCAGGCGCCTGCGCCACAGCCGCAGCGGGCTCGACCAGGCAGACGGAACGCTCGATCCGTCCCTTGGCGCCGCGGTAGGCGTTCATCGACAGGAGCATGCTGCGGGTGGAGCCGTCGCGGCAGATCATGTCGACGGGTTCCGCGCTGAGGATGCCGGAGAGGAAATAGGCCGGGTAGATGTCCTGAAGCAGCCGCTGGCGGGAGCCGGGCGCCAGGAACTCGGTGAGCAGCCTTCCCTCCGCCTCCTCCGGCGCATGGCCGAGCACCTGCGTCCAGTGGCGGTTGACGGCGGTGATCCGCCCCTGCCTGTCCATGGCGTGGAGCATCACAGGGAGATTGGCGAGTAGCCGCTCGTAGACGCGTCCATTCTGGTCCGGGAAAAAGGCGGCGCGCGCATCCTCCCAGCCCGGAAGGACAGTGCGCTCGATCTTCCAGCCGGAGGCGGCCTGCGCCTTGAGGCCGCCGAAGAGCAGGTCTGGCAGGGCGGTGGATGCTGATGCTGGGGCGCTCATCATGGTTCCCGGAACGTCTCGGCCGCCATGATTATCCGACTCACCCTTAACGATGGATTGACCAAAACGGAGAACATCACAACCCGAGCAGGCAGCACTCACGCCGTCTCCGGCCGCCCCATCGCCTCCGCCCGCACCACCGCCTCGAGCAGCCCGTTGTCGTCGCGCGCATCGGGAAGGTGGTGCTTGGCGATGCTCACCTGCACCTGGGGCTCATGGGCGCCGAGCTGGGCGACGGCCTTCAGCGCCTTTTCCCGGGCTTCGGCCTCCGCCGCCGCGAGAGCGGCCGCGGGCGCGGTGAAGACGCTGCTGCCGCCGGGGCCGTGAACGCGAAACAGCCCGCTGCCGTCGCCCTCGACGGTGACAGTCACCGTCTGGGCGATGACGCCCGTCGCCGCGCCCACGGCGTTCGCCACGTCGAAGAAGGGCGGGAAGATCATCTCGCAGTCGAGCCTCTTTCCCACTTCCTCGTAATAGACGCGCACCGGCCCGCCCACCGCGACGACCGGCACGGCGGGCGAGAGCGAGACGCGGGCGAGCCCCAGCCGCCCCCGCCCCGAACTCACGGCGTCGACGAGTTCATGCTCGGCGAAGCTCTTGCCGAAGGCGGTGTCGAGGATGACCCGCGCCGTGAGCCGCACGGTTTCGGACCACACCTCGCGGCAGAAGGCC
>NZ_JBKBKI010000036.1:0-34643 GCF_046294715.1 Aestuariivirga sp. | reverse complement strand
GCGCGCCGTCCTCCTCACGCGCGAGCCGGGTGGCACGCGGGAGGCGGAGGTGGTGCGCGCGCTCCTCGTCTCCGGAGACGTCGCGCGCTGGACGCCCAGGGCCGAGGCCCTGCTGAACTATGCCGCGCGCGAGCAGCACCTCGAGGAGGTGATCCGCCCCGCGCTCGCCGCCGGCAAGATCGTCCTCTGCGACCGGTTCATGGATTCCACCCGCGCCTACCAGGGCTATGCCGGCGGCTGCGAGCTCGCCTTCATCGACGCGCTGGAGAAGGCCGTCGTCGGCCCGACGCGGCCCGATCTGACGCTGATCTTCGATCTCGATCCCGCCCTCGGCCTCGCCCGGGCGAAGGCGCGCGGCGATGCGCTCACCGAGGACCGCTACGAGCGGAAGGGTCTCGCCTTCCACATGACCCTGCGCGAGGGCTTCCTCGACATTCTCCGGCGCGACCCGAAGCGTTGCCGCCTCGTCGACGCCTCGCAGGATCTCGATGCGGTCGCCGCCGACGTCTGGTCCATCCTCGGCGGAGTGCTGTGATGGCGGAGGAGTTCAGCGACCCGCGCGACGTCGCGTGGCATCCGCGCCGCGCCGTCAATCTCGTGGGTCACCGGGCCGCGGAGGCGCATCTCCTGCAGGCGCATCAGTCCGGCAGGCTGCATCACGCCTGGCTCATCTCGGGCCCGCGCGGCATCGGCAAGGCGACGCTCGCCTACCGCTTTGCCAGGTTCCTGCTCAACGCGCCGGGCGCGGAGCAGGCGAGGGCGCACAACTCGCTCCACGTCGCGCCCGAGGCGAAGGCCTTCCATCTCGTGGCCTCGGCCGCCCACCCCGATCTCCTCGTCATCGAGCGCGCCGTGGACGCGCGCAACAGGCGCCTCAAGACCGAAATCGCCGTCGACGACGCGCGCCTGGCGCAGGGCTTCTTCGGCCAGACGGCGGGCGCCGGCGGCTGGCGCATCGCCATCGTGGACCCGGCGGACGAGCTCAACGCGGCCTCCGCCAATGCCCTTCTGAAGCTCATCGAGGAGCCGCCGAAACGCTCGATCTTCCTCATCGTCTGCCACCAGCCGGGGAGGCTGCTCCGCACCATCCGCTCGCGCTGCCTGCACCTGCCGCTCGAGCCCCTGAGCGCCGCGGAGACGGTCGAGGTGCTGCGCGGCCTCGCTCCGGGCGCGGTCGAGGCGGAGGAGGGGGCGCTCCGCCAGGCGGCGGACCTGTCGCGCGGAAGTCCCGGCCGGGCCATGGAACTGATCGGCTCCAAGGGTGCGGCCGCCTTCGCCGAGTTCCTCCGGCGTTCCAAGATCTCGCCCGCGACCGCCGTCGAGATCGCCGCCGTCTTCTCCGGCCGCGAGGCGGCGGAGGACTATTACATCTTTATCGACCTCCTCCTTGGCTGGGTGGGCGAACAGGCGCGCGCCGCGGCTTTCGCGGGAAGGGGGGAGGCGCTCGCCGCCGCCCACGACGACATCAACTCTTCCCTCCGGCAGGCGGATGCCCTAAACCTCGACCGCCGCCAGACGGTCACCGATGCGCTGATGCGCCTCGAAGAGGCTCTGAAGGCCTCCTGAACCCTTTTGATTGTCGCTACATGTCGAAACCGAAATTCTACATCACCACGGCCATTCCCTACGCCAATGGCGCGCCGCACATCGGGCATGCCTATGAGCGCATCGCCACCGACGCCATCGCCCGCTTCAAGCGGCTCGACGGCTACGACGTGCTGTTCGTCACCGGCATGGACGAGCACGGCCAGAAGATGCAGCAGACGGCGGCGCGCGAGGGACTGACGCCGCTTCAGCTCGCCGACCGCACCGCCGCCCAGTTCGAGCAGATGGGCGAGGATCTGAACGCCAGGGCGGACGATATCCTGCGCACCACGCAGGAGCGCCACAGGATTTCGGTGCAGGAGGTCTGGCGCCGCATGGCCGCCAATGGCGACATCTACCTGTCCAAGTACTCCGGCTGGTACTCGGTGCGAGACGAGGCCTATTACGGCGAGGACGAGATCGAGGAGCGCGACGGCAGGCGCTTTTCGCTCAAGACCGGCACGCCCGTCGAATGGGTGGAGGAGGAGAGTTATTTCTTCCGCCTCTCCGCCTATGCCGGCAAGCTGCTGGAGCTCTATGAGCGCCGCCCGGAATTCGTGACGCCGGAGCATTACCGCAACGAGATCGTGGCCTTCGTGAAGCGCGGGCTCAACGATCTCTCGGTCTCGCGCACCACCTTCGACTGGGGCATCCCCGTGCCGGACGATCCGAAGCACGTGATGTATGTCTGGGTGGACGCGCTCACCAACTATCTCTCTGCCACCGGTTTCCCGGATACCAACGCCCCCCGCGCCGGCTTCTGGCCGGCCTCGGCCCATGTCATCGGCAAGGACATCACGCGCTTTCACGCCATCTACTGGCCGGCCTTCCTGCTCTCCGCCGGGCTTCCCGTGCCGGAGCAGATCATCGTGCACGGCTTCCTGTTCAGCCGCGGCGAGAAGATGTCGAAGTCGGTCGGCAACGTCGTGGCGCCTGGCGATCTCGTCCGCACCTACGGCGTCGACCAGACGCGCTATTTCTTCCTGCGCGAGGTGCCCTTCGGCCAGGACGGAAACTACAGCCACGAGGCCATCGTCAACCGCATCAACGCCGATCTCGCCAACGACCTCGGCAATCTCGCCCAGCGCTCGCTCTCGATGATCGCCAAGAACTGCGGCGGCAAGGTTCCCGCCTGCGGTGAGCTCTCCGAGGCCGACCGGGAGATCCTCGCCGCCGCCGACGGCATCCACGCCGAGGCCCGCGCCGCGCACGAGGCCTACGCCATCAACAAGGCGCTCGATGCCATCTGGCGCGTGGTGGCCGAAGCGAACCGCTATTTCGCCGGGCAGGAGCCCTGGGCGCTGAAGAAGACCGATCCCGCCCGCATGGAGACGGTCCTCTATGTCACGGCGGAGGTGCTCCGCATCATCGGCACGCTGGCCCAGCCCTATGTGCCCGCCTCCGCCGCGAAGCTGCTCGGACTTCTCGCCGTGCCGGAAGGCCAGCGGAGCTTCGCCGATCTCGGCAGGCGGCTCGTCGCCGGAACGCCGCTTCCCGCACCGCAGCCCATCTTCCCCCGCTACGTCGAAGAAGAAGAACCGGCGAAGGCGTGAGCATGCTGGTCGTCGACAGTCACTGCCATCTCGATTTCGAGGGGATGGAAGAGAGCCTGCCCGCCGTGCTGGCGCGCGCCGAGGCGGCTGGCGTCGGGCTTCTGGTGTCGATTTCATCGCGGGTGCGGAGGTTCGCCAACCTGCGCCGCATCGCGGAAGAAAATCCCAATGTTTTCTGCACCGTAGGCACGCATCCTCACAACGCGCACGAGGAGCTGGAGGTGACCGCCCGGGAGCTCGCGGAACTGGCCCAGCACCCCAAATGCGTCGGCATCGGTGAGGTCGGCCTCGACTATCATTATGATTTCAGCCCGCGCGAGGCCCAGGCCCAGGGTTTCCGCGTTCACATCGAGGCCGCCCGGCTGACAGGCCTGCCGCTCGTCATCCACAGCCGCGAGGCCGAGGACGACACCATCGCGATCCTGCGGGAGGAGATGGGGAAGGGCGCCTTCACGCCCTTGCTCCACTGCTTCACCTCGCGGCGGGAACTCGCCGAGGCGGCCGTGGCGCTTGGCGGCTACGTCTCCTTCTCCGGCATCCTCACCTACAAGTCGGCGGAGGACATCCGCCAGACCGCCGCCGCCCTTCCGCTCGACCGCATCATCGTCGAGACGGACTCTCCCTATCTCGCCCCGGTGCCGTACCGCGGCAAGACGAATGAGCCGGCCTACGTGGTCAAGACGCTCGAGACGCTGGCGCGGGTGAGGGGCATGTCTGCCGACGACATGGCGCGCATCACGAATGACAACTTTTTCCAACTTTTTGGCAAGATTCCGCGTCCACTTCGCTACGGTTCGCGTGCATGAGCATGAGCGTCACGATACTCGGCTGCGGCTCCTCCGCCGGCGTCCCGCGCATCGGCAATGACTGGGGAAAGTGCGATCCCGCCAACCCGAGGAACCGCCGCAGGCGCTGTTCGGTGCTCGTCACGCGCTCCGGCCCGCAGGGAAAAACCTGTGTACTTGTAGACACTTCGCCCGATCTCCGTGAGCAGATGCTGAGCTCCGGCGTGAGCGACCTCGACGCCGTTCTCTTCACTCATGAGCATGCCGACCACACCCACGGCATCGACGATCTGCGCGCCTTCTACCTGATGAAGCGCCAGCGCGTGCCCGTTTGGGCCGACGACGCCACGGGCCGCATGCTAACCACCCGTTTTGCCTATTGTTTTTACACCGCCCCCGGCAGCGACTATCCGCCGATCATCCAGCTGAACCCGATGCAAGCTGGAAAGCCCATTGAGATCAATGGCTTGGGTGGCGGCATCACGGCGCTGCCGTTCCATGTCCACCACGGCACCATCGACGCGCTGGGCTTCCGGATCGGCGCCATGGCCTATACGCCGGACATCGACGGCGTGCCCGATGACAGCCTCAAGGCCTTGGAAAACCTCGATCTTTGGATCGTGGACGGGCTGCGCCGCAGCCGCCATCCCAGTCACTGGTGCCTGGCCCAGACGCTGGAATGGATTTCGCGCATGAAGCCGAAGCGCGCCGTCATCACCAACATGCACGTCGACCTCGACTACGAGACGCTGACTCGCGAGCTGCCGGAGGGCGTGGTGCCGGCCCATGACGGCCTCGAACTGGACTTCCCCGAGGATGCACAAAATATTCCATAATATATATTATGCGAATCAATGCACCTGATGTTCAAGCGTGGCCGCCCAGCGCGATGATCTCCCGCGCCTCCGGCGACCAAGCCGTTCCCTGCCAATCGCCGAGCCACTGGGCGACGCCGAGGTCCGCGCTGACGATGGCGCGGTGGATGTTGTTTTTCGTTGCAAAACGGATGCGGGACGTTGCCGTCCAAAGGCGTCCCTCGTCGTTGCGATAGACAGTGTCATAGCTCGCCACTTCGGTTTCAGGATCGAAGCTCACGTCATTCCAGGCAGACACCCGCCCTATCCCCGGCAGAACGATGGTCCTCAGCGACCGGTCCGGAACCCACTCTCGCCACTCCTCCAGCGCCGGGTTGCGGCTATCGAAGATGAAGCGGCCACCGGGTTCGAGGTGGGCGCGGATGGTTGCGCAGAGCGCGCGCTGGTCGTCATCGGTCAGGAAGCACTGGAAGGCATGGCCGGTCAGCACGATCAACTCGAAGCGGCGCCCCAGGCGAACGCTGCGCGCATCGGCTTCCACCCATGTCACCGCGGAGCCGCCCTCCCGGTGGCGGGCCACCTGGAGCATGGCGGCGGCCGGATCTACGCCCCAGACGTCGCGCGAGCCGCCCAGGGCGGCAGCAAGCAGCCCCGTGCCGCAGCCCAGGTCCAGAACGCTACGGGCGCCCTCCGCAAGCGCGAGGCAATAGCGGGTGTCGTCGCCCCAGCCATTCTCGGCATCATAGAACTGGACGAGTTCCGGGTCTTCGAAGAGCCTGTCCTGCATTTTCTCCCGGTAGCCCTTTCGCGCCGGATGGGCTAGTGCCTGCCCCATGAGCCAGAACCCCGCCGACATGGACCCCCGCAAGATCGGGACGCTGCGTGCCATCATGAGGGCGCTCAGGACACCCGTGACCGGCTGCCCCTGGGACCTCGAGCAGACCTTCGAGACGATCGCACCCTACACGATCGAGGAGGCCTATGAGGTGGCGGACGCCATCGAGAACGGTTCGCGCGCCGAGCTATGCGAGGAACTTGGCGACCTTCTGCTCCAGGCGGTCTATCACGCGCAGATGGCGGACGAGGAAGGAAGCTTCACCTTCGACGACGTGATCGAGGCGGTGAACACCAAGATGATCCGGCGGCACCCCCACGTGTTCGGCGACGACGAGGCGCGCTCGGCGACGCTCGCCAAGGGGTTCTGGGAGGACATGAAGGCAAGGGAGCGGAAGGAAGGGCCGAAGCAGGGCGCGCTCGCGGGCATTCCCGCCGCCCTCCCCGGCCTCACCCGCGCCGTGAAGCTCCAGGCTCGGGCGGCCAAGGTAGGCTTCGACTGGCCCTCGGTCGAGAACGTCTATGACAAGATCGCCGAGGAAGTGGCGGAGTTCCGCACGGCCCCGGAGGAGAAGAAGGCCGAGGAATATGGCGACCTGCTCTTCGCCATGGCCAATGTCGCCCGGCATCTTGGCATCGACCCGGAGGCGGCGCTGCGCTCCGCCAACGCCAAGTTCGAGCGTCGCTTCGCCCACATCGAGGCCAGGCTTGCCGAAGCCGGCAAGGAACCCCGCGATTCGGGGCTGGAAGAAATGGACGCGCTCTGGAACGAGGCCAAGCGCCTCGGCAAATAAGCCTATTCCGCCGCCGCCCGACGCTGGCCCAGGAGCTTCATGGCGTTGCCGAAGCGCGCCTGCGCCTGTCCGGCCCGGTCCGAGCCGAGCCGCACCTTCATCAGGATGCGCCCATCCTCGTAGTTCCGGCGGCTAAGCACCTCGCCGCGGTCGTGGAGCCAGGCCTGGCCCTGACCGTCCTCCGGATCGAGCAGGATTTCGTAGACGGTGTCGGCGGCCCCGAGCCGGCCCTCGACCAACTCGAGAAGCGCCGGCAGCCCCTCGCCCGTCACGGCGGAAACGAGCACGCAGCCTGGCTTTCGAAGCGCCTGCGCTTCCCGTGCCGCGCGCTCCTCGGCGGGCAGCAGGTCGAGCTTGTTCCAGACTTCGATGATATGAGAGCGGCGGAGCTCGTCGATTCCGAGCTCTTCCAGCACCCTGTCCACATCTTCGGCCTGTGCCTCGGCATCCGCATGCGCGACGTCGCGGACATGCAGGATCACGTCGGCCGAGAGCACCTCTTCGAGCGTCGCCCGGAATGCGGCGATGAGCGATGTCGGCAGGTCCGAGATGAATCCGACCGTGTCCGAGATGATCACCTTGCGGCCGTGCGGAAGTTCGATCACCCGCATGGTGGGGTCGAGCGTGGCGAACAGCAGGTCCTTGGCCAGCACCCCCGCCCCGCTCAGGCGATTGAAGAGCGTGGACTTTCCGGCGTTGGTGTAACCCACGAGGGCGATCACCGGGTAAGGCACGCGCGCCCTGCCCTTGCGATGCAATGCGCGCGTCTTGACGACGGATTCAAGTTGTTTTTCGATGCGGTTTATACGCTCCTGGATGATGCGGCGGTCGGCCTCGAGCTGGCTTTCGCCGGGGCCGCCAAGGAAGCCGAAGCCGCCCCGCTGTCGCTCCAGATGGGTCCATGAGCGGACGAGGCGGCTCTTCTGATACTGCAAATGTGCCAGCTCGACCTGCAGCGTGCCCTCGCGCGTCGAGGCGCGCCGGCCGAAAATTTCGAGGATGAGGCCCGTGCGGTCCAGTACCTTCGAGCCCCACTCCTTTTCCAGGTTGCGCTGCTGGATTGGGGACAACTGTGCGTTGACGACGACCAGTTCAGCCTCGGTCACCTTCACTCGCTCCGCAATTTCGGCGACCTTGCCTGAGCCGATCAGAGTCGAGGGCCTGGGGGCCGTCACGGGTGCGATGATACGGTCCGCGATCTCGAGATCGATGGCCAAGGCAAGGCCCACGGCCTCCTCAAGCCGTGCCTCGGCGGCACGCTCGGAACTCGGCGGCGCGCTGCGATCCCGCCGGTCGACATGCAGGACGATGGCGCGGGTGACCTTGGGGCCTTCGATCTGGAAGTCGACGCCGCCGCCCGCCTTGGCGGATCCCTGCTTTCTGGCCGTTTTCAACCGCCCGCCTGCTCCTCATCGAAGAGACTGATCGGACCGCCGGGCATGATCGTCGAAATGGCATGCTTGTAAACCAGCTGGGACATGCCGTCGCGGCGCAGCAGAACGCAGAAATTATCGAACCAGGTGATGACGCCCTGAAGCTTCACGCCGTTGACCAGAAAGACGGTCACCGGGATCTTCTGCTTGCGCACGTGATTGAGGAAGGTGTCTTGCAGGTTCTGCTGTTTTTCTTGGGCCATTTTACTGTTCTCTTGTTCTGGCTGGGCCGTTCGGCGGTGTTCAGGCTAACACGAAACGCGCGGTGTGAAAATTTCACACTTCCGTGTCTTCTTCATGCCGGCCTGCAAGGCCGAGAAGCTTGATTTTCCTGTGCAGGGCGGACCGCTCCATACCAATGAATTGGGCGGTCCTTGAAATGTTCCCACCGAACCTTCCGAGCTGGGCGGTGATGTAATCGCGCTCGAAGGCTTCCCGGGCCTCGCGGAGCGGATGAACCAGCAGATGCTCGATCCCGAAGGTTGCGGAGACCGTGCCGGATCCCCCGGTGTCGGAGGGAAGCATGGCTGCCGTGACCTCACCGGCGGCATCGCCACCTGCGAGGATCAGGATCCGCTCCACATTGTTGCGCAGTTCGCGGACGTTGCCGGCCCACTCGCGTGTCTGGAGCACGGCGATCGCGTCCTCCGCGAAGCGCCGGAGGGGCTGGCCGGAAGCGGAAGAATAGCTCCGGGCGAAATGGGCGATGAGTTCGGGGATGTCCTCCCGCCTCTCGGACAGGCTCGGCACCTGGACCGGCACCACGCTGAGCCTGTGATAGAGGTCCTCCCGGAAGCGGCCAACACCGATCAGTCCGGTAAGGTCGCGGCTGGTGGAAGAGACGACGCGGATGTCCACCTTCACCTTCTTGGCACCGCCCACGCGCTGGAAGGTCTGGTCGACCAGCACGCGCAACACCTTGCCCTGGGTTTCGAGGGGCATGTCGGAAAGCTCGTCTATGTAGAGGGTGCCGCCATGAGCCTCCTCGAGGGCGCCTACGCGGCGCGTGGCGCCGCTGCCATCCTCGACGCCGAAGAGTTCCTCCTCCATGCGCTCGGGCGCCATGGTGGCCGCACTCAGCGTCACGAAGGGCCCTGCGGCGCGGAGCGACATGGCGTGGAGCGTGCGCGCGGCAAGCTCCTTGCCGGAACCCATGGGGCCGGTGATCAGCACGCGGCTGTTCGAGGGAGCGATGCGTTTCAGGAGCTGGCGAAGCTGCCGCATGGCCGGCGAGGTGCCGAGGAGCTCCGCATCGGCACCTGCCCTGCCCTTGAGCTCCTCGTTCTCGCGCTTCAGCCGCGACGTCTCGAGCGCGCGGCCGACCACGAGGATGAGCCTGTCCGCCTTGAAGGGCTTCTCGATGTATTCGTAGGCCCCCCGCTTGATGGCGGCGACCGCGGTTTCGATGTTGCCGTGGCCCGAGATGATGATGACTGGAACCTCTGGGTGCTTCTCCTTGATGATGTTCAGGAGATCGAGGCCGTCGAGCTTCGAGCCCATCAGCCAAATGTCCAGGATGATGAGAGATGGCCTGCGCTGCGCGATTTCGGCAAGTGCCGCGTCGCTGTTGTGCGCGAGCCGCGTTTCGTAGCCCTCGTCCTCCAGGATGCCGGCTATGAGCTCCCGGATATCGGCCTCGTCGTCGATGATCAGAATGTCAGCTGCCATTCAGCTTTCCCGCACTCTCATTCCGCCGCGCTGCTGCGCACGGCGAGTTTCTCGAACTGGAGGATGACCCTCGCGCCCTGTATTCCGCCTTCCACCACCGGCGCATCCTCGAGGATCAGCCGCCCCCCATGTTCCTCCATGATGCGCTTGACGATGGCAAGGCCAAGGCCGGTGCCCTTCTCGCGCGTCGTCATGTAGGGCTCGGCCAGGCGGTGACGGTTCTCGCGCGGCAAGCCGATGCCATTGTCCGTCACGCTGATGAAGGGATGGCCCTCCGCAACCCCGGCGACAACCCCGATATGGCCGCGCGGCCGGGGGTGCTGCTGCAGCCGCGTTTCGATCGACTCGCGCGCATTCTTGACGAGATTGGTGATCGCCTGCGTGATGAGGCGGCGGTCGAACGGAAACACGAACTCGCCATTGCTGACGTCGAGCTCGATGTCGATGTCCGAAGATGAGACGCGCTGCAGAACGGTCGCCTCGCGCACGATGGCGGCGAGATCCTGGGGCTCCGGCACGGCCTTGGGCATGCGGGCGAAGGAGGAGAATTCGTCCACCATGCGGCCGATATCGCCAACCTGGCGGATGATGGTGTCGGTGCACTGGTCGAAGACGTGCTTGTCCGTCTGGATCTGGCCGCCATACTTGCGCTTGAGCCGCTCGGCAGACAGCTGAATCGGCGTCAGCGGGTTCTTGATCTCGTGCGCGATGCGGCGCGCGATGTCGGCCCAGGCCGAGTTGCGCTGGGCGGAAACGAGGTCGGTGATGTCGTCGAACGTCAGGACGTGACCGTGCGAGGCATCTTCCGAGCTTTCCGTGGTGACACGCGCGAACAGGCTGCGGCTGTCGCCCTTCCGGTCGATGTCGACCTGGCCTTCGGCAAAGCCCGAAGGCCGGCTGAGGGCGAGTTCGAAGATCGGGAGGAAGGGCGAAAGCACGATTTCGGCGGGTTGGCCGATCAGCTCATCGCCGCTCCGCCCAAGCAGCAGCAGTGCCGAGCGGTTGACGAGCGAAACGCGGCCCGTCGGGTCGATGCCGATCACGCCGGCGCTGACGCCCGCCAGCATCGCCTCCGTGAAGCGGCGGCGTGCGTCGATCGCCTCGCTCGCCGCCACGAGGTCGTCACGCTGCTGCTTGAGGTGATCGGTCATCAGGTTGAAGGTGTTGGAAAGCGTCTGGAGGTCGTCCGGACCTTCCACCACCGAGACCTTGGCATCGAGCTCGCCGCCCGAGACGCGGCGGGCGGCATCGAGAAGGCGCACCACCGGCGCCACCACCTTGTCGGCGAACCACAGGCCCACCCAGATGGCCGCCAAGAGGAAGATGAAGCCCACCAGCGCATACATCATGCCGAAGGTGACCTGAACACCGAGCCGCTGCGACATCAGCGTGTCGTATTCCTGCTTGGCCTCGCGCGTCTTCTGCAGCTGGTCGAGCACCGAAGGATTGATGACGCGATAGACCATCAGGAAGGAGCTGGGAAAGTTCTGCAGCTTGATGAGGGCGCGCACGACATTGCCGCCCCTGCCCGGCTGGATCACCACGAGATCGCCCTTTTCGGCCCGCGCCAACGCCGACTCGCTCGGCGGGAAGAAGTCGATGCGGTCGTTGGCGACGACCCGGGCGTCGAACTCCTGCTCACCGCCCGGCTGGCGGCTGGGATCGAAGATGAAGGCGGCCGGCAACCCGTGGAGCGCTGCGTGGCGCGCCAGGCGGCGCACGAAGCTTGGCCGGTCGGATTCGAACATGTCTCTCTGCTGGGAAAGATCGTTCGAGATCTGCACCACGTCGTTGCGCACCGCCTCGGCGTGGTCGCGCACGTAGGATTCCGCGACGTTGACCGCCGAATCCACGATGGCCCGCGTTCTGAGCGAGAACCAGGCATCGAGGCCGCGGTTGAGCGTCACGCTGGCGAAAACCGCGACGATGATGGCCGGGACGACGGCGATCACGCTGAACAGCGAGACGAGGCGCAGATGGAGCGAGGCTCCGGGCGTTCCACGCCGCTTCTCGATGAACAGGAAGATGAGCTGCCCGATGACGAGCAGCGCCATCACCATCAGCACCACGCCGTTCAGGATGATGAGCAGGATGGTGCTTTCGCTCGTCGGCCGGATCGGCGTCATGCCGGTGAGGATGGCGAAGGTGGCGAGCCCGCAGACAACGCCCGCCACCACCAGCGCGAATCCCGCCACGCCCGTGAAACGGCGCAGCCGGTCAAACAGCCGGAGATGTGAGCGTTCGATCATACAACCTGTTCAGCAGAACCTGTTGCCCGAAATCAACACTAAATGTGGCATTCGTGCGACAGTGCCGTCCGGTCAGCCAATGCCTCGGATGACCTTCACCTGGCGATCCCGCAGCTTGACGCGCAGCGTATTGCGGTTGATGCCGAGGAGCTCGGCTGCGCGCAGCTGGTTGCCCGATGTCGCGGCCAGCACCGCCCGGAGCAGCGCAGGTTCGACTTCGGCGAGGATGCGATCATATAGGCCAGGAGGCGGCAAGCCATTGCCGAAGCTCGCAAAATAGCGCGAGAGATAATTCTCCATGAACTCCGGCAGGCTGGTGCCGGTGAAATCCTGGGGCTGCACGGGCGCCTGCAAGGGGACGCTTGCCAGTTCGCGCTCGATGGCCGGGGGCGTGATGGTATCCTCGATCTCGATCGCCACGAGGCGCCTCAGCAGGTTCTCGAGTTCGCGCACGTTGCCGGGCCAGCGATGCTGCTGCAGCCGCTCCACCGCCTCGCGCGTCAGCTCCTTCCGGGGCAGGCCTTCGCGGACCGCCTGGGTGAGGAAATGGCGCACCAGATCCGGAATGTCCTCGGCGCGCTCACGCAGGGGAGGAAGCCGCAGCGGCACGACGTTGAGGCGGTAGAAGAGATCCTCCCGGAAGCTGCCCTGGCCGATGAGCTGCCTCAGATCCCTGTGGGTGGCAGTGATGATCCGGACATTGGTCTTGATCGGCGCATTGCCGCCGACCGTGGTGTATTCGCCCTGCTGCAACACGCGGAGCAGCCGCGTCTGGGCCTCGAGCGGCATGTCGCCGATCTCGTCGAGGAACAGCGTGCCGCCCTCTGCCTGCTCGAAGCGGCCGGCCATCCGCGACGTGGCGCCGGTGAAGGCCCCCTTCTCGTGGCCGAAGAGCTCGGATTCGATGAGTTCACGCGGGATCGCCGCCATGTTGACGGCGACGAAGGGCCCCTTTCGCCGCCGGCCGTAGTCATGCAGCGCGCGTGCGACGAGCTCCTTGCCGGTGCCGGATTCGCCCACGATCATCACCGTGAGGTCGGTCTGGGTGAGCCTGGCGATGATACGGTAGATCTCCTGCATGGCGGGCGAGCGCCCGACGATGGGGAGCGACTCGCCCGCGGCGGCGCCATTCGCGGCGGCGGGGCGCTGCGACTGCTCGAGCGCGCGGCCCACCGTGTGGACGAGCTGGTTCAGGTCGAAGGGCTTCGGCAGATAGTCATAGGCGCCGCGCTCGGCTGCCGTGATCGCCGTCATGATGGTGTTCTTGGCGCTCATGACGATCACCGGGAGCGCCGGCCGCAGTTTCTTGATGCGCGGGATCACGTCGAAGGCGTTCTCGTCCGGAAGCACCACGTCGGTCACCACCGCGTCGCCTTGGCCTTCCGTCACCCAGCGCCAGAGCGCGGCGGCCGTCGCCGTCGAGCGCACGCTGTATCCGGCACGCGTCAGCGCCTGGCTCAGGACCGTGCGGATGGCGCTGTCGTCGTCCGCGATCAGGACCGTTTTTCCGCTCATCAGGCATGATCTCCTTCGCTGTCGCGCGGCGCTTCCGTGCCCTTCAGCATGGGCAGCAGCACGCGGAAGGTGGTGCCGCGCTCGCGGCCCACGCATTCGATGATTCCGCCATGGTCGCGCACGATCTTGGCGACGAGCGCGAGGCCGAGACCCCTTCCGCCCGGCTTCGTGGTGACGAATGGATCGAAGATGTTCGGACGCAGTTCCTCGGGGATGCCGGGGCCTGTGTCGTGCACGCAGACCTCGAGCGGCAGCGTGATGCGTTCGCGGCTCCCCGGCACGGTGAGCCTCACGCCGGGCCGAAAGGCGGTGGTGAGCAGGATCTCGCCTGCCTCGCCGTTCTGCCGGATGGCCTCGGCCGCATTCTTGGCAAGGTTCAGGAACACCTGGACGAGCTGGTCCTTGTTGCCGAGCACCGGTGGAAGTGAGGGATCGTAGTCTTCTCGCACGTGCACTCCCTGCCCCATGCCAGCCAGGGTGAGCTGCTTCACGCGCTCCAGCACGGCGTGGATGTTCACCGGCCGCTTCTCGAGCGGCCGCTCGTCCGAGAACACCTCCATCTGGTCCACGAGGTCCCGGATGCGATCGGTCTCCTCGCAGATCAATCGTGCGAGCGCGCGGTCGTCCGTGCCGAGCGCGGGCTCGAGCAGTTGCGCGGCCCCCCTGATCCCCGCCAGCGGGTTCTTGATCTCATGCGCCAGCATGGTGGCCATGCCGGAAACCGAACGTGCCGCACCCCGCGAGGTGAGCTGCCGGTCGATCTTCAGCGCCATCGACCGTTCGAGCAGCATCACGATGACGTATCGCGGGTCCTCCGCCATCACCGCCGCCTGGATGTCGACAAGGCGCTCGCCACCGAGGCGGGGCGTGCCGACGGCGACGGAATATTCATTGACCACGCCTGAGATGGCGCGCGCCTGTGCGACGGCGGCGAAGACCGGGCTCGAGAAGGGAACGAGGTCGCCGAGGCGGCAGCGCAGCAGCACGTTGCTGCTGACCTGGAAATAATCTTCGGCGGCGACATTGGCGAGGCAGATGCGTTCGCTCTCGTCGATGACGATCAGCGGGTTCGGAAGCGCATCGACCACGGCGCGCGCCAGCGGGCCCTCAAGGGCGGTGTTCGCCTTGCCGGTTGCGATCGGGATCATGCCGCGGCCTTGTCCTGCGCGGCCAGATAGAGCTCCCGAAGGCCCTGCCGAACGGCGTCGTTATCATCGGTGCGCAGCAGCGTGGCGCGCCAGGCGGCGGCCGCCTCGGCGCCGATGAGGTGGCGCTCCACCAGGCGGGCGATGGTCCAGCCGATGTGCTTGCGCGCGATGCGGTTGCCGTGGTGATGGCCGTGATGGGACAGCACCCGATCGTGATGGGTGGCGGCGATATCGGCCTCCTCGCGAAGCGATGGCTCCGCGATGCCCGAGCCCGGGTCGAGGCCCTCGGCGATGACACCTGGCCACCAGGGGCGGCCATAGGCGCCACGCCCGATCATCACGCCATCGGCCCCCGATATCGCCAGCATCTCGCGTGCATCGGAAACCGAGTTCCCGTCGCCATTGGCGATGAGCGGAATCGAAACCGCCTCGCGCACCCGGGCGATTGCCGCCCAGTCCGCCTTGCCGCCATAGAATTGACAGCGTGTGCGGCCGTGGACGGTGACCAGCGCAATGCCTGCCGCTTCCGCCCGCCGCGCCAGCTCGGGGGCGTTCAGCGAGCCATGGTCCCAGCCCAGCCGCATCTTGAGCGTCACCGGCACCGAAGCGGCCCCGACCGTCGCCTCGATCAGCTTCTCGGCATGATCGAGATCGCGCATCAGGGCGGACCCGGACAGCCCGCCCGTGACCTCGCGCGCCGGGCAGCCCATGTTGATGTCGATGATGTCTGCGCCCATGTCCTGGGCGACGCGGGCCCCTTCCGCCATCCAGCGCGGCTCGCGGCCGGCGAGCTGGACGACGAAGGGCGAGAGCGACTCGGCACCGAGCGCACGGCGCAGCATGTCAGGCCGGGCATTGACCAGCTCCTCGCTGGCAACCATTTCGCTCACCACCAACCCCGCGCCGTGCTCATGCGCCGTCATCCGGAAGGGTTCGTCCGTAACGCCGGACATCGGCGCGAGGAAAACGCGGTTGCGGGTTTCTATGGGGCCAATCTTTATGCCCATTTTTTGATCACAGTTCAATACTGGCTAATTTATGCGCAAGATACCCCGATGCTGCATTGCGTCAAGGGCCTTTGTTGCGGGGTGGGACGACCCTTGCTAGAGCGACCGCATGACAGTTGCGGCAGTGATCGTGGCCGGTGGCTCCGGCCTGCGCGCAGGGGGCGAAAGGCCGAAGCAATACCAGCTCATCGGCGGACGGCCGGTAATCTGGTGGACCTGCCGGGCCTTTCTCGACCACCCCGCGATCGATCACGTGCAGCCCGTGATCGGCGAAGGGCACGAGGCGATGTTCGCGGAGGCCGTGAAGGGCCTCGCCCTGCCGCTACCGGTGATCGGCGGCGCCACGCGCCAGGAGTCCTGCCGCATCGGCATCGAGGCGGTGGAGCGCCTGAAGCCCGAGAAGGTGCTGGTGCACGACGCCGCACGGCCCTTCGTATCAGACGCACTCATCGCAGACGTCGTTGCCTGGCTGGACCGCTTTCCCGCCGTCGTGCCGGGCATGCCGGTGGCGGAGACGCTGAAATTCGCGCCCGGCGGCATGGTGGGCCGAACCATCGACCGCGCATCGATCTGGGCGGCCCAGACGCCGCAGGGTTTTGCCTATGGCCCGATCCTGGCCGCCTACCGCAAGGCGGAACACGAGCGCACCGAAGGCCTGACTGACGACGCCTCGGTTGCCGAGCATGCCGGGA
Organism: Aestuariivirga sp.; assembly: GCF_046294715.1. Classification (GTDB taxonomy): domain Bacteria; phylum Pseudomonadota; class Alphaproteobacteria; order Rhizobiales; family Aestuariivirgaceae; genus Aestuariivirga. Next base: position 18,566 of record NZ_JBKBKI010000036.1, on the reverse strand, counting down.
TTGCCATATCCATCATCCCGGGGCAGATCGACAACCGCAAGCTCACCACCGCGGAGGACGTCGAGATCGCCGACAGGGAAATGATGGCGCGCCAGCTGCAGACCCTGCCCGACATCCGCGTCGGCCAGGGCATCGACATCCATCCTTTCGAGGCGGGTGACGCGGTGACGCTTTGCGGCATCGCCATTCCCCACTCGCAGCGCCTCAAGGGCCACTCGGATGCCGACGTGGCCATGCACGCGCTGACCGACGCCATCCTCGGCACCATCGGCGAGGGCGACATCGGAACCCACTTCCCGCCGAGCGAGCCGCAATGGAAGGGTGCTCCTTCCCGCATCTTTCTCGCCCGCGCCGTCGAGCTTCTCGAGGCGAAACGCGGCATCATCGCCAATGCCGACATCACCATCCTGGCGGAGGCGCCCAAGATCGCGCCGCATGTGGCGGCGATGAAGGCGTTCCTGGCGCCCCTGCTCCATATCGATCCGTCGCGCATCGCCATCAAGGCGACGACCATGGAGAAGCTCGGCGCCATCGGCCGCAGGGAGGGCATCATGGCCCATGCGACCGTGACGGTGAGGCTGCCGTGAGAGAGGCCCTTCCGATGTTTCCTGAGGACCTCACTGCGCGCGCCGCCGCGCTGATCGATCTTTGCCGCAGCAGGAAGCTGATGCTGGCGACGGCGGAGAGCTGCACGGGCGGGCTGATCGCCGGGCTCATCACCTCCGTGCCGGGATCGTCGGACGTGCTGGACTGCGGCTTCGTCACCTATTCCAACGCCGCCAAGACACGGATGATCGGGGTTGCTGCCGATCTCGTGCAACGCCACGGCGCGGTGAGCGAGGAGGTCGCCCGCGCCATGGCCGAAGGTGCGCTTGCCCACAGCGCGGCCGATGTCGCCGTGGCGGTGACGGGCGTGGCCGGTCCCGGCGGTGGAACGGCGCTCAAGCCGGTGGGCCTCGTTCATTGCGCGGCGGCGCGGAAAGGCTTTCCCACCCAAGCGCGCGTGCTGCGCCTCGGCGACATCGGGCGCGATGAGGTGCGGATCGAGACGGTGCGCGCCGCCCTGGAAATGGCTTACGAGATCGCGGGGCCGTAAAGGACGCGCGCGCGCTCCTCGAAGGCCGACATGACGCGCCGCACCGCCATGTCGAACATGCCTGAGAGCACGAATTGCAGCGTGCGGCTCTTCAGCTGGTAATCGACGGAGAAACTGATCTCGCAGCTGTTTGCTCCGGTGGGTACGATCCGCCATTCCGAAACGAGATGCTTTACCGGGCCCTCGTTCGAACGGGCAGTGACGGTGAGGGCGGAAGGATCGACGCTGACCTGGCTCGTCATCACCTCCTGGATGCGAAGCTTGTCATGGGCGAGGGTGAGTTCGCCCTCGAAGCTCTCGCTGCCATCCTCGCGCTTCGCAACGTTGCGCACGAGCGAACGCTTCACCAGCGGCAGGAACTCGCGGTAACGCGCCACATCGCGCGCGATGGCGAAGACCTGCGCCGCCGAATAGGGGACGCGGCGCGAGACGCTGAATTGCGGCACGAGATTCAGGACCTCTCGGCCCGCACCGCCCTGAGCCGGGCGAAATCCTCGCCGGCGTGGTGCGAAGACCGCGTGAGCGGTGAGGCGGCGACCATGAGGAAACCCTTGGCATAGGCGATGGTCTCGTAGCCCTTGAATTCGTCCGGCGTGACGAAACGGTCGATCGCGGCATGCTTGCGGGTGGGCTGGAGATACTGGCCGATGGTGATGAAGTCGATCTCCGCCGAGCGCATGTCGTCCATCACCTGCATGACCTGCTCGCGCGTTTCGCCGAGCCCCACCATGATGCCGGACTTGGTGAACATCGACCGGTCGAGCTCCTTCACCCGCTGCAGCAGGCGCAGCGAGTGGAAGTAGCGCGCACCCGGCCTTATCCGAAGATAGAGCGAGGGCACGGTCTCGAGATTGTGGTTGAAAACGTCGGGCCTGGCCTCGACCACGATCTCGAGCGCGCCGTCCTTCTTGAGGAAATCGGGAGTCAGCACCTCGATCGTCGTGCCGGGTGAGGCTGCCCGGATCGCACGGATGGTGCGCGCGAAATGATGGGCCCCGCCGTCCGCGAGGTCGTCGCGGTCCACCGACGTGATGACGGCATGTTCGAGGCCCATGCGCGCCACGGCTTCCGCCACCTTCTCCGGCTCGTCCGCCACCAGCTGGTCCGGCAGGCCCGTCTTCACGTTGCAGAAGGCGCAGGCCCTCGTGCAGGTGTCGCCCATGATCATGAAGGTGGCGTGCTTCTTCGACCAGCATTCGCCGATGTTGGGGCAGCCCGCCTCTTCGCACACCGTGACGAGATTGTTATCACGCACGATCTTCTGCGTTTCCGCGTAGACGGGCGAGCCCGGCGCCTTCACCCGGATCCATTCCGGCTTCCTGAGAATGGGGGTGTCCGGCCGGTGCGCCTTCTCGGGGTGCCGCGGCTTCGTCTTGCTGTCGAGGATGGTGACCATGTCTGCGTGCTATCTGCCGCGCACCAGCCGCACCACGTAGAGCAGCACGATGGCGCCGATGGCGGCGACGATGAGATTGCCGATGAACCAGCCCTGGAAAAGCTCTCCCAGCCTGATCCCCAGCGCGTTGGCGAGGAAGGCGCCGATATAGGACCCGATGATGCCGACGACGATGTTCATCAGCAGGCCGTGATCGGCCTTCATCACCCGCTCGGCGATCCAGCCCGCCAGCGCGCCAATGACCAGCGTTCCGATCCAGCCCACGCCGCCGCCAAGATCCATCAGTGAGTTCGGTTCCATTTCGCTTCTCCGCCGTTCCGTTGATTCAAGATAAGCCCGGTCCGGGGCGCCATCAAGGCCGATGAGGCCGACCCGCCTCACATGTGAATGACGCGGCCATAGGCATCCAGAACGCTCTCATGCATCATCTCCGAGAGCGTCGGGTGCGGGAAGACCGTGTGCATCAGTTCCTCCTCCGTGGTTTCCAGGCCCATGGCGACGACGAAGCCCTGGATGAGTTCGGTGACCTCCGCCCCCACCATGTGCGCGCCGAGGAGCCGCCCCGTGTTCGCATCGAAGATCGTCTTGACGAGGCCCTGGTCCTCGCCGAGTGCGATGGCCTTGCCATTGGCGAGAAAGGGGAAGCGCCCGACCTTGAGCTCGAAGCCCGCAGCCTTTGCCTTGGCCTCCGTCAGCCCGACGCTCGCCACCTGCGGATGGCAGTAGGTGCAGCCCGGAATCTGTTCCTTCTTCATGGGATGGACGTCGATTCCCTTGATCTTCTCCACGCAGATGACGCCCTCGTGCTCGGCCTTGTGGGCGAGCATCGGCGGGCCGGCGACGTCTCCGATGGCATAGACGCCCGGCACGTTGGTGCGGCCGTGGCCGTCCGTCACCACGGTGCCTTTCTCGGTCTTCACCCCCAAAGCCTCGAGACCGAGATTCTCGATGTTGCCCTGTACGCCGACGGCGGAGATGACGCGATCCACCGTGAGCGTCTCGCTCTTGCCGCCCGCCTCGATGGTCGCCGTGACGCTGTCTGCCCCCTTCTCGAGCTTGCTGACCTTGGCGCCGAGCCGGAACTTGAGGCCCAGCTTCTCCAGCTGCTTCTGGGCGATCTTCGATATCTCGGCATCCTCGACCGGCATGATCTGGTCCATGATCTCGACCACTGTCACATCAACGCCCATCGCATTGTAGAAGGAGGCGAACTCGATGCCGATGGCGCCCGAGCCGACGACGAGCAGCGACTTCGGGATCGTCTTCGGCACCATGGCCTCGAAATAGGTCCACACCAGCTTGCCGTCAGGCTCGAGCCCGGGAAGCACGCGGGGGCGTGCTCCGGTCGCCACGATGATGTTCTTACCCGTGTAGGTTCCGGCGCCGAGCTTCTCCTTGGGCTCCGGATGCTGCGGCTGCATGGCGGCCTTGGAGGGGCTCGTCACCACGATTTCGTTCGGCTTCGTGAGCTTCGCCTCGCCCCAGATCACGCTCACCTTGTTCTTCCTGAGCAGCATGGTGACGCCGCCGTTGAGCCGCCCCGAGACGCCGCGCGAACGCTGCACCACCGCGGCTGCATCGAAACCGACATTCTCGGCGGACAGGCCGTAGGACTTTGCGTGCTTCATGTAGTGGAAGATCTCGGCCGAGCGCAGCAGGGCCTTGGTGGGAATGCAGCCCCAGTTCAGGCAGATGCCGCCCAAGTGCTCTCGCTCGACCACGGCGGTCTTGAACCCGAGCTGTGCCGCGCGGATCGCCGCCACGTATCCGCCCGGGCCGCCGCCGATGATGATGATGTCGAAGTTCGTGTCGGCCATTCTCAGAGTCCCCTTGTTGAACGAAGAGCCCTCATCCGCCCTTCGGGCACCTTCTCCCATTGCTGCGCAACGCGAGAAGGGACATCATCGGTTCCGTCCCTTCTCCCGTCCGAAGGATGGAGAAGATGGCCGACAGGCCGGATGAGGGCCTGCGGCCGCGCGGAACTAGAGTCCCAAAATTCCCTTCACCACCGGCACGAGCGCCGTGCCGATGGCCTTGGTGTTCTCCGCATCGAGATGGCCGCCGTCCGTGGGGTCGGCCTTCGCCACAATGCCGGCATCGAAGAAATGAACGCCCATCTCCTTCGCCACCCGCGCATAGTGCTTCGGGAACAACTTCGATTCCGCGATGGCATGCCCCCACAGCTCGTTGAACCATTCGTCCGTGGTCGGAACGAGAGCTGGCGGAGAGACGATCAGCACGTCCGGCGTACGGTAGGCAGGAAGGAAGGAGAACTTCTGCACGATCTCGACGAGGCGCGCCATGCCCATCGCCGCATCGAAGGCGCGGCAGCGGTTGGCAAACTTGATGTCGTTGGTCCCGAGCAGGATGATGACGAGGTCAAGAGGCTGGTGCGTGGCGAGGAGCACCGGCAACGCCCGCGATCCATTGCGATCGTCGAAGGTCGAGGGGTCGTCGAATATCGTGGTGCGGCCGTTGTGGCCCTCTTCGATGACGCGGGCCTTTTCCCCGAGACCCGCCGCCAGCGCGTTGGGCCAGCGGACCTCGAAAGGATGCCGCTCCCAGCGCCCCGCGATGAAGCCCCAGGTGAGAGAGTCGCCGAAGGCGAGGACGGTCTTCATGTTCCTGCTCTTCCGCCTCTACACCAGCATGAGGCCCGGCTCCTCGAGATAGGACTTGATCACGCCTATGAACTCCGCACCCAGCGCGCCGTCGATGCAGCGGTGGTCGGTCGAGAGGGTGATCGTCATCTGCTGCTCGATCTTGATGTCGTTGCCGCGCACCACGGGCCGCCGTTCGGCCGAGCCGATGGCGAGGATCGAGGCATGCGGCGGGTTGACGATTGCGGCGAAGTTGCTGACGTTCATCATGCCCATGTTGGAGACGGCCGCCGAGCCGCCGGTGTATTCCTCGGGCTTCAGCTTGCGGTTCCTGGCACGCCCTGCCATGTCCTTCATCTCGGTCGAGATCTGGGCGAGGCCCTTGCTCTCCGCCCTTCGCACGATGGGCGTGATGAGGCCGCCCGGAATCGAGACGGCGACGCCGATGTCCGCATGCTTGTGCCGCACCATTGCGCTCTCGGTCCAGGAGACGTTGGCGTCCGGCACCTTGATGAGCGCCATCGCCATGGCCTTGATGATGAAGTCGTTGACCGAGATCTTCCAGAGGGGCTTGCTTTCCTTGTCCTTGGGCGCCTGCAGGTTCAGCCGCTCCCGGAGATCGAGGAGCTGGTCGATGGTGACGTCCACCGAGACGTAGAAATGCGGGATCGTCTGCTTGGATTCGGTGAGCCGCCGGGCGATCACCTTGCGCATCGAGTCATGCGGCACGAGCTCGTAGCTTCCTTCGGCGAAGAGCTTCAGCACCTGCTCGTCCGACGGCGCCGGGGCGAGTGCCGGGCTTGCGGCCGGCGGCGCGCCGCGTGTGCCGGGCTTCGCCGTCTCGACATCCTTAAGTACGATGCGGCCATGGGGGCCGGAGCCGAGCAGCGTGGCGATGTCGATCCCCTTCTGCTTCGCCATCCGCCGGGCGAGCGGCGATGCGAAGACCCGGCCACCTTCGGCCCGCGGAGCGGCCGGGGGTGCCGCTGCCGGGGCGGGTTTCGGTGCGGTGGGTGCCGCCGCGGCGGGCTTGGCAGCTGCCGGCGCGGCGGCCGGCGCATCACCCAGCTTCTCGCCTTCGCCGAGGATCACGGCGATCGGCGTGTTCACGGCCACGTCGTCGGTTCCGGCTGGAATGAGGAGCTTGCCCAGCGTTCCCTCGTCCACGGCCTCGACTTCCATCGTGGCCTTGTCCGTCTCGATCTCGGCCAGCACGTCGCCGGACTTGACCTGGTCGCCCTCCTTCTTGAGCCACTTGGCAAGCTTGCCCTTTTCCATGGTGGGCGAAAGGGCGGGCATGAGCACGTTCACTGGCATCGTCGGACTTCCCCATTCGTCTCGAGGGTTCTGGACATCAGGGTGCGAGATCCTGACGGTGAACCATGATCTGCACGGGGCCTTCGGTTTCGCGAAGGCCCCGCGCATGTTTCTCGCGCGCGGCCTGGTGGATGAGCGTCAGCAGCCTGTCGAACGCCGCCAGGAAGGCATCGGAACTGACCAGCCCGTGCTTGGGAAGCTCAGGATCGCAGTGCTGGAGCGCATAGAGCGTCACTCCGCAAACAACTTCCTCGCGCCCGTCACGCCCCCGGAAGCGAACGCATTCGCCGTCGAAGTGCCGGTCGTCGTCGAGGAAAGCGAGCTGTGCCATGTCAGTCCTCCCTGTCTGGTATCTCTCCCTTCAGCTGCCGTTGCCGTTCCACCAGAACTATGACTTGTTCGCCAGCGGCGAAAGCTGCGCTGCGACCTTGTTCAGGTCCTCGTTCAGCACCTTGCGGATCGCCGCGAAATTGTCCGACGCGTTGCCGTGGCCCATCTCGGCGCAGGCGGCGGCCACCTGCTGGGCCATGCCGGCCAGCACATGGCCCCAGACCTCGGGTTTGCCGAAAGCCATGGCGTGAAGCGAGAGGCTCAAGCCCCCGTTCGAAATCCAAGCGCGGGCCACCTCCCCCGCCTTCGGATCATGGAACACCTCGTGCGGCGGCTCGAGCTGGTGCGGATGCATTTCGCCGTGGTGGTTGTGGTGGTGGTGATCGTGATCAGACATAGAGATTCTACCTTCTCAGGATTAGGTTTGGAGCAGACGCCAGGAAGTCCGACCTTTAGTTCCGCCAATGACTGCCTTCTTGTCATTTCTCAACTTTTGACAAGCCCATCTCATATCGTACTGCCATGTAAAGAACACATCACCTGAGATCTCTAAATCATCTTTGTGCTTAGCCCATATTTCTTTGGCCACTTCCACAATGGTTCCCTCGCCACCAAGACGCTTTAGTGCTGACTCCACGATCGCGACCAAATCGGAGCGTTCGATCTTAGACATAGAGAACAGCCTTTGCTGCGGCGACCACCTCATCGGCATTGGGCAGCGCCAGTTTCTCGAGATTGGCCGCGTAGGGCATCGGAACGTCCTTGCCGGCGACGCGTGCGACGGGCGCGTCGAGGTAATCGAAAGCATGCGTCATGATTTGGGCGGCAATTTCGCTGGTCACGGAGAATTGCGGGAAGCCCTCCTCCACGCACACGCAGCGGTTCGTCTTCTTCACGCTCTCGACGATGGTGGCGATGTCCATGGGGCGGATGGTGCGGAGGTCGATCACCTCTGCCTCGATCCCCTCCGCCGCCAGCTTCTCGGCCGCCGCAAGCGCATAGGTCATGCCGATGCCGAAGGAAACGATCGTCACTTGGCTGCCGGCGCGGGCGATGCGGGCCTTGCCGATCGGCACCACCCAGTCCTCGAGCTTCGGCACCTCGAAGCTCTTGCCATAGAGGATCTCGTTCTCGAGGAAGACCACGGGATTGGGGTCGCGGATGGCCGCCTTCATCAGGCCTTTCGCATCCGCCGCCGTATAGGGCATCACAACCTTGAGTCCCGGGATGTGGCCGTACCACGCGGCATAGTCCTGGCTGTGCTGGGCGGCGACACGCGCCGCGGCCCCGTTGGGACCGCGGAACACGATGGGGCAGCCCATCTGCCCGCCCGACATGTAGAGCGTCTTTGCCGCCGAATTGATGATCTGGTCGATCGCCTGCATGGCGAAGTTGAAGGTCATGAACTCGACGATGGGCTTCAGGCCGGCGAAGGCCGCGCCCACGGCGAGCCCGGTGAAGCCGTGCTCGGTGATCGGCGTGTCGACCACGCGCTGCGGGCCGAACTCGTCCAGCATGCCCTGCGAGATCTTGTAGGCGCCCTGGTACTGGCCGACCTCCTCGCCCATCAGGAACACCTCGGGATCACGCCGCATCTCCTCCGACATGGCTTCGCGCAGCGCCTCGCGCACCGTCATCGTCACCATCTCGGTGCCCGCGGGGATCTCCGGCGATGGCGCCGGGGCCGAGGCGAGAACAGCGGGCGAAGACACTGGCGGCGCATCGGTCTTCGGCGTTTCCGGCTTCGGGGCCTCCGCCTTGGGCGCGGGCGCCGCATCGGCCTCGCCGATCACGGCGATCGGCGTGTTGACCTTGACGTTCTCGGTGCCGGCGGGGATCAGGATCTGCGAAAGCGGGCCTTCGTCAACCGCCTCGACCTCCATCGTCGCCTTGTCGGTCTCGATCTCGGCGATCACGTCGCCGGGCTTCACCATGTCCCCGACGTTCTTGAGCCACTTCGCGAGCTTGCCCTCTTCCATGGTCGGCGAGAGGGCGGGCATGAGGATCGATGGCATGTGCTAACCCCGGGATCAGGCGTTCACGTAGATGTCGGTGTAGAGCTCGGACGGATCGGGCTCGGGGTCATTCTGCGCGAATTCGGCCGCCTCCGTCACGATGGCGCGGATGTCGGCGTCGATCTTCTTGAGGTCTTCCTCGGTGGCGAGCTTGGCCGTCAGGATGCGCGCCTTCACCTGCTCGATCGGGTCGTGCTCCTCGCGCATCTTCTGCACCTCCTCCTTGGAGCGGTACTTCGCGGGGTCCGACATCGAATGGCCACGGTAGCGATAGGTCATCATCTCGAGGATGTAGGGACCTTCGCCCGCCCGGCAGTGCTCGACCGCCCGGTCGCCCGCGTCCTTCACGGCGCGGACGTCCATGCCGTCCACCTGCTCGAAGGGAATGCCGAAGGCCGCACCGCGTGCGCCGAGCTGCTCCGCCATGGCGGTGGAGCGGCTGGCCGCCGTTCCCATGGCGTAGCGGTTGTTCTCGATGATGAAGATGACGGGAAGCTTCCAGATCGAGGCCATGTTGAAGGTCTCGTAGACCTGGCCCTGGTTCGCCGCGCCATCGCCGAAATAGGCCACCGAGACGCTGTCGTTGCCCCGGTACTTGTTGGCGAAGGCCAGGCCCGCGCCTAGGGGCACCTGGGCGCCGACGATGCCGTGGCCGCCGAAGAACTGCTTCTCGCGGCTGAACATGTGCATGGAGCCGCCCTTGCCCTTGGAGAGCCCGCCCCGCCTCCCGGTGAGCTCGGCCATGACGCCCTTGGGGTCCATGCCGCAGGCCAGCATGTGGCCATGGTCGCGGTAGGAGGTGATGACCTGGTCTCCGTCCTTCTGCGCCATCTGCATGCCCACGACCACGGCCTCCTGGCCGATGTAGAGATGGCAGAAGCCGCCGATGAAGCCCATGCCGTAGAGCTGTCCGGCCTTCTCCTCGAAGCGGCGGATCAGCAGCATTTCGCGGTAGGCGTGGAGTTCCTCTTCCGTGGTGAAGCCGCTGTTGGTGAGGTTGGGCTTCTCACCCTTGGACAGCTTGCGCGAGATGTAGGCCGACTTGACTGCCATGGACGCCTCCTCCAGCCGGTGTCAGCCCAATTAGATAACATTAAACGCTTGAGGAAACAGGGGAAATTATGAATTAACCGGATTTCGGTTTACAACCCGGAATTCGCTTGGAAATTACCTTGCGGTGAAGGCAACCACATCTGTTGGCTTGGCCAGCTCGAGCTTGCCCCGGGCCAGCTCGTCGAGAAGGTCGGGGTCGATGCTCCCCGGGCGCAGCAGCCGGGCCTTGCTTTCCATGAACTCGCGCTGGGCCTTCAGGCCTTCGTGCTTTTCCTCGAGCACGGCGAGGCGGGTCTCGAGCCCCTCCCGGTAGGGATAGCCGCGCGGCCCCTGGTAGGCATGCCAGGCGAAATAGCCGAGGAGACCGCAGCAAACGCAGGTGACGACGAGATCGAAGCGGCGCATGGAGAAACTCCGGCTTGGGCCTCGCAGATTTCGGCGGACTCGGTTAACAATTCATCACCATTGGCAAGTTATTCGCTTGACCTTTGATGCCATCGTGACGATGTAACTTCTGGAGTTACCGAAATGTTGTCCAGCAGCCGCTTCGTCGTCGCCGTCCACGCCATGAGCGTCCTCGCCCGGTTCGCGGGAAAGGGACCCGTGTGCTCGGCGCTGGTCGCCGAGAGCGTTCATACCAACCCGGTGGTGATCCGCCGGCTCATGACGGAGCTGGAGAAGGCGAAACTGGTGAAATCCGTGGCCGGGCGGTCCGGCGGTTTCGAACTGAACCGCGACCCCGGCGAAATCACCCTCGCCGACGTCTATTTCGCCGTCGAGGACGAAAACGTCTTCCGCATGCACAAGACCGATCCGCACTCGAACTGCCCGGTGGCGGCCCAGCTCGGCAAGGTGCTTTCTGCTCCCTTGCGGGCCGCCGAATGCGCCCTTCACACCTCGCTGGCCCGGACATCGATCCGCGACGTCGCCTCCGCCATCGTCTGAGAGGAACTCAGGCGGCGAGCGCCTGGGTGAGATCGGCGATCAGGTCATCGGTATCTTCGAGCCCCACTGAGAGCCTCAGCATGCCGTCGCTGATGCCCATCATTGCGCGCGCCTCCGCGCCGATGTTGCGGTGGGTGGTCGATGCCGGATGCGTCATCAGCGACTTGGCGTCGCCCAGATTGTTTGAGATGTCGATGATGCCCAGATGGCGCAGCACGTCGAAGGCCTTTGCCTTCCCGCCCTCCACCTCGAAGGTGACCATGGTGCCGCCGAGCCGCATCTGCTTGCGCGACAGCGCCGCCTGCGGGTGCGAATCGAGATGGGGATAGATGACACGGCTAACCCCGCGGGTGGCTGAGAGCACCTCCGCGATTTGCTGGGCGGCGTGGCTCTGCGCCTCTACCCTGAGCTTCAGGGTTTCAAGCCCCTTCAGCAGCACCCAGGCATTGAAGGGCGAGATCGAGGGACCGGTATGGCGAAGGAACGGCTTCAGCAACTCGTCCTTGAAGGCGCGGGTCGACATGATGGCGCCGCCCAACACACGGCCCTGCCCGTCCATGTGCTTGGTTCCGGAATAGACGATCACGTCGGCACCATAGGAGAGCGGCCGCTGCAGGATCGGCGTGGCGAAGATGTTGTCCACCACCACGTTGGCGCCCTTGGCCTTGGCAATGCTGCAGACGGCCTCGAGGTCGATCACCTCCAGCGTGGGGTTCGACGGCGTCTCCAGGAACACGCATTTGGTATCGGCGGTGATCGCTTCCTTCCAGGCTTTCAGGTCCGATCCGTCGACCAGCGTCGTGCGGATGCCGAAGCGCGGGAGGATCGAGGTGACGATCTGGTAGCAGGAGCCGAACAGCGCCTTGGACGAGACGAGGTGATCACCCGCCCTGAGCTGGCATGCGAGCGCCCCGAATACCGCCGCCATGCCGGAGGCCAGGCCGTAGCAGGACTCGGCACCTTCCAGCAGAGCGAGCCGCTCCTCGAACATGGAGACGGTCGGATTGCCGTAGCGCCCGTAGACATACCCCGAATCCTCGCCCGAGAAACGACGTTCGGCGGTCTCCGGCTCGTCATAGACGAAGCCCGAATTGAGGTAGAGCGCCTCCGAGGTCTCGCCGTGACCCGAGCGGTCGAGCCCGCCGCGCACGAGCTTCGTCGCATCGCCCCAGGAGGAGGGATCGCTCTTGTGCTTCTTCATCGCCTGCTCAACTCTGCACCCAGGGGAGGCCCGCCGCCTTCCAGCCACCCAGCGTGCCGCGGTGGCCCTGCCCGTCCTTGTCGCCCTCGAAGCCCTGCGCCACGTTCCAGGCATTGGTGTAGCCGGCCTGGGTGAGTGCCGAGGCCGCTGACGCCGAGCGTGCGCCCGAACGGCAGATGCACAGGATCTCGGTTTCCTTCGGCAGCCCCATCTGCTCGATCTCGGTCACGAAATTGGCGTTCACCTGCATAGACGGGAAGACTTGCCAGGACAGCCGGATCAGCCGTTCGACCGCAGGCACCCCCACGAACACCCACTCGGGCTGGGTGCGCACGTCGATCAGGACGGCAGAGGGGTTGTTCTGGAGCCGCTGATAGGCTTCGGCGGGGGAAATGTCGCCCTGATGCATGGAACGGTCCGTTCGTTGTTTCGAACGGCTTTAATGCAAACGGATTCGTCCCGCAAAGGAAAACCGGGCCTGGCCCACCCTCTCAGTCCTCGCTGGCGTGAAATTCCACCACGGCATCGCCGGAGACGGGGTCCGTCACGCCGCGGCCTTCGCCCAAGTCCTCCAGCATGTGGCGGAAGCCGTCCAGCATACTGATCATCTTCGGGCGGGCGGCGGCGATCCGGTCAAAACTCTCCCAGCACCCGACGAAGCAATAGGTGTTGTCGCCGGTCTTCACCAGCGCGCCGCCGTGAAAGCCGTGGAAGTCGGGATCGATGCGGTGAGCCTCCTCGAAGGCCTTCTGCATTCCCGGCTTCACCTTGAAACGCACGATATTGTATGCGGACATGGCGTCCTCCCTGTTCGTCGCTCCCGGAAAGGCTGTGGAGTATACTCCCGCACAGACAGGCAGGGCAGCAATCGGGCCGTGCATCAGCCGCGCCGTTCAACTTGCAACCGGGTTTCCTCGACGAGCGTGAGGAAACGCTGGCGCACCCCGGCCGCAAAGGGATTTTCCTTCTCGATGGCGTCGAACACGCCGGCGGCATCGTTGCGCACCATGTCCACCGCCCGCATTAGGTGATCGAAACTCGCCGTCGTGAGGCGTTTCGGAAGCGGCTCCATGCGGACGAGCACCTTGGCGATGAGATGCGTCAGGCCCTGAACCACGGCGGCCTCCCTGTCGTGCTCCTCGGCACTCGTGACATAGACCTTGAGGCCGAACGCGCAGCGCAGAAACGCGGCGACGCGGCGTGCAGATGGGCATCGCACGGGGCACAGGGTGATCTTTCGGTTCCGCAGCCCGCCTGCCGCACTCTGCGGGCCGAAGAGCGGGTGGGTTCCCAGAACCTCGACATGGGCGGGGAGCCCCTCCTCCATGAGCCTCGCCGGCACCATCTTGACCGACCCGACATCGGCCACGAGAGCCCCCGGCCGCAGGTGCGGCGCGATCCTGTGGATCAGCCGCCCGAATTCGCTCACCGGCACGGCCAGGATCACGGCATCGCATGCCGCCGCCTCGGCAAGGGTTCCGAAGCGGCAGCCCTCCACGCGGTCTTCACCACGAGGCAGACACGGGTCATGGACAAGCAGTTCGAAATGCCGGCCGAGATGAGGCGCGATCAGGCGGCCGAAGGCGCCGAAGCCGAAGAGGCCGATCGTCCGGATGGGGCGGTGAATGCGTTTCATCGAGGGGCTCCTGTCTGGCGGCGATGCCGGAAGCCTCTGATGTGGATGGTGACCGCCGGATCGCGGCGGTGTGAGAATGAGTCTGCGCCCGCCGTTATGTGGACGGCGGATAATAAGAAACAGCGAAGGGGGCTGCGTGGCGCATGGCGGGCGGTTTAGACGAGGCGGCAGCGAGGGTCAACCGGCTCCGGTGAATGGCTGGCATCGGCCCGTGAGACAGTCTGGCGCTTCCGGTGCGCCCTGCTCCCCTGTTAGATGAATTCACCACCAGCTCCGGAGTCCACCCATGTCCAAGTCCCTGCCCCAGCGTGCCGACGTCGTCATCATCGGCGGCGGCATCGTCGGATGCTCGATTGCCTATCACCTCACCCGGGAGGGCATCACCGACGTGGTGCTGCTGGAGAGGAAGCAGCTCACCTCCGGCACGACCTGGCATGCGGCAGGTCTCGTGGGGCAGCTCCGCGCCACCCGGAACCTCACGGAACTCGCGAAATACACCACCACGCTGTTCGAGGGGCTGGAAAGAGAAACGGGCCAGGCCACCGGTTTCAAGCAGAATGGTTCGATCTCCATCGCCCTGACGGATGGGCGGCTCGAGGAACTCGTGCGCGGCGCCTCCATGGCCAAGAACTTCGGCCTCGACGTGCAGGTGATATCGACGGGCGAGATCAAGGAGCGGTTGCCCCACTACAACCTGGAGAACGTGAAGGGCGGCGTATTCCTGCCCAAGGACGGCCAGGTGAACCCCATCGACGTGACTCAGGCGCTGGCCGCCGGCGCCCGCTCGCGCGGGGCCAAGGTGCTGGAGAACGTGAAGGTCACGAAGATCCTCACCAAGAACGGTCACGCCTATGGCGTCGAGACGGCGGACGGCACGATCATGGCCGACAAGGTGGTGGTGGCCTCCGGAATGTGGTCGCGCGACCTCGGCCGTTCGATCGGCGTCAACATCCCGCTCCATGCCTGCGAGCATTTCTACATCGTGTCGGAGCCGATCGCGGACCTTCCCCGCAACATGCCGGTGGTGCGCGTGCCCGACGAGTGCACCTACTACAAGGAAGACGCGGGCAAGCTGATGGTCGGCGCCTTCGAGCCCAAGGCCAAGCCCTGGGGCGGCGGCGGCATCGACGAGGAGCACGCCTTCGTGACGCTGCCCGAGGACATGGACCATTTCGAGCCGATCCTCGCCAACGCCATCAACCGCGTGCCGCTGCTCGAGACCGCCGGCATCCAGCTGTTCTTCAACGGCCCCGAGAGCTTCACGCCCGACGTGAAATATTACCTGGGCGAGGCGCCCGAGGTGAAGAACGTCTATGTGGCGGCGGGCTTCAACTCGATCGGCATCCAGTCCTCCGGCGGCGCCGGGCTCGTGCTCTCGAAGTGGATCAGGAACGGGCACCCGCCGATGGACGTCACCGGCATGGACATCCGGCGCATCCATCCGTTCCAGTCGGTGAAGAACTACGTGCGCGAGCGCGTGTCGGAGAGCCTCGGCCTCCTCTATGCCATGCACTGGCCCTACCGGCAGGCCGAAACGGCGCGCGGCGTGCGCCGCTCGCCGCTTTATCCGTACACGAAGGAATTGGGCGCGGTGTTCGGCGAGGTGAACGGCTGGGAGCGCCCCAACTGGTATGCGCGGGGTGGCGTGAAGCCGGAATATGAATACTCCTACGGACGGCAGAACTGGTTCCCCTGCGCGGACCATGAAGCAAAGCAGCTGATGACCCACTGCGCCTTCTTCGACCAGTCGAGCTTCGCCAAATACTCGGTCGAGGGCCGCGATGCGATGAAGGTGCTGAACCGCGTCTCGGCAGCCAATGTGGATGTCGAACCGGGCCGCGTCGTCTACACGCAATGGCTCAACGAACGCGGCGGCATAGAGGCGGATTTGACCGTCACGCGGCTGGAGGAGAACCGGTTCCTCGTTGTCACCGGTGCCGCCCCGCAGACGCGCGACATGGCATGGCTGAAGCGCCACACGCCGGAGAATGCCCATTGCGTGGCCACCGACATCACCTCGGGCCTCCCGATGGTCGCCGTGATGGGGCCGAAATCCCGCGCGCTGCTCGAGAAGCTCTCGGGCGTAGATCTTTCCAATGCCGCATTTCCCTTCGGCACCTCGAAGGAGATCGAGATCGGCTACGCCCGGGTGCGCGCCAGCCGCATCACCTATGTTGGCGAGCTCGGCTGGGAGCTCTACATCCCAACGGAGTTCACCGCGCATGTGTTCGAGACCCTGTGGGAGGCCGGCAAGGAGTTCGGGCTCACACCGGCCGGCATGCACACCATGAACAATTGCCGCACCGAGAAGGCCTACCGTCACTGGGGCCATGACATCGCCGACGAGGATACCCCCCTCGAAGCGGGCCTCGGCTTCGCCGTCGCCTGGGACAAGAAGGAAGGCTTCATCGGCCGCGAGGCGCTGCTGAAGCAGAAGGCGCAGCCGGTGCTCTCAAAGCGCTTCGTGTGCCTCGCACTCGAGGACAGTTCCGAGATGGCGCCGATGATCTATCACGAGGAGCCGATCTACCGGAACGGCGTGATCGTCGGCTCCACCACGTCAGGCGCCTGGGGCCACCGCGTGAACCTCTCGCTCGGCCTCGGCTACGTCCACAACCAGGAGGGCGTGACGAAGAACTGGCTCGAGAGCGGCAGCTGGGAAGTGGAACTCGCCTGGAAGCGCTATCCGGCCAAGGTGCAGTTCCAGAGCTTCTATGATCCGAAGGGCGAGCGCATCAAGGCGTGAGCGGGATCTTGCGCCTCACCCCTCACCGCCGACCGAGAAATCCCGGCGCGCGGAGAAGAGCGACACGGAAAAACCGGCCACGACGTCGATGAGCGTCATCAGCGTCAGCAGGAAGAAGGTGGCCGTGCCGGCAAAGTCCACGAGGAGAAAGCAGACGAGCGCCAGCACGAAGGTGGCGGTCGACAGGATGTGGTCCAGCACGGCGCTGCGCCCGGTGCGGGCCGCCTTCAGCATCTCGACGAAGAGCGCCGAGAGACCGGCGATGAGAAAGAAGTCCCCTCCCCGCAGCGTCATCTCCGCCCCTGAGGCGAGCGTCATGGAATAGGCATCGCCGTCCAGCATCATTCCGCCGCCCGGGGCGAGCAGCAGATAGACGGCGATCACGATGGCGAGCACGGGAAAGGAGATGACATAGGACATGGCGGAAACTCCGGTGAGGGTGGAAATCATGCCCAAGTCCTGCGATTCCTGCAAAGCCGGGATGAGCGGCATGCCGGACGAAATGTTCTTTATTCCGAACGGCAGGTGATCTATAGTGGTTCAACCCAGACGACGGAGGCCAACATGGCACTGCAAATTGGCGACATCGCACCCGACTTCGAGGCCGACACCACGGAAGGCCGCATCCGCTTCCACGACTATATCGAAGGATCATGGGCGGTGCTGTTCTCGCATCCCAAGGATTTCACGCCCGTCTGCACCACCGAACTCGGCTCGGTTGCAAAGATGAAGCACGAATTCGACAAGCGTGGCGTGAAGCTCATCGGCATCTCGGTGGACTCGGTGGCGGACCACCAGCGCTGGAAGCAGGACATCAAGGACGTGACCGGCGCCTCGGTGAACTATCCGATGATCGGCGACGAGGACCTGGCCGTGGCCAAGCTCTACGGCATGATCCACCCCAATGCCTCGGGCAAGGCGGCGACCCGCACCGCGGCAGACAACCAGACCGTCCGCAACGTGTTCATCATCGGGCCGGACAAGAAGATCAAGTTCATCGTGGCCTATCCCATGAGCACCGGGCGGAACTTCAACGAGATCGTCCGCGTGGTGGACTCGCTCCAGCTCACCGCGACCAAGTCGGTTGCGACGCCGTCCGACTGGAAGCCGGGCGAGGACGTGATCATCCTGGCTTCGATTTCGGACGATGCCGCGAAGGAGAAATTCCCCGGCGGCTGGAAGACGCTGAAGCCCTATCTCCGCATGGTGCCCCAGCCGAAGTGAGAAGCCGAACACGGAAACGGAAATGCCCGGGCAGGACCCGGGCATTTTTGTTCCGATGACCGCGCCAGGATGACGCCCAGGGCTTTATCTCACCACCACTGCTTCGCGGTATGGATCCCTGCCGCCTGTTCGATGGCCGCGGCGGTCTGGAAGAGGGTTTCCTCGCCGAACGGCTTTCCGATGAGCTGGAGCCCAAGGGGCAGGCCGTCGGAGGACAGGCCCGCGGGCACCGAAATGCCGGGGAGGCCCGCCATGTTCACCGTCACCGTGAAGATGTCGTTGAGATACATCTGGACCGGGTCCGTGATCTCGCCCGGCGCGAAGGCGGGGCTCGGGGTCGCGGGGGTCAGCACCACGTCCACCTTGCTCCAGGCCTCGTCGAAATCGCGCTTGATCAGTGTACGGACCTTCTGCGCGCGCACGTAATAGGCATCGTAGTAGCCGGCCGACAGCACATAGGTTCCGATGAGGATCCGGCGCTGCACCTCGCGGCCGAAGCCCGCCGCGCGGGACTTCTCGTACATGTCGACGATGTCGTCCCCCGGAACGCGGAGCCCGTAGCGCACGCCGTCATAGCGGGCGAGGTTGGAGGAGGCCTCGGCCGGGGCCACGATGTAATAGGCGGGAAGCGCATATTTCGTGTGCGGCAGCGAGATCTCGACGATCTCGGCGCCTTGCGCCTTCAGCCACTCCGCACCCTTGTGCCACAGTGCATCGATCTCCTCCGGCATGCCGTCGACGCGGTATTCCTTCGGAATGCCGACGCGCAGCCCCTTGATGGGCCTGCCGATCGCCGCCTCGTAGTCGGGCACCGGAACATCGACCGAGGTCGTATCCTTGGGATCGACGCTCGCCATGGATTTCAGCATGATCGCTGCGTCGCGCACGTCGCGCGCGATGGGGCCCGCCTGGTCGAGCGAGGAGGCGAAGGCCACGATGCCCCAGCGCGAGCAGCGGCCGTAGGTGGGCTTGATCCCCACCGTGCAGGTGAAAGCCGCCGGCTGGCG
>NZ_JBKBKI010000035.1:0-38022 GCF_046294715.1 Aestuariivirga sp. | reverse complement strand
AAGATATGAGCGTTCATAACATGTTCCGCCAGGTAAGGTTTATCATCCGTGCCGAGATGCTGGCCGTCCAGGCGAAGCTGGCCTTCGCCGCGCGGCGAACGGTGCTCGCCGCCCTTGCTCTGCTGTTCGCCGGGCTCGGCCTCGTCTTCAGCAACGTCGCGCTCTTTGCCTTTCTATCGCCGCTGTGGGGGCCGGTGGGAACGCCCGTGAGCCTCGGCCTTCTCAACGTGGCCCTTGCCGGGGTGGCGCTTCTCGCCGCCGCCTTGATGAAGCCCGGGCCGGAACTGGCGCTGGCGGAGGAGATGCGGAACATCGCGGGTCAATCGCTCGAGGAGGAAATCCGTTCCCAGCCGCTGGTGGGGGCCGCGCTGGGCGGGCCGGACCGCACCGCTCTCGCCGGCCTTCTGCTTCCCGCCCTCACGATGATCGTCGGCGCCTTGCGGCAGAGGAGAAAGGAGAAAGGCTGATTTCTCCCTTGCACGCTGCTGCCAACCAAAGGTCACAATCCACAACGTCTGCACTCATGCGTTAAGTGACCAAAAAGTAAGCAAAATGCCTGCCCGTCACAAACCGCCTTGGTGCTAGATGTCGTAAGTGGGTGAGAAGAGAACGCCGGTGGACGGACCCAGTCTGACATGGACCCTCGAGAGCTGGTTTGCGCGCCTGCCGCGCCGGGACTGGCTCGCATGGGTCCTGTGCGCCACCGTGATCGCGGCCGCGGTGGCCGTTCGCATCGCCTTTCCGCTGCTCGGCGCCTTCATCACCTTCTATCCGGCCGTCGTGATCTGCACCATGATCGCCGGCTATCGCGCCGGCCTCCTGACCCTGGCCATCGGCCTTGCGATCTCACCCTTCTTTATCGGGCCCGCGCCGCCGGGCCTGCCGCTCTGGCCTTTCCTCTCCTGGCTCTTCTTCGCGGCAGGGGGCTATGCCATGCTGCTCATCGTCGATGCGCAGCAGCGCGGGCTTGCGAAGTCGCGCCAGCTCACCGAGCAGCTGACGCGCCAGCAGCACTTCACCGACCATGTCATTTCTGTCGCGCCCTCGCTCACCTATGTCTATGACGTGACGAGCGGTCACAACGTCTTCATCAGCCCGCAGTGCCTCGATATCCTCGGCCACAGCACCGGGGAGATCGCCGCCATGGGCCGCGACCTGCTGCCTGGCCTGATCCACCCGGACGACATGCCGCTCGTGCAGGAGCGGATTTCCGCACTCCGCCCCAACTCGCCCGATGCACTGCCCGACGTCGAATACCGTATGCGCCGCAAGGACGGTGCCTGGGTGTGGCTCCTGAGCCGCGACCGCGTTTTCGCCAGGGACGAGAACGGCCGTCCGACGCAGATTCTCGGAGTTGCCACCGACATCACCTCCCGCAAGCGCTCCGAGGAGCAGCTGCAGGCGAGCGAGGAGCGCTTCCGCGGCATTTTCGAGAACGCGCCGATCGGCATCTCGATTTCCGACATGGAAGGCAATTTCGTGCAGTGCAACCCGGCCTATGAGCGCATGCTGGGCTATGACATGGCCGAGCTGCGCAACCTTCCCTTTTCGACCCTCGTCCACCCGGATGACCGCGCCGCCAACCTAGCCGAGATGGACCGGCTGGTTCGCCAGGAGGTTCCCCATTTCGAGATCTTCAACCGCTCGGTCCACAAGAGCGGCCGCACGGTGTGGGTGCACAAGGTCATCCTCCTCTTGCGTGATCGCATGGGGCAGCCGGTGAACATGGTGGCGTTGCTGACGGACATGACGGAGCGCAAACGCTCCGAGGAGCAGATCAGGCTTCTCATGCGGGAGGTGAACCACCGTTCGAAGAACCTTCTCGCAGTGGTCCAGTCCGTCGCGCGCCAGACCGCCGCCTATGGCGATCCCGAAACCTTCGCCGAGCGTTTCGCCGAACGTCTGCAGGGCCTTGCCGCCAGCCACGATCTGCTGGTCCACAATGCATGGCAGGGCGTGGTTCTGGCGGATCTGGTGCGCTCGCAGCTCGCCCACTTGGAGGATCTGGTAGGCCGGCGCATCGCGCTGTCGGGGCCGGAGCTTCACATCAACGCCACCGCCGCGCAGAGCCTCGGCATGGCTCTTCACGAACTCGCCGTGAATGCCGGAAAGCACGGCGCGCTGTCGGGTGCGGAGGGCAGGGTGGAAATCTCCTGGCGGCTCTTGGGCGATGCGCCGGAGGAGATGATCGAACTCTCGTGGCGGGAACACGGCGGGCCGCCGGTGGCGCCTCCACGCCGCGCGGGTCTCGGCACGCTGATCCTGACGCGGCTTGCCGAACAATCACTCGGCGCCCGCGTCGTGCTGAAGCACGAGGCCGAAGGCCTTAGCTGGACCCTCACCGCGCCGCTCGCCGCCATGCGCGAACGTGATCTCTTCGTACGCGACCTGAAGGCCTGAGCGGACGTTCAGGCCAGGCCGCCGGCCGCGAGCCACAGCGACAACACGCCGAGCCAGCCCGCGCAGGCGCGCCTGAACAACTGAGCACCGCGGCCACGCTTGCCGCCGGGTGCGCGGCCGATGAGACTTCCCGCCAATGCCCAGCCGGCCGAAACGAGAATCAGCACGAGGAGGAAGGCGAGCAGTGGAATGGCGAGTCGGTCCTGCGACGGCAGCATGACGAGGCCGATGATCAGTCCCTTGGGGTTGAGGAGCGTAGTGGTGAAGAGCCGGAGCCCACCCGGGCCCTCGATGTCGGCGTCCCGCGCGGCGGGTAGGCGCCAGAGGCTCGCCGCCAACCACGCCACCCAGGCTGCCGCGGCGAAGGTGACGGCGAGGCTCAGCGTCGCATGGCCTTCCATCAGGCCGGCCCCGGCAAACGTCAGCGGCAGCACCGCCGCCATGTAGCCCGCCGCTACCGCGGGGGTCAGCGCGAGCGCCCGCCACGCGCCGCGCTCGGCCCCGGCCAGCGCCAGCAGCGTGTTGGTCGGCCCCGGAGCAAGGAGCAGGGCGATCAGCGAGAGGTAGAATTCGGCGGTGGTCATGGCGCGTTCCTGTAGCGCCCGCAGATGGCCCGCCCAGGATCATCCTGGCCATGATCGAGGTCAATTGTTGCCGGCACGGGCGGGGGCAATGGCTTCCGCCAGGAGGAAGATCGCCGGCAGCGCCAGCGCCCAGGCGAGCCCGATGGCGAAGAGGGCACCGGAGGGCTCCGCCGGCAGGCTGGCCGCGCCCATCTTCGCGCCAGCCCAGTAGGTGAGGGGTCCCGACACGGCGCCGAGCAGCGCCTGAAGTGGCCATCGGCCCCTGAGCCACGCGAGGCTCGCATTGGGCAGCGTCCCGAAGCCGAACCACAGGGCCCAGATCCAAACCGGCGGCAGAACATCTCCCGGCGCCATGCCGGCGTAGCGGATAAGCCCGGCGGCGAGGAACCCGGTCTCGATCAGCACGCCCAGGGCCGTGACGGCCAGGATGAGGCCCAGCTCGCGCTTCAGGGCCGGTCGCTGCAAGGCGAGGTGAGCGATCACCACGGCGAGGGCCGGGATCGATCCCCACCAGGGCCAGCCGCGGGCCCCGCCTGAAACCGCCGCGAACCATGCCGCCTCGAACGCCAGGAAATTGAAAGCGCCGAAAAGGATGTTCATGAGGTCTGAACCGCGGCGTCCTGCGTAGGGATGGGCGCTGACACGGAGAACCTGACGTGAAACATGATCCCTCGGTTACGCGCGTCCGGCCCCGCCGGTTTGCTCTCGCGGCAATTCCCCTTGCGGTGATGCTCGCGACAGCACCGGCTTCTGCTTCGAGCCGGGGCGAGCCTCTCGCCGGTGCGGCGCTCAAGTCATGGATCAGCGGCAAGCGCGTCTATCTCGCCGTCCCGCTGGGTGGCGAGCTCCCCTTGACCTATCGGCGGAACGGCGTGGTGGACGGCTCGGGCGAGGCGGCGGGCCTCGGCAAGTACATGAAGCCAAAGGACCGGGGCCGCTGGTGGGTGTCGGGCGACCGCCTCTGCCAGAAGTGGCAGGAATGGTATGACGGCCGCACCTTCTGCTTTACCGTGGCGAAGCTGCCCGATGGCCGCATCCGCTGGGTGCGCGACGACGGCAAGTCGGGGATCGCCCGGGTCCGCTAGGCCATCTTTTGCCTCAGCCGCGCTGCGATCAGCGGTGCGACGAGCATCAGCAGCGCGCTCCAGGCGATGGTGCCTGTGCGCGGGTCGAGGGCAGCGATGATGTCGGGCTGGCCCATGCCGCGGAGAAGCCCGATGGCGATTTCGAACGCCACGGTGAGCACGGCCCAGAGCGCGCCCATCGCGAGGAGCCTCCCGCGCTCTCTCACCCGCGTCCAGCCGATCGCCAGGTAGGCGATGGCGAGCACGATGATGGCACCCACGGGCCAGCCGATCCGTGCGGCAGCCTCCTCGCCGATCCGCGGCACGAGCAGGAGGCCCCGCAGCACGCCGTGCACGCTCTCCGCCAGCATGATCAGCAGCCAGACCAGGAGCCCTCTGCCCATTCCCTGCATGTCGTGCCCCCCGCGCAAGACGATTGCCGGCGTGCCGCCGGTTCATGCATCATAGGCCGCAAAACAGGCGAAGGGGATTCCATGTTCGATGATCTGAAGGGCAAGTCCGTCGTGGTGACCGGCGGCGTGACGGGGATCGGCGGCGCGGCCTCGCTTGCCTTCGCTGCGGCCGGCGCCAGGGTCTTCGCGCAATATCTGGGCGGCGGGCCCGAACGCGAGGCGCTCGAAAGGGCGGGAGTGGCCACGCTGAAGCTGGACCTCACCGAGGAGGGCGCCCCGCAGCGCCTGGTCGATGCCGCTCTCGCGAAGCACGGCCGCATCGACGTGCTGGTGAACAATGCCGGCAGCCTCGTTGCCCGCGTGCCGGTCACCGATCTCGACGACGCCTTCATCGACAAGGTTTTCGACCTCAACTGCCGGCAGCTCATCCACTGCTGCCGGATTGCGGCAACGCTGATGAAGGAACAGGGCTCCGGCACGATCATCAACGTCACCTCGATCGCCGCGCGCAACGGTTCGAGCCCGGGCGGCTCCGTCTATGCGGGCGCCAAGGCTTTCGTCTCCGCCTTCTCGAAGACGCTTGCGAAGGAGCTCGTCGGCCACGGCATCCGGGTCAACTGCGTCTCGCCCGGCACCATCCACACCGCCTTCCATGACCGCTTCTCGGACGAGGCCAAGCGCGAGGCGGCGCGGAAGTCGATCCCGATGCAGCGCCTCGGCCTGGCGGAGGATTGCGCCGGAACCTTCCTCTACCTCGCCAGCGACAAGGCCTCGGGCTACGTCACGGGGCAGGTGATCGAGGTCAATGGCGGGCAGCTCATGCCATGACCTTGGCGACGCGGATGAGGCCGCATGCCCCGGACGC
Source organism: Aestuariivirga sp. (assembly GCF_046294715.1). Taxonomy (GTDB): domain Bacteria; phylum Pseudomonadota; class Alphaproteobacteria; order Rhizobiales; family Aestuariivirgaceae; genus Aestuariivirga. The sequence goes on along the minus strand of NZ_JBKBKI010000035.1, from coordinate 32,696 downwards.
GATCGCTCCCGATGGTTCCGAGGTGCGCATCCTGGCGGCCACCTCGCGCGGCAGCATGGCGCAGTTCACGCTGCCGCCCGGCGCCATCTCCAAGGCGGTGGCCCACCGGACGGTGGAGGAGGTCTGGCTCGTCACCCAGGGCAAGGGCCGCATGTGGCGGAGGCTGGCGGAGGCGGAGCTCATCGTGGAGCTCGGCCCCGGCCTGTCGTTCGCCATTCCGGCGGGCGCCCACTTCCAGTTCCGCAATGACGGCGACGAGCCGCTGCATTGCGTCGGCGTGACGATGCCGCCCTGGCCGGGAATGGACGAGGCCTACGAGGTGGAAGGCGTGTGGTGAGTGCTTCTCACCACGTTCCGGTGTTCGGCATGGAAGCCCAGGGCTCTGCCGCCGGCAGCGCCTCGCCCTTCTGCAGCAACTCGATCGAGATGCCGTCGGGCGTCTTGATGAAGGCCATGCGGCCGTCGCGGGGCGGGCGGTTGATCGTGATGCCGTGCTTCTGGAGATTGGCGCAATAGTCGTAGATGTTGTCGACGCCGAGCGCCATATGGCCGAAGTTGCGCCCGCCGGTATAGACTTCCGGGTCCCAGTTGTAGGTGAGTTCGACCGGCGCGTCCGGGCTCTCGGGTGCCGCCACGAAGACCAGCGTGAAGCGTCCCTTCTCGTTCTCGTAGCGGCGCTGCTCGACGAAGCCCAGCTTGTTGATGAAGAAGTCGAGCGACTGCTCCAGGTTGGAGACGCGGATCATGGTGTGGAGATATTTCATGGGATCACCTCGTGTTTGACGAACACATAGAAGAACTGGCCGGCATGGTCCAGCGCGCCCGGCGCGGCGTGGTCTTCACCGGCGCGGGAATCTCGACCGAATGCGGCATCCCGGACTTCCGCTCTCCCGGCGGCTTCTGGACGCGCTACAAGCCCATCGAATTCAGCGACTTCCTCGCTTCCGCCGAGACGCGGCTGGAGGCCTGGCGGCGTTTCCTGGTGATCCGTGAGACGATCGCCGGGGCGGCACCCGGTGCCGGCCACCGTGCCGTGGCCGATCTCGTGCGGAGGGGCCATGTCGCGCGTGTCATCACCCAGAACATCGACGGCCTGCACGAAGCCGCGGGCATCCCGCGCGAGCGGATCATCGAGATCCACGGCAACGGCACCTATGCCCACTGCCTAGCCTGTGGATGCCGCCATGAAATCGATTGGGTGAAGGAGGAGATCGCCCGGAAGGAGAAGCCGCCGGCCTGCACATCCTGTGGCGGCATCGTCAAGTCGGCCACCATCTCCTTCGGCCAGGCCATGCCGGAGCAGGAAATGGCCGATGCGCGCGCGGCAACGCTGAACGCCGATCTCTTTCTCGCCATCGGCTCCTCGCTCCAGGTGTTTCCGGCCGCGGGTTTTCCGGTGATGGCGAAGCAGAACCGCACGCCGCTCGTCATCGTCAACCGCGAGGAGACGGGGCTCGACGGTCTCGCCGATCTCGTGATCCGCCGCGACATCGGCGAAGTTCTCGCGGCGCTCGTCGCGCGAATCGAATCACGGTGAGAGCGAATCACTTGAGGGGAATCTGCCGCCTTTCCGACGCTGCGCTGCGCTCTCGCGGCTGTGTCTTGCCGTGCGGCGCAGCGGGCCGACAGGCCGGCGCGATTCAAGGGGAGTGTTGAGCGGCTCCGCTGCGAAGAAGAATTGCCGAACGTTTCCGGTCTCTTGTCGCAACTCGCCGTTGCTGACTCGAGTCTCCGCGCTGTTGCTGCTGCTCTTCGACCTGCGGTTTTTCCACACAAGCACCGGTGCGAGCCCTGTACAAAGCCGCGGGATTTGCGCAGATTAGGCAGCAAGGCGGCGGGGCAACAATGCCGCTCTTGGGGACAGAGTTGGTAAGATGGCGGCGAGCGGTTACAACGGTGAGACGGTTTCCACGCTGAACGAAGCGCCTGAGAACAACATCCGCATCATTCAGGTCAGCGGCCTCGTGAAATGGTTCGACGTGGGGCGCGGTTATGGCTTCATCATCCCGGACAACGGCATGCAGGACGTTCTGCTGCATCTGAGCTGCCTCAAGCGCGATGGCTTCGAGGCGCCGCTCGAGGGCACGCGCGTGTTCTGCGAGGCGGTGGCGCGCCAGAAGGGTTATCAGTGCCTGCGCGTCCTGGCCGTCGATACCTCCACCGCCATCAACCCGGTGGAGCGCCGCCCCCGCACCCATGCCGTGGTCACCGCCTCGAGCGCCTGGGTTCGTGCCCGGGTGAAATGGTTCAACCGCGCCCGCGGCTTCGGCTTCGCCACGGAGGGTGAGGACAAGCCGGACATCTTCATCCACATGGAGACGCTGCGGAAGACGGCGATCGCCGATCTCCAGCCCGACAGCTGGATCTACGTGCGTTTCGGCGACGGGCCGAAGGGCAAGATGGCGGCCGAGGTGCGCCTCTCGCTCGAATCCGGCCCGGCCCTCACGCAATAAGCCATTCTTCCGCAACAATTGCCGGGAATGAGGGCGGCATGCTCCGCTTTGTCCTGACTATCCTCCTCTTCGCCTGCGCCCTGCTCGCTCAGCCGGGCGGGCTCCGCGCCCAGGATGCGCCTCTTTCCAAGATCGAGCCGCTCACCATCGCCACGGAGGGTGATGCGGTGATGTTCACCGTGGAAATCGCGGACACGGAGGAACTCCGCAGCAGGGGGTTGATGTTCCGCCAGCGCCTTCCGGAGGAGCGCGGCATGCTCTTCGACTTCGGCGACCCGCGCCCCGTCGCGATGTGGATGAAGAACACCTATATCTCCCTCGACATGCTGTTCATCCGCGAGGACGGCACCATCGCCTACATCGCCGAGAACACCGTGCCGAAGTCGCTCGACACCGTCGGCATCTCGGAGCCGGTTCTGGCGGTGCTGGAACTGGCCGCCGGTGTTTCGCGCAAGCACGGCATCCGCGCCGGGGACACGGTCTATCACCGCCTCTTCCGCAACGCCGAGTAGGCTGGCTGGCGCTGTCTCCAGCCGAGCCTTGCCCCGGGTGAGCATTTTCGGATAAGAGGCGCACAAGCGAAGGCCGTATCGGGGTGTAGCGCAGTCTGGTAGCGCACCTGCCTTGGGCGCAGGGGGTCGTCAGTTCGAATCTGGCCACCCCGACCACGGCCTTCTCCGCCAGTCGAGCGAGAAAGAGAACCATGCCCGTCCGCATCTACAAGCCCTCCCGCAACGCCATGCAGTCAGGCAAGGCCAAGTACGATCATTGGGTGGTTGAGTTCGAGCCAGCGGCCCCGCGCAGCGTGGACCCGCTCATGGGATGGACCTCGTCCGGCGACACGCGCCAGCAGGTGAAGCTGACCTTTCCCACGAAGGAGGAGGCAATCGCCTATTGCGAGCGCGAGGGTCTCGCCTATACGGTGATGCCGGAAGCGCCTGTCGCCAAGGCGATCAAGAAATCCTATTCCGACAATTTCAAGTTCGGCCGGTCCATCAACTGGACTCACTGAAGGCAGGACCCCGTAGCTCAGCTGGACCAGAGCAAGTGCCTTCTAAGCACTAGGTCGCAGGTTCGAATCCTGCCGGGGTCGCCATTTCAGGTCAGTGCGGGAGTCCTTGCCGCCCGGCGGCTCATCGGCCGAGCAGCGCGTCGGCAGCTTCCGAAGGATCGAGCGACATCGAAGCATTGTATCGGCCGCCGCGGTCGATCAGCGCGTCCACGATGTCTTCCAGCGCGATGTTCTCGTCGCTCCAGCGCTTCCGGATCGTTTCTGCCTCGGCATAGACGCGGATGCACGTGGACCTGTTGATCGACAGCACCTGTTCGATGTCGTGAACGACAGGGCGGGGAAGGTTTGTGCGGGGCATTGGAAAAGCTCCTTTAGAAGACCTTTCGTACTCCTTCGCTCATAAATGGCAATCCGCCACTGCACCACCTCGCTGGGTTGTCTCAATTGCCTCACTCGCACATTACTTACAACTTTGCGACGCCGGGGGAACAAACCGCTGGTGTGGAGTTGTAGCAGAGTGAGTAGGTGCAGTATAAAAATGGCCTCGACTTGCGGGACACAGAAAACATGAAAAAGGAAGAGAGGGATATCAGGCTCCAGATCATGCTCCAGCCCCAGGAGCTGCGCGCGATCGAGGAGTGGCGATTTGAGAGGCGCATGCCGAGCAGGGCGGCTGCTGTCCGGGAACTGCTCCGCAGAGGCCTCGCTGCCGAGGGGTTTGGCCTCGCGCCCGAAGGCAAACACTCCGGGGCATTCAGCGTAACGGACGTTGCGGGTGACGAATAGTCGCCGGCAGCTGTCCGGTAACTATGGGTTAAATAAAAGGCCAATCAAACTGAAACCTTCAGCTTGCTCCGCATGTTGATCCCGGCGGATGCTGGAGGCTGAAGTGGCTGCAGAGATCAATCGGAGCGAGCGGGATCCATCGGCGGTCAGTTTGTGGAGCATCGCCTGGCAAAACGCCTCCGCGTGCCGTCGGAAGGTCCTTGAGAATGCTGGCGCCGCTGGAGAATGGGCCCGCAGGGCTCGGGAATGGGAAGGTCTCGCGCAGGAACTGGCGGGCCAGGATCCAGGAATTGCGCCACTGGACCCCATGAGCCTCGGGAAGTTCTGGAAGACACGCTGACGCAGGTGATGGCGGTCGCGGTCAGGGCGGCTCCATTCGCCCTCATCGGCAGTTTTCTGGGGAACCATCACGCTTCTGCCCACTTTCATACCCCGGGAGGCCCCATTCCTTGAGGCATTGAGTACTGGTGCCGGCTCCGCTAAGGTGCCCCCGGCGCCGTGAATGCTGCAGCGCCTGGGGCGGCGGTTTGTTTGAGTATGAGGATGTCCCATGAGGCTGATCGAGATTGTCATTCTCGCTGGCGCCCAATGCATGAGCCCCATCGAGTCCGCCGAGGGACTGACGCAGGTGAGCAAGGTGCCCTGCGCCGTGCTCGTGCGGCAGGACCCGGAGACTTCCGCGGTCGAGATCGTTCCCCGAAGCGCTTCCACCGATCCCGATGTCATCGCCATGTTGCTGCAGCCCCGGGCTCCCGGAACCGAGGTCGCGGCGGCACCCACGATCGAGCCGGCCTCGATCGAGGAGCAGTCCCCCGGAGCTGAGGTTCCGCTTCCCACGCCGCGCGATGCGGCACCCGCCCGCGACAAGGCTGAGCCGCACGAGGAGAAGGCACAGGCCAAGCCCGCGAAGAAGAAGCTTCAGTCGCGCGCCAGCAGCGATGCTCCGGCGAAGAAGAAGAAAAGGGTGGCTTCCAAGAACCCGCCGGACAAGTGCGGCTCCTACAAGGCGGTCTGGTACACCAACAAGGAAGGCCGGCGGAAATATCGCTGCGTGAAGGTCTGAAGCGCCGCACGCCGAGGGGCAGGGGCGGCCTGAGCCGCCCCCCGCGGATCCCTCCGGCATTCTCCCCTTGTGGAGCCCGCATGCAAAGAACGGACTTTGCGGGCCCGCAAGTGCCGCGCTAGCCTCGCACGAGGCGGCGTGTGCCGCTGCAATGATGGCCATGGAGGTCGGGATGCCCACCAGCGTTAAACAGATGATCGAACAGGCCAACGCAACGGTTCCGCGCGTCAGCGTCGCGGAGGCACGGAGGGGGCGCTCGTCGTGGATGTCCGCGATGCGCCAGAGGTGGAGATGAGCGGGAAAATACAGGGTGCGGTGCACGTCTCGCGCGGCATGCTGGAATTCCGCGCAGACCCGCAGTCGCCCTATCATGACAAGAAATTCGATCCGGCGCGGCCGGTGCTCCTCTATTGCGCCTCTGGCGGCCGCTCGGCCCTGTCGGCCAAGACGCTGAAGGATATGGGCTACGAGCGCGTCTACAACATCGGCGGCTTCAAGGACTGGGCAGAGGCCGGCGGAGAGATCGAGAAGCCCATCGAACCGGGAATGTAGGTCGCAAGGGGGGAGGGCGCGCCCCGCCGCCCTCCCTCTTCCTATGGGTTCACGAAATCCCCGCATCTGGGGGCGGCTTCGTTGCCCCATGGCATGAGCGGAACCGTCGAGGTGGAGTTCTGCGGCGAGCCCTCGATGAGCTTGTCCGTGTAGGCGAGATAGACCAGAACGTTGCGCTTGGCGTCGCAGCCCCGCACGATCTGCATCTTCTTGAAGAAGAGAGATCGCCGCTGGCGGTAGATTTCCTCGCCCTGGTCGAACTTGGCCTTGATGCGGATGGGGCCGATCTGCCGGCAGGCGATGGAGGTCTCGGAGCGCTCCTCGGCGAAGCCCGCCCAGCCGGTCCAGCCGCCGATCTCGGGCACCGTGAAATAGCAGGCAACGCCGTCCACTGCGGGATCGTCCAGCACATAGGTGGCGAGCTTGGCGTCGGGCGACAGCATGCGCCACACCGTCGTCTTCTTGAAGATCAGCTCCGGATCGTCGGACTGCGCCCCGGCGGGTAGGGCAAGTCCCAGCATCAGCAGCAGGGCGGTGAGGACTTGGAACACACGCGGCATATAACCCCTCCAAACCATCGGTAAAGATCAAGATAGGAAGGAAATCCGCTTTTTCAAGAGGCGGAACTCAGGGCCGCAAAGCCCTCCGCGAGATCCGCCGTGAGGTCGTCGGGATTCTCGAGCCCGATGTGAAAACGTATGCAAGGACCGTCCGCCCCCCAGCGCGTCGCCGTGCGGTGGGGCTTGAAGGGGATGGCGAGGCTCTCGAATCCGCCCCAGCTGTAGCCCATGCCGAACAGCACGAGCCGGTCGAGGAAGGCGGAGGTGGCCGCCTCGCTGCACGGCCTCAGTACGACCGAGAAGAGGCCGGAGGCGCCGCGGAAATCGCGCTTCCACAATTCATGCCCCGGCGCGTTGGAAAGCGCGGGGTAGAGCACCGTCTCCACTTCGGGCCGCCCCCTCAGCCATTCGGCCACGGCAATGGCGTTCTTCATGTGCCGCTCGAGCCGGACGTCCAGCGTATGGATGCCGCGGAGCGTCAGGTACATGTCGTCTGGCCCGGCGAACTGGCCCATCTGCTCATAGGCTTCGCGGAAGGGGCCCCACGTTTCCTTCGTGCAGGTGACGGTGCCCATCATGGCGTCCGAATGGCCCACCAGATACTTCGTCGCAGCTTGGATCGAGACGTCCGCCCCGTGCTCGAAGGCCTTGAAGTAATGTCCTGCCCCCCAGGTATTGTCGACGAGGAGGAGGGCGCCCGCCCGGTGCGCGGCCTCGGCAATGGCGGGGACGTCCTGCACCTCCATGGTCTGGGAGCCCGGCGATTCCGCATAGACCACCCGCGTGTTGGCCCGGATGAGGGAGGCCAAGCCGCCGCCGATCAGCGGGTCGTAGTAGGTGGTTTCGATCCCCAGTCCTTTCAGCAGCCCCTCGCAGAGCTGGCGGGCGGGGTTGTAGACCGTGTCCACCATCAGCAGGTGGTCGCCCGTCTTCAGGAAGGCGAGGAGCGCGGTGGTGATCGCCGCCATGCCCGAGGGCGCGATCTTCGCCTTGTGGCCGCCTTCCAGAAGTGCCACCGCGTCTTCCACCGCGCGCGAAGTGGGCGTGCCGCGCCGGCCGTAGGTATAGGCCTGGGAGCGTTCCTGGAGCGCCTTCGCCGAAGGGAACAGCACGGTCGAGCCGTGATAGACGGCCGGGTTGACGAAGCCGTGCTCGGCATAGTCGCGGCCGGCGGCCACGAGACGGGTTTCGGGCTTGAGGCGGGAGAGATCGGGCTTGGATTTCGACATGAGGTTCGACCAGTGTTATCCTTGAGCGCTAGCATGCGGAGGCCCCAGGGAAAACCCCGTTGCGGCGAGGGAGAGCCATGTCGCCGCTCGGATATGTCCTGCTGAAGCTGATGCGTGGCGGGGCCGCCGGCGCTGCCCTGTTCATCGTGCTGGTGATCGGCATCGAGCTCTGGAAGCACGGCGGCGACATGACCGCCATGGACCCCGGCTTCGCCGTGCTGCTGGCGCTTCTGCTCGTGGGCGCGGTCTGGCTCATGCGCGCCATGGGGCGGGAACTGGCCCGCCACCGGCCGGACGGGGGCTCTTGAACCGCCGCGCCCGAGTGGGTACCAAGGCGCCAGTTCAAAGGTGGAATGATGATGGAATCCGCGAAGCGCGTGGCCGAGAAGAAGGATTGGATCAAGGGGGCGACCGGCGATTGGGAGATCGTCATCGGCATGGAGGTCCATGCCCAGGTCCTGGCCAGGTCCAAGCTGTTCTCGGGTGCTTCCGCCGAATTCGGCGGCGAGCCCAACGACCACGTCTCCCTCGTCGACGCCGCCATGCCGGGCATGCTGCCGGTGATCAACGAATTCTGCGTCGAGCAGGCCGTGAGGACCGGGCTGGGCCTCAAGGCCGAGATCAACCGCCGCTCGGTCTTCGACCGGAAGAATTATTTCTACCCGGACCTGCCGCAGGGCTACCAGATCTCGCAGTACAAGCAGCCGGTGGTGGGCGAGGGTTCGGTCCACGTCGACGTCGACGGCCGCTCCGTCGAGGTCGGAATCGAGCGCCTGCATCTCGAGCAGGATGCCGGCAAGTCGCTGCACGACCAGCACCCCAGCATGAGCTTCGTGGACCTGAACCGCTCCGGCTGCGCGCTGATGGAGATCGTCTCGAAGCCCGACATGCGCTCGGCCGAGGAGGCGAAGGCCTATGTGACGAAGCTCCGCCAGATCATGCGCTATCTCGGCACCTGCGATGGCAACATGGAGCAGGGCTCGCTCCGGGCGGACATCAACGTCTCGGTCCGCCGGCCGGGGGCCGAGTTCGGCACCCGCTGCGAGATCAAGAACGTCAACTCCATCCGCTTCATGGGCCAGGCCATCGAATACGAGGCGCGCCGCCAGATCGGCATCCTCGAGGATGGCGGCACGATCGACCAGGAAACCCGCCTGTTCGACGCGAGGAAGGGCGAGACGCGCTCCATGCGCTCGAAGGAGGAGGCGCACGACTACCGCTACTTCCCCGACCCGGACCTGCTGCCGCTGGAACTGGAGGAAGCCTGGATCGACCGCATCCGGGGCTCGCTCCCTGAACTTCCGGACGAGAAAATCGCCCGTTTCGTGAAGGACTATGGCCTCACTCCCTATGACGCCCAGGTGCTGACCGCCGAGCGCGCCTCCGCCGACTTCTTCGAGCAGGTGGCGAAGGGCAGGGACGGCAAGATGGCCGCAAACTGGGTCATCAACGAACTGTTCGGCCGCCTGAACAAGGAGGGCAGGACGGTTGAAACAACTCCCGTTTCCGCCACCCAGCTGGGCGAAATCGTTGACCTGATCGGCTCCGGCACGATTTCCGGCAAGATCGCCAAGGATGTCTTCGAGATCGTGTGGACCGAGGGCGGTTCGCCCAAGGAGATCGTCGATGTCCGGGGCCTGAAGCAGGTCACCGACACGGGAGCGATCGAGAAGGCCGTGATGGACATCATCGCCGCCAACCCCGACAAGGTGGAGCAGGTCAAGGCCAAGCCCACCATGCTCGGCTGGTTCGTGGGCCAGGTGATGAAATCCACCGGCGGCAAGGCCAACCCGCAGGCGGTGAGCGATCTCCTCAAGGTGAAACTGGGCCTCTGAGCCGGTCTGACGCTGAGTCAAACAGAATCAAGGTCTTAGCGCCTCTTTCTGCAATCGGAGATAAGCAGTTCGGTGGATTTTCCGGGGCATGGGAACACCCAGCGACCGAGCGCGATTTGCCAATTTACTCAGTATCTTGCTTTGTGTTTTCCTTTCGGAAAATCTTCGCTATAGTCCGTACCCGGAATTTTTGGCCGAGAGGCCGGAGGGGGTCGAACCATGGCGAAGACAGCCAGAAAGGCTGCGAAGAAGCCTGTTGGGAAAACGGTTTCAAAACCTGCTGCGCGGAAGCAGCCGGCCCGCGCGAAGCCCGTGCCGGCCAAGAAGCCCACCAAGCAGCCGGTGGCGCGTAAGCCGGCGGCGCCCGCCGCCCCCGCCGTCGACAAGGAGCGCTTCACGCTCTTCGGCATGCTGGGATCGGGGCCCACCTACACGGTGGGCCTCATGCTCTCGCTCTGCAAGTATCCCTTCTCCTACATTCACGTGAACCTTCGCGAGGCGCAGCACAAGCAGCCTGACTTCCTGGTGAAGAACCGCTTCGGACAGGTTCCCGCACTGCGCGACGGCCAATCCTACTACGTGCAGTCCGCCGCGATCCTCCAGCATCTCGCGGATGAACTGCACAAGTTCGACGGCAAGAGCGAGTTCGAGAAGCACCGCATCCGCGAATGGCTGTTCTGGCAGTGGGACAAGCTTGCCGTTCCGGTGTTCCGCCTCAGGGCCAGGGCGCGCGGGCTGCGGCAGTTCGGCGACGAGGTGCGCATCATGTACGACACCGAGGCGCGCGCCGCTCTGGCGCTCCTCGAGAACGAGCTCGGCAAGTCGGAATGGGTGGCGGGAAAGCGGCCGACCGTCGCCGACGTCGGCATCTATGGCGTGCTGCGCTATGCGGCCGAGGCCAATATCGATCTCGCCGCATATCCCAATGTATCCAACTGGAAGAAACGCTTTGAGGCCCTTCCGGGCTTTGGTACACCGGAGCAGATTCTGCCGATGGAGAGCAGACTCCTCTGACCTGAACCGGAGTTCTCTTGCGCACGACGGCTGACAGTCAGGCTCAGACCCCGCTTCAGCCGGACGAAGAGCCGCCGAAAAGGAAGCGCCGCGCGACAGGAGCCTTGGAGTGCAGGCTGGGCATCCTCCTCGGCCTCTGCGGTCTCATCGCCTCGCGCCTGGGCCGGCTCTGGGTGGCTTTCGACGTCTTCTCGCAGTTCACGCTGCATTTCGCGCTGATCACGCTGGCGTTCCTCCTGGGCTTGGTCATGCCCCGTGCCAAGCTGCTCACCGCCTTCGTGGTGCTGGTGGCCGGCGTGGTCGGCATCGGCATGTGGCCGCACCTGGCAAGCCGGCAGCCTGCGGTGTTCGGAACGGCCGGACCGGGCGAGAAAGCGCTCAAGGTGGCAAGCTTCAACACGCTCTGGGTCAACCAGGACGCCGACGCCGTGAAAGCCGAAATCCTGCGCCTCGATGCCGATGTCGTCACCCTGATCGAGATGAGCCCAGCCAAGAGGCGGATCGCGGGGGAGCTCAAGGACCGCTATCCCCACCAGGCCAACTGCTTCGGGGTGGATTACTGCGACCTCGCCATCCTCTCGAAGCTGCCCATCATGGACAGTGAGGCGCGCAGCCAGTGGGAGGGCCCGCCCTATATCCGCGCGAGGCTCGGCCCGGAAGCGGGCGGCCTCACCGTGGTGGGGGTGCACACGCTTCGCTTCCCGCATTCGCGCGCCCAGCTCCGCCAGGTGAGCGCCATCGCCGGCTTCATCGAGACGCTATCGGGCCCCAAGCTGGTGATGGGCGACTTCAACGCCACGCCCTTCTCGCGCATCATCACGCTGATGGAGAGCAAGGCCAACCTGCGGCGCCTCACTTTTCTTCCATCCTGGCCCAGCCACGCCAACCTGCCGCAGATCTCGATCGACCACATCTTCGTTTCGCCCACGGTAAGGCTGCTCGGCGCTGCCCATATTGGCGAGCCGGCCGGCTCCGATCACTATCCCGTCGCCGCCCAAATCGGAGTGCCGCTCGCTCCCTGACAAGCGGGCCAGATTGCCGCGATGGTGAAAGAACGGTTTCCCCGAGCGCCACCATTTCCTGCGGTTTTCACCGCAAACCATTGAATCGATTCGGGCTTGTCGAGCGGAAAGGGTTTTCTCACCTTCTTTGATCGGCTCTTCTTAATCCTCTCTCTTAACGTGCAATTGCAGGCCACGGGGCAGGATGCACCCTGCAGCCACACGGAAGTTGTGGACCGGCAGCCGAAGCACGGAGGGGTGGACATCTCCCTGCCGCCGGCGAAGCGAAGGAAAGCAAGGGGAGGCCAGCATGGCACGCGTGAACATGGATGAGAACGGCTCGGGCGAGATCACGCCGCATTCGGCAACGGCGGAAATCCTGTTCGAACTCGGAATGATGTATTGCCTCGGCCGCGAGGTGGCACAGGATCTCGTGACGGCGCACAAGTGGTTCAACCTCGCGGCCCTCAAGGGCAACGAGGAGGCGCGGATCTAGCGCCGCGAGCTGGCCAGCGAGATGACGCCGGAACAGGTGGCGGAAGCCCAGCGCCAGGCGCGGGCCTGGATCACGCTGCACTGACGGCGCGAAAAAGGGCCGGTTGTTCCGGCCCTCGCCCGGTGGTCAGCCGCACCCGCGGTCAGTAGTCGAGATCGTTCTCGTCGATGTTGCCGGGGTTCTGCTGGTTGAGCAGCTGGTTTCGGCTGTCCAGCACCTTCTGCCGGCGCTGCTGGTTGTAGATCTCCGATTCGTACACGTCGACCTGGGCGTTGATCTGGTCCTGCGCACTGCCGAGCGGCGGGAGCTGGTCGTCATCCGGTGCGTAGTTCTGGCCCAAGGGAATGAAATTCTCATAGGCGAGCACGGGCAGGGGCGCCAGAACGAACGCTGCGGCAGTGAGGAAGATGGCAAAACGCATGGTCAACTCCGATCCGAGCTCAGTATAGAGCAGACACGCGGGGAAGGCACGAACAATCGCCGTGATTTCGCCACATGAAGCGGAAACGGCCCCGCGCCGGGGGCCGTTCCATGGGCCGGTCCGGTCTGCCGGTCAGTCGTTGAATTGCACCTCGTCCACGAGCTTCGCCGCGGCGGGTTCGAGCCTTGCCACCTCGGCCACGTTGATCGTGTCCGGCGTGAAGCTGCCCCAGGCCTTGACGATTTCGGCGGGTTGGACCTTGGGGTTCACCGGATACTCGAAATTGCCGTTGGCATAGAGCTGCTGGGCCTCGTCGCTCGCCAGGAATTCCATGAGCTTCAGGGCATTGTCCTTGTTGGGGGCATTGGCCGTGAGCATCATGCCGGAGATGTTCACGTGCGTGCCGAAGGCGGGCGAGGAGGGAAACACGATCTTCACCGCCTTGGCCCAGTCCTTCTGCTCCGGCTCCTGCTCGTTGGTGAGCATCTTGCCCATGTAGTAGGTGTTGGCGATTGCCAGGTCGCACTCGCCGGCGAACACGCTCTTGGCCTGGCTGCGGTCGTTGCCGGAGGGCTTCACGGCGAGGTTGGCCTTGAGCCCCTTCAGCCATTCCCGCGTCGCGTCCTCTCCCTTGTGGGCGAACATCGCCGCGACCAGGCCGAGATTATAGGGATGGTTGCCGGGCCGCATGCAGATCTTGCCCTTCCACTTCGGGTCCGCCAGTTCTTCATAGGTGATGGCGGTGATCGGCGCCCGCTCGACCGAGGCATAGATGACGCGCGCCCGCATGGTGAGGCCGAACCATTGATTGCCTTCGTCGCGGAGATTGGCCGGCACCTTTTCCAGGATTGCCGGGGAGGAGACGGGCTGCGCCAGCCCGCGCCCGGAAGCTTCCACCAGCCGTCCGACATCCGCCGTGAGCAGCAGGTCCGCCGGGCTGTTCCGCCCCTCCTGTGCAAGGCGCTCGACGAGGCCGTTGTCGGCGAACACCGCCTTGACCTCGATTCCCGTCTGCTTGGTGAAGGCCTCGAACAGAGGAGTGATCAGCGACGGCTGCCGATAGGTGTAGACGTTCACGACGCCGTTCGCCAGGGCGGGCGAGCCCAGCGAACCGGCAAGGACCATGGACAGGCCGATCCCCAGGACGTTTCGGCGGGAAACAGACATTTCGGAACTCCGTGAAAGTGAAACCGTGCAATCGCTCTATGAGGCAGTGCGGCAAGCGCTGTCAAGAAAAACCGACTAATTCAGTCGGAATTAGAATGGCTCTAAACTGGAAGCCATTGCGGGACTGGATTATGATGCGGCCGACACACACGGGAACAGTCATGGCATTCGAGGAACTGAAGGCGCAGATCGGCCTGCTTCTGGGCGAGATGAATGAGCAGCCGGAGGACCTGCACGAGCTTTACGAGCAGATCCACCAGGAGCTGAACCAGCTCCGCGCCACCGGCATGGGGCTGCCGGCCGATCTCGTGGAACTGGAACGGCGTCTGCTCGATGAATTTCCCGAGCCGCCCCGACCGAAACGCGCCTGACGCCCATCCGACGGCAGGCTTGCATCCCCGCCCAAATCGCGGCAAAAGCCCGGGTAGCAGGAGACGTGGCCGAGTGGCTGAAGGCAACGGTTTGCTAAATCGTCATACGCTGTCAAGGCGTATCGAGGGTTCGAATCCCTCCGTCTCCGCCAGCTTCCCCTCGCAAACTCTGACAAGGCGCTGATAAGCGGTGAAATTCCTTTTGGTTTCAAAAGGGTTTGGCAGAGACGACCGTACTTCTGAGACTGCGCCGGAGCCAAAATTCGGTCTCAGAAGGCCCGCCGTCTCATTCCGACCGTACTTGCCCGAAATCAGTACGGTCGGAAAAGATGACGTTATTTCAGCAACTTAAAACTTCTGCGGGACCGTACTTTTTGAAACAGTTCTCTCGCTCTCGGTTGACTTAAAACCCATGGTGGACGTGGCGGAGCGAAATTCTGAGGGGTATCAGTACTCGTAGGGACCTCCCAGCAGCAGTCGTCATGTCCTGGTCCACAACAAGATTGGTCAGATAAGCTGTTGTTCTGGTTCCAATGGGCACTCTGAGCCCCTTTTTCGACCTTGCGATGTAACGGGGCCTCAAGTGTCTTCGCCGCGGCCTCTTCTTGCGAAAGGTGCCGGTTTGAGCAAATCTCCACCTCAGATGCACATTCTGCAGTGAACGTCGCCCACATCATGTTGGAAGAAATCGTCCGAATTCATCTGAAGCAACAATACGCCCTGTTGTTGGAAAAAGGGCAACTGCCAACACGGGAGAAATTGACAGAATATTATGCCACTTTTCGAAGCCGCTTCGCGCCAGAAAAACTGCTCAAGCTCAATGGTGAGGAGCTACTCAACACCATTCACGCACACGGAAATCGAGACAGTCTCGTTTATTGGCTTGAATTCAAGAATGACGAGGAGTTTCCCGAGGGATTTGGGAGCATTGCAGGCGGAAGCGCTCTGAAGTTCGGCATCTATCGCAGAAAGGAAACCGGCGCGTGGACGACGGGTTCCCCCACCGACCAGAAAGAAATCTCCGTTGAGGATGCGATTGAAATTGCCCGCCGCCATCGAGACCAACTCGTAGCGGGAGCAAAGCTGCTTGAGAGCCTCTCCAATGATCCCTCTGATGATAACTATGCCAACCTTCAGGGCGCAATGGATTCGGTTGCTCCGGATGTAAGCAATTCAGCATGGGGACATAAGTACTTCAGCCTGCTGTACCCCGATAAACTCGATGACTTTCACGCTGAAGAATTTCAACGGTTCTATATCAGAAAGATGCTGCAGGTGCCTCCCGAACGCGACGGTAGGTATGCTGCAGCAGGGCGGTACGTAAGCGCGGCTACCGAACTCAAAATACCCATCAATCACCTCACGACGACACTGAACCGTAGCAATGGTCGGCCCTACAAGGTGTGGCGCATCGGAACCAAGATTGGCGGCACAGACGACATCTGGCCGGTCATGAAGGACGGCGGTTGTGCCGCTATCGGCTGGCCTACCGTCGGAGACTTATCAGGGCTAGCGGATGATCCCGAAGGGAAGGACAAAATCCGTAAGCAACTCGAAGCCGAGGGGAGCCGAGCAAATATTGCATCTGGTAGTGCAAATCAAATCTCCAGCTTCGTTACTGGAGCGTAGTTCTGCGGTAAGGGTACAGAGGCGACCACGAGCGGCCGCATAGAGCGCCACCGTGCTGGGGGCGTTCGGTTCCGTCAGAGACTCCTACGGATGCCCTAATGAACCAGTCACAGCGACTTGCCGGAAGGGCTACGGCGGGTCACAGGCGTGTCATCCGGCCAAAAATAGCGGGCGCTTGCGCTTGCATGGCCATTGATTTCTGGAGGGATTCCGCTTTTTGAACACCCGCATTTTGTGGTGTCAGATGGGTAGCAAAAGTGGCCACCTGTGGTAGTTTCCTGTGCATGTCAATAGAAGCTAAGACCATCCAATGGCGCTCTCTGAATTCCAGCGCTAACGGGCTTTGCGTCCATGGCGAGCATTAGGGTAAAGGGGATGAAATGGGGAAGCCGTCACTCAAAGTCGTTGCTGGCCAAGATATAGGACCCCAGCGCAAGGCTGGGAAGAAGTTGTCTCCGGAGAAAAAGCCGCTCACCAAGGCGAATGCTGCGCTTCACCCGATCGTTGTTGCTGACGATATCTTTCAGTCCCCAGAGTTGAAGAGAAAGGCGTACTATGCAGACGCTCACAGTATCATCTTGAATATGGACGTTTCGGAAGCGCTAAAAACGCTTGCGGACACCGGAATCTTGGTGAACTGCATAGTCACTTCACCCCCGTTCTATGGGCAACGGGACTATGGTGTGAATGGCCAGATTGGCCTGGAGGAACACCCATCACAGTTCATTGACAAACTCGTTTCTATATTTGGCGCGTGTGCTCCTGTTCTAGCTCCCAACGGCAGTCTCTGGGTGAACATTGGGGATACGTACTGGAGCGGCAAAGGCGAGCACAAAAGCGGTGAAGCGAAGCAGAACGCTCGGCGGTTTGGAATTCGTCCTCAGGACAAAAAGGGCGATGGCAAATGGTGCATCCCGAAGCAGCTTCTCCTAATCCCCCACCGTTTTGCGATTGGCATGCAGGACAAGGGGTGGATTGTTCGCAACGATAATATTTGGCTGAAGCCCAACCCCATCCCCGACCAGGTCCGTGACCGCTGTTCCATGTCGCATGAGTATGTCTTTCACTTCGTGAAGGAGCGTTGGTACTATTTCGACAAGGAGCATGTTGGCCGAGAAACCGAGAGTGGCTCCATCCTACCACCTCTCGATACTTGGGAGGTGCCGCCAGTTCGGGGGCTTCATCATGGTCACAAGGCTCGCTTCTCGGAAGAGCTTGTCCGGATTCCGGTGCTCTCTACAACACCCAAAAACGGCGTGGTGCTTGATCCGTTTGCGGGAAGCGGCACGAGCCTTCTGTTTGCAAGAAGGAACGGATTCCGCTCTATTGGCATCGACATAAAAAGAGACTTCTGCAAGATGATGGTTGCAGGGTTAGAGAAACTCAATAAGGGCGGGAACTAGTGGCGACATATCTGTCAGCGCAGCGTATTGCCCGCGCTATCGAGCAGCTTGGGGAATCCAGGGCCAAAAGAACGCCCATATTCGACTTTTTGATTGTTAAGAGAACGCTCGCCATCAAGGGTGCCTCAAGTACGGCAATTGCCGAGTCGGAATCAACCTTCCTCCAGTCATTGGAAGAACTAGGTGCCACGGGGCTTGGCGATACGGACCACTATTACATCAATCCCTTTGCGCTACGTGAAGCAGGAAAATCAGGATTTCGACCGGCCCGCTATCGCTCAAACGGTACGAACTCGACAATTTCGGGCACGATCTGGCAAGGCGTCATAAGCCTCACGAGTGATAAGCCTCGCAAGGCCAGCCTTGCCTCTGGCTATGAGAGCCACTTGGAGAAGCTGACTCTCACCAAAGACGAGGCTAAGCAGAAGCCGAACCTCACGGAGACAGCAGTTTGGTACTGGCGCGGCAAGGATGTTGAGACCCTGCTAGCGGGAGCGTCAAATGATGCCGAGAGACTCCAGAAGCTGACGGATGAGTTTGTAGGCCGTGTTGGCCTGACACCGGCTGAAATCGGCGTGCTGTTCGATAGCACGGTTGATGCAAGCCCCACGGCCGACGGCGGTCCTTTTGTGTCAACTGCCCCTGTCCCGCAAGATTACCTTCCTACCAAGACCCTTCCGGCGGGTATTACCAAGGCGGAGAACCCCTCAGAGGTCTCTTTCTCGCTTGTATCCGCACTTGCAGCCAAGAATTTTGTTATTCTCACGGGGCCATCCGGCACCGGCAAATCAAGAGCTGCTCTCAAGCTTGCAGAAGGCTTACAGCGGAACTACGCCGGTGAGGTTGAGGGCTCCATTTTCGAGCTGGTTGCAGTTGGGCCGGACTGGACGTCACCGAAGCGGCTTCTGGGTTTTCGGACGCCGTTTGGCAAAGAACGAAAACTGCCTAGCGGAGGCACGACCCATGAGAGTTACGAAATCACGGAGACTATTCGGCTCATTCTGAGGGCGAGCCATTCAGATGCGGCCGCAATTCCACATTTCCTCATCTTCGACGAGATGAACCTTTCCCACGTGGAGCGATACTTCGCGCCGTTCTTGTCATTGATGGAGGCTGCCAACATTCTTGATGCAGAAGCAGGTCTATCCCTCATCGGGAGCGACGAGCTACAAGTCATTGCAGATGTTTTGGAGGAAGACAGCCCCGGTAGTCGAGAAGCTGAAGCCGCCAAAGCAATCCTTGCAGAAGGGCGTGACCTCATACTACCACCCAACCTGTATTTTATTGGCACCGTCAATGTCGACGAGACCACCTACATGTTTTCGCCCAAGGTGCTCGATCGTGCGCACGTCATAGAATTGGATGCGGAACGACCAAGCCAGTATCTTCTTGCCACAACGAGGACAGAGCCTGGTGGCACAATTACCGTGAGTCAGGCCGATGTCGTACTCAGGAAGAGCATCGAGGCAAGGGAGTCTCAAAAATACGCGATGGGCAATCCAGCCGCGATATTAGACAGTCTCATAGACTCCGGGTTGGCTGCGTCTGACATTGGACCAATCCGCGAGGCAACGGTTAAGGCTCTAGACGGCACGTATGACCTGCTTGCGCCCGTCGGGTTCGCCTTCGGCTACCGAATATCAAAGGAGGTGTTTGTCTATATCGTGGAGTGGACCTCCGCGAAGGTGGCTTCAGGGGTGGATAAATCTTCCATTCTTGCAGGCTGGCCCGAAGCGCTGGACCACGCCCTCTTGCAAAAGGTGCTTCCAAAGATTCATGGGAACCGGAGGACGCTGAATGACAGCCTCCGGGCGCTTTCAGCCTTCTATGCGGGCAATGATGTTAGCTCCACGCCGAGCGCAAGCTACACCTTAGGCCTTGGTACCCTAGTAGAAATACCGGCAGCAAGGAAGCTGACAATTTCAGGAGCGGCCGATCCGCTCCCGCTATCCCGACGCAAATTAAACGCTATGCACGATAGGCTCAACGCGACAGGCTATGTGTCCTTTGTAAGCTGACCCCTATGACCATTCCGCTCCACAGAGTCCGTTTCTCCTGGGGGCCGAAGACCCATCTTGAAATAGAGTGGGTCAAGGGACGCGGACGGCCGCTAGTACTACTACCGGAAATGCCCAACTTGGTGCTTGCTGAGGAGGAGGTTGATGACAGTGAACTCGTTGAGCAGGCGCCAGCCATGTGTTGGCGCAAAGACGCCCCGGTACTCTTTGAACGGTTTCAGCTCAGAGAGAATACAGAGTACCTGGTTGATATAACGCTTCCAGCGACGGCCACCGACTTAGGGCGCCAGGATAGACCCAAGGGTTGGCCGTTTGTTGAACGCCTAGGGACCGTTTTCAAGGCTGACCCTCCCCGCCGTTGGCGTGAGAATGCTGACGGTAGCACGACGATTTCTGGGCTACTGCGGTTGAGGAGCCACGCTGGCATCTTGGATCTTTCGCTAGCCCCAAATGCTCCGCTTAAGGCAGAGGTCGTTTGTAGAAAAATTGGCTACCTGGATGAATTCCGCGCATTGCTGGACGACGTAGCTGAGGAACTTTCCGAGCTGCTGCTCCAGTTCGATAGCCCGGTGAGCGCGGGCTTCAATCTTGCCGATGTTACAGCAGAGACCGAAGCCGCCCTATTGTTCCAGCTTCGACACATCATGGCCGAACGCAATCTGCCAGTTGCCTTGGATGAAATTCGACGTTCCTTCCATACCCATCTGCACCAGCGAAGGAGCATTGAAGATATTGGCTCCGTTCAGACACCTGATGTTGCAGCCTTTATTGAGGAGTGTGACCCGGCAGCGATGGTGGCGGGCGGCCCCTTTGCGAAGTTGTTCCGGGGCTATAGCCCCCGTGAGTTTCCAGTGTCTGAGCTCCGAGAATCTTCAGATACCCCCGAAAACCGTTATGTGAAATCCTTTCTCGAAGAGCTGGTGCTTATGGCGCAGCGCCTAGCGCTGGTGCTGGAAAGCCGAGGCAAGGCCGCTTCTCTCCGTGAGGTGAAGCGGTGGATTGCCAGCCTTGATGAAGAGCTGTCCTCTGGAATCTGGCGAAGCATTGGCCAGCTGCGGACATTCCCCTCAAATTCACAGGTACTGCAAAAACGCCGGGGCTACAGGGAGGTTCTGAAGTTCGATATCTCACTACGAATGGGTCTAGAATTGCCCTGGAAGCGAGCGCGGCATTTTGCCGATGGCCTTGTGGGCGATATTCGGCCAGTCAGTGAACTTTATGAATACTGGTGTTTTTTCCTGTTGAAACGCACGCTGACAGAATTGGCGGAAGCTGAGCTACCGCACGATGGGTCCCTCATCGACGTATCAAGAACCGGGTTGCAGGTCCGCCTCCAACGAGGGAAGCGCAGTCGGACGAGCTACATCTATCGCCAAACCGCGTCACGTACTCTCAAGGTCAACCTCTTCTACAATCGGCTGTTCCCGAGGCCAACTAAGGCGCTTGGTATCTGGTACGGCAGCTACACGGCCAAGTTCGACCCGGATTATAGCATTGAGATCATCACAGAAGGCGCTGAGAACGTACAGCGCCAGTGGCTTCACTTCGATGCCAAATATCGATTGGAAAGCGTCGACTTTGGTGGACAGTCTGACCTAGATGACAGCCCAGAGGACGAGGCAAGCAGTTCAGACTATGAAGTGGAGTTGGCCAGGATTTATCGCCAGGATGACCTCTTTAAGATGCACACATACCGGGACGGCATCTTGAGCAGCCGAGGCGCCTACATCCTCTTTCCCGGTGATGGAACATCCATGAATCTCACCGGGAAGCGACAAAACCTCTATGTCCGCCATCCCACCGCTTTCAGCGGTGCTCCAGGAGTCCTTTTCCCGAGTGTCGGCGCCTTTGACCTTTGCCCAGGGCGGGACGCGGTGCAGCGGCCGATTATTCGGGAGTTTCTGAAGTCGGTTTTTGATTCAGCGTTCTTGCGTTCAGCCTATCAGGAAGAAACCGGCTATTTTTGAAGCGGAGGACGCCCCTTACCATGGACAGCGCCCTCGCTACCGCGTTCGCAGAGAATTGTGCTCTTTAATCGCCCACCAAATGTTCGTGATCGAGCACGTACTCCATCTGCCCGGCCCAGGGAAAGTAGCTGGCATGGACTAGGTCATTCCACGAGACTGCCGGGGGTTGACGCAGAAGGATGAGCCGCTCCAGCACGTCCGGCGAGAGGTAAGCCAGCCGCATGGTGCGGCTTACGAAGCGGTCGGTGACCCTTTCCGACTTCGCGATATCCCCCACCGTTGCCATCTCACCGCTCTCCAACTTCCGCCGCCACGCCCACGCCCGGCCCAGTGCCTTGAGGATGTGCGGATCTTGCGCGCGCGTCTGCCTGGCGGCGACGTCTTCCGGTGGCAGGACCCTCGGCCGCCCGTTGCGACGACGAATGGCGAGCGGGATGACCACCCGAATAACGTCGTTGGCACTGCTCATTTGGCGGCCTGCTTGCTGGCGCTGGCATTCAGGTCCCGGATGAGGGCATCGACGCCATTGTTGCGAAGATCCACGGACATCCCGTCTGGGCCCACCGTGACCCTGTCGATGAGGAGCCGCACGATGCGAGCCTGCTCGGCTGGAAAGAGCGCCTCCCAGAGTTCGTTGAACCGTCGCAGGGCAGCGACGATTGCGCGCTCATCCATGATTGGGCCGTCTCGGCCCTGCGCCTCAATCACGCGGGCGGCGACCTCGGGTGCGCTGATGATACGTCGCATCTCGGCGATGACGGCACCCTCGACCATGGCGGCAGCAAGCCGCATGGGGCCCGCACAGCCCCCCGTGTCGCGATTCCGAATCAGATCCATCGATGTGTAGTAGTGGTAGAGCCTCTCGCCCTTTCGCGTGTAGGTCGGGGTCATGGCCGCGCCGGTGTCTGTGAAGATGATACCCTTGAGCAGCGCCTCGGAACTGTTGCGGTTCTTGGTGCGGCGTTCGCGCGGGCTTTCCTTCAGAATGGCGTGAACACGGTCCCAGAGCCCTTGCGTAATGATGGCCTGATGCTCACCGGGATAGGAAATGCCCTTGTGGACGGCCTCGCCGAGATAGACCCGGTTGTTGATCAGCTTGTAGATGAAGCCCTTGTCGATGCGCTTGCCGCGCTTATTGCGGACGTCCTCGACTTGGACGGCGCGCGCCAAGGTGGAGGCAGAGCCGAGAGCGGCGAAGCGCTCGAAGATCATCCGCACGGTCGCCGCCTCAGTCTCGTTGACCACCAGTTTGCGGTCCTTCACGTCGTAGCCCATCGGCACGAAGCCACCCATCCACATGCCACGCTTTCGGGAGGCCGCGAACTTGTCGCGGATGCGCTCGCCGATTACCTCGCGCTCGAACTGGGCGAAGCTCAACAATATATTGAGGGTGAGCCGACCCATGGAGGTCGTGGTGTTGAAGGACTGTGTTACGCTCACGAAGGTGACGTTGTTCCTGTCAAAGACTTCGACCAGCTTCGCGAAGTCCATCAGCGAACGCGACAGCCGGTCGATCTTGTAGACGACAATGACATCAATGAGCCCAACCTCAATGTCGGCGAGAAGCTGTTTCAGGGCAGGGCGCTCCAGCGTACCGCCGGAGAACCCGCCGTCGTCGTACCGCTCGCGGATGGCGGCCCAGCCTTCCGCCTTCTGGCTGGCGACATAGGCTTCACATGCCTCCCGCTGCGCCTCCAAGGAGTTGAACTCCATATCGAGGCCTTCCTCCGAGGACTTGCGGGTGTAGATGGCGCAGCGGGAACGCTTCGGCATCGGGATCACGGATGGCTTGTTCATGCCCGGTTCCCTTTCCTGCCGCCCATGCCAAAGAACCTGAAGCCGTTCCAGCTCGTGCCAGTGATGGCCTTGGCAATGGCCGAGAGGGAACGGTACTTGCGGCCCTGCCATTCATATCCGTCCGCCAACACGGTGACGGCATGTTCCACACCGTCCCACTCCCGTAGAAGCCGTGTTCCGGGCAGGGGATTTCTTGCATCAACCGACATGCCCTTTCTCGCGATCTTGCCCTCCACCTCGTCGGCGAGAAGATCCAGCATGCGGCGGGTGTCACGGCTTAGTCCGCCGTAGGTCAGTTCCTGGATGCGGTATCCGATCCGCAGCTCCAGAAAGGCCCGCGCATTATTGGGCGCTGCCGTGCCGAACAGCGCCTCCCACTTTGCCTTCAGCTCATTCACCGACAGCCGCTGCATGGCGGCCAGCTGGGCCAGCACGGCGCCATCGGTGGCGGCATCCTCACCTGGCCGCGGCAGTGCGTGTGGCTTCGGTTTCATCGCGGTCTTCATCATCACCCTCCAACTCGGTTGCGAAGTTTGCGACGGTGAACACCGCTCTTCAGGGGCGAGAAGTCGACCAAACTGTCTGGGGCTGCCGCAGATAAAGTGCTGGACTGTCCGGGCAGGATACGCCGCAGGCCGGCGCTCAGAATCTGCGCCAGTTCATCGAGCCGTTCGGCGGCAGTCATCCTCTCCGGCGGCGTCCAGTTCACGGGTGGTGTGCTGTTCATCAAGACCGTTTGATTTTGCGGTTGATGAGCAAGAGAAGCCCTGCGAAACGCTCTAAAGCAAGCTTGTTTCAGCAATCCGAAAGCCGCAGGAAAGCCTTCGAAATCGCGGGGGTTACTGTCGTGTGGAAAACCCGAGAGTCCGGGTCGCTACTCGTGCCATGTAATGGGGCCATTCTGGCGAATCGCCCATGAAAGCCATGCGTCGAAGGTGCTTCGGAATGCCGTTTTCGCCTCTGGCAAATCCTCGGCGTCACCGCTGCCATTCAGTTGGGCTCCCGGCAGATAGGGCCCTGTCACGGTCCACAGCCAGACATGCCTGCTGCTGCTGCGGAAGGTTGCGAAGATGCGGCCGGCGGTATGGCCTGCGACCTTCACGCGGAAATCAGTCTCGCCGCTCCGGGCCAGATGCATCGGCTGATCGACGAAGATGTGCGGGTCGAACCGGTAGTGCATGGTTAGGGGTCCCCCTCACACTGTTCCGGCAGTGGCGGTGTTACGGGCGAGCCATTCCCTGAGCTTCGTCCAGCGCCGGCGGCCCGAGACATTCTTCACTGCGATGGCCACGGCTTTGGCCTGTCCGACGATCACGACCAGCTTCTTGCCGCGGGTGATGCCTGTATAAATCAGGTTCCGCTGCAGCATGGCATAGTGCTGGGTCATGACCGGAATGACGACGGCAGGGTATTCGGAGCCTTGCGACTTGTGGATCGTCGCCGCATAGGCGGGGACGAGCGTGTCGAGTTCACCAAATCCGTAGGTGACGGCGCGACCGTCGAAGCTGGCGATCAACTCGCCGGTGTCGAGATCTACGGCGTCGATGTAGCCGACGTCGCCGTTGTAGACCTCCTTCTCGTAGTCGTTCTCGATCTGCATGACCTTGTCGCCGGGGGCGAAGGTCCAGCCGAAGCGCTCGACCTTCTGTTCTGTGGCCGGGTTCAGTGCCGCCTGCAGCTCGATGTTGAGCGAGCGAGCACCGACGCCGCCGCGGTTCATCGGGCAGAGTACCTGTACGTCGCGGATTGGGTCGAAGCCGAAGCGCTTCGGGATGCGGTTCTTGACCAGGTCGACGATCAAGGGAACGGCGGCCTCGGGCTCTGCCGCGTTGACGAAGTAGAAGTCGCTCTCGCCCTCGGGCTTTGCGAGATCAGGTATCTGGCCCTTGTTGATGCGGTGCGCGGCGGTGATGATGCGGCTCTCGGCAGCCTGGCGGAACACCTCCGTGAGGCGCACCACCGGGATGGCCTCGGACTGGATGATGTCGGCCAGCACCTGGCCGGGCCCCACGGAAGGCAGCTGATCGATGTCGCCGACGACGAGCAGGGCGGAGGAATCCGGCAGCGCCTTGAGGAGGGCATGCATCAGGGGCACATCCACCATCGAGGTCTCGTCGATGACCAGTAACTCGCAGTCGAGCGGGTTCTCAGCGTTGCGCTTGAAGCCGCCGCCCTTGGGATCGACTTCAAGCAGGCGGTGAATGGTCTTGGCCTCGAATCCGGTAGCCTCCGTCATGCGTTTCGCCGCGCGGCCCGTCGGCGCGCAGAGCAGGAGGTTGACGCCCTTTGCGGAAAGGATGCGAAGGATGGAATTGACGATGGTGGTCTTGCCGACGCCGGGGCCGCCGGTGATGACCAGAACCTTGGCCATCAGCGCCAGGCGGATGGCGTCCTTCTGGCTCGGCGCGAGGCTGAGGCCCGTCTTCTGCCCAATCCAGGGCAGTGCCTTGTCGGGGTCGATCCACGCCCAGGGTAGCTTGCCGCTGGCAAGGGTCTGCAACCGCTCGGCAATGGCCTGCTCCGATCTGTGGAGGCCGGCGAGAAACACACAGCGCGTTTCTGCCACCGTATCGGCGATGACGGTGCCCTCGGAAAGCTCAAGCTCCAGTGCCGTCTGGATGAGTTCCTTCGGCACATCAAGCAGTTCGACCGCCAGCGGCGCCAACTCCTCGACCGGCAGGCCGCAGTGCCCTTCATCCATGGCCTCTGTCAGCGCATAGGAGATACCCGCCCTGACGCGGATCATGGCCGTCTTCTCGATCCCCAGCTTCATGGCAATGGCGTCAGCCGTGCGGAACCCGATGCCGCGAATGTCGCGGGCCAGCCGATAGGGGTTGTCCGTCATCACCTGGATGGCGTCGGCGCCATAGGTCTTGTAGATCCGCACCGCGCGCGCCGTGCCGACGCCATGGCTGTGCAGGAACACCATGATCTCGCGCACCGCCTTCTGCTCGGCCCAGGCGGCAACGATCCGCTGGGCGCGCACCACGCCGATGCCGTCCACTTCCCGCAGACGCTCAGGGTTGGCCTCGATGATGTCGAAGACCTTTTCGCCGAAGGCCTTCACCATCTTCTTCGCATAGACCGGGCCAATGCCGCGGATCATGCCGGAGGAGAGGTACTTCTCGATCCCCTCCGCCGTGGTGGGCGGCGTGGTCTTGAGGAACCGGGCCTTGAACTGCAGCCCATGTGTCCGGTCGTTGAACCATTCGCCCGTGGCCGTGATCCATTCCCCCGCCGAGATCGCCGCCGAGTGCCCTACCACGGTGACGAGATCACGGTGCCCGCGCGCCTTGACACGCAACACGCAGAAGCCGTTCTCATCATTGTGGAATGTGACGCGCTCGACAATGCCCGCCAGCACATCCTGCGGCGTCTGTTGGGCCTGTGCGGCGGCGTTGCGGCTCATCGGTTTCGCGCCCGCCAGTCCCAGGGCATCTCGAAGGAGCCCGCCCAGATGCCGCGGCGGTTCAGCCGGGCGTCGTCTTCCTGCGGGATGTAATCGATTCCATACTTCCGGAACGCCACCGCCCAGCCCTGCGCGACCATCCAGGCGTTGAGATTGATATCGCCCTTGAAGCAGACGGCGATGACCCGCTTGTAGCGATCCCGTCCCTTGGGCTCACAACTCACAACGGATCGCCCGATCATGTCGGCGAGTGCGAAGGCGGATTTCTGGCCGCAACGATATCGTTTGCCGGCGGCGTCCAGGCAAAGCTGGGAACTCTCCGGTGCGTCGATGGCGTCGAAGCGGATGCGTTCCCCGTGGATCTCGATGGTGTCGCCGTCAATGACGGAGGCGGTGCCCTGAATGAGCGGCGCGGCCGAGGCTGCAGCCGCCATGAACAGAAGGCCAGCCATCAAACCGGCAGCGAGCGCCATTTTCCGCATCACCTGTCGTGACACCCCTCATCCAACGGAGACATTGCCACCGTCTGCGCCTCCGCGACCATGGCAATTTCGCAGGGCATCATCCGGCTTGTCCCTGTTGCCGGAAACCTGTGGAAAAAATTCATCGCTCACGAATCTCAGTCGAATCATGCGGTTGTCGAGACCTCGGCGGGTTCCCGTGAAGCAGAGCGGGCCGAATCAAAATTCGGGGGATTGACTCTGTGTGTACGATGGAACAAATAGCGAACACAAGAGCCGCCCCGTGCGGCATGGTGAACGGCCGCATCGGCGTTTCAGGTGGGGGGAGCAATCGATGGACAAGTCGCCCGTGCGTGTTCCTGCGGCGCGCAAGCGCAAGGATGGCAGCCATCACCCGCACCATCGCATCCTCAGCATCGAGGTGGAGGGCGGCTTTCTCGACGGAACGCGGCTCGAGTTCAGCGACGGCCTCAACTGCATCATCGGCGGCCGCGGGACGGGCAAGACGACGGTTCTCGAGTTCATCCGCTACATTCTCGGCATGATGCCGGACGTGAACGACAGCCGGCCCCGCGCCAAGGCCATCGAGGGCCATGTGCGCGGCAATCTCGGCAGCGGGACCATCTATCTCGAGGTCGAGACCAAGCACGGGACGCGCTACCGGGCTGAGCGGCCGTGGGGTGATGACGTACAGGTGCTCGACCGTGATGGCGAGCCCGTTCCGGTTTCGCTCGACCGGGATCTCGTGTTCAAGGCCGATATCTACAGCCAGAATGAGATCGAGGAGATCGCCACGACGCCGCGCTTCCAGCTTTCGCTAATCGACCGCTTCGCCGAGGAAGAAATCCGCGAGGTCGAAACAGAAATCGCGCGGGCGAAGCGCCAGGTCCAGGACAGTGCGGCCGAACTGCGCATGATCGAAGGCCGTATCCGCGAAGCCGAGGAGGTGGTCCCCGAGATCGATGTTGTAAGCAAACGATTGCAGGAACTGCAGGTTGCCGATGGCGCCGATGCCGGGCTGATCAATGCGGCTCACTCGCACAAGGCGCTGCGCGGCCGCGAGACAGCCGCTCTTGGAGATCTGCGGCTTGCAATCAACGACGCCAGGGCCGCGATGCGCCGCCAGAGAGAGCATGTGGCAGAGGCGTGTTCTGCGCCCCTCATCGCCGATTTCCGGGAGGGCCCCAATTCTGGTCTCTTCGAGGAGGTCGAAAGCCTGATGGCCTCCTTCGTCGACACATACCGCGCGGAGACCAAGCGTTTGGAGGACGCAGGACAGGCCGTGCTGGACCAGCTCAGCGCCCTTTCCGAACAATTGGCCGGGGACCATGCGCGGCAGGAACAGCAGTACCGTGAGCTCGTGGCGCAATCGGACGTCGAGCGCCAGCATGCCGCGGAGCGCGCCAGCCTGCAGAAGCGCCACCTGTTCCTGACGCGCGCGCAGCATGATCTCGCCGGCCTGCGCCAGAAGCACAAGGCCATGGAGGTCCGGCACCGCAAGCTGATGGGGGAGTTCTCCAACTTCCGCGACCAGCGCTTCGCCTTGCGCAAGGAAGTGGCCGACCGCCTGTCGCAGGCCCTTGCGCCCATGGTGCGGGTGAGTGTGCGCCAGGCAGGCGACCGGAGCAGCTACGAGGCTGTCCTCAAGGACATGCTGAAGGGATGCGGGCTGCAATACATGCGGCCGGTCATGCGGATCGTCGAAACCGTGTCGCCGGAAGAGCTGTCGCGCCTCGTTCGGAAAGGTGACGCCGCGCGCCTTGTCGAGGATGCCGGCATCAGCGAGGACCAGGCAAGCCGCATCCTGTCACACCTCAAGGCGTCT
The DNA here is from genome assembly GCF_046294715.1 of Aestuariivirga sp. Classification (GTDB taxonomy): domain Bacteria; phylum Pseudomonadota; class Alphaproteobacteria; order Rhizobiales; family Aestuariivirgaceae; genus Aestuariivirga. The sequence goes on along the minus strand of NZ_JBKBKI010000035.1, from coordinate 4,227 downwards.
GATCAGCTTTCGGGTGTCGAGACCGTCGATCTCGAGGATGAACCTCTGATCGAACTAAAGGACGGCACCGACTACAAGAACTCGGCCGGGCTCTCGACGGGTCAGCGCTGTACCGTTATCCTGCCCATCCTTCTGCTGCAGAGCGAAAGGCCGCTGCTGATCGACCAGCCTGAGGACAATCTCGACAACGCCTTCGTCTATGACACCATCGTCCGCAATCTCCAGGAGGCGAAGGGCGGCCGGCAGCTGATCTTCGCCACGCACAATCCGAACATCCCGGTGCTGGGCGAAGCCGACAGAGTGTTCGTCTTCTCCTCTGACGGGCGCAGGGGCCGCGTGACGCATACTGGCCGCGTCGATGATGTGAAGGATCAGGTCGAGCATCTCCTCGAGGGTGGCAAGGAAGCCTTCGTGCTTCGCATGCAGCGCTATGGTCACTGAGGTTCGGGCATGGATAGCCTGGCGCTTCTGCCCGCCGCCGTCGAAGGCGGGGATTGGCAAGACATCCGAGAACTGGTCGAGCGCACCGGGGAAGGCCTTCGCCTGTCCTCCGTGTCGTCCTCACGCATCCCTGAACTTGCACAGCTGTTCCTGCGCCTGTCGCGCCACGAGAACTGGCAGGTCCGCAAGGCGGTCGCCCACGCAGCGCTGTACCTCCGTCACGACCTGTTTCACGGCATCATCGCCAATCTGATCGACGACGACAATCTCTGGGTCCGTGACATCGCCCGAAAGACGCTGGTCCGGCGCAGCGAACTGTCGCGCGCTGAGGTCAGGGCGCAGGATCCCTTCGATGCCGACGCCGCCCTGCTGGACGAGATCGAGAACCGCTATGGCGTGAAGGCGAGGAGGAGCGTGGTGGCCGCCGCCAGCAAGCTTCATCACCGTTTCGTCAAGGAAGTCTATCACGAGATCATCCGGATCCTGTCCCCGCTCGATACTTGCCTCGTCAACCTGGAACGGGATCTGTCCGGCAAGCCGGGACTGGAGCACGCGGCGGACCGCATCCGGCGCGGCCATCATCATGTCGGCCTGATCACCGAGGTCCTCGAGAATCTGCGGGAGTTCACCGACGGCAAGCCCGCCGAGACGACCCGGGAGTGTCTGTCCTCGATCCTGAAGGAGGCCGTTTCGCTCGCGCAGCAAGGCGCTGCGGTACCGCAGCCGACTCTGATGTTCAGCTTGCTGCTGCCAGAGAGCCTGTTCATCTCGGGTCATCGCTCGCGGCTGCTGCAGGCCTTCATCAACATAATCACCAATGCCATGGAGGCCTGCGAGGCTTCCGACCGGCAGGGGCGCATTGCCGTGAGCATCGAGCGCCAGTCGGAAGACTTCGCGAGGGTGCTGATCACCGATAATGGCTGCGGGATGAGCCGTGACGCCGTGCGCGACTGCGTCGACCTGTTCAGCTCCGGCAAGGTTAGTGGCATGGGCTTCGGTCTTCCCATCTCCCGGAAAGTCATCGAGCAGGACCACAGCGGAATCCTCGCCCTCGAGAGCAGTCCGGGCGAGGGCACTACCGTCACGGTTCTCTTGCCCATCGAGCGTCTGGAGATGGAAGCGTCATGAGTAATCACAGAGCCCTCATCGTGGAAGACGAGCGGGACATGGCCGCTGAGATTGGCGATCTCCTGGGATCGATGGGGTACGACCATGTCGCAATTGATAATCTCGCCGATGGCCGACGCCTGCTCGATGGAGGTGAGTTCTGCTTCATTCTCCTCGATCTGCAGATCAAGGCCGAGAAGTTTTCGATCCGTCCGCGCGTCGAAGCTGGCATGACATTCCTGAGGGAGTTGCGCCAGAAACATCCGCGCCGCGGTGACAACGACATGCACCTTTTGCCCGTCATCGTTGTGAGCGGCCATGCCAAGGAGCACGAGGACATCGTGCGCGCATTCCAGGCGGGTGCAAACGACTTCGTGAGAAAGCCACTCGGGCAGTTCGGGCAAGACCTTTCCGCCAAGATCGAGGCGTGTCTGGATCGTTCCGGACGTCACAGCCATGCCGCGTGCTGTGCCAATGCTGATGATGTCCGGCCGGAATGTGTGGTGGAGAACATTACACACTCTTCCGATTATCGCGAAGTGTGGTTCAGGGGTGAGCTCTTCATGTTCGGCGAACTGCAGGCCAGGGTCATCCGCTATCTCCACGAGGCATGGAAGTCGGGCAGTCCATGGGTCTCTGGGAAAGCCATCCTGCGCCGCGTTGGGTCCGGGGACTCCGCAGCAAAGCTCGCCAATCTCTTCCGTCGCCATCCGGCCTGGCAGAAGCTTCTGCTTTCCGATGGACGCGGGGGGTATCGGCTCGCGGACGGATGACCGGAGCACTGCATCTCTGAAATTCGTTGTTGCGACGTTGCGAATCGGCAGGCTGAGCGGCCTGCCGATCGCTTCATCGTGCTCGGGTTCCACATGGAGATCAGCGCGCTCTGCAAGCTGACGTGAAACTCTAGCGCAATATTGCGTAAATACATCCGCCGCCCATCCGCCGGCGATCCGCCGCTGAGCCGCCGCCGATCCGCCGCCCATCCCGCCGACAGCACCGATGCGAGCTGCCATCATCGCCCCATGCTTCGGACGTGAAGCCAAGGAGAACGCGATGACGACGACCCACCTTTCCCAAACCGACCTCGCCAATCGCTGGCGCATGTCGCCGAGGACGCTCGAACGCTGGCGCTTCACCGGCGAGGGACCGCAGTTCATCAAGCTCGGCGGACGTGTCGTGTATCGCCTCGAGGACATCGAGGCTTTCGAAATCCGCCAGATCCGGCAGTATACCCCCGGCATTACGCGCGGCGCTCCTGAACCTGGCATACCTATGAAGAGCTTCGGCAACCGCGCTGCCGCAGCGCAGGGCAAGTGAGATCCGCCATGCTCAATATTGCCAGCAATGTGCCCCACTTCCTTGAAAGCCGTTCCCTGACGTTGAAGGGCGTCATGAATGATGTCGACCTCTGCGTCTGGGTGGCTGACGCCAAGCCCGGTGACCGGATCGTCTACTACACGGGCCATCTCAGTCGTGACCGGCTGCCGCACAACGATGGCTACTCGGACGCGATCCGGCGCAAGATCGCTGAGCTTGGCACTGCCGCCTGGATGCTGGGCGAGGAGAACTGGGTGCACCTTGTGCAGCGCCGCGTCACCTACGGATGCTGGGATTACATCGCCGTCCGCAAGGCCGAAGCGCCGAAGCTGAAGCCGGTCTACCGCATCGTCCAGTTGCTCGCCGCAAAAGGCGGGAAGGAGAAGAGGGGATTGGCCAATGAGCCCGCCGCAACGGTGAACGCTACCGGCCCGCCGGCCTGATGCAGCGCGCCTAGCCTCTCCGACCATCCATTCGTTGATCAACTTCAACGGCCGGACAAGTGCTCCGCGCCGCACAGGAAGGAATTGCCTGATGATCCCCTCTGCTCTGATGACCAGGTCTACCGGCGCGGCGCTGCCCGTCCAGCAGAATGCTGTGGCTTCCGTGGCCGACCTCCCGAAATTCACCGTGCAGCAGGTCGCCAACCTGCCGGCGGCGGAACTGCTCCGACTCCAGCGCGAAGCTGACGCTGACCTGCGCAAAGCCAAGGCAGTTGTCGCCTGGCTCGAGGCAGCTCTCGGGCTTCGTTATAAGGAATGGGCCCGCCAGGTGCGTTCCCAGGTCCGAAAGGATGCGGGCACAGTCCGCTTCGAGGACAACGGCGTCACAGTGGTCGCAGACCTCCCGAAAAAAGTGGACTGGGACCAGCGAGAACTCGCCGAACTGGTGGAGCGCATCAAGTCCTCAGGCGACGATCCCCGTGATTACGTCGAGGTGAGCTTTCGCGTCTCGGAGCGCAAGTACACGGCTTGGCCCTCCCCCATCCGCAACGCGTTCGATCGCGCCCGGACTGTTCGCACGGGCAAGGAGACCTTCGAACTGACGACCGGAGAGGACGCATGACGTCCCCGACCCTCCCGGCCGTGCGCAAGCTCAACGTTGAGATCGCCAACGTTGAACCCACCCCCTTCACCCACTCCGAAAAAGGACCAGTCTGATGGCAATCTCCCTTGCCTCTCTCCGCAAGAGCACCGCGCTCCAGCCGCCGCGCATCCTGATGCACGGCGTGGCCGGCGTCGGCAAATCCACCTTCGCCGCGAAGGCCGACTCGCCCGTCTTCATCATGACGGAGGACGGGCTCGGCAAGCTGCAGGTGCCGCATTTCCCGCTGGCGACGAGCTACGCCGATGTGTCGGAGGC
>NZ_JBKBKI010000034.1:0-43662 GCF_046294715.1 Aestuariivirga sp. | reverse complement strand
AGACAAATCTGGGACGTTCCGGCCTCGCGCGTGACGCCGGAACAGGTGTTCCTCAACCGCCGCAGCTTCATCGGGGCCGCGGCGGGGGCACTCGCACTCGCCGCGGCGAGGCCCGCGTGGGCTGCGGAAGACCCTTCGGCCGGGCTCTATCCTGCCACATCCAATCCGGCCTTCGCCGATGCCGGGCGGCCGGTGACGGAAGCGGAATACACCACCACCTTCAACAACTACTATGAGTTCGGCTCCTCGAAGCGGATTGCCGCAGCGGCGGAGAAGCTGCCGGTCCGCCCCTGGGAGGTGGTGTTCGACGGCGAGATCGATAAGCCGTTCACCATCGGCATCGACGAGCTCCTGAAGAAGGTAACGCTGGAGGAGAGGACCTACCGCCACCGCTGCGTCGAGGCATGGTCGATGGTGGTTCCGTGGACGGGCTTTCCGGCGAAGGCGCTGGTCGACCTTGCGAAGCCCAGGAGCGACGCGAAGTTCATCCGCTTCGAGACCTTCAACAGACCGGAGGTGGCGACGGGCCAGCAGGAGGGCTTCTTCACCAGCTATCCCTGGCCTTACGTCGAAGGCATCACCATGGCGGAGGCGATGAACGAGCTGCCGCTGATGGTGACGGGTGCCTATGGCAAGCCGCTGCCCAACAGCATGGGCGCGCCGCTCCGCCTGCATCTGCCGTGGAAATACGGCTTCAAGTCGATCAAGGGCATCGTGCGGGTGAGCTTCACCAAGGAAAGGCCGGTGAGCTTCTGGGAGACGCTGGGGCCCAGCGAATACGGTTTCTGGGCGAATGTGAATCCGGAGGTGCCGCATCCCCGCTGGAGCCAGGAGACGGAGCAGGTGCTGGGCACCGGCGAACGCATACCGACGGTCATTTACAACGGCTATGGCGAGCAGGTGGCTTCGCTTTACGCCGGACTGGAGAAGGAACGGCTGTTCATGTGAAGAAAAAGGCCGGTCGAATGGACCGGCCTTGAGTTGCCCGTTTTCCCTCGTCGCCGAGAGATTGGCCCGCGCCGCACCCCATCAGGGAAAAGGGGACGCGAACCCATAGGCCGCGGTTGCAAGGGGAGGGAGCAACGGCGGCGAATTCCGCGCCGGAAACGCGGTAGGTCGAGGATGATCCCGCTTGCGGCCCCGGGCAAGCTCGGCTCCTTCATGGGAGCCATGCCGCAGGGGCATGATCGGCGCAGGATCGCCTCAGATGCGGTCGTCCTCCGCGTGGTTTCCCGCATGGTCCTGCAGCTGTTCCGACTGAACCTGCTTGCCATCGAGGCCGCGCTGCTTCGAATGCTGCTTCTTGTCCCGGTTGGAGAGAACCATGTTCTCACCAAGCTTCTCCCGCGGGATTTCCGTCATGGCGCCGCTGCCGTCGCCCTTGCCCTGGGTTCCGCGGCCAAAATGCTTCTTGTCTCCGCCCGGCATGTCATGTGCTCCTTCAAAGTGTTGATGTCAGTCGGCTTCCTCGGCATCGGTGTGGCGCTGCGGCTTGTGGCCCTGCTGGCCGCCGTCATTGTGCTTGTTGTGGGTGCTCTCCTGGTTCATGCCGCGGCGGCTCACCGGAAACTCGCTCTGGCGCTCGTCAGGATGGCTGGGCGAACCGGCCGTGCTGCGGGCGGGAATGTCGGATGCTGCCTCCTCTTCCCTTCGTCCGTCCGGATAATCGCCCTTGCGCTCGAAGGTGCGGATCTGCTGCTCATGCGTCTTGCGGCCAGCCATGACTTCTCCTCCGTTCTGTCAGTCGAACGGGGAACGGCATGCCGGAACAGAAGGTTCCTGTGTGGAGGAGGAGGGGATCACCCCCTCAGAAGCTCCACTCCTTGGCCTTGGCCACCAGGAAATCGCGGAACACCGTGACGCGCTTGGTGTCCTTCAGCTCTTCGGGATAGACGAAGTAGGTGTCGAACTCCGGCGTCTCGACAGGAACGTCGATCTGCACCAGGCCTGAATCCTCCGGCACGATGTAGTCGGCGAGCGAGGCGATGCCCATGCCTGCCTGAACGGCGCGGCGCAGGCCATAGGCGTTGTTGACGCGTAGCGCCACGGGCCTGGGATCACCCTCGGGGCGGCCGACATGCTCGAGCCAGTTCACCGGCGTCAGGTAGTTGGGCGCCTGGCCGAAGGTGAGGATCTTGTGCTTGTCGAGTTCCTCGAGTGATTTGGGGATGCCGTTCTTCTTGAGGTAATCGGCCGAGGCATAGAGATGATGATGCACGGTGAACAGCTTGCGCTGGATGAGGTCCGGCTGGGTCGGCCGCCGCAGCCTGATCGCCACGTCCGCCTCGCGCATCGAGAGATCGAGTTCGCGGTCGTCGAGCAGCAGCGTGACGTTGATCTCGGGGTAGATTTCGGAGAATTCGCGCAGCCGCGGCGTGAGCCAGACGCTGCCGAGGCCAACGGTCGTGGTGATGCGGAGCTCTCCGCTCGGCTTCTCCTTCGAGTCCATCAGGCGCGTCTGCGCGGCGGTGAGCTTGGTGAACACCTCGTGCGCCGTGCGATAGAGCATCTCGCCCTGCTCGGTGAGGATGAGGCCGCGGGCGTGGCGGTGGAAGAGCGGCACGTTCAGCGCATCCTCGAGCGCGCTGATCTGCCGGCTCACCGCCGACTGCGAGAGGCCGAGCTCATGGCCGGCATGGGTAAAGCTCCCGGCATCCGCCACCGCGTGGAAGATCCGGAGCTTGTCCCAGTCCATGACACTACTCAGCGGCATGGCGCACCTCCGACTGCGTGTGGAGCCAGCGTTCGGCCTCGAGTGCCGCCATGCAGCCCATGCCGGCGGCGGTGACCGCCTGGCGGTAGACGTCGTCGGTCACGTCGCCCGCCGCGTAGACGCCAGGGATTGCCGTGGCGGTGGACCGCGGCTCGGTGATGAGGTAGCCGCCCTGCTTGAAGGGGAGCTGGCCCTCGAACAGCTCGGTCGCGGGCTTGTGGCCGATGGCGATGAAGATGCCGTCGACCGCCATGTCCTGGGTCTCGCCCGTTTTCACGTTCTTCAGGCGCGCGTGGGTGACGCTCTTCGGATTCTCCGTTCCCAGGACATCAGCGAGAGTCGTGTCCCACATGACCTTGATCTTGGGATGCGCGAAGAGGCGGTTCTGCAGGATGCGCTCCGCCTTGAACTCGTTGCGGCGATGCGCGACGATCACTTCGCTGGCGAAATTGGTGAGGAAGAGCGCTTCCTCGACCGCGGTGTTGCCGCCACCGACGACGAGAACGCGCTTGTTGCGATAGAAGAAGCCGTCGCAGGTGGCGCAGGCCGAAACGCCGAAGCCCCGGAAGGCCTGCTCGGAGGGAAGCTCCAGCCACTTCGCTTGCGCGCCGGTGCAGATGATGAGGGCATCGCAGGTGTATTCTTGGCCTGAGTCGCCCTTGAGCCAGATCGGGCGTGACTTGAGCTTCACCTCGGTGATGGTGTCGGAAACGATATCGGTGCCGACATGCTCCGCCTGCGCCTTCATTTGTTCCATGAGCCAGGGACCCTGGATCACGTCGGCGAAGCCGGGATAGTTCTCGACGTCAGTGGTGATGGTGAGCTGCCCGCCGGGCTGTATGCCTTCCACCAGAACAGGCTTCAGCATTGCGCGGGCGGCATAGATCGCAGCGGTGTAACCGGCAGGCCCCGATCCGAGGATCAGGACCCGGGCGTGGCGGGCGGACATGTCTGACTCCAGTTGCTATGAGAAAATAACATAGCTCAATTGGGCCCAACTACAAGCCCACCACAAGTCCTTGTGCACAAAGGTCCTCCGCGAGAGGCTCCGAAGGCATGCCCTCTTTGGTTGTGGCGCGCCCTACGCATGAGGTAGCAGGCGAGAAGTCTATCGCGCCCGCCGGAGGGCTTTGCTACATCGCTGGCGATCAACACTGCCAGCCGGAGCCCGTCCTTGACCGACGCATCGCTGTCCTCCTCCCGGTCGGGCTGGTTCAGCCTCGTTTCGTCGACCTTCACCGCCGTCGTGGTTGGCTTCGCCTCGACCATCCTCGTCATCATGGAAGCGGCGCGGAACGTGGGGGCAACACCAGGCCAACAGGCCTCCTGGGCGGCTGCGTTGTGCTTCGGGATGGCGGTGTCATCCTTCGTCCTGTCCTGGCGCTATCGCATGCCGCTGATCACCGCCTGGTCGACCCCCGGCGCCGTGCTGATCGCCACCTCCGGCGCCGGCATTTCCTACGAGAACGCGCTTGGTGCCTTCGTGGTGGCAGGAGTCCTCATGGTGGTGGCGGGTCTCATCAAGCCGCTCGAAAGGGCAATCGAGAAAATTCCGGCGCCCGTCGCCGCAGCCATGCTGGCGGGCGTTCTGCTCCGCTACACTCTGGGAGTTCCGGGTGCCGCCATGGCCATGCCCTGGGCCGTGCTGCCGCTCGTCATCGTGTTCTTCGGGCTGAGGCTTTCCTACCCCCTCTATGCGGTGCCTGTGGTGGTGGTGGCGGGAGTGGCCATCGCCGGCCTCGGCGGCGGCTTCGCAGGGACGTGCTGCGATTTCGGCGTCACTACGCTCGAATGGACCACGCCCGCATTCGATCTCGAGACGATCCTCTCGATCGGGGTGCCGCTGTTCCTCGTCACCATGGCGTCTCAGAATCTTCCCGGCTTCGCGGTGCTGAGGGCGAGCGGCTACCAGCCGCCCGTGCAGCCGGCACTGCTCGTCACCGGCGCGACATCGGTGGCGCTGGCGCCCTTTGGCAGCCATGCGATCAACATGGCGGCGATCACCGCCTCAATCGTCACCGGTCCCGACTGTCACCCGGACCCGGGGAAGCGCTGGCTGGTCGCTTGGCCCTATCTGGTGTTCTACGGGGTGATTGGCCTCATGGCCGCCAGCTTCGTCGCCGTGCTGGGCGCAATGCCCAAGGACTTGATCACGGCGATCGCCGGGCTGGCGCTGTTCTCGCCGCTCATGGGCGGCATCACCGCCATGATGAAGGAGCCGCGCGACATCGAGAGCGCGCTGGTCACGTTCCTGGTCACCGCGAGCGGGCTCACCATAGCGGGGGTGGGTTCGGCCTTCTGGGGGCTGGTCGCCGGGCTTGCCCTGTTCGCCGCGCGGCACTTGCTCAAGCGGAACTGAGCACGGCCGTTCGCGTTCCCCCTCGCGGAAACAATGGAACCCGATGAGGAGGGCCGCGCGATGGCCAGCAAGTCGCACGAACTCGAAAAGAAATTCTGGATGGCGCTCAAGTCCGACATGGTCATGATGCTCGGGCTCGTCGGCGTCGAGGAGAGCCACACGCGGCCGATGACGGCGCAGCTCCGCGGCTCGGAAGGCCCCATCTTCTTCTTTACCGCCCGTGACAACACCCTGGTGCAGAATCTTCGCGCCGACAGCCGGGCCATCGGCACCTTTGCCTCCAAGGATCACGATCTCTTCGCCAGCGTGCACGGGCGGCTGTCGCTCGACAACGATCCCGATACCATCGACGAGCTGTGGAACCCCTTCGTGGCCGCCTGGTATGAGGGCGGCAAGGATGACCCGGAACTGGCGCTGATCCGCTTCGATGCCGACCGCGCGGAGATCTGGGAGAACGAAAGCGGGCTTTTTGCGGGGCTCAAGATGCTGTTCGGCCATGACCCGAAGGACGACGCCAAGAACCACGTGGCGCAGGTCAATCTGCGCTGAACCGAGATCCGCCAAGGCGTTGCGTGCGTTAGAGGACCATGCGAAAGCTGGTCCTCGTTCTTTTCCTGTCACTGATGGCAAACAGCCCCGCCATGGCCGAAACAACAGCGCATGACTTCACCCTGACCGGCATCGACGGCAAGGCGATGCCGCTCTCGCAATTCAGGGGCTCCACCCTTCTGGTCGTGAACACCGCATCCGAATGCGGTTACACGCCGCAATATGAAGACCTGGAGAAACTCTGGCTTGCCTACAAGGACAAGGGCCTCGTGGTGGTGGGGGTGCCCTCCAACGATTTCGGCGGCCAGGAGCCGGGCTCGGCCGAAGAGATCGCCAGCTTCTGCAAGCTGAACTATGGCGTCACCTTCCCGCTGGCGGACAAGACGGTGGTAAAGGGAGAGGCTGCCCATCCCTTCTACAAGTGGGCTGGCGAGCAGGCGGGGCTGCTGGGCAGGCCGAAGTGGAACTTCCACAAGTACCTGATCGGTCCGGACGGCCGCTTCATCGACTGGTTCTCGACGCAGACCAAGCCCATGGGACCGAAGATCAGGACGGCGGTGGAAAAGGCGATCGCCTCTCACACCCGATAGAGGCACGCCGCACCTTGCGGCATGCCCCCTCGCGTGCCGTCCGACCTAGAGCGTGCCCTCGGTCTCGCCTTCCTGCTCGCCGGTGGTGTCCTCGCCGGTCGTCAGTTCCGGGGCCAGCGGAGTGCCGGTCTCCACTTCGATGTTCAAGTCTTCCAGCGTCTTGCCCGAGGTTTCCAGGTAGCCTGCCAGTTCGGGGTCGTTTTCCACGAGCTTCTGGTTGATCGCCGCGATCATCTCGGGCGTCACGTCCTTGTTGGCGATCTCGTCCAGGGTGTTTTGCAAGTCCTCGAGTGTGGGCTCCGTATCGTCCGGCGTTCCGTTGAGATAGCTCCGAAGTTGCGCCCCATAGACCATGGTGACGCGGCCGATCAGCGAGTTCGCGGAGGCATTGGCCAGTGCATTGGGCGAGGCATGGAGGAAACCGTTGATGTTGCCGAAGCTGCTGGCCGAGGCATCGCCGGAGCCGTCTTCAGATTTGGTAGCCTTTGTCGTCTTTGTCGCCTTGGCCGACTTGGCCGACTGGCTCTTCGCGCCGCCGCCATTGGACGACTGGCTGTTCGAGCTTCCGCCCCCGCCCCCGCCGCCGGTCCCGCCGTTGCCGCCCTTGCCGTTTCCGCCTTTTTCCGCCAGCGCCGGCGCTGCCGCCAGTGCCATTCCGAGGAGAACGGCCGATGCCGTTTTGCCGAACGCACGAAGATCGATATTCATCATCCCTGATTTCATCCCGCTGATTTGCGAAGCCGCCCGCTCTCCGAAGATGGCGGCGGCCAACTGATAATTCGCTTACAATATCATGTAAACGATGTCCTGAAATGAACAAAGCCGGCGCGAAATGCGCCGGCTTTTCCCTTCAAGGTTGATTTCTGCGGCTAACGCCACGCGACCTTGGCGATCTCGTAGGACTTGCCGCCACCCGGCGTGCTGACTTCGACGGAATCGCCCTTCTTCTTCCCGATTATTGCCCGGGCGATGGGCGAAGACACGGAAATCTTGCCCTTCTTCACGTCGGCCTCGAATTCGCCGACGATCTGGTAGGAGGTCTTCTCGTCGGTCTCCTCGTCGATCAGCGTCACCTTTGCGCCGAACTTCACCACGTCACCCGACAACTTGGAAATATCGATGATCTCGGCGCGCGAAAGCTTGTCCTCGAGTTCGGCCACGCGGGCTTCCGTCCAGCCCTGCTGCTCCTTGGCGGCATGATACTCGGCGTTCTCCGAAAGGTCGCCGTGCGAGCGGGCTTCCTCGATGGCCTTGATGATGCGCGGGCGCTCCACCGTCTTGAGGTGCTTCACCTCATCCATCATGGCGGCGTGGCCTTCGGCGGTCATTGGCACTTTGTCCATCGGTCTCGTCCAGTCTTGTCCAGTTTCTTGGTCCCTCGGCCGCTTCCAGCCGGAGGGACAAGTGCGATATCCGTGTCTTGGAAAAACGACACCCGGCGATACGGAGGATCCGTATCACGCCGGGCGAGCCGAGAAGATGGCCTATCTCGGCCGAGATTTCAAGGGGAGGGGGCGGTTCGGCGTCAATCCGGGCCCGCGCCTAAACCTAAAGATTGTGATTGCTGCCCCAACAGCGTTCCCCAAGGGTGGACGGTTGCCTCGCCCTCCTGTCGGTCCTTCAGAAGTATTCCTGCAGCGGCTTCACGTCGAGGCGGCCTTCCCGCTGGGCGGCTATGGCCTTGGTGACGGCGAGGATTCCCGGCAGCGTGGTGTAGTAGGGCACCTTCTGCATCAGTGCGGTCTGGCGGATAGGCTTCGAATCGGACTGTGAGGCTCGTGTCTCGGTTGTGTTGAGGACGAGCTGAATCTCGCCGTTCTTGATCGCGTCCACGACGTGCGGGCGGCCCTCCAGCACCTTGTTGATCTTGGTGGAGGGAATGCCCTTTTCCTCGAAATAGCGCTGGGTGCCGCCGGTGGCGACGAGCCGGAAGCCCATCTCGACGAACTTCTTCATGGCCGGCAGGATCTTCGCCTTGTCGGCATCCTTGACCGAAATGAAGACGGTGCCGGCCTGGGGCATGCGCATCCCCGCGCCGATCTGGCTCTTGGCGAATGCCATGTCGTAGCTCTGGTCGAGGCCCATGACCTCGCCGGTCGAACGCATCTCCGGGCCCAGCAGCACGTCCACGCCAGGGAAGCGATTGAAAGGGAAAACCGCTTCTTTTACAGCAACATGCGAGAGTTTCTTCGGTTTCAGCCTGAAGCTTTCAAGGGTTTCTCCGGCCATCACCCGGGCGGCGATCTTGGCCACCGGCGTGCCGATCACCTTGGCCACGAAGGGCACGGTGCGCGAGGCGCGCGGGTTCACCTCGAGGACGTAGACCTCGTCGTCCTTGATGGCGAACTGCACGTTCATGAGGCCGACGACGTTGAGGGCCAGCGCCATCACCTTCGCCTGGCGCTCCAACTCCTCGATCACGGTGGACTTGAGCGAGTAGGGCGGCAGCGAGCAGGCAGAGTCGCCCGAGTGGATGCCGGCTTCCTCGATGTGCTCCATCACGCCGGCGATGAACACGTCCTTGCCGTCCGAAATCGCGTCGACGTCCACCTCGATGGCGTTGGAGAGATAGCTGTCGATGAGCACCGGCGAGTCGCCCGACACGACCACGGCCTCCGCGATGTAGCGGTCGAGCTGCGCATCGTCCTTGACGATTTCCATGGCGCGGCCGCCCAGCACGTAGGAGGGGCGGATGACGACCGGAAAGCCGATCTTCCTCGCGATCTTCCTGGCTTCCGCGCCGGAATAGGCGATGCCGTTTTCCGGCTGGCGCAGCTTCAGCTTCCTGAGGAGCTTTGAGAAGCGGTCGCGGTCCTCCGCGAGGTCGATGGCATCGGGCGTGGTGCCGAGGATCGGCACGCCCGCCTTTTCCAGCGCGCCCGCCAGCTTCAGCGGCGTCTGGCCGCCGAACTGAACGATGACGCCCTTTAGCTTACCGTTCTTCTGCTCCGTGTTGATGATCTCCAGCACGTCCTCGGCGGTGAGCGGTTCGAAATAGAGCCGGTCCGAGGTGTCGTAGTCGGTCGAGACGGTCTCGGGATTGCAGTTGACCATGATCGACTCGTAGCCGGCGTCGTGCAGTGCGAAGCAGGCGTGGCAGCAGCAATAGTCGAACTCGATTCCCTGGCCGATGCGGTTCGGCCCGCCGCCCAGAATGATCACCTTCTGCCGGTCCGAGGGCCGCGCCTCGTCCTCGGCGTCGTAGGTCGAATACATGTAGGCGGTCGGGGAGGCGAACTCCGCCGCGCAGGTGTCGATGCGCTTGAAGACCGGGCGTACCTGGAGCTTGTGGCGGTGGGCGCGCACCTTCTCCTCGGAGAGGCCGACGAGCTCGCCGAGACGTTTGTCAGAGAAGCCCATGGCCTTGAGCCGCCTCAGGTTGGCGGCATCCTTCGGCAGGCCGCGTTCCCTGACCTTCTCCTCCGTCTGGACGATTTCCTCGATCTGGCGGAGGAACCAGGGCTCGTACTTGCAGGAGGCGAAGACCTGATCGACGCCCGCCCCCATGCGGAAGGCCTGGGCGATCTTCAGGATGCGGTCCGGCGTGGGTGTGCCAAGTGCTGCCCGAATGGCGTTCTTGTCGTCGCCTTCGCCGGCACCCTCGATCGCGACCTCGTTGAAGCCCGTGAGCCCCGTCTCGAGGCCGCGCAGCGCCTTCTGCATCGATTCTTGGAAGGAGCGGCCGATGGCCATCACCTCGCCCACCGACTTCATGGCCGTGGTGAGGGTGGGGGAGGCGCCGGGGAATTTCTCGAAGGCGAAGCGCGGGATCTTGGTGACGACGTAGTCGATGGTCGGCTCGAAGGCGGCGGGCGTGGCGCCGCCGGTGATGTCGTTGGCGAGCTCGTCCAGCGTGTAGCCGACCGCCAGCCTCGCGGCGACCTTGGCGATCGGGAAGCCGGTGGCCTTGGAGGCAAGCGCGGAGGAGCGCGAGACGCGCGGGTTCATCTCGATGACGACAAGCCGACCGTCCGCCGGGTTCACGCCGAATTGAACGTTGGAACCGCCCGTCTCGATGCCGATCTCGCGCAGCACCGCGATCGAGGCGTTGCGCATGATCTGGTATTCCTTGTCCGTCAGCGTGAGCGCCGGGGCAACGGTGATCGAATCCCCCGTGTGCACGCCCATCGGATCGACGTTCTCGATCGAGCAGACGATGATGCAGTTGTCCGCCTTGTCGCGGACAACCTCCATCTCGTACTCCTTCCAGCCCAGCACGGATTCCTCGATCAGCACCTCGGCGGTGGGGGAGGCGTCGAGGCCCTTTTCCACGATGTCGAAGAATTCCTCGCGGTTGTAGGCGATGCCGCCGCCGGTGCCGCCCAGCGTGAACGACGGTCGGATGATGCAGGGGAGCCCCACTTCCAGCATGGCCTCGAAGGCCTCCACCATGGCGCGGTTGCGGTACTTGCGCAACCGCTCAGGCTCTTCCGCCGCCCATTTCCGCTCGAACGCCTCGAGATCGCCGCCCTCGGCCCGGAGCCGGGCCGATTCGGCCGCATAGAACTCCTTGTCGGCATCCTTGGCGGCGGAGGCGTTGGCCAGCATGGATTTCGGCGTGTCGAGGCCGATTTTCTTCATCGCCTCTCGGAACAGTTCGCGATCTTCCGCCTTGTCGATCGCATCCGCCTTGGCACCGATCAGCTCGACGCCGAATTTCTCGAGAACCCCCATCCGGTTGAGCGACAGGGCGGTATTGAGGGCGGTTTGGCCCCCCATGGTGGGGAGCAGCGCGTCAGGACGCTCTTTCTCGATGATACGCGCCACGACTTCCGGCGTGATCGGCTCGATGTAAGTGGCATCCGCCAGGTCCGGGTCCGTCATGATGGTGGCCGGATTGGAGTTCACCAGGATGATGCGGTAGCCCTCGGCCTTCAGCGCCTTGCAGGCCTGGGTACCGGAATAGTCGAACTCGCAGGCCTGGCCGATGATGATCGGTCCAGCCCCGATGATGAGGATGGATTTGATGTCGGTGCGCTTTGGCATTTGAGGGAAACCCGAATTTTGGGTTCCCTACACAATCGGAGGCGGGATTCCAAGCCCAATCGGCCCTGGCCTCAAAGCCCCGCCATGTCACTCTTGGTGGTGAAGCACTTGACCTGCTTGAAGGCCGTGCAGCCCTGCGAGCACACTTTGCCGGAATCGAGCGTCCGGGTGGAGGCGTAGCTCTCGCGCTGGAAAATCATGGCGCGGTCATAGCCCTGGACACGGCAGAAGGCGTCGGCCGCCGGCTTTCCGCAGATTCCGTCTGCAAGGCAGGCATCGACGCGAATGCCCTCGAACTGGGGGGAAAAGAAATTCCTCACCTGCGCCGCCGAGGCGGCGGAAGGAGCGAGGCTGAGAATCAGAAGGCCGGCGAGCAGAGGGCGCATCGCAATCACTCCATCGAACAAGCCAGTTATCAGAGAGTGCGGCGGAGGGGCCGCGAGAGGGGGACGGAACGGGCCCCTCCGCCACGCGAGCCCTGGCGCAAACACGCCAGAGGCGGGTTGGTATCAGACATCGATGCAGCGGCGAACATTGCACGGCTCCATCGAAATCTGGCCGGCAGGCGGCCAGACCTGGTTCTTCGCGACGACAGTGACGTTCTCGATCGCCAGCGGCGTGACAACCGTGTGCGGCGCATGGCGCGTCGCACCGGCAAATGCGCCGGCGGAGAGGAACAGCACGCTCAGGATCATCGAAGTGGTCAGGGTCTTCATCGTCATGTCTCCGTGCAAGAGAACGTCCGTGATCGGAGAAGGTTGCACCGCGTGTTCCGAACTGGTGCTGAATGCGGCGTTCATCCGGCGTTTGGATTCAACTTTGCTTGAAAGGGCAGGCCCCGGGATCTTTCCCGGGGCCGCCTGAGTTGGGGCGGTTCGCTTTGCAGGGGATGGGCCCGCCCGGGGAAGTTCGTCAGCCGCGCGTCACGAGGCACTCACTGTCGAGGCATTCCTCGACGGTGAGCGGCCCCATCAGCGGAAATGCCTGGTTCTTTTCGATCACCGTCACATTGGTGTCGGTCTCATCGATCGAGGTGCGCTGCTGGGGCGCAACGGCGGCGACCGCACTGGCGGCGGTGCCAAGGGCAATCAGCAGGAACATCGTGTAGCGCGTCATCTGGGTCTCTCCCGTCCGAGCCGGTGTTCCCGGCTGCTCTCGTCATGGGTAGGTTCTAGGACGGTGGCGGTGGCAAGACTGTAACGCAGATCACAGGGCCAATTTTTTTTGTAACGATCCTTACAAGTGTCTCGATCGCTGTTCTGGGATCTGCCGGTGGCCAAAAAAGAACCCCGGACGGGGTCCGGGGTTCAGGTGCAGGCAGTGTTTGCAGGGGATGGGGGGGAAGTACTGCCTGGGGATTGAACTCATATCGTAACCGTGGCGCCGGACTTCAAGCCTCCCTCAGGAGGCGAGATCGGAACAATCCTCCTCCGTGCATTCCTCGACGGTGATGGGACCGATGACCGGGAAGGGGCTGTTCTTCTCGACGATGGTCTCATGGGAGGCTGGCGCAACGGCGGGCGCTCTCAGCTCCGTGTCGGGAGCGACGGCGGCGGTCGCGGCTGCAGCCATGCCGAGCGCGGCCATCATGATGAATGCATAGCGGATCATATCGACGCTCCCTCCAAAGTCCTTGCGATGTCCGGATTGCTCTCGCCGCACCGGGAAGCCGGGGACACGATTCGCCGTCCATCTGATGAGCTTATCTAGGGGAACATCCGTTCAACCTTGGGACGGAGGTGTTACGTGTTTGTGGTAGGTTGTGGCCGGTTTGAGGCAATTACGGCAATTGCCTTATTTGGAAAGGGGATTGTTTGCCCGGATGCAATTCGCCCAAAAACACAAAGGCCGCGCTCCCGGAGGAGGCGGCCTCGTCGACATTCTCTGCATAGAACTCAGGACGCGCGGGGACCGCGCGCAGGAGCCTCGACCTTCTTCGGCATCGGCAGCAGGCCTTCACGCTGCAGCTTCTTGCGCTGCAGCTTGCGGGCGCGGCGCACAGCCTCGGCCTTTTCGCGGGCCTTCTTCTCGGACGGCTTCTCATAGTGGCCGCGGAGCTTCATCTCGCGGAAAATGCCCTCGCGCTGCATCTTCTTCTTGAGGGCCTTCAAGGCCTGGTCGACGTTGTTGTCACGAACTACGACTTGCAAGTGCTACCTCTGAACAGGTGTGGTTAAGGCTTTAGGCCCTTCGGCCTTCAACGTGGCGGGCGGGTTAGCACAGTCTCTCAGGGCTGTCGAGGGGTCAGCCGATTGAAATGGCCCATTTTCCGGCCCCGTCTGGCTTCCGCCTTGCCGTAAAGATGGATGTGGACGGCTGGTTCCGCCGCCAGTTCGCACCAGCGGCCGATTTCATCGCCCAGCAGATTGGTCATCACCACGTCGGAATGGCGGTCGGGCGCGCCCAGCGGCCAGCCGCAGATCGCCCGTATATGCTGCTCGAACTGGGAGACGTGACATGCGTCCATGGTCCAGTGGCCGGAGTTGTGGACGCGGGGGGCGATCTCGTTCACGACCACGTCTCCACCCGCGACGAACATCTCCACTCCGATGACTCCGACGTAGTCCAGTGCCGCGATGATGCGCCCGCCGAAGCCGCGCGCCTTCTCGGCAACGTCCGCGGGGATCGAGGCCGGCACGGTCGAGGTTTTCAGGATGTGGTGCTCGTGATGGTTCTCCGGCACGTCATAGACCGCCACCTCCCCGG
Organism: Aestuariivirga sp.; assembly: GCF_046294715.1. Taxonomy (GTDB): domain Bacteria; phylum Pseudomonadota; class Alphaproteobacteria; order Rhizobiales; family Aestuariivirgaceae; genus Aestuariivirga. Next base: position 29,759 of record NZ_JBKBKI010000034.1, on the reverse strand, counting down.
ACCAGCTCCGTGCGGCGATGACCGATATCTCCTTCTCGAAGGCAACGAAACCCTCGAGAATGGCGGGCTGACGGCCGATCTCGGCGAAAGCGGCATCCGGGTCCGCTCCGGGGTGGATCTTCGTCTGCCCCTTGCCGTCATAACCGAAGCGGCGGGTCTTCAGCACCGCCGGGGTACCGATGCGCGAGAGGGCCCGCTCCAGCGTTGCCGTATCGGAAACCTCGGCAAAGGGCGCGACGGGAATGCCGAGGCCGTCGATGAAGGTCTTCTCGGCGATACGGTCCTGGGCGGTCTTCAACGCGGCAACGCCGGGGGCCACAGGGACGAACCGGTCGAGGAAGCCGGCGGTGTCGCCCGGCACGTTCTCGAACTCATAAGTCACCACGTCTACCGCTCGGGCGAAGCCTTCGAGCGCGGCGAAATCGTCATAGGCGGCGATGGTCCGGGCCGCAGAGACCGCGAAAGCCGGGCTGTGGGCCTCGGGCGCGTAGATATGGCAGTCGATGCCCAGCCTCGCCGCGGCGAGGGAAAGCATGCGGGCGAGCTGCCCGCCACCCAGGATGCCGACGCGGGAACCGGGCGGAAGTGGATCGGCGACCTTCATCATGTCTCGTCTTTCGGGCGCTCGGCCACGGCGGCAGTCTGGGCGGCGCGCCAAGCCTCGAGACGCCGGGCGAGGGCGGGATCGGTGAGGGAGAGGACGCTCGCGGCGAGGAGAGCGGCATTCACCGCGCCGGCCTTGCCGATGGCCAGCGTTCCCACCGGAATTCCCGCCGGCATCTGGACGATCGAGAGCAGCGAATCCTCGCCCGAAAGCGCCTTCGACTCGACCGGAACGCCGAAGACGGGGAGGCTGGTCATCGAGGCGGTCATGCCGGGGAGGTGGGCGGCGCCCCCGGCACCCGCGATGATTACCCTGAAACCCTTCTCGCGCGCCGTGGAGGCGAAGTCGTAGAGGCGCTGCGGCGTGCGGTGCGCCGAGACGATGCGGTCGTCATGGGCGATCCCGAGCGCATCGAGCGTGATGGCAGCATGCTTCATGGTCGCCCAGTCCGACTGACTGCCCATGATGATGGCAACGGGGGGTGATGTGGTGGCCACGGTTGTCCAGTCCCTCTCGGCTGTCAGGCGATGATGTCCGGGAGCAGCATGGTCTCGATGCGCTGGATCTTGTCCTTGATGTCCAGCTTCATCTTCTTGAGCCGCCTGAGTTGCAGCTGGTCGCCGGTTCCCGCCTGCTCGAGGGAGAGAATGGCAGTGTCGAGGTCGCGGTGCTGGTGGATGAGGTTCTGCAGCTGGGTTCGCAACTGCACTTCCTGAATGACGTCCAGCTTCGGCATCGACCCGCCCTTTGGGTACAGCGATCACGTTTTCGCAATTCTTCACTAATGCCCTTTGCAAGGGTTCGACAAGCCCCCAGCTCTATGGCATCATTAACCCAATCCATAGTCCAACAGTGGAGGATCGCATGAGTCTTCAAGCGCATCTTGGTGAACTGCAGGCGAAGCACCGGGCCCTCGAGGCCGAGCTCGCCGAGGCAATGATCCACCCGGCTTCGACCGACGCCGAAATCGCCGAACTCAAGCGCAAGAAACTCAGGATCAAGGACGAAATCTCCCGCCTGCAACACCAGAACGCCGCCTGATCAGAAGCCCGGCGGCCGGGCCTTGTGCCAGTCCGTTGCCTGCTCATAGGCATGGGCGGCGTGCAGCACGGTCCGGTCGTCGAACATGCGGCCAACGAGGTGCAGGCCCGCTGGAAGCCCGGCTGAGGTGAAGCCGCAGGGCACGCTTGCTGCCGGTTGTTGGGTGAGATTGAACGGATAGCTGAACGGCGTCCAGTTCACCCACTTGCCCTTGTCGTCCGCAGCGACGGGCGCCAACTTTCCAGCTTCGAAAGCGGGAATGGGCAAAGTGGGCGTCACCAGCAGGTCGTAGCCCTCCATGAACTGGCGCATTCTGCTGCCAAGGAGGCCGCGTTCCTTCACCGCCTCCTGGTAGTCATCGAGCCCGATTGACATCGCCTGCTCGACCACGTCCCTGAGCGCGGGGTCGAGCAGCTTCTTCTTCTCCGGCGGAAGCTGCCCGAGAAGGGCACGGGCGCCCGACCACCAGAGGATACGGAAGCAGGAAGCGGGGTCGGCGAAGGGCGGATCCTTCTCATCGACTTTGGCGCCCAGTTCCTCGAGCACCTTCACCGCCTTCTTCACCAGCCTGGCGATCTCGGGATCGACCTCGACATGGCCGAGTGTCGGGCTGAAGGCGATGCGCAGGCCCTTGAGGCCCTTGCCGAGCTTCGCGGTATAGTCCGTGCCGTCATAGGGCAGGGAGTGCCAGTCTCGCGAGTCGGGCTGGGCGATCACGTTCATCATCAGGCAGGCGTCTTCCACGGTGCGGGTCATCGGTCCCACATGGGCGACTGTGCCGAAGGGTGAGAGCGGATAGGCGGGCACGCGGCCGAATGACGGCTTGTGGCCGAAAATGCCGGTGAATCCCGCCGGAATGCGGATCGAGCCGCCGCCGTCGGTGCCGAGCGTCAGCGGCGCATAGCCCGCCGCCGCCGCGGCGGCGGAACCGCCGGACGAGCCGCCGGGCGTCCTGGTCACGTCCCACGGGTTGCGGGTGATGCCGGTGAGCGGCGAGTCCGTCACGCCTTTCCAGCCGAATTCCGGCGTCGTGGTGGAGCCGAGGAAGACTGCGCCGCATTCCCTGAGCCGCGCCACGCTGGGCGCGTCCTGGTCCCAGGCCTGGTCCGGGCTCACGGTGCGGGAGCCGCGCAAGGTCGGCCAGCCGCGCACCAGGAGAAGGTCCTTGATGAGCGCGGGTACGCCGTCGACCGGCCCCTGCGGCTCGCCCTTCATCCAGCGCTTTTCACTGGCGCCAGCGGCGGCGAGTGCCTCCTCCGGCCTAATCTCCACTATCGCGTTGAGCGCCTTCTCGTGGCGCTCCATCTGGGCGAAGCAGGCGCGGGCCACCTCAACGGGCGAAAATTTCTTCTTGGCATAGCCCTTCACAAGCCTTGCCGCCGATTTCCACTGAAGGTCGGTCACGGATGGAATCTCCCCTTCTCGCGGCGGAACCATAGCCGCAGCCTGCTGGCGGGGCCAGTGCCGGCGCGTCAGGCCGCGCGGGCCTTGCTCAGAGCGTCCTTGAACTGCGGCATGAGGTCGGCGTTGGTGGCGAGGATGTTGCCCGTTTCCATCGGGTTCTTCTCGCCATCGGGGTCGGCAGAGAATCCGCCCGCTTCGCGGACCAGGAGAATGCCGGCGGCGACGTCCCAGGAGTTAACGTTGCGGCAGACCATCGCGTCGAAGCGGCCGGCGGCGACATAGGCGAGCGACAGGGCGGCCGAACCCGTGCCCCTGATGCCCACCACACGAGCCTGCAGCACGGAGATTTCGGCGCGCGAGAGGGGCAGGTCCTTGCCGCCGCGATGCGGAATTTCATAGCTCACCAGCGTTTCGTGAATGTCGCGGCGCTGGGCGACACGCAGGCGCTTGTTGTTGAGGAAGGCGCCGCCGCCCTTTTCCGCGGTGTACATCTCGTCGGTGATGGGGTTGTAGGTGATCGCCGCCACCAGCTCGTCCTTCCTCTCGAGCGCCACGGTGATGGCGAAGAGCGGCACCGAATGCATGAAGTTCATGGTGCCGTCGATCGGGTCGATGATGAAGCGGTGGTCCGGGTCGGTGCCCGGCACGCTGCCCGTCTCCTCCGTGAGGAAGGCATAGCCGGGGCGCACCTTCGCGAGTTCCTCGCGCAGTATCCTGTCGCAGCGTTTGTCGGCCGCCGTCACGTAGTCGCCCGGCCCTTTCTGCGAGATCTGGAGATTGGCGATCTCGCCATAGTCGCGCTGGAGCGTGCGGGCCGCCTTGCGGACGGCGGCTGTCATCACGGTGAGGACGGGAGAAGACACGAGTGCTGGTTCCTTCGAATTCGCAGGATGGGGCCGGATAGCAGGATTGCCTCGGAAGGGGAAGCTTGCCCGGCTCAGAAGCCGAAGAGCGCCCGGAAGAAGGCCACGACGCCGATATAGAGGGCGGACGAGATCAGCGCCAGGACAGCGACCGAGGCCACACCCAGAAGATAGCCCAGGAAGACCGCCATCCCGTCACGTTCGGCAAGGCCCAGCGCAACGCAGCTGATCGCGGCGGCGGGCAGCATGTTGTTGAACGGGATGGGCAGGAACAGCACCAGCGCCAGGGCGAAGGTGATGAGGCCGATCAGCCGCTCGGCAAGGTCGGACGCGACGATCAGTCCGAAACGGGGCTTCAGCACCCGCTCGATCTTGCCCATGAAGGGCAACATCTTGGAAACGAAGCTTCCCAGCACCTCGCGCGAGATGCGGCGCTTGCGGATGGTCTCCGGCAACCACAGCGATTGACGGCCCATCATCAGCTGCCAGGTCAGGATGACGAGCGGCAGCCCGAGGATGGCGGAGGTGCCAGGGGGCGTGGGAATGATGTTGGGCACCGCAAAGATAAACATGAGGGCGCCGAATGCCCGCTCACCCAGCGAGTCCACGAGCGCGCCGATGGTGGTGTCCTCACTGGTGTCGATCGACCGGACGATATCCGACAGGCGGCTTGGCTTCTTGGGCCATGGGTCGGGCCCGGAATGATTCGGGCCGGTGTAATTGTCTTGCTGCACGGGAACTCCGGTCACTTGCCGGTGAAGCTAGCCGAACTTCCCGCCCAGCGAAACATAAAGCGACGGTATCCCTCACGCCGGGTTGCTGGAGTAGCCGGCTTCGTCGAGCGCCCTGGCAATCCTCGGTGCCGGCGCCGTCGTCTCGATCCTCAGGGTCTTCGAGGCGAGATCGGCTTTCACATCGGCCGTGGGGTCGATCGACTTGATGGCCTTTGTGAGCGTGCTCACGCAGTGTCCACAGGTCATGTCAGGTACGGTAAGCGTTATCATTCTTCAGTCTCCGTTCTGGTTCTGGCCGGTTTGCCTTCTGGTTCAGATGGAGCTTGCCAGCGTGGCAAGGTCAAGCCCCGTACTCGGAAGAAGTTGAGATCCTAGGTGCTGTTCCCGGGCAAGCGCTGCGCTGGCCGCGCCCGCCGGGCCCAAGGTGCAATCTTTGAGTGTTAGGCTGCGTGAGGGTTGTGCAGCCCTCCATGGGGCGCACGCTGGCGACACAAAGCTTGAAATCACCTCTTGACCCTCCCATCGTTGGAAGCCCCACACCTCGATCATCATCGAGGAGGTTCGATATGACAGACACAGCCACACTCCCGCTCCAGAGCTTTCCCGTGGAAGGCATGACCTGCGCCTCCTGCGTCCGCAGGGTCGAAAAGGCGATCAGCAGCGTACCCGGGGTGCGGAGCGCATCCGTCAACCTCGCAACCGAGCGCGCTGACGTGCGCATGGAGGACAGCGTGAGCCCGGAGGCCGTGGTCGCCGCCATCCGTACCGCCGGATACGAGGTGGCAAGCCAGACGACGGAAATCGGGGTCGAGGGCATGACCTGCGCTTCCTGTGTGCGCCGCGTGGAAAAGGCGATCTCGGCGGTGCCGGGCGTCATCTCCGCCTCCGTCAATCTCGCCACGGAGCGGGCCAGCCTGAAACTTCTGCCCGGTACGCCGCTTGCGGCCATCGAGGCGGCGGTCCGCAAGGCGGGCTACGAGCCGCGGCGCCTCACGGCAAGCGCCGATTCGGCGGATGCGCGCCAGGCTCAAAAGGAAACCGAATACCGCAAGCTCAAGCGCGACTTTGCCATTGCCGGCATACTCACCCTCCCGCTCTTCCTGATCGAGATGGGATCGCATGTGATTCCCGGCTTCGGCCACTGGCTGCATTCGGTCGACCGGCACATGCTTCACCTCTTCTATTTCGTGCTCGCCACCATCGTTCAGTTCGGGCCGGGGCTGCGCTTCTACCAGAAGGGGATTCCGGCGCTGGTGCGGTTCTCGCCCGAAATGAACTCGCTGGTGGTGCTGGGCTCCACCGCTGCCTGGGGTTATTCGGTCGTCGCCACCTTCATTCCGCAGGTGCTCCCCGACGGCACGGCCAACGTCTACTATGAAGCCTCGGCGGTGATCGTCACTTTGATCCTGCTCGGGCGGCTGCTCGAGGCGCGCGCCAAGGGCCGCACCAGCGAGGCCATCACAAAGCTCGTCGGGCTCCAGGCCAAGTCGGCGCGTGTCGTCCGCGGCGGCGAGGTCGTGGACCTGCCGCTCGAGGAGGTGATGGCGGGCGACGTGGTGCAGGTGCGCCCGGGAGACCGGCTGCCGGTCGACGGCGTGGTTCTCGAGGGCTCCTCCTACGTGGACGAGTCGATGATCACGGGCGAGCCCATCCCGGTCATCAAGGGCGAAGGAGCGGAGGTGGTGGGGGGCACCATCAACAAGACCGGGAGCTTCACTTACCGCGCAACCAAGGTCGGGGTCGATACGCTGCTTGCGCAGATCATCCGCATGGTGGAACAGGCGCAGGGTGCGAAGCTGCCGATCCAGGCGCTGGTGGACCGCATCACCTCCTGGTTCGTTCCTGCCGTCATGGCGGCAGCGTTGGCGACCTTCCTGGTTTGGCTCGTCTTCGGGCCGGAACCGGCGCTCACCTTCGGCCTCGTCAATGCCGTGGCCGTGCTGATCATCGCCTGCCCCTGCGCCATGGGCCTTGCGACCCCCACCTCGATCATGGTGGGCACCGGCCGGGCGGCGGAGCTCGGCGTGCTGTTCCGGCAGGGCGAGGCGCTGCAGAGCCTGCGCGGCGTCGCGGTGGTGGCGCTCGACAAGACCGGCACGCTGACGGCCGGCAAGCCCGAACTCACCGATTTCGAGGTGGCGGAAGGCTTCGCCCCCGATGAGACGCTGGCGCTGGTTGCCACGGTTGAAGGCGCCTCCGAGCATCCGATCGCGACGGCAATTGCGGCGGCCGCCAAGTCGAGGGGCCTGGAGCTTCCCGGCCTCACTGGCTTCGAGGCCGTGCCGGGCTTCGGCGCCCGCGGACTCGCCGGGGGCCGGGAGGTGGCCGTCGGGGCGGATCGCTACATGGTGAAGCTTGGTCTCGACCCCTCGGTCTTCGCCGCGGCTGCGGAGCAGCTCGGCCATCAGGGCAAGACACCGCTCTATGCCGCGGTCGAGGGAAGGCTTGCCGCCATCCTCGCCGTGGCGGACCCGGTGAAGCCCTCGACGCCAGCGGCGATCGCTGCGCTCCATGCCATGGGGCTCAAGGTGGCGATGATCACGGGTGACAACCGCCGGACGGCGGAGGCCATCGCGCGCCGCCTCGGCATTGACGAGGTGGTGGCGGAAGTCCTGCCGGAAGGCAAGGTGGAGACGATCCGCCGCCTCAAGTCCGGCGGGCGCCATGTCGCCTTCGTGGGCGACGGCATCAACGACGCGCCGGCACTCGCCGAAGCCGACGTCGGCATCGCCATCGGCACGGGCACCGACATCGCCATCGAAAGCGCCGACGTCGTGCTGATGTCGGGCGACCTGAGGGGTGTCCCGACCGCCATCGGCCTGTCCCAGGCGACGATCCGCAACATCAAGGAAAACCTTTTCTGGGCCTTCGCCTACAACGTGCTGCTGATCCCGGTGGCTGCGGGCGTGCTCTACCCGGTGAACGGCATGCTGCTTTCGCCGATGATCGCCGCCGGGGCGATGGCGCTGTCGAGCGTCTTCGTCGTCGGCAATGCGCTGCGGCTCCGGCGGCACAGGCCACATGACAAGGAGAAGAGGACATGAACATCGGTGAAGCCGCCACGGCATCCGGCGTTTCCGCGAAGATGATCCGCTATTATGAACAGGCGGGGCTGATTGCCGCGCCGGCCCGCACCATGTCCGGTTACCGCGTCTATTCCGAGAACGATATCCATGCACTGCGCTTCGTGCGCCGGGCGCGCGATCTCGGCTTCACGGTGGAGCAGATCGGCGAACTTATGCAGCTCTGGCACGACCGCAGCCGCGCCAGCGCGGACGTGAAGCGCATCGCGCTCGAGCACGTGAAGGTGCTCGAGGCCAAGCGACGGGAGATCGAGGACATGGCCAAGGCGCTGAAGCATCTCGCAGCGCATTGCCATGGGGATACAAGGCCCGACTGCCCGATCATCGACGATCTGGCGCATGGCAAGGCGGGGGAGGATCCCGGCGCCAGTCATCTCGGCCGCGGCTTCGAAAGGCTGAGGTAGCGCAGGGCGGCGTTTCGCTCCACCGGCATTGCTGCGTTTGTCGCAATCCGGCATCGCGGAGGCACTAGACATGTGGAACTCGCGCCGCTGCGGTTGCGATCCCCCGTGTTAGCCTGTGCTGGAGCTTGAGAGATGACGACAAGAAGGGAAGTGCTGGCCTCGATCCCCGCGACAGGCGCGGCCTTTGCAATTGGCGGTCTGCTCTTCGACGAGAGCCAGGCTCATGCGCAGGAGGCGGCGCAGCCTCTCGCCACCCATTTCCATCCCAAGGGCAAAGCGCCCTCGAAGTACACGATCGAGGTGCTGAAGAAATCGGCTGAAGACCTGCCATTCGCGGATGCCCGCGACTTCGAGGAGCTCAAGAAGGGCTTCATCGCGCCGATGCCGGACCTCAGGATCAAGGCCGACGCGGGTCATGATGCCGTGGACATGGAGCGTTTCCAGTTCCTCAACGAGGACAGGGAATTCGACAGCATCCACCCCTCCATGCTCCGCATCGCCAGGCTGAACAACAACTACGGCCTCTATGAGGTGATTCCCGGCATCTACCAGGTGCGCGGGGTCGATCTGTCCGACATCACCTTCGTGCGCGGCAAGACGGGCTGGATCGTCTTCGACCCGCTCGTCTCCGCCGAGGCGGTGCGCGCCGCCACCAGGCTGTTCCAGGAGAAGGTCGGCGAAGGACGGCCGATCACGGCGGTGATCTATTCTCATACGCACGGCGATCACTGGGGTGGCGTGCGCGGACTCGACCTCAAGAACGAAGACGTGGCCTCCGGCAAGGTGCAGGTCATCGCGCCGGTGGACTTCATGGACTTCACGGTGGCAGAGAACGTGTTTGCCGGCAATGCCATGAACCGGCGGCTGTTCTACCAGTACGGACTGCTTCTGCCGGTGGCGCCGCATGGCTTCGTCACCCAGGGCCTCGGACACAAGATTTCCGCCGGTGCCTCGGGCCTCATCGCGCCGACCCGCCTGGTGTCCGAACCGATCGAGGAATTCGAGGTGGACGGCGTGAGGATGATCTTCCAGAACACGCCCAACACCGAAGCGCCGCGCGAGATGAACACCTACTTCCCCGACATGAAGGCGCTGTGGATGGCCGAGAACGTCACGGCGACGCTTCACAACATCTACACGCTGCGCGGCGCGCAGGTGCGCGATCCGCTCCGCTGGTCGAAATACATCAACGAAGCGCTCCATCGGTTCGGCAAGGAGGCCGAGGTCATGTTCGCCTCGCATCACTGGCCGCGATGGGGAAACGAGCGCATCCAGGAGGTGCTGCGCGACCAGCGCGACCTCTATGCCCACATGAACAACCAGGTGCTGCATTTCGCCAACCAGGGTGTCACAATCAACCAGATCCACAATGTCTACCGGCTGCCGCCCTCGATCCTGCAGAAGTGGCACTGCCGCGGCTATCACGGATCGGCGGAGCACAATTCGCGCGGCGTGATCCAGCGCTTCCTCGGCTTCTGGGACTGCAACCCCGCGACCCTCATTCCGCTCTCGCCGGAGGATTCCGCGCCGCTCTACGTCGAGATGATGGGGGGTGCCGCGAAGATCATGGCGCGCGGGCGCGAGCTGCATGACGCGGGCCAGTATCTGCTGGCGATGGAGATCGTCAACAAGCTGGTCCAGGCCGAGCCCCAGAACCAGGAGGCCAAGGACCTGCTCGCCGACATCTTCGAGCAGATCGGCTACCAGCAGGAGAACCCGGGCCTGCGCAACAGCTACCTTTCTGGCGCCTACGAGCTCCGTTCCGGAATTCCGCAAGGGGAGGCGGCGAATTCGAGCAGTCCCGACGTGATCCGCGCCATGTCGACCGAGCTGTTCCTGAACTTCCTGGCCATCAAGATGGACAGCCGCAAGGCGGAAGGCATGCGCTTCGCCATCAACCTGGTCACCCCCGACAACGGCGAGAAGTTCCTGATCGAGCTCGAGAACGCCACGCTTACCAACATTCAGGGCTTCCAGGCCGCAAAGCCGGACCTGACGCTCACCATCAACCGGGCCGATCTCGAACTGACGATGATGGGAGTGAAGAAGCTCGAGGACCAGCTGAAGGACGGCACGGCCAGGGCCGAGGGCGATGTCAGCATCCTCGCGAAACTCGCCGCCACCATGGTCGAGTTCGACCCGCGCTTCGAGGTGATGCCAGGAACCAAGGCAAGTGGCGGCGCCAACGCCGGCATGGCCTCTGCCGATGCCTACGGCGCGGAGGCCGGCGCGGTCATCGCCGAGTGACGCCCGTGGGCCGGCAGTGCGCCATCGTTCAAAGGAAGCGCACGCCCACTTCGCGATCGGTGCGCCAGCGGGTCTCGCAGGTCTTCTCGCCGATGACGCCGGTGATCACCATGGTGAAGAAGGTCGGAAGTTGCCCGGTATGTTCCACGCGGATGCGGCAGCCGCTCGTCGACAGGTCGCGCACCTGGGCATCCATGATGCTGTGACGGTTGTTGTAGATCACCTTTCCGCCCCGCAGGACGCGGTTGCGGATATCCTTGCGGGAGTTGCTGTCGTCCCGCTCCGGCAGGGGAGGGGTCACGGCGGTGAGCGCCGCCGCGGGGCTGCCTTCCTGCTTCTCGAGAGCCTTCCGGAGGAGCGGCGAAGGAATCGATTGCAGGACTCGCAGCAGGCTGTCCGCCGGAAGGTTCCCGATCTGCTGCAGAATCGTCAGTTCGTTGAAGGCGTGCCCCACGTCTTCATGGAAGACTTCCTGGGAGAGAACCGTCGTCATGTGGATCGGCTTTGCTCGTGAAAAGGATTGTGCGACCGTTATTACCTGCAGGTCCACGCCCATGGGAACTGCTGAGGCCAGCATTCGCAGAGGCTGGTTGTCGGGCTGTTAAGCACCAGTCCATGAACGGGAAGGCTTTCGTTCAAGGGTTGAATTCTCAACCGGCAAGCGGGCTCATGGTTGCTGGACCGTTAACGGGACAAGGCCCATCCCTGCCTGCTTGCTTCGGCATGCCCGCGTATCTATCCTGCGCCTGCCGGAGCGGTTCATCCGCCCGAATCTGGAGGTTTGTCCCATGAAGAAAGCAGCCGTCCTGTTTCTCGCCCTCTTTGCGCTGCCCTTCGGCATGGTGGAGGCAAGCGATGCAGCCACCAAGAGCCAGAAACGCTACTGCCAGCGGCAGGCCGAGAAATATGCCGACCGGAGGGTCACCTCCAACACCGTCGGGGGCGCCATCGGCGGCGCGGTGGTGGGCGGCATCCTCGGCGGCGTGATCGGTGGCGGCTCGGGCCGCGACGTCGGCACGGGCGCAGCCATCGGCGCCGGCATCGGCGGCGTTGGAAGCGCGGCGCGGAGCTCTTCTCGCTGGGAAAGATATTACTGGCGCGAGTACGACCGCTGCATCAGCCGCTACTAGATCATCGGCACAGGAACAGTTTCGCGCCGCGGTCACTTACCGCGGCGCTTTTTGTTTTTCGCGATCTCCCCACGGTTCGGCCATCTCCACCTGGTTGAATTCCTTCCACCCAATGGCGCCATGATTATCAGGTCAAACTCGGACTAAGCGAACCTTGCCGTATACCCCTTTTTCTTAGATTTTTCGCTTGTTACTTGCTAACTAACTTAGTTTTATTTTGTGATTGCTTTTATCACTTGTTGAGAGCCGCGGCCTAGAGCTGCAATCAGGAAAACCACAATCAGGGGATCGGGCCGCCGGCGCGAGGGGGTGCAGGCGGCGATCGGCAGGGTGACTTGAGATGAGCAGTTTTCAGGTTGGAAAATCGATCAGCGTCGGCGCAGGCGGTACCTTCGTCTGGAACGGAACGGCATGGGTCTATCAGCGGCCGACACTGCGTGGTCTCCGCGGTCATGACAGGCTGCTCGGCAGTGCCGAGAGCGACATTCTGCACGGCGAGCAGGGCAACGACATGCTCTCGGGCGGAGGCGGCGATGACATCCTCAATGGCGGTCTGGGGCGTGACGTTCTCGACGGCGGGCAGGGGGCGGACCGCTTCGTGTTCAGTTCCGCCGCGGATTCGCCGGCGAGAAACGGGCAGTTCGACCTGATCCGGAGCTTTGCCTCCGCGGCCCATACCGCCAACGCCTCCGAGCGAGACCTGATCGATTTCAGTTCACTTCAGCCGGATCACGCACTCAGATGGACCGGGACCGAGGCCACGGCCTTCGGTGTGTGGACCGGGCGGTCAAAAGGCACGACCATGATCTACGCCGACACCGACGGCGATGGCCGTGCCGAGTTTGCGGTGCAGATCGGCGCCGCCGTGACGCTCAGCCACCGCGACTTTCTCGGCCTCACCGCGCCGGCGGCGCCCTCGGTCACGCTCCAGTCGGATACCGGCATCGCAGGGGACGCGCTTACCAACGACGGCCGCTTGAGCCTGAGCGGCGTCGAGGCGCGTGCAACGGTGCAGTATTCCACCGATGGCGGTTCCACGTGGAACGCGAGCTTTGCTGCAGGGGAGGGCGCCAACGAGGTGCTGGTGCGCCAGGTCGATGCCTGGGGCGTGCCTTCGGAGGCAACGTCGTTCACCTTCACGCTCGATACGCTGGTCGCCGCTCCAGTCATCACGGGCTGGTCGGAGGATACGGGATCCGCCGACGACGGCGTCACCACGGATGCGGATCTGACGCTGTCTGGAACGGCAGAAGCGCATGCCACCGTCAGCGTTTTCGACGGCGAAGTACTGCTCGGCAGCACGGTCGTTGCGGAAGACGGCAGCTGGAGCCTCGAGACGGGGGAACTGCTGGCGACGGCGCACAGCTTCACGGCCCGGGCGCTGGACAGGGCCGGCAACGAATCCGCCTTTTCAACCGCGCTTGATGTGAGCGTCTCGCGCAGCGTCATCGACGTGACCACTCTGTCCCCGGCGCAGGGTTTCATCATCCAGGGTGACGAGGCGGGCGACAATTTCGGCTGGAGTGCTGCCTCGGCGGGGGACATCAACGGCGACGGCTTCGACGACTTTGCCGCTTCGGCGTTTGCCGGCAACGACGGCGGTTCCTTGGCGGGCGAAACCTATGTCGTGTTCGGCAAGTCCGCTCCCTATGGCTCGGCGGATGCGGCGGGCCGGAGGGCGCTCGATCTCACCACTCTCGCGCCGGAGGACGGCTTGATCATCCAGGGAGATGCGGCAGGCGACCAGTCGGGCTTCGCCATCGCGGGCGCGGGGGACGTGAACGGCGACGGCTTCACCGATCTCCTCATCGGCGCACGGCTCGGCGATGACGGAGGCAACGATGCGGGCGAGGTTTATGTGGTGTACGGGGGCGCTTCCGGCTTCGGCGCGGTGGACGCCACGGGGCGCCGCGTTCTCGATCTCTCGACGCTCACCAGCGCGCAGGGCTTCGTCATCCAGGGTGACATGGCGGGCGACCAGGCGGGCCACAGCCTCGCCGCAGCGGGAGACGTGAACGGCGACGGCTTCGATGACATCATCGTCGGCGAGCGCTACAGCGACGACGACGGCGTGAATTCCGGTGCAGCCTACGTGATCTTCGGCAGTGCGACGGGTGGCGTCACGCGGATCGATCTCTCCACCCTCTCGGACGAACAGGGCTTCGTCATCCGCGGCGATGCGGCGGGAGACAATGCCGGGGCGAGCGTCGGCGCGGCGGGCGACATCAACGGCGACGGCTATGCCGACGTCGTGGTGGGAGCCCCCGGTGGCGACGACGTGGCCACCAATGCGGGCGAGGCCTATGTGATCTACGGCAAGGCCGCGGGCTTCGGCGCGGCGGATGCGGCGAACCGTTACGTGGTCGATCTCTCCACCCTGACAGCCGCCGAGGGCTTCATCCTCCGGGGTGCGGCGGAGGGCGATGCCGCGGGAATCGCGGTTTCGACGGCGGGCGACGTCAACGCTGACGGCTATGACGACCTGATCGTGGGCGTTTATGCGAGCGACGTGGCCGCGCATGACGCTGGCGAGGCGCAGGTGATCTTCGGCGGCCCCGCAGGGTTCGGAACGCCGGATGCTTCGGGCCGCAACGTGCTGGACCTCGCCGGCCTCACCGCGGCGCAGGGCTTCACCATCCGCGGAGAGGCGGCGAGTGACCTAACGGCCTGGAGCGTCGCGAAGGCTGGCGACGTCAACGGAGACGGCTACGACGACCTGATCGTGAACGCCCGGCAGGGTGATGATGGCGGCGTGGACGCCGGCGAGGCCTATGTGATCTTCGGCAGGGCCACGGGCTTCGGCACGGCGGACGGCGCGGGCGGCCGCCTGATCGATCTCGCGACACTCTCGCCCGGCCAGGGCTTCATCGTCCAGGGCGATGCGGCTGGCGACACGCTTGGCAGCGCCGTTTCGTCCGCCGGCGACATCAACGGCGATGGATTCGGCGACCTGGTCGTCGGGGCGCGGCTGGGCGACGATGGCGGCGCCGACGCGGGCGAGGCCTACGTGATCTATGGCGGGGCCTTCGGGCTGGGCAGCACGCCGGTGACCACCACCGGCACGGCGGCCGCCGATATCCTTGTCGGAGGACTCGGCAACGATATGCTGTCCGGCAATGGCGGCGCGGACGTGCTGCGCGGCGGCGCGGGGAACGACCTGCTGGCGGTGAGCGATACGGGCTTCCTCCGCATCGACGGCGGAACGGGCACGGACACGCTGCGGCTTCAGGGATCGGGCCTGCACCTCGACCTTGACGCCATGCTGCCGGGCAAGATCACCTCGATCGAGGGGATCGACCTCACGGGAACCGGCAACAACCGGCTGACCATCGGCAAGCTCGACGCGCTGGGCCTGACGGAGGAGCGCTCCGGCGGGCAGGCGGTGTTGACCATCACCGGCAATGCGGGCGACAGCGTTTCGGCCGTCGGCCAGATCTGGTCCCATGCGGGCGCGGTGACAGAAGGCGGCGTGAGCTTCGGCCGCTACACCGTCGACGGCGTGGAACTCCGCATCCAGAACGGCGTGGCGGTGGAGCTGCGGCAGGGCATCGACGTCACGAACCTCACTGCCGCGCAGGGCTTCATCATCCAGGGCGATGCGGCGGGCGATCTGGCGGGCCACCCCGTTGCCTCCGCCGGGGACGTCAACGGCGACGGCTTCGACGACATCATCCTGGGTGCCTATCGGGGCGACGACGGCGGAGATTTTGCCGGCGAGGCCTATGTGATCTTCGGCAAGGCCGGGGATTTCGGCGTACTGGATGCTTCGGGGCGCCCGGTGATCGATCTCACCAGCCTTTCGCCCGCCGAGGGGTTCATCATCCAGGGTGACTCCGCGGGCGACAGGCTGGGCCGCGGGCTTGCCGCGGCGGGCGACGTCAATGGCGACGGCTTCGCCGACATCATCGTGGGCGCTTACCAGGGCGATGATGGCGGCAATTACGCTGGCGATGGCTACGTGGTCTTCGGCAGGGCGGCGGGGTTCGGAGCCATGGATGCTGCGGGCCGCCAGGTGGTGGACCTGAGCTTCCTCTCCGCGGCAGATGGTTTCATCATCCAGGGTGATGTCACGGGAGACCGGCTGGGCCGCGGCATCGGCACGGCGGGTGACATCAACGGCGACGGCTTCGACGACGTGATCATCGGTGCATACCGTGGCGGGGACGGCGGGTTTAACGCGGGCGAAGCCTATGTGATCTTCGGAGGGAGGGTCGGGCCCGGCATGCCGGGCGGCACGGGCCGCTCGGTGGTCGACCTCACCAATCTCACACCGTCCCGCGGCTTCGTCATCCAGGGCGACGCCGAGGGCGACATCGCGGGCATCGGTGTTGCCTCGGGCGGCGACATCAACGGCGACGGCTATGACGACATGATCGTCGGCGCCTTCGGCGACGACGGCGGGTCGAGTGCCGGGGAAGTCTATGTGATCTTCGGCAAGGCCTCGGGTTTCGGCGCCGCGGATGCGACTGGCCGCCACGTGCTCGACCTCACCAGCCTTACGCCTGCCGACGGGTTCATCATCCAGGGGGATGCCGAGGGCGATGAGCTGGGATTTTCGGTGGCCTTCGCGGGCGACCTCAATGGCGACGGCTACGACGATCTCGTCACCGGCGCGAAGCAAGGCGACGATGGCGGCATCACGGCGGGCGAAGCCTATGTGATCTTCGGCAAGGCCTCGGGCTTCGGCACCTCCGTCACCTTCGATGGCGTCACGCGTCAGGTTCTGGACCTCACGGCGCTGTCACCCGCTGCGGGTTTCATCGTCCAGGGTGATGCCGCTGGCGACGAGCTGGGCCGAACGGTCGCCTCGGCGGGCGATGTCAATGGCGACGGCTATGGCGACCTGATCGTCGGCTCGTGGTTTGGCGATGACGGCGGAATCGATGCGGGTGAGGTCTATCTCATCTTCGGCAAGGCTTCGGGCTTCGGCTCAGATGTGACGATCGATGGGGTGACGCGCCGGGTTCTCGACCTGACGACGCTTGCCCCGGAAGACGGCTTCATCATCCAGGGCGATGCCGCGGGCGACCAGCTGGGTCGCCGCGTCGCCTCGGCGGGCGACATCAATGGCGATGGCTTCGGCGACCTGATCGTGGGCGCCGGCAAGGGCGACGACGGTGGCGCGGATGCGGGCGAGGCCTATGTGATCTATGGCGGCGCCTTCGGACGCGGCGCTGCGCCCGTCGTCACGACGGGCACGGCGGCGGCCGAAATCCTCATCGGCGGGCTCGGCAACGACACGCTCTCCGGCAAGGGCGGGGCGGACGTGCTGCGCGGGGGTGCTGGCGACGACGTGCTGGCGATCTCCGGTGCGGGCTTCGCCGATATCGACGGCGGTACCGGCACCGACACGCTGGCGCTGGACGGGGCGGGCATCCCGCTCGATCTCGCCGCCATGCTGCCGGGCGAGATCAAGTCCATCGAGCGGATCGACCTCACCGGCACGGGCAACAACAGCCTGACGCTGGACCGGCACGCCGTGCTCGACCTCACCGAGGAGCGCACGGGCGGCGCGGCCATTCTCACGGTCAACGGCAATGCGGGCGACGCCGTCAGCCTCGCCGATGCGGGCTGGAGCGATCTCGGCACCATCACCGTCAACGGCGAGAGTTTCCGGCGATATGGCAATGATGGGGCGGAGCTGCGCGTCAGGGACGGCGTGACGGTGAGCGCAACCCAGGGCCTCGGCGGCGCGGATACGGGCAGCGCCGCGCAGACGGTCATTGACGTGCAGACGCTCTCGGCCGCCCAGGGCTTCATCATCCGGGGCGACACCGGCGGCGACATGACGGGCTTCAGCGTGGCCGCGGCGGGCGACATCAACGGCGACGGCATCGGCGACATCGTCATCGGCGCGCCGGGCGGCGACGATGGCGGCATGGATGCGGGCGAGGCCTATGTGGTGTTGGGCTCCGCCTCCGGCTTCGGCACGGCGGATGCATCAGGCCGCCGGGTAATCGACCTCACCACGCTTTCCGCCGCGCAGGGCTTCGTCATCCAGGGCGACGTGGCGGAGGATGGCGCGGGGATGAGCGTCACCCGGGCGGGGGACTTCAACGGCGACGGGTTCGAGGACCTCGTTGTCGGCGCGCCGTTCGGCGACGACCGGGGCATGAGCGCGGGCGAGTCCTACATCGTCTGGGGATCAGCTTCGGGCTTCGGCAGCGCCGATGCAGCGGGCCGCCAGGTGATCGACCTCTCGACCTACCCCATCGCACAGGGCTTCTTCATCCGCGGCGACGCGGCGCTGGACCTCGCGGGGACCAGCATCTCCGCCGCCGGGGATGTGAACGGCGACGGCTACGACGACGTCATCATGGGTGCGAGCGGCGGCGACGACGGCGGCGACAATGCCGGAGAGGCCTATGTGCTGTTCGGCGGCCCCGGCCCCTTCGGCGGCACGGCGGCGACGCGCCGGGTGTTCACGGTGGGAACGCTCACCCCTGCCCAGGGCTTCATCATCCAGGGCGATGCCGTCTTCGACCAGGCGGGCATCAGCGTTTCCTCCGCCGGGGACATCAACGGCGACGGCCTCTCCGACCTTCTCGTCGGCAGCACCGCCTCGGGCGACGGCGACGCGGCGCAGGCCTATGTGGTGTTCGGCAACGCTTCCGGCTTCGGCACGGTGGCCGACGCGCTGGGCCGGCAGGTGATGGACCTCACCAGCCTTTCCTCCTCGCAGGGCTTCATCCTGCGCGGCGCGGCGACGGGCGATGCAGCCTTCACCGTCTCCTCGGCGGGCGACGTCAACGGCGACGGCTTCGACGACATGATCGTCGGTTCGAGCCGGGGCGACCTCGGCGGCACGGACGCGGGCGAGGTGCATGTGGTGTACGGCTCGGCTGCGGGCTTCGGCACGGCGGATGCGTCAGGCCGCATGGTGCTCGACCTCACGGCTCTGTCTGCATCGCAGGGCTTCACGGTCAAGGGCGATGCGCCCGGCGACGAGGCCGGTGTCAGCGTCTCCTCGGCGGGAGACATCAACGGCGACGGCCTGGACGATCTTCTCATCGGCGCGGATGGCAAGGCCTATGTGGTGTTCGGCAAGGCTTCCGGCATCGGCACGGCGGATGCGGGCGGACGCATGGTGCTCGATCTCTCCGGCCTCGCCGCGGCCGATGGCTTCATGGTGGCGGGCGAGGGGCTGGGCGGGAGCGTTTCCGCCGCGGGCGACGTCAACGACGACGGCTTCGACGACCTGATCGTCGGCGCGCCCCGCAACGACGCGGGCGGCGGCGACGCGGGCGAGGCCTATGTGGTGTTCGGCGGCGCCTTCGGGCGCGGCAATACGCCCGTTTCCACGACTGGCACGGCGGCTGCGGACGTCATCCTCGGCGGGTTGGGCAGCGACACGCTCGCCGGCGGCGGCGGGGCGGACGTCCTTCGCGGCGGCGCGGGGAACGACGTGCTCGGCATCTCTGATACGTCCTTCGCCCGCATCGACGGCGGCAACGGCACGGACACGCTGCGCCTCGACGGCGCGGGCATGAGCCTGAACCTCGCGACCATCCAGCCCGGCAGGATCAGCTCCGTCGAGCAGATCGACCTCACAGGGATCGGCAACAATACGCTCACCGTGGACCGCCTCGCGGTGCTGGACCTCTCGGAGGAGCGGGCGGGCGGCAAGGCCATCCTGACGGTGACCGGCAATTCCGGCGACGCCATCGGCTTCGCCGACAGCGGATGGGTCTACCAGGGCAGCATGGCTTCGGGCACGAAGGGCTTCGAGCGCTATGTCAACGGCAATGCCGAGGTTCGCGTCGAGGGCAATGTGCTGCCCAACATCAGCCGGGTGATCGACACGACCACCCTGCTGCCGGGGCAGGGCTTCATCATCCAGGGTGACACGGCGGGCGACGTGGCGGGGCGGGCCGTATCCTCCGCCGGCGACATCAACGGCGACGGCTTCGCGGACCTGATCGTCGGCGCCTACAAGGGCGACGACGGCGGAGCGGACGCAGGTGAGGCCTATATGATCTTCGGCGCGGCCGGAGGCTTTGGCACGGTGGACGCCACGGGCCGCAGCGTGATCGATCTCACCAGCCTCACCGCCGCGCAGGGCTTCGTCGTGCAGGGCGACGTGGCGGGCGACCAGGCGGGCTTCAGCGTCGCCACGGCGGGCGACATCAACGGCGACGGCGTGGATGACATGATCCTCGGGGCGAGCAGGGGTGATGATGGCGGCGCGGATGCAGGCGAGGCCTATGTGGTATTCGGCTCGCGCAGCGGCTTCGGCGAGGCGGATGCGACAGGGCGCAACTTGATTGATCTCACCACGCTGACCCCGGCGCAGGGCTTCATCATCCAGGGCGACATTGCAGGCGATCTTGCCGGCAACAGCGTGTCCCGCGCGGGCGACGTCAATGGTGACGGCTTCGCGGATCTCATCGTCGGCGCCAGCCTGGGCGACGATGGCGGCCTGAGCGCGGGCGAGGCCTACGTGATCTTCGGCTCGGCCTCGGGCTTCGGCACGGCGGATGCCACGGGCCGCCGGGTTGTTGACCTCACCAGCCTCACGGCGGCGCAGGGTTTCATCATCCAGGGCGACTCGTCCGCCGATCAGGCCGGCGTGGGTGTGGCGGCGGCGGGCGACGTCAACGGCGACGGCTATGACGATCTCGTGGTCGGCGCCCACACGGGCGATGATGGCGGAACAGACGCGGGCGAGGCCTATGTGGTGTTCGGCTCGGGTTCTGGTTTCGGCAGCGCCGTGGCGGCGGGTGGTTTCACGCGGCAGGTGGTGGACTTGACCAGCCTTACGGCGGCGCAGGGCTTCATCATCCAGGGCGATGTCGCGGGCGACCTGACGGGCCGCGGCGTTTCCTCGGCCGGCGACGTGAACGGCGACGGCTTCGACGACATCGTCATCGGTGCTGAGGCCGGCGACGACGGCGGCACGGATGCGGGCGAGGCCTATGTGATCTTCGGCTCGGCGGCGGGCTTCGGAACGGCCGTCACCACTGCGGGCTTCAGCCGCCGGGTGATCGATCTCACCACGCTGACCCCGGCGCAGGGCTTCATCATCCAGGGCGACATTGCAGGCGATCTTGCCGGCAACAGCGTTTCCAGCGCGGGCGACGTCAATGGCGACGGCTTCGCGGATCTCATCGTCGGCGCCCACCTGGGCGACGACGGCGGAGTCAATGCGGGCGAAGCCTATGTGATCTTCGGCTCGGGTTCCAACTTCGGCACGGCCGATGCGTCGGGCCGCCGGGTGGTCGACCTCACGGGCCTCAACGCCGCCACCGGCTTCATCGTTCAGGGCGACATCCTCGCCGATTTCCTGGGCCGGGCTGTCTCTGCGGCCGGCGACATCAATGGCGACGGCTTCGACGACCTAATCGCCGGCGCGGGATGGGGCGACGACGGCGGGTCGGTCGCGGGCGAAGCCTATGTCATCTATGGCAGCACGTTCGGGCGCGCGCCGGCGCTGACCACCGGCACGGCCGCGGCCGAGGTGCTGATGGGCGGAACGGGCAACGACACGCTCACGGGCGGCGGCGGGGCGGACGTGCTGCGTGGCGGCGCGGGGGACGACGTGCTCGGCATCGGCGACACAGGCTTCGCCGACATCCACGGCGGCACGGGCACGGACACGCTCCGCCTCGATGGCTCGGGCATGAGCCTCAACCTCGCCACCATGGCGCCGGGCGAGATCAGCTCCATCGAGCGGATCGACCTCACCGGCACGGGCAACAACACGCTGACGCTGGACCGCCTTTCGATGCTCGACCTGACGGAGCAGCGCACGAACGGTGTGGCGGTTCTCACCGTCACCGGCAATGCAGGCGACAGCGTCTCGCTGGCAGACGCGGGCTGGCTCTACGGCGGCACGCTCTCGAGCGGCGGGCAGGTGTTCGAGCGCTACACCAGCGGCAACGCCGAACTGCGCATCCAGAACACGGTGACCTCCAACTTCTCGCGCGTGGTCGACACGACCTTCCTCGCCGCCTCGCAGGGCTTCATCGTGCAGGGTGATGCCTCACGCGACTGGGCGGGGCGCAGCGTGTCTTCCGCCGGGGACATCAACGGCGACGGCTTCGATGACGTCATCGTCGGGGCGCATTGGGGCGACGACGGCGGAACGGACGCGGGCGAGGCCTATGTGGTGTTCGGCTCGGCCTCGGGGTTCGGCAGTGCCGATGCTGCCGGCCGCAAGGTGATCGATCTCACTGGTCTCACGCCTTCGGAGGGTTTCGTCATCCAGGGCGATGCGGCCGGAGACTATGCGGGGCGCAGCGTCTCCTCGGCGGGCGACATCAACGGCGACGGCCTCGACGACCTGATCGTCGGCGCGCAGCTCGGCGATGACGGCGGCGTCAACGGCGGCGAAGCCTATGTGATCTTCGGCACGCGCGCGGGCTTCGGCACGCCCGACGCCGCGGGCCGCAGGGTGATCGACCTCACGAGCCTTGCGCCCGCACAGGGCTTCATCATTCAGGCCGACGTCTCTGAAGACCGCGTGGGCGTCAGCGTGTCTTCGGCCGGGGACGTCAACGGCGACGGCTTCGACGATGTCATCGTGGGCGGCAATCTGGGCGACGACGGCGGCGTGAACGGCGGCGAGGCCTATGTGATCTTCGGCGGCGCATCCTCTTTCGGAGCGGTGGATGGCACGGGCCGGCGGATCATCGACCTGACCAGCCTCACGGCGGCGCAGGGTTTCATCATCCAGGCCGACGTCGCCTTCGATTATGCCGGCACCAGCGTATCCTCGGCGGGCGACGTCAATGGCGATGGCTTCGACGACCTGATCGTCGGCGCGCCGCGCGGCGACGACGGTGGCACGGATGCGGGCGAGGCATATGTCGTCTTCGGGTCTGCATCCGGCTTCGGCACGGCCGTGACCGTGGGCGGCTTCACCCGGCAGGTGATCGACCTGACCACGCTGACGGCGGCGCAGGGCTTCGTCATCCAGGGCGACGAAGTGGGCGACCGTGCGGGCTGGAGCGTGTCTTCGGCGGGCGACATCAACGGCGACGGCTTCGACGACATGATCGTCGGTGCGCAGCGGGGCGACGACGGCGGCACGGATGCCGGCGAGGCCTATGTGATCTTCGGCTCGGCTGCCGGCTTCGGCACGGTGGACGGCACGGGCCGCCGCGTCATCGACCTCACGGCACTGACTCCGGCGCAGGGCTTCGTCATCCAGGGCGACACTGCGGGTGATACGGCCGGCGCCAACGTCTCTTCAGCTGGCGATGTCAATGGCGACGGTTATGATGATCTCCTCGTGGGCGCGGAGATGGGCGACAACGGGGGCCAGGATGCGGGGGAAACCTATGTGATCTTCGGCACCGCTTCCGGCTTCGGCACGCTGGACGCCACGGGACGCCGGGTGATCGACCTCACCGGCCTGACCGCCGCCCAGGGCTTCATCGTGCAGGGTGATGTCGTGGGCGACACTCTGGGGTCGGCTGTGGCAGCAGCCGGAGACGTCAATGGCGACGGTTTCGACGACCTTATTGCGGGCGCGCTCGGTGGTGACGACAGCGCCTTTGACGCGGGCGAGGCCTATGTGATCTACGGCGGCGCGTTTGGGCGGGGCACGACGCCGGTGACGACCACCGGCACGGCGGCGGCGGAAATGCTCGTGGGCGGGCTGGGCAACGACACGCTCACGGGCGGCGGCGGGGCGGACGTGCTGCGCGGCGGCGCGGGCAATGACGTGCTCGCCGTTTCGGATGCGGAATTCTCCAGGATCGACGGCGGCACCGGCACCGACACGCTCCGGGTGGATGGGGTAGGGGTCAGCCTCGCGCTTGGCAGCCGCACCGACGGCGTCGAGATCTTCGACATCACCGGCACGGGCAACAACACGCTGGCGCTCGACGGGCGGCAGGTGCTTGCCAGCGATTATGAGCGGTTCTTCGATTTCACCGCCACAGCTGCACCAAAGACACTCGTCGTGAACGGTGACGCAGGCGACGTGGTGAACCTCTACGGCATCGATCCCGACGGTGCGGGCGCGCTTGCCGCCAGCCACGCGTGGCAGCTCGTCCAGAGCGACGTCGGCCTCGATGGCGCGGCGGGCGGGGCCTATGACATGTGGTCTCTGATGGCAAATGGCGAGGCGGTGGCAGCGGTGGCAGTGGATGCCGACATCCTGGTGAACGCCTTCGGCTGAGGAGGCTTCTCCGGGGTGACTGGCGGAAACTGTTGCCCCGAAGCCCATTGCGCTGGCAGACTGAGGCTGCTGCAGAGAGGCGCACGCATGGCGGACAGGACCGTTCTTCTCACTGGCTTCGAGCCTTATGGCGGGCGCGACCTCAACCCGGCGCATGAAGCAATGAAGGCATTGGACGGGCGGGTGATCGAGGGCTTCACCGTCGCGGGGCGTGGGCTGCCGGTGAGCCTGAAGGAGGTGCGCGCGCGCCTTCCGGCCCTGATCGAGGATGTGAAGCCATCCGCCGTGATCTCGCTCGGCCTGGGACCGGGGGAGGCGGTGATCCGTCTCGAGCGCGTCGGCGTGAACCTCGTGGACTATGAGATCCGCGACAATGACGGGGCCTTCGTCTCGGACGACCGGGTAAATTCCAACGCGCAGGAGGCTCGTTTCGCCACGCTGCCGCTGAGGGCGATCGAGACGGCACTGCTGGAGCAGGGAATACCGGTCCGCCTTTCATCCGCGGCCGGCACGTTCCTCTGCAATGCCTGCATGTTCACCGTGCTCGACGTGCTGGCGGCCCGCTCCGCTCACGTGCCGGCCGGCTTCATCCATGTTCCCTACATCCCGGAGCAGGTGGCGGGCATGATCAAGGTCACGCGCGCCGGGGCGGGGCTCGACATCCATCAGCGCGCGGACGTCGCCTCCATGGAACTCTCCCGGATCGTCAGGGCGGTCGAAACGGCGATCGCCGTCACCGCGCTGCAGATCGGCGGTCGAACCTGATGCGACGGGCAGCGGCGCGAAAGCCTCAAGGATTGAGGGGCGATTCGATCGGCAACTCGATCCGCACCGTCAGTCCACCCGGTTTGAACTCAAGCTCGGCGGTTCCGCCGAGTTCGGTACGAAGGATCGAAGAGATCAGCTTGGTGCCGAAGCCTTCGTGAGCGGGATTGGCGACCGACGGCCCGCCTGTCTCCCGCCAGTCCAGAACGATCCGGTGCGGTTCCTCCTCGGAAATGGTCCATCCCACCTCGACGCTGCCATCGTCTGACGAAAGCGCGCCGTGTTTCTGTGCATTCGTCGCCAGCTCATGCAGAACCATGATGAGTGGCCGTAGCTGCCGCCGCGAGATCTCGAGCTGAGGTCCTCCCTTGATCCGGACCTTGTCGACGTAAGGGCCGAGCACCGTCCCCAGAAGAGAGGCGAGTTCGTGCCCGCCACGTGTGAAAAGAGTGAGTTCGGCAGCGACCAGGGCTTCGAGCTGGGAAAGGAATGCGTCACGGTACCTCGCGGCACCCTCCCCCTCGGCCCGAAGCTGGCGGGCAAGGGCGCTTGCCAGCGAGAGGAAGTTCTTCAGGCGGTGCTCGACTTCGCCTACCAGCAGGTCCTTCGAGGTTTCCTGCTGACGCCGTTCGGTGATGTCGTCGAACACGATCAACATGGTGAGGCTGTTGTTATCCGGGTGGACAAGGCGCCTCGCGGTGAGCGCCATGGTGCGGCGTCCGAGCCCGGGAAAGTCATGGGTGACCTCATATCCGATCACGGCAGTCGACTTCGGGATCACCTCCGCCAGCAGGCGGATCAACTCCGGGATGTTCCACTGTCCGTTGCCGAGGCTGGACAGGCGCTTTCCCAAAGTCTCCTCGCGGTCCACCCTGAAGGTCCGGAAGAAAGCGGGATTGGCGTTGAGAACGCAGATGTTCTCGTCGAGGACAAGCAGCGGACTGTCAATGGTGTCGAAGACACCCTGCGCCTGGATGTGCCCGGTCCGCAGCAGGCGGTATATATCCTCCAGAGTCATGGCATTATCCCCGCTGGGCCCCTTTCCCTGGCGCCTCTAATGCAAGTCATAGCAGCATCGGTTTTGAGGTTTCAACGGGCGCGGGGAGGGGGGTCTGACCTCCAGCCGGCGAGAAACACGGTTTCACTTGCTTTTGACCCGTGGGTCAGAATCAGCTCGCCGGATGACTTGCGCTTCAGGTTCGGGAGCAGCGCACATCACTATTCAATGATCCGCCGCAGCTTCTCTGAAAAGCTTTGATAGTAATCCCGCTGATAATGCGCCGGAAGAAAGCCCCAGATGTGCTGCACGTCGGCGATGACCGGCACGTCGTCAACCGCCACGCATTCGCAGTTGATTTCGCGTTCGAACACGGTTTCCAGCATCTTTGCGCGTATATTCCCGACAAAGTGACTAAGTTGCCGCTTGGGTTCGAAGGGATGCAGGTCACCTTTGGTATCAACATAGTACTCAGCCCAGCGCGCCTTGTGAAGAATGACCCTGCAATCCGGCAAGTTGTCGTGAAGGAACGCAGCAAGATAACGCACGGAGGCGGTGAAGGCTTCGAGGTAGCGAGCGGGGTCCCTGACAGGGTCGAAGAGGTCCCTGGAATCCAGCCTCTCCTTCAGTGCGGAACGATGAATGATGTAGCTGTTGGTCACCCAGCTGTCCCCGAACCGATAAACACCCCGGCGCGAGTCCAGCAGCAGATCGACAATCAGGACGTCGGGCTTGACGTCCTTCAGTGTGGCCAGAAAGCTCTTGTCGAAGTCGGCGCGAAGCTTCTGCATCTCTCCCTCGCGTATCTTGGGACCAAGATCGCCGGGTAGCGGCACGGGTTTGCAATTGAGACTGACCAGCGCAGACTGCTGGTAGGGCGGCGCCAGCCTGACATCGAGCCTCCGTCGCGGGTCTTGAAAATGAAACCAGTCTTCTGAGGCGCAGGTGCCGAGTATGGCAATCTTCTTCATCTGCCAAATCTTCTCAGTGGGTTCTTCTCAGCTTCTCAAGCAAGTCGCTCAGGTCACCCAAGTTCTTCACCTGCGTGACCTGTCCTGCCGGAATGCGAACCGAAAACTCCATTTCGGATTGCAGCATGAGATTGATGTGCGTGAAGCTGTCCCAGCCCTCGACCGTTTGCGGACTGGAGGAGAGAGACAATCTCTCCGGTTCAGTGCGGAACACCAGGGCCGCCAATTCGATAACCTGCTTCTGATGCGATGCTGTTTGATCAGCGTCAGGCCGGCTGTTCGAACTCATCATCTCATGGAGGAGGTCACGCAGCTTGCCGAAGTTGGGCTTTCCCGCACTTCCCCTGGGTATGGAATCGACTGCGATCACTCGCTTGGGTACCTTGAGCCTTTCGAGCTCGCTCCGGCAATGATCTGCCAGTGCGGCTTCTGAAATCCGATCGGAAAGAACGACGGCGGATACGGCGATTTCCTCGAAATCCTCGTCCCCGAGTCCGACGGTCACCGCCTCAAGCACCGCCGGATGCCGGAGCAGACATTCATCGACCTCCTCGCCGCGAATGAGCGTGCCGCCGGAATTGATCACCGACTTGACACGGCCCAGAAATGAGAAGGAGCCATCTTCGTTCTGCCGTACCAGATCCCCGGTCTTCATCCAGCCATCCGGCGTAATTGTCGCCGCAGTGCGGCCGGGGTTCTTCCAATAGCCTCTGAAGATATGCGTCCCTCGCAGCTCGAGTTCCCCGGCATGAGCGTCACTCGCGAGATCTGGCCGTCCGCTCACCACGCCGACCCGAGCTTCGCAGTCGATCGGTTTTCCTAGGCTTCCCACTGGTCCCATTTCGGGATGACGGCCGGCGTACAGAGCGGAGGTCACTGTCTCGGTCAGGCCATACAGGTTCCAGAGCTGCGTGCCGGATCGTTCTTCGAAGCGACGCCAAAGTTCGGGGCGCAACAGGGAGGCGGAACTGATGATGCCCCTGAAGTCTTCGCCGCCGAAATGCATGCCGACGTCGCAGGACCGGTCGAGCAGGCTCAGAACGGTGGGGTTCGTCACCATGTGCGTGGCACGGTGCTTGCGCAGCATTCCGATCCAGCCATCGAGTTCAGCGAGGTTCAGCGGACCGGGGCGGATGAATGTGCCTCCCGTTGCAACGGCGAGGAGGGGGCCGAATATGAGCCCATCCGTATGGGAAACGGGGGTAGGATTGTAAACTCTCGATCGGGAATCGAAACCGAACAGGCGGACCAGTGTATTCAGATGGGAGAACAGATTGCGCCTCGTGATTTCCACGCCGCTCGGCTCGGAGGTGGTCCCCGAGGTGAAGATCAGATAAGCGAGTTGGTCAGGATCCTGTTCTTCCTCGAGCTCGTGCTTGCCTTCTGAAGACGAGAAGATCCCCTCATTCTCCACGACGAGTGCGGGCTCCAGCAAGCGGTGGATCGATTCACGGCGGGTCGTGCCGATATCGAAGGGAAGCATCACGGGAACGATGCCGGCGAGCAACGAGGCCACGAACGCAGCACTTGCCTTAGCCTCATCTTCCAGCACGATCATCAGGCGATCGCCCCTCGAGACACCGGCAGCATGGAACGCGGATAGCGCCCGGGATACCAGCGAATGAAGTTCCCTATAGCTGGTTACACCGCCGGGGCGAATGAGATAGGGCTTCTCACCCCCAGTCGAAACATTTTTCCAAATGGCGCGAACCTCTCGCACTGTCATCTACTCATCTTGATTGTCCGAGCGGGAAGTCGCTGGCGATGCACGGGGTCGGAGTTCCCTTGCAGGGTTTCCGGATACGAGCATTCCCGGCTTGACCGACTTCCTGACAACCGATCCAGCAGCGATGACGGCGCCGGCTCCGATCTCCACATTCGGCAAGATCGTCGAGCCTGCGCCGACCAAGCAGCCCTCACCAATCCTGACGTTGCTGGCCAGTGTCGTTCCTGGCCCGATGCTGGCGTAGTCGCCGATGACGCAATGGTGGCCGATGGAAGCTGACCGGTTCAGCAGGCAGCAGGTACCGAGGATGGTAAGAGCGCCGACGACTGTTCCCGCACCTATGAACGCGCCGTCCCGGATCCGCGAGCTTGAAAACACAACGGCGGACGGATCAACGACGGGCCGGGCGAGAACCAGGCCCTTGGCCGAAGCCAGATCCGTCAATTCACGGCGCCTGAGCGGCGAGAAGGCGACGGGAACAAAGTGTAGACCGCTGAAGCGGTCCTCCATCTCGCTGAATGCGACGATGATGCGCGAGTTCAGAAGTCTTGGCGTTCCGCCGAGGTGTATCGCAGCCATGATCGGGATGCCGGCCCTCGAGCATACCTCCTCATACTCCACCACCATCGGAGATCGCGCACCGAACAAGATGGTGCCAGGATACGGCTGGGTTCCGGGAGTAGTCGAACCGGGCATGTTTCACCAAGATCAATGCATATGCATCGATGAATAAGAGACCGCCGGTATCTACAGTCGGTTGCCACACGTGACAATGTCTCGCACGAAAATCGAGGTTCTTTTCGGGTGGAATTGCGTTGAGCGCCGTTGGTATGGCTGGGGGAGCTGGCGGCTACTCTCCCTAAAGCTTGCCAAAATCTCTCGCCCTGTCAGTGATTTAGCAAACTCGCTGCATGTGGACTCTAGCAAGGAATTGCTGTCCAAAGCACGTGAAGACGAAACCTTGAAGGTTGATCGGCGAGGTGATTGCGACCACCACGATGGTCGCACTGAAAGTGCCGGGCGTGAGATATGTGGAGATTGCGACAGATGCGACGGCACGTGGAAACTTGTCGCGCGGGGACTGTCTAATCGGCCTTACGACCGCAACAAGCACATCACGCCAAGGTGCCGGACCTCCTTTGCGCGGCGCATGCACATTACCAGTGGCGTGACGAGAGACGGAGCTCTCGCGGCAAAGCGCAAATCGGGGTCGCCAATCGAACTCTCTTCCGCCAGCATGAAGTCGCTGCACATGGCGAATTCGAAAGTGCCCCCCGGCAAGTGCCCTTCAGGGCTGCGACCACCGTGGGTTCCCGCGCAGGATGTGCGCGTGTCGGATCCGGAGGCGCACCCTCAAGCTCATCGAACGCCGACAGGAGGTCATAGCCGGAGCGCCGGCCGACCTCCCGAACCCCCTCCGGCCTACTGTATCAGCCACCTTCATCCTCCCGGACGGCGGCCGTGGCGACGCGGGGCGTGCTGTAGAGGCGCTCACCCCGGGCCGAGATCTGGACATCCACGAGATAGCGCGCGATTCCTTCTTCGCTCATGACAATGCCGAGGCCCGGCGCATCTGGGAGAAGAATTTCGCCATTGCGGTCGGGCAGAAGGTGGGTCTCGGTCATTTCGTAAGCGACAGGCTTGGGCGCGAAGGGGTATTCGC
>NZ_JBKBKI010000033.1:0-44337 GCF_046294715.1 Aestuariivirga sp. | reverse complement strand
GGGTTATAGCGATCCCAAAAAGACCGCATTTTGCGTGCAGTGTCGTTCGGTCTCGGGGCGGCGCAGTGCCGCCCCGCGTTTGAGATGGGTGCACATGACGGGTCTTCTTCTGCGCGCGATTTTGAGCCTCCTGCTCCTCGGCCCCCTTTCCGCCGCGGGTGCCTCAGCCTACGAGAAGACCGAGCCCTCCTCATCGGGAAGCTACCTCGCCGGGCGTTCCGCCGCCAAGCTGCGCGACAATGATGCCGCCTCGGATTTCCTGGGCCATGCCCTGAAGGCCGACAGCGGCAACCCCCTGCTCGTCGAGAAGGTCTTCCTCCTCGAACTCTCCGAGGGCGATCTCGAGCAGGCCCAGGCCTATGCCCGCGAAGTGCTCAAGTTCAACAGCCAGCAGCGCATGGCCCGCATCGTGCTGGGCCTCGAGGATTTCCGTGCGCGCCGCTACGAGGACGCCCGCAAGAATTTCGCCCAGGCGGCCTATACGCCGGTGGGCGAATTGACCTCCGCGCTCCTCACCGCCTGGGCCCATGCGGGGGAGGGCGAGCTCAACCTCGCCCTCAAGGCGCTGGACCGGCTGGACCGGAACGAGAGCTTCGCCAATTTCAAGTCCTTCCACTCCGGGCTGGTGGCCGACTATCTCGGCAACGCCATCCGGGCGGAGGCCTCCTACCGCCGCGCCTATGAGGAGGCGGGAAGCTCGCTCCGGGTGACGCAGGCCTATGGCAATTTCCTCGAGCGCAGCGGGCGGGCCACCGAGGCCCAGAAGATCTACCGCAGCTATCTGGACAACGACGAGAACCCGCTGATCGTGGCGGCGCTCGACGCCAGCCTCAAGAACCAGAAGCCGCAGCCCTTCGTGCCGACTCCGGGCGCCGGCGCGGCCGAGGCGCTGTTCTCGCTCGCCACCTCGATGACCGACGAGCAGAGCATCGACGTGGCGCTGCTCTACACCCAGCTGGCACTTTCCCTCACTTCCGACAGGCCGGTGGTCTTCACCCTGCTGGGCGACACCTACGAGGACATGAAGCGCTACGACAAGGCGATCGAAGCCTATGAGCAGGTGCCGAAGGATTCGCCGCTCCGCCCCAATGCCGAGATGGAAATCGCGGTGAGCCTGCAGCGGCTCGAGCGCAAGGAAGAGGCGCTCGCCGTGCTCGAGGGCGTGATCGCAAGCGACCCGAAGAACTACGACGCGATCGTGACGCTCGGAAACCTCTACCGCAACAACGAGGACTATGCCAACGCGGCGCGCGTCTACGACGATGCGATCGCCCTCATCACCGCCCCGGTGCAGGGCCACTGGCGCGTCTATTACTACGACGGCATCGCGCATGAGCGGCTCAAGCAGTGGGACCTTGCCGAAAAGAGCTTCCGCCGGGCGCTGGAGCTCTCGCCCGAGGAGCCGAGCGTGCTCAACTACCTCGGCTATTCCATGATCGAGAAGAAGATCAACCTGACCGAGGCGCTCGACATGGTGAAGAAGGCCGTCGAGCTCCGGCCGAACGACGGCTACATCATCGACAGCCTCGGCTGGGCCTATTACCAGCTCGGCGACTACGAGCAGGCGGTGACGCATATCGAACGCGCCGTCGAACTGCTCCCGGCCGACCCGATCATCGCCGAGCATCTGGGCGATGCCTACTGGCGCGTCGGGCGGCGGCTCGAGGCCAAGTTCCAGTGGCAGCATGCGCGCGACAACAAGCCCGAGCCCGAAGATCTGAAGCGGATCGTGGAGAAGATCTCCAACGGCCTACCCGACGAGCAGCCGGTGACGCCCGCCCAGAACACGCCGGGCCAGTCCAACGGCTGACGCGGCCGGTGGTGGCCTTCTCGCTTTTTGCGCCGGCCAAGGTCAATCTGGCGCTGCACGTGCTGGGCCGCCGCGCCGACGGCTACCACGAACTCGATTCGATCGTGGGTTTCGCCGACATCGGCGACAGGCTCGACTTCTCCCCCTCGGATGCCTTCGCGATCACCGCCGAAGGCCGCTTCGCCGCGGCACTGCCGCCGCCCGGGGAGAACATCATCGCCGGCGCGTGGAAGGCCGCGGGCCGTATCGCCTCCGCCCGCGGGACGCTCCTGCCGCCGGTGAGCGTCCACCTGGTGAAGAACCTGCCGCTGGCCTCCGGCATCGGCGGCGGCTCGGCGAATGCCGCGGCCGCCCTCAGGGGCTTCCTCAGGCTTGCGGGGATCACCGGGCTCGATCCGGAGATCATGGCCGAGGGGCTGGCGCTCGGCGCCGACGTTCCCGTCTGCCTTGCCGGCCGCGCCTGCAGGATGCGGGGGGTAGGCGAGCGCATCACGCCGCTCGAGGGCTTCGGCCCCCTCAAGGCCATTCTGGTGAACCCCCTCGTCGAGGTTTCGACGGCCGCCGTGTTCCGGCAGCTGGCGCTCGCTCCCGGGCAGGGCCTGGGCGAGGCCATCAGAGACGAGCGCGATCCATCAGGCTGGCGGAACGATCTTGCAGCCGCCGCGGCGGCAATCGCTCCGGTGATCGGCGAGGTGCTGGAGCGGCTTGTCTCCGCGCCAGGCGTCAAACGGGCCTTCATGTCGGGCTCGGGCGCCACCTGTGTTGCGCTTTATGAGGGAGAGGCCCCGGCGCCCCGGCTCGAGCCCGGCTGGTGGTCGGCCCGGGCCGTCATCCGATAAGGATCAGTGGGCGCGGGCCACGCAGAAGTCCACGGCTTCGAGCAGGGCGTCCTTGAGCGGCGAGTCCGGGAAGATCGCGAGCGCGTCGCGCGCGATGTCGCCATAGTGGTTGGCGCGCTCGATGGTGTCGGCGAGGGCGCCGTGCCGGTCCATCAGCTTGCGGGCATAGTGGAAATCGTCCGCCGTCTGGTTTCCCTCTTCCAGCGTGCGCTTCCAGAAATTCCGCTCTTCCGGTGCGCCGCGGCGGTAGGAGAGCACCACGGGAAGCGTGATCTTGCGCTCCCGGAAATCATCGCCCACGCCCTTGCCGAGCTTTTCGGTGGAGCCGGAATAGTCGAGCGCGTCGTCGATGAGCTGGAAGGCGATGCCGAGATTGCGGCCATAGGATTCAAGCGCGGCCTGCTCGCTGTTCGGCCGGTTCGCCACCACAGCACCGACCTCGGCCGCAGCCGAGAACAGGGCGGCGGTCTTGGCCACGATCACCTGCATGTAGGCGTCTTCGGTGGTCGAGGTATCCTGCGAGACCGAGAGCTGCAGCACCTCGCCCTCGGCGATGACGCAGGCCGCGTCCGAGAGGATGCGCAGCGCCTCGAGCGAGCCCGTCTCCACCATCATGCGGAAGGCCTGGCCGAGAAGATAGTCGCCCACCAGCACGCTTGCCTGGTTGCCCCAGATGACCCGCGCCGCCTGCTTGCCGCGGCGGAGGTCGCTCTCGTCCACCACGTCGTCGTGGAGGAGCGTCGCCGTGTGCATGAACTCGACGGAGGTGGCGAGCTTCAGGTGGTTCTCGCCCGCGTAGCCGCACATGCGGGCGGCCGCGAGCGTCAGCATCGGGCGGATGCGCTTGCCGCCCGAGTTGATGAGATGGTTTGCAATCTCGGGGATCAACTCGACATGGCTGCGGGCATGGGCGAGGATCGACTCGTTGACGCGCTCCATGTCGGAGGCGGTGAGCTTCACCAGGGGCTCGATGCTGGCCCGCTTCTTGTTGCCCGCTCCATCGAGCGGAATGACGACTCCCATGAGGGCGACCTTCACTATTCCTTTGCGGGGGGTTAAAGCACAGCTGGATTGTGAGGCCAAGATCGGCTTTCGAGGGCCATGGAAGAGCTCCTGCGCAGCAACGACCCCGTCTATCTCTCCTTCGTCCGGCATGTGCTGGAGGAGGCGGGGATCGCGTTCCTGCAGCTCGACGAGCACATGAGCGCGGTCGAAGGCTCGATCGGAATCCTGCCGCGGCGCATCATGGTGGTGGGGGAGGATCTTTCCCGGGCGCGGCTTGCGCTTGGTAACGCAGCACTAACCAAAGATACCTAGTATGCGCGACTCATGCAGATGAACGCCCAGGCCGGCTCCGACCCGAGCGGCGCCCCGCAGTCGCCGGGCGGCGTGCCCTCCTCGTTGAGCGAGGATGCCTTCCTCAACGGCCGGCTGCGTATCCTGCAGCCGGAAAAGGGTTTTCGCGCCGGGATCGATTCGGTGTTCCTGGCCGCGGCCGTGCCCTGCGGGGCTGGCGAAGCGGTCTACGAGGCAGGAATCGGAACGGGCGTTGCGGCACTCTGCCTCCTCGCCCGCAATCCCACCGTTCACGTAACCGGCATCGAGGTCGCCTCGCGCTATGCGCTGCTCTGCGAGGAGAACGCCAAGCGCAACGGCTTTGCCGACAGCGTCCGCGTGATCCGCGCGGATGTGCGGGATGCGCTCCGCCGTGACCTCTCGAGCATGCCCGTGCCGGGCTCCTTCAGCCATGCCTTTGCCAATCCGCCCTTCTTCGAGGAGGGCAGGTCGACGCCTTCTCCGCACGCGCTGAAGGCGCAGGCCCACGCCTTCGGGGCGGATGACCTCGATCTCTGGATGAAGGTGTTGCACAGCATGGTGGTGCTGCGCGGCACCGTGACCCTCGTCCACCGCGCCGATGCGCTGGGCAAGGTCCTCTCGGTGATGGACGAGCGCTTCGGCGACATCCGGATCGCACCACTTCACGCCCGGGAGGGGACTGCCGCCTCGCGGGTGGTGGTGCAGGGCGTCAAGGGTTCGCGAGCGCCGATGCAGCTGCTTCCCGGCCTCGTGCTGCACGATGCCGATTCGCGCTTCACGCCCGAGGCGGACCAGATCCTGCGCGAAGGCATGGCCTGGCGCCTGCGCTGAGGCCGGCTTGCGGCCGGGGGCCGCCCGCCCTATCTGAGGGCCATGGGGAAGCAATCCTTTTTCAGCCGGTTCATCCCGCTGCGGTTCCGGAAGTCGGTGCCGGTCGTCCATCACGTGGTGCTGAACGGCGCCATCGGCATCGGCACGGCGCTACGGCCCGCGCTCACGCTCAAGGCGCTCGACCCTCTGCTCGAGCGCGCCTTCTCGCGCAAGGGCATTGCGGCGGTGGCGCTCAGCATCAATTCGCCCGGGGGCTCCGCGGTCCAGTCCGCCCTCATCCATTCCCGAATCCGCGACCTCGCGGCCGAGCACAAGATGCCGGTTCTCGTCTTCTGCGAGGACGTCGCGGCCTCCGGCGGCTACTGGCTGG
Organism: Aestuariivirga sp.; assembly: GCF_046294715.1. GTDB lineage: Bacteria > Pseudomonadota > Alphaproteobacteria > Rhizobiales > Aestuariivirgaceae > Aestuariivirga. The sequence goes on along the minus strand of NZ_JBKBKI010000033.1, from coordinate 39,170 downwards.
CCTGCGCGGGCGACGAGATCTATGCCGATGAGAGCTCGGTGATCGGCTCGATCGGCGTCATCTCGGCGGGCTTCGGCTTCGTCGAGGCGATCGGCAAGCTCGGGATCGAGCGGCGCGTGCACACGGCGGGCGAGGCCAAGTCCATGCTCGACCCCTTCAGGCCGGAGCGGAAGGAAGACGTGGCCCATCTCGAAGGCCTCCAGTCCGACGTGCACCAGGCCTTCAAGGCGCTGGTGAAGGGCCGGCGTGCCGGAAGGCTTGCCGCACCCGAGGAGGAGCTGTTCTCCGGCGCCTTCTGGTCCGGACGGCAGGCGCTGGCGCGAGGCCTTGTGGACGGCATCGGCCACCTGCACCAGGTGCTGAAGCAGAAGTTCGGCGAGAAGGTCGTCGTTCGCACCCTTTCACCACCCCAGGGTTGGGGCCTGCGGCGCCTCGGTTTCGGAGCGCAAGTGCCTGATATCGCTGCATCTGCAATCGAGGCCATCGAAACGCGTGCATTGTGGTCGCGTTTCGGCCTATGATTTCCGGGTTTTGATTTCCTCGTTTTCGGGGTTGCGGGAGAATCCGAATGCTTGTCTTGAAGGCCGTTTCCGTTCTCGTCGCGGGGCTCCTGTCGGTGCTCGCGGTTTCGCTGCTGATGCGCGGGATGCAGGCAGCGAAAGTGAAGGCACCCCGGACGGACGACCGCCGGAACCGTATGCGCCGCCTCAGGCAGGACCCGCGCACCGGGGTCTACTACCCCGAGGACTGAAGCGCCCAGGGGAAACCTCCTTGACGCTCTGAATCCGCCCGCCTAGGGTCCGCCCCGCTTTCCGAGGCGGACAAATGGCTCTGCAACCGACCAAATCCTTCCAGGACCTGATCCTCACGCTTCACCAGTACTGGGGGGCCAAGGGCTGCGTCATCCTGCAGCCCTACGACATGGAAGTGGGGGCGGGCACCTTCCATCCGGCAACGACGCTCCGCTCGGTGGGGCCGAGGCCCTGGGCCGCGGCCTATGTGCAGCCCTCGCGGCGGCCGAAGGACGGCCGCTATGGCGAGAACCCCAACCGGCTGCAGCACTATTACCAGTACCAGGTCATCATCAAGCCCTCGCCGCCGGACCTGCAGGATCTCTATCTCGGCTCGCTCGAGGCGATCGGCATCGACCGCTCGCTGCACGACATCCGATTCGTCGAGGACGACTGGGAGAGCCCGACGCTCGGCGCCTGGGGCCTCGGCTGGGAAGTCTGGTGCGACGGCATGGAGGTCTCGCAGTTCACCTATTTCCAGCAGGTCGGCGGGCTCGACTGCCACCCGGTCTCAGGAGAACTCACCTACGGGCTGGAACGGCTGGCGATGTATGTGCAGGGCGTGGACAATGTCTATGACCTGAACTTCAACGGGCTGGAGGGGCCGAAGCGCATCTCCTATGGCGACGTCTTCCTGCAGGCGGAACAGGAATACTCCCGCTACAATTTCGAGCACGCCGACATCGGCCTGCTGTTCCGGCACTTCGAGGATGCGGAGGCCGAGTGCAAGGCGCTGCTCGAGGCGGGCGAAAGAGAGGGCCGGCACGAGCTGGCGCTTCCCGCCTACGACCAGTGCATCAAGGCCTCCCACACCTTCAACCTGCTCGATGCGCGCGGCGTCATCTCCGTCACCGAGCGGCAGGCCTACATCCTGAGGGTGCGCGAACTCGCCAAGGGCTGCTGCGAAGCCTGGAGCAAGACGGCAGGCGGCGGCGCAGCCTGAAAGCACAGCCGGGGGTTGACGGAGGCGCCGGACGGGCTATCCTGTAACCGATTCAATTACTTTTGTGCAGGAGACGCCGCATGTCCGAACCCATCGTCGCCCAGAAATCACCGCTTCCGATCGAGGTGGAGGCGGGGAAGGATTACTGGTGGTGTGCGTGCGGCCAGTCGAAGCGCCAGCCCTTCTGCGACGGCTCGCACAAGGGAACGGAATTCACGCCCCTCAAATGGACGGCGGAGGCCTCGTCACGGAAGTTCTTCTGCGGCTGCAAGCACACGAAAGCCTCGCCCTTCTGCGACGGCAGCCACAAGGGGCTGTGATTTCCCCCAGGGGTGACAAGCGGAATCAGGCCTGCTAAGTGCCGGGCCCGCCCGGAGTGCCCCGATGCCCGAACTGCTGATCGAACTGTTTTCCGAGGAAATTCCCGCACGCATGCAGCAGAAGGCGGCGGACGATCTGCGCCAGATGGTGACCAATGCGCTGGTCGAGGCCGGGCTCACTTACGAGGGGTCCCAGACCCATGGCGGCGCGCGCCGGATCGTTCTGTCGGTCGAAGGGCTCGACGCCAAGGCGGCGGACGTGAACGAGGAGCGCAAGGGCCCCCGCGTCGACGCGCCCCAGCCCGCCATCGAAGGCTTCCTGAAATCCACCGGGCTCAGCCTCGGGCAGCTGAAGGTGCAGGACGACAAGAAGGGCCAGTTCTATCTGGCCGTCATCCGCAAGCCCGGTCGCTCGGCGACAGAGATCATCGCCGAGGTGGTGCCGGAGACGATCCGCAGGTTCCCGTGGCCCAAGTCCATGCGCTGGGGCTCCGGCTCGCTCCGCTGGGTAAGGCCGCTCCATTCCGTCGTCTGCACCTTCGACGGCGAGGTGGTGCCCTTCGAGATCGACGGCATCCGCAGCGGCAACCTCACGCGCGGGCACCGCTTCATGGGGGCGCCGACGGTCGAGGTCCGCCGCTTCGAGGATTACGCGCTGAAGCTCTCGCGCGAATTCGTGATCGTCGATGCCCATCAGCGGGCGGAGACGATCCGGGCGGAAGCAAGGAACCTCGCCTTCGCGCAAGGCCTCGAGCTGATCGAGGACGAGGGGCTGCTCAAGGAGGTGGCGGGGCTCGTCGAGTGGCCGGTGGTGCTGATGGGGAGCTTCGATGAAAGCTTCCTCGCCGTGCCGCCGGAGGTGATCGCCACCTCGATCAAAACCCACCAGAAGTGCTTCGCGCTGAGGAACGCCGCCACGGGAAGGCTGGCGAACCGCTATCTCCTCGTCTCCAACATGATCGCGCGCGACGGCGGCAAGACCATCGTCGCCGGCAACAACAAGGTGATCGCCGCGCGGCTCTCGGACGCCAGGTTCTTCTGGGACCAGGACCGCAAGGTGAAGCTCGAGGACTGGGCGAAGAAGCTCGACGCTATCACTTTCCATGCCAAGCTCGGCAGCCAGGGCGAGCGCGTGAAGCGGATCGAGAAGCTCAGCGGCGAAATCGCCGCCATCATCGGAGCCGACGTCGACAACGCAAAGCAGGCTGCGCGGCTCTCGAAGGCCGATCTCGTCACCGGCATGGTGGGCGAGTTCCCGGAGCTCCAGGGCCTGATGGGCCGCTACTATGCGCTCGACCAGGGCGTCGACCCGCAGGTGGCGGATGCCATCCGCGACCACTACAAGCCGCTCGGCCCCGCCGACACGATCCCCGTCTCGCGGGTGGGGCAGGCCGTGGCCCTGGCCGACAAGCTCGACACGCTCGTCGGCTTCTGGTCGATCGACGAGAAGCCGACCGGTTCGAAGGACCCCTATGCGCTCCGCCGCGCGGCGCTGGGCGTGATCCGCATCATCCTCGACAAGGAGCTGCGCCTGCCGCTGTCCTTCGCCGGCGAGGACCTCCTCGCCTTCTTCGCCGACCGCCTCAAGGTCTATCTCAAGGAGCAGGGCCGCCGGCATGACCTGATCGACGCCGTCTTCGCCCTCGGCAACCAGGACGACCTCGTGAACGTGGTGAAGCGCGTCGAGGCGCTGTCCTCCTTCCTCGAGACGGACGACGGCAAGAACCTGCTCGCCGGCGTCAAGCGCGCTTCCAACATCCTCCGCATCGAGGAGAAGAAGGACGCCCGCTCCTATGACGGCGACGTGCACATCAACCAGCTCATCAAGGGCGAGGAGAAGGCGCTGCACTCCGCCATCACCCAGGCCGTGGGCCAGGCGCGGCGGGCGGTGGAGAACGAGGATTTCGAGGCGGCGATGGCGGCGATCGCCAAGCTCCGCGCGCCCGTCGATGCCTTCTTCGAGCACGTGACGGTGAACGACAAGGATGCCACCTTCCGCGAGAACCGCCTGAGGCTCCTGAACCGGATCCGGCAGGCGACAGCCGAAGTGGCGGACTTCGCGAAGATCGAGGGTTGACCTAGCCGCCGGCCCCGAGCGCCAAGCGGCGTCCGCAGCACGCATGGAACACGCAAGGCCCGGAGACCATGCAGGGCAGTTCCTCAGCCACGCTGTAGGCAAGCTGAATGCAGGACAGGGGGGAAGCCAATGTCCGCGGCAACGGTCGAGCGGGCGGAGGGAAGGCGTTTGCCAGCCGCAGGCTTCCCGCAGTGGCCGCCGTCACGGCGCCCGCCATTACCACGCACCGTCTGGTCAAGAGTGTCGGCACGACCACCTCCTTCAGGGCAGGCGCCAAGTTGTTCGTGAGCGATAAGAGTCCACGGCGTCCCGGAGGTTTCAGAACGCTCCGGCGAAGATCGGTCAGCAGGCTGAGGTGCAGGTCTCCTTGTGCAAAGCAAGGCGCCATCCTGAACGTTACTTATACATCACACTCAACGGGATGTCACGCGATCCCGGCGAACCGCCGCCCCTGACCGGAGGTTGCGGCCCGGAGGATGAAGCGTGCGGGAACCTTCGCGACTCCCCGGCGATTCTCCGGCCATGGACCGCAAGCCGAAGCGCACGCTGGAATCCGACATGCCGCTCCTCGAAGGGGCGGACGTGCCCGTGCCGGCCACGCTCGAGGCGGCGCGCGAGCAGGCGAAATCCTGCACGCGCTGCCATCTCTACCGGCTGGGGACGCAGACGGTGTTCGGGGAGGGGCCCTCGCGGGCACCGGTGATGTTCGTGGGCGAACAGCCAGGCGACAAGGAGGATCTCGCGGGGCGGCCCTTCGTGGGGCCGGCGGGGCGGCTCTTCGACACGCTGCTCGAGGAGGTGGGGATCGACCGGGCCAAGTGCTACGTCACCAATGCGGTGAAGCATTTCAAGCACGAGCCGCGGGGTTCCTTCCGTCTCCACAAGAAACCGGACGCGCCCGAAATCGAGGCCTGCAAGTGGTGGCTCCGGATCGAGACGGCAATCGTCAAGCCGAAGCTCTTCGTGGCGCTGGGGGCCACCGCCGCGCAGTCCCTCACGGGAGACGGCCGCGGGATCCTGAAGCGGCGCGGAGGCTTCGAGGAGACGCGTGACGGCCGCCCGATCCTCATCACCATCCATCCTTCCGCACTGCTGCGCATTCCCCAGGCCCGTGACGCTGCGGCCGCCCGGCAGCGCTTCCGAGAGGACCTGGCGCTGATCCTCGAGAAGCTTCCCGGCATCGCGCTCGCGGCGTGAGCCAGCGCCTCTCCCCCCGCGGCATTGTTTTGACCTCGGGTCCGCCAGCGGCTAGGGAGCGTGCATGAGTCCCGCCGCCGCATACACGCCCGACAGCCGTTACGCCTGGTTCAGGCTCTTCGTTTCGCTGGTGCTCGCCGTGGTGGGCGGCATCGGGCTGTGGCTCGCCGTCGTCGTGCTGCCGACCATCCAGGCCGAGTTCGGCGTGGACCGCGCGGGGGCTTCGCTGCCCTATACCGCCACCTTCGTCGGCTTCGCCTTCGGCGGCTTCACCATGGGGCGCGTGGCCGACCGCTTCGGCATCATGGTGCCCGTTTCCATCGCTGGTGCGGCATTGGGCGCCGGTTTCTTCCTCGCCGCCCTGTCGCAAAGCTATTGGCAGTTCCTGGCGGTGCAGGCGGTGCTGATCGGCTTCCTCGGCAGCGCGGCCACCTTCGGGCCGCTCGTCGCCGATGCCTCGCAGTGGTTCCTGAGGCAGCGCGGAATCGCCATCGCCATCGTGGCGAGCGGCAACTACATCGCGGGCACCATCTGGCCGCCCTTCATGCAAGCGGCGATCGAGAGCTATGGCTGGCGCAGCACCTACATGGCGATCGGGGTGCTCTGCGTCTTGGTCATGCTGCCCCTGGCCCAGTTCCTCAGGCGCCGGCCGCATTTCGACGACAGCGCCAGCCCGGCGAGCCGCGGGGCCGGCCCCAAGGGATTGCTGCCCCGCCACCCTCTGCTGTTTCCCGCCCTCGTGCTGGCGGGGCTTTCCTGCTGCGTGGCCATGTCGATGCCGCAGGTGCACATCGTGGCCTATTGCGCCGACCTCGGCTATGGCCCGGCACGCGGGGCGGAGATGCTGTCCATGATGCTCGGCTTCGGCGTGCTGAGCCGGCTCATTTCGGGCTATGTCGCCGACCGCGTCGGCGGCCTTCCCACGCTGATCGCCGGCTCCTTCCTGCAGATGCTGGCGTTGCTGTTCTACATCCCCTTCGACGGGCTGACGTCGCTCTACGTGGTCTCGGCGGTCTTCGGCCTGGCACAGGGCGGAATCGTGCCGAGCTATGCGCTCATCGTGCGCGACCATTTCCCCGCCCGCGAGGCGGGAAGCCGCATCAGCACGGTGCTCACGGCCACCGTCTTCGGCATGGCGCTGGGGGGCTGGATATCGGGCGAGATCTATGACTGGACGGGCTCCTACACGGCAGCCTTCGTGAACGGTGTCGCCTGGAACGTGCTCAATCTCGGCATCGCCCTGTGGATCCTCCATGTGAGGAAGCCGCAAATCCCCGCCGCCGCTCTTCCCGCCTGACCATCAAGGAACAACACAGAAGCCGCCGCCGTTGCCCGCACGGCGGAGTTTGATGCAAATGCGATATTGCATTGCACAAGGATGTTAACTGTGGTTTGGTTTTGGCGGGCCGCCGCCCGCTACACCCGACTAGAAAACCGAGAATGGGAAGAGTGAGACATGGCGGCTGAATCCCGCAAATTCGTCTATCGCTTCGGCGGCGGCGCTGCCGAAGGCCGTGCCGGCATGAAGACGCTCCTGGGCGGCAAGGGCGCCAACCTGGCCGAAATGGCCAATCTGGGCCTGCCGGTGCCGCCCGGCTTCACCATTTCAACCGAGGTCTGCACGGCCTATTACGCCGGGAAGCAATGCTACCCCGAGGGTCTCGAGGAGCAGGTGGCGGAGGCCCTTGCCGCCGTCGAGGCCACAGTCGGAGCACGCTTCGGCGAGAAGGCCAATCCTCTCCTGGTTTCGGTGCGCTCGGGTGCCAGGGCCTCGATGCCGGGGATGATGGACACGGTGCTCAATCTCGGCCTCAACGACGAAACGGTCGAGGGGCTCGCCGCGAGGTCCGGTGACCGCCGCTTCGCCTTCGACAGCTACCGCCGCTTCATCGGCATGTATTCGGACGTGGTTCTTGGCGTGGACCATGCCGAGTTCGAGGACATACTGGGCGGCTTCAAGGAGCAACGCCATTACGCGCTCGACACCGAGGTGACGGCGGAGGAATGGGAAGGACTGATCCGCCGCTACAAGGCGCGGGTGGAGGAGGAGACGGGAAAGCCCTTCCCGCAGGATGTGCGCGAGCAGCTCTGGGGGGCGATCGGCGCGGTGTTCAAATCGTGGAACGGGGCCCGGGCGCTGACCTACCGCCGGCTCAACAACATTCCGGAGGACTGGGGCACCGCCGTCAACATCCAGGCCATGGTGTTCGGAAACATGGGCGAGACCTCGGCCACCGGCGTCGCCTTCACCCGCAATCCCTCGACGGGTGCCAAGGAACTCTATGGCGAGTTCCTCGTCAACGCCCAGGGCGAAGACGTGGTCGCGGGAATCCGCACGCCGCAGAACATCACCGAGAGGGCGCGCCTGGAGGCGGGCTCAAACGCGCCCTCGCTCGAGGCGCTGATGCCGCAAACCTTCGCCGAGCTTCAGCGAACCTTCGACCTGCTCGAGCGCCATTACCGCGACATGCAGGACATGGAATTCACCATCCAGGGCGGAAAGCTCTGGATGCTCCAGACGCGCACCGGCAAGCGCACGGCGCGTGCGGCGCTCAAGATCGCGGTCGACATGGCCGGAGAGGGCCTGATCAGCGAGGCGGAGGCCGTCTCGCGCATCGATCCCGCCTCGCTCGACCAGCTGCTGCACCCGACGCTCGACCCCAAGGCCAACCGCGAGGTGATCGCCACCGGACTTCCCGCTTCCCCGGGCGCGGCGTCGGGCGAGATCGTGTTCGACGCGGACGAGGCAGAGCGGGTGAAGGCGCTCAACCACCGTGTCATCCTCGTGCGCATCGAGACGAGCCCCGAGGACATTCACGGCATGCATGCGGCCGAGGGCATCCTCACGACGCGCGGCGGCATGACGTCCCACGCCGCGGTCGTCGCGCGCGGCATGGGCAAGCCCTGCGTGTCCGGGGCGGGTGCGCTCCGCATCGACTACCAGGCGGGGACACTCACGGTCGCGGGGCTCACGCTCAGGAAGGGCGACACGATCACCATCGACGGCAGCACGGGCCAGGTGATGAAGGGCGAGGTGGCGACGATCAAGCCGGAGCTCTCGGGCGATTTCGCCACGCTGATGTCATGGGCCGACAAGCTCCGCCGCATGGGCGTGCGCGCCAATGCCGAGACTCCTCTCGACGCCCGCACCGCGCGCGACTTCGGCGCCGAGGGCATCGGCCTCTGCCGCACCGAGCACATGTTCTTCGATGCGGGGAGGATCCTGGCGGTGCGCGAGATGATCCTCGCCGACAAGCTGGAGAAGCGGAAGGCGGCACTCGCCAAGCTGCTGCCGATGCAGCGCAAGGATTTCATCGAACTGTTCGAGATCATGGCCGGCCTCCCCGTGACGATCCGCCTCCTCGATCCGCCGCTGCATGAATTTCTTCCCCATGCGGACCATGAGATCGAGGAGGTGGCCGAGCAGATGAACGCCAATGCCGATTCGCTCCGCGCCCGGGTTGCCGAGCTCAAGGAGTTCAACCCCATGCTCGGCCATCGCGGCGTGAGGCTGCTCATCTCCTATCCGGAGATCGCGGAGATGCAGGCGCGCGCCATCTTCGAGGCGGCGGTCGAGGTCGGTCGGCGCACCGGAAAGGCGCCGATCCCGGAGGTGATGGTGCCGCTCGTCGCCTCCAGGAACGAGCTCGAGCGTGTGAAGGAGCGGATCGTGGCGGTGGCCGAGGATGTGGCCAAGGAATCGGGTGTGCGGATCGACTATTCGGTGGGCACGATGATCGAACTGCCGCGTGCCGCCCTCTGCGCCGGCGAGATTGCCCAATCGGCGGACTTCTTCTCCTTCGGCACCAATGACCTGACACAGACCACCTTCGGCATCAGCCGGGACGATGCGGCCCGCTTCATCGGAGAATACACCGCGAAGGGCGTGTTCAGGTGCGATCCCTTCATCTCGCTCGATACCGAGGGCGTGGGCGAACTCGTACGAATCGGGACCGAGCGCGGCCGGAAGGCCCGGCCCGGCCTCAAGACCGGGATCTGCGGCGAACATGGCGGCGATCCCGCCTCGATCGCGTTCTGCGAAAAGATCAATCTCGACTATGTCTCATGCTCGCCGTTTCGCGTGCCGATCGCACGATTGGCCGCGGCGCAGGCAAGCCTTGCGAAAGATTGAGGAAAGATCGCGTTGTATCAGGTTGTTAACCATGTCTTCACCCTGCCGCCGATCGGGCGCAAAAGGGGCGGGATCGGGTTGCCGGCATGGTTAACCTATGTTAAACGTCTCGGGCATAGACTACCGCGTGTTAACAGCGTCGTAAGAATTTACGACCCACGGTGAGTCGAGGGGAAGTGAAGAAAACAGCGCGCAAGGCAGGGTCTGCAGGGGCCCGTGGATATGAGGACTATTCCGTTCGCGAGAAGCGCAATGCTCTCGCCGAATATGGTCCGATGGTATTCGGCGGCATGATGCTGGTGGCGGCTTTCGCCTTTGCCGGACATTACATGGGCCAGAATGCCGTGGCCCACAACGCCGAGCCCGGCGACATGCTGGAGACCGTGTCGGCGCCTTCCTCCAACATCCTGGCCAAGGGCTCCCTGATGCCGGACTCCACGGCGCTGGAGATCGTCAACAAGACCTCCTACGAGTCACCCGTCAGGTCGGCCGAGGGCAAGGGCGACTTCGTGGTGCGCCAGCCGGTGCCGAAGACGCCCGAGACGGTGAGAATCGTTCCGGCTTCCGTCAATCTCAAGGATGGCGGCGATGATGCCGGGGTGCGGATCGCGCTGGCGCCTTCGAAGGAGAAGGTCGAGCAGGTCATCAAGCTGAAGCGCAGCAAGAAGGCCGAGAAGCCGAAGGACAAGGAAACCCAGAAGGCGATCGCCCAGCGCCGGGTTCAGCTCGCCGAGGAAAACTGCCTGGCGCGCGCCGTCTATTTCGAGGCGCGCTCCGAATCGGAGCTCGGCCAGCTCGCCGTCGCCAAGGTGATCCTCAACCGGGTGAAGGATCCCGCCTATCCCAACACCATCTGCGGCGTGGTGTACCAAGGATCCGGCCGCCGCAACTCCTGCCAGTTCTCCTTCGCCTGTGACGGCCTGCCGGACGACGTGCGCAGCGCCTCGTCATGGTCGAACGCCAAGCGCATCGCCAAGAAGGCGATTGCGGGCGATGCGCAGGTCGCCGCCATCGGCACCGCCACCAACTATCACGCCGATTACGTGAAGCCGAAATGGGCGAAGAGCATGAAGCGCCTCATCAAGATCGGTCGCCACGTCTTCTACGAGGATTCGTGACGCAGCAGCACGACGGTTTCGAAAAGGGCGCCTTCGGGCGCCCTTTGTGTTTGGCACAGGGCTGGCTAGGATGCGGCCCAATCGAGGGAGATCGAGATGGCGTGGAAGGAAACCACCGGCACCGCCTGGACCTGGTACAAGGGTGAGTGGCACAAGGGCAATCCGCAGATCATGGGGCCGATGACGCATGCGCCGTGGCTCGGCTCCTGCGTGTTCGACGGGGCGCGCGCCTTCGCCGGTGTCGCTCCGGACCTCGATCTTCACTGCCAGCGCATCGTGCGGTCCGCCGAGAGCTTCGGCCTCAAACTGGTAAAGAACGCCGCCGAGATCGAGGACCTCATCCGCGAAGGCATTGCGAAGTTCCCGAAGGGTGCGGAACTCTATCTCCGGCCCATGTTCTGGGCGGAGGACGGTTTCGTCGACGTCGATCCGGACTCGACCCAGTTCTCGGTCTCCGTCTATGACGCGCCGCTGCCCAAGCCCACGGGCTTCTCGGTGACCTGCTCGCCTTTTCGGAGGCCCTCCCTGGAATATGCGCCGACCGACGCAAAGGCCGCATGCCATTATCCGAACTCCGCCCGCGCCATGCGCGAGGCGAAGGCGCGCGGTTTCGACAACGCCGTGATGCTGGATGCGCTCGGCAATGTGTCCGAGCTCGCCACCGCGAACATCTGGTTCGCCAGGGATGGCGAGGCCCATACGCCGGCGCCGAACGGCACGTTCCTCAACGGCATTACCCGCCAGCGCGTCGTGAAGCTGCTGCGGGAGGCCGGCATCACGGTCCATGAGCGCGCGATCAGGTGGAGCGAGTTCCTGGAAGCCGACGAGGTGTTCTCGACCGGCAACTGGGCCAAGGTTGCGCCCATCACACGCGTCGAGCACAAGAACCTGCAGCCCGGCCCCATCATGCAGAAGGCGCGCGAGTTGTATTGGGACTATGCGCTGAAGGGGCGGTGAGCCCATCGCGTTCCTTCCCCGTCGGCTGCGCCGATGGGGGAAGGAAAGGGTCTCACGGCCTCAGCACGAAGGGCGTGCCCTCGAAGGCATCCGCGCCCCGCCCGATCCTCTCTACCGCCTTCACCATGCGGCCCTGGCGGCCGAGCACGTCGTCGGCCAGCGAAACGATCAGGCGGTTCGGCGTTGCAGAGGGCGAGGCCCGCCTCAGTTCGAAGGCCAGCTCCTCCTCGTCCGCCGCGGGGCGGAACAGGCACAGGGCGGTGTAGGCCGCGGCCGTCGAGCGGCTGATGCCGGCCCAGCAATGGATGAGCATGGGGGCTTCGCGGTCCCAGGACTGGAGGAAGGCGACGAGGCGCTCCGCGTCGGCTGCGCAAGGCGGCGTGTGGCCTTCCATCTCCTGAACGATGTCATGAAAATAGAGCCTGAGGTGGCGTTCGGCCTCGATGCCGGCAGGTGAGGCATGGGGCGTATCCGGTGCGAGAAGCGTCACCACGTGGCGCACGCCGTGCTCGTCGATGAGCGGCTGAACCTTGCTGAGCGGGCCGACGATGATCATGGGGTCACGCGAGCTTCCGGAAGGTCTTGAGATAGAGTGCCGCCGCATCGTTCGGCGCAAGCGGCTTCAGCCGGAAGAAGTGCCGGGCCTTCTCGTCCTCCAGCCCCTTGGGCTTGCCGAAGAACCTCTCCGCCTCCTCGACGGCGAAGCCGGCAAGCTGGGTCGCTTCGAGATAGGCGGCGAGGTGATCGCATTTCTTGAGAAAGACCTCCAGCCGTGCCGGCGTTGCCGGTGCAAGGCCGAAGCGGATGTGGATCGCCGCGAGAAGACGCTTCTCGAATGCCTTGTAATCGAGGCCCAAGGCCGCCTTGAATGGGGAGATCATGTCGCCCACCACGTATTCGGGTGCGTCGTGCAGCAATGCGGCGAGCCGCTCCGCCCGCCCGAGGCCAGGGTCGAGGTGACGTGCGATCTCCTCCACCAGCACACAGTGCTGGGCGACGGAGAAAGCGTGGTCTCCCTTGGTCTGGCCGTTCCAGCGCGCGACCCGCGCCAGGCCATGGGCGATGTCCTCGATTTCGATGTCGAGCGGCGAGGGGTTGAGAAGGTCGAGCCGCCGGCCGGACAGCATGCGCTGCCAGGCGCGCGGTGCCTCAGGGCTTCGCGGCATGTTTCACAGCCTCGTGCCGGTGGCAGTCGACCAGGTGATCGTTGACGAGGCCGCAGGCCTGCATGAAGGCATAGACGATGGTGGGGCCCACGAAGCGGAAACCGCGCTTCTGCAGATCCTTCGACATCTTCTCGGCAAGCGGTGTCTTGGCGGGGATCTCGCTCATGGAGCGGATCTTGTTCTGCTGGGGCCTCCCATCGAGGAAGTCCCACAGATAGGCCGAGAAATCCGGGATGGCGAGATAGGCCTGGGCATTGGTGACACTCGCCTCGATCTTCAGGCGGTTTCTCACGATTCCCGCGTCCTGCATCAGCCTCTCGAGCTTCTTCGGCGTATAGCGGGCCATCTTCTCCGGGTCGAAACCATCGAAGGCGCGCCGGAAATTCTCGCGCTTGCGCAGGATGGTGATCCAGGAGAGGCCGGCCTGGAAGCCGTCGAGAAGCAGCTTTTCGAACAGCGCCTGCGAGCCGTATTCGGGGACACCCCATTCCGTGTCGTGATAGGCGACGTAGAGCGGGTCCGTGCCGCACCAGTTGCAGCGGCAGAGGCCATCCTCATGGCGGAGCGCGCTCATGCCGCCCCCTCCGCACCCGGCACATCGAAGCGGGCCCAGCGCGGCTTCAGCACATTGACCGGGGTGGCATCGGCGAGCAGCGGTTCGCCGGCTTCGCCAAGCCTGTCGAGCCGGATCAGCGCCAGGGCGTCCGGGCCGGCGGAGGAGAGCAGCGTTCCGACCTGCCTTTCCCCCGCCCTGATGGCGGTTCCCTTCGGGGGCGCCCCGGCGCCCAGCACGACGGGGAGGATGCGGCTCCTCGCCGTGCCACGGTGCTCCATGCGGGAAACGACCTCCTGGCCGATGTAGCAGCCCTTGGTGAAGCTCACGCCGCCCAGCTGGTCGAGATTGGCCTCGTGCGGGAAGAACTCGCCGGAGCCGAGGTCGGCCCCGGAATCGGCGAGGCCGAGCCTGATCCGCGCCGCGTCATAGCCCCGGGCCTCCGGTTCCGGCGCGCCGCCCGTGCGGCGCCAGCCGATTTCGGGCACGCGGGGATCGCGGTAGAACCCGGGCTTTTCGGCAGGGGACACGGACACCGGCTCGTCCAGGGCGGAGATTTCGATCCTGGCCCGCAGCCTGTAGAGCTGCAGCCGCTTCAGGAGCGAATCCCTCTGGCCAAGGGCGCAGTCGATGAGGAAATCTCCGCCCTGCCGCTGCACCAGCATGTCGGACAGGATCTTGCCCTGGGGCGAGAGCAGGGCGGCATAGGAGGCAACTCCCTCCGCCAGCCCCTCGATGTCGGCCGTGAGCAGGTTGTGCAGGAAATGCCCGGCTTCTGGGCCCCGCACGGCAAGAACGGCGCGGCCGGGGAGCCGGCCCGCCTCGAAGTGAATGTCGCGCATCTCTGTTGCTTCGTTTCCCATCCACATTTACGAAGGCCGGGAACAACGATCAAGGATTGCCATGCCCTTCCACGCCGAATTGATCCTGAAAGGCGGCACCCTCGTCAACCATGACGGGATGGCCCTGCGCGATGTCGCCGTCTCGGGCGGCCGGATCGTGGGGATCGGCTCCTTCGGACGCGGGCAGGGCGGCGACATCGTCGACTGCACGGGGCTTCACATCCTCCCTGGCGTGGTGGACAGCCAGGTGCATCTGCGTGAGCCCGGTGCCGAGCACAAGGAAGACCTCGACACGGGTGGCCGGGCTGCGGTGAAGGGCGGTGTGACCGCTGTCTTCGAGATGCCGAACACGAGCCCGCTGACCACCTCCGCCGAGACGCTTGCCGACAAGGTCAAGCGTGCAACGAACCGGATGTACTGCGACTTCGCCTTCTACATGGGAGGCACGCGCGAAAACGCGCACATGCTGGGCGAGCTCGAGCTGCTGCCCGGCTGCGCCGGCGTGAAGGTGTTCATGGGCTCCTCCACGGGCTCGCTCCTCGTCGACGACGACGAGGGGGTGGCGCGAATCCTCGCCAACATCCGCCGCCGCGCCGCCTTCCATTCGGAAGACGAGGACCGGCTCAACGCCCGCAAGCACCTGCGCGTGGAGGCCGATCCCTCGAGCCATTACGTCTGGCGCGACGCGGAGGCGGCACGGCTCTGCACCGAGCGGCTGATCCGGCTGGCGCGGGAGGCAAGAAAGCGCATCCACGTGCTGCATGTCTCGACCGCCGACGAGTTCCCGCTGCTCGCCGCGGCGCGGGACGTCGCCACGGTGGAGGTGACGCCCAACCACCTCGTCTTCTCCTCGGAGGACTACGCCCGCCTCGGCAACCTGCTGCAGATGAACCCGCCGATGCGCGAGCCGCGTCACAAGGAGGGCATCTGGAATGCCCTGCAATCCGGACTCGTCGATGTGCTCGGCTCGGATCATGCGCCGCACACGCTCGAGGAGAAGGCCAGGCCCTATCCCGGCTCGCCCTCCGGCATGCCCGGCGTGCAGACGCTGGTGCCCGTCATGCTCGACTGCGTGAACAGGGGGATGCTCTCGCTCGAACGCCTGGTGGACCTCACCTCGCACGGGCCGAACCGCATCTTCGGCATGGCAGGCAAGGGCCGGATCGCGGAGGGCTATGACGCCGACTTCACCATCGTCGATCTGAAGAAGCAGCGCACCATCACCAACGGCTGGATCGAGAGCCGCTGCAAGTGGACGCCCCATGACGGGCGAACCGTCACCGGCTGGCCGGTGGGCACGCTGGTGCGCGGCCGCACCGTCATGTGGAACGACGAGATCATCGGCGAGGCCCAGGGCCAGCCGATCCGCTTCATCGAAGCTCTCTAGAGAGGAACCTGCCATGTCCTTCCGTGCCATTCTCATCACCAAGACCGAAGGCGGCCAGAAGGCCGAACTCACGCGCCTCGAGGAGTCGGACCTCATGGAGGGCGACGTTACGGTGGACGTCAGCCACTCCTCGGTGAACTACAAGGACGGGCTCGCCATCACCGGCAAGGCGCCGATCGCGCGGCGCTTTCCGCTGATCCCGGGGATCGACTTCGCCGGCACCGTGCGCGCCTCCTCGCATCCGCGCTGGAAAGCGGGCGATGCCGTGGTGCTGAACGGCTATGGCGTGGGCGAGGGCCATCACGGCGGGTTCTCGGAGGTGGCGCGCATCAATGGAGACTGGCTGGTGCCCGTGCCGAAGGGCTGGACGGCGGCGGACTGCATGTCGGTGGGTGTTGCGGGCTACACGGCCATGCTCTGCGTGATGGCGCTGGAGGAACAGGGCGTGAAGCCCGCCGACGGCGACATATTGGTGACGGGCGCGGCTGGCGGCGTGGGCACCACGGCGATCGTGATCCTGGCGAAGCTCGGCTACCGCGTCGTCGCCTCGACGGGCCGCGTCTCGGAAGAGCCGTTCCTGAAGAGCCTCGGCGCGGCGGGTGTCGTCGATCGCAACGAATTCAACGGCCCGGTGAAGCCGCTCGCCAAGTCGCGCTGGGCGGGCTGCGTCGATTCGGTCGGTTCCGTGACGCTCGCCAACGTCCTCTCGCAGATGAACCCGGAGAGCACGGTCGCGGCCTGCGGCAACGCCCAGGGCATGGACCTTCCCACCAACGTGGCTCCCTTCATCCTGCGCGGCGTGAAGCTCGTCGGCATCAACTCGGTATCGACTCCCATGCCGCGGCGTCTCAAGGTGTGGGAGCGACTCGTCCAGGACCTCGACCTCGCCAGGCTCCATGCCCTCACCAGCCATGTGAAGCTCGACGATGTGCCGCAGGTGGCGGCCGACATCGTGGCAGGCAAGGTGAAAGGCCGGGTGGTGGTGGACGTCCGCTAGCCCGCGATGGATTTCGCCCTGCTCGCCACCGGCATCGCCATCGGTCTCTCGGTCACGGCACCGCTGGGGCCCGTCAACATCCTTGTGATCCGCAGCGCCATCCGCCGCGGCTTCGCCGTGGCGCTGCTGACGGGGCTCGGGGCGGTGGGGGCCGACTGCTTCTATGCGGTGGTGGCCGCCTATGGCGTGAGTTCGGTCGCCCATGCGATCACCGATTACGCCCGCCCGCTGATGGTCGCCGGCGGCATCCTGCTGGTGGCGATCGGGGTGAGGCTCGCGCGTTCGCATATCGGCCTCGCGGAACTCGACCTCCAGGCACCGCCGCGCCGCCTGCAGATTGCCGGGCGCATGCTCACGGCCTTCATGCTGACGCTCACCAATCCCGGAGTGTTGTTCGGCTTCATCGCCATTTTCGGCACCATGAACGCGGTGCTGCGGCTGGACGAGGGGGCGGGGCGGCCTGTCACCGTGGTTGCGGGCGTGGCGATTGGCGGCGCCCTGTGGTGGCTGTTCCTCAGCTATGTGGTGGCGCGATTCAAGACGCGGATCGACGAGAAGATGTTCGACCGGATCAACCGCTGGACCGGCATACTGATCGCGGCATTCGGCTTCGCGCTGCTGATGGAAGCGGTGGCCTGAGACCTATTGGCGGCTCTTCGCCAGGGTGAATTCGCCGGAGCGCACCCGCTCCGGCAGGCGCTCGCACATGACGGCCACCGGTTCCTCCCCATAGGTGGTGATGAGCTCGGACAGGGCGGCGAAGATCGCCGCCGTCGCCAGGCAGTCCCGGTCGACGCCCTCATAGGCCGCCTCTTCCCAGGCATCGAGCAGGTAGCGCAGCGCCAGCTGCTTTTCCTCGGCCGGGCTGGCGTCGAGCTTCCTGTCGGAAATCTTGAGCATTCTGTCCATCGGTGGTCGGCGTCCCGGGTTCCCGGGCCGTTCCACCAGCCCTCGTCCCGGAAGCCACATTAGCGGGATGGCCGCGCGGGGCCACCCGATCCTTAAACGAAGGTTAATTTCGCCCGATGCATTTTCAGTTTCCGGCGATGAGCGCCCGGGCGGCCGCCACCGCCTCGGCGATGTTGGGGGCCAGCGTATAGGCCTGGAGCCGGTCCGGATCGGCCCATTGCGCATCCGCGGCATCGCTCGCGGCGCAGGGTTCTCCGGGTCCCGCGAGCCCAAGATAGCAGGCGATCACGTAATGGAGGGTGACGAGGCCCGCCTCGTCGCGGCGGATCACGTCATAGAGGCCCACGAGGCCGCGGAAGCTCGCCGTCAGGCCGGTTTCCTCGAAAAGCTCGCGCGCCGCGGCCTCCTCCAGGCGCTCCCCCGGCTCGACGTGGCCGCCCGGGAAAGCCCAGAAGCCCAGGGGCGGCTTCGCCCGCTTGACCAGCAGCACCTTGCCGTCGCGCCAGACGGAGGCCGAAACGCCGAGCTTCGGCCAGTGTTGCGCCTGTGTCATCAGAGGTTAATCTCCGCCCCATGTGCGGACTTTATAGCCTGACCCGAAGCCCCGGGGAAATCCGGGCGCTGTTCCAGCATGTGGACGAACCCGACTTTCCGCCGCGCGCCCATGTGGCGCCTGGCCAGCCCATCGCCATCATCCGCATGGAAAACGGTGCGCGCCGCTTCGCTCTCGTGCGCTGGGGCTTCATCCCCGCCTGGGTGAAGGAGGTGAAGCCGGGAAAGCCGCTCATCAACGCGCGCGGCGAGACGGTGCTGGAGAAGCCCTCCTTCCGCAACGCGATGCGGCGCCGGCGCTGCCTCGTGCCGGCGGACGGTTATTACGAATGGTCGGGCGAGGAGGGGCGGAAGACGCCGTATTTCATCCAGCGGAAGGAGAGGGGCCTCTTCGCCCTGGCGGGGCTGTGGGAGCACTGGATGGGGGCGGACGGCTCCGAGATCGAAACCGCCGCGCTGATGACCATCGCCCCCAACCGAGAGCTCTCCGCGATCCATGACCGCATGCCGGTCATCATCGCGCCGGAGGATCACGAGACCTGGCTCACCGGCGAAGCGGAGGATGCTGCCCGCCTCATCCGTCCCGCTCCCGACGAGAGCTTCACGCTCGAAAGAACGGCGATCCCCCGCGCGCCGCAGCCGCGCCCTGCGCCTGCGAAGCCAGACCAGCTCAGCCTGTTCTGATCATTCGGCCACGATCTTGCGGGCCATGCACAGCACCGGGTTCACCTCGTAACCCAGCGCTTCGTAGAAGCCCTTCACCGCGGCGTTCTCCGCCCTCACGAGCAGGTTCACCTTCCATACGCCCCGCTGCCGGAGCCAGGCTTCCGCGGCGCGCACGGCCTCCTTGCCGAGCCCCTGTCCCTGCAGTCGAGGTTCCACGGCCACGTAATAGAGCATGCCGCGGTGGCCGTCGTGACCGACCATGACGCTCGCCGCGACACGCCCCTCGCGGTGATGGACGAGAACGGCGGAGGTCGCGCTGTCGCGAGCGAAGGCGATGTCCCTCAGGGGATCGTTCCACGGCCGCGTCAGGCCGCAGGCCTCCCACAGCGCGACCGCCGAACCGACGTCGGCGTCCTCGATCTCGCGAAAGTCGTTCATTCGGGCAGCACGCGGCCTGGATTGAGGATGCCCCGGGGGTCGAACATCGTCTTCAGCTGGCGCATCAGGCTCAATTCCACCGGGGACTTGATCTCCGGCATGCGGTGAGCCTTCAGCCGCCCGATCCCATGCTCTGCGCTGATCGAACCGCCGAGCTTGGCCACGACGGCAAAGACCACGTCGTTCATCTGGTGCCAGCTGTCGAGGAACTTCGCCTTGTCCATGCCGGGAGGCTGGGCGACGTTGTAGTGGATGTTGCCGTCGCCCAAGTGGCCGAAGGAAATGAAGCGTACCCCCGGCATGAAGCGTGAAACGGCGTCATCCGCTTCCTTCAGGAACTGCGGCACCCTCGAGACGGGCACCGATATGTCGTGCTTGATCGAGCCGCCTTCGGGCTTCTGCGCTTCCGAGATCATTTCGCGGGCGGCCCAGAGTTCGGCGCGCTGCGCGGCGGACTGTGCGATCACCGCATCGCTCACCAGGCCCTTTTCCATTGCGGCCTCGAGCAGCGCTGCCATGGCGCCGGGCACCGCGTCGACGAGTTCCGCCAGCACGTACCATGGGGCGGAAGAGGCGAGCGGGCGGCGCACACCCTTGTGGCGGATGGTGATCTCGAGCGCCAGTGCCGCGATGAGCTCGAAAGCCGATACGCGATTGCCGCTCATCGCCTGCGCCAGGCCCAGGAGGTCGATGGCGGCCTGCGGCGACGGCAGTGCAATGACAGCCGTTTCCCAGCTCTTCGGCTTCGGAAACAGCTTCAGAACCGCGGCGGTGATGACGCCGAGCGTTCCCTCCGCGCCGATGAAGAGGTTCTTCAGATCGTAACCCGTATTGTCCTTCCGCAGGCCCTTGAGGCCATCCCAGACGCGGCCGTCGGCAAGCACCACTTCGAGGCCGAGGCAGAGATCGCGGGCGTTGCCATAGGCGATGACGTTGAGGCCCCCCGCATTGGTGGAAAGATTGCCGCCGATCCGGCAGGAGCCTTGCGAAGCGAGGCTCAGCGGGAACAGCCTGTCCGCCGCCTCTGCCGCCTCCTGCACGGATTGCAGGACGCATCCGGCTTCCGCCGTGATCGTGCTGTTGGCGGGGTCGATGGCGCGGATGCGCGTCATGCGCTCGAGAGAGAGCACCACCTCGCGGCCATCCTCCGTCGGAATCTGGCCGCCGCAGAGCCCGGTATTGCCCGCCTGCGGCACGATCGCCGTTCCCGTCTCATTGGCAATGGCGAGAATGCGCGAGACTTCCTCCGTGGAGGCGGGCCTCAGGATGAGCGGCGAGCGGCCATGCCAGATCTGCCGCATTTCTCGCATGTAGCCATCCATCGCGGCAGGCTCGCGGATCGCGTATTTCGAGCCCACCACGGCGGCAAGCCGGTCGAGCGTTGCGGAAGAGGGCCTGTGCGTCATGCGGGGTCCCGGGGCGCTGCGGCGCGCATCAGCCGGTCGTTGATCGCCTCGCCGAGGCCGTGATGCGGCACCGGGGCCACGGCGATTCGCGTCACCTCGGTGGCGTCGATCTCGTGCAGCAGGCGAAAGAGATTGGCGGCTGCCTCCACCAGGTCCCCCCTGGCGGAAAGGGTCCAGGGCCCATGCGCATGAAGAGGACCGAAACCCAGATAGGCTTCACCTTCGCGCGGGGCTTCCGCATTGAGGCGCAGCTCCGCGTGGGGTGCATAATGGCTGAGGAGCTGGCCCGGCGCGTGCGGCCTCGCCGCATGAGGGAGGACCGCGACCGGGTGGCCCAGCAGCCTCTCGATCTCCTGCCTGGGGATGCCGCCGTGGCGGAGGAGCTTCGGACCATCGCCGAGGAAGCTCATCACGCTCGATTCCACGCCCACCTTGCAGCGTCCGCCATCGAGCACCATCGCGACCTTGTCCTTCAGGTGCCGCCGCACGTGCTCCGCCGTGGTGGGGCTGATCTTGCCGGACGGATTGGCGCTCGGCGCCACGATGGGCCGCGCCGCGGCCTTGAGCAGTTCGAGCGCCACCGAATGGGCGGGCACCCGGAGCGCGATGCTCTCGAGCCCCGAACTGGCGAGCAGCGAGACGGGGCATCCGGGCCTGCGCGGCACCACGATGCTGAGCGGGCCCGGCCAGAAGGCCTTGGCCAGCGCCTTGGCTTCCGGGCTGAACTCTCCCAGCGCGAAGGCGGCCTCGGGGCTCGCCACATGCACGATCAGCGGGTTGAAGGAGGGCCTGCCCTTGGCGGCATAGACGCGGGCCACCGCCTCGTCGTTGGTGGCATCGGCCCCGAGGCCGTAGACGGTCTCGGTGGGAAAGGCCACCAGCTTGCCCTCCCGCAGGGCTTGTGCCGCGGCCGCGATGTCGTTGTGGGCTGTCATGTGCGGCTCTATAGCAGTTGCGGCGCGAAGCGGCTAGAACGGGGCCATGACGACATTGCTCTTCACGCACCCGGCTTCGCTCCGCCACGTGACACCGAACGGTCATCCCGAGCGGATCGACCGCATCAGGGCCGTGAACCAGATTCTCTCAAGCGAGCATTTCCGCGACCTCGAGCGGCGCGAGGCGCCCCTCGGCCGCGACGAGGACATTCTCCGCGCCCATGCCTATGAGCATCTCGAGCGGGTGCGCGCCATGTCGCCGACCGAGGGCTTCGAATATCTCGATCCCGACACCGCCATGTCACCCGGCACGCTCGAGGCGGCGCTCCGCGCGGTGGGTGCCGCCACGGCGGCGGTCGATGCCGTATTCCGCGCGGAGGCCGAGAATGCCTTTTGTGCGCTGAGACCGCCCGGGCACCACGCCGAGACACGCCGCGCCATGGGCTTCTGCTTCTTCAACCAGGCCGCGGTGGCGGCGCATTACGCGCGGCATGCCTATGACGCCGAGCGCGTGGCGGTCGTCGACTTCGACGTCCACCACGGCAACGGCACGCAGGACATCTTCTGGTCGGACGCCAACATGTTCTATGGCTCGACGCACCAGATGCCGCTCTATCCCGGCACCGGCTCGGTGCAGGAGACGGGGGTGGGCAACATCTTCAACGCGCCGCTGAGAGCGGGAGACGGCAGCGAGCAGTTCCGCGAGGCGATGAGCTCTGTGATCCTGCCCGCACTCGATGCCTTCGGGCCGGACCTGGTGATCATCTCGGCCGGCTTCGACGCCCACCACCGCGACCCGTTGGGCAGCCTGCAGCTCACCGAGGAGGACTTCGCCTGGGTCACGCTGCGGCTGATGGAGGCGGCGGAGATCCATTGCGGCGGCCGTGTCGTCTCCGTGCTGGAAGGCGGCTATGACCTGCAGGGGCTCGCAGCCTCGGCGGGCATCCACGTGCAGGCGCTGATGCGCGGAAACGCAGAATTCGAAGCTCCCGACATGGAAGAAGACGAGGACGAACTCTGATGGCGGATCACGCGGACATTGCCGGGCTTCCCTTCGAGAAGGCCTTGGCCGAGCTCGAGCAGATCGTGACGCGGCTCGAATCGGGCAAGGTCGACCTCGAACAGTCGATCGCCATCTACGAGCGGGGCGAGGCGCTGAAGAAGCACTGCGAGCAGCTCTTGAAGGATGCCGAGGCGCGGATCGAGAAGATCACGCTGAAGCCCGACGGCACGGCATCGGGCACCGAACCCCTGGATGTCGGCTAGGCAGCGGCTGGACGAGGCGCTGGTCGCCCGGGGGCTTTATCCCTCCCGCTCACGGGCGCGGGACGCGGTGCTGCGGGGAACCGTTCTCGTCGATGGCGAGAAGGCAACGAAGCCGTCGCAGAGCGTGGGCGAAGGCAGCAACATCTCATTGCAGGACGAGGCCCGGCACTACGTCTCCCGCGCGGCGCTCAAGCTGAAGCACGGTCTTTCGCATTTCGGCATCGAGGCGCGCGGCAGGATGTGCCTCGACATCGGCGCCTCGACGGGCGGCTTCACGCAGGTGCTGCTCGAGCAAGGCGCCGCGCATGTGACGGCGGTCGACGTCGGCCACGGGCAGATGAAGGTCGAGGACCCCCGCCTCACCCTGATCGAGGGCCTCAATGCGCGCGATCTCTCATCGGCGCACGTGACGGGGCCGGTCGATCTCATCGTGTGCGACGTGAGCTTCATCTCGCTGAGGCTGGCGCTGCCGAAGGCGCTTGCTCTCGCGCAGCCAGGCGCGGCGCTGGTGGCGCTGATCAAGCCGCAGTTCGAGGCGGGCCGCGAGGCCGTGGGAAAGGGCGGGATGGTAAGCGACCCCCATGAGCACGCGCGCGTGTGCCGGGAGATCGCGGAATTCCTGCGCGGCGAAGGCTGGCGGGTGCTGGGAATCACCGATTCACCCGTCGAGGGCGGAGACGGGAACCGGGAGTTCCTGATCGGTGCGGTGAAGGATACCGGGCGGCAATAGGCAAATAGTCCTTGACTTTTATTCCTATTACAGGCTAAAGGAGGGACACGTGCCTGCTGCTGATTGACATCGTGAATCTGTTATCCCACCTGGCCCCGGTGCCGGAGGAAATGATCGGCGAGAACGATCGCCATCATCGCCTCGCCAACGGGAACCGCCCGGATGCCGACGCAGGGGTCGTGGCGGCCCTTCGTCATCACGTCCGTCTCCTCGCCCGACGAGGTGATGCTCTTGCGTGTACTGAGGATCGAGGATGTGGGCTTGACCGCGAAGCGCACCACCACGTCCTGGCCCGTGGAGATGCCGCCCAGGATCCCGCCCGCGTGGTTCGACAGGAATTCCGGCCTGCCGTGGCGCATGCGGATCTCGTCGGCGTTCTGTTCGCCCGAGAACGTTGCGGATTCGAAGCCTGCCCCGATCTCCACGCCCTTCACCGCATTGATGCTCATCATGGCGGCGGCGAGGTCCTGGTCGAGCTTGCCGTAGACGGGCGCTCCCCAGCCGGCGGGGACGCCGCTCGCCGTGACCTCGATGATGGCGCCAATGGAAGAGCCGGACTTCCGCACGCTGTCCAGATACTCGGCATAGAATTTCGCGGCCGCGGCATCCGGCGTGAAGAAGGGATTGCGGTCCACCTCCGTCCAGTCCCAGTTGGTGCGGTCGATCCGGTGCGGGCCCATCTGGATCAGGGCGCCGCGGATCGTCACATGCGGGATGATCTTGCGGGCGAGGGCGCCGGCAGCCACGCGGGCCGCCGTCTCGCGCGCCGAAGAGCGCCCGCCGCCGCGGTAGTCGCGAACGCCGTATTTCGCCTGATAGGTGTAGTCGGCGTGGCCCGGCCGGTACTTGTCGCGGATCTCGGCATAATCCTTGGAGCGCTGGTCGAGATTCTCGATCATCAGCATGATGGGGGTGCCGGTCGTCACCGGGCCGCCGGTGCGCTCGTCCGCGAAAACGCCGGAGAGGATCTTCACCTGGTCGGGTTCCTGGCGTTGCGTGGTGAAGCGCGATTGGCCGGGACGGCGCTTGTCGAGGAAGGACTGGATGTCTTCGGCGGTGAGCGGAATGCCGGGCGGGCAGCCGTCCACGATGCAGCCGATGGCGGGGCCGTGGCTTTCACCGAAGGTCGTGACGCGGAACAGGTGGCCGAAGGTGTTGTGCGACATGTGGCTTAACTAAGCCGCATCGGCCTTCGCGTCAAACCACTCCGCCCTGCCGGGCTCGAGCCTGCAATAGTAGCCCTGGTGCATGGTGAGTTCCACCAGCTCGCGGTGCGGCAGGCCCGCGATCCCGGCAACGAGGCAGCGGCCGATGGCGCCATGGGCCACCACCACCGTCGGGCGGTCGAGGGTGCCGAGCCAGTCTTCGATGCGGGCCTGGCCGTCCTCGTAGCTCTCCCCGCGCTCGGGCCGCCAGAAATAGCGGTCCTCCGGGTGGGCGGGATACACGGGAGAAGACTTCAGTTCCCAGAAGGGCTTGCCCTCCCACACGCCGAAGCCCAGTTCCTTGACGGCGGGATCGACGGCAATGTGCCGCGGGGCGACGTCGAGCGCCTCGGCGATATGCGCCATGGTCTGTCGGGCGCGCAGCAGCGGGCTCACCACGAAAGCGCAATCGCCGGAGAATTCCGGGCTCGCCCGCAGCGCCTGTGCCACGGCGCGCGCCTGGATGTGGCCCCGGGCGTTGAGCGGCGTATCCGTCCAGCCCTGGATCAGGCCCTGGACATTCCAGTCCGTCTCGCCGTGGCGGACGAAGCAGATGGGCGGCCGCGACTTACTCACCGTTGCCGTTCACCGTGATGTCCGGCGCGTCCGGATTCTTCATGCCGACGATATGGTAGCCCGCATCGACATGGAGGATTTCGCCGGTGACGCCGCGGCCCAGGTCCGACAGGAGATAGAGGCCCGAATCGCCCACCTCGTCGATGGTCACGGTGCGGCGCAGCGGCGAATTGTATTCGTTCCAGCGCAGGATGTAGCGGAAGTCGCCGATGCCGGAGGCGGCGAGCGTCTTGATGGGCCCCGCCGAGATGGCGTTGACGCGGATCGCCTTGGGGCCTAGGTCGGCAGCCATGTAGCGCACGGACGCTTCGAGGCCCGCCTTGGCGACACCCATCACGTTGTAATGCGGCATCCACTTCTCGGCGCCGTAATAGGTGAGTGTCAGGAGCGAGCCGCCGTTGCTCATCAGCTTCTCGGCGCGCTGGGCAACCGCCGTGAAGGAGTAGACGCTGATGAACATGGTCTTGGTGAAGTTGTCCGGCGTCGTGTCGACGTAGCGGCCGGTGAGCTCGTCCTTGTCGGAGAAGGCAATGGCGTGAACGAGGAAGTCGAGCGAACCCCACTGCTTCGCAATGGTTTCGAAGGTCGCGTCCACCGAGGCCATGTCGGTGACGTCGCAGGGCACCACGATGTTCGAACCGGCCTCGGTGGCAAGCGGCTCCACCCGCTTTCGCAGCGCATCGCCCTGATAGGTGAAGGCGAGTTCGGCGCCATGCGCCGCGCAGGACCTGGCGATGCCCCAGGCAATGGACCGGTTGTTGGCGACCCCCATGATGAGGCCGCGCTTGCCCGCCATTAAACCTTTGAAATCGCTCATCATTGCCCGCCCGAGAAAGAAGCAGCCGGGTGGTTCCCGGCGGCGGGTTAATTGACACAAGTCGGTTGAGAGGTCCACAGGAAAGAAAACGGCCAAGGCGGTGATGGGCGAACCTCAAGCACGGCATGGCCGCTGGTCTGCCCCGGAGGTTGATCCGTAGTCGGGACGGGTGGCATAAGCATCTCCGGCTTCACCGAGGACCGGGGTTTCAACACCCGGGAGAACTGCACATGACACTGAGCGACATCTCGAAACTCACCGCTTCGGTGGGCTTCACCGAACGCAACGACCCGTTCAACCTGTTCGGGGAGTGGCTGAGGGAGGCGGAATCTTCCGAGCCGAACGATCCCAATGCCATGGCGCTGGCGACGGTGGACGAAGAGGGCCTGCCCAATGTGCGCATGGTGCTGCTCAAGGGCTATGACGAGCGCGGCTTCGTGTTCTACACCAATTTCGAGAGCCAGAAGGGACAGGAGATCCTTGGCACGATGAAGGCGGCGATCTGCTTCCACTGGAAGTCGCTGCGCCGGCAGGTTCGGGTGCGGGGCATCGTCGAGGAGGTTTCGAAGGAGGAGGCGGATCAGTATTTCGCCTCGCGCCCGCGCGACAGCCGCATCGGCGCGTGGGCCTCGCAACAGTCGCGCCCCCTCGAGAGCCGCTTCGCGCTCGAAACCGCGGTGGCGCTCACCACCGCGAAATACGCGATCGGCGAGGTGCCGCGGCCCAGCTACTGGTCGGGCTTCCGCATCAGGCCGCTCGCGATGGAATTCTGGCATGACCGGCCCTTCCGGCTCCACGACCGCGTCGTCTTCCGGCGGCCGGATGTGGCGGGCGGCTGGACCAAGGCGAGGCTCTACCCATGACCGCGACCCCCGAGGCCGACAGAAAGACCCTCATCCTCACCGGCGCCTCGCGCGGCATCGGCCATGCAACGGTGAAGCGCTTCTCCACCGCCGGGTGGCGCGTCATCACCTGCTCGCGCCAGCCCTTTCCGGAGGACTGCCCGTGGGATGCGGGGCCGGAGGATCACATCGTGCTCGATCTCGCCTCCTCGACCGACACCCACGCCGCCATCGCCCAGATGAAAGAGAGGCTGAAGGCGCAGGGCTCGAAGCTCCACGCGCTGGTCAACAACGCCGCGATCAGCCCGAAGAAGCCGGGTGGCGGAAGGCTCAACAGCATCGAGACCTCGGAGGAGGACTGGAAGACGGTGTTCCAGATCAATTTCTTCGCACCCATCATGCTGGCGCGCGGGTTGATGGACGAGCTGGTGGCGGCGAAAGGGGCTGTGGTGAACGTCACCTCGATCGCGGGCTCGCGCGTTCACCCCTTCGCGGGCGCCGCCTATTCCACCTCCAAGGCGGCGCTGGCGGCGCTGACGCGGGAGATGGCGGCGGATTTCGGCCCATACGAGGTGCGCGTCAACGCCATCTCGCCCGGCGAGATCGAAACCTCGATCCTCTCTCCGGGCACCGAGAAGCTCGTGGCGCAGATCCCGCAGAGGAGGCTCGGCCAGCCTGAGGAGGTGGCCAGGGCCATCTATTTCCTGTGCACGGATTCCTCGAGCTACGTGAACGGCGCCGAGCTCCACATCAATGGCGGGCAGCATGTCTGAGCAGGGCCTGCGGCCCGAGACGATCGCGGCCCATGCCCTGCGCGCCGTCGACGAGACGACGGGCGCGGTGGTGCCGCCGATCCACACCTCCTCCACCTATGCGCGGGACGGGAACTACATTCCGAAGCTTCGCGAGAATTACGTCCGGAACGGCAATCCCACCCTGTGGCAGGCGGAGGAGGCGATCGCCGCCCTCGAGTGCGGAAGCTCCGCACTTCTCTTCGCCTCCGGCATGGCGGCGATCACAACGCTTCTCGAAACCGTGCCGGCAGGGGCGCATGTGGTGGCGCCGGACGTCATGTATTACGGCACGCGGGACTGGCTGAAGCGGCTCGAGGCGCTCGGGCGCATCCGTCTCAGCCTGTTCGAACCCTCGCGGCCCGGAGCGCTGGAGGCGGCGGTGCGGGCAGGAGGGACCGACCTCGTCTGGATCGAGACGCCGCTCAACCCTACTTGGGACGTGATCGACATCGCGGCGGCGGCCCGCACGGCGCATGAGGCGGGCGCGATCCTCGCCGTCGACGCCACGGCAACCGGAGCCGTTACGACGCAGCCGCTGAAGCTCGGCGCCGACATCGTCTTCCATTCGGCGACGAAGTATCTGAACGGCCATTCGGACGTGCTCGCCGGTGTGCTGGTGACGCGCGAGCAGACCGGGCGCTGGAGGGACATCGCGATGCTGCGCACCAAGATCGGCGCACCGCTCGCACCGCTCGAATGCTTCCTGCTGATGCGTGGCATGCGCACGCTGTTCCTGCGCTACCGGCAGGCCTCCGCCAATGCGCTCACGATCGCGCGGCATTTCGAACATCACCCGAAGCTCGAGCGCGTGCTCTATCCGGGGCTCGCCTCGCATCCCGGGCATGCAATCGCTGTTCGTCAGATGACGGACGGTTTCGGCGGCATGATGTCGTTCCTCGTGAAGGGCGGCTTCGAGGATGCGAAGCGGGTCTGCACCAGGCTCAAGGTAATCGTGCCAGCCACGTCGCTGGGCGGCGTGGAGAGTCTTGCCGAGCACCGCAAGACGGTGGAAGGGCCGGCGAGCCCGGTGCCCGACAACCTCGTCCGGATTTCCGTGGGAATCGAGCACGTGGACGACCTGATCGCCGATCTCGCACAGGCGCTCGCGGGGCTCTGAATATCGGCCGGAGGGGTGCCGGTCTCCGGCATCCTTGAATTCATGCATGTTTCTGCTAGTGTGACGAAGTCCCTTTCCTTCGTTTTCAGCTTTGCGCCTTTCCGGTTCGTGCCCGCGTCTCAGCGGACATGACGGAAGTCATGAGTCTC
This sequence comes from Aestuariivirga sp., assembly GCF_046294715.1. Taxonomy (GTDB): domain Bacteria; phylum Pseudomonadota; class Alphaproteobacteria; order Rhizobiales; family Aestuariivirgaceae; genus Aestuariivirga. The sequence continues at coordinate 10,288 of NZ_JBKBKI010000033.1, read as the reverse complement.
AACAAGGAGGAGGTGCTTACCATGGACGGCATCCGCAGGATCCTTCTCGTGCTTTCATTCATCCTCGCCTGGCCATTGGCGTCTCTTGCCAACGGGGACGAGGATGTCCGCGCCGCCATCGAAGCGGTCAATGCGGAGTTCTCGGCAGCCTTCAACCGGGGCGACACGGCAGCGGTTGCAGCACTCTACACGGAGGACGGCATGCTTCTTCCGCCGGGCGAAGCAGTCGTGAGCGGGCGGAGCGGCATCGCCGCCTATTGGAAGGCCGGTGCCGACATGGGCCTTTCGAACCTCCAGCTCCGCGCGACGGAAGTGGAGTCGCACGGCCCGATGGCCTTCGAGAGCGGCGAGGCCAGCTTCGACGTGAAAGCCTCCGACGGCAACAAGACGACGGCCAAGGTGAAGTATCTCGTCGTCTGGAAAAACGTCGATGGTGCATGGAAGCTGCATCGCGACATGTGGAATGACCCGGCCAAGCAGTAACACGCGAAACTCGTGATAGCTGCTCGCGTGGTCGTCGGTTGCGCGGGCCTCCCGGCGGTGGTGCTCGACGCATGACACCGGCCAGGGCGCCAGACTGGAACGACCTGCAAATCCTCCTGGCGGTGCTCCGCGCCGGAAGCCTGACGCGTGCTGCCGCGGAGTCCGGCATCAGCCAGCCGACCATCGGCCGTCGCATCAGGGCACTTGAGGCCCGGATAAAGGCTCCCCTGTTCTTCCGGCTGTCGTCAGGAGTGGAGGCGACTCCGCTTGCGCTTCGCATCGGCAAGCTTCTCGATCCCGTCAGCGCTTCAATAGCGGAGGTCACTCAACTGACGGAGCGGGAGGCGGAGGGCTCAAGAGTGATCAGGCTGACCACCACGACGACCCTCTCCATGCTTCTCGCTGAAAACCTGCGCAGGCTCACACCGTCTTGCCCCGGCTTTGCCCTCGACATCCAGGCCTCTCGCGACAGGGCTGACTTCCTGCGGAAGGAAAGCGACATGGCTCTCCGCCTTCGCCGCCCGCCCGAGAATGGCCCCGTCAAGGGCAGAAAGCTCGGTGTGCTTGGCTTCGCCGTTTACGGTTCGAAGCGGAGCAGTTCCCGCAAGTCGGTTCAAGAGCCGCTTCAATGCATCGGCCTCAGCGACAATCGCCCGCCGCCTCAAAGGCAGTGGTTCGACAACTTCGCTGCCGAGCGAGGCGCTGTCATCACGGCGCGGCTCGGCGAGGTCTATCTGCGCCTTGCAGCCGTCAGGGAGGGTTTGGGCCTGTCGCTTCTGCCTTGCATCCTCGGTGATCGCGAACCAGCCCTCGTCCGGGTGACGCCGCCCATCGCCGAACTGGCGGAGGACATCTATCTCCTCGTCCATGACGATATCGGGCGGCTGCCGGTGGCGCGAGACATTGCGGCAAACCTGGCAAAGTTCATCGCGGAAAACCGCAAGCCTCTATCCGGTGAAGACTGAGCCCAACCGGCAGTTCACTTTCGAACAAGCCCCATTCAGCCTTGCATGTCCCGCTCCCGCATCGGCACAATCGGTTATACTTGGCCACGATCCAGCATGGACGCCGGATCGGAGGGGGATGCAATGTTGGGCATAAACCTGCTTCTCTGGACTGCGGAACCGCAGCAGGCACATCGGCCGCTCCTGGAATCGCTGAAGAACATGGGATACGAGCTGGTCGAAATCCCGGCATTCCACGGCGAGCCCGAAAAATGCGCTGCCCTTGCTCCAATTCTCGACGAGCTCGGATTGGCCCGGACATTGCTCTCCGCACGCGGTGCCGACGACAATCCCGTTTCCCCCGATCCAACGATAAGGCGGGCGGCAATCGAAAACGGCAAGCGATCCGTCGATTGCGCTCTTGCGCTCGGCGCGAGGAAGGTGGTCGGCCCGATCCATTCGGGTTTCGGCGTCCATAGTGGTGCTGGTCCTACGCAGGCCGAATGGGAGCGTTCGGTTGAGGTCACGGGAGAGGTTGCCGCTTATGCGAAGCGGCATGGCGTATCCCTCTCGCTCGAATTCCTGAACCGTTTCGAGTGTTACCTGCTGAACACGACTGCCGATACCGCTCGCTTCGTCAAGGACGTGGGGGCCGGCAATGTCGGCATACTCTTCGACACTCACCATGCCAACATCGAGGACGAGGGCTTCGAGGCGACGCTGGCGAGATACGGCGGGCTGGTGAATCACGTCCATATCTCGGAGAGCCACCGAGGCTCCCTGGGGACCGGAATGGTCAACTGGCCGGCGGCGTTCGGCGCCCTGAAGAAGCTTGGATATGAAGGCGACCTCGTTGTCGAGGCCTTCGGCACGGCGGTCCAGGAACTCATCCCGCTGGTCAAGGTGTGGCGCAAGGCCTACGACACCGAGGATGCCCTCGCACGAAAGGCATTCGAGTTCGTCAGCCGGAATCTGCATTGAGGCGGGCCGTGACAGCTCCGGCGGTTGCCGGCCCCAGCCTGAAGGGCAAGCGCGCCATCGTCACCCAGGCCAACGACTTCATGGGACCTGCCCTTGTCGAGCGCCTCTCGGCGCACGGCGCAGTCGTATTCAGTGACGACCGCGACCTGCGTGATCCATCGGCCGCAGATGCCCTGATCGACGAGGCCGGGCACGTGGACGTCCTCGTCGCCAACCTCATGCTCCGGAATCCCCGCTCTTCCGTGACCGACACGACGGACGAACAGTGGAAGGCTCTGTTCGAGGCCATGGTTCACCCGCTCCATAGCCTGGTGCGTGCCGTGCTTCCCCAGATGATTGCCCGGCGCTCCGGCAAGATCGTCGTGATGGGAAGCGCCAATGCGCTCCGCGGCTCCGCCCCACGTGCGGCATACTCGGCGGCACGCGGTGCGCAGATCGCCTACGTGAAATCGGCCGGCGTCGAAGCCGCCCCGCACAACGTGCAGATCAATGCGATTGCCCAGAACTTCGTCTCCAATCCCACCTCCTATCCACGGGAGGAAACAACGAGACCGGAGTTCACGAAACGCCTCGAGGAGGTGCCGGTGGGGCGGCTCGCGGAAGGATGGGAGAGTGCTGCGCTCGCTGTCTTCCTGGCCGGACCCCGCAGCGATTTCTTCGTTGGCCAAGTATTTCCCCTGGCGGGCGGCTGGGTGGCCTAGGAGAGCGCGATGGGAGGATACCTCAGCGGACGGCGCGCAGTGGTGACAGAGGCCGACGACTTCATGGGCCCCGCCATCGCGCAGCTGTTCCGAGAAGAGGGAGCAGTCGTTGTCGAAGACCGGCGGGACCTGTCCGAGCCCGCTGAGGCCGAGAAGGCGATCCGTGCTGCCGGCCACGTCGATGTCCTCATCATCAATCTGTCCATTCCCAATCCGCGCGCCCTGGCGCACGAGACCAGCGACGAGCAATGGGATGCGGTCTACAGGAAGATCGTGCATCCCACGCATCGGCTCGTCCGCGCCGTCCTTCCTCAGATGATCGAGAGGCAATCGGGAAAGATCGTGGTCATCGGCAGTGCTTCGGCGCTGCGCGGAACTCCCAACCGCAGTTGCTACGGATCGGCTCGCGGAGCCCAACATGCCTATGTCCGCAATGTCGGGATCGAGGTTGCCCCCTGCAATGTTCAGGTGAATGCGACGGGTCAGATCTATGTGGAGAATCCCACCTATTTTCCTCCCGAGCGGCTGAGCAGCGAGAGACTGGCCGAGGAACTTAAGGCTGTGCCGGCCGGCCGGGTAGCGACCGGCCGCGAAGCCGCCGAATTCGTTCTGTTTCTCTCGGGCCCGGAAAGCGACTTCATCTCCGGGCAGGTCTTCGCATACTCAGGTGGCTGGGTTCACGCCTAGCGTGATCGAGCCAGCCTTGCAGTGCATTCTCTCGAGCCCAGACGGGAGCACAAGAGGAGACGCATAATGCCCGGCCGCATCCAGGGTAAGCAGGTCTTCATCAGCAGGGCACATGAATTCATGGGGCCTGCCATCCGGGAACTCTTTGCCGAAGAGGGCGGCGTGATCAAGGCGGACGAGCGCGACCTCACGCCAGAACACGCTGCCGCGGAAGCTATCCGCGAAGCCGGAGAGGTCGACATTCTCATCGTCAATCTGATTGCACCTGATCCACGCATCATCCTTGAACCGGATACCACCGAAGACCTCTGGCAAGTGATGTTCGATACGATGGTTCATCCGATGTACCGTCTCTGCCATGCGGTTCTGCCGCAAATGCGCTCTCGCGGCTCAGGCAAGATCGTGGTCATGGGCAGCGCGAATGCCATCCGCGGTACCAACAACCGTTCGGCCTACAGCGCTGCCCGCGGTGCGCAAGTGTCCTATGTCAGAAGTCTCGGTATCGAACTGGCGCCGCTCAATGTGCACGTGAACCTCATGGCTCAGTTCCTCGTGGAGAACCCCACATCGGTTCCCCAGGGCAAGCTCGCGGACCTTACGCAGCGTCTCCCGGAGATTCCGCTTGGCCGCATGGCGAAGGGAAGGGAGAGCGCCTTGCTGGCGCTGTACCTCGCCAGCAACGAGAGCGACTTTCTCGTGGGCCAGATCCTACCCTTCGCAGGGGGCTGGACAGCATGAAGACGTGAACTTCAATGCACACCCATCGCGTTTCACCGCATCGAACGGGAGCAATGCAATGACGGTCTATCTGATTGCCCATGTCCGGGTCACGGACGACAGCTGGATTCCGGCCTACGCCGAGCGCGTTCACGAGATCGTTCACCGGCATGGCGGAAGATATCTCGCCCGCAGCGCCAACATCACCGCAATCGAAGGTGAGCGCCCCGATTCGACGGTCATCGGAATCCTCGCGTTCCCTTCGGCCGCGGAGGTAAGGACCTTCATCGAAGACCCGGACTATGCTGCCTTCGCTTCCGCGCGGCGCGCCGGCTCAGTCAGCCAGTTCTACGTCGTTGATGATACCGACGTTGCCGGAACGGTGCCCTATCTGCTGAGCTGAATGCCCGAGCGGGCTTGCCCCTTGGGTCTCACACGGCCTTGGCGTGGCGGTTGGGGGCGGAGACGAAATGCGCGTCGAAGGCGGAGGCGACGGTGCGCAGGAAGAGCCGGTGCTTCGCGGGCACGCTGATGCGGGTTCCGGAGACCTCGGCGATGCCCGCCGCCACCGCGGGCGCGAGCTTCTGCGCGGCGTCCTCGAAGACCGAGGCCGGGAAGCCGTGGCGGTGGGCGATCGCCGCCGGGTCGACCGCCAGATCGCACATCAGGCGCTCGATGACATCGGCGCGCATGCGGTCTTCCGGCGTCGTGGCGAGGCCGCGCGTCACCGGGCTCTCGTTGCGGTCGATCTTCTGCGACCATTCGAGCGTGTCGCGCGCCGACTGCACGAAGCCTTGCGGGAATTCCCCGATCGCAGAGGCGCCGAAGGCGAGCAGCGCGTCGGAGACGTCCGTGGTGTAGCCCTGGAAATTGCGGCGCAGCGTGCCGTTCGCCGCGGCCTTCGACAACTCGTCATGTCCGAGCGCGAAGTGGTCGAGGCCGATCGCAGCATAGCCGTGTGCGGCGAGTTCCCGCTCGATGGTGGTGGCCTGGGCATAGCGCGCGGTGATGCCGGGTAGCTCGGCATCGCTGATCATCTTCTGGTGCTTCTTGAACCACGGCACGTGGGCATAGCCGAAGACCGAGATGCGGTCTGGCTTCAGCCCGGCGGCCTGCTGCGCGGTCCTCGCCACGCTCTCCACCGTCTGGGCGGGGAGGCCGTACATCAGGTCGAAGTTCACCGAGGAGAAACCCGCCTCGCGCAGGAAGTCGTTCGCGGCCGCCACCAGCCCATAGGTCTGCAGGCGGTTGATCTTCATCTGCACCGGCGTCGCGAAATCCTGCACGCCGAAGCTGATGCGGTTGAATCCCATGCCCGCGAGCACGCGCGCGCGCTCCCGTGTCAGCGTGCGCGGGTCCGATTCGAGCGCCATCTCGCCGCCGGAGGCGAGACCGAAGCCCTTGTCCACAGCCTCGACGATCTCGGCGATGTGGAGATCGTCCAGATAAGTGGGCGTGCCGCCGCCGAAGTGAAGATGCGCGACCTTGCCCTTCCTTCCATTGAATCGCCCGGCACTGCGCCTGATGTCGCGGACGAGGTATTCGACGTAGCGCGCCGCGCGGTCATAGGAGTTGGGAACCGAGGTGTGGCAGCCGCAGTACCAGCAGAGCTGGCGGCAGAAGGGAATGTGAACATAGACCGAGAGCGTGGCCTCCGGATCGAGTGCGGCGAGCCACTGATCGGCCGTCGGGCCCTTGAAATCGGGCTGGAACTGGACGGCCGTGGGGTAGCTCGTGTACCGCGGCACGTCCTGCATGGCGAAGGGGAGAAGCTTGGTGTCCATGGGCGGACACTAGGGGTTGCGATTCCCCCACTCATTGACCTCGATCAAGCTCTCCGGCGTTTCCTCAGTAGAGGCCGGTGCGGTAGTCGACCTCCACCTCGGCATCGGCCCGGGCAGCCTCGCGCTCGTCCACGCCGGTGTCGCAAGCCTGCTCCATGATGATGCGCGCGATCGAGGGCATCTGCCGCCTGTCCTGGCGGTAATCCGGCTCCCACAGCTTCGAGCGCTTCAGGGCCTTGGCGCAATGGAGGAAGACCTCCTCCACGCCGACGAGGATGCCCAGCCTTGGCGGTTTCCCGTTCACCGTGCAGGGCCTGAGGAGTTCCGCGTCATCCGTGATGCTGGCCTTGCCGTTGAGCCGCAGCGTATCCTCGAAGCCGGGGACGAAGAACAGGCAGCCCACGTTGGGATTGGCCATGATGTTCGCCATCGTGTCGAGCCGGTTGTTGCCGGGCCTGTCCGGGATCAGGATGGTGCGGTCGTCCACGATACGAACGAAGCCCGGCGGATCGCCGCGCGGGCTCAAGTCAGCCCTGCCTTGGGCATCCGCCGTCGAGATCACCAGGAAGGGCGAGAGGCCGATGAACTGCCGCGAATAACGGTCGAGCGCCGGCCTCGCCTTGGCGATGGCGAGGGGGTGAACCTCGCCGAACCTCGAGCGAAGCTCCTCCTCGCTGCCGATCATGCCGCCCTCGCGTTTTCCTTGCGCGCCCAAGCCTCCATGGCGTCGAGGCCCTTCTCGAAGAGGTCGAACATCTCGTGGATCTCGTCTGTCGTGATGACGAGCGGCGGACAGAGCGCGATCGAATCCTGGATGTTGCGCACGATGAGGCCAAGTTCCTGCATGGCGTTCACGGTGTTGGCGCCCACCATCTTCTTCGGGTCGAAGGGCCGCTTCGTGGCCTTGTCGGCGACGAGCTCGACGGCACCGATCAGGCCCATGCCACGGGCCTCGCCCACCAGCGGGTGGTCGGCGAGCTTCTTCAGGCGCGACTGGAAGAGCGGGCTCATCTTCGCAGCGTGCTCCATCACCTTTTCGCGCTCGTAGATCTCGATCGTCTTCAGCGAGATGGCGCAGCCAACCGGGTGGGCGGTATAGGTGTAGCCATGGCCGAAGGTGCCGAGCTTGCGGCTCTCGTCGAGCATGGCCTGGTACAGGTCTTCCTCGATGGTCAGGGCAGAAAGCGGGAAATAGGCGGAGGTGATGGCCTTGGCCATGGAGATCGAGTGCGGCGTCATGCCGAGGGTGGTGGTGCCGAACCAGTTGCCGGTGCGCCCGAAACCGCAGATCACCTCGTCGGCGATAAAGCGGATGTCGTACTTGGCAAGAATTGCGTTCACCTTTTCCCAATAGCCGGTGGGCGGAACAAGCACGCCGCCCGCCCCCATGATGGGCTCGCCGATGAAGGCGGCGATGGTGTCCGGCCCCTCGCGGATGATGAGTTCCTCGAGATCCTGCGCCATCCTCTGTGCGAACTGCTCCTCCGTCTCGCCCTCCGCGCCGAAGCGGTAGTAGTGCGGGCAGGAGGTGTGCAGGATGTTGGCGATCGGCAGGTCGAAGTCGTTGTGCACCCAGGGGAGGCCGGTCAGCGAGGCGGAGGCGATGGTGACGCCGTGATAGGCGCGCACGCGGCTGATGATCTTCTTCTTCTGCCGCTTGCCGCGGGCGTTGTTGTAGTACCAGGACAGCTTGATCTGCATGTCGTTGGCCTCGGAGCCCGAGGAACCGAACAGAACCTTCGAGGCGGGACAGGGGGCGATTTCCTTGAGCTTCTCCGAGAGCTCGATGACGCCGTCATGCGACTTGCCGCTGAAGGCATGGGTGAAGGACACCTTGCGCAGTGCCTCCGCACCCGCTTCGGCGATCTCCTGGTTGCCGTAGCCCAGTGCGGTGCACCACAGACCCGCCATGCCCTCGATGTAGCGCTTGCCCTGGTCGTCATAGAGGTAGATGCCGCGGCCCTCGTTGAGGATGAGAGGCCCCGTCTCGCGGTGGCGGGCGAGATTGGTATAGGGGTGGATCACCGTCTCGATGTCGCGGACGGCCATGTTGGACAAGGGCATTCTGATTTCCTCCTGCAGGCGGGGAACTATATCAGCGGATCGGCTGATGGGAACAGCCAGGTTGGCTTGCGGAGAGAGGCCCTCATCCGCCCTTCGGGCACCTTCTCCCATTGCCATGCAACGGGAGAAGGAATTAGCCGGCGTATCAATTGCCGAGGATGGCGCTCTCGAGGATGTCGAGGCCTTCCTTCAGCACCATCTCGGAGGCGGTGAGCGGGGTCAGCATGCGCACCGTGTCGGCATAGACGCCGCAGGTGAGGATGAGGAGGCCCCGCTCGAGGCACTTTGCGGCCAGCGCCTTCGCACCCGCCGCATCCGGCTCGTTGCCGCCATGCTGGGTGACGAGCTCGAAGGCGCACATGGCGCCGAGGCCGCGGATATCGCCGATGGGCATGCCCTTGCCCTTGGCCTTGATGGACTTCATGCGCTCCATGATCATCGTGCCCTGCTTCTCGGCCTTCTCCAGCAGGTTCTCCTGCTCGAAGGCGTCGAAGACGCCCAAGGCGGCGGCACAGGCGATGGGGTTACCGGCATAGGTGCCGCCGATGCCGCCCGGGTCGGGTGCGTCCATGATCTTGGCGCGACCGACCACGCCGGCGAGCGGGAAGCCGCCGGCGAGCGACTTCGCCACCGTGACGAGGTCCGGCTCGACGCCATAATGCTCCATGGCGAAGAACTTGCCGGTGCGGCCGAAACCCGACTGGATCTCGTCGGCGATCAGGAGAATTCCGTGCTCGTCGCAGAGCTTGCGGAGCTTCACCATCAGCTCCTTCGGCGCCACGTAGAAGCCGCCCTCGCCCTGCACGGGCTCGATGATGATGGCGGCAACACGCGCCGGCTCGACATCGGCCTTGAACAGCCACTCGATGGCATGGATCGAATCCTCGACCGTCACACCCTTGTGCGCGACGGGGAAGGGCACGTGCCACATGCCGGGCGCCATCGGCCCGAACTTGGCCTTGTAGGGGACGACCTTGCCGGTGAGCGACATGCCGAGCAACGTGCGGCCATGGAAGCCACCCTGGAAGGCGATGACGTCGGAGCGGCCGGTGTAGGCGCGGGCGAACTTGACGGCGTTCTCGACCGCCTCGGCGCCGGTCGTCACGAGGGCGGTCTTCTTCTCGCCCGAGATCGGAGCCACGGCGTTGAGCTTCTCGCACACCTCGATGAAGGGAGCATAGGGCATCACCATGGCGCAGGTGTGGGTGAAGGCCTCGAGCTGCTCATAGACGCGCTTCATCACCAGCGGGTGGCGGTGGCCGGTGTTGACCACCGCGATGCCGCCGCCGAAGTCGATGTAGCGGTTGCCCTCGACGTCCCAGATCTCGGAGTTCTCGGCGCGTGCCGCGATGACCGGTGCGCCCGCGCTGATGCCGCGGGACACGGCCTTGGCACGGCGTTCCACCCACTGCTTGTTCATGCCAGGGGCTGCGACCGGTGCGTTCATGATGTTCTCCTTGCGAATGTCTGGCCGGCTTTTACGCCCGTTGACGGGGCGGCGGCAAACGGATTTCAATCATGGCTTTCGAGGGGAGATTGCATGACCGACCTGATCCGCATGGCCGCAACGGAGATCGTCGAGAAGCTGAAGGCCGGCGCGATCACGCCGCTCGACTGCCTCGACGCGCTTGAAAGGAGGGTCGGGGAGGTGGACGGGGCGGTCAACGCGCTGCCGACGCTCTGCTTCGAGCGGGCGCGCCAGCATGCGCGAAGGCTCATGGCGCGGCCCGCGGCGGAGCGTGGGACGCTGGCGGGGCTGCCGGTGCCGATCAAGGACCTCGTCAATGTCGCAGGCGTGCGCTCGACGCAGGGCTCGCCCATCTACCGCGACCACGTTGCCGAAACCTCGGACCTTCTCGTCACCCATCTCGAGGGCCGCGGCGGCATCGTCTATGCCATGTCCAACACCCCGGAATTCAAAACAAAC
>NZ_JBKBKI010000032.1:0-47042 GCF_046294715.1 Aestuariivirga sp. | reverse complement strand
GACCGTCGTCGAGAAGGTGGAGCTCGAGGAGCTCTTCCTCCGTTCGGACTCCCTATCGCCTCACACGCCGCTCACCGAGAAGACCCGCAACATCATCGACGCGGCAGCCCTTGCGAAGTGCCGCAAGGGTGTGCGGATCATCAATTGCGCCCGCGGCGGGCTCGTCTCGGAAGATGCGCTTTACGAGGCGCTGAAATCGGGCCATGTGGCGGGGGCGGCACTCGACGTGTTCGAGGTGGAGCCGGCGACGAGCCACAAGCTCTTCGGCCTTGAGAACGTGGTGGCGACGCCTCACCTCGGCGCCTCGACCGGCGAGGCGCAGGAGAATGTGGCGCTGCAGGTGGCCGAGCAGATGGCTGACTACCTGATCACCGGTGCGGTTTCCAACGCGCTCAACATGCCGTCGATCTCGGCCGACGAGGCGCCCCGGCTCAAGCCCTTCATCGCGGTGGCAGAGAGGCTCGGCTCCTTCGCGGGGCAGCTCACGGAAGAGCCGATCACAGGCATCGTCATCGAGTATGCGGGCGAGGTGGGCGAGATGAACACGCGCGCACTCACCTCCGCGGCTCTTGCCGGCATCCTGCGGCCGATGCTCGGCACGGTGAACATGGTGTCAGCGCCCGTCGTGGCGCGCGAACGCGGCATCAAGGTGGACGAGGTGAAGCAGACGCAGCGCGGGGCCTATGAAACCTATGTCCGGCTGACGGTGAAGACGGCCAATCTCGAGCGCTCGGTGGCCGGCACAGTATTCTCGGATGGCAAGGCGCGCATCATCCAGATCAAGGGCATCGACCTGGAGGCCGAGTTCGGCCCGCACATGCTCTACATCACCAACGAGGACAAGCCGGGCTTCATCGGCGCGCTCGGCACGCTGCTCGGCAATGCCAACGTGAACATCGCCACGTTCAACCTCGGCCGCAAGGCGCAAGGGGGAGAGGCGATCTGCCTCGTCTCGATCGACGAGCCGGCGCCCGTCGCGGTCCTCCAGGCACTCGCCGGGCTGCCGCAGGTGAAGCAGGCGCGGCCGCTGGCGTTCTGAGGCCTCAGGGCGAGGGCGCGGGGGCAGGTGCGGATTGACCGCCGAGCGCCGAGAGGTCGTTGCCGTTCACCAGGACGGCGCCCCCCGGCGTGCTCTCGATCTTCCAGGAGAGCGCGCCGTCCGGCTCCTGCTTGGCGAGGCCTCTCGCCAGCAGGAAGACGGGCGCCATGTCCTGCATGGCGAACTCCGGCGGCGCAGCCTGAAGTGCCGCCATCACCTCGTCGAGGCCCTTGAGCCTGAGGAGCGCCTGGCCCTGCGGCATGGCAGCTGGCCCAGCAGTCATGCTGCCTTCGGCGGTGAGCTGGAACATCCTGGCCAGGATCTCGCTGGGACCGAGGCCGATCGTAACGCTGCCGGTGGGCAGGAGGGCCTGAACGAGCTCGGCATCCATACCGGAGGGAAGCGGATCCTCCTTCGAAAGGTCGAGCCTGTCGATCATGAGTGCGGCAGGCTTGGCGAGGTCGAAGCCCGCGACGTTCACGTCGAGCTTGAAATTTTCGGGCACGAGGCCGGCCGCCCAGGGCGGCACGAGTTCGGCGGGGGCTTCGAATCCGCTGAAGGCGAGGCTCTCGCGGAAGCGGCCATCGGCCACGACGCCATTCATGTCGATTCCGACGGCGAGCTGCTTCACGCCGAACTTGCCGAGGATCGTGTTGATCGTGAGTTCGTTCATCGTGCTGGTGGCTGAGATGCTGGCGAAGAGCGGCAGTGCGGCGCGGAGCTTGTCCTTCAGCGCCGGCTGCTCGGCGGCGATGGCCGTGCCGGAGGGCCTCGCCACAAGCCAGGCCACGAGATCGCTCACGGGCTTCGGCCTGAAGCCCTTGATCACCGCGTCCTGCACGCCGCTGGGTGAGGCGATGGTGAAGTCCATCGCCGGGGCGGAGCCGTCCGCCGCGGCCGGAACGCTCACCGCCTGGCGCAGGTCGGTGTAGCTGTAGCCGGCAGTGCCGTCGGCACTCTCGCCGGTGCCGGACATGGTGGCGGAAGTGGCGATGCGGGCGATCGTGTAGTTCACCCGGCTCACCTGGCCCTTTTCGGTGATCACCTGGTCGACGGCGACCTGGCTGAATTCGGTCGCACTCGAGGAGAAGGTGCCGAGCGCCTCCTCGAACACGCCCGTGCCCTTGATGGCGCCGACCTGGCCCTTCATGTCGATCTCGCCTTCGACCTTCAGGGAGAAGGCGAGGGGCTGGTCCTGGTCCACCTTCCACTTGCCCGCACCCTGGTCGGTGATCGTCCATTCGATCGGCGTCAGGCTGACGGTTGCGCCGGGCTGCTTCACCTTGGCGAAGAGCGGCGCAAAGTCGAACCGGGCGGCATAGGAATCACCTGCCGGGGTGACCGTGACGACGCCGGGTTCTGGCCCGAGATAGGACTGGAACAGCGCAGTGAGGCGCTGGGCCTCCTCCGCTGTTGCCGCGGCAATGGCCGAGGCGCTGGAGCCCAGGAGAAGCCCAAGGCTGAGAAGGACGGCGGAGGACTTCATGGCACTGTTCCCGTTTGGCGGCTGTCGGAGGGAGGCTGGCATTGCAGGCCGAGAAGGTCAACACGGGGATTTCGACTGGAGGGCGAGATCCATCTCCACGAGCTGGGCGAGGGCGCGTCTCACGTCTGCAGCGAGTTGCTCTCGCGGCACCCCGGGATAGAATTCGGCCATGAGTTCCACCAGCTCGGCGCGGCGCAGGGGCTGATCGAGGGCCAGCCAGATGAGCGATGCCACCGGGTTGAGGTGGCGGATGGTAGAGGGCGTGATGATGAAGGCCTCGCCATCGACCATCCGGGTGTCGAGGCCTGGCCGCTGCCGGAAGTAATGTTGGCGGGCCATCAGCCGAAGCGCTCCGCCAGCAGTTGCGCGGCGTCCTGCGGGTCGCTGTAGCGCAGCACATGTCTTTCGGCTGAGAGCGCCAGGGCGTGCAGCCGGTCGAAGATCACGTTCATGGGCAGCTGCCGAATGATGTTTTCGGCGATCAGGTGGCGCAGCACGTCCGCCGTTCGGGCGGGGGAAAGGGTGGGAGTTGCATCCTCCCTCCGCTCCAGAAGCACGAAGGCGGTGATCGGGGCGTGGCTCCCGAAGGGCGCCATGCGCGGCCCCGGATCGAGATAGATCCAGCTCGCATCGGCAGGTCCCTGGTGGGAGGCGATGAAGCCTAGCGTGGCATCCGAAAAGGTGGGGGCGAGCGGCGCCCTGAGGCGCGGCAGGAAACCGAGACCGATCCCCGTCGCACCATCGAGGCCCAGCACGTCGTCGGCGAAGATGTCGAGGCCCCGGGCGGCTAGGCAGGCGACAAGCGTCGACTTTCCGGTCCGGCCGCGCGCGGGAAAACAGACGAGGCTGCCACCGATCCGCACCGCCGCTCCATGAAGGCAGAGCAGTTCCGGATTTTCCGCCAGATACCAGTAGATCGCCGCGTCATGGACATCGGTGATGACGCGGATGGCGGTGCGCGGCGGGATGGTGTCCCAGTCGCGGGCTTTGGGTGCGCCCATTTCCACCCATTCCCAGCCAAAGTCAGTGCGGGAGATACGCGCACGCGGCGGCTTTCCGGGGAATGCCGAGGGCGGGCCGGTACATAGATCCCAGCCGCGGAACACGGTTCTGAGACCGGCAACGATCTCACTGCAGCCGACGAAGTCAATGACCCAGCCGGTCGCACCGAAATGCAACCGCTGGGCCGTTTCCTGGTGTGCGGACGACACGCCCTGGCCTCACCCGCCCGTGGGGAGCGGTGCGCGCCGGGTCGTCATGAGGCCTAAGAAGACTTCTTCTTGGTCAGGAGATCGAGGAGCGAGTCGCTGTCTGAACCGGACGTCGAGGAGCCAGACGTCGAGGAGCCGGACTGCGAATCATCCGTCGAGGTGCCCGAAGTCGAGGAGCCAGACGTCGGAGAGCTGGAGCCGGACGTGCTGGAACCCGAAGAACTCGACCCGGAGCCGCCGGAACCGGAATTGGAACCGCCGCCACTGCCGCCGCCACCGCCTGCTCCACCGCCGCCCGATCCGCCATCACCGCCGCCGCTACCACCGCCACTTGCATGGGCCGAGGAGATGGTGACGATTGCCGGTGTGGCGTAGGCGGCGAGGGAGACGGCGCCAAGACGAAGCAACGCCTTGCGACGGCTCAGGAGATCCGACTTTGACATTCTGCTTTTCCTTCCGAATTCAAGATTTGGATTATGCACTTGCGAATCTGTTCCCGCGCTGAATGCAGAGCCCGTCGTCGCCACGAATATCAGGCAGTCGTCAGCGAATCATTGTCGACAAATATACAAAGCCGAATATGTGCCGTTCAACCTCTGGCTATGTCCGCTGGCCGGCAGCATTGTCGCACCCTGGGCGAACCAGAACGGCGGCGGAAAGCTGGCTCGTTCCCGGGTTTGCCTTCCGCTCCCGATCGTGTATGAGCCCGGAACGGCTCCGGCGGCGTGAACGCTCCGGGGCCGTTCCCGTGTCTGAAAGGGGCAGGAAATGGCGAATGTGGCGGTGGTCGGCGCCCAGTGGGGCGACGAGGGCAAGGGCAAGATCGTGGACTGGCTCTCCGAGCGGGCCGACGTGGTGGTGCGCTTCCAGGGCGGGCACAACGCCGGCCACACGCTGGTGATCGACGGCGTCACCTATAAGCTTTCGCTGCTGCCCTCCGGCATCGTAAGGCGCGGCAAGCTCTCGATCATCGGCAACGGCGTGGTGATCGATCCGTGGGCCTTGACCGCCGAGATCGACAAGCTCTCCTCGCAAGGCGTCGACGTTTCGCGCGCCAACCTGCGGATTGCCGGGAACGCCACGCTCATCCTGCCGCTGCACCGCGAACTGGACCAGATGCGGGAGGCGGCGGCGGGGGCAGGCAAGATCGGCACCACGGGCCGCGGAATCGGCCCCGCCTACGAGGACAAGGTAGGCCGCCGCGCCATCCGCGTGAACGACCTTGCCGATCTTGCCACGATCGGCCCCAAGGCGGAGCGGCTGCTGGCCCACCACAATGCGCTGCGGCGCGGCATGGGGCAGGAGGAGGTGAAGGCGGGTGACCTCGTGGCCCAGCTCGCGGAAATCGCGCCGCGCATCCTGCCCTTCTCGGACGCGGTCTGGTCGCTGCTCGACGACATGAAGCGCGAGGGCAAGCGCATCCTGTTCGAGGGTGCGCAGGGCATCCTCCTCGACATCGACCATGGCACATATCCTTACGTAACGTCATCCAATACGGTGGCGGGGCAGGCGGCGGCGGGCTCCGGACTTGGGCCCTCGTCGATCGGCTATGTGCTTGGCATCGCCAAGGCCTACACGACGCGCGTGGGCTCCGGCCCGTTTCCCACCGAGCAGGAGAACGAGGTGGGAGAATACATCGGCCAGCGCGGCCGCGAGTTCGGCACGGTGACGGGGCGCAAGCGCCGCTGCGGCTGGTTCGACTCGGTGCTGGTGCGGCAGGCGATCAAGACCTCCGGCATCCACGGCATCGCCCTCACCAAGCTCGACGTGCTCGACGGCCTGGACGAGATCAGGGTGGGCATCGGCTACGAGCTCGACGGCAAGCGGATCGACCGTTTGCCGGCTGCCGAGGAGGCGCAGAAGCGCGTCATTCCCGTCTATGAGAGCTTCGAGGGCTGGAAGGGCACCACGGCGGGTGCCAGGAGCTGGGCGCAGCTTCCCGCCCAGGCAATCAAATATGTCAGGTACCTCGAGGAGCTGATCGAGTGCCCTGTGGCACTGCTGTCGACGAGCCCGGAACGCGACGACACGATCCTCATGAAGGATCCCTTCGAGGACTGAGGCCCTCATCCGGCCTTCAGCCCCTTCGCTCGACTGACGGCGGAAGATTCCCGCTCAGCGCTTGACGTTGCCCGGCCTCAGCGTCTTGCCGAGGATGTGGTTGTCGCGGCCGATGACGTGAGCGGTCGAGCCGACGATCAGCGGGTCCGGACCCGTCACCACGCGCTTGTTCTTGTTGGGATAGGGGATCGCGGACAGGAAGTGCTGCATGCAGTTGAGCCGCGCGCGCTTCTTGTCGTCCGACTTGATGATGATCCACGGCGCGTCCGCCGTGTCGGTGTAGAAGAACATCGCCTCCTTCGCCTCGGTGTAGTCGTCCCACTTGTCGAGCGAGGCCTTGTCGATGGGCGAGAGCTTCCATTGCTTCAGCGGATCGTTCTCGCGTGACATGAAGCGGCGGAGCTGTTCCTCGCGGGTGACCGAGAACCAGAACTTGAACAGCCTGATGCCGGAGCGCACCAGCATGCGCTCGAGCTCCGGGCACTGGCGCATGAATTCGAGGTAGTCGTTGGGCGTGCAGAAACCCATCACGCGCTCGACGCCGGCGCGGTTGTACCAGGAACGGTCGAAGAACACGATCTCGCCGCCCGACGGCAGATTCTCGACGTAGCGCTGGAAATACCATTGGGCGCGCTCGCGCTCGGAGGGCTTCTCGAGCGCCACGACGCGTGCGCCGCGCGGGTTCAGGTGTTCCATGAAGCGCTTGATGGTGCCGCCCTTGCCCGCCGCATCGCGGCCCTCGAAGAGCACCACGATCCGCTCTCCGGTTTCCTTCACCCAGTTCTGGAGCTTCAGCAGCTCGACCTGGAGTTGGGCCATCTGCTCCTCATAGGCCTTGTTGCCGAGGCGCGTCTTGTAGGGAAACTCCCCGGTCTCGAAGGCGTGGCGGATGGCCTCGGGGCTGTTCCTGAGCTGAGCGGGCGTCGGCCGATCAGGGGCCGGAGCCTGCTCCTTGGGCGGCGCAGGTTCGGGAGCAGCCGCTGCGGGCTGTTCGGCTATCGCTGTGGCGGTGACGTCTGACATGGTGCCCCCCGGGGATATCTTCGCTGAAGGGACAAGGCTGCGCCAAGGTTGAGGCATTGCCATTGACCTCAATCAAACGAGAGGTCGTCAGAAGTCACGCCGCTCGACGAAAAAGCCGTAGAGCGAGGTGAAGATCGAGGCGTTGAAGATGGCGTAGAACAGCTGCAGGAGGGCTGCCGCCACGACCTGGAAGGCGAGCGACAGGGGCAGGCTGACGGCATTGAGCATCGCCACCGCGAGCGTCAGCACGAGGAGAATGCCAAGGAAGATCGCGGCGTTGAGCAGGAATACCCCGGCACAGGGCCAGAAATTGCCCTCGCTCGCCGTCCAGGCATCGCGGAAGGAGAAGGTGCCGTTGCCCAGGGCCACCGCCGGGAGCTTGATCGAGAGGCGGGTCACGACCCCGCCGGACAGGACGACGAGGGGAAGCCCTATGATTGCCCCGGCGGGCGGCAGCAGCATGACGGCGGCCAGCACCATGACGGCCGGAACCAGCATGGCCATCATGATCAGCACGGTGTTGCCGGCATAGCGGAAGACGGCGGAATCGAGCCGCAGCGAAGGACCCAGTTCGTCGCGCAGGATGAAGCGGTGCCAGTTCACCGCCATCGAACAGACGGCGATGAGCGACAGCACGCCCGTGAGAACCTGGATCCATTCCCGCCCCGTCATGTCCTGGGACTGGGTATCGGGCGGTCCGGCGTAGGCGTCCAGGAAGCCGGCCACCAGCATGACAGGAACCCAGACCCTGCCGATCCTGAAGGCGACCTGGGGATAGTTCCGGATCGAGTTGAAGGCGTGGGCGATGGCCTTGAAGGGCGAGAGCTTGCGCATGATATCCGCATTTCCGTGTTGCGGCGGGAAACTAGAGCATGCGCTGCCAGAGTGGGAACAGTTTTTCCGGCCGGTCAGGCAGGAACGGCACCTCGCGTTCTCAGGCCGCGGTGCGCGGGCTTTCGCGGGTCTTGCGGCTGAGGCCGTGGGCGAAGTTGCGCATGATGATCATGGCCAGCTCGCTCACATGGGCGGGCCGGTCGAGCAGATAGCCCTGGGCAAGGTCGCAGCCGAGATCTCTCAGCGTCGAGAGCTGCTTGGCATTCTCGATTCCCTCCGCCGTCACCGTCATGCCCAGGCCGTGGCCGAGCTTCACGATCGACCGGAGGATGCCCTTTGCGGAGGCCGTCTCGTCGAGCGCGTTCACGAAGCTGCGGTCGATCTTGAGCTTCGAGAAGGGGAATTTCCAGAGGTAGCTCAGGCTCGAATAGCCGGTGCCGAAATCGTCGAGCGCCACGGCGACACCCATGTCGCGCAGCACGCGGAGCTGGCCCAGCACCAGCTCGCTGTCATGCATCAGCGTGCCTTCGGTGATCTCCACCTCGAGGCGGTAGCTCGGCAGCGAGTGCCTCTCGAGAGCGCGGCGCACGTTGTTGATGAGCGCGCCAGCGAGGAACTCCGAGGGCGAGAGATTGATCGCCACCACGAGATGCGGCGGCCATTCCGCCGCCACGCGGCAAGCCTCGTCCAGCGTCCAGGCGCCGATCTCGTTGATGAGGCCCGCCTGCTCGGCGATCGGAATGAATTCACCGGGCGAGATGGGGCCGAGCACGGGATCGTTGAGCCGGATCAGCGCCTCGAAGCCGGAAAGCTCGCCAGAGCGGATGTTGTAGACGGGCTGGAAATCCAGCCGGAAGCCTTTCTCCTCGATGGCCGTCATCACGGCGCGCTGCACGGCGAGCTGGCGTTTCGAGCCCTCGGCGAGCTCGGGATTGAAGAAGCCGTAGCCGGGCGTTCCCTGTTCGCGCGCAGAGACCAGCGCCAGCTCGGCGCTGCGGAGCAGATCGGGGGAGGTGGCGCCATCCTTCGGCGCCAGAGCCACGCCGCTGTGGCAAGAACTTCCGATCTTCACACCCTCGAAGGCGACGCCCACCGCCAAAGCGTTGGTGATGTCACGCGCCAGGTTCAGGACGAGCATGGGATCGGCAGCGTTGCGCAGGAAGACGAGGAAGGAGCCACGCCCGGCACTGGCGACGAACGCCTGTTCCGGCAGCAGCGCCGGAAGGCGGGCCGCCGCCTCGCGTATCACGTGTTCCTCCGCCTGCAGGCCGTGGGCGCGCATGGTGGCGCGGGCAATCGAAAGTTCGCAGAAGATGAGGGCGGAGGGGGATTCGCCCCGCGGATCGGCGGCGAGATGCGCATCGATTTCCCGGAGAAGCTCCGCCTTCGGCATGAAACATCCCGCATGGTCGTGCTTTTCGTCGCCGCGCGCTGCATTGCCGGAGGGTGAGAGGCCACGGAGCCAGAAGCCTGCGAGTGGAGCCATGCTCAGGAGCAGGAAGGCGGCGACCGAAGCCTCGAGCAGGCGGAAGGCGCCCGCTTGCACGAGAGCGAAGCCCAGCGCTCCTGCCAGCAGAGAGGCTGCCGCCATTCCAGCAGCGAACCATCCATCTCCCTGAAGCTGCCTCCGCAACGCCCTCTCTTTCATCGGCAAGACCACGGCACCCCTAAAAATCCCCAATTCTCAACCTAGCTGTCGCACAAGAACCAAGTGTAAATGCCATTGGCCTCGGCCAGGGCGGGGCCACAATACGGTGGCGGTGGTTTATGGAGGGTTAGAATCATGTGTCGGATTTGGCTCCGGGGAGTTCGTCTCGCCCCGGTTGTGGCGGCTGTCTGGTTTCTTCTCGTTGCGGCAGCCCCGCCGGCGGCGGCAGGACCTTATCTCGACTATGCCCAGTCGCTTGCTGCCGCGCCGCCGGCGGGATCCCGATTCAGGCCGGATCTGGAGGAAAAGCTTGCCGAGCTGGCCAGCGCCTACAGGCTGGGGGAGGGCAAGGAGGCCCTCACCCCCGATCCGGCCTTCCAGATCGCCGCGCGGGCCCATGCCGCAGACATGATGATCAACGGCTTCATCGGCCACAAGGCCTCCACCGGGCAGGGCTTCCAGAGCCGCATGGCGGCCTTCGTGGGAGACGTCACGAAGTACCCCTCACTGGGCGAGAATGCGGCCCGCGACACGCAGGATACGCCGGTCGACGCTGCCAAGGCCGAGGCGCTTTTCCAGCAGTGGGTGAACAGCCGCACGCACCGCAAGGTGATGGTGAACCGCAGCTTCCGTCATGTCTCGACCGGCGTCATCCAGCGCGGCAACGAAATCTGGGCGGTGCAGATCTTCTTCGGCGCGCCGCGCAAGAAGGGGCTGTTCCAATAGGCTCAAAAGGCGATCGCCCGGCTGCGCCGGGCGATCGGAGGAAGCGTGACGTGGCGGGGCCCTCAGGCGCTGGGCGCCGGCAGGGTCTTGGGCGCGAGAAGGCGCTGGGAGGCGTTCTTCACCGCCTTCTGCACCTTGTCGAAGGCGCGCACCTCGATCTGGCGGATACGCTCGCGGGAGACGCCGAACTCCTGGCTCAGGTCCTCCAGCGTGGCCGGATCGTCCTGCAGGCGGCGGGCCTCGAACACGCGGCGCTCACGGTCCGTCAGCTTCTGCATCGCGTCACGCAGCAGGCCCTGGCGCATCGACTGCTCCTCGGACTGGACCAGCATTTCCTCCTGATTGTCCGACTCGTCCACCAGCCAGTCCTGCCACTCGCCCTCGCTGTCGTCGCGGAGATGGGCATTGAGCGAGGTGTCGCCGCCGAGGCGCCGGTTCATCGACACCACGTCTTCCTCGGTGACGCCCAGCTTCTTGGCGATGAGCTTCACCTGGTCGGGTCGGAGGTCGCCGTCCTCGAGCGCCTCGATCTGGCTCTTCACCTTGCGCAGGTTGAAGAACAGCTTCTTCTGGTTGGCCGTCGTGCCCATCTTGACCAGCGACCAGGAGCGCAGCACGAACTCCTGGATCGATGCCTTGATCCACCACATCGCATAGGTGGCAAGGCGGAAGCCCTTGTCCGGCTCGAACTTCTTCACGGCCTGCATGAGGCCGACATTGCCCTCGGAAATGACCTCGCCGATCGGCAGACCATAGCCGCGATAGCCCATGGCGATCTTGGCCACCAGGCGGAGATGGCTGGTGATGAGCTTCTCGGCGGCACGGGTGTCGCCATGCTCCTTCCAGCGCTTTGCCAGCATGTATTCCTCGTCCGGCTGCAGCATGGGAAACTGGCGGATCTCCTGCAGGTAGCGCTGAAGGCCGGCCTCGCCGGAGGCGATCACGGGGAGGGAAGTGGTCTTTGCCATGTTTCAAAGCCTTTCCTGTCTGGAGCCGGTTCTAGCCGTCAAATACGATCAAAATAAGACACCGGACTTGTTACAGATAAATCAATGTTCCCTGACGTTCAAGCGCAGGGCGGCGAGCAATGTTCCAAAATCTTCCGGTGCGGAGCTTTCGAAGTGAAGCGTTTTGCCCGTCACGGGATGTTCGAAGCCCAGGGACGCGGCATGAAGAGCTTGCCTGTTCAATGACTTGAGAGCCATTTGCGCAGTTTCCGACAGATTTCTGGCAGAACTGCGGAAGCCCGCGCCATAGACGGCATCGCCGAGCAGCGGGTGCCCGATGTGTGCCATGTGGACGCGGATCTGGTGGGTGCGCCCGGTTTCCAGCCGGCAGCGGAGAAGGCTGGCGACCGGCGGCTTACCGAGCGGTTCCAGCACCTCGTAATGGGTAATGGCCTCGCGCGCCGCGGCGCTGCGGGAGACGGCCATCTTCTGGCGGTTGGCGGTGCTGCGGTCGATTGCCGCTGATACCGTGCCGCTGCGCCGCTCCGGCACGCCCCAGACGATGGCGAGATAGGTCCGCTCCAGCCTTCCATCCCGGCCATGGGCGGCGAACTGCTCCGAAAGGCCTTGGTGGGCGCGGTCGTTCTTGGCCACCACGAGAAGACCGCTCGTGTCCTTGTCGAGGCGGTGCACGATGCCGGGCCGCCTCACCCCGCCGATGCCGGAGAGGCTCTCCCCGCAATGGGCGATCAAGGCATTCACCAGCGTGCCGGTTTCGTTTCCGGCGCCGGGGTGCACCACCAGTCCGGCGGGTTTGTCGATCACGATCAGGTCCCTGTCTTCATGGACGATTGCGAGCGCCATCGGCTCGGGAGCGGGCACGGCGGCCACGGGCTCCGGGAGCACAACGCTCAGAGAATCGCCGGGTTTCACCCTGTGGCGGGGTTCCGTGACCCGGCTCCCCTCGACAGTGACCGCGCCTTCCGCAATAAGGGCCTGAAAACGGGCGCGGCTGACATCCGGAAAAGCCTGCGCCAGCGCCTTGTCGAGGCGTTCCGTCGCACCGGCACGCGTTTCGAGGATCTTCGAAGGGAAAGACATGAACGGACCCGATGACCTTCAGCCGCAGGATGCGACGGCCGCCGCGAGCGTGCCGCCCTCGGCCCGCCTCCTGCTCCGCGTGGTCTATAGCATGGGGATCGTGCTCGTGCTGCTGTTCCTCCTGCTGGTGGGCGGGATCATCTGGAAATCCACGCGCAAGGGGGAACCGAAGGCCGAAGCCGCCCCGGCCAGCATCAGCCTGGGGCTCCCGGCAGGAACGGACATCCGTGCGGCGGAACTCGATGGCGACAGGCTGGTAATCAACACCGGCCGCGAGGTGATCGTCGTCGACCTGCGCAAGAACACGATCATCGCGCGCATCTCCGCAAATCCCTGAATTCGCCCCGCCAGCCCGCTTGCACTCGGCCGCGCACCCCTATATAGGGTGCACATTCTTCGCGTGAGCTCCCTTCGTCTATCGGTTAGGACGGCAGCCTCTCACGTTGCAAAGGCGGGTTCGATTCCCGCAGGGAGCGCCAACCTTCTTCAAACCCAAATAATTCAACGATTTCAGTGGTCCATCATGTCCGCTGGAAGGCTTGCGTACACGGTTTGCGTACACGGTTTGCGGAACACGCTCTTATCCCCACACCATTGCTGGTGACCACCGCTCTGGATCGTACCAAAGCACCTTGTACTCTCCACTCAATAAGAAGCCCGCCACAGTCGGTCCGATGTCTGGATCGGCCGAGTTGAAGTCAACAGATACGCCAAGCTGAGACACGAGGAAGGCTGACCACAGCGGCTTGTTGATCGCGAAGGTGGTGAACCGATCTTCATCACGGCCACCGATGCTCAATGCAAGATCTATGTCGGGAACGGGTGTGGGCTTGTCCTTCTGTCTTCGATGACCTGTGAGGCGGCTCCCGTAGAGGAGCACCGCCCGAAGCTTGTCTGCGTGGAGCTTTGCCCAATGGACGATGATCTCTTCTTGGTCTGTGGTGAGTAAGGGGGCGGGTTCGAGCGGTTCCATGAGGACAGTCGGGAGGGAGGGGGTGGAATGTTGATTGTAGATTTACGAAATGGCATCGATAGATCGGGCGGGCGCGAAACACCCCCCGCCTAGGTGGGGCGAGATGGTATTAGCGGCGTTGAAACTGATAGGCAAAGTCCTCGGCGGACTATTGCTGCTGCTGGTGATCTACATCGTCTACATGAGTTGGCTGGAGAAGCGAAAGGAGAAGGCCTTTGCTTCATGCAAGCTGGATTATCTGACGCTAGAACGGGACGCGCGAGACGATCA
The DNA here is from genome assembly GCF_046294715.1 of Aestuariivirga sp. Lineage (GTDB taxonomy): Bacteria > Pseudomonadota > Alphaproteobacteria > Rhizobiales > Aestuariivirgaceae > Aestuariivirga. Next base: position 33,723 of record NZ_JBKBKI010000032.1, on the reverse strand, counting down.
GCAGCAATACAACTATCTTCGAGCATGTATGGGGAAGAGCGGCTACTCGGAGCGGATTGACCGATATTGCGTCAGCTACTCAGACTTCACCTCGGGGGATCGTTGCTTCACCACAGGCTTCCTTCCGTGATCATCAGTCTCTGATACGATATCGGTACACCTCCGTCGTACCAGTCTGATGCTGGTACGATAGATGACGGTTGACAACCTATAACGGACTGAGTATCAACGTACCAGTTCAACCGTACCGATGAGGGTCAGCCATGTTCATCCGCGCCTATCTCCGAGCTTCGACGGAGGACCAGAACGCCAGCCGCGCCAAGGCTCAGCTTGTCCAGTTCGTCAAGGAGCGCGGGATGAAGATCGCCAGCTTCTACATTGAGAACGTCTCTGGCGCTTCCCTGCAGCGGCCTGAACTGTTCCGGCTCCTCGCTGACAGTCATGAAGGGGATGTGATACTCCTTGAACAGGTGGACCGCCTGTCCCGCCTGACCACAGCGGATTGGGAGAAGCTCAAGGCCGAGATCAAGGGGAAGGGTGTCAAGGTGGTGGCTCTCGATCTGCCCACCTCGTGGACCATGCTGACCGCCAAGGCCGATGACTTCACCGGAAGGATGTTCACCGCCATCAACGACATGCTGCTAGACATGCTGGCCGCTATCGCCCGGAAGGACTACGAGGACCGCCGCCGCCGTCAGGCTCAGGGGATCGAGAGGGCGGTGAGCGAGGGGAAGTACCGTGGGAAGCAGGAAGACACCGAGCGCAACGCAAGGATCGCGCAGAGACTGACCGAAGGCGCTTCGTGGTCGAGGATCGCAGAGATCGAGGTTTGTAGCCGGGACACGATTGCACGAGTGGCGCGACGGATGAAAAGTGCAAGCATAAGGTTGACTGAAGGCACGGCGACCAGCGACCTTACGTCCAGAGCATCGTGATCTGTCAGCAGACTCCGGGTAGTCGATTAGATGGAGATTTGAATGGAGTGGGCCGTAACCATTAGTGACGGGGTGGGGGTTGAAGCCTCATTATCTCGGACATGGGAAGATCAACTACAGCCTCCCAGTAATCCCTATGTGACTTGGATGGATGTTCCTGACTCGCCCTTCACGGAGGAACGCTGCGCTGTGCTGAGATCACCGGATTTTGCAGCCTGTTCATCTCATTCTGAAGCGCGCGGAGTTGGGCAGGAACTCGTTAGTCGTCTTAACGCTGCTAACCTTGTGCAAGGTAGTAACCGCACCATTCGATTGATTTGCCCAATCAGCATTGACGCTAGCGGAACGATCACTCGGCATCTTTACCTAAACGTTCAGGGTGGCAATTACGGCGTCCAAGGATCATCAGCAATGGTCTTGGCGAGCGGTGCCGCCAGTATGCAACCAGCGCCCTCCTTCGTGCAGAAGGCTATTTCACCAGCAAGTATCCATCTTAAGGAAGCTCTGGGATATTTCCCAGGTGGTGATCATTTCCATCTTTACAAGTGTCTCGAAGCCATTGCCGCTCACCTTGGTGATAGGCGGGCAATGCAATCAAAGTTTGGCCTGACCCGTGAGGAAGTGAGCGGGTTGTTTGCATCGCTCAACAAGGAACGCCACCACGAGACACCACCACTACCAAAGCGCACCTATACTCTGGCAGCCGCAAAGGAAGAGGTGCGAAAGATGCTGCTGGCACTACTTAAGTAGGGTGAAGCGGGAGCCTGTGAATCATGGCCAAGCGTGGCCCGAAGCCTAAGCCCAAAGGCAAGCTCAAGCGGAAGCGGGACTATAGCCTTGAGAGGAGAAAAGCGGCTGTCAACAACAATGCGGGGCCTGACAGCCCAAAGGCAAGGTGGCTCCAGGAATACATCGACCGCATCAACGCCACTCTGCCGTCTCTGATATGGGAAGATCGCCAGCTTGACGTGGACATTCCAGAAGACAAGCCTGACCGCTGCGGCCTTGACGCCACTCGGGGCAAGATTACTCAGATCGAGGTCCGATCAGACGTGAAGATGAAGCTCAACTTAGGTGAAAACTTCTTCGTGAACTTCCGGCCAGACTGGACGGGACCCCCAAAGGTCTGGTTCCCGCCAGACGTAGTCGAGGCGATAGTCCACATTCCGAGCCCGGAACTCTACCACCAGAACTGGCTCCCTCTCGAAAAGTGGGATGCCGTCGATTGGACGAGGATCGCTGGACTGCTGATGCCCGAGACAATAGCTGTCCTCAAAACGTCCAGGGCCTACGCCAATCTGGTCAACGAGGCTTCCCGGTTCGTAGCCCCTAAGCGGACCAAGCCAAGGGCACGCTTCATCGAAATCCCGTCGAACCCTAAAGCTGCGGCGAAGTTCCTGCGGCAGAAGGACGAGGATATACTGCGGAACGAATTTCCGCCCGATCTCATTGATAGCAAAGAGTAATCAACTGAAATAGGGGTGAATGGTCCTCACCTGATATGAAGACAACCCTTTTCCCGGCCTGACGCTCGAAGGAGCGCCGGGGGGGGGTGTGTCTGAGCGTCTGTGTTCCTCTACCCGAGCACAGCCCTTCTCACTGCAATCACAACAAGGAAACCCGACATGCACATCACCACGCCGGGGATGGGCCTCTGCTGCGTCTCGCGCTGCGGTAAGCCCACTCGTGGCTACTCCAGGTACTGTGGCAAGCACACCCTTCACGACCAGCGCCACGGCCACCCCGAACAGCTACCGGTCCTCAAGCGGGACCTCCGTTCGACCATCGACCGCCTGGAGCGATGGGCCAGACACCCTGACGCCGCTTGCACGCTCTCCTCAATCGTGGACCACTACAGGGAAAACGCTGAAGCACTGGCGAAGCGAGACCTCAAACTCCGTCTGGAAGAAGATCGATGCGGCATCATCCATAATACAGTCGAACGGCGGCTCCTCCGCACTGTTGCCAACGTCCTCGGTAGCAAAAACCCAAGGGTCACGGTTCTGGAACTGCTGGCGCTTGGGGTCATGTACGAGGAACAGTCTCACGTCTTCAAGAACCACACATCCTTCAAGAGCGAGGCGGTGATCACCTTCCTCAGGAACTCCGGAGCCTTCCGAAAGAAGACCTACAGACCCGCCAGCGGGAAGGTTACCGCTGCCACCCGCTACCTCCCGAGAAAGCTGACCGCTGCTATTGGGGAGTGGCTGATCGACACGATGATCATCTACGGCTTCAAGCTCAGCCGGATGTGGAATGACGAAGCCCGTCGGAAGCAGGAAGCAAAGGATAGGCTGACCACGGCCACCAGGGAGACTGCTCTCGTAGGACCTTAAGAACCGCCAATCCTGGAGCATCTGCGGAGTTTCGGAGCATTGAAACCTCCGCACCTCCCCATCAAGATACTGATAAAACAGTATAATTCCAACTCTCCCTTAAGAAGAAGGTTACTTGGTTAAGGGCGTCCACGCCAGCCGTCCATTTACCCACCCCCCAACCATCCAGCCCATCAACACCCCTGTCGCCTGACAGGGCAGCAGCGATCTGCGGATCGCAAGGAGAAGTATTGCCTATGAACTACCTCGACACCTCGACCCTGACCCATCCTCCGGTCACCGTCATCGATGCCATTATGGGATCGGGCAAGACCACGTGGATCATCGAGTACATGAACAGGATGATCGGTCAGCACCAGTTCAGCGCCACTGGTCATCAGCCGAGGTTCATCTACGTCACCCCGCTCTTGGACGAGACGCACAGGATCAGACAGGCCTGTCCCCTCGCATCCTTCAAGAACCCTGTCCCCCGCCACGGTTCCAAGTTCTACGACTTCAAGACGCTGCTTGAAGGCGGGGAGAACATCGCTACCACCCACGCCCTGTTCTCTCAGCTAGACAGTGAGTGCTACGAACTGATCAGGGGGAAGGGATACACCCTCATCATCGATGAAGCCTTGAACTGCCTTGAGGTCTTCGATGGTCTGACAGCTGCTGACCGCAAACTGCTGTTCGATCATCACATGGTCTGCATCGAGGAGGGTAGTTGCAAGCTCCGCTGGAACCATGCCGCCTTCCCCAAGTACGAAGGCAAGTTCTCGCAGATCAAGGCACTCTGCGACAACGGTAACCTCGTGGTCTACGGCGAAGGCTCAGAGAAGAAGGTGCTGATCTGGGAGTTTGCTGTCGACTTCCTCTACTCCTTTGGTGATGTCTTCATCCTGACCTACCTTTACACAGGGTCACCGATGTCGCTGTACCTGAGGAGCGAAGGGATCAGGGTCGATCTGATGTCCATCGAAGGCGGCAGCATCGTTCCTCACTCCGAGGTCAATGAGGCGGCAATCAAGGCGAAGCTCAGGTCCCTCATCACAGTCTACGAGGGACCGAAGAACAGCATTGGTGACCGACCGCAGGACCGAGGGTCCTATCCCTTCTCATCGACTTGGTTCGACAACGAACTTTCGAAGATGGGAAGACCGGAACGAGGGAAGTCCAAACTCCACTCCACACGTGGAACCATCCGCATGTTCTTCGAGAGGGATGCAAGAACACTCTCATCGATGAACGGATGGACTACCATGAAAAAGGCAAAGAACCACCTGCGTGGCCCTGGCTATGCAAGAGGGTTCATCCCCTGCAACGCCAAGGCAACCAATGCCTTCGCAGAGAAGACCTCACTGGCCTACGTGATCGACGTCTACTACCAAACGGTCATCAAGCAGTACTTCGACAGTAAAGGCATGGTGGTCTACGAGGACCTCTATGCCCTGAGCGAGATGGTGCAGTGGGTATTCCGGTCTGCCATCCGCAATGATCAGCCGATCACCGTCTTCATTCCTTCGAGACGGATGAGAACACTATTCCTTCGCTGGCTCCAGAGTGACCGCTGCAGTGATCTGGTGGCAGAGATCGCAGCTGCCCGGGAGGAGCGTCTCAAGGCAAGGCCTGTTGCTGCCGAACGGGTCAGCCTCACGGTAGAAGCCACGTAGGTCAACACCCCCGGCAGCAACAGCCGCCGCCGACTTCATCATCATCACACGTTCTGCCCTACGACCGCGAGGCCGTGGGTTCTCTCCCCGTGCCTGAAACTCAACCGTCCAGTGGAAAGGAAATCATCATGGACGCTACCAATACCATCTCCACCTCCAGCACTACCCCGCCCTGTGCCTACTCCACCGTCTCCAGGTGGGCCAAAGGAGATCATGTGGCTCATGTCTCTCAGGCGTGGTCTGACCTGATAAGTGGCAAATGTGTTGACGAGACCATCACTTTGGCTGACTTCGACGTCCTGATGTCGATGGTGCTGCGCCTGGAATGCTACTTTAAGGAGGAGGATTTGCGGAAAGTGTCGTTCAATAGCGCATGTAGCATGTATATCTTCATTGTTGATGAGCTTGAGAGTGAGTTGAGAGGCGATAATGTCCAAGGGACCGACCCGCGCACCCACTGAGCGCCATAGAACAGTGAACCGCTGACAACCTTAGCAGCTTCGACGGTAATTCGCCGGGGCTGCCAAAATGGTGGAAACTGCTATCCCTGCGATAGTTCCGGGGCTTGTAATACAGAGCTCATTAGATGATAATATTTTATGGCGCAATGAGTTGTGATGGAGGTTGCCGGATGACTTCGGTTGTTCTTGCCCTTAGGCGCAAGGCAAGGGAACTGCGCCACGATGTGACTGGTGCAGTAATGATCTGGTCAACGCTCATCATGCTTGTATTGATTGGTTTGATTGCGTTAGCAATTGATGGCGCACGGTTCATGAACCTGAACAGCAACTTGCAAGAAATTGCTGACGCGGCAGCGCTGGCAGGAGCGAAAGAATTAGACGGGAGGGAAGATGCAATCACCAGAGCTAGAAGCGCGGCTATCAATTATTTAAAGAATGACCCGCAGTGGTCCGATATCGCCTCACAAGAAGTCCAGATAGTCAGTGATGGTCCAAACCGACCTACGTTCTTCAGCTCGATCGATCCTGATGTAGTGACGGAGGTCGGAAAAGAAGCTGTCTTTATTCGTGTAACCACCATCGATCGTTCAGTCGGGTTGGCATTCGTAACTACTGGACAGCAAACGGCCACGACAGCTGCAACTGCTACAGCTAAGTCTTCGTTCTCTGCTTGTGCGGCCATACAGTCGTACATGTGCAATCCCTTCGAACTAGAGCTAGATTACGTTAATAAAGGAGGTGCGACCAACTGGATCGGGCGGGTTGCCCCTGGATCACAGTTCATGCTAATCGGCGGAACAGGAGCTGACGGGTCATCGCCGGGCAACTGGGGCTTAATTGATCCTCCGGGAACCAATGGACACAATCCCCACGATCAAGTCGCTTTCTGGTCTGATAGCTCTCCGGCCAACTGCAGTGCAGTTGACGTTAAAAACCTTATTTATTCCCCGGACACCGGTAATAACTCTTCGAAGGCCTCTCCGGGCATCAACGTTCGATTTGACAATCCAGTGAACCCACCGAAAGATGTAAATAACGCGTCTGCTCCAATTGTTGTAGATGGGTGGAAGAATACTAACGGTAAGAATTGTTCCAACACCGTAAATGCCGTACCGACGTCGGCTAGCGGGATCAAGTTCCGCCAGACAGATTATGGAGACGACGGTTTAGCGTATCGAACATACTGTACATCACAAACTGTAGCTAAGAAGCCGCTTGGGAGCTGCCCGTTACCCCGTGACAGGAGCTTTACTGATCCGACCAACTCCTACAAATTCACAATGGTGGGCGAAGGGGCAAACATAGAGGATCTAAAAGCGTACTGGGCCAACCACCATAGCGCTCCCTACCCTGGTTATACGACGAGATATGAAATTTATAAGTGTGAAACTGATCCCAGTTGTTCCGCAGGGAAGTTCACAAACGATTCTGAAAGCTTAGAGTCATCATCTCCCCAATGTGGAACAACTGGAGATGCGTCGCGGCGTTTGATCAACGTTGCCATTGTCGACTGCAACTACTGGGGGGTTAAGGGCAACTCTAACACTCTTCCCATATTCACAGTCGCGGCGGAGTTCTTTGTTACCGAGCCAGCAATTACAGATACTGAGCTGGATGGCACCAAGTTACCTGAAGCTAAGCAGGGCAGGGTGTACGCAGAACTGGTTCGTACGTATCAGGTGAACAGTGAGGGTAGTAAGCTCTACCACATCGTGCAGCTCGTAAGATGATCCGGCGGAACCTACATAAATTGCACTCGTCGGAGGACGGTGCTAGCCTGTTAGAAGCTACTGTTGTCTTACCTGTCTTCGTCTTCCTGATGGCCGGAATAGCCGACTTTGGTTTGGCCTACGGAAGTGTATTGACAGCACAAAAGTCGTTGAGGTCCGCCACCCGCTACCTCTCAATGCTTCCTTCTCAGGCAGTTTGTGGTTGGGGAAAGGAGAACGCCATTAAATTAGCCGGATATGGGAACATTAAAGGAGAAGGGGAGCCTCTTATAGCCGGATGGGACGTACCTAAGCACATCATAGTTGATGAACCTAAGACCTGCTCATCAGTGATCACCGTTATTCGCATGAAGGCAACCGTGCCCTACTCGGCAATTATCTGGCCTGTTGTGGGCCTGCCAGAACAAGTAAATTTCCAGGTTGAACATGAGGAGCGTTGGATTGGCCAGTGACATCGGTCACGGACTTCGCAACGACGACAGCGGTGCGACCTTTGTCGAGTTCACTGTTGTGTTTCCATTGGCGATGGTGATCGTGCTTGGATGCGTGGATGCTGCTCTGCTGATGACAAGGTGGGCGTCTTATGGTCGCGCCACTTATGCAGGTGCGAGGTATGCAGTTGTTTCGTCACCGGTGGCCACAGGAGTGAACGCTCCTACGCAGGGCACGGTGGGTGGGACGGCGTGCTTTAAGTACGACACTGGTGAGCCCACGGGGAACTGCACAGAAAAGCCTGCCACCGTCTGTATAGCGTCTGCTTCTTCTGGGAGTGGGACGTGTTGCCCCCTGTCGGCGAGTGGACCGTCGTGTACTGCCAATTACCAGTGGAATGAGACAGCTTTCGCTGCGATCCTCTCGAGAATTAATTCTATTACCCCCTTGGGACCTTTAGATAGGCGTCAAGTGCAAGTTATCTATCAACCATTGGGGCTCAGTTACGCCTTGCGTCCTGTCGGTTCTCCAATGAACGTCACAGTTCAAGTGCGATGTGTGACGCACCAATTCTACTTCTTGCAGCCATTGCTTGGCTGGGCGTTTGGCTCGCTGCCACCCGACTGTGCCGGTATCAACCAACCAGTCGGTATTGCATTGCCCACTTTCACCACTACTCTGCCCAGCGAAGACCTAGCGGGGTAGTATGAATGCAAACCGGAGGGCTTCCGATATTGCCCAAGCCCTCGCCCTGAAGTCGAATTACCATCCTCGTTCAACATGGAAACCATTTCATTCGGTACTTGTGGCTTCTGTGACGCTTCTGTTTTGGTTGATAATCTTTCCTCAAGCCGCTTCTCTGGTTCAATCCACTCTTTACGCGATGGATTTCTGGAAATGGAAGAGCTCAAACGGAAACTTTTTTGGCTTCGTTCAATCCGTCGGTTTGATTGTGAGTATTTGGTTTCTTGCCGGACGGTCTCATCGTCTCAGGAAGCAGAATTTGCAGATTGGACCAGCTCGGATCGGTTTCCTAAATCACTACATCCTTGTTGTTGGTTCTGCCGCTTTCATGTTAGTAGTATCTTTCATAGTTAGGTCAGTTGTTCCACAGTTTCAGTTACCCACCAATTCGATTGAGCACGCTTCCCTTCCCATCTGGATAGCTCTTGGCGCTCTCGCCGCAGCAGTCGCTGAAGAGCTTATCTTCCGAGGTTTCCTGCTCACGTCTCTCACATCGGCAAACTTGGCCTTCTGGCCAGCTGCACTCCTTGTGAATACTGCATGGACCGCACTACACTGGAACTATCCTCTCCCAGCAATGCTGACAGTATGGCTACTAGGAGTTTTCATATCCTTAGCCTTGATGAGGTCCGGAACGTTGTATACTGCAATCCTTGTGCATCTGATTTTCAATGGATACTCCGCACTCGTTACGCTTATCGTCTATGCATTAGTCCGATATGCTATGTGACAGTCGTCTTCCTTTCTTTCGGTTTGAGAGGTGCGGCTGGAGAGCTCGGAGTTCTGTTTAGATGTGTACAGGTTGACCCACTTCGTTCTAACTCGGTGGGTCGCGACAAGGCGCTAACTCTTCGGAGTTCTCTAACAGAACCGAGCGTCACAAGTACCTTGATTGGTGGTGGGACCGAACATTCAGCCTGAGAAGGACGGCGGTTTGGCCGGGTAGGAAAGCGAAGGGTGGAGTTCCTCAGATCGGCTCCCGGATGATCCGCGACTGCTGGATCGAAGAGGCAAGAGACATCGTCCACGGCAGTGGAGATGAGGAGTTCTGAGGGGCGGCTTTCAGGGGTCTTCCGGGGACTTGCCACCCCCTGAGGGTGGCATTCCCATGTACCCGGCATTTGCCACCCGCACACCCTCCGCACCCCCAACCATAGGAACATCCATGACCCGAAGACCGTGGCCGTTCAGCCCCGGATACCTCCGTGCTGTCCGCAGGGACGCTCTCGATTGGGAGAGAACCCGGAAGATCAACCTTACCCGAGCGAAGGACGAAGCTGAACGCAAGGCCCGAGAAGCCGAACGTGCTGCCGTCCTCGCTGAACTTGAACGCAACCTAGAACGAAAGGAAGACCAGCCTTGAGAGAGGCGTACGAGAACTACGACCACCCGCTTCGTCTCCAATGGGAGAAGCTCGAGAAGGCACTGCTGGAGGTGCATGTCCTCACCGCCGACTTCAGGCATGAGCCGACCAGCCTTGGCATCGTGCTCGACAACCTTGAACAGGTCCTTTGGAAGTATCGGGGCTTCAAGCGAACGCTGCCCATCGGCTATCGGAGACAGGTCGATGAGTGAGGGTGAAGAGAAGATCGTCACCCATGACGGCACCACCCTTCCGCTGCCGAGGAAGAGAACCCTCTTCGATCTCCTCCCGTCTCCACAGGAGGCCGCGCGGGAGATCACGAACGGGGACCCCACGGACAACCAGGTCAACGCCAGGTGGCTCTATGGCGATTGCGGGAAGGCACCGCGATGATGACGCCGAAGCCCACCAACGGGACCCGGTGGTCCGCCCCCAACTGGCTGAAGGCCGACCTTGCGCGGATCACGGAGGTGACGGGAGGTCTCCCGGTGAACCACCTCACCGACAAGCTCAGCCCCCGCGAAGCCTTTGCGGTCTGGTTAGGGAAGACAGTGAGACCGGAGACCTTCGATTGGGTCATGTCAAACGAGAACGCATTCTCCGTCTCCTACTCAGCCTACCGCAACCTCGCTGGCTTCGAAGCCAGCATGAAGACCAATCCAACGTCAAACCGTGAGCCTCAGACGGCCACAGAAAGAACCACCAATGACTAACCCTCACTACATCGACCTTGCCCGCGCCGAAGAAGGCTCCCCCGAGCACCTTGAGGCTGTGAGGCAGATACAGGCTCACGAGAGAGCCGCAGCCAAGGCACAGGAGAACGTGCTGAAGGGTGACGGACGTTCAGGCCATGCCTACATGTCCTATGACATCGTTCCCGCTGACGCCGTTCCCTCCAACGTGGACACCTATCGTGGCCCGATGGCGCAGGGTGAGGCGTCTCCTGATCTGAGGGAGGGCATGGTGAGGATTGGCGACATGGAGACCAACCGTGAGGTGGCAGAGGCTATGCGGCGCACCATGCACCCCACGGAGTGGACGGCGCTCACTGGGCTTCCCTACACCTCGCTGACCCAGAACCAAGGCATCGTGCAGGACAAGGCGACAGAACTGAAGGCGAAACTCCAGCCTGTTCAGGACCAGCTTGAACAGGTCAACGCTGCGGACGAACTGGCGAAGGCTGAGGATGACGCCGAGCGGGTGAAGCAGGAACAGGAGCTTCAGAGCTACGAGGCTTCGTTGCTGGAGAAGACGCTTGAGATGCACTACGGCCCCGACATGACGGGGAAGCTCCAGCGGTCTGTGGTGGAGAGTGGTGAGGTGGACTTTGACAGCCTCAGCAAGCTTGGGGTTCAGCCCGACATGGTCGAGGAGACCGTGAAGCACTACACTGAAGCGGCAGAGCGGATGCTGGAGCCTGTGGGGTCCTGCACTGCTTACGCCGAGAACTTCCTCTCCGAAGCCGAAGGCAGGACGATGAGACAGGCCATCGTCTCTCGTGACCTTGCGAAGGTTCAGGAGCTTGGGATGAGAGCGAGGGACAGGGCTGCGGCTATGGACATGAAGCAGATCACGGACTTCCTCACGACCGAGGAGCGGATGAAGCTCCGGGTGAGACAGCAGGGCTTCCTCATCATGGTTGATCTACCTCAGGTGGGGACCACCTCGTGGGCCAATGCCGTGACGCAGGGGTTGATCAGCTTCAAGTAAGTGGACGGAGAAGAGGGGCGGGGGAGACCTCGCCTCTCACAAGTCCCACTCCAGTGCAGCTAATGCCTTCCTCATCTGTGCCATGAGTTCAGCACCGACAGCATAGCGGTTCCTCATCTTGCCTTGGTCGCTCCAACCGAAGAAGGCATCGATGACATGGGGGGCGATTGGGGGATGATGCTCGATCATCGCAGTGTCAGCAGTGCGCCGAAAGCTGTGGAAGTTGACCAGTGAACGGCGCTTTCCTTCTCGCTCCTCCGTAATGCCCAAGCTCTCCCTGTAGCGAGTGAACGCTTGAGATAACTTCGCAGACCTCTTGCGACCGTGCTTCAAGCCTTCGTCTCCAAGCTCGTGCATGATGAAGACGCGAGGCTCCTTGTCCTCCATGCGGGACCTCAGCAGAGAGGCGAGCTTTGGGTGGAGAGGGATCAGACGGAACGCATTATGGTTCTTCCCACCGGGAACAAGCAGGGTCTTCTTCGTCAGATCGACATGTTCGACGCGGAGGTAGCCCAACTCAGACAATCTCATGCCTGTGTAGAGGGAGATCGTCATGGCATCTTTCAGGTCCCGCCTTGCTGGACCACTCATCAGCACCTTCAGTTCCGCATGAGTGAACGGACGTTCTAAGTCTTCGTTCTTCTCACGGCGGGGCTTCTTTGGAGCGAGATACTTCCAGATATCGGGGTCAACCTGGACGCCTTCATCCTTCATGTACTTCCACAAGGAAGAGGGAGCCTGAAGTGCCTTGGAGACGGTGGCGGGTTCCTTACCGAGTGTGGCTGTGAATGCCTTCGCATGGTCCCTTGAGAAGCGAGAGACGTTGAGCACCCCGTTGTCGCCCGACCACTTCAGAAGCTTCTCGATGACGGACTTGCGCTCAAGGAGGGTGTTTGGTGCGAGGTGTCCAATGGAAGCCATCCACGGTTCAACGAAGGCGCTGAGACGCTTGACCTCTCGTCCGTTGGCAACATCGAGGAAGAAGGGCCGAAGTGGGGTCTCAATGTTCTGCAGCGCAGCCTCGCCTTCCTGCGGGTCGATGGAGACCAGAGCTTCGCCTGTGTCAGGGTCCTCGCCCCAAACGCTTGACTGCCGCAGTGCAAGAGCCAGACGCTCAACGTGCTCAACCTTGTCGGTCCTACCCTCAGCAGCCTTCTTCGCCTTGTCGATGGAGAGGGCGAACAAGGCATCACACTTCGCCTTCTGTGCCACCGCTTCCTTCATGTCGGAAGTGTTCAGGTTGATGCGGAAGCGAGTGCCACCCATGACCCGCTGAAGATGGCGGGGGATGGCACGGTCGTACCAGAGACGTTGATGATGGGGGCGGATGTGCGGGACCTTCATAGACCCTCCAAGAGGCCGACTGCGTACACGGTTTGCGTACACGTTGAGGGTCAACAAAGCAAGTAAATCAGCGTTTACAGGCGTTCATAAGGCGTGGAGCTTCCTCCCGCAGGGAGCGCCAAACAGGCAACACTGACTTGTTGGGCAAGTTTAAGACCGCCGCGAGATAAAACATAGAACCCTCCGCAGAAAAGGCGTTCCTCCAAGCGGTGGGGCGGTCAGACCGGTAGCCCTCTGTTGCAACGCGTACTGTCGCCAGGTTGGTACGAGTCCTTTCCGGCAAGTGCTGCCCGCGCTCCAGACGAGGAGCACGGGACAAACGAGCCAGTCGGATGAGCAGAGCATTCTGCTTTGCTCAGTTGCCCATTGACTCCACTTCCGCCACCTTGCCGTTCTTGACGAGGCACTTCCACTTGGCGCGCTGCGGGCCAACGCCGATGTAGACGGTGTTATTGGCCTCCGAGGTTTCGGTGCTGAGCACCGAGACGTCGCCGTTGTTGGTTTCGCGAGAGGTGGCGGCGAGGCAGGCCTGCTCGTCCTGCGATGGTGTTCCGGCAGCGGATGCGGAAGCCGCACCGCCTGCGCTGGCGGAGGTGACCTCGCAGATACCGTTGGCGCCGCCCTTGCCGGTGTATGACAGCATCAGCCCGCCAGCATCGCGGGCGATGTCGATTCGCACCCCGTTGGCGCTGGCTTCCCAGGCATTGGCGCTGAGCGTCTTCACCTTGGCCTTCTTGCCGTTGATCTTGACAGTGCCCGAGCCGTTCGACTTCACGGTGATGCCGGTGGGACAGGTCCCGGTGAACTTCGGCGCGGCCGCATGCGCAGGCAGCGACAGGGCAGTGAGGACGAAGCCAGCGGCGATGAGGGCGCGTTTCATGGTGGTTCTCCTGTGTTGAAAGGGTGAAGGTCAGCCGCCGGTGATGGCCGCCTCGGGGAACTCGAAGCGCTGCGTTCCAATGATGATGGAGAAGAGGTCGCCGCTCCGGGTGAAGGACAGTTTCGCCCCGCCATCCGCCTGCGACTCGTCGAAGCGCACCGGCACTCCGCCCTCGAAATAGATCACACGGCTGCCGCCGTCAGGCCAGAACACGGTAAGCTCCGCCGCCCCGGCGCCACCGCGGATGACGCCGAACTTGCACTGGCCAAGCGGCTGCCCGGCATCGCGGGCACAGCCGAGCTGCCCCGTGGCATTGAAATCGGTGCCCGCCACCGTGGCATCGCCGCCGGATAGAACCGCATTGTCGATGCCGATGTCGAGCGAGAAACTGGCACTTTTCCCCTCGCGCGCTGCATTGCGATAGAGATAGACCTGGATCAGGTAATCGCCGGAGGCAGGCAACGTGCCGTCGAAGGTGTCGCCGCCGGTGTCGCCGATGAACAGCGCCTCGTCCATGCCCGGCTTCCTGCCCGGAGCGAAGACGTTGAAATAGACGCTGGCACTCGCCGAGGTGAGCTTCACGGTCATGTGCTGGCCCGCCGCGGCGCCGACCATGTATTCCCTGGTATCGCGGCCCTTCACGGTGCCGGATAGCTGCGTGCCGCTGCTGCCTTCGGCGAAGGACACGCGTTCCCTGTGCACGGTGTCGGCCAGGGCGCCACCGGCTGCGCCGGAAATCGCGGCAAGGCACAGCACGGCAATCAGCCCGGCAGCAGATAGGGCCCTGAACGCGCGATGTGAGGCCCTCATTGCTCCGCTCCCTCGATGATGGTGAAGTTCGCCACCCGATGCGCTTCGGTATGCGTCTGGTCGGTCGTTACCACGGTCAGGCCGCCCTGCATGCGCCTGCGGATTTCCTCGCGGACCGCGGGCTCGGCGGTAACGCGCTCCAGTTCGCGCGCGAGGTCCTCCCGGTCGGTCTTGCCATAGCTGACGCCGGACCACGTCAGGCTGTCGCTGCTCCGGTCGGCACCCTTCAGCGTGTAGACGGCCTCCCCCAATGGCTTGCTGTCGCCGGCGATGGTTGCCTTGCCGCGGGCCACCACCCTGTCGTCGTCGAGCACGGTGACGGTGCGGTCCTTGCTGCTGACGACGACGCTCGTCACCACGGGGCTGCTGTCATGTCCCGCGCTGTACTGGCTCTTCATCAGGGCCGTATCGACAGCGGCGAACTCGCGCCGCGCATAGTCGCCCAGCACCATGCCAGGGTGGGTGACCGAGGCAGGCTGCGAATGCTCGTCGGCGATCACCACCGTCATGCCCTTGCGGGTGATGCCGAATAGCATCTCCGAGAACTGCAGCGGCAGCCGCACGCAACCATGCGAAGCCGGATAACCCGGGAGGTTGCCGGCGTGCAGCGCCACGCCGTCCCAGGTCAGGCGGTTCATGTTGGGCATGGAGGCATTGTTGTAGGTCGAGGAGTGATGGTGCTTGTCCTTTTGCAGGATGCGGAACACGCCTGTGGGCGTGCGATGCCCGGGCTTGCCGGTCGAGCAGGTCGATGCCGCCACCCGGATGCCGTTGCGGTAGACATGAAGGAGCTGGTCCGGCAGCGAGACGATGATGATCACGGGCCCGTCGGCGGAGCGTTCGGGAAACCAGTTGAACTCGCCGTTCTTCAGCTGCTCGGCGTATTTCTTCACCAGCTGCGCGCGGGCGGAGCCGCAGCCGCTCGCCAGGCCAAGGAGGCCTGCCGCGGTGGAGGTGATGACGTCTCGCCGGTTCATGGTGATCACCTGAGGCTCTTCAGGCGTTCTTGCTGTGGACGAGGCGGATGGCGCGTTCTTTCGCCTTCTCCGATTTCATCCATTGGGCGAGCAGCCTGAGCTCGTCCTGCTGGGCCCGGGAGTTTTTGAAGCACAGGTGATAGCGCCGCCCCGATGGCATGAGCGTGCGGTCGAAATACGCGACACTGCCTGCCTCGACCTCGCGCGCGGCCAGAAAATCAGGCACCAGCGCGACGCCGAGCCCCGCACGCGCCATCTCGAGCGCCAGGAGGTAATGGGTGCACTGCAGGAAGTTTCCCGCCTGGAGCTCCGACAGCTTCAGTCCGGTGAGATTGCAATAGGCGAGCCAGTCCTCGCCCAGCCTGCCATCCTCGAGGTCCGTGGTGATCAGCGGCAGGCGCTTCTGCCTGGCATTTGTCGGCGCACCGCTGGCCCGCACCGGTACCAGCTGTTCGTCGACGATGTGGAAAGCGGTGAATCCCGGCTTTACCGGCAGTGCCGTGACGAAGGCATCGGCAACCTGGTCGGTTTGCTCCGGGTCCTGTGCATAGAGCCGCAGCTGCAGGTCGATCTGCGGATGTGCGGCGAAGAAACTGGCAAGCCGGGGGATCAGCCAGCCGGGGCCGAAGCTGCTGCACACGGCGAGCCGCAGTGTGGCCCGGCTCCCGCCGATCACGTCCTCGAGAGATGACTGAAGCCCGGAAAACACCAGCCCCAGCTTCTCGGCGAGCTTCTGTCCTGTGGCGGTCAGTTCGATGCCGCGTCCCGCACGGGCGATGAGCTGCTCGCCCAGGGCCTCGGTGAGTTCCCGCATCTGGTGGCTCACCGCGCTTTGCGACACACCGAGTTCCTCCGCGGCGCCCTTCACCGAACGATGCCGCGCTATGGCGTCGAAATAGTGAAGGCCGCGCATCAGCCGTGAGTTATGCACTTGAACCCGCTCTTTCATCGCGCACCCGTTGGGTTTGATCCAGCGCTTGATTGCGGTCGCTGGCGGCCAATCATCAGCCAAGACTTCTGTCGCAGTCAGGATACTTGTAGCGATCGGCTTCGCTCAAATCGGCCGGGCATCCCTTGGGCGCGCTGTGATACCAGCTAACCACCTTGGTGCCCTTCTTGTTGAAGGAGCACTGGAAAGTCTGGCCATTGGCGGCAGTGCCATTCACGGCATGCGTACCGTCCGTCCGCTGCCCTTCGTACTTGACCTCCGCGATATCGCTCGTCGGGACGTGCAGGTGTTGCCCGAAGGGAAAGTTTCATTTTTGCCCTCAATGCAAGTCGATTCACAATTTCTTTCTGTAGGACCGCCGAGGGGAGTTCAAATGAGAAGTTCCCTCGATCCTTGAGTACTGCTCAAGTATTGTCGCACAGGTTGCATCAACTTCTTGGGTTTGTCTTTCCAAAAGCGGAGCTGACGTTGTGTCTGTGGCCGGCCCGATGCCGGGGTGCCTCTTAATGGGTGTACTTAGTGGGACACAAAGACCGTTCACTTATCAAATTTATCCCGCACGGCGCGCCAACTTTCCAAGCTATGAATTCAAAAGGCACAGCCTTCCACCCTGCGGGATGAAGTTCAGCGCCAGAGCGAGAGATTTCAGTTCGGCCTGGGTCGCGATCACTGCGGAACGCAGGCGGGGTTTTCCAGCGGCGCGGCACCTTCAAAGCTCAGGATCTTTGTACCTTGCACCATGATGCGCCAGCCGTTGTCGGCTGCCTGCCAGGCGCCGACGCCGTAGATTGGGCTTTCGGCGTAGCAGGTATCTTGCGACAGGACAAAGGCATCGTTTTGGCCATCGGCCTTTGAAGTGAGCGTCACCTTTCCTTCGGCCGCATCGCCCAGGATGTAGACCGCGCCGGTCGCCTGATCTGAAAGTTCGCTTTCTGCCAGAGCGGGGGTGGAAAGAAGGAGGGCAAGAAAGACAACGCCGCGGGTGAACATATTTGGTCTCCTGAATGCGATGGCAGGAATTTGGCCGATCGCTGGCCTTCCGGCAAGACCGTCGGGGGTGGGGAATCCCTGAGGGCCAGGGCAGGGGAAGGGTGGCCCGTGATGCCGCAGGTGGGCGCCCGGGCGAGCTGTGCCGCGCGCTGGCTGCAAGTAGGAGTAAAAGGGGTAAAACTCAGCCGGTTGCCGCGCGCACCGTCACCGGAGTATCGACATTGACGTTTTCGAAGAGTTCCGCGACATCCTGGTTCAGCATGCGGATGCAGCCGGATGAAACGGCCTTGCCGATGGTGTGCGGTTCATTCGTGCCGTGGATGCGGTAAAGCGTATCCTTGCCGCCAGCGAACAGGTAGAGCGCGCGCGAACCGAGCGGATTCGTAGGGCCGCCTGGTTGTCCGTTGACCCATTTCCGGGCGTTTTGATCCCTGTCCACCATCTCGCGCGGCGGTACCCAGCGCGGCCAGCGTCGCTTCATGCCGATCTTGGCAGAGCCGGACCAGGCGAATCCCGCGCGGCCCACGCCCACGCCGTAGCGGCGGGCCTGTCCGCGGAACAGAACCTGGTAAAGAAGTCTCTCGCCCGGGTCGACCACCAAGCTTCCGCAATCCTCCGGGCCGTCGAAATCGACGAGCTGAGGCCGGAAGCGCTCCGGTATGCTGCTTGGGTCGATGGGCGTGACGGGGAAGTCCGTTTCCGCCTCCGGCGGCGGCAGCAGTGCCGGATCGAAGTACTGTTCATCCGCGACGAAGGATGCGGGCCGAATGCCCTGCACCGCTCCCTCGTCGGCGAGAGCCTCGGCACCCGATGCACAGAGGACCGCGAGTCCTCCGATCAAGCCGCGCCGCGAAACATTCAATCCCATGTCATCACCCTGATTTGTTGTGGCGTCCAGTCTGCCAGCGAGGGTGACCGAAGGGCGGTGAAGTGAAGGCAAATTGGGGGCGGGCTATCACGTTCCTTTGAGGTGCGCGCGAAGATCAACTGCCGCTTGCACGGCGGGGACGACCGGGGCAATGAAGCTGCCTCATAATTCTCTACTGGCATCAAAGGCGCCGTCATGCTCCGCAACATCCCGTCCGTCATCAGTCCCGACTTGCTGTGGTGCCTTGCTTCAATGGGGCACGGTGAACGGCTCGTGCTCGTCGACCGGAACTTCCCGGCGCATGAGGTGTCCCGCCACACCAGTACCGGCAAGCTCATCGACTTGCCTGGCCTCGACATCCCCCAGGCGGCACGCGCCATCCTGTCGCTGATGCCGCTCGACGACTTCATCCCCGCGCCCGTCTCACGCATGCAGGTGGTGGGCGAGCCGGAGACGCTTCTGCCGATGCAGGCGGAGGTGCAGCGGATCGCGAAGGAGTGCGAGGGACGGGATCTCGGCATGGAAGCGCTCGAACGCTTCGCCTTCTACGAGGCGGCGAAGAAGGGCTTCTGCGTGGTGCGCACCTCCGAGTACCGGCCCTATGGCTGCTTCCTCTTCACCATGGGCGTGATATTCGACCGGCGCTAGGCGATCGCCGTCAGGACCGTCGCGGCATCGAGGAGATGGTGCTGGCTCTCCGGCGTCGAGACGAAGAGCCCGGCCGCGACGCTGGCGAAGCGACACGCGGAAATGAGATCGTCTCCCGCCGCGAGCCGCGCTGCGAGTGACCCGCAGAAGCAGTCGCCTGCGCCGTGGCTGGAGATCATCCGAACGGGCAGCGCCGGCAGATCGAGCCTCTTGCCACTGCGCGTCACCAGCGTCAGTCCCTCGCCGCCGCGGGTCAGCACCACGTCGCGGGAGGGAAGATGCATGGCGGCGACCGCTCGGGCCGGGTCATCCTCGCCCGAGAGCATGGCGGCCTCTACGCGATTGACGATCAGCACATCGACGAGGCGCAGGAATTCCTCCGACATCGGGCGGGCCGGTGCGGCATTGAGGATGACGAGCGCTCCCCGGGCCCGCGCAGCACGGGCCGCAGCGAGGCTTGCCTCCTCCGTTATCTCATTCTGCAGCAGCAAAACCTTCGCGCCCCACAGCCCCTCCCAGCGTGTGGCGATGGCTTGAGGGTCGATGGTCAGGTTGGCGCCCGACACGACCACCGCGCCATATTCGCCCCCGGCTTCGCTGATCGCGACGCTCATGCCGCTCCCGCGCGAGGGATCGGTGCCGAGGCAGGAGATATCGACACCAGCGGCAACGAGATTGGCGCGCAGCCTTTCGCCGAAATCGTCAGCACCCGTCTGGCCGCCGAACGCGGTTCTCGCGCCGAAGCGGGAAGAGGCCACGGCCTGGTTGCCACCCTTGCCGCCGCACTTGTAGTGCCAGGAGGAGCCGATCAGCGTCTCGTCGCGCTGCGGCAGGCGCTGTGCCGCCACCATGATGTCGAGATGCAGGCTGCCGACGACGGCGACGTCGATCATGATCCACCATAAAGGGCCGACTGGATGATGCGCTGGCTCGCCACCGCGTCCTGCGCGGCGATGGCCTCATCGAGTGCCGCGTTGCCGCGCAACCGGTCGAGCACGCGGCACATGCCCTCGACCGCCGAGATGTTCGCAGCGCACTCGGCGACCGGATCGAGCCCGACGGCATCGGGAAAGGTGTCGAAGTAGATGGCCTTCGCGTAACCGAGCTTCTCCAGCGTGTAGAGAAGCTCGAGAGTCTGGATCACGTGAACGCTGCCGGCGACCAATCCGTCGTCTCGCTTGGCGTAGCCGTCGTTCAGGTGAACACCCAGGAGTCTGCTTCGCCGATGGATGAGGGCCGCGGCATAGGCCGGCATCTCGTCGGCATAGAGCACATGAGCGAAGTCGAGCGTCACGCCGAGGTTTGGAGCGCCGACGTCCGCCACCATGAGGAGCGTGGTTCCCGCGTCGGGAAGCAGGCTGAAGGCGCGCGGCTCGTTGGGCTTGTATTCGATCGAGACGTCGATGGAGGGATTATGCGCGGCGATGACGCGCAGCGCCTCCGCCGTCTGGTCCCAGAGGCGGAGGTAATCGGCCTGGAAGGAGTAGTCGAAGCCATCCTGCCCCAGCCACAGCGTCATCAGGTCTCCGCCGGCTTCGGCGAGCGCGTCCATGCCGCGGAGCGTCAGGTCCAGCGCCTTGGCGCGGATTGCCCGGTCGGGATGGGCCAGGGCACCCTTCTTGAAGCCCGGGTCGGAATAGTAGCGCATGGCAAAACCGTTGAGGTTGATCCCCAGCCCGTCGAGCTTCGCGCGGATTTCGCCGGGGCTCGTGCCTTCGAGATGGTCCGGGAAATTGAAGTCGACGGCGGAGAGGCCCGGCACCGTGGCCGCCCGCTCGATCAGGTCCAGCGCGGTGATGCGGTTCCTGCCCGGCCAGGCCTTCGCTGCATCGGCCTTGAAGCCGTTCAGTCTCGTGGCATAGGCGAAGCGGGTGGTGGTTCGGGTCACGGCATGGCCTCTCAGCTTGCGGGCGCTCACCCGTTCCGTTACCAATTCGGGTGGAAAAATCCACTTTTCATCGATGGGGGAATGCCGAATGGCCGGCAAGTTCGAAAAGATCTTCAGGACCCGCAAGCCAGTCATCGCCATGGTGCATTTCGGCGCCCTTCCCGGCGCGCCGCTTTATGATGCCGAGGCAGGGCTTGAAGGCCTGCTCGCCGGTGTCCGGAAGGACCTCAAGGCGCTGCAGGATGCAGGCGTCGACGGCGTGATGTTCGGCAACGAGAACGACCGGCCCTACGAGTTCAAGGTGGACACGGCCTCGACCGCCACCATGGCCTACATCATCGGACAGGTCCGCCGCGAGATCACCGTCCCCTTCGGCGTCAACGTGCTGTGGGACCCGATGGCGACCGTGGCGCTCGCCGCCGCGACGGGCGCTTCCTTCGCGCGCGAGATCTTCACCGGCACCCATGCCTCGGACATGGGGCTGTGGCTTCCCGATGCCGGGGCCGCCATGCGCTACCGTGACCGGCTCGGCCGGAAGGACTTGGCGCTGATGTACAACATATCTGCCGAATTCGCCTTCTCGCTTGACCAGCGCAGCCTGCCAGACCGGGCGCGCAGCGCCGTCTTCTCCTCGATCCCCGATGCGATCCTGGTCTCCGGCGTGATCACCGGCGAGGCTGCGGCCCTGCCGGACCTCGAGGCGGTGAAGCGGGTCGTCCCGGATGTGTCGGTGCTGGCCAATACCGGCGTCAAGCATGCCACGGTGGCGGACGTGCTGAAGATCGCCGACGGCTGCGTGGTGGGCTCCTCCCTCAAGATCGAGGGCAACACCTGGAACGCGGTCGATCCCGAGAGGGCGCGGGACTTCATGGACAAGGCCCGCAAGGCGCGGGGAGACTGACATGCAGGACCGCATCAAGCGCTGGACGGAAGCCCTGATGATGATCCCCGGGCTTTCGGGCTTCGAGGGCCATGTGCGCCGCTACATACGGGCGGAGCTCAAGGCCATGGAAATCGAGTCGAAGACGGACATGCTCGGCAATCTCATTGCCACGATCGATGGCGATGCAGACCTTCCCTCCGTGATGATCATCGCGCACATGGACCAGCTGGGCCTGATCGTCCGCAAGATCGAGGCTTCGGGCCTGATCCGCGCGGAGCGCGTGGGCGGTGTTCCGGAGCGTGCGCTCGCCGCCCAGGAGGTGCTGCTGTGCGTGGGCGGCGGCAAGACGCTTCCCGGCATCATCGCGAACAAAAGCCACCATGCCACCGGGCCGGAAGAGAAATACCGCGTCGTCCCTTACCAGGAACTCTATGTCGATTGCGGCTTCGGAAGCGCGGAGGCAGCGGCGAAGGCGGGCATCAACGTCGGCACGCCCATTGTCTATGCCCCGCGCGTCGTCGAGCTGGCAGGAGGCCGGCTCGGGGGTACCTCCGTGGATGACCGAGCGGCCTGCGCCGTGATGCTGGAACTGGCCCGCGCCACCAAGACGCTGCGCGAGTTGCCGACGATCCACCTCGTCTTCTCCGTGCTCGAAGAGTTCAATCTGCGCGGCGCGGTGACGGCGGCCCAGATGTTGCAGCCCGACATCTGCATCCAGCTCGATCTTGCCCTCGCCACCGACACGCCGGACATGGGCCACCGTGGCGACGTGCGACTGGGGGCGGGGCCAGTGATGAGCATGTTCAGCTTTCACGGGCGCGGAACGCTCAACGGCTGCATTCCGCATCCGGCACTGGTGAGCCTGTTCCAGTCCACGGCGGAGCAGGAAAAGATCAAGTTGCAGCGCAGCGCCCACATCGGCGCCCTCACCGAGACCTCCTATGTCCAGCTCGTGGGCAAGGGTGTGGCCTCGATCGACATCGGCTTTCCCGCCCGCTACACGCACTCCGCGCTCGAAGTCTGCGACCTCGCCGATCTCGAGAGCCTGGGGAGGCTTCTCGTCGCTGCGCTCCGCCGCATCGATGCGGATTTCTCGCTCGACAGGGATGATTACCCCGAATGAGGTACTATCTCGGCGTCGACATCGGCACTTACGAGTCGAAGGGCGTGATCGTCACCGCGGCGGGCGAGATCGTGGCCCAGGCCTCGCGAGCCCACCGCATGCAGGTGCCGCAGCCAGGCTGGGCCGAGCACGACGCCGACACGGACTGGTGGGGGGACTTCGCCTTCATCACCCGGAGGATGCTGACGGAGAGCGGGATCGCCCCGGCGGCGATCCGCGCCGTCGGGACGAGCGGCATCGGCCCCTGCATGCTGCCGGTCGGTGTCGAGGGCGAAGCGCTGATGAATGCGGTGCTCTACGGCGTCGATACACGCGCAGCGAAGGAGATCGCCGAACTTACAGAGTCGATCGGCGAGGAGACGATCCTCGCGCGCTGCGGCAATGCGCTCACATCCCAGGCGGTGGGTCCCAAGATCCTGTGGCTCAAGCGCAACCGGCCGGACGTTTTTGCCAGGACGCACAAGATCCTGAACTCCACCTCCTTCCTCGTGCACCGGCTCACCGGGCGCTACACGATAGACCACTATTCGGCGGGAAATTTCAGCCCCTTCTATCTGATGGACGAACAGGGCTGGAGCGATGCCCTGGCGCCCGGCATCATCGGCATGGAGGCGCTGCCCGAACTCCTGTGGACGACCGAAATCGCCGGGCGGGTGACCGGCCGGGCCGCGGCGGAGACCGGGCTGGACGAGGGCACGCCCGTCATCGCCGGCACCATCGATGCGGCGGCGGAGGCGGTGAGCGTCGGCGTGCTGGAGCCCGGCGAATTGATGCTGATGTATGGCTCCACGGTCTTCATCATCCTGATCACGGGCGCGCGCGTGCAGGACAAGCGGCTGTGGTATGCGCCCTGGCTGTTTCCGGGCCAGCACGGCGCCATGGCGGGTCTTTCGACGAGCGGTACGCTGACCCACTGGTTCCGTGCCAACTTCGCTCGCGAATTGCCTGCCGATTCCGCAATGGCCACGCTCGCGGCCGAGGCCGAGGCCTCGCCGCCGGGGGCCAAGGGCCTGGTCGTGCTGCCCTATTTCTCGGGCGAGCGCACGCCCCTCCACGACACGGAAGCAAAGGGCATGATCTTCGGCCTCGATCTCACCCATGATCGGGGCGATGTCTATCGCGCCGTCCTCGAGGGCATCGCCCATGGCACGCGCCACGTCTTCGATACCTACGCCGCGGCGGGTTGCACGCCCGCCAGCGTCCAGGCGGTGGGCGGAGGCACGAGGAACCGGGTGTGGTCGCAAGCCACCTCGGACATCGGCGGCTTTGCCCAGTCGTTGCGCGAGAAGACGATCGGCGCTTCCTTCGGCGACGCTTTCCTCGCCGCCATCGCCATGGGAGATGCGAAACCGGCCGATATCGCGCTGTGGAATCCCGTCGTCTCCGAGATCCGGCCCCGGCCCGGGCTGAAGGAGATGTATGACCGTCGGCACGCCGTTTTCCGCGGCCTTTATCCCGCCACGAGGGGCTTTCTCTAGCGCAATTCCCACGCCCGTGGCGGAATCCATGGGAAGGGAGCCCGGGGGCGGGTGAGGGTAACTACTTCACCGAACCCGTCGTGAGGCCCTTCACGATGTAGCGCTCGAGGAAGATGCCGATGATGATGAGCGGCAGGATCGCCGCAGAGGAGAGGGCCGCCATCGACCACCAGGAAATGCCCTGGGAGCCTGTCTGGCTCGCCACCATCACGGGGAGCGTCTTCGCATGGCTAGAGGTGAGGAGGGCGGCGAAGAAATACTCGTTCCAGCACAGGATGACGGAGAGGATGAATGCCGCCACCATGCCGGGAAGGGCGATCGGGAGGATGATGCGGAAGAAGGCGCCCCAGGCCGAGCAGCCGTCGACGAGGGCGGCCTGTTCCAGTTCCTGCGGAATGGTGTCGAACTGGTCCTTCATGATCCAGATGACGATGGGCAGCACCATCAGCGTGTAGATCAGGATCAGGCCCAGCATGGAATCGAGGAGCGCCAATTCCTTGTAGAGGACGAGGAAGGGCATGGCGAGCACCACAGGCGGCAGGATGAGCTGCGACAGGAAGAAGAAGGAAATGTCGCGGTTCTTCCAGATCTTCCACTTGTACTGAAACCGGCTCAGCCCGTAGGCCGCCGTGGAGCCGAGCACGAGGGCGAGAAGCGAGGCGCCGATCGAGGCCTGGACGGAGTTCCAGAAGCGCTTCAGGAACTCGGCGCGCGGGGTCGATTCCGTAAAGATCGTATCGGGCGAGAGGCCGATGGCGCGAAGCCCCAGCCACGCCGGCTTGAAATCCACCCAGGGGATGATGTGTCCGAGCTGCACGTCCTTCGCCACCTTGAAGGTGGTGGTGAAGGTCCAGTAGATCGGAAACAGCGCGACGATGGTCCAGACGACGAGGGCCGCGTAGATCAGGATGCGGGAGATATTGCGGGGCATCAGGCGTGCCTCTGCATGAAGCGGCTGGTGGCCCACAGCATGAGCGCGATGAACACGATGATGATGATGAGGTAGACCTCGGCGACCATGGTGCCGTAGCCGACGTTGGAGCGGTCCTTGTACTCGCGGAAGATGAAGCTCGAGATCGTGTCGGTGGCGCCGCCCGGGCCCCCGGAGGTGGTGTTGATCACGATGTCGGCGAGCTTCAGCTGGAAGATCACCCGCAGCACGACCGTGGTGAGGCTCACCGGCAGCATCAGCGGGAAGGTGATCTGCCAGAAGCCCTGCCAGCCCGTCGCGCCATCGACCTTGGCCGCCTCCTGCACCTCCTTGGAGAGCGCCTGGAGCCCCGCGAGGATCATGATCATCATGAAGGGAATCCACACCCAGGCATCCATGATGGCGATCGTCGTCTTGGCCAGCCACGGCGAGGTGAGCAGCGAGGGGTTCTCCCAGCCGAGGAAGCGCAGGAGATTGGTGACGGGGCCGAAGCGGTACTCCAGCATCGACTTGCCGATCATCCAGCTCACCGCCACGGGCGAGAGCATGAAGGGCAGCAGGAACGCCACGCGGAAGAATTTCTGCGCCTTGATGTCGGCATTGAGCAGCAGGGCGAGCCCGAATGCGATGGCATATTGCACCAGCACGGTCGCCACGTAGAAGACCATGTTGCCGAGCGCGTTCCAGAAATAGGGGTCGCCCCAGAGCTGGCGCAGATTGTCGAGGCCGTTGAACTGCCGTCCGGTGGCGGATTGCAGGTTCCAGTCGCTGAAGGCGATGAAGAAGCCGAAGAAGGTGGGGAAGATGACGAGCGCGATGGTGAAGAGGATGGCCGGCAGCACGAAGAGCGCACGCCAGCCGGCCTCGCCGTCCCGCAGGATCAGGCCCCAGCACAGGGCAGCGCTCCACAGCACATAGGCGACGAGCACGGGCTGCCAGTTGGGGAAGCCGAAGGAGATGAGCCCGGCGGAATAGAGCACCTCGACAAGGATGACGAGGCCCAGAAGAACGGTTGCGGTGCGGACCAGCAGGCTGCCCAGCCGCTGCCTGCCCTCTGGCACGGCGGCGGCCACGGCGTCATGGCCGGAGGCGGCGGTGGAAACGGAGGTCATGAGGAGCGGGCGAACCCTTCATCAAAAAAGACCCGGGCCGGCAGCCAAGCCGCCGGCCCGGCCCATCGGAACTACATGCCGAGGGAAGCCTTGTAGAGCTTCACCTGGTTGTCGCGGCCGAGCTGGTCGGTGATCTTTTCCCAGGCGGCGGCGATCGAATCCGCACCCGCCTGCGCCGTCATCTGGCCGGCATAGATCTTGGCCAGTTCGTCCTCGGCCACCGAGTAGTACTGGAAGATTCCGGGGATGCGCGGCTCGATCGCGGCGTTCGGGTGGTTGTAGGAATTGGCCTGCGAGTCGAGGAAGTTCTTGATGAACGCCTCGTCATAGCCGGCCGCCGCCCATTCCTGGATGTTGAAGTGGCTCTGGCGGTAGGGCTGGAAGCCCGAGGGATAGGCCGCCATCCACAGCGAGATGTCCTTGCCGCCGAGATGGGCGGCGAGCGACCAGGCCGCCTTCTGCTTCTTCGCATCCGAGTCGACGCGCGCCATCACGTAGATGCCCCAGCCGATGTAGGCCATGTTCGGCGCGTAGTTTGCGCCGGAGGCGAGCTTCTCCCATTGGCCGGTCTTGGAATTGAAGACGTCGTCCGAGCCGGGCAGGATGTCGAAGGCCGTGACGTCGCCGATGACGGAGCTGTCATTCGTCTTGACGTTCGAGCCGATGTCGCCCCACCACGCCAGCATAGAGCCGGTGCCGGCGAGGAACTGCTGGAAGCCCGTGGTGCCGGGGTCGGCGTTGAGCTGGTCCGCCGGCAGGCTCGGCAGCGAGTCGAGCACGTCCTGGATGGCGCGCACCCAGGCGGCGTTGTTGACGCGCGGCTTCATCGTGTCCGGATCGAACAGGAAGGCCTTGTCGTCGGGGTGCTTGGCATAGGCCGTGGCGCGCGAGCCCAGGAAGTAGAAAGCGAAGCCGCCCCAGCCCTTGCAGGGGTCGAGATAGCCATAGAGGTCCTGCCCGTTGAGCTGCTTGCCCTTCAGGAACTTGGTGTAGGCGTTGACCTGCTGCCAGGTCTTGGGCGGGCCCCATTCGCCCGCGCCGCCAGACTTCTTCCACTCCTCGGCAAGGCCGGCATCGGAGAACACGTCGGAGCGGTAGTTGAAGTTGTGGCAGTCGCCGTCGCAGGAGACGCGGTAGGTCTTGCCGTCCCATGTGCCGACGGGGGCCTTCAGGTAGCCCACATAGTCATCCATGTCGATCTGCTGCTTCACCCAGTCCGGCATCTCCGAGGCGAGGCCCTTGCCGCAGACGTCGCCCTCGAAGGGAGCGCCCATCTCGATCACGTCGAAGTCCACCGTGCCGGTGGCGATCGACTGCTGCAAACGGGCATTGTAGTCGGCCTGCGCCAGGTCGATCCAGTTGATGGTGGCGCCGGTATAGTCCGCCCAGGCCTTGGAGAGGCCGCGGAACAGCACGTTGTGGACATTCTGGTTGTTGAGGCCCATGAAGGAGAGCTCGACGCCCTTGAACTCGCCCTCCTGGACGTTCTGCTTGGTGGGCCCGAGGCACATCTCGCCCACCTTCTGCCAGTCGGCATCGGTCGGCTGGCCGGCGCCGACGCCGGGAATCTTGAGGATGGCGGCGCGCAGATCGTCCTGCGCGAAGGCGGTGCGCACGTTGAGCGCAGGAGCACCCACCGCCGCCAGAGCCGCCGCACCGGCCGCACCCTTCAGCATGCCGCGGCGGCTCATCATCAGATTGTAGAGTTCGAGTTTCATTCCTGGGTCCTCCCTGTGAGCGTCCGATGCTTTTCGGTGCAGTGTCCTGCGCAGCGCGTTGCGGCTGCGTTGATCGTGACCTGGTCTCGTGATGAACGCTGCGCCGACTATGCAAGATGGCATGCCAAAGTCAACGCAGGGGGCAACCGAAATGCATGACGCCGCACAAGTTGTCGTGCGCCGCAATATGTGCGTTGCACAAGCGCAATCGTTTCAGGAGATGCGCTTGCCACTCGTCGCGTCGAACAGGTGAACGAGCGACAGGTCAGGCGACATGGCGATCATGTCGCCGGGCTTCGCCGTGACGCGCTCGCGGAACACGCCGATCAGCTTTTCACCGGCGAGCCTGGCGATGACCTGGGTTTCCGCCCCCGTCGGCTCGATCACCGTCACCTGGCAGCGGAGGTCGCCGCCCAGCGTCAGGTGCTCCGGCCTGATGCCGTAGACGGCCTCGCGGCCATCGGAGTTCGGCGGCGCGGCGGCGAGCGGCAGGCGGGTACCGTCCTTCGTCTCGAAGAAGGGCTGGGCGCCCGCGCGGATCGCGCCCTTGAACATGTTCATGGCGGGCGATCCGATGAAGCCCGCCACGAAAAGGTTCGCCGGCCTGTCGTAGAGTTCGAGCGGCGCCCCCATCTGCTCGACGATGCCGTCATGCAGAACCACGATGCGGTCCGCCATGGTCATGGCCTCGACCTGGTCGTGGGTGACATAGACGGTGGTCGTCTTGAGCCGCTGGTGCAGTTCCTTGATCTCGGCGCGCATCTGCACGCGCAGCTTGGCGTCGAGGTTCGACAGCGGCTCGTCGAAGAGGAAGACCTGGGGCGCCCTGACGATGGCGCGCCCCATGGCGACGCGCTGGCGCTGGCCGCCCGAGAGCTGGCGCGGATAGCGGTTCAGATAGGGCAGGAGGTCGAGGATCTCGGCGGCCTTGCGCACGCGCTGGTCGATCTCGGCCCTCGGCGTCTTCCGCAGCTTCAGGGCGAAGCCCATGTTCTCCGCCACCGTCTTGTGCGGGTAGAGCGCATAGGTCTGGAACACCATGGCGATGTCGCGGTCCTTCGGCTGCAGGCCGTTCACCACCTTCTCGCCGATCCTGATATTGCCCCCGGTGATCTCCTCGAGGCCTGCGATCATGCGCAGCAGGGTGGACTTGCCGCAGCCCGAAGGGCCCACGAGGGCCACGAACTCGCCATCGGAAATGGGAATGGAGACGCCATGGATGACCTCGTGGTCGCCATAGCTCTTGCGCACATCAACGATCTCGACCGATGCCAAGGCTTCTCCCCCGTGCTCTTGCGGGATCTTGCGTCCCCTTCACAGGCGGCGGAGACTAGGGCAGGTTTCCTGCTCCGTCGAGGGCTTCTTCAGGGTGTCTCCGCATGCGCTTTGAAATGATGCTGCCGCACCAGATCAGGGCGGCGATTGCCGCCGGCACGCCGGTGGTCCTGCCGCTTGGCGTTCTCGAATACCACGGCGAGCACATGGCGGTGGGAATGGACACGCTCGCCGTAACCCGGGCGCTGGACCTCATCGAACGGGAAGCGGAGATCGTGATCCTGCCGCCGTTCTATTATGGCTCTGCAAGCTACGCCGTCGAAGGGCCAGAGGGAACAGGCAGTGTCCACGTCGACTCGGGCGCGCTTCACCCCTTCGCCCGCGAGCTCTTCACTGGGCTGCTGCGCGTCGGCTTCCGCAACATCCATGTGTTCATCCATCACCAGTCGGAGAACTTCGCCACCGGCATGCCCACCGATCTCGCCTTCAAGTTCGGAGCGCGGCAGGCGATCTTTTCATTCCTCGAAAGGACGCGCGGCGAAGGCTGGTGGGGAAGCAGCGACATGGCGGACTATTACGCCCAGCAGGCCGGCGGGGAGGATCCCTTCAACTGGATCAAGATCCACCCGCTGATGACGCCCGAGACCACAGCGCAATATCCCTTCGATCATGCGGGGGAGGGCGAGACATCGCTGATGATGGCCATGTGCCCGGAGGCCGTCGACATGCAGTCGTTCTCAGACGCGCGATGGTATGCGCGGAGCGCGGCCCGCGCGACGCCCGAGACGGGTGCGCGTGGCCGCGATCTCATCCTCCGCCACATGCGGCGGGTGCTCGGCCTTGCAGAGCCCGAAGGCGCCTGAGTCGGTTTCTCAGTCTTCCATCACCTGCCAGCTGTCGCCCGGATTGAAGCTCTTGATCTTCTCCACGATGTTCGCGGTGTCGAAGCCGAAATCCTTCTCGTAGACGATCCCGGCATGGTTGACGACGAAGGTGTGGACGCCGCTCTCGGCATACCGCACCGGCCAGGCGATGAGCGCGAAGCCGCCGATCATGTTGCCGTTGATCACGTAATCGTAGGCGCCGCCCGCCACCCGCTCGCCCTGACGCCTGAGGATGCGGTACCGGTAGCCGAAATAGCCGTCGCCGGCCTTGGCCTTCTCGATGGCCGAAGGGTCGAGGTTCGGGCCGAAGGGGCTTTCGCCGTCACCCTGCGCAATGGGCCAGTACAGGCCGTCCGTCTGCCCCTCGGTGCTGAGGAGCTTCTGGGCGTATTCCAGGACGCCGTCGGCGTCGCGGTCCTCCGCCGCATAGTCCTGCTGCGCCTGCACGTAGAGCCGCATGGTCTCGATGGCCTGGAGCTCGTTTTCGCCGACGCGGCGGATGATGACCTCTTCGATCCCGGCGACGGTGTCGAATGCCCATTTGCCGTCCTCGCCCTTCACCAGCGGGAAGGGAAATGGCCAGAGCTGTCGTCCGAGATTGAGGATCTGCTGGTCGCCCTCTTCATCGACGGTGACCAGTTCGGCCGCGGTGGTGCGGAGCTCGTCCATCTTCGCGGCGATGCCTTCGGCCTTCGCCAGCTTGTCGGGATCGAGGCCGAGCAGACGCGCCACGGCGGCGAGATCGCCCTTGGCCATGGTGTCCTTGAAGGCGGCGACAGCCGCCTCGGGCGTGTCGAACAGAACGGGTTCATCGCCGATGTACGCCTGCAGCTCCTCGCTGAGGGCGAAAGCCGGCGCGTTGGCGGCAATGGGCCCAAGGACGACTGCCGCACCCAGCAGGAGGGCGGGAAACAGATGCTTGATCATGATCATGTCCTCTTCTGCGCCTCAGCGACGGCGTGCGCGGCCACCGCCGCCGCCCTGTCTCTGAACCGGCTTCTTGAACTTCTTCGGAGAGCCGCCGCCTCCAAGCTGCGGTGCGCGGTTGATGCCGCCTCCCATCGCCTTGTTGCCGCGGTCGGACTGGTTCTTGGCCTTCCTGTTGCTGGTGACCTCGCCCAGCGGAGAAGGCGTCTTGGGCCGGGCGTCCTTGATCGCCGCGGGCTTCGGCTTGCCGACGGGGCGGTCGACCTTCGGCATCTTGTCGCCCGGACGCGCGTTGCCTGCGGGCCTGGCGAGATCGGCAGGCCGCGCGAGATCGCCTGGCCTTGCCATCTTGTCGGCGGGCTTCAGGCCACCCGCGGGCTTCAAGCCGCCCGCGGGCTTCTTCTTCAGGCCGTCGAGCGTGCTCTTGCGGATGTCCTTGGTTGGCATGCTGCCCTTGCCGGGAAGGGTGGTCGGCCGGTTGCCCTTGATGTTCGTGGCCTTGTTTGTCAGCCGGTTGCGGTCGCTGGTCTTGAAGCTGTTCTCGATCTTCGACCTGTCCAGCTTGGCGAACTGGTTCTTGTCGAAATTGATCTTGCTGCGGTCCACCTTGCGCCAGTCGACGTCGTTCCAGTTGAGCTTGCCTTTGAAGTCGCTGCCGATGATGCAGTTGTTGCAGTCGAAATCGATATCGATGTCGTTGCCGTTCCAGCCGTTGTTCCAGCCGCCGCCCCAGAAACCGTCGTCCCAGTCCACCGCGGCGCCCCAGATGAAGCCGGTCACGGCACCGGCGAAATAGGCTGCACCGGGGTTCCAGTAATAGGGATAGGGCTCGGGATAATAGGCGATCGGCTGGTAGGCGTAATCCGGCTCGTAGAGCATCTCGGGTTCATATTGCGGCACGTAGATCACTTCCGTGCTCGCCGGCTGGATGACGATGTTCTCCTTTTCCTTGACGATCTTCACCTTCTCGTCCGACTTGATGACGCCATTTGCCACGGCCTCGGCGCGAAGCTGCTGGATCGCCGCGAGCACGTCGTCCTGCTGGTTGACGATGGCCTCGCCGAACAGCTGCGTCCAGTCGAGGTCATCGCTCATCATCTTGACGATCTCGGGATAGTTCATCAGCGACACGATGCTGCCGTCCCAGGTGGACTTGGGCTTCATGTCCTTCTTGGTCTTGCTCTCATCGAGGAAGCGCTGCGCCTCGATGATCTGCAGGGGATAGAGGGAGGCGGCGGAGATGACCGCCACAAGTTCATCGGGGTAAAGCGCAATGCGGGCGACGAGGACCTCGAGTTCCTCTGCCGAAAGCGGCTCGGGCGCCTCCGCCACGGCCGCGGGGGTTGCGGGTGTTTCCTGCGCGAAGGCGGCCAGCGGGCCGCCGACCATCAATGCGGCTACCAGGGCGGGCAGGAGAATTCTGCGGCCGGTGAGCCGCGTCAGGAAGGTGGTGGTCATGTCGTCTCCCAAGCTGGGCTCGTGTCTCTCAAGGGCGGCAATCATCTTCTTACGACAACCTCCGGCCGCAGACGGCGCGGTGAGTTCCTGGCAGGCTGCCGTAATCGATTGTTGAACGTTGCCGGACCGTGCAACCTCGTAGATACTCGAGCGGGAAAAAGACACTAGGCCGAATGTCGCTGGTCAAATGAGCACAGGTACACAATTCCGCGCCCTTCCACCGGGTTTTGATGCGCGGCGCGTGTGGCTGACCCGGCAGACATTCGCCTGGGCCTCATATGACGTCGCGAGTTCCGTTTACTTCGGCGTTGCGCCTGCAGTGCTGCTCCCGATCTATTTCCGGCACCTGATGTCCGGATACGAGAATCCCACGTCGGCGTGGGGCCTTCTGGCGGCCGTTGCAATTCTTGCGAGCAGCATCGCGGCCCTCGGCGCCGCCATCGTCGCCCCGCGCCTGCGACGGTTCCCGCTGCTCGTGGCGCTTTCGGCGGGGCTCACCGCCGCCATCGCGGTTCTGGCATGGAACCCCCGGTCCTCGCTGCTGCTGGCGGGGCTTGCCTACGTCGCGGCCCAGAGCCTCTATTTCGCGGCCATGACGGTCTATGAGTCCTTCCTTCCGGACCTCCTTCCCAGCCGTGCCAGGCACAAGCTTTCGGGCTTCGGCTGGGCGCTGGGTTATCTGGGAGGCGTTGTCGCCATCGTCGTCCTTCTCCGCATGCTGGCGGACCATCCGGAGAGCCCGCAGCTGCTCGAAACCTGTTTCGCGGTGCTGGCGCTGATCGGAGCGCTGCTGTTCGCCGTCGCCTTCGTGCTGATGGCGCGGGCGGGTTTCGGGCGCATCGGCGGGGCTGGCGCACGGCCGCGGCTGCCCGGCCTCCTGGACGTGCTCGTCAAGTGGCGGCAGCAGCGCAGCGTATTTCTTCTGCTTCTCGCCACCATGCTGGTGCACGCTGCGGTGTCGGTGGTCGTGGTCTTCACCGCGCCCATTCTCGCGAGCCGCTTCGGACAGGATCTTCAGGACCTGCTGTGGCTCCTGCTTCTCATTCATGTCCTTTCCGTGCCCTCGACGTTCGGCTGGAGCCTGGTCATGGACAGGTGGGAGCGAAAGGTGCCGATGACGCTGCTCTTCCTCGCCTGGGGGGTGGTGCTGCTGCTGCTGGCGTTCGCCTCGGCTGGCTGGATGCCGGTCGCCACCGTTTCGGTGATCGGATGCTGCC
>NZ_JBKBKI010000031.1:0-50369 GCF_046294715.1 Aestuariivirga sp. | reverse complement strand
CCCGCTCCCGCCCGGCGGCACCATTGTGGAAGGCACCGCCGGCAACACCGGCATTGGCCTTGCGGTCGTCGCCAACGCCATGGGCTTCCGCACGGTGATCGTCATCCCCAACACCCAGAGCCAGGAGAAGAAGGACGCGCTCCGCCAGCTCGGTGCGGAACTCGTCGAGGTGCCCGCCGCGCCCTACAAGAATCCCAACAATTACGTGCGCTATTCGGGCCGCCTTGCGAAAGCCATGGGCGCTGTCTGGGCCAACCAGTTCGACAACGTGGCGAACCGCCAGGCCCACATCGAGGGCACCGGGCCCGAGATCTGGACCCAGACGGACGGCAAGGTCGATGCCTTCGTTGCCGCCGTCGGCTCAGGCGGAACGCTCGCCGGCGTCTCCATGGCGCTGAAGGAGAGGAACCGGCACGTGAAGATCGCGCTGGCCGATCCGATGGGCGCGGCGCTCTACAACTACTACAAGCACGGCGAGCTCAAGGCCGAGGGCTCCTCCATCACGGAAGGCATCGGCCAGGGCCGTATCACCGCCAATCTCGAAGGCACCATCGTCGACGAGGCCTTCCAGATTCCGGATTCCGAGGCGATCCCCATCGCCTTCGATCTTCTGCAGCATGAAGGCCTCTGCATGGGTGGCTCGACGGGCGTCAACGTCGCGGGCGCCATCCGCATGGCGAAGGCGCTGGGCCCCGGCCACACCATCGTGACGGTGCTCTGCGACTACGGCACGCGCTATGCCTCGAAGCTCTTCAACCCCGCCTTCTTGCGCGAGAAAAACCTCCCCGTGCCGGAATGGCTGGAGAAGGTGCCGCAGGTGCCGGACGTGACCGAAGAGGTTCCCGCGTGAGCGCCACGCTGCTCTTTCGCGACGATGCCTATCTCCAGGAGTGCGAGGCGACCGTCACGGCGTTAAACGACAAGGGCGGCATCCTGCTGGACCGCACGGTGTTCTACGCCACTGCCGGCGGGCAGCCCGGCGACAGGGGCCGCATTCTATGGGACGGCGGCGAGGCGATGATCACCACCACCGTTTATGACGAAGCGAAGGACGTCGTGCATGTGCCCGCGGCAGGGCAGCCGCTGCCGCCTGCCGGCGCCCGCGTGAACGTCGAACTCGACTGGGCCAACCGCTACCGCAACATGCGGGCCCATACGCTGATGCACCTCCTCTGCGCCTCGGTGCCCTTCCCCGTCACCGGCGGCGCCATCGGGGAGGACGGCGGCCGCATCGACTTCGACATTCCCGAAGGCCAGATCCCGGAGAAGGCTGCGTTGACGGCAACGCTCAACCGCCTGGTCGCGGAGGATCATCCCGTTTCCTTCCGCTGGATCACGGACGAGGAGATGCAGCAGAACCAGCACCTGATCCGCACCATGTCGGTGAAGCCGCCCATGGGAACGGGCCGCGTGCGCCTGGTGATGATCGGCGAGGACGGCAAGATCGATCTCCAGCCCTGCGGCGGCACGCATCTGAAGTCCACCGCCGCCATCGGCCCCGTCGCGGTGGCGAAGATCGAGAACAAGGGCAAGATCAACCGTCGCATCAGGGTGGTGTTTCAATGACCGACGACATCGTCTCGACCGAGTGGCTGGAAGCCCATCTCGGCTCGCCCGACATTGCCATCCTCGACGCCTCGTGGCACATGCCCGCGACCGGCAGGGACGCGAAAAGGGAATTTCTGGAAGGCCACATCCCCGGCGCCCAGTTCTTCGACATCGACGAATTGTCGGACACGTCCTCCCCCCTCCCCCACATGCTGCCTTCGCCTGAGAAGTTCTCCTCGCGCATGCGCAAGATGGGCATCGGCGACGGCAAGCGCATCATCGCCTATGACTCCGCGGGTCTCTTCTCCGCCGCCCGCGCCTGGTGGATGTTCAAGGTCTTCGGCCACGAGGACGTGGCGGTGCTCGATGGTGGCCTGAAGAAATGGAGCGCCGAGGGCCGCCCGCTGGAGGATGGTCCCGCCCGCAAGCCGCAGGAGCGCCATTTCACCGCCCGCTTCCGCCCCTCCATGCTGCGCGACATGAAGGAAGTTGCGGCGGCGCTGAAATCGGGTTCCGCCCAGGTGGCCGATGCCCGCTCCGCGCCCCGCTTCCGGGGCGAGGAAGTCGAACCGCGCAGCGGCGTGCGCGCCGGCCACATGCCCGGCGCGAGAAACGTGCACTACGCGTCGCTGCTCAATCCGGATGGAACGCTGAAACCGGCCGAGGAAATCCGCGCCGCCTTCGAGGCTGCCGGCGTCGATCCCACAAGGCCCGTCATCACCTCTTGCGGCTCAGGCGTCACCGCGGCGATCCTGTCCCTCGCCCTTGCCCTGCTCGGAACGCGGGACCACGCCCTCTATGATGGCTCCTGGACTGAATGGGGAAGCACCGAGGGCGCCCCCGTCGCCACGGGCGATTGATCGCCTGCCGAAGACGATCCCGTCAGTAACCCGCGACACCGCCGGACGGGCGGCGGTCGTCACGCCCCCCGTAACGGAGTCCCGGAACGGTCGCGCGCTGCGCCATTGCATCGTTGCCCGAATCCGCCGGCGCCGCCGCAGCGTCCTTTTCGGGGCCGATCAGAATGGCCTCGGCGGCCCCCCACTCCGTCTGGACTGCAATCCGGTGTCCCATCGCTTCTAGCAGGGCCCTCGTGTCGGGGGAGAGGGCGAAGGGCTCGGTCGTGATCTGGTCGGGAAGCCACTGGTGATGGATACGGGGCGCATTAACGGCCTCCTGTATCGTCATGCCATGGTCGATGACATTGAGAAGCACCTGGACGACGATCGAAATGATGCGTGAGCCGCCGGGCGAGCCGAGCACCATGAACGGCTTGCCGCCGCGGAGGACGATGGTGGGGCTCATGGAACTCAGCGGGCGCTTGCCGGGCGCGATCGCATTTGGCTTTCCCTGCACGAGGCCGAAGAGATTCGGCGTGCCGGGTTTGATTGTGAAGTCATCCATTTCATCGTTGAGGAAGAATCCCGTGTCTCCGGCGATGACCTTGGCGCCGAAGAGCGCATTGACCGTATAGGTCACCGCAACGGCGTTGCCTTTCGCATCGACGACCGAGAAGTGGGTCGTCTCCGTTCCGCCGTGCGGGGGCGTACCCGGTTGGATGTCCGCCGAGCGCGCGGCCTTCCCCAGGTCGATCGCCGCGCGGATCTTGGCCGCGTAATCCTCGGAAAGAAGCTCGCCCAGCGGGTTCGTCACGAAGGCAGGGTCGCCCAGGCGGAAGTTCCGGTCGACGAAGGCATGACGCATGGCTTCCGCCATCACATGCACGGACTTGGCCGACTGCCAGCCGAATTCGGCCATGGGATAGCCTTCGAGAACATTCATGATCTGGCAGATCGCCGTTCCACCCGAACTGGGCGGCGGCGCTGATATGATGACATGGTCGCGGTAGCTGCAGCGGATCGGCGTTTCCTCGGTCACCGTGTAGGACGCGAAGTCCTCCTGCGAGAGTATTCCTCCATGTGCGGTGCTCTCCGCCACGATCCTGGCGGCGATCGGACCGCGATAGAAGGCGTCCGGCCCCGCCAATGCGATGGCAGCGAGACTCGCGGCAAGGTCCTTCTGGACGAGGCGGTCACCCGCTCCGAGCGGCTCGCCCTTCCTGAGGAAGATTGCGGCGGCGGTGTCATCCTCTGCAAGGGCCTCGCGCGAACGCGCCAGGATGTCGGCGTCGCCCTGGTCAAGGACGAAGCCCTCGGCCGCAAGCCGGATCGCGGGCGCCATCACCGCGTTCCGCGGCATGGTTCCATAGCGCGCCAGCAGTGTGTCGAGGCCGAGCACAGTGCCCGGCACGGCAACCGCCTTGTAGCCCTTGAGGCTCAGGCCCTCGACAACCTCTCCCTTGGCATCGAGATACATGGTCTCCGACGAGGCAAGGGGAGCGCGCTCCCGGAAATTGAGGAAGATGTCGCGCCCATCGGCGAGATGCACCGTGGCAAATCCTCCTCCACCGATGTTTCCGCAGCACGGGTTGACGACGGCGAGCGCATATCCCACCGCAACGGCGGCATCGACGGCGTTCCCGCCGCCGCGAAGGATCTCCGCGCCGATTTCCGAGGCGAGCCGTTGCGACGTTACCACCATGGCGTTCTGATAGGTCACGGGTGGCCGGCTGGCGGCCTCCGCAGGGTTCACGGGCCGGATATCTGCGTGCCACCACGCCAGCGCAAGCAGTGCGAGCGCCAGGCCCCGTAACCGGCCCGCGCCTTCCCTCCGGCCGTGAACAATTGGCAGGACCAGGCTGCAGCGCGGTTCACGTGCCATGGCGGCGCTCCTCGTGGGATGCGGATCAATGCGGCAGAGATC
Organism: Aestuariivirga sp.; assembly: GCF_046294715.1. Classification (GTDB taxonomy): domain Bacteria; phylum Pseudomonadota; class Alphaproteobacteria; order Rhizobiales; family Aestuariivirgaceae; genus Aestuariivirga. Next base: position 46,058 of record NZ_JBKBKI010000031.1, on the reverse strand, counting down.
CATACCTGTAGCACCTCGGACGACGGACTCCAATGCAGCGCAGCGAGGCCATGCCCCGGTGGAGATCGCAATTCACGATCTTTTCCCGTTCGGACCCGGGTTCGTTGCACAGCAGAATTGCGCCCCGAGGCGAAACTGCCCCTGTCAACATCACTGGAGAACGTCCATGCGCACACTGCAATCTCTGTTCTTCGCCCTGCTCCTGCTTCGGGCCGAAACGGCAACTGCGGAGCCGGTGGAAACGCAGGTGAAAGACAGCCTGTCCCGACAGGGTACCCTCGCCTACAGCGCCCTACTGGCGTCCGCCGTCAAGACAGGCCGCCTTTATTCTCGGGAGGCCACGGCCAGCGGCGCGAAGCGCCACGTCGAGGAATTCGTCGCCCGCCAGTTCGTCCCGCCCCGCTCGACGAGTTCGGCCCAGTAATGCGGTTTTCCGCAAGGGGTGTATATTGCTGGTGAATGATCAGGCTCAAGGTGCTCGGTCGCTTTCATCTCCAGCGGCTTGATGGTAGCCCCATCGAGTTGAGAGGGATGCGCGACCGGGCCCTGCTGGTGTTCCTGGCCCTGCAAACGGGCATGCAGCATCGAGACCGCGTTGCAGGCCTCCTGTGGGAGGACAGGCCCGAGGCCCAGGCGCGCCAGAGTCTGAGGCAGAGCCTGGCCGCGCTGCGCCGCACCGGTGTGCCGGTCGTTTCTGACGGCAAGGAGATGCTTGCACTTGGCCCCGGAATGACCTGCGACGCGCTGGACTTTGCCCGCAGCGTGTCCGGGCCGGGGCTGGAGCAGATCCGAGAAGCGGTGTCGCTCTGCGATGGCGTCCTTCTGGCGGACTGGCATGGCAATCTTCCTGCTTTTGAAAGCTGGCTGCAGGTCGAGCGCGAACGGCTGGCAAAGCGCGCCGTCGCCGCGTGTCTGACCCTCATCGGCTGGAAAGCGCCGGCGCTGCCGGCAGCAGAGCGCCTGTCTCTGTCACGCAAGGCGCTCGACATGGATCCCTATCTCGAGACGGCCCACCGCTCAGAACTGATGGCGCTCAGTGAAATGGGTCTGAGGAGCGAAGCAATACATCTTCATCTGGCCTTCGCACGGCGCCTGAAGGACGATCTCGGCATCCTGCCGGACAGGGAGACCGATCAGCTCGTTGCAGGTTTGCGCAACAGCCGGGCACCGATTGGCGGCGAGATGCAGCGGGCAAAGCCCCCACCCAAGCGGAGCCGCCTCTGCGTCTTCAGCCTAAAAAGCCCCGCCAGCCAGAACGATCATGCCTATCTCTGTTCCGGGATCATGAACGAGGTGGCAGCGGCGCTGTCGCGTTTCCATTCCTTCGACGTCCTTCCCCCGTCATCGTCACGGGGGCTTTCGGAACATGCGGGAGATCTCCACAAGGCTGCTCGGGAGAGCCTGCAGGCAGACTTCCTGCTCGACGGCACGCTCTCGATCGAGAGCGGTCACGTGACCATAGCCCTGTACCTGCATAACACGGAAACCGGACTCCTGATCTGGAACTGGAAAACGGAGCAGAGCAACCCCGACTACAGGGTGATCAGCCAGGAAATCGCGCATGTGGTGGCGCAGCGCATCGACTCCCGCATCGAGCAGGAACGCGTGACGGCACTTCACGAATCCTCACCTGAAGAGCTTGAAGGCTATGATCTGTGGCTCAGGGCACAGCATCTCCTGCTGGAATGGAAAAGCGGTACCGAGGAGCAGGCGGCACAACTGCTCCACCGGGCGCTTGTCGCGTCACCGCGGCTGGCTCGCGCGCATTCCTCCCTCGCCCTTCTCTACAATGCACAGCTGCTGACGCTGCCGGGATACCCGAACGACTTGGAGGACCGCCGCAAAGCCCTGCACCATGCGAAGCTCGCGGTCGAATGCGATCCGCAGGATCCGCGCAGTCACATTGCGATGATGTGGGTCGCGATCTGGATGTGCGACCGCACCCGTGCGGAACGTCACATGCAGATCGCCCATGATCTCAACCCCCACTCGGCGGACGTGCTGATGCATGTGGCCCTCGCCAAGGCCAATCTCGCCGATCCCCGTGCCGGCTTGGAATTCGTTGCCGAGGCCATGGCACTCAATCCTCTCTTTCCGGACTGGTACAGCTATTTTTACGCCGTCGCCCTGGTTCTTGCAGGGGAATATGCGCAGGCTCTCGCTGTTGGCAGCTCCTGTGCGGATCAGTTTCTCGAACTCCCCGGCTGGCTCGCCATCGCTGCCGCCCTGATGAGAGACGATGACACCGCAAGTCAGATGGCTGGCCTTCTGCGGGAAGGCACACGGGAGAACTGGGTCGGCGAAGAGCCATGGACGCCGGAAGTGGCGGCCGAATGGTTCATATCAGTGAACCGCTGGCTCACCGGGCATGAGCGCGAACTGGTCGATTCAGGGCTGCGAAAGGCAGGTCTGCTTCCGTGACGGTGACCGGACGGCGCGCCGCTCACCTCACCGGCGGTGCGTAGAGCAGCCCGCCCGCGTTCCACAGCGCGTTGATGCCGCGCCCGATGGCGAGCGGCGTCTCCGGCCCGAGGTTCCGCTCGAAGATCTCGCCGTAGTTTCCCGTGGCTTTGATGGCGCGCAGCGCCCAGTCCGCGTCGAGGCCCATGTCCACCCCGAAGCTTCCCTCCACGCCCAGCAGGCGGCGGATATCGGGCTTGTTCGACTTGGCTTTCAGCTCATCGGCGTTGGCCGCCGTCACGCCCAGCTCCTCCGCGTTGATGAGGGCGAAGAGCGTCCAGCGCACGATGTTGAACCACTGCTCGTCGCCCTGGCGCACCACCGGGCCCAGGGGCTCCTTCGAGATCACGTCCTGGAGTACGATCGCGTCGTCGGGGTTGGCGAGCCTCAGGCGCACGGCGTAGAGCGTCGAGACGTCGGTGGTGAAGGTGTCGCACTTTCCCTCGTCGAAGGCCTTCAGCGCGTCGTCCAGCCTGTCGAACCGGGTGGGGGAGAAGGTCATCTCCTTCTCGCGGAAGAAGTCCTCGACATTGGCCTCGTTGGTGGTGCCGGTCTGGAAGCAGATGGCCGCGCCCGAAAGATTGAGGGCCGAGGTGACACCCAACAACCTCTTCACGATGAAGCCCTGCCCGTCATGGTATGAAATGCCGGGAAAGCGCAGCGGCAGTTTTGTTTCGCGCTCCATCGTCCAGGTGGTGTTGCGCGCGAGCACGTCGACCTCGGCCTTGCTCAGGCCCTCGAAGCGCCGCTGGGCATCGAGTGGAACGAAATTGACCTTGGCGGGATCGCCCAGCACGGCGGCCGCCAGCGCCCGGCAGAAATCGGCGTCGAAGCCCGCCCAGGCGCCGTCCGGGCTCTTGGCCGCGAAGCCCTGGAGATTGGGATTGACGCCGCAGTTGATCTGGCCCCGCGCCTTCACCTCGTCCAGCGTGGCGGCGTGGAGGCCGCCCGCCATGCCGAGCAACAGGGCCGCTGCCACGAGAATGCGCTTCATGCTGTGATTCCTCCGTCCTCTCCGGAGGCTAATGCAGAATCTGGCTCAGGAACAGCTTCGTGCGTTCGTTGCGCGGGTTGGAGAAGAACTGTTCCGGCGTGTTCTGTTCCACGATCTGCCCCTGGTCCATGAAGATCACGCGGTCCGCCACCTGGCGCGCGAAGCCCATCTCGTGCGTGACGACGAGCATGGTCATGCCCTCCTCGGCGAGGCTCACCATGGTGTCGAGCACCTCCTTCACCATCTCGGGATCGAGCGCCGAGGTCGGCTCGTCGAACAGCATGATCTTGGGCGACATGCACAGCGCCCGGGCAATCGCCACGCGCTGCTGCTGCCCTCCCGAGAGCTGGCCGGGATACTTAAGGGCCTGCTCGGGGATCTTGACGCGGGTGAGCAGCCGCATGGCGGTCTCCTCCGCTTCCGCCTTCGGCATCTTCCTCACCCAGATCGGCGCCAGCGTGCAGTTCTCGAGTACGGTGAGGTGCGGGAACAGGTTGAAGTGCTGGAACACCATGCCCACCTCGCGGCGCACCTCGTCGATCTTGCGCAAGTCGTCGGTGAGCTCCGTCCCGTCCACCACGATTCGCCCGGACTGATGCTCCTCGAGCCGGTTGATGCAGCGGATGAGGGTGGACTTGCCCGATCCCGAAGGCCCGCATATCACGATGCGCTCGCCGCGTTGCACCGTGAGGTCGATGTCGCGCAGCACGTGGAACTCGCCGAACCACTTGTTCATCCCGGCGATCTCGATCGCGGGCCTCTCGTCCTGGGCGATGGTCCGTTGCGGAGCGCTCATGTCTTACCTCTTGTGCCCGGTGGAGAGGCGGCGCTCGGTGTAGATCGCATAGCGCGACATGCCGAAGCAGAACGCCCAATAGACGATGGCGGCGACGAAGTAGCCGGTGTTGCCGGTCTGCTCGGATGCCCATTTGGCGTCCTGCGTGCCTGCCGTGATGATGCCGAGGAAATCGTAGATGCCGATGATCAGCACCAGCGTGGTGTCCTTGAACAGGCCGATGAAGGTGCTGACGATGTTGGGGATCGAGATCTTCAGCGCCTGCGGCAGCACGATCTTGGCGGTCATCTGCCACCAGGAAAGCCCGAGCGCCATGGCGCCCTCGTACTGCCCCTTGCCGATGGCCTGGAGGCCGCCCCGCACCACCTCCGCCATGTAGGCGGAGGAGAACAGCGAAATTCCGATCAATGCGCGCAGCAGCTTGTCGAAGCTCGCCCCCTCCGGCAGGAACAGCGGCAGCATCACGCTCGCCATGAACAGAACGGTGATGAGCGGCACGCCCCGCCACAGCTCGATGAAGATCACGGAGAACAGCCGCACGACCGGCATGCTGGAGCGCCGCCCCAGGGCGAGCAGGATGCCGAGCGGCAGCGAGGCCGCGATCCCGGTGACGGAGACGACGAGCGTGACGAGAAGCCCGCCCCAGCTCGACGTCTCGACCCGCTGCAGCCCGAAGTCCATGTCGAGGAGCAGGAAGACCGCGATCACCGCCGCGGCCGCCACGAGCCAGCCCTTGACGAGGCCCCACGCCCGCCGCCCATCCATGCCGAACAGGCTCGCGAGCGTGAAGCCCGCTGCCAGCAGGAAGGCTCCAGCCTGTATGAAGGGCGTTGCCCAGTGGCCGTTCACCGCGTTGCGGAAGGAAAGAAGTGCCCGCACCGGCATGTCCAGAACCTCGAGGCCGGTGAGCGCCACGAGCCCGGCCAGGGCCGCCGCCGCTTCCGCCAGGATCCACAGCAGCACCGGCAGGAGCCCGATGAGCGCCAGCAGCACGCCCGTCGTGTTGCCCTTGATTCCCTCCTCGAGCCCCGTGGAGAACAGCGGCAGCAGCACGCTCGCCGCGAGCATCAGCAGCATCACCGCCGCATAGGTTTCCAGGCCGAAGTCGAAATTGCCGCCGGTGAGCAGGATGAGCGCGATCACCGGGAAGGCGAGGATCAGGAACAGCGCGTTCCACAGCTTTCCGGGTGCCGAAGGCATCAGCATCGGCACCAGCGCCACGGCGCCGATGAGGAAGACCAGTGCTGGCCGCCAGCGTTCTTCGATCGGATAGAAGCCGAACACCCATTGCGGGAATTTCGCCCATACGAAGGGCCAGCAGGCGCCAGCCCCGGCGATGGCGCAGGCCTCGCGGTCCTGCCCCGTCCACACGGCATCGAGGACGGCCCAGTCGAGGATTGTCCACGCGATCAGCGCCAGCAGCGCCGCCATGAGCACTGTCGTTATCGTGCTGCCGATGCCGCCAAACAGGTTCTGGCGCAGCCAGCCGGTGGCGCCGGCGGTGCCCGCGGGCGGCGGCAACAGCGGCGCATCCTTGCTCCGCACCCAGGCGACGTCGCGCGCTGTCATCGCCTCACCTCTCCACCAGCCTTACGCGCGTGTTGAACCAGTTCATGAATCCCGAGGTGAGCAGGCTGATCGTCAGGTACACCGCCATCCACACCAGCACGATCTCGACGGCCTGCCCCGTCTGGTTCAGCGTCGTGCCGCCGGTGGCCACGAGGTCCGGGTATCCGATTGCCACGGCGAGCGAGGAGTTCTTGATGAGGTTCAGGTACTGGCTGGTCATCGGCGGAATGATCACGCGCATCGCCTGCGGGATGATGACGAGCCGCATGGTGGGCCCCGGCCGGAGGCCGAGGGCGCGGGAAGCCTCCGTCTGGCCATGGCTGATCGCCTGGATACCGGCGCGGACGGCCTCCGCGATGAAGGCCGCCGTATAGATCGACAGCGCCAGCAGCAGCGCGATGAATTCGGGAACCAGCGTCGCCCCGCCGCGGAAGCTGAAGGATCCCATCACCGGATAGTCGAAGGTGACCGGCCAGCCCGCCAGCGCGAAGAACACGGGTGGCAGCAGCAGCAGCAGCGCCAGAGCCGTGAGGCCAGAGGGAAACCGCTGCCCCGTCTCGGTCTGCCGCTTCTTCGCCCAGCCATGGATCAGGACGGAAGCGATCACCGCGACGAGCAGCCCCAGCGGGGCCATCCATGCCCCTTCGGCGAAGATCGGCGCCGGCAGCGTCAGCCCCTTGTTGGAGAGCGCGCCGATCTCCCCGAACTTGATGGCGTTCCGCGCCTCCGGCAAGGGCTTCAGCACCAGCTTGTACCAGATGAAGATCTGAAGCAGCAGCGGCACGTTGCGCACGAACTCGATGTAGAGCGCGGCGGCGCGGGAGGCCAGCCAGTTGCGCGACAGCCGCATCACGCCGATCAGGAACCCGATCACCGTGGCGAAGACGATGCCCAGCGCCGAGACGAGGATCGTGTTGAGGAAACCCACCAGCAGGGCGCGGCCGTAGTTCGAATCGCTCGTGAACGGGACGAGCGAGAACACCACGTCGAAACCGGCGCTGCGCGAGAGGAAATCCCAGCCGGAAGCGATATTGCGGGAAGCGAGGTTTTTCGCCGTGTTGGCGGCGATGTCATAGAGGAACACCGCGACGAGAATGAGCAGGAGGATCTGAATCGCGCGCGAGCGCACGCGCGGATCGTTCAGAATGGAGTCGTGACGGCGGCCGCCCGCCTCTCCCAGGCTCATCCCCTCGTTTCCCCTTGAAGGTGGCGCCGCCGGTTTTCCGGTTCGGGGCTCAAGAACCGGGAGCCCGGCAAGCGCCAGGCTCCCGCATCACGTTCAGCGGATCGGCATGCCGTACTGCAGGCCGCCCTGCGCCCACAGCGCGTTCTTGCCGCGCGCGATCTTCAGCGGCGTGTTGAGGCCAACGTTGCGCTCGAAGATCTCGCCGTAATTGCCCACGGCCTTGATGATGTTCTCGGCCCAGTTCTCATCGAGGCCGATGCCGGTGCCGAAGCCCGCCGCGGAACCGTCGCTGTTGGCCACGCCGAGCAGGCGCTGCACCTCGGGATTCTTGGAGGACTTCATCTCCTCCACGTTCTTGGAGTCGACGCCAAGTTCCTCGGCGTTGATGAGCGCGAAGTACGTCCACTTCACCACGTTGAACCAGGCGTCGTCGCCCTGCCGCACCACCGGGCCCAGCGGCTCCTTGGAGATGAGCTCCGGCAGCACCACGTGTTCCTCGGGGTTCGGCAGCTTCAGCCGCTCGGCATAAAGGCCGGACTGGTCGGTGGTATAGACGTCGCAGCGGCCATCCTTGTAGGCGGCCAGCACCTCCTCGTTCTTCTCGAAGGCGACCAGCTTGTATTCCATGTTGTTGGCCTTGAAGAAGTCGGCCAGGTTGAGCTCCGTCGTCGTGCCGGTCTGGGTGCAGACCGTGGCGCCCGCCAGCTGCAGGGCGGATTTCACGTCCGGGTATTTCTTGGAGTTGATGAGGAAGCCCTGTCCGTCATAATACATCACGCCGGCGAACTTGAGGCCGAGCGAGGTGTCGCGGCTCATCGTCCAGGTGGTGTTGCGCGAGAGAATGTCGATCTCGCCGGATTGCAGCGCTGTGAAGCGCTCCTTGGCGGAAAGCGGCGTGAACTTCACCTTGGACGGATCGTTGAAGATCGCCGCGGCCACGGCCCGGCAGAAATCCACGTCCAGGCCAGTCCAGTTGTTCTGCTCGTCCGGGTTCGAGAACCCGATCAGACCCTGGCTCACGCCGCATTGCACGAAGCCCTTCTGCCGCACGTCGTCGAGCGTGCCGGCATTGGCCGCGGCAGCGGCGGTCAGGCTGACGGCGGCGCCGATCAGCATGGAAATGAACTTGTTCTTCATGAAAAAACCCTCTTTCTCGACCGCGCTGCACTTCCGCATCCAGCCGTGCATCGCAATCCGTTGTTGCTCCCTGGAGGCGAAACATTCGCGAAGTTTGCCTCTTGGGGAAAAACAATCGGAAAACCTGCAGGAGGTCAAGGCAAAAGCAAGCGGCGGACGGCCCCTGCCACCGCCTCGGCGGAGACGAGCGTCGCCGCTTGCGGTTTCCCCGGCCTTGCGATCATGATCACCGGAATGCCGAGCGCGGCCGCCGCCTCGATTTTTGGCGCCATCTCCCCGCCGCCCGAATTCTTGCTCACCAGGTGGCTGATGGCGTGTCCCCTCATCAGCGCCATTTCCGCCTCCCGCGAGAAGGGCGGCCGCTCGAGCAGCAGTGTCCAGCCGGAGGGTATCGCCTCCTCCCGGGGCATTTCGATCATGCGCACCACGCCCGAGATGTCGCTCCGCGCCAGGAACGGCGCGATGTCCTTCCGCCCGATCGTGACGAGCGCGCGCGCTCCTGCCGGCAAGACCGTCACCGCCTCCTCCGCCGAGCGGACGCTTCTCCAGGGCGCATCCCCGGCCGGCTCCCACGCCGGCCGCTCCAGCCTTAGCAGCGGCAGCCCCAGCCTGCGGCAGGCCTCGTGCGCATGAGCCGAGATTTGCGTCGCGAAAGGATGCGTCGCGTCGATCACCAGCGCGATCCCCTCGCCCGAGAGGTAAGTGAGAAGTCCTTCCACTCCGCCGAACCCGCCACGCCGCACGCTGCCCTCCGGCAGCCTGGGCGCCGTGGTCACGCCGGCGAGCGAACTGGTGACGTCGAAGCCCTCGGCGATCAGCCGCGCCGCGAGATCCCGCGCCTCCCGCGTGCCGCCGAGGATGAGGATGCGGCTAGCGCTCATGCGCGATGATCTCGCCCCGGCGCGACACGATCATCACCTCCGCCGCGACCGGCGCCTCCTTCAGCACGCCACGCACGGTTCGCAGCGCCGCCGCCGCAACGCGTCGGGAAAGGGCGTCGCCCTCCGCCATGTCCAGAACCTCCTGGGCGGTGTTGGCGGCAAGCACCCTGTCGCGCGGCAGTTCCGGTGCGAGGCCCGCAAGAAAATCGAGGTCCACCTGCGAGCGGCCGGAATGAAGGTCGAGCGCGCCCTGCGCCAGCTTGGCGATCTTGCCGAAACCGCCGCCGATCGTCACGCGCGCCACCGGGTGCGTGCGAAGATACTTGAGTAGGCCGCCGGCGAAATCGCCCATGTCGAGCATCGCTTCGAGCGGCAGCCCGTAATGCGCCCGCACTGCGTCTTCCGAGGTGGACCCCGTGCAGCCCGCCACGTGCGTGAGGCCCATCGCCCGCGCCACGTCCACCCCGCGGTGGATCGAGGCGATCCAGGCGGCGCAGGAGAAGGGGTGCACGATGCCAGTCGTGCCGAGGATCGACAGCCCGCCCACGATTCCGAGGCGCGGGTTCCACGTCCTCTCGGCCAGCGCCTCGCCGCCGGGAATGGAGATCTCGATCTCCGCCGCCGTGCCCCCCAGTTCCGCGATGGCCATTTCCATCATGCGCCGCGGCACCGGGTTGATGGCGGGTTCGCCGGGCGGAACGGGAAGCCCCGCCCTGGTCACCATCCCAACGCCCGGTCCTGCCCGGAAGCGGATCCCATCGCCCCCTTCCCTGACGGTGGCGATCACCATGCAGCCATGGGTCACGTCCGGGTCGTCGCCCGCGTCCTTGATGATCCCGGCGCGCGCCCAGCCATCGCCCTTCTCCTCCAGCGCCAGCGGAAACGCAGGCTGCTCCCCCTTGGGCAGCGTGATCGTCACCGGGTCAGGGAACTCCCCCGTCCGCAATGCCGCAAATGCCGCCTTCACTGCCGCCGTTGCGCATGCGCCCGTCGTCCAGCCGCGCCTTAACTCGCCTTCGGGCTTCTCTACTCGCATCGGCCCAATGTATAAGGCGGCCATGGGACTTGGACCAACGAAAAGGATCGGTGACTGGGTGAGCGCTCCCGAGCAGCAGACCGGTTTTGCACGGCTCGATGGCGAGAGCTTTCCGGCCTTCGAGGCGGGCTGGGTGTGGCTGGTCGGCGCCGGGCCGGGTGCGCCGGGCCTCATGTCGCTCCTCTGCTACCATGCGCTGCAATCCTGCGATGTCGTCGTCTATGATGCGCTGGTGAACCCCGACATTCTCCGCTGGGTGAAGGTCGGGGCCGAACTCGAATATGCCGGCAAGCGCGGCGGCAAACCGTCCCCCACCCAGAAGGACATCACCCTCCGCCTCATCGATCTCGCCCGCTCCGGCAAGCGCGTGCTGAGGCTCAAGGGGGGCGACCCCTTCATGTTCGGCCGCGGCGGCGAGGAATGCCAGCACCTGGCCGGGGCCGGCATCCCCTTCCGCATCGTGCCGGGGATCACCGCCGGAATCGGCGGCCTGGCCTATGCCGGCATGCCAGCCACCCACCGCGACACCAACCATTCGGTGATCTTCCTCACCGGGCATGACGCCACCGGCAACATGCCGGCCAACGTGAACTGGCCGGCCGTGGCCACCGCCTCCCCGGTCATCGTCATGTACATGGCGGTGAAGCACCTGGGCGAGATCGCGGCGGCGCTGGTGGCGGGCGGCCGTGCGGGCGATGACCCGGTCACCATCATCTCCAACGCCTCCATGCCGCACCAGGAGGTCGCCGCCACGACGCTGGGCGAAGCGGGGGATTTCGTGGCCCGGAACGAGCCGCCCACCCCCGCCATCGTGGTGGTGGGCCGCGCCGCCGACTGGCGCTCGCTTCTCGACTGGTACAAGGGGCCCCTCCGGGAGAACCCGGTTGGCTAAGGCTCTGGTCGTTGCTGCCCCGTCCTCGGGCAGCGGCAAGACGCTGGTGACGCTCGGCCTTCTCCGCGCGCTGCGTGACAGAGGCGTGCGCGTCGCCTCCGCCAAGGTGGGTCCGGACTACATCGATCCCCGCTTCCACGAGGCCGCGACCGGGCGGCCCTGCTACAATCTCGATCCCTGGGCGATGGGCGAGGCCCTGGTCCGCAGCCTCCTTGCAGAGCTCGCGCGCGGCGCGGATCTGGTGCTGGTCGAGGGCGTCATGGGCCTGTTCGACGGGCCGCGCGGGGCCAGGGGCTCCACCGCCGACCTCGCCGCCATGCTCGGCCTTCCCGTCCTCCTTGTGGTCGACTGCCGTCACCAGGCGCAGTCGGTCGCCGCCCTCGTCCACGGCTTTTCCAGCTTCAGGCCGGAGCTTCGCGTCGCGGGGGTCATGCTGAACCGGATCGCCAGCGACCGCCACGAGGCGCTGCTCCGCGAAGCGCTCGGCAGCCAGGTTATCGCCGCTCTCCGCAATGACGGAACGCTCGCCTGGCCCTCGCGCCACCTGGGCCTCATCCAGGCGCAGGAGAGTCCGGAGCTCGGGAGTTTCATCGCCGCGGCGGCCTCACGCGTGGCCGATCCCGTACTGCTCGCCCGGATTTCCGAACTGGCTCTTCCGGTGGCCGATGCCGCAGCGCCGAGGGGGCTCCCGCCCCTCGGCCAGTCGATCGCGGTGGCGCGGGATGATGCCTTCTCCTTCGCCTATCCGCACCTTCTCGACGCTTGGCGGAGGCATGGCGCCGCCCTCTCCTTCTTCTCCCCCCTGGCTGACGAACCGCCGGACGCGTCCGCGGATGCCGTCTTCCTTCCCGGCGGCTACCCCGAGCTCCATGCCGGCAAACTCGCCGCCGCATCCCGCTTTCTCGCCGGGCTCCGCGCCCATCCGGGCCTCGTCTATGGCGAGTGCGGCGGCTACATGGTGCTGGGTGACAGCCTCACCGATGCGGAAGGCGCCACCCATGCCATGGCTGGTCTCCTCCCCCTCGCCACCAGCTTCGCGGGGCGCAAGCTGCATCTCGGCTACCGCCGCCTGCAGCCTCTCGCTGGCGCCCCCTGGGCCAGGCCGCTCTCCGCCCACGAGTTCCACTATTCCACCCTCGTCTCGGAAGGCGCGGCGGACCGTCTCTTCACCGCGCGGGACGCGGCCGGGGAGCAACTCACCGCCATGGGCCTCCGCCGCGGCAAGGTCATGGGCTCCTACGCCCACGTGATCGCCGAGGCGCCATGACCCGCGCCATCATGTTCATGGGCACGGGCTCCGACGTGGGAAAGTCGCTGATCGTGGCGGGGCTCGCCCGGGCCTATGCCAATCGTGGCCTCCGGGTGCAGCCCTTCAAGCCGCAGAACATGTCGAACAACGCCGCCGTGACGGTGGACGGGGGCGAGATCGGACGGGCACAGGCGCTCCAGGCCAGAGCGGCGCGGGTGCAGCCTTCGGTCCACATGAACCCGGTCCTGCTCAAGCCGGAGACCACGACCGGGGCCCAGGTCATCGTCCAGGGCAAGCGGCAGGGCAGCATGTCGGCGCGCATGTTCTTCGACAACCGCATGCAATGGATGACAACGATTCTGACAAGTTTTGACAACATTTCGCGTGTTGCGGACGTCGTTCTCGTCGAAGGCGCGGGAAGCCCGGGAGAGATCAACCTGCGCCCGGGGGACCTCGCCAACATGGGTTTTGCCGCCGCTGCGGACCTGCCGGCGGTCCTGATCGGCGATATCCACCGCGGCGGTGTGATCGCTTCCATCGCGGGCACCTTCGACATCTTGCCCGAGGAAGATCGTGCGCGGCTAAAGGCCTTCATTATCAATAAGTTCCATGGCGATCCGGAGCTGTTCTCGGAGGGCCGGATGTTCCTGGAGAAGCGCACCGGCACGCCCTGCCTCGGCATCGTGCCCTATTTCGCCGAAGCCCGCGCGCTGCCCGCCGAAGATGCGGTAGCCCTCGAGGAAACCCTCGCAACCCCTTACGAGGGAACGAGAATTTCCGTTCTCCGGCTGCCTCGCATCGCCAATTTCGACGACCTCGATCCCCTGCGCCTCGAGCCCGGCGTGAGGCTGACCTTCGTCCACCCGGGCGAGCCGATCCCCGCCGACTCGCGCCTCGTCATCATCCCCGGGTCGAAGTCGACGATTGCAGACCTCGATGCACTGCGCCGGGAGGGCTGGGACATCGATCTCAAGGCCCATGTCCGGCGCGGCGGGCTGGTGCTCGGCCTGTGCGGGGGATACCAGATGCTGGGTCGCCGCATCGCCGACCCGCAAGGTCTTGAAGGTCCGCCCGGCGGTACCGAGGGCCTGGGCCTGCTCGACGTCGAGACCACCCTGCTCCCGGACAAGACGCTGACCCGCACCTCCGGCACCCATCTGGCCAGCGGCGCGGCCGTCGAAGGCTACGAGATCCACCTCGGGAGGACGGAGGGGCCGGACTGCGCCCGCCCCTTCGCCCTGCTTGGCGGCCACCCGGATGGCGCGGTGAGCAGCACCGGCCAGGTGATGGGCAGCTATCTCCACGGTTGCTTCGGTTCCGACGAATTCCGCGCCAAGTTCTTGAAAGAATTGGGCGTCAAGGCGAGCAGCCTGCGCTTCGAGGACACCGTCGAGCGCACGCTGGACGCCCTTGCCGAGCACTTGGAAGCCCATCTCGACCTCGACCGCCTGCTCGCCCTCGCCCGGGAACTGTGATGGACTGGCCCGTCCTCGTCTTCGGCCGCGCCGCCGTTGCCCTGCTGGTGGAGCGCTTCGTCGGCTACCCGGACCGGGTGTTCCAGTCGATCGGTCACCCCGTGGTATGGGCGGGAAAGCTGATTACCATTCTGGATCAACGTTTTAATGCGTCCGGTGCAAGCGCCGTGGAAGGACGGGTCCGGGGCACCCTGGCCCTCGCCCTGCTCGTCGCCGCCGCCTTCCTGCCGAGCTATTTCATCGCGAGACTGCTGGCGGACTGGCCCCTCGGATGGCTTGTCGAAGCCCTGCTGGCCACCACGCTCATCGCCCATAAATCCCTTAAGGATCATGTACTTGCCGTTTATAACGGGCTCGGCCGCTCCCTCCCCGAGGCCCGCCGTGCGGTGAGCATGATCGTGGGGCGGGACCCGTCCGAACTCGACGAGTCCGGCATCGCCAAGGCCGCACTCGAAAGCCTGGCCGAGAACGCCTCCGACGGCATCGTCGCCCCGGCCCTGTGGTACGCCCTGCTCGGCCTTCCCGGCATCGCCGTCTACAAGGCGATCAACACGGCGGATTCGATGATCGGGCATAAAAACGAGCGTTATCAGTGGTTTGGATGGGCCGCCGCGAAGCTCGACGACCTCGTGAACCTGCCCGCCTCGCGCCTCACCGGCTATCTCATCGCCGCGACCGAACCCTCGCGCTTTCGCGAAATCGTTACCACGATGCGCCGCGACGCGCCGAAGCATCAATCCCCGAATGCCGGCTGGCCGGAGGCTGCCATGGCTGCCGCCTTGGGCCTCCGCTTCGGCGGCCCCCGGAGCTACCAGGGCGAGCGCGTGGACCTTCCATACATGGGCGATGGACGCGATGTCATGACACGCAAGGACATCGCGGAAGCGTTGCAGAAGTTGTCAAAAACGTTGTGGTTGTTGTTGTTCTTGTTGTCGTCGTTGTCGCTCGTCACTTGAGCCTGAGCGGCAGCCCGGCAGCGACGAAGAAGACCTCGCCCGCAACCTCCGCGAGCTTCTGGTTCGCGAAGCCCTGCTCGTCCCGGAAGCGGCGGGCCATGGCATTCTCCGGCACGATCGAGAGGCCGACCTCGTTCGAGACCAGGACTACCCGCGCCGGAGTTTCGGCGAGGGCGGCGCAGAGCCCTGCGACCTCCTCCCGGACCTCCCGGCCGTGATGCATCAGGTTTCCGAGCCAGACCGTGACACAGTCGAGGAGCACGAAGCCGGTAGCCGAGCGCAGGACGGCGGCCGGATCAAGCGGGGCCTCGACCGTCTCCCAGCCGGCGCCGGCGCGCTGCGCCCGGTGCAGGGCGATGCGCTGGCGCATCTCGTCGTCGAAGGCTTCGGCGGTGGCGATGTAGGTCCTGGGACCCGGAATGCCCGAGGCCAGCCCCTCGGCGAAGCGGCTCTTGCCGGAGCGGGCGCCGCCGAGCACGAGGGTGAGCCGGCTCACGGCTTCACCGGAGGGATGCGGGCGATGAAATGGCCGCGCATCCGGTCCGGCCAGTGGCGGAAGGAGACCTCGCCCGTCTCACTCTCGCCATGGAGGAAGAACCAATCGAGGATTGCCTCGGCCTGGGCCCGGGTGGGCTCATGGTCGCCGGTGAAATAAGTGAAGCGCTCATCGTCGCGCAGCACCACGCTGCAGTGCCGCTTGCAGTTCCACAGGCAGGCCTGGGTGGCGAGCGGAAGCGCCAGGCGGCGGTCCGCGATGGCCTCGCGCATGTGGGCGATCAGCGTCTCGCCGCCGGTGCGTCCATCCGGCCCGGCCTTCTCGCCGGCGGAAAAGCGGCAGGTGCTGCACATCACGATCTCGCGCATGGATCTCCGGGAACTTTCCTGAGGTGTTGCCAAAAGGCCTGCCTTCAATGTAGGCAATCACGAGGCCTGTCAACGCGATGAAACCGGCATGAAATTCAGCTCGATCGCCTTCCTCGCGTCGGACTCGCCCGAAGCCCGCGAGGCCGCCGAGCGGCTGGCGGGCCTCTACGGCAACGCCGACCCGGAGCAGGCCGACTGCGTGGTGGCGCTCGGCGGCGACGGGCTGATGCTGCAGGCGCTGCACCGCTTCGTCTCGACCGGCATCCCGATCTACGGGATGAACCGCGGCACGGTAGGCTTCCTCATGAACGATTATGCGGCGGACGGCCTGACGGAGAGGCTGCGCGCCGCCGAACTCACCACCATCCACCCCTTGAGCATGACGGCGGTGGACGAGACGGGGAAGACCCACCGCGCCATCGCCTTCAACGAGGTCTCGCTGCTGCGCCAGCGCCACCAGGCGGCGAAGCTGATGATCGCCATCGACGGCAAGCCGCGCCTCGACGAGCTGATCTGCGACGGCATTCTGGTGGCGACCCCGGCCGGAAGCACGGCCTACAATCTCTCGGCCCATGGGCCGATCCTGCCGATCAACTCCGAACTCCTGGCGCTGACCCCGATCAGCGCCTTCAGGCCGCGCGGCTGGCGCGGCGCCATCCTGCCGCACCAGGCGAAGGTGACGATCACCATCCTCGAAGGGGACAAGCGCCCGGTGGCCGCCGTGGCCGACCACGTGGAAGTGCGCCACGTGCGCGAGGTGGAGGTGGCGCAGGACCAGGGGAAGGCGGCGAAGATCCTCTTCGACCCCGGGCACAGCCTGGCCGAGCGGGTGCTTCGGGAGCAATTCCGGTTCTGAGGCCGCTCGGGGAAGTCGATTGGGGAGATCAGAATCCCTGCAGCCGGCTAGGGTGCAGGTGTCACCGACCATTCGACAAGCTCTGCAGGCTTGTCCGACTCATTCGAGAGAACGACCTGCTGTGGCCTTGTCCATTCAATCCAATTGAACGGACCCAGCTTGAACACGCTCTTCGGGCTCAGGGACGGCTCCGACTGGACGGGTATGGTGCCCCATCTCAGTTCGCCACTGGTGAGCATCCGCAATGTCGGATAACGATCTGTGGCCACGCTCCTGCCTCCCGGCGGTATGGTGACGATGCGCGTCGTCGCAGTCATCATTCCTGTGGTCCGCAGTTCCTTCTCCACTTGGCGAAATGCATACGGATCGACCCTCAGAGCCCGAGACTCGCCTTCCGCGAGGCGGTGCGCGTGGGTGATATCGAACATCCCCGGGGTCCAGGGCCCACCAACATTCAGCTGCACTCTGGAATAGAGCTCGCTGCCCCGGTTTTCCTGCCAATAGGGAGCACCTGATGTGAAATTGCATGCAAGGGCATCACCCGGACGGGTGCTGCTTTCCTTCGCGGTGAAGGTCCTTTGCCCGCCGGCGTCAAACAGCACGCACTCCATCTCGAGTGCCTCTCCCGACAAAGACTCAGCGACCGTGGATCCGGTCAAATCAACTTCCAAGCTCATCCATGTGCCCGGGACCTTCGGCTCTTCCACTTCGACTTTCTTGCCGACAGGCAAGGACAGCCATGCTGCCCACATTTCGCTTCCGGCGGGCATCCCCGCAGTCGGAATCGTTGCGGACCGACTGATCGACGTGACGATGCCAGGCGATTTCGCCGCCTCCGCCATAGCGAATACCGGGAAAGACACCGCACTCGCAATCGCAATGGTACCAAGGAAAGTGTGTGACATGCTCGTGAACCCTCCACGTCCCCCATAGGCGGTTCCACACCTGATGATGGCCCCCTTCTCCCGTCATCGTGCAGATGAATCGTCAGCGATGTGTGTCATTGGCCGAGCGGCGCGCCGGCCGCCGAAGTGGCTCAGGATACAAGAAAGAGACCCTCGCGAGGATGACCAACAGCCCGAATTTCTTGACTGTTCGTCCTGTTCGACCGGACTGGCTATGGAGCGGACCAGGCGCAATCCGATGACGCCCGAAGCCGCGTCGGCGCGCTCACCTTCCCGCCCTTTGCGGGATGGCGGGGTGCGGGTGATTGCGATGCCGCAGTGGACTTAAGCGGCGCGGGTCAGGTCGGCCTTCAGGCGCCTTGCGATGAGGCGGGCCTTTTCGGCGGCGAAGCGGCCGACATAGTCGAGGTGGCGCGGGCGTTCGCGCTCCGGCATGGTCTCGTAGCGCGTCATCAGCGCCTCGATGACGCGGCGGCCAAACTCGTCGGCGGTGAGCGGCACGGGCTCCTCCAGCTCGTCGCGGGCGACATCGCAGGCGGCCTGCAACACCCAGAAACAGCTCTGCGGCAGGCCTGCCTTGGCATGGAGGCTCCGGAAACCGCCGAGGGCACGGCCGGACATCAGCGCACGCGCACGGCGCAGCGAGGTTCCCGCGAGATGCGCGAGCGCATGCGCCACCACCTCCATCTCGCCCAGGCAGGCGGCGCGCAGGATGATGGACGGCGTCAGCATGGCCTTCTCGACGAGGAAGGGGATGACGGCTGCAAGCTCGTCCTCGCCCGCATCGACGAGGATGCGCAGCACCGCATTGTCCTCGGCATCGGCGATGAGCTCGGAAGCGTCGTTGGCGGGAAGCCAGCCGCGTTCGGCCATGAGCTGGTGCATGCGGTTCGCGGCGCGCTTGGCCTGGGTGAGGCGGATGTCGAGCGGCAGGTCCGCCCGCGACAGCAGGCACTCGATCATCGAGGGCGCGTGGCCGAAGCGCTCGTAAAGCCTCCCGTACTGCTCCGTTCCGAACTGGACGGCGGGGTTGTCGAACAGGAGGACGTTGACGCTGAGCGGCAGCGCCTCGACGCAATAGGCGACCGCTTCGGGCGAAATGTCGGGGCGTAGCGCCACCGCGGCCTGGCGGGCCTCGTCGCCCACGCGCATCACGGCGAGCATGTGCCAGTGGCTCAGGGCGGGCGTCAGCGAGAGGAAGGGAAGTGCGATCTCGTCATCGTCGGAGATGATGGAGAACATGACGTCGGGATCGGTATCGGGGAGCCCGGCGAGCCCGGCGGCGAGCGTTCGCCGCACCTCCGCATCCTCATCGACGGCGAGCTTCAGGACGATGGGCCAGAGCTGACCCTTTTCCCTGGGCGGCGTATCGGCACGGCCGAGGAATGCCGCAAGCTGGCCGGCGAGAACGCAACGCTGCTCGGCATCGCCCTCGGCGATGACGGCAAGGAATACGCTGGTATCGAGGCCCGGAGCCGAATCCTTCAAGTGCTCTTGCTGCATCTAAGATCAATTCCCTTCCTGCAGGCTGGCACCCAAGCTTTAAGATTTGGTTCACCGTGTTTGCAGGGAGCGGGCGGGGCTCACTCCTGGAGGGCCGGCGGCCCTGCCGGGGTGCTGACGGGGCTCACCGTCATCACCTCCTTGCCCTGGGCCTTGAGGTGCTCCGGCCGCTGGCGCATGCGCAGAAAGGCGAAGAGCGCCAGCGCCAGGTGGACCACGATCATGTAGATGAGGAAACCGTCGCCGCCGATGCGCCGCATGATGTCGCCGACCAGAATGGGGCCCACCAGCGAGCCCACGCCATAGAGCAGGATGAGCTTCGCCGAGGCGCCGAGCACCTGGTCCTTCTCGAGGTGGTCGTTGGCGTGGGCCACCACGAGCGAATAGATCGGCAGCGAGATGACGCCGAAGGCGGTGACGAGCGAGATCAGCACGAAGCGCGAGATGTAGTTGCCGCCAGCCAGCGTGAGCGCGGCGATCACCGCCGCGACGACGCTCAGAAGCAGGATGATGGTGCGGCGATCGAAGCGGTCCGAGATCCAGCCGATCGGGTATTGCGAGAGAATGACGCCCAGGGGCGGCAGCGCCATCATGATCGACACCGAGACGAGCGGCAGCCCCTTGGCGAGGCCGAAGACCACGCCCAACGCGAAGAAGGCGCTCTGGCCGAGCCCGCAGGCCAGGACGCCGAACACCGCGAGCGGCGAGGCCCGCCAGATCTGCTCCACCGAGACGGGCTGCGCGCCTTCGACGCTCGGGGCTTCCGAGGGCAGCAGGATGAGCGGCACGAGCGACAGCGAGAGCAGGCACGAGACGAGGATGAAGCGCACGAAGCCCGATTCGTCCGAGACGTTGAGCAGCAGCTGGCCGAGCCCCAGCATGCCGTAGGTGACGATCATGTAGAGCGACAGCATCTGGCCGCGGTTGCGGTTGGACGAGGTGGTGTTGAGCCAGCTCTCGCACACGATGAACATGCCGGAGACGCAGAGCCCCGTGACGACGCGGAGCAGGAACCAGAACACCGGCTCGTGCCAGAGCGGGAACAGCAGCACCGCCGTCGAGACGGTGGAGGCGAGGCCGGCGAAGGTGCGCACATGCCCGACGTTGCGCACGAGGCGCGGCGTGATGAAGGTGGAGACCAGGAGGCCCGCCGAATAGCCCGCCATGACGAAACCGGTGACGTCGGTGCCGAACTCCGCCTGGTTGGCGGCGAGGCTGACGAGCGAGCCGCTGAGGCCGTGACCGAGGCACAGCAGGCCGACGCTGAGAAGGAGGATCCAGAGGGACGGCTTGATCATGCGGGTTCGCGGGACGGCCTCCTCCGGTGGAACCGCGGCGTGACGCTCGCTGCCCCGGTCTAGACGGGGATTCCTGCCTGCCTCAGCTTGAAATGCAAGAGGTCACGGTCGAACGGCATCATCAGGACGTCGGCGGCGCCATCGAGGATCGACTGGCCGAACATTTCCGTGTCGGGGATGTCGGCATAGAGGAACACCACGGGCGGCTTTCCGGGGGAGCTGTGGCGCAGGCGCCTGACGAGTTCGCGCGGCAGGACGCCGCCCGCCCGCGTCGAGACCATCACCACGTCCGGGGAATTGTCGTTGCAGAAACGCAGAGCATCGTCGGTGCCGCTGGTGAGGGTGGTCTCGAGGCCGAGGCCGGACAGCATCTGGGCGAGATGCTGCCGGCCCTTGCCATCTTCATCAACGAGCAGACACTTCGTCATGTCTACAAACCTCTCCCGCTTCATCGGCCAGCCGTCCTTCAGCCTTGCGTGTTTCGACTCCTGCGCGTGGCTGGTTAATGAGCCGTTAACGAGGTTGTCCACAGCTTATCCACATGGTGTAAACAGTTGTTCCACCGGGAAAAAGCGACTTGTGAACACATTTTTGCACAATGGCGGAATTGCGGCGGGGCAGGCACCCTGCGGCGGCTCTGCGTGCGACTCACCCGCTCAATCCGGGCGGCGCATGCGCCACACCTCGCTGACCGTGGCGTACTCGCTGTAGCCGAGCCGCGCAATGGGTTTCATGGCGGCTGTGTCAACGCGTCCGTCGTGGATGAACCGGTCGTCGATGTGGATGCCGAGAACGCGGCCGATGACGAGGAAGTCATCCGCATTGCCATCATCGTCCGGCAGCGGCACGATCAGGTGCAGGCGGCACTCGAGGCAGGCGGGGCTTTCGGCCACGCGCGGCGGGGCGATGAGGCGGCACGGCGCCTTGGTGAGCTTGGCGAGCTCGAACTCGTCGGCCTCGACATGGGCCGAGGTGGCGTTCATCTGCTCGCGCAGCTCCCAGGTGGCGAGGTTCACGGCGAAGGCGCCGGTCTCCTCGATGTTGCGCATCGAATCCTTGCGCGGGCCGCTGCCGAAGGCCACGTAATGCGGGGCCTGCGCGAAGGCGTTGAAATAACTGTAGGGCGCCAGGTTCACCCGGCCCTGGGCAGAGACCGACGAGATCCAGCCGATGGGCCGCGGTGCGACGATGGCCTTGAACGGATCGTACTGGAAGCCGTGGTCGTTCTTGCGCGCGTCGTAGAACATCAGAGGTTCCTGAGGAGTGCCGGCAGATCGGCGATGCTGTCGATCGTGTGATCAGCCAGGTGGGCGATGTCGTCATGGGCGGCGTTGCCGGAGAGCACGGCTATGGCGAGCCCTGCCCCGCCGTTCCGCGCCTCTTCCATGTCGTGGTGGTTGTCGCCCACCATCGCGATCTCGCGCGCCGGAAGCCCGGTGAGCTCGGCGAACTTCCGCACCATGTTGCCGGAGGGCTTCGGCACCGGCACGGTGTCCGCGGCGATGATATCCTCGAAATGCTCGATCACGCCGACATGCGCCATGTGGGCGCGCGCCGAGACGTGGCTGTCGTTGGTGGCGACCCCGAGCTTCAGCCCCATGGCGCGGAGCTCGGAGAGAATGGGCTCGAGCGGCATCAGGGGCGCGAGCTTCTCGCGCACCAGGTGGGTGTAGCCGTTGTCGAGGAGATGGGCCTTCTCCGCGGCGGAAGCCTCCTCGAGGCCCGGCCACCAGAGTTCGACGAGCTGGCGCGTGGTGCCGCCCGCCAGGATCGAGCCGGCCCGGAACTTCTTCGCGGCGCGGTCATAGCCGGCCTTCGCCATCAGCTCCTCCGCGCCGTCGAGATCGGTTGCGAACAGGTCCATCAGCACCTGGCGGTAGATCGGCACCCAGGTCGCGTTGACGTCGATCAGCGTGCCGTCCTTGTCGAAGAGTACGCCCCTGATCGTCATGTGGCGGACCAGCGGGTGAGGAGCGCCGCGGGATCAGGCCGCGGCCTTTCCTCGTAGGGTGCGGTGGGCGTGCCAAGATAGATGATCCCCGCCACCTTCTCGGCGGGCTTCAGGCCCATCGCGGCGGCGATCCCGGCGTCATAGACCACCCAGTCGGTGTTCCACTGGCAGCCGATGCCGAGCGCGGTGGCGGCGTAGAGGATGTTCATGCAGACGGCCCCCGCGGAGAGCTGCTGCTCCCACACCGGGATCTTGGGATGCTCGGCGGCGGTGGAGACGACCGCCAGCACCATCGGCGCGCGCAGGAAAAGGCCGTGGACGAAGCCGAGCGTCGCCTCGCCGTGCTCCGGGTGGAGGCTCTGCCAGCGGGCCTTCATCGTCTCGCCGAAGGCGGCGCGCGCTTCACCCTCCCACACGATGAAGCGCCAGGGCGCGAGCTTGCCATGGTCCGGCACGCGGACGGCGATCTCGAGGATCTGGGCCAGCTGTCCCGTCGTGGGGCCGGGCGCCGTCATCGCCTTGGCGGAGGCGGATTTGCGGGTCTTCAGGAGGGAGAGCACGGAGGAGGTGTCGTTGAACTGGGGCATGGTGGCCCGCAATCTGGCGGCGGCACGGCCAAAAGGCAATGGCGAGAATTGGCGCGTTCCCGTTAACCACCCGTTAAGCCTGCGCTTGCGCCGGAGGCCTTCCGCATGGTTCTCTTCCCGGGCCGGCCGCGAGGCTGGGGGTTTGAGTAGAGGGGAACTTCGGCTTTGCACGATTACAGCACCCGTGCATTGCAGCACCGCCACCACAGTTCCGGCATGGCCGGGAGTGTCGTGGCGGTGATTTTTTTCGCACTCGCAGGCGCCCTTCCCGCGGCTGCGGCGCCTTCCGGCGAACTCCACGTGTCGAGCGCGCCCGAGGCCGACGTCGGCATCGACGTGCCGCGCCCCAGCCACCGCCTGGCGATCGAGGTGGTCGAGCCCGGCCGCGAGGGGCTCGAACTCACCGCCCGGTTGACTGAGGATGGCGGCACGATCGAACGCAACCTGTCCTGGACGATCCGTAGCGCCGAGGGCGAAACCGTATTCTCCGGCGAAGCCGGCATGGCCGACGCCTCGGTGCCGCCCGGCGACTATGCGGTGCAGCTCCGCTATGGCGCGGCACGGCTCTCGAGCACGGTGAGCCTTCTTCCCGCGAACCGCGTGAAGGTCAGCTTCGTCCTCAACGCGGGAGCCCTCCGCATTCTGCCGCGGGTGAGCGACATGGGGCTTCCGCCCTCGGGTGCGCGCGTGCGCGTCTTTTCACTCGGCGGCCGCGAGGATGGCCGGCTGGTGGCGGTGAGCGCCACGCCGGGCGAGATCATCCGCGTGCCGGAGGGACAGTACCGGGTCGAGAGCCGCTTCGCCGCCGGCAACGCCCGCGCGGTGACCGACGTCCGCGTGACGGCGGGCCGCATGAGCGCCGTCGACATCGACCACAAGGCAGGCATCGCCCGGCTCGCCTTCGTCGGCTCGCCCGCGGCGCAGGTGAGCTGGCAGGTGAAGGACTCGCGCGGCGCCCCTGTGGCGCGGCTCACCGGCCTCAACGCAGATCTCGTGCTGGTGCCCGGCACCTACACGGCGAGCGCCGAAGTGGATAAGGAAACGCTCACGGCCACCTTCGAGATCGGTGCGGGCGACGAACGCGACATCCTGCTCGGCAACTGAAGCCTGTCTGCAACGGATCGGGAGACGCAGGTTTCGGGCTTTTCAGCCCCGGCTCACCTCTCCGGCAGCGGGATGAAATCCGTCTCGTCTCCCCGCACGATCGCGAAGCGGGCGTGCTTCCAGTCGTCCTTGGCGGCCTCGATCCTGTCCTTCGAGGAGGAGACGAAGTTCCACCAGATGTGGCGCGGCCCGTCCATCGGCTCGCCGCCGAGCAGCATGACGCGGGCATTGCTCCGCGCCCGCAGCGTGATGGCATCGCCTGGGCGGAAGACGAGGAGGCGCCCCGCCTCGAAACCCTGGCCCGCCACCTCGATCTCGCCCTCGGCCACGTAGACGCCGCGCTCCTCGTGCTCGACGGGAAGCGGCAGCGCCGTTCCGGCAGCCATCTGCACGTCGGCATAGAAGAGATCGGAATGGGTCTTCACAGGCGAGGCGGCGCCATAGAGCGAACCCGCTACGACGCGAGCCGAGATGCCGCGGTCCTCGAGAAGGGGAAGCCGCTCCATGGCCACGTGCTCGAAGGCGGGGGTGGTCTCCTCATGATCCTTCGGCAGCGCCACCCAGCTCTGGATGCCGAACACCTTCCTTTCGCGGGCGAGATCCGGCGCGGCGGTGCGCTCGGAATGGACGATGCCCCTGCCGGCCGTCATCCAGTTCAGCTCTCCCGGCGCGATGGGCTGCTCGGAGCCCAGGCTGTCGCGATGAAAGATCGAGCCGTCGAAGAGCCAGGTGACGGTGGAAAGCCCGATGTGAGGGTGCGGCCGCACGTCGATTCCCTGCCCCGCCTTCATCAGGACGGGCCCGAACTGATCGAAGAAGATGAAGGGGCCGATCATCTGCTTCCGCGCGGCGGGAAGCGCGCGGCGTACCTCGAAGCCGCCGAGGTCGCGCGCGCGGGGCACGATCACCATCTCGATGGCGTCCGCCGCGGCGGCATCGCCGGGCATGGGATCGGGAACATGGGGCAGGCTCATTGTGTTGCCTCCTTCACGCGGGGTGCGACCTTGGTGCCGAGAAGCTCGATGGCGCGCATCAGTTCCCCGTGCGGCATGGCGCCGATGGCCATCTGCACGAGAATGCGGTCGAACTTGAAGATGCGGTGGAGTTCGATGATGCGGTCCGCGACAAGGTCCGGATCGCCGACGAGGAGATGGCCGTTCGGCCCACAGGCCGCCTCGAACTCGCGCCGGCCCGAAGGCGGCCAGCCGCGCTCGGCGCCGATGCGGTTCATCACGGCGTTGTGGGGTTCGTGGAAGATGTCCTTGGCGGCCTCGGTGGTATCGGCCACGAAACCGTGCATGTTCAGGCTCAGCCGCGCTTCCTCCGGATTGCGTCCGGCCCTGGACCATGACTGGCGATAAAGGTCGAAATAGGGTGCGAAGCGCTTCGGGTCGCCGCCGATGATGGCGAGCGCCATGGGAAGCCCCAGCGAGGCCGCGCGCACCACCGACTGCGGCGTGCCGCCGACCGCGATCCACACGGGAAGTTTCTGCTGCTCGGGACGCGGATAGAGCGTGACGCGGTCGAGCGGCGGGCGGAGCTCGCCCTGCCAGCTCACCGTCTCGCCGTCGCGGAGCTTGAGGAGGAGGTCGAGCTTCTCGGCGAACAGCGCGTCGTAGTCCGCAAGGTCGTAGCCGAAGAGCGGGAAGCTCTCGATGAAGGAGCCGCGCCCCGCCATGATCTCCGCACGGCCGCCGGAGAGGCCGTCCAGCGTCGCATATTGCTGGAAGACGCGGACCGGATCGTCCGAGCTCAACACCGTGACGGCGCTGGTGAGGCGGATGCTCCTGGTGCGTGCCGCACCGGCCGCGAGCGCCACGGCGGGAGCCGACACGGCATAATCCGGCCGGTGATGCTCGCCCAGGCCGAACACGTCGAGGCCCACCTGGTCGGCGAGCTCCATTTCGGCCACGAGTTCCTTCAGGCGCTGCGGGTGAGAGCCGCCGGGCGCCACGTCCGCGAATGTGTAGATGCCGATGTCCATGGCGGCATATATGTATCCGATTGAATTACAATTCAAGGACCGTGTCGCGGAGAGAACCCGCCAAGCCGGAAGTGACGCCGGTACAGGTCAGAGCGCGTTGAGGAATGCCTCTGCCTGCCGCGTGACCTCCGCCTTGCGCGCCCCATCCATCTTCGTGAGCGTGCGGTAGGGCATCGCCATGCGCGGGTTGGCCTTCAGCTTCGTTTCGTTGCGAATGAGAAAATCCCAGTAGAGGTAGTTGAAGGGGCAGGCCTTCGCGCCGAGCTTCACGTCCGGCCGGAAGCGGCAGGAGGCGCAATAGTCGGACATGCGGTCGATATAGGCGCCGGAAGCCGCATA
Organism: Aestuariivirga sp.; assembly: GCF_046294715.1. Classification (GTDB taxonomy): domain Bacteria; phylum Pseudomonadota; class Alphaproteobacteria; order Rhizobiales; family Aestuariivirgaceae; genus Aestuariivirga. The sequence continues at coordinate 20,036 of NZ_JBKBKI010000031.1, read as the reverse complement.
GGGCTTCGATGCCATCACGCCACCATCGGCGAACAGGGCCATGCCGTGGGTGTTGGGAAGTTCCACCCATTCGAAGGCATCGGCATAGACGAGGAGATACCATTCCTCCACCTCGCGCGGATCCAGCCCCGCGAGCAGCGCGAAATTGCCGGTCACCATGAGGCGCTGGATATGGTGGGCATAGGCGTGGCGCCTGGTTTCTCCGATCACCTGCGCGAGGCAGTTCATTTCCGTTTCCCCGGTCCAGTAGAACTCCGGCAGCTTGCGGCGCGCGCCGAGCGCGTTCGTCTCCGCATAGGCCGGCATCTTCAGCCAGTAGAGGCCGCGCACGTATTCGCGCCACCCGAGGACCTGGCGGATGAAGCCTTCCGCGGCGTTGAGCGGCGCGTGGCCGCTCCTCCAGGCTTCCTCGGCGCGGGCGCACACTTCGCGCGCCGTGAGGAGGCCGATGTTGAGATAGGGCGAGATGACGGAATGCCAGAGGAAGCCGCTGCCCTGCTTCATCGCATCCTGATAGTCGCCGAAGCGCGGCAGGCAGGCGGTGATGAAGTGATCGAGCGCCTCCAGCGCATCCTCGCGCGTGACCGCCCAGCCGAAGGGCTCGAGATCGCCGAAATGATCGGAAAAGCGGGCCTCGACCATCGCCATCACTTCGCGGGTGATCGCATCGGGGGCGAAGCGGCGGCGCGGCGGCGGAACGACATCCCCGGGAAGGGCCTTGCGGTTGTCGTGGTCGAAATTCCACTGCCCACCCGCGGGCTCTTCGCCCTCCATGAGGAGGCCCGAGGCGCGGCGCATGTCGCGGTAGAACCATTCCATGCGGAGCTGGCGGCGGCCCCCCGCCCAGGCGGCGAAGGAGGCGGGCGAGGCGAAGAAGCGGCCATCGTCCAGGATCTCGGCACCCCAGCCCTTCATCATCTCCATGACGCGCCATTCGCCCGGTTCGGTGGCCACGATGCGCGTGGGCGCGTGGCGGGCGATGGCCCGCCGCACTTCCGAGGTGAAGGACCCCGTGTTCGCGGGATCGTCGAAGCGCACGTAGTCCACGGCGAGCCCCTCGCGGCGGAGCTCTTCCGCGAAGTGGCGCATGGCGGAGAGGACGAGGACGAGCTTTTGCTTGTGGTGCTTCACATAGGCGGCTTCTTCCGCCACCTCCATCATCAGCACGGTGTCACCCGCCGCGCAGCCCCGCAGGCTGGAGAGGCCGCGCGTGAGCTGGTCGCCCAGCACGATGCGGAGCGTGGTCATCTCGGCTTCCGCTTCAGCGCGGCGCGGCAGCGGTCCGAGCACACCTTCACGTTCTCCCAGTCGCGCTCCCACGTCTTGCGCCAGGCGAAGGTCCTGCCGCAGGCGGCGCATGTCTTCGAAGCAAGCTCGCCCTTCCGGCGCATGCGCGCCATGGCTCAGCCCTTGCTGCGCAACATGGAGCGCCCGCCATCGACGCCGACCACCTGCCCGGTGATCCACGAGGCATCGGACGAGAGCAGAAACTGGGCGGCGGCGGCCACGTCATCCGCCTCGCCCAGCCGCTGCAGCGGGTGGAGCCCGGCAATGGCGGTGGCCATCTGCTCGTTCGAGGTAAGCGCGGCGGCGAGCGGCGTCTTCGTCAGCGAGGGCGCCACGCAATTGACGCGCACCTTGGGCGCGAGCTCGGCGGCGAGCGACAGCATGAGGCCTTCGACCGCACCCTTCGCCATGCCGATCGAGGCGTGGGAAGCGAAACCTTGCGCGACGGCGACGGTGGAGAAGAGGACGACGCTGGACGTGCCTTGATTGGACTTGAGCGCCGGGAGAGCCGCCTGCACCGAGCGGAGCGCACCGAGCGCGTTCAGCCGGAAGTCGCGCTCGACCTCCTCGTCGGTGACGCGCGCGACGGGCCGCAAGGTGATGGAGCCGACGCAATAGGCCAGGCCCGCCACGGCGGGGCCTGCCGCCTTCACGGCCTGTTCGAGAGCAGCGCGGTCCATGACGTCGGCCACCGCGCCGGAGCCGCCGGTTTCCGCGGCAAGGGCCTCGAGCTTCGCTGCGTCGCGGGCGATGGCATGGACGGTGTGGCCTGCCGCTGCAAGCCTGCGGGACAGCGCCGAACCGATGCCGCCCGTTGCGCCGATGACGATCATGATGCTGGACATGCGCGTTGTACGGCGGCGGGTGAAGGATGGTTCAGCGGACGTGGGACACGCGGAGAGACCTCCTCAGCCCGCCCCCTCCCCCTCTGGGGGAGAGGATAAAAGCGAGGGGGTGGCGGCTGGCTACTCCCGTTGCAAATCCGGCGGCGTCGCCTCGTCCTTGAGCGCGCCGATCGCTGCGTCGAGGCTCATGGGCGTCTGGTTCTGCGAGCCGAGACGGCGGATGTTCACCGCCCGCTCATCCATCTCGCGCTTGCCCACCACGAGGATCACCGGCACCTTCTGCACGGAGTGTTCGCGGACCTTGTAGTTGATCTTCTCGTTGCGGAGATCGGCTTCGGCGCGAAGGCCGGCCTTGCGCAGCATGTCGCGCACCTCGAGGGCGTAGGAGTCGCTCTCGGAGGTGATCGTCGCCACCACCACCTGCGTGGGCGCGAGCCAGAGCGGGAAGTGGCCGGCGAAATGCTCGATCAGAATGCCGAGGAAGCGCTCCATCGAACCGCAGATGGCGCGGTGGATCATCACCGGCACCTTCTTCTCGCCGTCCGCACCGATGTAGAAGGCGCCGAAGCGTTCAGGCAGGTTGAAGTCGACCTGCGTCGTGCCGCACTGCCAGTCGCGCCCGATCGCGTCACGCAGCACGTATTCGAACTTGGGGCCGTAGAAGGCGCCCTCGCCCGGGTTCACCGCCGTCTTGATCTTGCCGCCGGAGTCCGCGGCGATCTGCTCCAGCACCTTCGACATGATGCTCTCGGCGCGGTCCCAAGCCTCGTCCGAGCCGACGCGCTTCTCGGGGCGCGTCGAGAGCTTCACCACGATCTGCTCGAAGCCGAAGTCCTTGTAGGTGGAAAGAATCAGATCGTTGATCTTGAGGCACTCCTCCGCCATCTGGTCTTCGGTACAGAAGACGTGCGCGTCGTCCTGGGTGAAGCCGCGCACGCGCATGAGGCCATGCAGCGCGCCTGACGGCTCGTAGCGGTGGACGTTGCCGAACTCGGCCAGCCTGAGCGGCAGCTCACGGTAGGAGCGCAGCCCGTGCTTGAAGATCTGCACGTGGCCGGGGCAGTTCATCGGCTTGATGGCGAAGACCTGGTCATCATCCGTCGTCTCGCCCGCCGAGGTGGCGGCGAACATCGCCTCCTTGTACCAGCCCCAGTGGCCCGAGGTTTCCCACAGCGACTTGTCGAGAAGCTGCGGCGCGTTCACCTCGTCATAGCCGAGCTTCGAGAGGCGGCGGCGCATGTAGGCGATGAGCTGCTGGAACATCGTCCAGCCCTTGGCGTGCCAGAACACGACGCCCGGCCCCTCCTCCTGGAAATGGAAGAGATCCATCTCGCGGCCGAGCTTGCGGTGGTCGCGCTTCTCGGCTTCCTCCAGCGCGTGGAGGTAGGCCTTGAGATCGGCCTCGCTGGCCCAGGCGGTGCCGTAGATGCGCGTCAGCATCGGGTTCTTCGAGTCGCCCCGCCAATAGGCGCCCGCCACCTTCATGAGCTTGAAGGCGTTGCCGATCTTGCCGGTCGAGGTCATGTGGGGGCCGCGGCACAGGTCGGACCAGCCGCCCTGGTCGTAGAACTTGATCTCCTGGCCTTCGGGAATGGCGTCGACCAGCTCGACCTTGAACAGCTCGCCCTTCTGACGGAAGAAGGCCTTGGCCTCCTCGCGCGTCTTCGTGGTCTTGGTGAAGGGCTTGTCGCGCTGGATGATCTCCCGCATCTTCTTCTCGATCGCGGCGAAATCCTCGGTGGTGAAAGGCTCGTTGCGGAAGAAGTCGTAATAGAAGCCGTTCTCGATCACGGGGCCGATCGTCACCTGCGTGCCGGGGAAGAGCTCCTGCACGGCCTCGGCCAGCACATGCGCGCAATCGTGGCGGATGAGCTCGAGCGATTCCGGATCATCCCGCGTCAGAATGCGGAGTGTGGCATCGGCGGTGATGGGGTCGGCGAGGTCCACCATCCGGCCGTTCACGACGGCGGCGACGGCCTTCTTCTCGAGAGACTTGGAGATTGATGCCGCCACGTCGCGGGCGGAAACCCCTGGATTGGCCTGGCGCTTGGCGCCATCGGGGAAGGTCAAGGTGATCATGTGTGCCTCCTGCTCACTCCCGCCAACGCGTGCGGGTAAGCGAAATCAATAGTTTAGATTAGCAGGCGGGCTTTAAAGACTGGCTCGCCGCCGGTCAAGTGCAAGGTCAGCTTCCCGCAATGCCGGCATGCGACAGGAAGAGGGGCGGCCGATCCCCGCTTGCGAACGAATTCATGATGAACAGGGCCAAACTTCTCGCTTTCCTCGTCATCCTGGCCTGCCCAACGCCTGCCCGCGCGGAGGAGATCGTCATTCCCGTGCCGCGCGACTGGTCCGGTTTCCACGTCGGCTTGAATGCGGGCTACGCGCTGGGGGAGCATGCACAGGAGAGCAGTGCCGGCAATTCCGACGGGCACCGGCTCGACGGCGGGCTGGCCGGGCTCCAGCTCGGCCATGACTGGTATGCAGGCGACATTCTGATCGGCGCGGAGGCCGACTTCCAGTTCGCCGACATCGCCGGGGAATTCGCCACGGAGGAAGGCGGCTGGAGCTGCATGCCCGGGAACGAAGGAATCGGCTGCGCCAGCCAGGTGGACTGGTTCGGAACGGCGCGGCTCAGGGCCGGCTACCCCGCCGGCAGCGTCCTTGCCTATCTTACCGGCGGCCTCGCCTACGGCAGTCTTGCCAGCGAGTTCAAGGATGAGGGTCCGGACTGGCAGGTCGAAGACGTCGTGCTGGGCTGGTCGGCGGGTGCGGGCCTCGAGATCGCCCACTCGGCCACCATGTCGACCAGGATCGAATATCTCTACACGGACCTCGGCGCCACCCTGCGCAAGGGAGACTATGATTTCGGCGCCTCCGCGGGCTTCAGCAGCCTGCGGGTGGGGCTGAACTATGCCTTCGGCGCCGCGGCGGCGGGGCGTCTGATCGCCGAGGATGCAGCGGCGGCAGAGCCGCGCGGCTGGGGCGGGTTCCGCGCCGGGATCACGGGCGGCTATGCCCGCGGCGACCAGGTCATGAGCGACGAATTCGGCGGCTCATCCGGGGAGCAGCGCCTCGCCGGGGCGGCGACCGGCGTGCTGGCCGGCTACGACTTGCAGTTCGGCCCGCTGGTGATCGGCGCGGCGGCGGATTTCCAGTTCGCCAATCTCGAAGGACTCTTCAACAGCGGGGAAAAGTGGAGCTGCCTCGACTCTGGCTGCCGGACGACGGTCGACTGGTTTGCCACCGCGCGGCTTCGCGCCGGCCTCGCCTCGGACAGGCTGCTCGCCTATGTGACGGGCGGCGGTGCCACGGCGGCCATCGCGAGCGACATCATCGAGCTCGGCGCGGATTGGCGGATCAGGGACCGGCAGCTCGGCTGGGCCGCCGGCGCCGGCATCGAATATGCACTGAGCGAAAGAGTGTCTGCCGAGGCGCAGTATCTCTGGATCGACCTCGGCACCACGCCTGCGTCCGGCATCGACGATTCCGAAGTCTCGGCCGAATTCGGCCTCACCCGGCTGGGCCTCAACTATGCATTCTGATGCGAATGGAACGGGTCGGTAACCACCGGCTAACCCTTTCATAAGAGGGAGTTAACTCGAAAGTTGCAGAATTCACCAGGATTTGCATCAAACTATCGAGGTCTCTCCCATGAAAGCCGCTCTCATCCCCCTCGCCCTTCTGGCCTTCGCGGCCGCGCCGTCATCTTCCTCGCTTGCGGCCGACCTCGAGCCGCCTCCGGAACTGAGGCCGTCCACCTATGACCTGAACGTGGGCGTCTTCGCTGCTGGGAGCGCGCTCGACAGCAACTATGTGAACGTCTGCCCCTGCAGCCACGAGCACGATCTCCACGGCACCGGCTTTGGCATCGGCGCGCGCGCCGGCATCGACTATGTGGCGGACGGCTGGGTGGTGGGCCTCGTCGGCGACTGGACCTTCGGCGGCGACATCGCCGAGAACGATCATGACGGCGACGACGCCTCGCTGAACATGAACCATCTCGCCACGCTGCGCGCCCGCGCGGGCGTGAGCAATGGAGGCGCGCTGCTCTATGTCACGGGCGGCTTCGCCGCGGCCCAGATGGAACTCGGCCTCGACGTGCCGGTAAGCGCCCATGCCATCGAATCCGACGAGGATGCCCAGTGGACCTATGGCTGGACCGTCGGCGCGGGCATCGACTATTTCGTCACCGAGAGCGTCTCGCTCGGCCTCGAATATCTCTACCTGCGCCTCGATGATGTCGAATACGGCATGGTGGAGGGGGCAGCGGCCGCGTATGATGGGGAGGTTAGCCTCGAACTCGACGGCATGCACACGTTGCGCCTGGGCCTGAACTACGCGTTCAGCCTTTAGCCTCCTCCGCTTTCTTCTCCTTCATGCGCCAGACCGGGCCGGCATAGACCTCGGGAACGGGGTCGAAGCCGGACTGGCCCCAGGGATGGCAGCGGCAGACGCGCGCGAAGCCGAGCGCCACGCCGCGCGCCGCCCCATGCCGGCGGATCGCCTCCGCCGCATAGTCCGAGCAGGTCGGGAGGTAACGGCAGCGGCGGCCGATGAAGGCCGAGAGCGTCAGCTGATAGGTGCGGATCAAGGCGAGAAGGACGGTTTTCATGGCGCGCGCGACAGCATATAGGACGCCCCATGAAGAATGCACAGCCCGATATCCTCTTCGTCATGGCCGACCAGCTGGCGGCCCAGTTCCTCCCGTTCCACGGCCATCCGCTGGTGCAGGCGCCCAACCTCTCGCGGCTGGCGCGGGAAGGTGTCGTATTCGAAAACTGCTATACGACGAGCCCGCTCTGCGCGCCCGCCCGCGCTACCGTGATGAACGGCCTCCTGCCCTCGCGCACCGGCGTCTACGACAATGCGGCGGAGTTTCCCTCCTCGATTCCGACCTGGGCGCACTACCTGCGGCTCGCCGGCTACAAGACGTGCCTTTCCGGCAAGATGCATTTCGTCGGGCCAGACCAGCTGCACGGCCTCGAGGAGCGGCTGACGACAGACATCTATCCCGCCGATTTCGGCTGGACGCCAGACTGGCGTCTCCGCCAGGAGCGCATCGACTGGTGGTACCACAACATGACCTCGGTGCTGCAGCCCGGCATTGCCGAGATCACCAACCAGCTCGAATTCGACGACGAAGTGGCCTTCCTCGCCATCCGCAAGATCTACGACTACGTGCGCTTCGAGCCGGAGAAACCCTTCTGCCTGATGGCTTCCTTCACCCACCCGCATGACCCATACGCGGCGCGGAGGAAATTCTGGGACCTCTACCGCGGCGAGGACATCGACCTGCCAAAGGTGCCGCGCATGGAGAGAGCCGCGCTCGACCCGCACAGCCAGCGCCTCTACGACGTCTCCGCCATGGACGACTACACGGTGACCGAGGCGGACCTCCGCGCGGCGCGGCACGGCTATTACGCCAACATCTCCTATGTCGACGATCTCCTCGGCCAGATGATCCGCGCGCTCGAGGCGACGGGGCGGCTCGACAACACGGTGATCGTCTTCACCTCCGACCACGGGGATTTCCTGGGCGAGAGGGGCCTGTGGTACAAGATGTCCTATCTCGAACCTTCGGCCCATGTTCCGTTCCTCGTGTGGTCGCCGAAGCGCTTCGCCGCGCGGCGGGTGAAGGAGCCCGTCACCATCGCCGACATCCTGCCCACCCTCACGGCGATCGCCAATGACGGTGTCGCGACGCTGGCAAGGCCGGTGGACGGCCGCTCGCTCTACCCCCTGCTGATCGGCGGCATGGAGGACCCGGACGGCACCGCATGGGGCGAATACCTGGCCGAAGGCGCCATCGCCCCCCTCTACATGCTGAGGCGCGGGCCGTGGAAATTCATTCACTCGCCTGCCGACCCCGACCAGCTCTTCAACCTCGGTGACGACCCGCTGGAACTCGTCAATCTCGCACCCTCGCACCCCTTGGCTGCGAAGTTCCGCGCGGAGGTGGAGGCGAAGTTCGATATCCCGCGCATCCATTCGCAAGTGCTGGAAAGCCAGCAGTCGCGGCTGATGATGTTCGAGGCGCTGAAGCGCGGGCACCATTTCCCGTGGGACTTCCAGCCGCTCCGCGACGCCTCCGAGCAATACACGCGCAACCACATGAGCGTCACCGACCGCGATCTCAAGTCGCGCTTTCCCCATGCGCCGGACATTGAGGACAAAAGAAGGAGATAGTCGCCCGGCGGTACATGGTGCCCGCCCGCGCGCGGTGTTAGCCTCGAACCGTTGCCGGGGAGGAAACCATGCCGCTACAGGTCATCGGCGCCGGTGTCGGGCGCACCGGAACATACTCTCTCAAGCTCGCGCTGGAACGGCTGGGTCTTGGTCCAACCCACCACATGGAAGAGGTGATCAAGGACCCGCCCCGCCATGTGCCGGGCTGGCATGCGGCAGCCCTCGGCAAGGTGGATTGGGACGTTCTCTACGAAGGCTATGGTTCCGCCGTCGACTGGCCCACCGCCTCCTTCTGGAAGGAACTCTCCGAGGAATATCCGGAGGCCAAGGTCGTGCTCTCGACCCGCAGCCCTGAGAGCTGGCATGACAGCTTCTCCGAGACCATTCACAAGCTGATGGGCGGGGCGGATCAGGCGCCCCCGCACATGAAGCCCTTCCTGGAGATGGCGGCCGCCGTTTTGGGCAAGGCGGGCTTCTCGGGCAAGACCTCGCGCGAGGAGCTGATCGCGGCCTTCAACGCCCACAACGACGCGGTGAAGGAAGGGGTGCCATCCGGCCGGCTGCTGGTCTACGAGGTGCGGGACGGCTGGGAGCCGCTTTGCGACTTCCTCGGCTGCGACGTTCCAGACGAGCCTTTCCCGCGATCCAACAACCGCGAGGATTTCTGGGACAGGATCAAGAACGGCGGGCGCTAGAGTGGATGATGTGAGGCGAACTCACTTTTCCTTTTCTTCTTGCCGTCGCCCCGGCGCGGGGCGGGGGTCAGATTTTGGCTGCCTGACGGTTTGACACATGAGCTGGATTCCGGCGCTCGCCGGAATGACGGCATGGCGACGTCTCGGGAGCCGTCGTGATCATTCCGCTTTAGCGCTTTTTCCTATCGACCCTCGCCGCGCTCGCGCCGGAGCTTCGCCCAGTAGTCAAGCCGGCGCTTCACCTCGCGCTCGAAGCCGCGCTCGACGGGCTCGTAGTAGCTCTCGCGGCCCATTCCATCCGGGAAATAGTTCTGGCCGGAGAAGGCATCGGGCTGGTCATGGTCGTAGCGGTAGCCAGCGCCATAATCCTGCTGCTTCATGAGCTTCGTGGGCGCGTTGAGGATGATCTTGGGCGGCATCAGGGAGCCCGTCTGGCTTGCCCGCTCCATCGCCCCCTTGAACGCCTTGTAGACCGCGTTGGACTTGGGCGCCGTCGCCACATAGACCACGGCCTGGGCGATGGCGAGTTCGCCCTCCGGGCTGCCGAGAAAGTCATAGGTGTCCTTGGCGGCGAGCGCCTGGTGCACCGCTTCCGGATCGGCGAGCCCCACATCCTCGATCGCCATGCGGACGACGCGCCTGGCGATGAAGAGCGGGTCTTCTCCCGCCACGAACATGCGGGCGAGGTAATAGAGCGCTGCGTCGGGGTCCGACCCGCGCACCGACTTGTGGAGCGCGGAGATCAGGTTGTAATGGCCGTCCGCCGCCTTGTCGTAGAGCGGCAGTCGCTTCTGAACGGTGCGCGCGAGCGTCTCCGGCGTGAGCGGCTCGCCGCCCTCCGGCACCGCCGCGAACACCTCCTCCAGCATGTTGAGGAAATAGCGGCCGTCGCCGTCGGCCATGCCGATCATCGCCTCGCGCGCTTCGGGCTTGGCGGGAAGTGCGCGGCGCTCGAAGACCTCGGCGCGGCGCACCAGCGCCTGCATGGCGTCGGCGTCGAGCCGGTTCAGCACCAGCACCTGGGCGCGCGAAAGGAGCGCGCCGTTCAGCTCGAAGGACGGGTTTTCGGTGGTGGCACCCACCAGGATGATGGTGCCATCCTCCACGTAGGGCAGGAAGGAATCCTGCTGGGACTTGTTGAAGCGGTGGATCTCGTCGACGAAGAGCAGCGTGCCCCTGCCCTGCTCGCGCCGGATGCGCGCCTGTTCGAACACCTTCTTGAGGTCGGCCACGCCCGAGAAGATCGCCGAGATCTGCTCGAAGGCGAGCCCCGTCTCCCCCGCGAGCAGCCGCGCGATCGTCGTCTTGCCGGTGCCGGGCGGGCCCCAGAGGATGATCGAGGGGATGCGGCCGGCCGCCAGCATGCGCGTGATGACGCCCTCCGCCCCGACCAGATGGTCCTGGCCCACCACGTCCGAGAGCTTCTGCGGGCGAAGCCTGTCCGCCAGGGGGCGGGGCGCCTCCTTGCCGAAGCCCGCCGCCTCGAACAGGCTGGACATCAGCCGCCGATGGCGAGCTTGATCACCCGTCCCCCGCGGTTCACCGCGATACGCCAGAGGCCTTCGTTCGCCTCGAGCACGGTGGTGAGCGTTTCGACGCTGTCGATCTCCGTTCCGTTCACCTGGAGGATCACGTCGCCGCGCCTGAAAAAGCGCTGGGCGGGCCCGCGCTCCACCTTGGCGATGACCACGCCGGTCAGCTCGGAGGGAAGGCCCAGCTCATCCGAGACGGCGGGCGAGAGATTGGCGGCGGTGGCGCCGGCGAGCGGATTGGGCCCCTTGATCAGCGTGTCCTGCCGGTCCACCGTCTCGGGCGCCGCCACCATGGTGACCTTGGTTTCGCGGCGCTCGCCCTTGCGCTGGTATTCCACGATGGTGCTGGCGCCGATCGCCGTGGTGGCGGCGCGGTAGCCGAGTTCCTGGGCGTTCTCCACCGGCTTGCCCTCGATGGCGAGGATCACGTCGCCCCGTTTCACGCCGGCCTTGGCGAGCGGGCTTTCGGGATGAAGGCCGACGACGAGTGCCCCTTCCGGCCGCGCCATGCCGAGCGACTGGGCGATGTCCGGTGTCACGTCCTGAATCTCGACGCCGAGCCACGGCCGCCGGATTGCGTCGCTGCCGCTCTCTGCGGTGGCGACCACGGTGCGCACCATGTTGGTGGGGATGGCGAAGCCGATGCCGATCGAGCCGCCGCTCCGCGAGAAGATGGCGGTGTTGATGCCGATGAGCTCGCCCTTCATGTTGACGAGCGCCCCGCCGGAATTGCCGGGATTGATGGCAGCATCCGTCTGGATGAAGAACTGGTAGTCGCTGACGCCCACCTTGGTGCGGGCGAGTGCGGAGACGATGCCGCTCGTCACTGTCTGGCCGACGCCGAACGGGTTGCCGATGGCGAGCACGAGATCGCCCACCTCGAGCGCGTCGGAATCGCCAAGGCCCAAGGCGGGAAGCTCCTCGTCGGGCACGTCGATCTTCAGGACGGCCAGGTCGGTGCGCTCATCGGTCAGCAGCACCTTGGCCTCGAATTCCCGCCGGTCAGCCAGCACCACCTTGATGTCCGTTCCGTTCGCCACGACGTGGTTGTTGGTGACGATGAGGCCGGACGGATCGACCAGCACGCCGGAACCAAGCGAGTTCTGTACCCGCTCGCGCGGCCGGCCGAAGCTGCCGTCGTCTCCGAAGAAGCGGCGGAAGAACGGATCGTCGAAGAAGCGGTTGCCTTGCTGGGAGACGGCGATCCGCTGCGCGAAGACGTTGACGACGGCGGGCGCCGTGCGCTTGACGACGGGCGCGAAGGAGAGCTCGACCGCGGCGGCGGATTCCGGCACGGCTTTCTCCGCCCGGGCGAGCGGGCCCGCCATGAACAGAAGCAGGGCGGACAGGATGGTGGTGGCAAAACGCATGGGACTCCTTATCGGGGCGCTTGTGCGCCCTATCTGCGATCAAGCTTTGTCGACAAAATGACCGATGTCTCGATCCGCGTGACGCCGGGGATCTGGCCCATGTCGTCGATCAGCCGGTCCATGGCCTCGGAGGAGGCCGTCTTCACCTGGGCGATCAGGTCGAACTTGCCGCTCAGCGTGTGCAGCGTCTCGATCTGGGGGAAGCGCGCCAGGACGCGCCCCACCTCGATCTGGCGGCGCGGCTCGACGGACAGCGTTACGAAGGCGCGCATGCCGCCCTGGTCCATCTCGCGCGAGAGCTTGACGGAATAGCCGGCGATGACGCCCGTCTCCTCGAGCCGCCGCAACCGGTCCTGCACCGTGGTGCGCGACAGGCCGAGCTTGCGGGCAAGCGAGGCAACGGGCTCGCGCGAATCGGCCTTGAGCAGAGCGATGAGTTCCTCATCCTTGGCGGTGACCTGTATCATACGTCGATCTGCAGTCCAATTTCGTCAATCGGCCGACTCAGCCGTCACATTTCAGCACAATGCCGTGTGTAATCCAACAGGACCGAACGTTAAGTGACGCGGCACGTTATTCCACCCCGACCGGAGGTAATCCCCATGGCCCAGCCTGCCCTGAACATCGTCTCCGCCCCCTTCTACGCCGACGCGCTTGACGTGGCGAAGGTGATGCAGCCGGAAGAGGCGGTGTTCTGCTTCAGCGCCGACAGGCTGAAGGAGCGGCTGGTCCGCTTCACGGCGGGCTTTCCCGGCAAGGTGAGCTTCGCGGTGAAATCCAATCCCTCGCGGGAGGTGGTGACGGCACTCGCCGAGGCGGGCCTCACCCACTGGGATGTCGCCTCCGTGCAGGAGATGGCGCTCGTGCATTCGGTGCAGCCAAACGCCCATTTCCACTACCACAACCCGGTGAAGTCGCGCCGCGAGATACACAACGCCTATCACAAGTTCGGCTGCCGCCGCTTCGCGGTGGACGCCCGCGAGGAAGTGGCGAAGGTTGCCGAGATCGTCGGCGAGGACCGCTCGGTGGAACTCGCCGTGCGCTTCGTGCTGCCGCGCGAGCGCGCCTCCTCGGCGCATGACTTCTCCACCAAGTTCGGGGCGCCCGAGCACATCGCCATCGAGCTCCTGCAGGACATCGCCCGCCGCGGCTTCGTTCCGGTGCTGACCTTCCACCCCGGCTCGCAGTCGCGCGATCCGCAGGTCTATGTACGCCACATCGAGGCGGCGCACCGCATCGCGCGTGCGGCGGGCGTGCATGTCGGCAAGCTCAACGTGGGCGGCGGCTTCCCCGCGAGCTATCCCCTGAGCCGTCCCGCCCCGCTCGAGGTGTTCTTTGCCAGCATCGCCGAGGCGGTGACACGAAGCTTCGGCAAGGGTACCGAGCCGGAGCTCGAGTGCGAGCCGGGGCGCGGCCTCGTCGCCAACTCCATGTCGCTGCTGACGCGCATCAAGCTCGTCTGCTCGGACGGCGACGACCTCTTCCTCAACGACGGCATCTATGGCGGGCTCATGGAGTTCATGCAGGTGCCGGAGCTGCAGCCGCCGTTCCGCGTGATCCGCGACGGCCGCCTGGTGGAAGGTCCCAGAAAGCCCTGGAAGGTCTTCGGCCCCACCTGCGACCCGCTCGACGTGCTGCCCGCCAAGCTCGACCTGCCTGTCGGCATCAGGGACGAGGATTACATCGAATTCGGCACGCTGGGCGCCTATGGCATCGCCACCGCCACCATGTTCAACGGCTATGGCGACCACGCGGTGATCCCGGTGGGCGAGGTGTTCAACGGCTGATCAGTTGAGGATGGCGTTCTTGACGGCGATGGCCACGGCCTGGGTCTTGGTCTTGGCGCGCAGCTTGCTCATCGCCTTGCTGGAATAGAGATTGACGGCACTCTCGCTCAGCCCGAGGAGCTGCGCCGTCTCCCACGCCGTCTTGCCTTCCGCCGCCCATTGCAGCACCTCGCGCTCGCGCGGGCTCAGGTCGAATTCGGCGCTCACCGGGCGCGCCGCCAGCACGTTCTTCATGCGCAGGTGATAGTAATGCGCGAAGAGGTGGATGCTGTTGACGAGCTCCTGGCGGAGCTTCTCCCACAGCCGGTCGTCGCATTCGAAGTTGATCGAGAACATCGCATCCCCCACCCCGGGATCACGGATCGGGATCGAGATGCCGTGGCGCCCCACGCCGAACTGTTCGGCCGTCTCGTGGATGTGCTGCACCGACTCGTCGCTGTTGCGCAGCTGCGCCCAGTCGAGCGGCAGCAGGGTGCGGAAGCAGATCTGGAAGGCGCGGTCCTTCAGCGGCGAATATTCACGCATGTAGATGGCCATGTAGCTCTCGTCATAGGTCGAGAGCCACGTCATCCGGTCCGGCAGGTCGTTCGAGGCGCCGAGAAACCAGTAGGAGAGATTGAGCACGCCGAACCGGTCACGCGCCATGCGCAGGAAATCCGCCGACTCGCGGGAGTCGGCGAAAGGCTCCTGGGTTGCGCTGAAGATGTCGAACCGGTTCATCATCGAATGCGGGAATCATTAACCACTTTGAAGAAGCCATGCTAGCGGCCAGAAATGAAACCCGGTTCAAGCAAGCCCCTCGATTTTTAGCCACCTTCCCTAAGGGCAGCAACGGCAAAATAAAAGAGGCAGCATCGCTGCTGCCTCTTGAAAACGTTGGCGGAAGCAGGTGCCGTCAGGCGGCCTGCTCGGTCTCCTCAGCCGCTTGCTGGGTGGGGCCGGAATCCTGGCCGCGGGCATTCACGTCGCGGTCGACGAACTCGATCACCGCCATCGGCGCCTGGTCGCCATAGCGGAAGCCCGCCTTCATGATGCGGAGATAGCCGCCGTTGCGGCCCTCGTAGCGTTTGGCCAGCACGTCGAACAGCTTCTTCAGCTGCGTCTCGTCCCTGAGCTGGGCCATGGCCATGCGGCGGGAGTGAAGACTGCCCTTCTTGGCCAGCGTCACCAGCTTCTCGACGACGGGGCGAAGGTCCTTCGCCTTGGGCAGCGTCGTGACGATCTGCTCATGCTTGATCAACGCCGCGGACATGTTGGCGAACATCGCCTCGCGATGCTCCGCCGTGCGGTTGAACCGGCGGCCCCTGAAACCATGACGCATAACCGTTCTCCTTCAATGCCGGCGCGGGACTTAGCGCGCGCCGCTCCTGTTCTCAATAGTGTTGTTCGTATTTCTTGGCGAGCTCTTCGATGTTCTCGGGGGGCCAGTTCGGCACTTCCATGCCGAGATGGAGGCCCATCTGGGCGAGAACTTCCTTGATCTCGTTGAGCGACTTGCGGCCGAAGTTCGGCGTGCGCAGCATCTCGGCTTCCGTCTTCTGGATCAGGTCGCCGATGTAGACGATGTTGTCGTTCTTCAGGCAGTTGGCCGAGCGCACCGAAAGCTCCAGTTCGTCCACCTTCTTGAGAAGCGCGGCGTTGAACTCGAGCTCGGGGCGGGCCTCCTCGATCACGGCCTTGGAGGGCTCAGAGAAGTTGATGAACACCGAGAGCTGGTCCTGCAGGATGCGCGCCGCATAGGCCACCGCGTCCTCAGGGCTCACCGAACCGTCGGTCTCGACGGTCATGATGAGCTTGTCATAGTCGAGGATCTGGCCCTCGCGGGTGTTCTCGATCTTGAAGGAGACGCGCTTCACCGGGCTGTAGATCGAATCGACCGGGATCAGGCCGATGGGCGCATCCTCGGGGCGGTTGCGTTCGGCCGAGACATAGCCCTTGCCGGTCGCCACGGTGAACTCGATGCGGATCTCCGCACCCTCGTCGAGCGTGCAGATGACGTGCTCGGGGTTCAGGATCTGGATGTCGCCGGTGGTCTGGATGTCGCCGGCGCGGACGACGCCCGGGCCTTCCTTGCGCAGCATCAGGCGCTTCGGACCCTCGCCCTGCATGCCGAGAGCGATTTCCTTGATGTTGAGGATCATGTCCGTCACGTCCTCGCGCACGCCGGCAATCGAGGAGAATTCGTGCAGCACGCCGTCGATGTGGACGGAGGTCACGGCCGCGCCCTGGAGCGAGGACAGCAGCACACGGCGAAGCGCGTTGCCGAGCGTGGTGCCGAATCCGCGCTCGAGCGGTTCGGCGACGAAGGTCGCCACCCGGCGGCGGTCACGGCCCGGCTGGACGTCGAGCTTCGACGGACGGATCAATTCCTGCCAGTTCTTCTGGTTCACTTGCATCTCGTGTGCTTCCTGTCGAAAATCCGGCTCCCCCGGTCAGGGGAGCCACTTTTCACAAAGATATCGATGAACCGCACGGAAAAATGCGGGCGGCGGCGGCCACGCCGGTCAGACGCGGCGGCGCTTCGGCGGACGGCAGCCGTTGTGCGGAATGGGCGTCACGTCGCGGATCGACGTCACCTGCAGGCCACAGGCCTGCAGCGCGCGGAGAGCGGACTCGCGGCCGGCACCCGGGCCCGAAACCTCGACCTCGACCGTGCGCATGCCATGTTCCATGGCGGCGCGGCCCACCTGCTCGGCGGCGACCTGCGCAGCATAGGGGGTCGACTTGCGCGAACCCTTGAAACCGAGCTTGCCGGCCGAGGCCCAGACGATGGCGTTGCCCTGGACGTCGGTGATGGTGATCATCGTGTTATTGAACGACGAGTTCACGTGGACGACGCCGGAGGAGATGTTCTTGCGCTCTTTGCGGCGCGGACGTTGAGCTTCCTTAGCCATGTTCTTTCAGCCTTTACTTCTTCTTGCCGGCGATCGCCTTGGCGGGACCCTTGCGGGTGCGGGCGTTGGTGTGGGTGCGCTGGCCGCGCACGGGCAGGCCCTTGCGGTGGCGAAGGCCGCGGTAGCAGCCGAGGTCGACGAGGCGCTTGATGTTGATCGACACCTCGCGGCGCAGGTCGCCCTCCACCACGTAATCACGGTCGATCACCTCGCGGATCGCCAGCACCTCGGCGTCCGACAGCTCGTTGACGCGCTTGGTAGGGTCGATCTTGGTCTTGTCGCAGATCTCGACCGCGTTGACCGGACCGATGCCGAAGATGTAGCGCAGCGAGATCGCCACGGGCTTGTTGGTCGGAATGTTGACGCCTGCAATACGGGCCACGCCTGTTCTCCTAATCACCTCAGTGGCTTGCGCCACCGGCTTCGTAATTTTGTTTCCGTGCTTCGACCGGCCGCCTGCAAAGGCATGAGGCCGTACCTCAAGGGGGCCACCCCCTGAAGCCAGCCTGTCTTCGACCGTGTTTTGCGGTCTATCTAGAGGGGAATCGCTTCCGCGTCAACCTCAAGAAGCCGCAAATCCAAGGCGTCAGACGCCGTTCAGCACGCCCTCGATCTGGCGGGTCACCTCAGAGATGTCCGCCATGCCGTCGATCGACCTCAGCGTTCCGCGCCCGCCATAATACTGCACCAGCGGCGCGGTCTGCTTGTTGTAGACAGCGAGGCGGTCACGGACCGTCTTCTCGTTGTCGTCGGCGCGGCGCGTGAACTGGGTTCCCCCGCACACATCGCACACGCCTGAAACCTTCGGTTGCTCGAACCGGTCGTGGTAGCCCTTGCCGCAGGTGGCGCAGGTGTACCGCCCGGTGATGCGCTCGACGAGCGCCTCGTCGTCGACCTTCATCTCGATCACGGCGTCGAGCTTCAGGCCCTTGCCGGCGAGCATCGCGTCCAGCGCCTCGGCCTGGGCCGTGTTGCGCGGGAAGCCGTCGAGGATGAAACCCTTCTTGACGTCCGGCTGGTCCAGCCGGTCGGCGATGATGCCGACCACGACCGCGTCCGGAACCAGCTCCCCCCGGTCCATGATCTCCTTGGCCCTTCGGCCGGTCTCGGTGCCTGCGGCGACGGCCGCCCGCAGCATGTCGCCCGTCGAGAGCTGCTTCATGCCGTGGCGGTCCTCGATGAGCTTGGCCTGGGTGCCCTTGCCGGCCCCCGGCGGCCCGAGCAGGATGATGTTCACCGCTTGCTCCCCCTGAGCTTCGACTTCTTGATGAGCCCCTCATACTGCTGGGCCAGCAGATGGCCCTGCACCTGGGCCACCGTATCCATGGTGACGCTGACCACGATCAGCAGCGAAGTGCCGCCGAAATAGAAGGGAACGCCCGTGTAGCCGATCAGGAATTCCGGCAGGAGGCAGACCAGCGTCAGGTACAGCGCGCCGATGAGCGTGATGCGGGTGAGCACGTAGTCGATGTATTCCGCCGTCCGCTCGCCCGGCCGGATGCCGGGGATGAAGCCGCCATACTTCTTGAGATTGTCCGCCGTCTCCTTCGGGTTGAACATGATGGACGTGTAGAAGAAGGCGAAGAAGATGATGAGGGCGGCGTAGAGCACCAGGAACAGCGGCTGCCCGTGGCCCAGCATGGCGGTGAGGGTGTTGAGCCAGTCCGGACCCTGCCCCTGGCTGAAATTGGCGACCGTGATCGGCAGCAGCAGCAGCGAGGAGGCGAAGATCGGCGGAATGACGCCCGAGGTGTTGAGCTTCAGGGGCATGTGCGAGCTTTCGCCCTGGAACATCTTGTTCCCCACCTGCCGCTTCGGATACTGGATCAGCAGCCGGCGCTGGGCACGCTCCATGAGCACGATGAAGGCGATCACGGCCACGGCCATGATGATGATGCCGAGGATGACGAAGGTCGAAACCTGGCCGGTGCGGCCGAGCTCGAGGAGGCCCGCGATGCCCGAAGGCAGCCCCGCCACGATGCCGGCGAAGATGATGAGCGAGATCCCGTTGCCGATGCCCCGCGAGGTGATCTGCTCGCCGAGCCACATCAGGAACACCGTGCCGCCCGTCAGCGTGATCACGGTCGAGAGGCGGAAGAACATGCCGGGGTCAGTGACGAGGCCGGCCTGCCCCTCGAGTCCCACGGCGATGCCGTAGGATTGGAGTGCGGCCAGCAGCACCGTTCCGTAGCGCGTGTACTGGTTGATCTTCTTGCGGCCCTGCTCGCCTTCCTTCTTGAGCTGCTCGAGATGCGGCGAGACCGACGTCATCAGCTGGATGATGATCGAGGCCGAGATGTAGGGCATGATGTTGAGGGCGAAGATCGCCATGCGGCCCAGGGCGCCGCCGGCGAGGTTGTTCACCCAGCCCAGGATGCCGCTCGAGTTCTGCGCGGCGAACTTGGCGAGTTCCACGGCATCGATGCCGGGGATCGGGATATAGCTTCCGAGGCGGTAGACGATGAGGGCGCCGAGCGTGAACCAGATTCGCTTCTTCAGGTCTTCCGACTTGGCGAGCGCGCCGAAGTTCAGGTTTGCAGCAAGTTGTTCTGCGGCTGATGCCATTCTCTCGTCCTCGCGCTGAGACAGTGCCCCTATGTGGGGCCCCTGCCCAGTGCCTGCAAGCTTACTTCGCTTCCGGAGCCTTCTCGGCCGGCTTCAGCATCTTCACCGAGCCGCCCGCCTTCTCGACGGCGGCGACGGCGCCGGCCGTCGCATGGTAGACCTCGAAGGTCAGCTTGGACTTCAGTTCGCCCTTGCCGAGCAGCCGCACACCGCCGAGCGGTGCGGAGACGACGCCCGCCGCCACCAGGGCCGCGACCGTCACCGGCTGCGACGCATCGAGCTTCTTGGCATCGACGGCGGCCTGCACGCGCGACAGGTTCACCTCGTTGTATTCCACCGCGTTGGGCTTGTTGAAGCCGCGCTTCGGCAGGCGGCGGTAGATCGGCATCTGACCGCCTTCGAACCCGGCCTTGGCGCCGCCCTTGCGGGCTGTCTGGCCCTTGCCGCCGCGACCCGCGGTCTTGCCGAGTCCCGAGCCGATGCCGCGGCCCACGCGCTTCCTGGCGTGGCGGGCGCCGGGGTTGTCGGCGATCTCATTGAGTTTCATGGCAGGTCTTCCTTATTCCACGACGCGCACGAGGTGCGCGACCTTGGCGATCATGCCGCGCACCGCAGGGGTGTCCTCGAGGGTGGCGGTCTTGTTCATCTTGTTCAGGCCGAGGCCGATCAGCGTGGCGCGCTGGGCGCCGGGGCGGCGCTGCGGGCTCGAGATCTGCTGGACCGTGACGGTCTTCTTGTCATTCGCCATGATCGGTTTCCTTCACTTACTCGGCCACGGCCGCTTCGCCGCCGCTACGGCGGAGCACCTCAGACACCCTCTTTCCGCGGCGCGAGGCGGCGGCGCGCGGGCTCGTCTGCTTCTTCCGCGCGTC
>NZ_JBKBKI010000030.1:0-50577 GCF_046294715.1 Aestuariivirga sp. | reverse complement strand
GTGATCTTGGCGACGACGCCGGCGCCGACGGTACGGCCGCCTTCACGGATGGCGAAGCGCAGCTTCTCCTCCATGGCGATCGGCGTGATCAGTTCGACGTCGAAGGAGATGTTGTCGCCCGGCATCACCATTTCCGTACCCGCCGGCAGCGTGACGACACCCGTCACGTCGGTGGTGCGGAAGTAGAACTGCGGACGGTAGTTGGCGAAGAACGGCGTGTGACGGCCACCCTCCTCCTTGGTCAGGATGTAGGCTTCCGCCTTGAACTTCTTGTGCGGCTTCACCGAGCCCGGCTTGCACAGCACCTGGCCGCGCTCCACGCCCTCGCGGTCGATGCCGCGCAGCAGCGCGCCGATGTTGTCGCCCGCCTCGCCCGAATCGAGCAGCTTGCGGAACATCTCGACACCCGTCACCGTCGTCTTCTGCGTGTCGCGGATGCCGACGATCTCGACTTCCTCGCCCACCTTCACGATGCCGCGCTCCACCCGGCCCGTCACCACCGTGCCGCGGCCCGAGATCGAGAACACGTCCTCGATCGGCATCAGGAACGGCTGGTCCTTCGGGCGCTCCGGCTGCGGGATGTACTCGTCCACCGCCTGCATCAGCTTCAGGATCGCGTCATGGCCGATCTCCGGGTTGCGGTTCTCCAGCGCACACAGCGCCGAGCCGCGGATGATCGGAATGTCGTCGCCCGGGAACTGGTAGGACGAGAGCAGCTCGCGCACCTCCATCTCCACCAGGTCCAGAAGCTCCGGATCGTCCACCATGTCCACCTTGTTCATGAACACCACCAGCGCCGGAACGCCGACCTGGCGGGCCAGCAGGATGTGCTCGCGCGTCTGCGGCATCGGGCCGTCGGCCGCCGACACCACCAGGATCGCGCCGTCCATCTGCGCCGCGCCCGTGATCATGTTCTTCACGTAGTCGGCATGGCCAGGGCAGTCGACATGCGCATAGTGCCGCTTCTGCGTCTGGTACTCGACATGCGCCGTGTTGATCGTGATGCCGCGCGCCCGCTCCTCGGGCGCCTTGTCGATCTGGTCATAGGCCGTGAACGTCGCACCGCCCGTCTCCGCCAGAACCTTCGTGATCGCAGCCGTCAGCGAGGTCTTGCCATGGTCGACGTGACCAATCGTGCCAATGTTGCAGTGCGGCTTGTCGCGGTTGAATTTCTCTTTGGCCATCGTCGCTCTACCCTGTTGGCCGCTCTCGGCGGCATTCACGATTCAAACTTTGGAGCGGGTGAAGGGAATCGAACC
This sequence comes from Aestuariivirga sp., assembly GCF_046294715.1. Lineage (GTDB taxonomy): Bacteria > Pseudomonadota > Alphaproteobacteria > Rhizobiales > Aestuariivirgaceae > Aestuariivirga. Next base: position 49,318 of record NZ_JBKBKI010000030.1, on the reverse strand, counting down.
CTCGTATTCAGCTTGGAAGGCTGCTGCTCTACCATTGAGCTACACCCGCCCGGAAAACCGTCGTCCGAACTCCTTAACCCTTCTGACGTTCGGCCCCAGGCAAATGGTGGGGGAGGTAGGACTCGAACCTACGAAGGCGAAGCCAGCGGATTTACAGTCCGCCCCCTTTGCCGCTCGGGACACTCCCCCGCCTCACCCTGCAAGAGGGCAAACCCGTTTGCTTGGGCCAAACGCCATTCAGCCCGGGGGTCGCCCGGGCCGTTTGGTGGGCGCGTTATGCAAGGCTTGGCAAGCCAAGTCAAGGGAATGATTGGCGCTTGCGGCCGGCCAGGCGCGCCTCGCGCCCATTCGCCTGCGGCAGCGGGCCCATAGCCCGCCTGGATCGTGATGCAGTTTCTTGAAAATTGCACCTAACGTTCTGATTCAACTCACCAACCGACCAACGAGAAGTTTTCGCGGCAAGCCATTGACCTGAGCAGGCGATCGCGCTTCCCTGCGGCCATGGACCTGATTACCACAACCGAATCGCTGGCGCGCCTCTGTGAGACCCTCGCCCGGGAAGACTTCGTCACCGTCGACACCGAGTTCATGCGGGAGACAACCTACTGGCCCGACCTCTGCCTCATCCAGGTGGCGGGCGAAACCGTCAACGGTCTGATCGACCCCCTTGCGCCGGGCCTCGACCTCGCGCCCTTCTTCGCCCTGATGAACGATCCCGCCGTGCTGAAGGTCTTCCACGCCGCCCGCCAGGACATCGAGATCATGGTCCATCGCGCCGGGATCGTGCCGCACCCGGTCTTCGATACCCAGATTGCCGCCATGGTCTGCGGCTTCGGCGACCAGGTGGGGTATGAATCGCTGGTGCGGCGGATCGCCAAGTCCCAGATCGACAAGTCCTCCCGCTTCACCGACTGGTCGCGCCGCCCCTTGAGCGACAAGCAGCTGGCCTATGCACTGGCCGACGTGACCCACCTGCGCGTAATCTATGAGAGCCTCAAGCAGGAGCTCGACCGCACCGGCCGCGAGCACTGGCTCCGGGAAGAGATGGACATCCTCACCAATCCCGCCACCTACCGCACCGAGCCGGAAGATGCCTGGAGGCGGATCAGGGTGCGCCTGCGCTCCAAGAAGCAGCTGGGCGTGCTGATGGAGGTGGCCGCCTGGCGCGAGCGGGAGGCGCGCGAGAAGAACGTGCCGCGCTCCCGCGTGCTGAAGGACGATGCCGTGGCCGAGATCGCGGTTCAGATGCCGCAGGCACGCGAGGCGCTGAACCAGCTCCGCGCCCTGCCCCGCGGCATGGCCACCTCTCGCACCGGCGAGGCGATCCTGAAGGCCGTGGCGGCGGGACTGGCGCTCGATCCCAAGAGCCTGCCCCAGCCGGACGACGGCCGCGACGACATGAGCGAGCAGGCCCAGGCTGCCGCGGAGGTGCTGAAGCTGGCGCTCAAGGTCGTCTGCGAGCAGGAGGGCATCGCGCCGAAGCTCGTCGCCTCGAGCGCCGACATCGACGCCATCGCCGAGAGCGACGCGGCCGACGTGCACCTCATGCACGGCTGGCGGCGGGAACTGTTCGGCGATCTGGCGCTTGCCATCAAGCGCGGCGAGGCGGTGATCGGCTTCGACAAGGGCCGCGTGCGCGTCATGCGCAAGAACAGCGGCCTGCAGGCGGCCGCGGAATAGGCTATGCCCTGCCGCCGATGACGACCCGGCCGCTGCGGCCGATCTCGGCGGCGAGCGCGGCAAGCCGCTTCTCCACCCTCTCGCCGGAGAGGTCTGCGAGCTTCTTCGGAAGGCTGAGCACCAGCGTCTTGTTCTCTCCGAGCTTCAACCCGATCTTCGGCAGCATGCCGGGCATGGCGGCGGAAAGGATGTAGGCGAGCCGGAAGAGGCTGCTCAGCAGATGGGCGCGCTGGTGATCCTCATCGCCGAGGAGCCGGGTCAGACTGTCGCTTTCTTCCCCCTGCCCGTCGTAGCGGTAGAACACGGTGAGCGCCAGGAACACCCGGCCCGGATGATCGATTCCCACGAACGCCGCTTGCGAGATCATGGAGAGCGACCGCTCGGCGCGGTAGTCGGGATGCGCCCGCCAGCCAATATCCGCGAGGAGGCAGGCCGCATAGCGCAGCCGCCGCTGCTCTTCCGATTCGGGAAGCTTGCCCTCGCCGAAGACCTGGTCCGTCCAATCGCAGAGTTCGAGCTCGTGATCGGGCGAGCGGGCATAGCGGCGGGCGAAATCCCAGCAGGAGGAAAGCAGCGCATCGCTGTTGCGCTTGCGCGGGGGGAGCCTCGAATAGAGCAGCCCCTCGCGCACGCCATAGACGGAGATCTCGACCGCACTCGCCTGCGCGTGGTGGAGCAGGCGCTCCAGCACCAGCGCGCCATAGGGCATGGTGTCGGAGCGGCTCTTCGAGACTTCGCGAATCTCGCGGAGCGAGCTCGGCGAGAGATGGGCGACGAGGCCAGAGAGCGACATCGCCTGCTGCCGCGTGAGCCTGTAGCAGTGGAGAACATGCAGCGGATAATTGCTTTGCGCCATGTGCAGCTTGGCGAGGTTCCGCCAGGTGCCGCCGACCGCATAGAAGGTGCGGCCCTTGAGGAGCTTCAGGATGCCGGCCTTGGCGAAGGCCTCGTCGATGATGGACCTGGCCTTCTCGATCGATCCGCCGGAGAGGTCCATGAGGCGGAGGGGGCCCAGAGGCAGCGTCACGCCTTCGCGCAGCTTGCCGTCCTTGATGTCGATGAGTTCGAGCGAGCCGCCGCCCAGGTCGCCTGCGATCCCGTCGGCGCCTGGAATGCCTGCGATGACGCCGAGCGCGGCGTAGCGCGCTTCTTCCTTGCCGGTGAGCACACGGATGCCGCATCCCAGCGCCTTCTCGGCCCTGGCGATGAACTGCGCACCGTTGGAAGCCTCGCGCGCGGCCGCCGTCGCCACCGCAAAGATGTGCTTGGCGCCGATCTGCCTCGAGAGCGCGCGGAAGCGACGGAGCGCCGCCAGCGCGCGCGTCATTCCCTCCTCCGCGAGCTTTCCCCTGGTGGCCACGCCGCGCCCCAGCCCGCACAGGATCTTTTCGTTGAAGATGGGGGATGGCGAGCGCCGCAAGCCGTCATAGACCACGAGACGCACCGAGTTGGAGCCGATGTCCACCACCGAGACGGGCCGGTACTTCGGCGGTTCGGTGCGGAATCCCTTGTGCCAGCTCACGTCTTCGCCTTGGCCTTCTTCTTCAAGCGCTCGATGATCTCGGGCGGCACATTACCTGCCTGCGAGCGCCCGCGTCCAGAGAGCGAGGGATTCTTCATGAAATACTGGTGCGCGTTGAAGGGCTCCTCGTCGGGCCCCGGCGCGATGCGCCGCGATGTGCCGTCCGCCAGCAGCTCCCAGCTCTGCTGGTTGTCCATCATGTTCGCCATCATGATCTGGTCGAGGATCTGGTCGTGCACCGTGGGGTTCTCGATCGGTATCAGCGTCTCCACGCGGCGGTGGAGGTTGCGCTGCATCCAGTCGGCCGAGCTGATGTAGACCTTGGCCCTGTTGTGCGGCAGGGCGTTGCCTGCGCCGAAACACACGATGCGCGAATGCTCGAGGAAGCGGCCGACGATGCTCTTCACGCGGATGTTTTCCGACAGGCCAGGGACGCCAGGTCTCAGGCAGCAGATGCCGCGCACCACGAGATCGATCTGGACGCCGGCCTGGCTGGCGCGGTACAGCGCGTCGATGATTCCGGGGTCGACGACGGAGTTGAGCTTGGCCCAGATCTGAGCCGGCCGCCCGGCCTTCGCATGCTCGATCTCCTCGTCGATATGGGCGAGCAGCCGGCTCTTGAGATTGATGGGCGACAGGGCGATCTTCTCGAGGTCTTCCGGCTGGGCATAACCCGAGATGAAGTTGAACAGCCGCGACGCGTCCCGCACGAGCGCGGGATCGCAGGTGAAGAAGGAGAGGTCGGTATAGACCTTGGCGGTGATCGGGTGGTAGTTGCCGGTGCCGAAATGCACATAGGTGCGCATCTGCCCGCTCTCGCGCCGCACGACCATCGAGACCTTGGCATGGGTCTTGAGCTCGATGAAGCCGAAGACCACCTGCACGCCTGCCCGCTCGAGGTCTCTCGCCCACTGGATGTTGGCCTCCTCGTCGAAGCGGGCCTTGAGCTCCACCAGCGCCATCACCGACTTGCCCGCCTCGGCGGCCTTGGCGAGTGCTGCGACGATGGGTGAATCCTTCGAGGTGCGGTAGAGCGTCTGCTTGATCGCCACCACGTCCGGATCATTCGCCGCCTGCAGGACGAACTGCACGACGACATCGAAGGATTCGTAGGGATGATGAACCACGATGTCCTTCTGGCGGATCGCCGCGAAGCAATCCCCGCCATGATCGCGGATCCGCTCGGGGAAGCGCGCGATGAACGGCGTGAACTTGAGGTCCGGCCGCTCGTCGATGATCAGCTGCCGCGTGTCGGAATAGCCGACGAGGCCAGCGCATTCCACGATGGCGTCGCGCTGCACGTCAACTTCCTCGGCAATGAAGTCGCGCAGCGAGGCGGGCGTATGGGCGTCGACCTCCATGCGGATGACCGAGCCTCGGCGGCGGCGCTTCAGCGCCGTCTCGAAGACGCGCACCAGGTCTTCGGCCTCCTCCTCGATCTCGATGTCGCTGTCGCGGAGGAGCCGCATCACGCCCTGCCCCATCACCTCGTATCCGGGGAAGAGGCGGGGAACGAACAGGCTCAGCATGTTCTCGAGGGAAATGAAGCGTACGACGCTCGAACCGTCGAGGCCGGGAAGCCGCACGAAACGCTCGAGCTGCTGCGGCACCGGCAGCAGCGCGTTCATCCGCCCTCCATCCTTGCGCCGCTTCAGCTCCAGGCAGATGATGAAGCCGCGGTTGGGAATGAACGGGAAGGGATGCGCCGGATCGATGGCGATCGGCGTGACGACCGGCAGGATCTGCTCGAGAAAACGCTGGTCGAGCCAGGATTTTTCGTGCGGGAGAAGGTCGTTGCCGTCGGTGATCACGATGCCGTTCTGGGCGAGCTCCACCTTGAGCTGGTGCCAGCGATGGTCCTGTTCGGCCATGAGCTCCTGGGCGAGCACTCTCAGCCGGTCGAGCTGCTCCTGCGCCGTGAGCCCGTCGTCGCTGAGTTGCGGCAGACGCTCGCGCACCTGGCCGACCAGCCCCGCCACCCGCACCATGAAGAACTCGTCGAGGTTGTTGCCGGAGATCGACAGGAAGCGAAGCCGTTCCAGCAGCGGGTGCACGGTGTTGCGCGCCTCTTCCAGCACCCGCATGTTGAATCCCAGCCACGAAATCTCGCGGTTGATGAAGCGCGACGGGGAATCCATCGTGATGGCGGCGGGTATCGGAAGCTGTTCGTTCATGGCGGCTTTCGGCTGACGGCTCACATTCAAGTATAACAGGCCTGTGACGATCCGGTGAATGAGACGATTGACCTTGCGTCAACTATCTTCCGGAAACATTCCGGGCTCTGTCATCTGCTGCAGAACGCGGGCCGCAAGGCCCCGCGTTACCGGTACCTGCTCCGTGAGCGCCGCCCGGTCGATCCCGGCGACGAGCGCCCGCGCCGCATCGAGCGAGCGCGGCATCCTCAACATGAGATAGGAGATGACCGTCTCCTCGACTGCCACTTGCCGGTCGGCGAAGAGCTTCACCAGCACGCCGCGCAGGAGTGCGTCGTCCGGCGGGTCGAGGCGCGCGACCGGCATCGCCTTGAGACGGGATGCGAGGTCGGGAAGCGTCACCGGCCAGTGCGCCGGGTCGGTTTCGCTGGCGATCAGCACATGGCCGCCCGTCTGCCGTGCCAGATTGAGCAGGTGGAACAGGGCCCTTTCATCCAGCCCCGGGCCGGGGGCATTGTCGATGGCGAGTGCGCCGGCCGCGAGAAGCCGGTCCGGCGGCTCGCGAGCCAGAGCGTCCGAGGTGATGACGGGTGCGCCTGCTGATTGCTGCCACACTTGGAGAAGGTGGGACTTTCCGCTGCCCCTCCCGCCCAGCAGCACGATTCCGTGGTGGGGCCAGTCAGGGTAGCTGTCGATCATGGCGACGGCGGCGGCATTCGAGGGCGTCACCAGGAAATCGTCGCGGCCCAGCGCGGCGCGCAGCGGCAATTCGAGCACCAGCTGACGGCCCGAATGCCGCGTCATGAGGGCCGCTGCCCGTGAGGCACCGGCGGCGTTCCGGTCTCATCGGCGATGGAGACCGGGATGGGCATGGCCTCCGGCTCCTCGGCCGTTCCGAGATAGAGCTGGCTCGAGAGGTATTGCTGGAGCGCGAAACGAACCAGCACGCCGGCGGCCGCTGCCAGTGGCACTGCCAGCAGCAGCCCCACGAAACCGAATGCATAACCGAAGGCGAAGAGCGCGAACATCAGCCACACCGGATGCAGGCCCACGCTCTTGCCCACGAGCTTGGGCGAAAGGAAGTTCCCTTCGAGGAACTGCCCCACCGCAAAAATCGCCGCCACCATGATGATCGGCCAGAACTCCGGCCAGAACTGCACGACGGCCACGCCGATCGCCAGCACGCCCCCGATCAGGGCCCCGGCATAGGGAATGAAGGTAAGAGCGCCTGCGAAAAGGCCGATCGCCATGCCGAACCTGAGGCCTGCCACCGAAAGCGCCACGGCATAGAAGAAGCCGAGCAGCAGGCAAACCGTGCCCTGTCCGCGGATGAAGCCCGCCATGGCGGTATTGATCTCCCGGCCCAGCATTCGCACCGTCTCCACATGGTCGCGCGGCACCCAGCTGTCGATCTTGGCGATCATGTCGTCCCAGTCCTCGAGCAGATAGAAGGCGACGATGGGCGTGACCACCAGCAGCGATACGAGATTGACCAGCGCGAGCCCGCCCGTGAGCAGCGTCTTCAGCACCCCGAGAATCCACTCGGCGGCCTTGCCTGCCACCTCCGACACCGAGCCCCTGATGTCCGCCCCGCTTCGGGCCAGCGCATCCTTCATCCAGTCCGGCGCGAATTCATTGAAGCGCAGCGTCAGCGCCTGGATGATGTTCGGCAGGTCGCTGGCGAACTTGCTCACCTGGTCGGCGAGCATGGGGGCGAGGATCACGAGGCCGAGGACGAGCACGAAGAGCGCCGCGAAGACGATGACGAGGGCCGAGGCAAGCCTTGACAGACCCAGTTTCTGCAACCCATCCGCGACCGGATCGAGAAAGTAGGCCAGCACCAGCCCGGCGATGAAGGGCAACAGGATGGAGCTGAACACCCACAGGAAGAAGACCAGCACCGCGAAGGAGACGGTCCAGATCAGCACCTGTTTCTGCAGCGTCACGGCTTTTTGTCCTCATGAGGCGCTTCCGCAACGTGGCGGAGCCAGGCCATGAGATAGGCAGCGCCGGAGAGAACCGTCAACAGTGCCACTGCAATGCTCCCGACATCCACAAGAAGGCTCAGGGGGCCGCCGAATGCCGCCAGTGCCAGCACGCCCACCAGATAGCAGATCTGGGCGGCGGTGTTCACCTTGCTGACCATCAGCGGCTGAACCCGCACCGGGTTGTCCACGAGGCGCGAGAGGAGCACGGCTCCGATGATGAGCACGTCACGCGACACGACGATGATGACGAGCCATGTGGGGATCAGCTTCAGGAAACCGAGGGTCACGAAGACGGAGACGACGAGAGCCTTGTCCGCCAGCGGGTCCAGATAGGTGCCCAGCCGGGACCGCCAGTCGTAGCGCCGCGCCAGGAAGCCGTCCACGCCATCGGAAACCCCTGCCAGCACGAAGCTGGCGAAGGCCAGCGAATAGGCTTCGGAGAGGATGAGCCACACCGTGAGCGGCACCAGCAGCAGCCGCATCAGTGAGATCAGGTTCGGGAGGTTCCTCATGCCTCACATCGGCTGGATGACCCAGGCCGAGCCGGATTGCGCCAGGTTCAGGCCGGCACGCTGCATGTTGTCCTGGAGCTCCTCCACGGTGTGGGTGAACATCAGCCTGATCACCGCCCCGTCCGCCGAAAGCGAGGAAAGATCGACGCCGATCACATTGGGCGTCGTCAGGATTCGGGACCGGATCGCATTCCACTCGCGCGGGCTGGTGAAGGGCACCGACACCGCCAGCGACTGCGAGAGATTCGCGCTTCTCGCGGCCTCCTCGGCGGCGAGCTTCTCCTCCTGCTCCTTGTAGAACTTGTAGAGGGCCTGCTGGAAGGCCTGCACGGCCCCAGGTTCGACGGGCTCCGCACTGCCGGCCTCCGGCTTGTAGATCTTGTTGAACTCCAGCTTGCCGAGCTTGGTCTCGCCCGCGATGTAGACATGGAGCCCGCCATCCTCTGTAGGTTGGGCCTGCGCCACCAGAAGGCTTGGGGCGCCATAGCGCTTGCGGATCGCTTCGAGACGGATCGCTTCCCCCCGGATCGCGTCCTCGGCCGTCAGTGTCTCGGTGTCCTCGAGATCGCCGAGCGGCACGATGATCGGCACGATGCCCTGCTCGCCCTTGAGGTCGATCCAGGCCTTGCGCCAGGGATTGTCCTCCCACAGGCTGCCGCCCTCGGGCCCGCGGTAAACCGGGAGGACCAGGATCGGGTCTGCCTGCTCGGTGGGAACGCGGATGCCGTAGCTCTCGAAGAATTTCTGCGTCTTCTCGGGCAGGAAGCGCACGGTGAACTTGCCGATATAGCGCCCCGGCGCGGAGTTTTCCTGCTCGATCGAGAGAGAGCGGAGATAGGGGGCGATGTCCTCCGGCTTGAGCTTGGCCTTCAGTTCCTCCGCCAGTTCGGTTGAGCCCAGCCGCTCGACCAGTTGGAAAAAGGCCTTCACCTGCACGTCCATCAGCGCCTGGTTCTTCGCGGCGGAAGCGTCCGTGCTCGTCACGTCCACCTCGACGCCCTGGACGGCGAAGATGTTGGTCTCGATCGGCCCTGCCGAACGGACAGGCAACGCCAGCGCCAGGAGCGCCAGCATTCCTGCGAGGGCCGCGGCGATGCTGCGTCCCTTCAACATGCAAGTCACGATCAATATGCCGGCCCCAAAGCTTTCCACACGCTGTTCCGGCGCCTCCCGCAACACTTTATTCGCAAAGCGCTTCGGGGTATGGACGCCCAACGGGCACCTCCCACCAGAGAATTGGGGCAAACTAGCGGCATGAGCAGCACGAAACAAGCAGCACGGCAGGGCGTGAGCTACGCCGATGCCGGCGTCGACATCGCGGCGGGAAACGCACTCGTCGAGGCCATCAAGCCCCTTGCGCGTTCCACCCGGCGCAAAGGCGCCGATTCGGCCCTGGGCGGTTTCGGCGGCCTGTTCGACCTCAAGGCATGCGGCTTCAAGGACCCCGTGCTGGTCGCGGCGAACGACGGCGTGGGCACGAAGCTCAGGATCGCCATCGAGACTGGCCGCCACCGCGGGGTGGGCATCGATCTCGTCGCCATGTCGGTGAACGATCTCGTCGTGCAGGGCGCGGAGCCGCTGTTCTTCCTCGACTATTATGCCACCGGGAAGCTCGAGGTGAAGGCGGCGGCCGAGGTGATCGCCGGCATCGCCGATGGCTGCCGCCAGGCGGGCTGCGCCCTGATCGGCGGCGAGACGGCCGAGATGCCGGGCATGTATCAGGGTGCCGACTATGATCTGGCGGGCTTCGCCGTGGGCGCGGCCGAGCGGAAGATGCTCCTGCCCCGCAAGGACGTGAAACCGGGCGACGTGATCCTGGGGCTCGCCTCCTCCGGGCCCCATTCCAACGGCTACTCGCTGGTCAGGAAGCTCGTGGAGATGAGCGGCCTCTCCTATGGAGACAAGGCGCCGTTCGACCGCCGGAAGACACTGGCGGAGGCCTTGCTCGCCCCCACCCGCATCTATGTGAAGCCGGTCCTGAAGGCGATCAAGGCGACCGGGGCCATCAAGGCCCTGGCCCACATCACGGGTGGCGGTTTCATCGAGAACATCCCGCGGGTGCTGCCGAAGACCGCCGTGGCCGAGATTGACCTCGGGCAGGTGCCCTTCACGCCGGTGTTCCGGTGGCTGCAGGAGGTGGGTTCCGTCAGCGAGCGCGAGATGCTGCGCACCTTCAATTGCGGTATCGGCATGATCGCCGTCGTGGCGGCGAAGGACGCGAAGAAGGTGGCAGCCTCTCTCCGCCGCTCGGGCGAGGAGGTCGTCAGCCTGGGCTCCATCCGCAAGCGCAAGGGAGCGGAGGAACAGGTGGCGCTCGCCGGCAGCCTCTCCGTGACATGAGGAAGGTCCGCACCGCCGTTCTGATCTCGGGGCGCGGCTCCAACATGATGGCACTCGTCGAGGCGGCGCGTGATCCCGGCTATCCGGCCGAGATCGCCTGCGTGGTATCGAACAGGGCGGATGCGAAGGGGCTGGATTTCGCCCGCTCGAACGGCATCCCGGCCGCGGTGATCGACCACAAGGCCTATCCCGCGCGCGAGGGCTTCGAGGATGCTCTCGATCGCCATCTTCGCTCGCTGGGCGTCGAGATCGTGGCGCTCGCCGGCTTCATGCGGGTTCTGACGGCTGGCTTCATCGCCCGCTGGGAGGGGCGGCTGATCAACATCCACCCCTCGCTCCTTCCGGCCTACAAGGGCCTCCACACCCATGAGCGCGCGCTGGCCGACGGCGCCAGGACCCATGGTTGCAGCGCGCATCTCGTGACGGCCGAACTCGACGGTGGCCCCGTCCTTCTCCAGGCGGAGGTGCCGGTGCTCGCGGGCGACACCCCCGACATGCTGGCCACGCGGGTGCTCGAGCAGGAACACAGGATCTATCCTCAGGCATTGGCCATTGTAGCCGAGCGCCTTTCCCATTCACCCAAGGACGTTAAATGACGAAGCCGCTTCCCATCATCATCGACACCGATCCCGGCCAGGACGATGCCGTGGCCATCCTCCTCGCCCTCGCCTCCCCCGAGTTCGAGGTGCTCGGCATCACCGCGGTGGCCGGGAACGTGCCCCTGGCCCTGACCGAGGTGAACGCCCGCAAGATCTGCGAACTCGCAGGCCGGCCCGACATCAGCGTTTACTCGGGCGCCATCCGCCCCATGGTGAGAACGCTGGTGACGGCGGAAGAGGTGCACGGCAAGACGGGCCTCGACGGCCCGGTGCTGCCCGAGCCGCAGATGCCTCTCCAGCGGCAGCACGCGGTCGATTTCATCATCGAGACACTGATGTCCCGTCCCGCGGGAACCGTGACGCTCTGCACGCTGGGACCGCTCACCAACATCGGCCTCGCCCTCGTGCGGGAGCCCCGCATCGCCGGACGGGTGAAGCAGATCGTCGCCATGGGCGGAGGCTATTTCGAGCAGGGCAACGTCACGCCCGCCGCCGAATTCAACATCTATGTGGATCCGCACGCAGCACGCCTCGTCTTCGAGTCGGGCATTCCGATCACGCTGATACCGCTCGACTGCACGCACCTGGCGCTGACGTCGGCCAAACGCGTGGAGGCCTTCCGCGCCATGCCCAACCGTTCAGGCCCGGCGACGGCCGCCATGCTCGACTTCTTCGAGCGCTTCGACGAGAACAAGTACGGCACGGACGGCGGCCCCTTGCACGACCCCTGCGTGATCGCGTGGCTGCTGAAGCCCGACCTGTTTTCCGGCCGACTGGTGAATGTCTCGATCGAGTGCGAGTCGGAGTTGACGATGGGCGCCACGGTGGTGGACTGGTGGCACGTGACGCGCCGCCCGGCCAACGCCACGGTCATCCGCTCCGTCGACGCCGCAGGCTTCTTCGACCTGCTGACGGAAAGAATAGCGAAGCTGCCATAGGCGGTCAGGCGAGCAGGGCCGCCGCCGCTGCCACGTTGGCGGCGAGCAGCAGCACGGCCATCACGATCATTCCTCCGAGCGACATCGCGAACCTCGTTTCGGTAACCTTTCTCGCTCCCGATCATGGGAGTTTCAGGGCAGGTTTGAGGCTGCAACGTGGGCGGGCGGGACCGGTTCCCGTTAAGAAATCATTAACGGAATCAGGCTGCGCGTATCCACACCCGGTTGTCATGGAAGGCGCCACCGCCATTGGGTGCCGGCTGGTCGGCGCCGGTCAGGGTGTTGATGCCCTGCCCGTCCTCGAAGGCCTCGTTGGGCCAGATCGACTCGGCGATTAGCACGCCGCGGCGCTGGCCCTCATGGGCGCGCGCATGAAGGGTGACCGTGCCCCGGGCGCTGCCGAGCTTCACCTTCTGGCCGTCGGCGATCCCGAGGGCGGCCAGATCCTCCGGATGGACGAACACGGTGGGGCGGCCTTCGCGCTTCCGGGACGAGGGCGTCTCGTTGAAGGTGGTGTTGAGGAAGGTGCGCGCCGGGCTGGTGGCGAGCCGGAAGGGATAGTCCTCCGTCGCCTCCTCGATGGTCTCGCAGTGATCGGGGAAGGAGGGAAGCTGCTCGACGGGACCAACCGGGGTTTCGGTGCTGCGGAAGCGCACTTTCCGCCAGTCGGCGCGGAAGCGGAACTTGCCGTCGGGATGGCCGAAGCCCTTCAGGAAATGCGCGCGGTCGAACTCCGGCATCACGTCGATCCAGTTCTCGGCATCGAGCGCCTCGAGGCCGGGCCGCCTGGAATTGACCAGCGTCCAGTCGATGAGCTCGCGCGGGCTCATGTGGAACCCCGGGTGCTCCGCCCCGACCCGGCGGGCGAGGTCGCAGATCACCTCGTGATTGTTGCGGCATTCGCCGGGCGCCTCGACGAGCTTGCGGCCGAAGAGAAGATGCGAGTGGCCGCCGCCCTGATAGATGTCGTCATGCTCGAGGAACATGGTGGCGGGAAGCACGATGTCGGCGAATTTCGCCGTCTCGGTCATGAACTGCTCGTGCACGCAGGTGAAGAGGTCCTCCCGCGCCAGCCCCTGCTTCACCCTGGTCTGATCGGGCGCGACGGAGGCCGGATTGGTGTTCTGCACGAACAGCGCCTTCACCGGCGGCCCGCCCTGGAGATCATAGGGATCGTTCAGCAGCACCGGCCCTATCCGGCTCTGGTCGAGGATGCGGATGCCCGGTTTCTTGACGTCCAGCCCCTCGATCATCGTCTTGTTCATGCCATACATGCCGCTGTTCGAATGCAAGGCGCCGCCGCCTTCGTGCTGCCAGGCGCCGGTCACGGCCGGAATGCAGGTGACGGCATGCATGTTGGGCGCACCATTGCGCGAACGCGTGAAACCGTAGCCGATGCGGAAGAACGTGCGCTTCGTCTCCCCGATCAGCTTGGCGAAGGACTCGATCTCCTGGACCGGAATGCCGCAGATGCGCGAGGCCCACTCCGGTGTCTTCGCCTTGAGGTGCTCGGCGAACGCCCGCGGCGCGTCGGTGTATGTCTCGAGATAAGACCAGTCGGCATAACCGGCACGGAACAGCACATGCATGATCGCACAGGCGAGCGCACCGTCCGTTCCCGGCCGGATGAGCACCTTCACGTCTGCCTGCTTCATCGTTCCCGTGTCGTAGATGTCCACGCAGGCAATCCTGGCGCCACGGTTCTTGCGCGCCATCATGGCGTGGGTCATCACGTTGACCTGGGTATTGACGGGGTTTCCGCCCCAGATCACGATCAGGTCCGATTGCTGCATCTCGCGCGGGTCGACGCCGGAGATGCTCCCGGTGCCGGCGAGATAACCAGACCACGACAGCGCCACGCAGAACGTGTCGCCCATGTTTGAATAGCCCTTGGCGTGACGCAGCCGGTGGATGCCGTCGCGCATCACGTAGCCCATGGTGCCGGCATAGTAGTAGGGCCATACGGAAGTGGGGCCATAATCGGCCTCCGCCTTCAGCATGGCCTCCGCCGTTTCCGCCAGCGCGTCATCCCAGGAAATCCGCACGAACTCGCCCGACCCCTTCGGGCCCTTGCGCTTGAGCGGGTGGAGCAGCCGATCCGGGTGATGTATGCGCTCGGAGTAGCGGGCGACCTTTTCGCAGATGACGCCCAGCGTGTAGCTATTCTCCCTTGCCCCGCGCACCCGGCCGATGGTGTGCTCATCCAGCACCTCCACCTCGAGTGCGCAGGCAGAGGGGCAGTCATGCGGGCAGACCGAGATGCCGGTCCGGATGTTGGGCAGGATGTTCATGGAAACTCTCTATAGCCCAAGCTAGAAGGAACGTCATGCTCACCGTCACCTCGCCCCACAATCCGACGATCAAGCTGATCCGTTCGCTGGCCGAGAAGAAGCACCGGCAGGAGACCGGGCTCTTCGTCGCGGAGGGTGAACAGGTGCTCGAGCGGGCAAAGGCCGAGCGCTGGGAACCCCGCTATCTGCTCACGACCGGACACATCGGCCCGTGGGGCAAGGCCGAGATCGTCCGTGTGGACGAGAGGATCATGGGCCAGGTGAGCGCCCAGAAGAATCCGCCCGCGGTCATCGGCGTGTTCCGTCAGAAATGGGCGGATCGCCTGGTGCCGGAAGGGACATGGGTGGCCCTCGAGGACATGCGCGATCCGGGCAATCTCGGCACCATCATCCGCACGGCGGATGCGGCGGGGGCCGCCGGGGTCATCCTTGCGGGCCAGTCCTGCGATCCCTATTCGCCAGACTGCGTGCGGGCCACCATGGGCTCCATATTCGGCGTGCCGCTCGTCAGGATGGACCAGAAGGATTTTCTGGACATCTGCCGCGCCTGGCCGGGAGAGAGCGTCGGAACGCATCTGAAGGCGGCTGAAAGCTACCGCCGCCCTTACGCCCGCCCCACCCTGCTCGTCATGGGCAGCGAAGGCAGGGGCCTCTCGGAAGAGGCCGCCGCCGCCTGCTCCACGCTCGTCCGCATCCCCATGAAGGGGGGCGCCGAATCGCTCAACGTCGCGGTCGCAACGGCCCTCGTGCTGTTCGAGGCGCAAAGGCTCTAGGCCGGGTCACGGGCAGTCGATGTCGCGCACATAACGCGCCTTGACCCAGCCTTTCGTCACGCGATCGCCGTCGTAATGGCTCACCGGGCACCAGCGGCTGGCCCAGGGGATATCGAGAGGCCGGCACCTGGCGTCGAGGTGGATGATGCCGTGGCGGCCGGGCACGAGAATGTCGACGATGCGAGAACTGGTGGTCGGCCGCGCCCGCATGTTGAGCGCATCGTTCCGGGCCACGTTCACCACATAGAGGCATCCGGGGCCCGACGTCGCGAAGGCAGGGGCCGCAAGGCCGGCGAGACAGAGGACGGCGAGAACGAGGCTCTTCATGAAACGCTCCTATGTTGGTGAGAGGACCTTGGCGAATGCAAGCTGAACGGCCGCTGAACCCCTGATGAGCCCACCTCACCACCCCTCCCGGGATTTTCCCTTGAAAAGCGCATGGGAGGGTTGAAGAGGACTGACTGGACCTTGAGCGGCGGCGGGGAGCCGATCTATCCTCGCGAAAACTCCGGAGATTGCAATGAAGTCGCATGCGCGTGTGGTGATTGTGGGTGGTGGCGTCATGGGGGTGGGCCTCCTCTACCACCTGGCGCTGGAGGGCTGGACCGACATCGCGCTGGTCGAGAAGGGCGAGCTGACCTCGGGCTCCACCTGGCACGCTGCCGGCCAGTGCCCGCATTTCAACGGCTCCCTCAACATGACCAAGGTGCACGTCTACGGCACGGAGCTCTATCCGAAGCTCGAGAAGCTCACCGGCCAGGCCGTGTCCTGGCACGGATGCGGCGGGCTCCGCCTCGCCATCACCGATGAGGAGGTGAACTGGTTCAAGTACGTCTATGGCATTTCGCGGCTGGCTGGATACGAATGCGAGATCATCGGCCCTTCAGAGATCAAGCAGTATCACCCTTACCTCGAGACCTTCGGCGTGAAGGCCGCCTTCCGAACCGTTCATGACGGGCACGTGGCGCCGGCCGACATCACCAACGCCATGGCTGCGGGTGCCCGAAAGCTCGGCGCCGACATCTACCGGCGCACGCGCGTGACAGACATCAAGCTGCTGCCCAACGGCGAGTGGCGCGTCTTCACCGAGAACGGCCACATCGACTGTGAGCACGTCGTCAATGCCGCTGGCTCATACTGCGACGTGGTGGGCTCCTGGACGGGCCACAACGTGCCGATCGCCAACATGCTGCATCACTACGTGATCACAGAGCCCCTGAAGGAGCTGATCGACCTCAAGATGGAGCTCCCCGTGGTGCGCGACCCCTACTCCCACGCATACCTGCGCGAGGAGACGAACGGCGTGCTCGTGGGCCCCTACGAAACGGCCACGGCCCACGTCTGCTGGGACGGCAGGCCGCCGCGCTGGGACTACGAAAGCGAGCTCGAGGCCCCGGAGCTCGACCGTCTCATGCCCTGGCTGGAAAAGGCCACCGAGCGCCTGCCCCTCTTCGGCCAGACGGGCATCAAGTCCATCGTGCCGGGTGCCATCACCCACACGCCGGATGGCGTCTATCTTTCTGGGCCCGCCCCCGGCCCCCGGAACTACTGGATGCACTGCGGCGCCTCGATCGGCATCTGCCAGGGCGGCGGTGCCGGCAAGTATCTCGCGCAGTGGATGGTGCATGGCCAGGCCGAGATCAACATGCGCGAGTTCGACCCGCGCCGCTTCGGCAACTGGGCCACCAAGGACTACACGGCGGAGGTTTCCGTCGCCGACTATCACCACATGTACTACTGCTACAAGCCGGCGGAGCAGCATGAGGTGGGCCGCGGCTTGCGCAAGTCCTCCCTCTACGACAGGCTCAAGTCCGAGGGAGCCCAGTTCGCCCAGATCTTCGGGTGGGAGCGCCCGCGCTGGTACGACAAGTCGGGCGAAGGCGAGAAATACTCCTTCAGGCGCTCGAACTGGTGGAATGCGGTGAAGGAAGAGGCCCTCGCAGTGCGTGAGCGCGTGGGGCTCATGGATCTCTCGACCTTCTCTAAATACGAAGTGAAAGGCAGGGATGCCCACGCCTTCCTCGAGCGCATCTGCGCAAACAGGATCCCCAGGAAGGACGGCGGCATCATCCTGGGCCATCTTCTCAACCCCAACGGCTTCATCGAGTCCGAGATCACCGTCACGCGGCTCGAGGCTGATCATTTCTACGTGCTCTCCGCAGCCGTCGCCCAGCTTCACGATCTTGACCAGATGAACTGGAGGAAGCGCGAGGACGAGCAGGTCACCATCACGGACGTGACGGATGATTTCGGCGTGCTCGTCCTGGCGGGACCCATGGCGCGCGACGTCCTCGGCCAGTGCACGAAGACGGATCTCTCGAACGCCTCGTTCCGCTGGCTCACCGGCAAGACCGCCACCGTCGCCGGCGTCGAGGGCGTGCGGCTGCTCCGGGTCAACTACGTGGGCGAACTCGGTTGGGAACTGCACGTTCCCATGGCCGGGATGCCGAAAGTCTACGATGCGTTGATGGATGCAGGCAAGCCGCACGGCATCCGGCTCTTCGGAACCTATGCGATGAATTCGCTCCGCATGGAGAAGGCCTATCGCGGCTGGGGTTCGGAACTCACCACCGAAATCGACATGATCGAAGCCTCGATGGAGCGCTTCCTCAGGCTCGACAAGGAGGACTTCATCGGCAAGGCGCCCACGCTGAAGAACAAGCAGCGCGGCCCGCGCATGAAGCTCGTCTATCTGGAGGTGGAAAACACGGATTCGGACTGCATGGGCAACGAGCCCGTTTATGCCGGCACCAGGGTCGTCGGCGTCACCACCTCCGGCGCCTTCGGTCACAATGTGGGCAAGTCTCTTGCCTTCGCGTATGTGCCTCCGGAAATGGCGGCAGAAGGCACCGCGTTCGAGGTGCTCGTCTTCGCCGAGCGGCGCCCTGCCCGCATCATCCCGGAATCCGCCTGGGACCCCGGTAACGAGCGCCTGAGGGCCTAGAGCGACGTATAGGTCTGGGCCGGCGGAATGTCTTCCCAGGCCTCTCCCGCCCCGACGATACAGGACGCACCGTCAGGACGGGTCAGCAGGATCGTCCAGGTCCCCGCCTTCGAGGTGAACACCTCGATGATCGCGGACTGGTTGGCAAGACCCATCGCGCGCGGCTTCTCGCTATACTGCGAGGAGAGGGATTTGACGATCTCGTCACGCTCGCCGCAAGGAACCTGCTGCTGTGCCGTCGCGGGCAACGTCCAGGATCCGGCGATTACGGAAGAGAGTAGAATGAACGCGAGCTTCATAAAGACCTCCAAATGCCCGGGCCGGTCTACGGCCGGAGGTCCCTATCCTCTCCAGCCCGTCTGCGGAGCGCCCGTGCGTCCGACATATGACATGCCCTGCTCCTTCAAGACCCAACCCCGAGTTTTCCGCCGGGCCTTCGAGCGGGGAACGCGAGGATTCTGCTTCGGTTCCGCAATATGAGCAGAGGCCGCGCGCACCGCCCGCTCCTGGGCATCGCCCTGATGCTGACGGCCATGGCGATTCTCCCCTTTCTTGACGCCGCGGCAAAGCATCTCGGAAATCAGGGCGTTCCGGTGTTGCAGGTGGTCTGGGCCCGCCTGTTCTTCGGCACCCTCCTCACCATGCCATTCGCGCTCCGGCTCGCGGGCCTGCGCGGTCTCGTTCCGAACATGCCGGTGATGCATACGGCCCGCGCGATTTTCCTTCTCTCCGCCACCAGCTTCTTCTTCTGGGGGCTTCATTATCTCCCGATCGCCGATACGCTGGCGATCTTCTTCGTGCAGCCGCTCATCGTCACCATGCTCTCTCCCTTCGTCCTGGGAGAAAAGGTCGGCGTCCGTCGCTGGCTCGCGGTCGTCGTCGGATTCATCGGCACGCTGATCATCATTCGCCCGGGTTTCCAGGACTTCAACCCCGGTGTGCTCATGGCGCTGGCCGCGGGAACCTCCCTCGCAATCTACATGCTGCTCACACGCAAGATCGCCGGCTCAGCCCCGGCGATGGTGACGACCTTCTACACCAGCCTCATGGGCGCAATCATCGTGAGTGCCCTCGTGGTGCTCGTGTGGGAACCGCCGACACCTTCGCAATGGGGCTTGTTCGTGCTGCTCGCCCTCATCGCCAACGGCGGCCACTACCTCATCGTGAAGGCCTACGACCATGCAGAGGCCTCGCTCCTCGCTCCCCTCGCCTACACCGAGATGATCATGGCCACTGCGGTGGGCTGGTACTTCTTCGGCGACTTCCCGGATCTCTGGACCTTCGTCGGCGTCGCCATCCTCATCGCCTGCGCCATCTACATCTCGGTGCGTGAGCGCATCCGCAACGTCGAGCCCATCCGCGATTTCGAGCAGCCTTGAGAGGTGGCGGAATCCGCGTCACCGCTCCAGCGCGTCGATGCAGACTTCCGCCGTCCCCTTGTTGCTGGGGATGGAGCGGTAGAACATCTCGATGCGGTCGATGCCGCGATTGCTGCCGATGAGGTCTATGGGGCGCGTCGTGGCGCCTGGCGGGATGAACTCGCGCACCCTCAGATCCTGCCTTGCGCCATTCGCGAAGGTGACGCGAAGGTCGAACATCTCAACCGGCGCGTGGCGCACCTTCAGCCGCAGCGCGCTGAAACGGCCCTCCTGCCGGCCCACCCGCAGCGTGTCGCGGTCGATCAGGAACCGGACGTCCTTGCAGCCGAGCCTCACCCACTCGCCCACCATCCCGCCGGCGCCTCCACCGCTTTCAACGCCGAAGAACAGGAGCCGCGCCGGGCCCTTTGGAACATAGGTCACGACGATCTGCCGCAGGGCGCGCCTGGGCGACCCGAGATCGATCACCCGGGAGGAACTCCCGGCGCGAAACAGTTGCCGCACGCGGATGTCTTCCGTCTGGCCGTTGCCGTAGACAACGCGAAGATCGAGGACCTCGACATCGCTCTGCCGCACTTCGAAACGGATGCCGCGGAACTCCCCCTCGCGCCCGCCGACGTTCACCACCTCGCGCTCCGGCCGCGCCTCGAAGGTGATGGAGCCGATCGGCACCTCGCGCGCAATCGCGCCGGAGACGCACAAGCTGCTGGTGCCCAATGCAATCGCCCATAGGACAATACGGATTACGGCTGTCACGGCTTCGCCCTCCCGTTGCAGCCAACCTCGTTAACGCACCTGCTGGTGGCAGGTCAACTGTCAGCCTTCCCGCGGCAAACCCTCGACGAGCGGCACGAACCGCACCGCCGTCAGGTGCTCGCGGGCGAAACCCTGCTCGTCCCTCGTGATGCGCCAGAGGGACTGCCGGCCGGGCCGCTCCTCGAGGGGCACCACCATGACTCCTCCGGGCGAGAGTTGGTCAAGCAATGCTTGCGGGGCTTCCTGCGCGGCAGCCGTCACGATGATGCGGTCGAAGGGGGCAAGTGTGGGCATGCCCTTCGATCCGTCGCCCACCTGCTGGGTGATGTTGGTGAGGCCCAGCCGGCGGAATCGTTCGCCCGCCTGCTCGGATAGTGTGCGGTAGCGCTCGATCGTGTAGACACGCCTGCAGAGGCGGCTCAGCACCGCCGCCTGGTAGCCGGATCCGGTGCCGATCTCGAGCACGCGATGAGCGGGCTCCACCCTCAGCGCCTCCGTCATCAGCGCCACGATGTAAGGCTGGGAGATCGTCTGGCCGCAGGAGATCGGCAGTGCCTGGTCGGCATAAGCCTGGTCGGCGAAGGGCCGCTCGACGAAAGCCTCGCGCGGCACCTCGCCTATGGCCTGCAGCACGCTCTCGTCCGTGATGCCCTGCTCGCGCAGGGACTGGAGCAGGTCGCGGCGGCGCCGGTCTCCGCTCATGGCTGATCGAGCACCGCCCGCACCGCGTCCATGGCCTCGAGCTGCGTCAGGTTCATGTGCAGCGGCGTCACGGAAATGCGGCGATTGAACACGGCCCAGAGATCGGTGCCGAGAGGCGGATTGCCTCGCTCGCGCTTGAAGCCCAGCCAGTAATAGTTGTTGCCGCGCATGTCGGTGCGCTCGTCGACGTGGAGCAGGTTCACGTCGCGCTTGCCCTGGCGCGTCACTTCCACCCCCTGCACCTCGTCCGGCCGGCAATCGGGGAAGTTGACGTTCATCAGTATGCCCGGCCCGAAGCTCAGCTTGAGCAGCCTGGCGACGATGGCGGCGCCGTGCTTTTCGGCCACGTCATAGGAAAAGCCGTTGCCGTGGATACCCGTCACCTGCGAAAGCGCAATGGACTTGAAGCCCAGCTGCGTGCCCTCCATCGCCGCGGCGATGGTGCCGGAATAGGTCACGTCGTCGGCGATGTTCTGGCCGCGGTTGACGCCGGAGAGGACGAGGTCCGGATCGCCCGGCAGGATCTTGCGCGCCGCCATCACCACGCAGTCGGTGGGCGTTCCCGCCACCTCGAAGCGCCGCTCGGCGATCTTGCGGAAGCGAATCGGGTCGGCAAGCGAGAGCGAGTGCCCCGCACCCGAATTCTCCTCCGAGGGCGCCACGATCCACACGTCCTCCGAGATCGTGCGGGCGATGCGCTCCAGCGTTTCGAGGCCCGGCGCATGGATGCCGTCATCATTGGTCACGAGAATGCGCATCACTCAGCCCCTCACGATCCGCTCGGCGCCGCCCATGTAGGGCCGCAAGGCCTCCGGGATCGTCACCGTTCCGTCGGCATTCTGGTAGTTCTCGAGGATCGCCACGATGGTGCGGCCGACCGCGAGGCCGGAGCCGTTCAGCGTGTGAACGTAGCGCGTGCCCTTGCCGTCCGCGGGCTTGTAGCGCGCGTCCATGCGGCGCGCCTGGAAGTCGCCGCAGACCGAGCAGGACGAGATTTCACGGAAGGCGTTCTGCCCCGGAAGCCAGACCTCGAGATCATAGGTCATGCGGCTGCCGAAGCCCATGTCGCCGGTGCACAGCCGCATCACGCGATAGTGAAGTCCTAGCTTCTGCAGCACGCTCTCCGCGGCACCCGTCATGCGTTCGAGTTCACCGCGGGACTGTTCCGGCGTGGTGATGGAGACGAGCTCCACCTTCGAGAACTGGTGCTGGCGGATCATGCCGCGCGTGTCGCGCCCCGCCGCCCCCGCCTCCGCCCTGAAGCAGGGCGTGTAGGCGGTGAGCCGCAGCGGCAGGTCCTTCTCCTCAAGGATCGTCTCGCGCACCAGATTGGTGAGCGAGACTTCCGCCGTGGGGATGAGCCATCGCCCGTCTGTGGTGCGGAACAGGTCCTCGGCGAATTTCGGCAGCTGGTTCGTGCCGAACACCGCGCTGTCGTTCACCATGTAGGGCACGTAATGCTCGGTATAGCCCTTCTCGCCCGTCTGCAGGTCAAGCATGAACTGGGCGAGCGCGCGCTCCATCCTGGCGAGTTGTCCCTTCATCACCACGAAACGGGCGCCGGCGATCTTCGCCGCCGTCTCGAAATCCATCAGTCCGAGCCACTCGCCAATGTCGAAATGCTGGCGCGCCTCGAAAGCGAAGGTTGGCTGCTGGCCCCAGCGGCGCACCTCGACATTGCCCGTCTCGTCCTTGCCGTCCGGCACCTCGTCCAGGGGGAGATTCGGGATGACGGCGAGTGCTGCATCGAGCTTCTTGTCGATCTCGCGCTCCACCGCCTCGCCGGAGGCGATGAAATCCTTGATGGAGCCCATCTCGGCCTTCAAGGCCTCCGCCCGGGCCTTGTCGCCCGCCTTCATGGCCTCGCCGATTTCCTTCGACGCCGCGTTGCGCCGCGCCTGGGCGTCCTGCAGCTTCTGGACATGGTCGCGCCGGTCGGCATCGATCTTGAGAAGCTCCGCCGCCACGGGCGGCAGCCCGCGCCGTGCCAGGCCCGCGTCGAATGCCGCAGGGTTGTCGCGTATGGCCTTGATGTCGTGCATGTCATGAGTCCCTTTTCGCGCCTTCCTATAGGACGGCGCGCGGCGGACGGGAAGATGATTGCTGGCGGAGCCTAGGCAGCCTCTTCGGCCGCTTCCTTCTTCCTGCGCCGCGCTTCGAGGAAGCGCACCGCCTGAACCGACACCTCGTAGAGCCCCATCAGCGGAACCGCCATCGAGATCTGCGAAATGGGGTCAGGCGGGGTCAGGATGGCGGCCACCACGAAGACGCCGACGATGGCGAACTTCCGCCCGCTCCGCAGCTGATCGTAGCTCACCACCCCGACATGGCCGAGAAGCGTCAGGATCACGGGAAGCTGGAAGCACAGGCCGAAAGCCAGAATCAGCATCATCACGAAATCGAGATAGGCCTCGATATCCGGCATGAGCTGGATGCCCTGCTGGGTTTCCGTACCCGTGCCGGCGGCAAGAGCATAGAAGAAGTGGATGGCGACCGGCAGCAGGAAGAAATAGACCAGCGCCGCCCCGAGCAGGAAGAAGACGGGCGTTGCGACGAGATAGGGCATGAATGCCTGCTTCTCGTGCGAATAGAGGCCGGGCGCCACGAACCGGTAGATCTGCGTCGCGATCAGAGGAAAGCCGATGAACAGTCCGCCGAAGAAGGCGATCTTCAGCTTCACCAGGAACACGCCCAGAAGCTTGATGGAAATGAGCGAGACGTCCGTGCCCGTCCCCCATTTGAAGGGCAGGATCAGGTAGTGGAGGATGTCGGTCGAGAAGACGAAGCTGAAGATGAAGGCGGCGATGAAGCCCAGCACGCAATAGATGAGCCTCGTCCTGAGTTCGATCAGATGCTCGATCAGGGGGGCTTCGGAAGCGTCGATGTCCTGCTGGGTCATGAGGCGGCCGTGGTGGTGGGCGGCTGCGGCGCATCCGCCGCCGGCACTTCGCCGAACAGCTTCTTGAAGTCGTCTTCCTGCTTCTTGGCGTCATCGGCGAGCTTCTTCTTCACCGGCTCCACGACATTGGCGGAGTTCTTGAGGTTGTTGACTTCCTTCTTGACCTCGTCGAAGCCCGTTTCCTTCATCGCGCTGTCGAGATGACCCTGGAACTCACGCGCCATGCCGCGCATCTTGGCCACCGTCTTGCCGAGCGCGCGCAGCACGCGCGGGAGATCCTTCGGCCCGATGACGATGATCGCCACCACGGCAACGACGAACATCTCGGTATAGCCGAATCCGAAATCGAACATGGGTGTGCCCGCCCGAGGCGCGCCGGACTGTTTAGCTCTTGGCCTTCTCGGCCTCGGTCTTCACCGCCGGCTGCTGTTCGATCGGCTTCGGTTCGGACGTGGCCGTTGCCGGCTCGTCGTCGTCCGCCATGCCCTTCTTGAAGCTCTTGATGCCCTTTGCCACGTCACCCATCAGGTCGGAAATCTTACCGCGCCCGAACAGCAGCACGACCACCAGGATCACCAGCGCCCAGTGCCAGAACGACATCGCACCCATAGACAAACTCCTTGTATGCGGAGAGGGCTCGCCTCTCCCTAAAGTTTCGCGGCACTAAAGCAGAAACCCCAGCGCGCCGCAACCAAAGCCGAACGGCTCAGGAGATAGGTTGCGATGTCGCCGAATCAAAGACGAAAACGTGTTCGGGGTCGATCCGGAACCAGGCGGCGTTGCCCCTGGACGGTGCCGAGCGGGAATGGATCAGCGCGGTAAGCGGCTCCTCGAGCCCATTGAACAGAACCGTGCACTTGACGTCATCCCCCTGGAACCGCGCCTCGGTCACCAGCCCCTCGATGCCTTCTCCTTCGGCGGCCCTCTTCAGCCCCTGGGGGCGGATCAGCACGAGAGCCTCGCGCCCGTTCCCCCCGCGTGGCAAGGGAAACCTGCCGAGCGGGGTGACGACTGCCGAACCCTGGACCAGGCCTTTGACCTCGTTCGTATCCGAGAAGAAGCGCGCGGCAGCGGCGTCCGCCGGGTGGCGGTAAAGCTGTTCCGGCGTGCCGGACTGGACGAGGTTTCCCTGTCGCATCAGGAAGATGCGGTCGGCGAGGCCCATCGCCTCAACGGGATCGTGGGTCACCAGGAGGCAGGAGGCGCGGGTCTCCCGCAACAGCGTCAGCGTCTCGGCCCTCACGGATTCGCGCAGCCGCTGGTCGAGCCCCGAGAACGGCTCGTCCATCAGCATCACCTGCGGCCGCGGCACGACGGCGCGGGCCAGCGCCACCCGCTGCTGCTCGCCGCCCGAGAGATGGTGAGGGTAGTTCGCCGCGTAACGCGCCAGCCCCACCCGCTCCAGGGCATGGCGGGCGATCTTCAGGGCTTCCTCGCGCGGCAGGTTCTTGAGGCCGAAGGCCACGTTGTCGATGATCGAGAGATGGGGGAACAGCGCGAAATCCTGGAACATCAGCCCGATGTTGCGCTTCTCCGGCGGCACGAAGCGGGAGGGGCCCGCCATTTCCTGGCCATCGAACAGCAGCCGGCCGCTGTCCGGCCGCTCGATCCCGGCGGCGATACGCAGCAGCGTGGTCTTGCCGCAGCCCGAGGGCCCGAGAAGGCAGGCGATCTCGCCCGGTTCCAGTGTGAGGCTCACGTCCTGCACGGCGGCCGTCCGGCCGAAGCGCTTGGAGACATGCTCGAACTCGAGGAGGCCGGCGAAGGTGGCCCCGGCGGTTCCCTTCTGGCCCCACCGGCGGCTGTCGCGGTCCTCCATGGCTTTGCTTTCGACAGCGCTCATCGCCCGCGGGGTCTACACCACTTCAGGTTTGAAGCAAATGCCGGGCCCGCCCGAACCGGCCTCAGGCCGCCGCGAGGATCACGCGGTTGCGCCCTTCACGCTTAGCCCGGTAGAGCGCCTGGTCGGCCCGCTTCAGGAGATCGTCCACCGTATCGTCCACCGAGGCGAGTTCGGCGATGCCGAGCGAGACGGTGATGCTCAGGTGCGAATCGGGGCCGGCGTTGAATGTCTTGGCGGCCACCGCCTTGCGGATCCGTTCGCCGACACGCTCCGCCGTCTGCAGGTCGGTGCCGGGCAGTACGATGACGAACTCCTCGCCCCCCGTGCGGCAGGCGAGATCGATGCTGCGGATCGAGGCGCGGATGCGCCCGGCCAACTCCTGCAGCACACGGTCACCCGCGTCGTGGCCATGTGTGTCGTTCACCGACTTGAAGAAGTCGACGTCCAGCGTCAGCACCGAGAGCGGCTTGCCGCGGTTGACGGCGTGGTCGATCAGCGTGCCGAGATGCGTCTCGAGATAGCGGCGGTTGTAGAGGCCGGTGAGAGCATCCGTCACCGCCATCTCGATCGAGGCGCGCACGCTGGTGCGCAGCCGCTCGGTGTAGCGGAAACGACGGATCTGTGTCGCCACGCGCGCCATAAGTTCCTGCTTGTCGATCGGACGGATCAGGTAGTCGTTCACCCCCATGTCGAGGGCCCTGAGCAGCCGCTGGTGGTCATCCGGATCGACGATAATGAGGATCGGCGTCTGCCGCGTCTTCTCGACCGACTTGAGCTGCGAGCAGATCCGCAGCGCGTCGACACCTTCCATGTCGAGATTGACGATGACGAGCTCGAAGTCGCCCTCGCTCTGGCCAAAGGCCTCGAAGGCCTGCTGCGGATCGACCGCCACGGTCACGTCGTGGCGCCCCGCGAGTGCCGTCTTGATGCGTTCGGCCACCGCCGTGCGGTTGTCGATCACGAGGATCCGGCCACGGCCGGACTCCCCCAGCCCGTCTGGACCGAGCATGCGAAGCGGGTCGCCGTTGGTGCGGGTCCGGAGTTCGTCCGTCAGCATCTTGAGGCGGACAAGGCTCTTGACCCGGCAGAACAGGGAAACGTCGTTGACAGGCTTGGTGAGGAAATCGTCGGCACCGGCCTCGAGCCCGCGAACGCGATCCTCCGGCTGGTCGAGTGCAGTCACCATCACGACGGGGATGTGCTGGGTAAGCGGATTGGACTTGATGCGGCGGCACACCTCGATGCCGTCGATCCCCGGCATCATCACGTCGAGCAGCACGATGTCGGGCTTGGTGCGCTGCACGGCCTCCAGCGCGTCGGCGCCGTTCATGGCGGTCACCACGTCGAAATATTCAGCCGCCAGCTTCGCTTCGAGAAGCCGGACATTGGCGAGGATGTCGTCGACGACGAGGACGCGGGCCGTCATGCGCTCTTCTTGAGATAGCTGTCGATGGTCTGGAGAAAGCTCATCACTGAGATCGGTTTCGAGATATAGGCCTCGCAACCGCCTTCGCGGATCTTCTGTTCGTCACCCTTCATCGCGAAAGCGGTGACGGCAATGACCGGGATGTGACGCAGCAAGTCGTCCTCCTTCAGCCATTTCGTCACCTCGATGCCGGAGACTTCGGGAAGCTGGATGTCCATCAGGATCAGGTCCGGCCGGTGCCGGCGCGCGAGATCGAGGGCCGAGAGCCCGTCGCGGGTCTGGATCACCTGGTAGCCGTTCGCCTCCAGAAGATCGTTGAACAGCTTCATGTTCAACTCGTTGTCTTCCACGACCAGAACTCGCTTCGGCATCGCCGGCACCACTTCAGGCGTCCTCATGGGTCCCGCCGAGACTGACATGTTCAAACTCATCTGGCTCTGATCTCTGTTGGCGCGCCGGACATTTCCGGTCGTGCGGCGTTCCCATCACTTGGTGCACAGTCTGACTCTCGCGGGGTAACCAACAGCTTAACCAAACCCGGGCGCTGTTCAACGAGGTTCAAGGGTGGTTAATTGCGCGCCATGCACCAGGAAAAGAGCCTCGCTTCCTCTGCGGAAGCTGAAATCATCGCGCTGAAAGTACTTGGGTTTCTGGCTTCCGAGCCGGAGCGCCTCTCCCGCTTCATGGACCTGACCGGACTGGGGCCGCAGGCGATTCGCGCTTCCGCCGCGGAGCCCGCGTTTCTCGGTGGCCTCATGGATCATTTGCTGGCCGACGAGACGCTGCTCCTGATCTTCTGCGAGGAACATGACCTCGAGCCGGAACGTATTCAGTTGCTGCGCCGCAAGCTTCCGGGAGCCGCACTTGATCTCTGACCTCACCCTCGCCCAACTGGAGACCCTCGCCTTCACCGGGCGCCCGCTGGTCATCTGCGACGTGGACGAGGTCGTCGTGCATTTCACCCGCGATTTCGAGGACTATCTCGCCGCGCAGGATCTCCTGCTCGACACCTCGAGCTTTGCCCTGAACGGCAACGTCAGGTGCCGCCGCACGGGCGCGCCCGCTCCGGACGAGCACGTGGCCCGCCTCATTTCCTCGTTTTTCGACGAGCGCACCCGCCACATGCAGCCGATCGACGGGGCGGTCGATTCGCTCCTAACGATCGGCGAGACGGCGGACGTCGTGCTGCTCACCAACCTGCCGCACACGGCGGGCGACCACCGGCGCGCCAATCTCGCAGGGCACGGCCTTCCCTTCCCCGTCGTCACCAACTCCGGCCCCAAGGGGCCCGCGATCAGGGACATCCTGCGCCGGGCCCGGCAGCCCGCCGTCTTCATCGACGACAGCCCATCCTATATCGCCTCCTGCTTCGAGCATGCACCCGAGGTGCATCTCGTCCACTTCCTTCATGACGAGCGCTTCGCCCGCCACGTCGAGCCGCTGGGTTTCGTTTCGCTCAGAACCGCCAGCTGGGACGAGGCCCGGCCTCATATCCTCGAATTGATCAGGGGCTGACCTCAGCCGTATCCGCCGATCTTCATCACGCCATGGGACTCGAGCACCGCCTTGAGCTTCGGCCGCGCGCGCACCGCGGCCGCGAGTTTGGCCATGGCGGGAAAGCGGTCGTGCAGTGCGCTTTCGCTCGGCCTGCCCCACAGGGAAAGCATGAAGGCATAGAGGTCCAGCGCCGAGAATTCCCGCCCCATCAGCCATGGTCCCGAGGCCGAAAGCCGCCGCTCGAGGATCTGCCAGTAGGTATCCGCCCTCTCTCGCGCCCGCGCCATGATGAAGGCCTCATGTGCAGCATCCTGCGCGTAGCCGCCTTCGCCGAGGGCAAGGTTGTTGGTGGGGTAGAGTTCGGTGCTCATGAGGTGGAGCAGGCTCATGAACTCGCCATAGGCGGGGCTTCCCAGCGCCGGCGACATGTGCTTCTCGGGATGCGCCGCAACGAGGAACGAGACGATCGCTGCCGATTCATAGAGGCTGCGCCCGTCCGGGAGGCCAAGCGCGGGGATGAGCCCCAGCGGGCTCGACTCTCGGAAGGCAGGCGCCCTCACCTGCTCGGCGGTCATCCAGATATTGGTGTAGGGCACCTCCATTTCCTCGAGCAGGCAGTGGATGACGAGCGATCCCCAGGCCTTCACGTTGTAGAGCTTGTACATGTCCCTCTCCCTGCAACCCGACTCCGGGGTGGCAGTGTTCCCCAATTCGCGCCCATGCGCTAGTCTTGGTGCCATGCCAGACGGTGCCGCCACGGCGGGTTTCTGCCGCGACTGCTTTTCGGCCCTCGCGGGGGAAGAGCGGCGTTGCCGTTCCTGCGGCAGCCCGCGGCTGATCCGCCATCCGGAACTTCACCAGCTGTCGATCGCCCATATCGACTGCGATGCCTTCTACGCGGCCGTCGAGAAGCGCGACCGGCCGGAGCTTGCCGACAAGCCGGTGATCGTGGGCGGCGGCACGCGCGGCGTGGTGTCGACCGCCTGCTACATCGCCCGCATCCAGGGTGTGAAGTCGGCAATGCCGATGTTCAAGGCGCTGAAACTCTGCCCGGAGGCCGTCGTCATCAAGCCGGACATGGCGAAATATGCCGCGGCCGGCAGGATCGTGCGCGAGCTCATGCTGAGCGTGACGCCTCTCGTCGAGCCGCTGTCGATCGACGAGGCGTTCCTCGATCTGACGGGCACCTCCCGCCTTCACGGCATGAGTCCTGCCCTGACGCTGGCGCGCCTCATCGCCCGCATCCAGAAGGACGTGGGCATCACCGCGTCCGTGGGGCTGTCCCACAACAAGTTTCTGGCCAAGCTCGCTTCCGACCTCGAGAAACCGCGCGGCTTCTCTGTGCTGGG
Source organism: Aestuariivirga sp. (assembly GCF_046294715.1). Taxonomy (GTDB): domain Bacteria; phylum Pseudomonadota; class Alphaproteobacteria; order Rhizobiales; family Aestuariivirgaceae; genus Aestuariivirga. The sequence continues at coordinate 19,727 of NZ_JBKBKI010000030.1, read as the reverse complement.
CCGCGCGGAAACGCTGGCTTTCCTCGCCGCGAGGCCCGTGGGCTTCATCTGGGGGGTCGGCAAGGCGATGCAGGAAGAGCTGGCGAAAGGCGGCATCACCATGATTGGCCAGCTCCAGCAGATGGAAAAGGCGGAGCTCATGCGCCGCTACGGCAGCATGGGAGCGAGGCTCTATCACCTCGCGCGCGGCGAGGACCGCCGCATCGTCTCGACCGATGACCATTCGAAGTCGATCAGTGCGGAAACAACCTTCGATTCCGATATTCGTGACCGTTCCGAACTCGAACGCATCCTCTGGCCGCTCTCCGAGAAGGTGTCGCGCCGCGCCAAGGCGGAGGGCGTCGCGGGCCATACCGTGGTGCTGAAGCTCAAGACGGCGGACTTCAAGACGCGGACCCGCAACGTCTCGCTGGCAGACCCGACGCTGCTCGCCGCCCGTATCTACGACGCCGCACTGCCCCTGCTGGCGCGGGAGGCGACGGGCACCGCCTTTCGCCTCGTCGGCGTCGGAATCACCGCTCTGGTCGAAGCCAGGCCAGAGCAGGAAACGGAAACGCTGGACGTCAACACTGCCGCGCGCGCCCGGGCCGAACTCGCCATCGACAGGATTCGCGACAAGTTCGGCCGCGCTGCCGTCGCCCGCGGCATCGGCTTCGGCAGCGAGGACTGAGCCTACTCGACGGACATCGACATCAGCGCCGCGTTGCCGCCCGAAGCCGTCGTGTCGGTCGAGACCACGCGCTCGGTGGCGAATCGGTGCAGATAATGCGGCCCTCCCGCCTTCGGCCCCGTGCCGGACAGGCCTTCGCCTCCGAAGGGCTGGGCACCCACCACCGCGCCGATCTGGTTGCGGTTGACGTAGATGTTGCCCACCCGAACGCGCCGCCGCACCTCCGCTGCCGTCTGCTCGATCCGGGTGTGAAGTCCGAGCGTCAGGCCATAGCCCGTGCCATTGAGCGCGGCGCACACATCCGCCAGCCTGTCGCCGGCGAAACGCACCACGTGCAGGATGGGGCCGAACACCTCGCGCTTCAGCATCGAAACGGAGGAGATCTCATAAGCCGCCGGAGCGACGAAGGTGCCGTTCGCGCATTCGGGGGAAAGCGGCAGCTCGATCAGCGCCCGCGCCTCCGCCTTCATGCGCGCCTTGTGGGCCTCGAGCTCCTGCCGCGCCTCCTCGTCGATCACCGGGCCGATGTCGGTAGCGTAGGCCATGGGATCGCCGATCCTCAGCTCCGCCATGGCGCCCTTCAGCATGGTGGTCACGCGGTCCGCCACGTCCTCCTGCACAAAGAGCAGCCGTGCCGCAGAACAGCGCTGGCCCGCGCTGTCGAAGGCCGAGGCCAGCACGTCGCGCACCGCCTGTTCGGGAAGGGCCGATGAATCGACGATCATCGCGTTCATGCCACCCGTTTCGGCGATCAGCGCCGGAATCGCCCCGTCGCGCGCCGCCAGCGCCCGGTTGATGATCGCCGCCGTCTCGTTCGAACCCGTGAAGGCCACGCCGGAAAGTGCCGGATGCGCCAGCAGCACCTTGCCGATCCGCGCGCCGTCGCCGGGGAGGAACTGCAGCACGGAGCGCGGGATGCCCGCCTCGTGCATGAGCTTCACCGCCTCGAAGGCGACGAGCGGCGTCTGCTCCGCGGGCTTCGCAGCAACGGCATTGCCCGCGGCGAGGGCCGCCGCCACCTGGCCGGTGAAGATCGCGAGCGGGAAGTTCCACGGCGCGATGCAGGCGAAGACGCCGCGGCCGTGTAGCGACATCTCGTTTCTTTCGCCGGTGGGGCCGGGCAGCGGCATCGGAGCTTCGAAATCGGCCCGCGCCTGCTGAGCGTAGTAGCGCAGGAAGTCCACCGCCTCGCGGATGTCGGCGATGGCGTTCTCCATGGTCTTGCCCGCCTCGCGCACCAGGAGAGCCGACAGCCGCGGCGTGTTCGCCTCGTAGAGCTGCGCCGCCTTTTCCAGTTTCCCGGCGCGCGCCGCGCCGCGCACCAGGTCCCAGTCCATCTGCGCGGAAGAGGCAATCTCCATGGCGCGCGCCACCGCCGCTTCATCCGCCTCTCGCACCTCTCCGAGTTCGATGCTGCGGTCTGCCGGCGAGGTGATGCGCCGGACGGGGCCGCCTGGCTCCGCCCTGCCGTCCACCAGCGCATGCGCCGTGATGCGGGAGGAAAGCGCCGCATTCATGCCGGAGACGAGGCGCTCGCGCGTTCCGTCGTCCCACAACGCCATGCCCTGCGAGTTCTCGCGGCCTGCGAAGATCTGGCGCGGCAGCGAAATCCTGGGGTGCGGAATTGCATCGAGCTTGTCGAGCTCCGTCACCGGGTCGGCGATGATGTCGGCGATCGGCGCCTCGTCGTCAGCCAGCCGGTTGACGAAGGAGGTGTTGGCGCCGTTCTCCAGGAGTCGCCGAACGAGATAGGCGAGGAGGTCCTCGTGGCTCCCGACCGGCGCGTAGATGCGGCAGGGCTGGTTCATCTTGTCCTTGCCCACCACCTGCTCGTAGAGCGCCTGGCCCATGCCGTGCAGCCGCTGGAATTCGAAGCGCCGGTCGTTCCCGGCCATCACCGAGATGGCGGCGAGCGTGTGTGCATTGTGCGTGGCGAATTGCGGATAGAACACATCGCGCCGCGCCAGCATGTACTTGGCGCAGGCGAGATAGCTCACGTCCGTCGAGACCTTGCGCGTGAACAGCGGATAGGCCTCGAGCCCCTGCTCCTGCGCCCGCTTGATCTCGGTGTCCCAATAGGCGCCCTTGACGAGGCGCACGGGCAGCACCTGGTCCGTTTCCTCCGCCAGCCTGGCCAGCCATTCGAGCACCGGCTTCGCGCGCTTCGAATAGGCCTGGACCGCCAGTCCCAGCCCGCCCCAGCCCTTGATCCGCTCGTCATGTGCCAGCCTGCCGAAGAGTTCGAGCGAAAGATCGAGCCGGTTCACCTCCTCCGCGTCGATCGTGAGGCCCACGTTAAGCGCCCGCGCCTCGGTGGCGAGTTCCGCCACGCGCGGCAGCAGTTCCGCCATCACCCGCGCCTCCTGCTTCTCTTCGTAGCGCGGGTGAAGCGCCGAGAGCTTCACCGAGATCGAGGCGCGGTCGAGTATGTCCGCGCCCTGCGTCTTCGCACCCACCGTTCTCAGCGCATCGCGGTAAGAGGCGAAATAACGCTCCGCATCCTCCTTGGTGAAGGCGGCCTCGCCCAGCATGTCGTAGGAGAAGCGGTAGCCTTCCTTCTCGAGCGGGGCCGCGATCGACAGCGCCTCCTCGATCGTCCGCCCAAGGACGAACTGCTTGCCCATGATGCGCATCGCCTGCTTCATGGCGTTGCGGATGATGGGCTCGCCCGACCGCGTCACCAGCCGCTTCAGGTAGCCCCCGACGTCGCTGCGCGCCATCTTGCCGAGGTCGACGAAACGTCCGGTCAGCATCAGCCCCCAGGCCGAGGCATTGACGAAGAGCGATTCGGATTGACCCAGGTGCCGCTCCCAGTCCTTGCCGCCCACCTTGTCGGCGATCAGCCGGTCTGCCGTCTCGCCGTCGGGAATGCGCAACAGTGCCTCGGCAAGGCACATCAGCACCACCCCCTCTTCCGAGGAGAGCGAATACTCCTGCATGAAGGCATCAATGCCGCCCTGCTGCCGCCGTCCAGCCCGCACCGCCGCGACGAGCTGTCGGGCAAGTTCCGCCACCCGGCGCTTGTCGGTCGATGAAAGCCCCGCCTCCGCCGCAAGGGCGCGGACGGTGGCGGTCTCGTCGGCGAAGAGCTTGTCGGCAATGGCGGAACGGCTGGGAAGCTGGGGCATGCGGTGATCTCCTCGAACAAGACCTCCTTCTGCCATAAATCGGCAGGGGCTTCTCACCAAACTCCAGGCATGATACGGTGATTTATCGAGTTATGTGTCACGATTGAGGGGAATAATGCCAGAATCAGGGAATACTCTAGTGAATCTGGATCAGACGGACAGAGCCATTCTCGCCGCCTTGCAGGAGAATGCACGACTGCCCGTGGTGGAACTGGCCCGGCGGGTGAATCTTTCCCCCACGCCCTGCACGCTGCGTATCCGCCGCATGGAGCAGGAGGGCGTCATCACCGGCTACCATGCAAGGCTCTCACCCCTGGCGCTCGGGCATACGCTGATGGTCTTCGTCACGGTCAGCCTCAAGTCGACCGACGAGAAGACGCTGCGCGCCTTCAACGCCGCCGTGAAGCCGGTGAAGCAAATCCTCGAATGCCACATGGTGGGCGGCGGCTTCGATTACCTGCTCAAGATCCGGGTCAGCGGCATGGGTGAGTATCGCGATATCCTGGGCGGCGTTCTCGGCGCCCTGCCCATGGTCGAAAGCACCCATTCCTACTTCGTGATGGAGGAGGTAAAGGAATCTCCCTTCCTGAACGTCAGCCGCCCCAAAGAACCGCGCGCATGAAACCGAAACTCCTCCGCAGCCTCGCTGCGCTCCGCCGCGAAACCTCCGCCTGGCGGCGCGAAGGCCTGACCTACGCCGTCGTGCCCACCATGGGCGCCATCCATTCCGGCCACACCGGGCTTGTCGCCGCGGGCCGCGAGCGCGCCGACAGGGTGATCACCACCATCTTCGTGAACCCGAAGCAGTTCGCCGCGAACGAGGATCTCGGCAAATACCCGCGCGACGAGGAAGGCGATGTGAGAAAGCTCGGCAAGGCCGGGAGCCACGCGATCTACCTGCCGGGCCCGCAGGACATGTATCCGCAGGGCTTCTCCACCACCGTCTCGCTCGCGGGGCCAGCCAAGGCCGGGCTCGAGGACAAGTTCCGCCCCCAATTCTTCGACGGCGTCGCCACCGTCGTCGCCAAGCTCTTCATCCAGACGGGCGCGGACTACGCCATGTTCGGCGAGAAGGACTATCAGCAGCTGAAGGTCGTCACTCGCATGGCGAAGGATCTCGATCTCCCCATCGAAGTCATCGGCATTCCCACCGTCCGGGAGGAGGACGGGCTCGCCAAGTCATCGCGCAACGTCTATCTCTCGAAGTCCGAGCGCCAGCAGGCGCTCGCCATCTATCGGAACCTGGTGAATGCAGCCGACCGCATCAGGGCGGGCGTCAACCCGCAGACAGCGACGCGCTCGGCGACGCGCACGCTGATGGCGCTGGGCTTCAAGGTCGATTACGTCTCCGCCCGCAATGCCGAGACGCTCGCCATTCCCCAGCACCGCGACGAACCGATGCGCCTCATCGCCGCCGCCTGGCTCGGCAAGACGCGCCTCATCGACAACATCCCGGTGTGATGCCGATCATTACAGCTTCTTCATTTGAACGGCGCGCAACCCATCACCAACTCTTGCGATAGCGGAGGCGCTGGAGCCTCCCGCCAATGAAGGAGACTTTCATGAGCACGTCCACGCGGGGCTCGTCGACGAGCCTCAACGGCAAGACCATCGGCATCGCCGCTGCCGCCGCAGTCGTCGTCCTCGCCATTGTGGGCTGGACCGCGGGATGGTTCGGTGGCAGCACCCCTGCCGAGGCCCCCGCCCCGGCCGCCACCACGACGGAGCAGCCTGCGGCTCCTGCGGCGCAGGGCACCACCGCTGCCCCTTCGACAGGCCAGCAGCAGGGCACCACGACCACGCCCTGATTGGATCAATGCGCGGGCGCAGCAAGTCTGCGCCCGTATACCTTCCACGATCACAGGGCGCGATGGAGGATGACGCGCCCTTCGCTGCTGAATCCGAGCGCGCGATAGAAGCGGCTCAGGCCGTGCACCCCTTCTCCAATGGGCGTGAGAGTCACCTGGTAACCACTCGCGCCATTTTCTCGAAGGTGAGCCTCGACCGCCGCGACCAGCGCGCGCGCCACTCCCTGCCCCCGCCAGTCGGGGCGGACGTAAAGATCGCCCATCTCGGCGGACCATCCATATTCGATCCCGAATTCCATCGAGACAGTCGCCACGCCGATCGCCTCGCCGCCTGCTTCCGCCACGAAGAGCGCACAGCTGTCGATGGCGAGCATGCGTCGGGCGTTCGCGGCAATCGTCTCGTCCGGCGTCGCGAATCCTTCCTCGGCGAAGAACCGCTGCAGCAATGTGATCGCTCCCGCGGGGTCGTCCGCCGCAGCGACCCGCCGCACCTTCACAGCAGCCCCAGCTCCGCCAGCTCCCGCCGCAGTTTTTCCGGCATGCCTTCGACCTTCGCGGACTTGGGCAGGTCGGGCGGCGAGTCCGCGGACTCCAGATAGCGCCAGCCCTGGAAGGCGCGCTTCGGCACCGGCCGCACCGGGATGATCTGCGGCTTGAAGGCGATGCGGCAGCGCTCGATGCCGTCCGCCCCCGTCACCGGCTCGAGCGCCGCAATGGGCTGCCGGCACAGGATCATGCCGCGGATCACCCAATAGAGCGAGCCCCCGGGCAGGATCTCGTCCTTCCGCTTCGGAAACATGCGGGTGACGTGGTCGAGCGTGTCGCGTCCTGCCCGGCAGTCGTTCACCCAGGACTCGAGCTCCTCGATTTCGGAAACGCCCACGCAGAGCTTGACGAGGTTGAGAGGCATGCCGCGATATTAGGTGAACCCCGCTCGGGGCGGAAGACGGCCGGCCGGTTTTCCCCAGTTCAGCGGGCGAGGCTCGGCGGGAGGGCGAAATAGTCCCTGTCCAGGCCCTTGAGCACATAGCAGTGCCGCACCACCACACCGATGTTGTAGCGCACCATGAGATGGGCGAGCCGCATGCCGTCGATCAGCACCACGCGGCGCGTCAGGCGCGAGCAGAACTCCGCCGCGCCGGCGGAAAAATGCGTCGTGGTCACGAACACGCCCTTGGAGGCGTGCCGGGATTCGAGCGTCCCGGCGAAATCCCGGACGTCGGAAATCGGAACGGGCACGCCGGGCTTCAGCCGTTTGGCCTGGATGTAGATCAGGTCGAAGCCGAGCTCGTCGAGCGTGATCACTCCATCGATGCCGCCATCGCCGGAACGGCCCAGGCGTTGCGCCATTCCCGCCCGGTCCCTGCCGTAGCCCATTGCAAGAAGCACGTCGATCACCAGCCGCTCGAAGAAGGCGGGCGGCTGAGCGTGGATGCGCGCGATGAGCTCGTCCGTGAGGGCCGCATGCGCCGCCTCGACGAAGCCCGTAACCGCGTCGTCGCCGCGGGGTTTCGGAGAGCCGTGCTCCAGCCGTTCCCCGGGAGGAGGAGATGACTCGTCGTCCGGAGACAGCATGAGCCGCTGGAAATCACCAAGCAGGGACATGCCGTTACGTAATGCGGAATGGCTTGAAGGCGCGTTAATGCGAAAAGGGCCCGGTCACCCGTGCCCCATTTGCGATTGGAGATAAGCTTACGAGGAGGACTTGCTCACGTAGCACTTGACCCCCTTGGCCTTCAGGCGGGAGCAGGTCTTGCCGGCATCCGTCTGCGTGTCGTAGCCCACCAGCCTGACGCGGTAGAAGACGCCCTTGGAGCCCAGATCGGCGCGCACCACCACGGGCTCATGCGAGGAGAGCGCCTTGTGCCTGGCCTTCATCTTCTTCCAGGTGGACCATGCCGCCTCTTCCGTCGTGGCGGAGGCAAGCTGCACGGCCCAGCCCGAGGCCTTCGGCGCCTCTGCCGGTTCCTGGGCAACCCCTTCCACCGGCGCGGAGGCAGGCTCTGCCACCGCCACCGTTGCGGGAGCCTCCTCCGGCACCTCTTCGACAGCGAGAATCTTCTCCTCGGCGGGTGCCGCCGGAGAAGGCTGCACCGCAGCGACCTGCGTCACCTCCTCGGGCGGGACGCGGTCGGTGAACTCTTTTTCCGCACTCGGGGATATATCGTTTTCACCGGCCTGTGCCTCACTGCCGAGCAGCGTAGCACCCGGGGCCGCGGCCTGAGGCAGGTTCACCCCGGCCCGCGTGACGGCCGCCGTCTGCATCTGGTCGCTCGCCTCGGCAGGAGCCTGCGGCATGGTGCCGTCGAGCACCGCGAGGCGCTGCAGGGCGGGTTCGTATTTCGGATTGGCCGCCAGCGCCTGGTTCAGGGCGTTGCGCGCATCCTCCGCGCGGTTCAGCTTCTCGAAGGTGAGGGACTGGGCGAAATGGAGCCGCGCCGCATCCGGATAGCCGAAGCGCAGCGCCTTGTCGAAATCGGCGAGCGCGAAGAGATATTGCCCGCCATCGCGCAGCAGCGTGCCGCGGCTGTAGTAGGCATGGCTGAACTGCCCGTCGAGGAACAGCGCGGACGTGTAATCCTCCATGGCCAGCGCGTCGCGGTCGAGGCGCTGGTAGGACAGGCCGCGATTGTAGAGGGCAAGGGCGCGGAGCTTGCCGGACATCGCATCGATGCGCAGCGCCGCGGTGTAGTCGTCCAGCGCGAACTCGTGCTCATTGAGGCGCTGATAGGCAAGCCCCCTGTTGAGCAGAGCGTTGGCCAGCACCTCGGGCTCGAGCGTGCGGGATTCGATGGCTTGGGTGTAGGCGATCACGGCCGAGGCCGGATCGCCTGCATGAAGCGCCTTGTAGGCCTGCGAAGCGAGGCTGCTTGCCGGATTGCCGGCTGCGGCAAGGGAGGGTGTTGCGCCCGCAGCAAGCAACGCGGAACAGACGGAAGCGAGGATGAGCGTACGAACCTTCATGGCATCCAGTATCGCGAGGACAGGGTTAAGAACGCCTTTCCGCCAGCCGCCCAACTGCTTTCCATTGGGTAAATGCCGCCCGAAACCTGTGTCGTTTTTGGACGTTGGGCGGCGTTCCCGCATGTTGACGAACCGGGGCCATGCTGCCACAACTGTTCCCGTGTGGTGCCCGCCAGCCAGACGGACTGCGGGCCTAACAGGGAACACGGTGAGGACGACCCAATCGGGGCCGAATCCGTGACTGCCCCCGCAACTGTGAGCGGCGAGGGCTTCGGCTGAAATGGCCACTGGGAGACCGGGAAGGCCGCCGGAGTTCTGAGACCCGCAAGTCAGGAGACCTGCCACGCGCCTGGACTTCACTGGTCACCACGGAGGGTGTTCATGACCGCTCGTATCGTTTCCGTTTCCGCTCTGCCCGTCTCTAAGCGTATTGCCGCCGGCCTCGCGCTGCTGTTCATCGGCGCCACGCTCAGCTTCGCGGTGGGGCTGTCCAACATGGCGGCCGCCCACAACACCGCGCACGATACGCGCCACGCCATCGGCTTCCCCTGCCACTGAACCGGCGGACCTTCACATGATCGGGCGAGTCGTGCTCGCCGCGCTCCTTGCGGGGATCGCGGCGGGTTTGATCATGGGCGCCATCCAGCATCTGCGGCTGACGCCCCTCATCCTCGAAGCCGAGGCCTATGAACGGGCGGCGGATGTCCACAGCCATGCCCCGGCCGGCGAGCCGGCAACCGCAGGGGCGGAAGCGCCCGCCGGCGGTCACGACCATGATCACGGCGAGGGCTGGGCCCCCGAGGACGGCTGGCAGCGGACGCTCGCGACGACCCTCACCGCCGCCATGGCGGGTGCCGGCTTCGCCGCCATCCTCGCGGCGGTCTCGCTCGTCTCGGGCATTCCCCTCACGCGGGAGAACGGCATGGTGTGGGGCCTCTGCGGATTCCTCGCGGCGAGTCTCGCGCCCTCGATCGGCCTGCCGCCGGAACTTCCCGGCATGCCGGCCGCCGATCTCGTCTCGCGCCAGGCCTGGTGGGCAGGCACCATCATCGCCACGGGGGCCGGCATCTTCCTTCTCGCCACGCGGCGCGAGGCCGTGGCGCTCGCCGCGGCCGTGCTGCTCATCGGCGCGCCCCATGTCATCGGGGCGCCGGTCGCCGCGCACCAGGAGAGCAGCGTGCCGCCGGGGCTCGCCGCCGCCTTCGCCGCCAACTCGATCGCGGCCAATGCCATATTCTGGGTGCTGATCGGCCAGTTCCTGGGAATGGCGCTCAACCGCTACGCCAAAGAGGCCTACGCCGCATGAAACCCGAGAAGATTCCCGCCACCGTCATCACCGGCTTCCTGGGCGCGGGCAAGACCACCCTCATCCGCAACATGCTGGAGAACGCCGACGGCCGCCGCATCGCGCTCGTCATCAACGAGTTCGGCGATGTGGGCGTGGATGGCGAGATCCTGAAGGGCTGCGGCGTCGAGGCCTGCCGCGAGGAGGACGTGATCGAGCTTGCCAATGGCTGCATCTGCTGCACGGTGGCCGATGACTTCGTTCCCACCATGAAGAAACTCATCGAGCGCGAAGACCCGCCCCAGCACATCGTGATCGAGACTTCGGGCCTGGCGCTTCCCCAGCCGCTGGTGCGCGCCTTCAACTGGCCCGAGATCAAGTCGCGCGTCACCGTCGACGGCGTGGTGACGGTGGTAGACGCCAAGGCGCTGGCCGAGGGCCGCTTCGCCGATGACGAGGCAGCCGTTCAGGCGCAGCGCGAGGCGGACCCGAACCTCGACCACGAGAATCCGATCGAGGAGCTCTTCGAGGATCAGCTCAACTGCGCCGACATGGTCATCGTCAACAAGACAGACCTCCTGGATGCGAATGAACATGCCGCCGTCACCGGCGAGCTGAGGGGGAAGGTGCGAGCCGGCACCAAGCTCGTTCCCACGCGCCATGGCCGGATCGATGTCTCCGCACTCCTGGGGGTGGGCGCCTCGGCGGAGGACGACATTCACAACCGCCTGTCGCATCACGAGATGGAAGGCGAGGAGCAGCACGACCACGACGACTTCGTGACCTTCATCGTATCGCTCGGCGAGGTGGCCGACAAGGCCGCCCTCCTGAAGCGCATCGAGGAGACCATCGCCGCGCACGACATCCTGCGCCTCAAGGGCTTCGCCGATGTGAAGGGCTCCGCCGCGCGGCTGCTGGTGCAGGCCGTGGGCCCGCGCCTCAACAGCTATTTCGACCGGCCGTGGAAGGCGGGCGAGAGGCGCGGCACGGAGCTCGTCGTCATCGGCGAAAAGCACATGGACCGCGAGGCGATCGCCGCCAAGCTGCGGGGCTGATGCATCTCCTCGCCACGACATCGGGCGTGATCGACGGCGCCGCCGAGGCAGTCGACCTCGAACAGTCTCCAGCGGAGATCGTCGTGCTCTCGGCGGCGGACAGCGAACTCGCGTCGCTCGCCCGCGCCCACGACGCGGCACCCGTCTCGCTTCGCCTGGCCAACCTGCTGCAGCTGCAGCATCCCCTCTCCGTCGATCTCCATGTCGAGAAGACGCTCGCCCACGCCAGGCTGATCGTGCTCCGCATTCTCGGCGGCGCCTCCTACTGGAGCTACGGTCTCGACCAGGTCGAAGCACTGGCGCGCGCGCGCGGCATCCTGCTTTGTGTCCTGCCGGGCGATGCCCATCCCGATCCGGATCTCACCCGCCGCTCCACCCTCGAGCCCCGGCACTGCGAGCGGCTGCGGCAGTATCTGGTGATGGGCGGGGCAGAGAACGCAGGTGCCTTCCTCAGCTATTGCCGCCACCTCATCGCCGGAACCGAGGCGCCCGCCCCTGCCCGCGAACTGCCCAAGGCCGGGCTCTACCGCGACACCTCCCGCCGCGGAGAGGCAAGTGCGGCGCTGGTCTTCTACCGCTCGGTGCTCGAAGGCGCACAGACCGCCCCCATCGACGCCCTCGTCGACGCCCTCGCGGCGCGCGGGATCGGCTGCAAGGCCTTCCACGTCGCGAGCCTGAAGGATGGTTCCAGCGTCGCGTGCCTGAAGCAGGGTCTCGGTGCTCCGGACGTGATCCTCAACGCCACGAGCTTCGCCGTGGCCTCGGGCGGTGGCGATGACCCGCTCGCCGCCTGCGACTGCCCGGTGCTGCAGCTCGTGCTCTCGGGCTCATCGGAAGAAGGCTGGCGAGGCAGCGCGCAGGGGCTCAACGCCCGCGACCTGGCGATGAACGTCGTGCTGCCGGAGCTCGACGGCCGCATCATGTCGCGCGCCATTTCCTTTAAGGCGGACAGTCAGTGGCATCAGGGAACCGAGTGCCGCATCGTCACTTACCGGGCCGTGCCGGACCGTGTGGAGTTCGTGGCCGATCTCGCCGCCGGCTGGGCGAGGCTGCGGCGCACCTCCGCAGCGGAGCGCAAGCTGGCGATCGTTCTCGCCAACTATCCCAACAAGGACGGCCGCATCGCCAACGGCGTGGGCTACGACACGCCGGCAAGCACGGTGGCAATTCTCGACGCCTTGTGCGCGGAAGGCTATGCCATCACCGGATACCCGGCGACCGGCAACGGCATTATCGAGGACCTGCAGCGCGGCCCCACGAATTCGGGCCTCCATCGCCCCGGCCCGGGCGGGCCAATCTTTGCTCTGGCCGACTACCTACGCCACCTCCAGGCCCTGCCCTCCTCCGTCCGTGAACGGATCAACGAGCGATGGGGCGAACCGGCGCGCGACCCCTTCTTCGCCGATGGCGCGTTCCGGCTTCCTGTGCGCGTCTACGGCAATGCCGCCGTGGCGATCCAGCCGGCGCGCGGTTACAACATCGATCCCAAGTCGACCTATCACGATCCTGCCCTTCTTCCGCCGCACGGCTATCTCGCCTTCTACTTCTGGCTTCGCCACGACTTCGGCGCCCATGCGGTGATCCACAACGGCAAGCACGGCAATCTCGAGTGGCTGCCCGGCAAGGCCAATGCGCTTTCCGCCGCATGCCTGCCTGAGATCGCGCTCGGTCCCCTGCCGCAGCTCTATCCCTTCATCGTCAACGATCCGGGAGAGGGAACGCAGGCAAAGCGCCGCACGGGTGCGGTCGTCATCGATCACCTCACCCCGCCCCTCACGCGCGCTGAAACCTACGGCCCCCTCAAGGACCTCGAAGCGCTGGTCGATGAATACTATCTCGCCTCGGGGCTGGACCGCCGCCGCCGTGACGCGCTGCGCCGCGACATCCTGGACCTTACCCGCTCCACCCGCCTCGATGCCGACGCGGGCTTTACCGGACACGAGGACGCCGACCTCCAGCGCCTCGACGCCTTCCTGTGCGACCTGAAGGAGGCGCAGATCCGCGATGGCCTGCACATTCTCGGCGTCTCGCCGCAGGGCCGGCTGGAAACCGACCTGCTCCTCGCCCTGACGCGCGCTCCCCGTGGCCTCGGGGAAGGCGGAGATGCTTCGCTCGTGCGCGCCTTGAGTTGCGATTTCGGCTTCACTGGTTTCGACCCGCTGACATGTTCCATGGCGGAGCGCTGGACGGGCCCGTGCCCCGAGGCACTTGCGCAGTTGATCCCGGAGCCTTGGCGCAGCAACGGCGACACCGTCGAGCGCCTCGAACTCTTCGCCGCCGGCCTTCTCTCCGGTGCAGCCCTTCCGCGGGATTTCGTCCGTAGCCGGATGGTACTTGCACACGTCGAGTCACGCATCCGCCCGGCGCTCCGCGCCTGCGGCCCGAACGAGATTGCCGCATTGAATCGAGGTCTAGCGGGCCGCTTCGTTGCGCCCGGCCCTTCCGGCGCGCCAACCCGCGGCCGGCTGGACGTGCTGCCCACCGGGCGGAACTTCTATTCCATCGACAACCGCACGGTGCCGACGCCCACCGCCTGGAACCTTGGCCAGAAATCCGCCGAAGATCTCCTGCTGCGCCATTTCCAGGACACCGGCACCTATCCGCGAGCGCTCGGGCTCTCCGCCTGGGGCACCTCCAACATGAGGACGGGCGGCGACGACATCGCCCAGGCGCTTGCCCTGATCGGCGCCAGGCCCGTGTGGGAACCGTCGAGCTGGCGCGTCACCGGTTTCGAGATCGTGCCCCTGGCGAAGCTCGGCCGCCCCCGCGTCGACGTCACGCTCCGCATCTCCGGCTTCTTCCGCGACGCCTTCCCCGCCCAGATCGAATTGCTGGACAAGGCGTTCCGCGCCGTGGGCGCGCTGGAGGAAGACGAGGAGGACAACCCGATCGCCGCCCGCATGAGAGCGGAAGCGAAAGCACTTGCCGCCGCCGGCATCGCCAGCGAAGACGCGCGGCTGATGGCGGGCCACCGCATCTTCGGCTCGAAGCCCGGGGCCTATGGCGCGGGCCTCCAGGCACTGATCGACGAGAAGATCTGGACCGAGCGCGCCGACCTCGCCGCGGCCTACGTTACCTGGGGTGCCTACGCATATGGAGCCAAGGCGCAGGGATTGAGCGATGAGAAGGCCTTCACCGAACGTCTCCGGCGCATCGAGGCCGTGGTCCACAACCAGGACAACCGCGAGCACGATCTTCTGGACTCGGATGATTATTACCAGTTCGAGGGCGGCATGACGGCGGCTGTGGAACAGGCATCGGGCAAGCGCCCGCGGGTCTACCACAACGACCATTCCCGGCCCGAGCGTCCGGTGATCCGCACGCTCGAGGAAGAGGTGGGCCGCGTCGTGCGCGCACGCGTCGTCAATCCGAAATGGATCGCCGGCGTCAGGCGCCACGGCTACAAGGGCGCCTTCGAGATCGCTGCCACGGTCGACTACATGTTCGCCTTCGCCGCCACCACCGGGGCGGTGCGCTCGCATCATTTCGATCTGGCCTTCGACGCCTTCATTGCCGACGATCCCACCCGCGGCTTCATCCGCGACAACAATCCAGCTGCGCTGAAGGAGATTGCGGAGCGCTTCCGCGAGGCCGCCGCCAGGGGGCTCTGGACGCCGCGCCTCAACTCTGCCCATCATCTTCTCGAGGAACTGACCAGATGACAGACGAAACGCCGGACCACGACAACGCCCGCCATCACGAGAAGATGGCGAAGAAGAAGGCCGCGCGCGACAAGATCATGGCGGGCAAGACCATCGAGAAGGGCCTGCTCATCGTCCACACCGGCAAGGGCAAGGGCAAATCCACGGCAGCCTTCGGCATGATCTTCCGCTGCGTGGGTCACGGCATGAAATCGGGTGTCATCCAGTTCGTGAAAGGCGCCTGGTCCACGGGCGAGCGAACAGTGCTGGAGAAGTTTCCCGATCTCGTCACCATCAAGGCTATGGGCGAAGGCTTCACCTGGGAAACCCAGGACCGCGAGCGGGACATCGCCCATTCCCGCGCCGCCTGGGAGGAGGCGAAGAAGATGATCGCCGACCCCTCCTACAAGATGGTGCTGCTCGACGAACTCAACATCGTGCTGCGCTACGACTATCTGCCTCTCGCCGAGGTGCTCGAGGTTCTCGGGAACAGGCCGGCCGGAAAGCATGTGATCGTCACGGGCCGCAACGCCAAGGATGAGCTGATCGAGCTTGCCGATCTCGTGACGGAAATGGAACAGGTGAAGCACCCCTTCCGATCAGGCGTGAAGGCGCAGGCCGGAATCGAGTTCTGACGGCGCGGGTGGGCCTCGTCTTGCTGCCCTGCCGGAATGGTGTGGCGCAGGACCGGGGGATTCTGACGCCACACCACTGCCGCTCCGCTCCCAAGATCAGATCGGCAACAGCCATGCTATCACGATTTGCCGGTCTGGCCACCCGCTACGTAAGGTTTCCCCATGCGTTGAAGGCCGCTTGCCTTTCTGAACGCTACTTTGACGAGAGTGCTGGCAGCGCTCCCCGTCGTCTGCAACTCAAGGCATCAGGGAGGGAATGCTCATCGTCCGCTCTCGACCTCAGACGGCAGTGCTTTCGTGTGAATCCGCATTTCCGGCAAATTCGGCAGCTCCGCCGTGCAGCGCGATCGCCCGCAGAATGGCATCGGTGATCTGATCGCGGGACAGCGAATCGTATCGCTTCTCAAGCTCGGGAAGAAGAACATCGACGGTGACGATCCGGCTTCCGCTTCGATTCATTGTATCTTTGACAGCCGCACTTGCGGTTTCGAACAAACCCATGGCGCTCACTCCAAATCATTGTTGGATACTTGGTAGCGCTGAGCTCGGCCGCTGACAGCCCCGTTGCCGGGAATGGGAGATGCTGGCGTGAACTACCTTCGGATATCGGTATGGATGAATTCATAGCACCGCAATGTCACGAAATGATGGCCATGGCATCTGCTCCTCCGCCGGCACCATTGACCGGGAAGCCGATGATGCTCCAGAGTGCTCGGAACCTTTGGCGGCAGGTCTCTGGTTGTCATTGCTACGCGTGTCCCTTGAGGATGATGTCGCATGCGCGAGAACAGCCGCACTCCCGCCGAGCCGGTGATGGAGAAAGCGCCCCACGCCCACTCGCGGCTGGAAGCGGCCGTCGAGGCGACGAGCCTGGGAGTCTGGGAATGGGACCTGGCGACAGGTGAAGTCTATTGGTCGGATCGCCAGCGCGAGATTTTCGCATTGCCGCCCGGCGCGGAAGTGACCTACGAGGTCTGGGTGTCCCGCATTCATCCGGAAGATGCCGAATGGGTGCAGGAAGCGGCGCGGCGCCTCTTCGAGCCGGCATCGGGCGGCAGGATGCACCTCCAGCATCGCCTGCTGCTTCCGACCGGCGCCGTGCGCTGGATCGAGTCGCACGGGAGAATGATCTACGAGGGCGGCAAGCCGGTACGCCTGCTCGGCACCATCACCGACATCACCAGCCGGAAGGCGGCGGAAAGCGCCTTGACGGAGGCTCTGTCCTCCCTGGAAGTGACGCTCGATGGCGTCGATGCGGTTCCGTGGCGTTACAACACCGCTGCACTTGAACTGAAATGGTCGCCGCGGATAGCGAGGCTGCTGAAGCTCGAGAGCGGGTCGCGATATCCCTCGCTGGAGGATTTCTTCGCCCGCGTTCACCCGGATCATCAGCAGCTCCTCGCTGACGTGCGCGCGGCGGAGCGCTCGGCCGAACCCGGTACGAAGTTCGCCATACAGGTGAAGCTGCTTCGGGATGACGGAAGCTGGGCATGGATGGAACGGCGTTCGATCGCCGGGCCGCACGAGCCGGAAGGCCGCTGGATTTACGGAGTGGATCTCGACATCTCGGAAAGAAAGAGGATCGAGGAGGATCTGGCGGCCGCCGTCCAATCGCTGACACGCGAGCGCGAGCGCCTGAACGTCGCCCTTCTCGTCGGCCAGCTTGGTGTCTACGAATGGCGGATCGGCGAGGAGAGCGTCTGGTGGTCGCCCGAAACCTACACGCTCTACGGTGTCGATCCCGCGACCTTCACGCCCACCGTCGAGAGCTTTTCCACCCTCGTTCACCCGGCCGACCGGGAGGAGCTGTGGCAGAAGAGCAAGCAGGCCATCGAACAGAGGACGGTCTTCGAGCACGAGTACCGCATCATCAGAAAGGATGGCGAAATCCGCTGGATCATCAACCGGTCTCATGTCGGCATGGACGAGACGGGTGCCGTCGAACGCATAACAGGCGTCGCCGCCGACATCACCGATCGCATGCGGCGCGAGGAACAGATCCAGCTCCTCATGCGCGAGGTGAACCACCGCTCCAAGAACCTGCTGTCGGTGGTTCAGGCCGTCGCCCACCAGACGGCGATGGTGAACGAGCCGAAGTCCTTCGTGAGGAATTTCTCCGAGCGGCTTCGCGGTCTCGCCGCGAGCCATGATCTTCTCGTCCACAATGGCTGGCGCGGCATTCTGATGACGGACCTTGTACTCTCGCAGCTCTCCCATGTGAGCGAGCTGCTCGGCAGCAGGATCGCCGTGCATGGCCTGCCCCTCCGTCTGACGCCGCTCGGCGCCCAGACGCTGGGAATGGCGATGCACGAACTGACGACGAATGCCGTTAAATATGGCGCCCTGTCGGGCGAGGAGGGCAGCGTGTCGATCGCCTGGAAACTGCAGCAGGATGGTGGCCGGGAGATGTTTTCTCTGGAGTGGCTGGAGGAGAACGGACCGGCCGTTTCCCCGCCGGAGCGCAGCGGATTTGGTACGATCGTCTTGACGAGAGTGGTCGAGGACGCCTTCGGCGGCAAGGTGACCCTCGAATTCCGCCGGTCCGGCCTCAGGTGGACTCTCGACGCCCCCTTCGATCGTCTGGGCGAGGACGGAACCGGCGCCGGAACGCCGCAAACGGGCTTGTGACCGGCCCCTCCCGGAGCTAGAACGGCGCTCCGCAGCGTCCCCTGAGACGGGACTGAAAGCACATTCCGGTGCGGCCGACCCAATTCGGGGGCCAATGCCGGAGCTGCCTTCCGGACCGGGCTCGCCCCGGGGGCGCATCACGGGCGGGGAAGGCAGGAGAAATGACGGAAAAACTCGGTGTGATGCTGTGCGGCCACGGCAGCCGCGACAAGGATGCCGTGAAGGAGTTCGCCGTGCTGGCGGAGCACCTGAAGCGCCGCCTGCCGCAATATCCCGTCGAATACGGCTATCTCGAATTCGCCACGCCCATCATCCGCACCGGCCTCGACACCTTGAAGGACCAGGGCGTCACCCGCGTGCTGGCGGTGCCCGGCATGCTGTTTGCCGCCGGCCACGCCAAGAATGACATCCCCTCGGTGCTCAACACCTATGCCGCCGCCAACGGCCTCCGCATCGACTATGGCAAGGAGCTCGGCATCGATCCCAAGATGATGCGCGCCGCAGCCGATCGCGTGCAGGAGGCGCTCGACGCCGCGGGGCCAGGCGTGCCGAAGCACGAGACGCTGCTCGTCGTCGTGGGCCGGGGCGCCTCCGACCCCGACGCCAATTCGAACGTCTCGAAGGTCACGCGCCTCCTCTGGGAAGGTTTCGGCTTCGGCTGGGCGGAAACGGCCTACTCCGGCGTCACCTTCCCACTGGTGGCTCCCGCGCTCGATCACGCGGCGAGGCTCGGTTACCGCCGCATCATCGTCTTTCCCTATTTCCTGTTCACCGGAATCCTCGTCGAGCGCATCTATTCCGCAACGGACGAGGTTGCCGCGAAACATCCGGCGATCGAGTTCGTCAAGGCGCCCTATCTCAACGATCATCCGCAGGTCATCGCCACCTTCGAGGAACGCATCGGGCAGATCCTCACAGGCGACGTCGCCATGAACTGCCAGATGTGCAAGTACCGCACCCAGGTTCTGGGCTTCGAGGCCGAAGTGGGTGCCGTTCAGGAAAGCCACCACCACCACGTCGAGGGAATTGGCACGGCGGAGGACTGCGCGTATTGCGACGGCACCTGCAACTCCATGTGCAAGACCATGCCGGGAAAGCAGAAGGATGCGGTGCTCGCCATCGATCCCGGCAAGGTCCTCGCCGGCCAGCCCCACCACCATCATCACGGTCCCGGGGATCACCACCATCCTCACGGTCCCGGGGATCACCACCATCCTCACGGTCACGATCACGGCCACGATCACGGACACGATCACGGGCATCCGCACACCCACGCCCCCTACCCCCACGCGGATCATCCGCTGGGGCCGAAGAGCATGCTGAAGACGTGACGCCCTACCTGCGAGATCCTGCCGCCATCTATCGGCGCTCCTTCGAAATCATCCGTGCCGAAGCGGATTTCTCGCACCTTCCGCAAAACGCCGAGGCCGTCGCCGCCCGCATCGTCCATGCCTGCGGCATGCCGGAGGTCGCGGCGGATCTCCGCATCTCGCCGGAATTCGTCGAGAGCGCACAGGCTGCCCTCGCCCGGGGCAAGCCGGTGCTCGTCGATGCCGAGATGGTTCGCCACGGCATCATCGGCAAGAACCTTGACGTCATCTGCACGCTGAACCATCCCCGGGCACGCGAGATCGGCCTTGCCACGGGCAACACCCGCTCGGCCGCCGCCGTCGAACTCTGGCGCGACCATCTCGAGGGCGCCGTCGTGGTGATCGGCAACGCGCCGACGGCACTCTTCGCCGTTTTGGAGCTGATCGACGAGGGCGCCGCACGGCCCGCCGCCATCGCCGGCTTTCCCGTGGGCTTCGTGGGTGCTGCGGAATCCAAGTCCGAACTCCACGCCAGCCCGCGCGGCATTCCTTATGCCACGTTGCTCGGCCGCAGCGGCGGCTCCGCAATGGCCGCCGCAGTCG
>NZ_JBKBKI010000029.1:0-50888 GCF_046294715.1 Aestuariivirga sp. | reverse complement strand
GAGGGGGGTGGGGAGGAGTGGGAGATTGCTGCCGGTGGTGGCGAACCTCTCTTTCGGCTGCGCAGCCGCGCCCTGGAAATCCTTCCCGCCCTGGAAGGCGTGGGCGTCAACGCCATCTATGCCGGGCTGAGGCCCGCCTCAGAGCGCAAGGACTACGTGATCGGGGCGCTGGCGGAGCGCAACTGGATCACCGTCGCCGGCATCCGCTCGACGGGTCTCACTGCGGCGCTGGGGATCGCCCGCCACGTCGAAGGCCTCTATGCCGCGCATTTCGGATCGCTTCCGGCAGCCCCCGCTCCGGTGTGGACGCCGGTCGCGAACCTCGCCGAGCACCTGCCCCGCCCCTACATGGCAGGCGGCGAGGTGGTCTGCCACTGCGAGCTGGTGACGCGCGAAGAGGTGGCGTCGGCGCTCTCCGGCCCGTTGCCGGCCGGCGATGCGGGAGGCCTCAGGCGCCGGACGCGGGCGATGATGGGGCGCTGCCAGGGCTTCTACTGCTCGGCCCATGTGCTGGCGATGATGCGGGAGACCCATGATGGAGCAGCGTGACGTCGTCATCATCGGCGGCGGCCCGGCCGGCCTCTCGGCGGCACGGCGGCTGGCGGCGCGCGGCATGTCCTCGCTGACGGTGATCGAGCGCGAGCCCGTGGCGGGCGGCATCCCGCGCCATTGCGGCCATGTCGGTTTCGGCTGGCAGAGCCACCGCCGCATCTGGAGCGGGCCGCGCTTTGCCGAAGAACTCCGCCGCAGCGTCGAGGGCCTCGACATCCGCACCGGAACCACGGTGCTCGGCATGAGCGCCGATGGCGTTCTGCGCATCCGTGATCGCGGCGGCCTCGGCGAGATTCGCGCCCGGCGCATCCTCATCGCCACCGGCACGCGAGAGACGCCGCGTGCGGCGCGCTTCATCGGCGGCAGCCGGCCTGCCGGCGTGATGACCACGGGCGCCCTGCAGCAGCATGTCTATCTTCACGCTCACCGCCCCTTCTCGAAACCGGTGATCATCGGAACCGAGCTCGTCTCCTTCTCCGCCATCCTCACCTGCCGGCACCTCGGCATCAGGCCCGTCGCCATGATCGAGGAGGGGCCACGGATCAGCGCGCCGCGCCCGGGCGATCTCGTCGCCCGCCTCGTCTATGGCGTTCCCGTCCTGCTTTCGAGCCGCGTCACCAAAATCATCGGCACACATTCGGTCGAGGCGGTCGAGATCGAAACCGCGGGACGCCGCAGCCGCATCGCCTGCGACGGGGTGATCGTCACCGGCCGCTTCGTG
Organism: Aestuariivirga sp.; assembly: GCF_046294715.1. GTDB lineage: Bacteria > Pseudomonadota > Alphaproteobacteria > Rhizobiales > Aestuariivirgaceae > Aestuariivirga. Next base: position 49,615 of record NZ_JBKBKI010000029.1, on the reverse strand, counting down.
CCCGAGCGCGCGGTCTTCGCCCAAGGGCCCAATGTCTTCACCGCCGGGAACGTCAATGCGCCGCTCAAGACCTCGGGCCAGTGCTGGCGCGACGGCCGGGACGCGGCGGACCTGATCCTCGCGAGCCTGTCATGAAAGCGCTCGGCATCGACCAGGGAACGACCGGCACCAAGTCCGTGATCCTCGGCGAGGACGGAACACTCGCTGCGGGCGCGAGCTTCGAGCACCGCCAGATCTATCCCCGCCCGGGCTGGGTGGAACATGACCCCGAGGAACTCTTTGCGCATGTCGCAGGAGCGATTGCGGCAGCACCCGGAGCGGGCTGCATCGGCCTCGACAACCAGGGTGAGACCGTGATCGCCTGGGACGCCGCCACGGGCCGCCCCATCCACAACGCCATCGTCTGGCAGGACGACCGCACGCGCGGCTTCACGGAGAAGCTGAAGGCGGATGGCTCGGAAGACCTGACGCTGCGCATCGCCGGCCTGCCGCTCGATCCCTATTTCTCGGCAAGCAAGCTCCGCTGGCTGCTCGACAACGTGGCCGAAGCCCGCGGACTGCTGAGGCAGAGGAGGCTGCGGCTCGGCACCAGCGATGCCTTCTTCCTCGCCCGCCTCACCGGCCGCTTCTCGACCGACGTGACGACCGCCTCGCGGACAAGCCTCATGTCGCTCGACAGCCTCTCCTGGGACCCTGGGCTCTGCGAGCTCTTCGGCGTGCCGGTCGAATGCCTCCCCGAGATCCGCCCGAGTGCGGGGGAGTTCGGCGAGGCCGGCGGCGTGCCGGTGACGGCGAGCCTCGTCGACCAGCAGGCCGCACTCTTCGGCCATGGCTGCGCCAGGCCTGGCGACGCCAAGATCACCTTCGGCACCGGCGCCTTCGCCCTGGCGCTCACCGGCGGGCAGCGCCTCGACGGCAGCCGCTTCGGCATCCTGCCGACGCTCGCCTGGAAGCTGGGCGATGGTCCTGCGGTCTTCGCCGTCGAGGGCGGTGTCTACAATGCCGCCTCCGCCGTGAACTGGGCGCGGCAGCTCGGCCTGTTCTCAGGCTTCGGCGAGATCGATGGCTTTGCATCCCGGCCCGCCATCCTGCGTGAGCTCGCTTTCGTGCCGGCCCTCTCCGGCCTCGGCTGCCCGCACTGGGACCGCAGTGCCGCGGGCCTGTGGATCGGCCTCGGCCTCGACACCACCCGGCAGGACATGATGCAGAGCATGCTGGAGGGGATCGCGCTCCGCGCCGCCGAGGTCGTCGCTGCCATGGCGGAGCTGGCGCCGCTCGGCGCGACGATCTCCGTCGACGGCGGCATGTCGCGCAACGCCTACTTCCTCTCGTTCCTCGCCAATGTGCTGGAGCGCCGCGTGATCGTTCCCTCGACGGGCGAGCTCACCGGCCTCGGCGCAGCCCGCATGGCGATGCTGGGGCTTGCGGGCGCCGAGGAGCGGCTTCCGCCCCTCCCTGCGCCGCGCACCGCGATCGAGCCCACGGCGGGTTGGGGCAAGGCCGCCCGTTCCCGCTTCGCCGAAGCTCTCCGCAGGGCGAAGGGCTGGAAGGAAGCCGGGCCTTAAGCGGCGGCGGCCTGCCTCTCTGCCGCGCGTGCGCCGCAGCCGGCGACCAGCCCCTCCGCCCCGTCGAGGGCACCGGGGACGAGCTCGAGGCCGAGGAAGCGATGACGCTCGACGGGGCCCGGCAGGTGCAGGTCCGCCACGGGCGCATGATCGAAGCCGAAGCGCGCGTAATAAGGCGCATCGCCGACGAGGATGACGGCGCCATGGCCGCGCGCGCGGACCTCGGCGAGCGCGCGCTGCCTGAGCGCCGCGCCGATGCCCTTGCCCTGGTGGCGGCAGTCGACGGCGAGCGGCCCCAGCAGCAGCGCCGGCCCCGCCGAGCCGGCGAGCACGTCCCACAGGCGGAGCGTGCCGACGAGCCGGCCCTTGCCGTCCACAGCCGCGAAAGCGAGGCCTTCCGCCGGCAGGCGGCCCTCCCGCAGGCGCTCGGAGGTCTTGCGGCGGCGGGTCTTGCCGAAGGCGCGGTCGAGCAGCCGCTCGCGCGCGGCAGCGTCCGTGACGGTTTCGGAGCGGATGGTGAGCATGGCAACAGCCTTCCTGTCATCCCGGCGGAGCGCGCCGGAAACCAAAGAGCGGGGTTGGTCCCCCGGCGCGAAGAGCCGGGGGCGACGGAATTGTCAGATGACGTAGGCCTTGAGCGGCGAGAAGCCGTTGAAGGCCACCGAGGCATAGGTCGTCGTGTAGGCGCCCGTGGCCTCGATCAGCACCTCGTCGCCCACCGTGAGCGTGACGGGAAGCTCGTAAGGCACCTTCTCGTAGAGTACGTCGGCCGAGTCGCAGGTGGGGCCGGCCACGACGCAGGGTGCCTTGGCGTCGGCATCCTTCGCCGTCACGATCGGGTAGCGGATCGCCTCGTCCATCGTCTCGGCGAGGCCGCCGAACTTGCCGATGTCGAGATAGACCCAGCGGTGGTTGTCGTTGGCGTGCTTCTTCGAGATCAGCACCACCTCCGCCTTGACGACACCCGCATTGCCCACCATGCCGCGGCCCGGCTCGATGATCGTCTCGGGGATCGCGTTGCCGAAATGCTTCGTCAGCGCATCGTGGATGGCGTTGGCATAGGCGCCGGTGCCCGGCACCTCCTTGAGGTAGCGGGTGGGAAAGCCGCCGCCGAGATTCACCATCTTCAGCGTGATGCCGCGGGCCTGCATCCGGTCGAAGATCGCCTTCGATTCGGCCAGGGCCGAGTCCCACGCCTCGAGCCTCGTCTGCTGCGAGCCGACGTGAAAGGAGATGCCATAGGCCTCGAGGCCAAGCGAGCGGGCGCGCATCAGCACCTCCACCGCCATCGCGGGCTCGCAGCCGAACTTGCGCGACAGCGGCCACTCGGCACCTGCCCCGTCCGTGAGGATGCGGCAGAACACACGAGCACCCGGCGCGGCGCGCGCGACCTTCTCCACCTCTTCCTCCGAATCGACCGCATAGAGCGAGACGCCGAGGGCATGGGCGCGCGCGATGTCGCGCTCCTTCTTGATGGTGTTGCCGAAGGAGATCCGCTCAGGAGTGGCGCCCGCGGCGAGAGCCATCTCGATTTCCGGCACCGAGGCGGTGTCGAAGCAGGAGCCCATGGAGGCCAGCAGCTTCAGGATCTCGGGTGCAGGATTGGCCTTCACCGCGTAGAAGATGCGCGTGTCGGGCATGCTGCGCGTGAAGGCGCGGTAGTTCTCGGCGATGACCTCGAGATCGACGACGAGGCAGGGGCCTTCGGGGCGTCGGTCGCGCAGGAAGTCGCGGATGCGGGCGGTTGCGGCCATCTGGGTTCTCCCGGAAAACAAGTATGCGTTGCCTTCGCCGGTAGGATGACAACCTCCCCACGCTTTGGAGACGTGGAAATGCTGGCTCGTACTGACGTTTCGCCTTGGCTTGACCGGGAAACCCCGGTCGCACATGGGGCAAGGATAGTGGTGCCTCTCAGTAACCCCGGCCTTTGGAGGAGCCGGCAGAGACCAAAAAGCCCGCACCGTCGTTGCTTTGGGGAAATCCTTGAGGCACGTGCGACTCTGGGCGCGCGGTATATGATTCACTTCGCGAGTCGATTCAAGAATTTTCCGGGGAGGGAGGGGATTATTTTGCGGATGGTTGAGACATGGTGACGAGAGCCCGCGGAACCTTCTTCGGGGCGCTGGCGATCGCCGCGTGGTCGGTCTACGGCGTGCTGCTCGCCGCGGAGCGCGAGACGGGCCCCTTCCTCTCCATGGCGATCGTCTTCAGCTTCGCCGTGGCGACGCTGCTGCTCTGGCGCCTCGCGCGCGGCGAGGGCTTGCGCGGCCTGCTGCCCATGCCGCTGCCCACGCTGGCGCTCGGCTTCATCGGCCTCTTCGGCAGCAACATCCTTTACGTGGTGTCGCTGAGCCTCGGGGGCGAGCCCGTCGCCGTCAACATCGCGGCCCTGTCCTGGCCGGTGTTCATGGCGCTCTTCATCGCGGTTTTCGGCGTGGCGCGGCCCGGCTGGCTCGACGGGCTGGCGATGGCCGTGGGCTTCGCCGGCGTCGTGCTGCTCGTCACCAGGGGCCGGAGCCTTGCGGTCGACTGGGCGGTGCTGCCCGCACTTCTGGGTGCCGTGTGCTGGGCGGCGCTCTCGGCGCTGAGGACCAGGGTGCCGCCAGGCCCGCGCGATGCCATGCTGCACTTCGCGGCACTCTCCTGTCTCGTCGCCTGGGTGCTGGCGCTCACCCTCGAGGGCCTCAGCCTTCCACCGCCGGGCGAGTTCCTGCGGCTGGCGGTCGTCGGAATGCTGACGGTCGGGCTCGCCAACCACCTCTGGGATGTCGCCACCCGCTATGGCGATCCCGTGCTGCTCGCCTCCATGAGCTTCATGGAGCCGGTGGCCTCCACCGCCCTGATCGCGCTGGTGCTGTCCCAGCCGGTGACCTGGAGCGACGCGGGAGCGCTTCTCCTGGTGCTCGCTGCCGTGGCGGCGAGCTTCATGAGCGAGCGCCGCCGAACATCTTCCAGCCGGCGATGAGGCGCGTCACCACCGTCACCGCGCACATCGCCGCATAGACGAGCGCGATCAGGGCGAAATGCTGCGGCCACAGGCACATGGCAAGGAAGCACAACACGGTCTCCGTGCCCTCGGTGAGCCCGCCCAGGTAGTAGAAAGACTTGTTCGGATAGGCCGTGCTCCTCAATCCCCGCTTCTCGGCGATGATGGCGAAGGCGAGGAAGCTCGTGCCGGTGCCGAGAAAAGCCGCGAGCAGCACGGAGGCGGCGAGCGCATTGTCTTGCGGCGCGGCGAGCGCGAAGGCGAGCGGCACGGCGCCGTAGAACACGAAGTCGAGCGAGATGTCGAGGAAGGCGCCGCGCTCGCTGGCCCGCGTGAGCCGCGCCAGCGCTCCGTCGACGCCGTCGAGGGCGCGGTTGGCCAGCAGCGGAAGGATCGCGGCCCATGGCTCGCCGAGCGCGATGAGAAGCGCCGCAAGCATACCGAAGGCGAAGCCGATGAAGCTCGCCTGGTCCGCCGTCAGCCCGCGCGCGGCGAGGTTCTGCGCCGCGCGCTCGATGAGTGGCCGGAAGAGCTTCAGCGCCATCCGGTCAAGCATGCCGCACCTCGCCGTTCTCGATCAGCAGCACGCGCCCGCCCTCGGGCACGTCCGCCGCATCATGCGTCACCATCAGGCAGGGAATGTTGCGCTCCACGATGTGGCCGAACACGAAGCCGCGCATCGCGGCGCGAAGTTCCTGGTCGAGCTTGTTGAAGGGCTCGTCGAGCAGCATGGCGCGAGGCTCGGCGAGAAGGGCGCGCAGCAGCGCCACGCGCGCGCGCTGCCCGCCCGAGAGCGTGGCGGGGGGCCTCTCCGCCATGCCGCCGAGTTCCGCCGCGGCGAGCGCCTCGTCCACGCGCTTCAGCCGTTCCGCCCGTGGCCCGGGGGCCATGCCGAAGAGCAGGTTCTCGCCGACGGTGAGGTGGGGAAACAGCAGGTCGTCCTGGAACAGCCTGCCGATCCGGCGCCTTTCGGGGAGCAGCCCGTCCAGCCGCTCGCCATCGAGGAAGACGGAGCCCGAGGCCACGAAGGCCTCGTCGATGTCGCCCGCGATGAAGGAGAGGAGCGTCGACTTTCCCGCCCCGCTCCGCCCCATCAGCGTTACGATCTCGCCGGGCGCGATGGCGAGCGAGAAGGGCGCGATGAGCGTGTGCCCGTCGCGCGCGATCGACACGGCCTCGAGCCTCAGCGCCATCTGGGCTTCCCCAGCAGTGCGGCGAGGAGGAAGGCTGCGAGCGGCGGCGCGGCAAGCGCCAGCGCAAAGGCGGCGGTGAGCGGCCGCGAACCTCCCGCCGACAAGGTCACCGCCTCCATCGGCACCGTGGAATGGCGCCCGGCGGCCACGAGCTGCGCGGGCACGAATTGCGCCATCGACACCGCGAATCCGATGGCCCCCGCGGTGAGGAGCGGCGCCTTGAGGAGCGGCGCCTTGACGCTGAGCCAGGCCCTCAGGCTAGAGGCGGAAAGCGCCCGCGCCGCTGCCATGTAGCGCATGTCGAAGCCGCGATAGGGGCCCGAGAGCACGAGCACCACATAGGCCGCCGCCGGCGTCAGATGAGCGAGGAACAGGCCCGCCAGGGTGCCGCTGAGATGGAGGCCGAGGAGCAGCCGGTATTGCCCGGCGGCGAGCGCGAGTTGCGGCAGCGCCAGCGAGGCGAGCGCCAGCCCCACCACCCAGCGGTCCCGCGCGGGCGGCTGCGTCTCGAACCACAGGATGGCAATGACGATGGCTGAAGTCGATGTCGCCAGCCCCAGCCCGAGGCTGAGCCACAGCGGGTTCGGCGAGGCCGCGAGCGTCTCCCACGCTGCGCCGCTGAAGCCCGGGGGCAGCAGCGCCGGATAGGGCCAGCGCGGCGCAACCGAGAGCATGAGCAGCATCACGACCGAGAGCGCGAATACGGCGGCAAGCGCCAGGCCGAGAGACATGGCCTGCCGGCGCGGCAGGCCGAGAGCCGAAGGCCCGCCGGTGAGGAAGCGCCGCAGCGGCCGGCGCAGCGCGGCCAGCATCGCCGCCGCCGCACCGGCTGCGAGGGCGAGCGCAGCGGTGAGAAGCAGCGCGCCGACAAGCCCCATGCGGTTCTGCGCCGGCTCCGCATCGTTGAGCGCATGCCAGATCACCACGGACATCGTCGGCGGCTGGGTGGGGCCGAGCACCAGCGCCATGTCGACGACCGTCGCGCCATAGGTGAAGACGGCGAGGATGGGCCAGCGCAATTGCCTGAGAAGCTGCGGCAGCACCACGCGCAGGAAGGCCGAGCCCGGCCCGTGGCCGAGGCTCCGGGCTGCGCGGCACTGGGCCTCGAGCGCGCCTGCATGCTCCCCGCGCTTCAGTGTGGCGAAGGCCGCCGTGGTGAGGAAGGGAATCTCCTTCAGGGCGAGGCCGAGGGTGAGCGACAGGCCCCACGGGTCCTGCACGCTGATCCACGAGGGGGGTTCTCCCCCGCCCACGAAAATCCGTGCCAAAAGCCCCGAGGGCATGATGAGGAAGCCCGCTCCGATGGCGAAGGCGAGATGCGGCAGCGCCAGGCCTGCCGCGGAAGCGGCCTCGAAGCTGCGCCGGGCGCCGGAGCCATGGAGCCCGGCCAGCAGGAGGAGCGATGCAGCGAGCGCCAGCAGCGTCGCGGCCGCACCCGTGGCGAGCGACAGCGCGAGGCCGGGAGCGAGCTGCGGGTGCGCAAGGAGCAGCTGCCAGGCTTCCCCGTCGAGCGCGGGCAGGATCAGGAAGGGCAGGGCCAGCACCACAGGCCCGCCCCACAGCACGGCGAGCGGCAGCGCGCCCAGGCTCCTCCTCATGCGCCGTAGCGTTCGAGCCATGCCGCCTCGATGAGGGAAACCCAGCTGCCGTGCGGCTCTGGTATGGCCGGTGCGGGATGGCGCACCGCCCCCGGCGCATCGCCGCTTCCGAACAGCGCCCGCTCCTCGGCCGTGAGCTTCGCGAGGTCGAGCACGGTGGGATCGCCCCAGATGGCGAGATCGGCCTTGCGCGCCTGCGCCTCGGGCGAGAGCAGGAAATCGGCGGCAACCTGTGCCGCGGCCTTCGCCCGCGCATTGACGGGGATGGCGAGGAAATGCGTATTGCCGATGGTGCCGCCGGCATGCTGCCAGGCGATGGTCGTCCGGGGCAGCGTCCCCGCCGCGACGAGATTGGCGGGCTCGTTCGGGTTGAAGGTGATCCCCACCTCCACCTCCCCGTCGGCCAGCATCTGGGTGAGCTGCGCTTGCGACAGCGGGAACTGCCGCCCTTCGCGCCAGAGGTGCGGGTGGAGCGCATCGAGGAAATCGAAGAGCGGCTTCGCGGCGTCCGCGAACTCAGCCTTGCCGATGCTCAGGCGCAGCAGCGACGGCTCGCGGATCGTCTCGGCCAGCACCTGCTTCACGAAGGTAGTGCCGTGGAAGTCCGGCGGTGCCGGATAGCTGCAGCGGCCGGGATTGTCGCGCGCGAAGCCGAGCAGCGCCGGCATGGAGAGGGGCGGCGCCCCGAGCCTCGCGCCATCGCCGAAGAATGTGAGCTGCGCCATGCCCCAGGGCGATTCGAGGCCTTCGGTCGGCTCCGCGAAGTCGATCCGCGTCGTCGGCTTTCCCGCGGTGTCGACGAGCGCGAAGTTGGGCAGGGTTTCGGCGAAGGGCCCGAAGAGCAGCTTCTCCTGCTTCATCGCCCGGAAGTTCTCGCCGTTGATCCAGATGAGGTCGGCGCTGCCGGGGCTTGCCGCCCTCACCTCCTCGCGCACCCTGCGCACCGCTTCCGCGGTGTCGGCAAGCTTCACGTGAATGAGCGTGATGCCGTGGCGCGCCTTCAGCACGTCCGCGGCCCAGGCGATGTAGCCGTTGACCTGCGGCGAGCCCGCCCAGGCGTTGAAGTAGACGGCCTGGCCGCGCGCCTCCTTCATGATCGCCTGCCACGCCCCTTCGGCCCTTGCCGCCGTCCGGAACGGCGCGAGGCCGATCAGGCCAAGAAGGCTGCGGCGGGTTATGGCGAAAGGCATGTCTCGGGGCTCTCCGTCTCTGCCGCTCGTCTTAAGCGTGTTCCCCGCAAAAGGAAATCACGGCGCCTCCACCGGGCATCAGCTTCCCGTGAACGACCTTCAGCGTGGCGGCGCCCAGCTCTCCACCGCCGAAACGCCGGGCCTGACCAGCACGAAGCCATTGGCCTTCACGCCGAGCGGCTTGCTCCAGCCGCCGCCCGGCCAGCGCACGCGGACCTGCGCCTCCGGAGCCTCGCCCAGCCCGAAATGCACCCAGCCCATCTGCCCCGAGACATGGCCTCCGCCGGCGGTGATCTCGCGTCGCTCCGCCCGGCCGCCCGCCTTCACCTCGATGAAGGCGCCGACGGCGTCCGCGTTGGGAGCCCCGGCGGCGAGCCGCAGCATGAGCCAGTTCCCGGCTGGCTCCGTCACGTTGCGCCAGACCTGCGCCGTCTCGCGCCGGTTCACGACGAGCAGGTCCACGCGGCCGTCGAGGTTGAAATCGGCGAGCGCTCCGCCGCGCGACATCCGCGTGCTGGCCACCCCCGCCTGGTCCGCCCCCTCGGCGAAGCGGCCGTCCTCTTGCTGGACGAGGAGGTTGTTGGGGTCGGCGATGGCGAAGTCCGGCATCTCGTCCACATTGCCCTTGGCGATGAAGAGATCGGCGCGGCCGTCGTTGTTCACGTCCTCGAACTCCGTGTGCCAGGCCGTCGAGGGCTTGAGGTCCTCTCCCATGAAGGGCCGGTGCGCGGTCACGCCCTTGGCGAAGGCGATGTCCTTGTAGTCGGGGCGGGGGCGCGAGGCGTCCTTCGGCGGCTTCGCCAGCGTCTGCAGCTTGTTGTCGGCCATGCTCGTGAGGAAATATTCCTGGTAGCCGTCGCCGTCGAGGTCGTGGCCCGCGAGGCCCATGCCCCAGATCCGGAGATATCGCCAGCCTTCCTCCCTGGTGTAGAGCGCCGGCGGCTTGCCGGGCGAGATCCGCCACATCTGCTCCTGCCCGCCCTCGTAGTATTCGCGGTCGTTCGAGACGCGGAGATCGGCCTCGCCCGAGTTGCTCCAGTCGGTGAACAGCATGGAAAGCGGACAGTGACTGGGTGCCAGCGTCACAGGCGGCGCGAACCCCTTCTCCCCCGCCTCAGGCCGGTGCAGCCAGTTCGCCGTGCAGGAGCCCCAGGGCTCGAGCTCCTCGTTGCGGTCGATGTAGTTGCCGATGGCGAGGGTGGGCCAGTGCTGCCCCTCTTCCCAGGTCGCGGCAAATGCGGTGGACCAGCCGTCGCCGCCATCGAAGCCCCAGGCCTCGTTGGCGCGCGTGAAGCGGCAATCGCCTTCCCCGCGCATCACGATGTTCTCGCCGACGCGCAGGACGACGAGGTCCATTCTGCCGTCGCCGTCGATATCGAGCGGGTAGGCGCCGGTCACGGCGCCGAACTCGAGCCCGCTCTCACGCCTGGCGAAGGAAAGGGGCCCGCCGCGCGCGCTGCGGTTCACATAGAAGGTGGCGGGATTCTCCCCTCCGGCGATCAGCACGTCTTCGAAGCCGTCGCCGTTGCAATCGAACACGGCGGCCCCGCCGCCCACCATGTATTGCCATTCCCCGGCATAGACGCTGTCGATGCCGGCGCTTGCCGTTTCCTCCACGAAGCGCGGCGTGACCGGTGCTGCGGCGGCGGGCAGCGTGAGCCCCAGTGCCGCGAGAGTGGACAGGAGAATTTTCATGTCGCTCCCCGGCTGCGCAGCTTCAGCGCATGCGCCGCCACGCAGCGGCCCTGCTCGAGGCCGCGCACGATGGCGGAACGGAAGTGGATGCCGCCGTAGAGCCGTGAGATGCCGGCCTCTTCGGCCGCCGCCGCGAAGCTCGCGAAGCGGCGCGGCTTCAGCCCGTCGCGCACATGCGTGCGGTCGGTGAAGGCGAAGGTCTCCCCGAAGGCCGCGCCGAGCACCGCTGCCGCGGCACCGGACTGCGTGCTGTGCCCGCTCGGGTATTCCGGGAAGGGCGGGGTGATGAGGAGCGGCTCCCATGCGGGGTCGATCACGCGGCGGATGTAGGTCACCGGCCGCAGCAGGTCATGCTCGAACTTGCTGTTCCAGCATGCGATGAAGGCGTCCGCCACGGCGACGCCGAGCCGCATCAGCACCTCGGACGTGCGCGCGAGATCGGCCTTCTCCGCTTCGAGGAGGTCGAGCGCGATCGCGATCCAGTGGCCTCCCGGCGTGGGCGAGAGCATCGGGTCGTCCGACCAGAACCGCGCGATCTCCTCCTGCTCGGGGGTGAGCTTCAGCACGGCCTCGCGCACCTCGAGCGCCTCGCGGTAGAAGGCGGAGGAGGGCTCTTCGCTGTAGGCGGGCGGCGGCGGCACCGGGCAGGCCGAACCGCTCGGCATGGCGAAGCTGCGGTTCCTGCCCCAGCCGGGAAGAAGCGGCGCCTGCTGCTGGCGGATGGCGCTCGTCGGCACCCAGCGCGCGGGGCCGGGCGTCAGCGGATAGTCCATGGGAAATCCCATGTTCTCGATCACCGCGCCGCCATCGCCTTCCGACCAGGCGAGGATCGCCGCGCTGAGCGCCTCCGCATAGGCGATGCTCTGTGCGGTGACCTCCGCCGGAACGCCGCGTGCGGCCTCCGCCTTCAGCTTCTTCTCGCTCGCCGTGAGCACGCGCTGCCCGGTGGGGCCGGTATTGCCGAAGAAGGCCTTGACGGCGGAGGCGAGCACGCAATGGACGATCACCGCGTCGTCATGGGCAGCGCCCGCCGGGCGGACGGGAAGGCTGGTCAGGCCGTTGAGCTGCCCGGCGAGCGAGGCGAGACCTGGCGAGCCCGAGGCCACCGCCTCGTAGGCGGCGACGCCGAGATAGGCGAAGGCGCGGCTCGCCACCGGCGGCGAATAGGTGGCGGTGTGCCGGACGAGGCGCAGGACGAGCCTGTACCACTGCCTGAGCGCCGCGCCGGAGGCGGCACCGGAGGCTGCCGCGGGAGCAGCCGCGCGCTTGAACAGCGCCAGCGCCGCCGCCCCGAGGAGTGCCTCCCGCCGCGACAGTCTCATGCGATGCTCTCCGCCACACGCGCCCGGCGCCCGAAGGGACCATGGGCGAAGATCTCGCGGTCGACATGGCGCAGCGCCCCGTCGATCGTGCCCTTGATGATCATGTCCATGCCGATCGGCACCGTCTCGATCTCCACGTTGCGGCGGAGCTCGTCGACCACACCCTCCTCGAGCGCCTTCCTGAGGTGGGGCGCGATCAGTTCCATGGCGCGGGTGCCGGGCCCCGCCAGCACGATGCGGCTGGGCGTGAGGATGGCGATGAGCCGCGCCAGCCCGAAGCCCAGCGCCTCGCCCGCCGCGGCATAAGCGCCCTTGGCGCGCGGGTCGCCCGCCCGCGCCGCCTGTTCGAGGGCCAGCATCTCCTGCTCGGGTATGGCGTTGAAGGAGGGGGCCTGCGTCTCGGCCGCGCCGGAGGCCCAGCGCAGCAGGCTGTAGTCGGCGACATAGGCCTCGACGCAGCCGCGCCGGCCGCAGCGGCACATGGGCCCGCCGGGCCGGTGGTTCATGTGGCCGAACTCGGCGGCAGCACCCGTCGGCCCGTGATAGACCTGGCCGTTGAGGATCAGCCCCATGCCGACGCCGTAGCCCATGAAGACCACCGCAGCCGTTCCGCCATAGCGCGCCCGGTCGGAGCCGATCAGGCCCTCGGCGATCATGTTGGCGTCGTTGCCGATGCTGCAGGCGATGCCGAGCCGATCCTGCACCGCCGCCGAGACGGGGATGTTGCGGGTGCGGAAGGCAGGGCTCCACACCACCGTGCCGGCCTTGGAATCCGCGACGCCCTGCACCGCGAAGCCGATCCGCGCCACGCGCTTGGCCGGTACGCGCGCCCGCGCGAGGAGCGCGGCGATCTCCTCCGCCACGCGCGCGCCGAAGGCTTGCGGTTCGGCACCATAGGTCGAGATCCGCGAGGTGCCGCGCGCCAGTATGCCGCCCCGCCCGTCTGCCAGCGCCATCTCGATGCCGTCGATCGAGATCTTCACCGCCACCACGTGGGCGGCGCGGGGATTGATGTCGAGCTGGGTGATGGGCCGGCCGCGCCGCATCGGAGCAGCGTGCTGCTGTCCGTCCGGGACTTCCTGCAGGATGCCGTCGGCAATCAGCTGCGAGGAGATCGAGGTGATGGAGGCAGGCGAGAGCCCGCTGTGGCGGCCCATCTCGACCCGCGCCAGCGGTCCGTGCTGGCGCAGCGCCTCGAGCAGCAGAAGCCGGTTCTGCCGCCGCACGAGATCGGTGTCCGCCTTCTCCCGCATGGCCCTCCCTTCGCGACTGCAGCAAAGTTTTGCGCTGCACTATTTTGTTTTTGTTGGTTTTGCATATTGACTCATGCTGCAGTTTGTCGCAACATTTTTTTGGACGCCGAAATAAAACAACAGAACGTCCATGGCCCAGGACCCCGTGCAACGGCTGCGACAGCCGCTTCAGGGAGGCGTCTCACGGGGGCCATCGCGGCTTGGAGGAGGACCCTACGAATGTATCGCAAGTTTCTGACCGTGGCGGCCGGGGCGCTCGTGCTCGGCCTCTCGTCGCTGTCGGCGCAGGCCGAGGGCAAGAACATCTGCGTGTCCTGGAAGACCTTCCAGGAAGAGCGCTGGAAGACCGACGAGGCGGCGATCAAGGCCGTCGTCGAGGCGGCCGGCAACAAATACGCCTCGGCGGACGCCCAGGGCTCCGCCGCCAAGCAGCAGGCAGACATCGAGGGCCTGATCACGCAGGGCTGCAACGTCATCCTCGTCGTCGCCTTCGACTCGGATGCGATCCTGCCCGCCTTCCAGGCCGCGGCCGATGCCGGCGTGAAGATGATCTCCTATGACGTTCTCGTCGAGCACCCGGATGCGCTCTACGTCACCTTCGACAATGTGGGCGTCGGCCGCCTGATGGCCCAGACCATGCTGGAGAAGGGCAAGCAGGAGGGCAACTTCGCCTTCATCAAGGGCGACAAGGGCGATCCCAACGCCACCTTCCTCTTCCAGGGCATCATGGAAGTGCTGAAGCCCAATATCGACGCGGGCAAGATCAAGAACGTCTGCGAAACCTTCACCGACGGCTGGAAGCCGGACGCGGCCCAGAAGAACATGGAGCAGTGCCTGACCTCGGTCGACAACAAGGTCGACGCGGTGATCTCGGAGAACGATGGCATGGCGGGCGGCGTCGTGGCGGCACTCGAGGCCCAGGGCCTCGCCGGCACGGTGCCGGTCACCGGCCAGGACGGCGACAAGGCGGCGCTGAACCGCGTGGCGCTCGGCACCCAGCTCGTCTCGGTCTGGAAGGACTCGCGCGTGCTCGGCCAGAAGGCCGCCGAATTCGCCAACATGATCGCCGACGGCAAGGCCCTCACCGAGATCCCCGGCGTCGGCAAGTTCTCGGGCGGTGCGAAGGGCGTCGAGGTGAACGCCGTGCTGATCCCGCCGAACCCCATCACCCGCGACAACCTCAACGACGTGATCGACGCGGGCTGGGTGACCAAGGAAGAGGTCTGCGCCGGCGTGGCTGCGGGTGCCGTCGCCGCCTGCAACTGATCCGCCGTTGATCTCGGGCGGTACTTGAAACATCATGACCGCGCCTCCCCCTCGTGGGTGGCGCGGTTTTCATGAGGCGGAAGCGCCAGGAAGAAGCGCCACGCCTGACCGGCATCCAGGATGGGGAGATCCCGATGGCAGCAATCGACAATACCCACAATCCGGCGCTGGCCCAGGAGGGCGCGCTGACGCGCTTCCTGCGCGCCACCGAGATCGACTCGCGCATGCTCGGCATGATCGGCGCCCTGCTCGTCATCTGGATCGGCTTCGACATCTACAGCGGCCTGCTGCGAGGCGGCGAGGGCCTGTTCGGCGGCAGCTTCCTCACGCCCCGCAACCTGTGGATCCTGCTCGTCCAGACCTCCTCCATCGCGGTGATGACCACCGGCATGGTGCTGATCATCGTGATGCGCCACATCGACCTTTCAGTGGGCTCGATCCTCGGCTTCACCGCCGTCTGCATCGGCACCATGCAGGTCTATTGGCTCGGCCCCGCGCTCGGCGTGGGGCACCCTTCGATCTGGATCGTGACCTTGGTTCTCGGCCTTGCCATCGGCGCGGCGATCGGCGCGCTGCACGGCACCCTCATCGCCTATTTCGGCATTCCCTCCTTCATCGTGACGCTGGGCGGCCTCATCGTCTGGCGCGGCGCCGCCTGGTCGGTGATCCGCGGCGAAACCGTCGCCCCCATGGACAAGAACTTCAAGCTCATCGGCGGAGGCATCTCCGGCATCACGCCCGGCTCGATCGGCGCCACCGCGAGCTGGATTCTCGGCCTCGCGATCTGTGCCGCCATCGTGGCGCTGATCTGGCACGGCAGGAAGCAGAGGAAGCGCTTCCATTTCGCCCTGCGCCCCATGTGGGCGGAATACGTTCTCGCCGGCGCCGGCTGCCTCGTGGTGCTGGGTGCCACCTGGCTCGTCAATTCCTATTACTGGCCGAAAGGCGTGGTGGACCGCTGGGCGCAGCAGACGGGCGCCACGGTGCCTCCCGAAGGTCTCGACATCGCCTTCGGCTACTCGATCCCGGTGCTGATCGCGCTGGGCGTCGGCATCGGCATGACCTTCCTCGCAAACCGCACCCGCTTCGGCCGTTACATCTACGCGATCGGCGGCAACCCGGAAGCCGCCGAGCTCGCCGGCATCAACACACGCAAGATCACGGTGATGGTCTTCTCGCTGATGGGAACGCTCGCCGCCATCTCGGCCTCGATCTCCTCCGCCCGCCTCGACTCCGCCACCAATGCCTTGGGCCAGTTCGACGAGCTCTACGTGATCGCCGCCGCGGTGATCGGCGGCACCTCGCTGGCGGGCGGCCTCGGCACCATCTACGGCGCCATGCTCGGCGCCCTCGTCATGCAGTCGCTGCAGTCCGGCATGACGCTGCTCAATTTCGAGTCCGCCACCAAGGACATGGTGGTGGGCTGCGTGCTGGTCTTCGCCGTCTTCGTCGACCAGGTCTACCGGCGCCGCGTGAAGTGAGGGAGGAAGAGATGACAGCGAAGCACCCGCACAAGCACCCCACCCGCGTGGAGCGGAAGGGCCCGCCGCTGATCGAGATGAAGGACATCTCGATCGCCTTCGGCGGCATCAAGGCGGTGGACCACGCCTCGGTCGACCTCTACCCCGGCGAGGTGGTGGGGCTGCTCGGCCACAACGGCGCCGGCAAGTCCACCCTCATCAAGATTCTCTCCGGCGCCTACAAGCGTGACCACGGCGAGATCTTCATCAATGGCGAGAAGGTGGAGATCTCGAACCCGCGCGACGCCAAGGCGCTCGGCATCGAGACGATCTACCAGACGCTGGCGCTCGCCGACAACGTGGACGCTGCGGCCAATCTCTATCTCGGGCGCGAGCTCCGCACCAGCTGGGGTACGCTCGACGATGCCGCGATGGAATCCGAGTGCCGCAAGGTGATGGGCCGCCTCAACCCCAATTTTCGCCGCTTCAAGGAACCGGTGAAGGCGCTCTCGGGCGGTCAGCGGCAGTCCGTGGCGATCGCCCGCGCCATCCACTTCAACGCCCGCATCCTCATCATGGACGAGCCGACGGCGGCGCTGGGCCCGCAGGAGACGGCCCAGGTGGGCGAGCTCATCAAGCAGCTCAAGGCGGAGGGAATCGGCATCTTCCTGATCAGCCACGACATCCACGACGTCTTCGACCTCGCCGACCGGCTGACCGTGATGAAGAACGGCCGCGTGGTGGGAACGGCGCTGACCAGCGACGTCGACCATGACGAGGTCCTCGGCATGATCATCGCCGGCAAGTGCCCGCCCGGCGCCATCCCCGGGCCCGGCGCCCTGCAGACCGCGGCCGCCTGACCCCCGTGCCGCGCTTCGACGTCGTCGCGCTGGGAGAGCCGCTCTACGAGCTGAACCGCCAGCCCGACGGCCGCTATCTCCCGGGTTTCGGCGGCGACACGCTGAACGTGAGCGTCGCCGCCCGGCGCCTGGGTGCGCGCGCGGCCTATGTCACGCGGCTGGGCGGCGACATCTTCGGCGCGGAGATTCGCGAACTGATGATCCGCGAGGGGCTGGACGTTTCGGGCGTTGCCACCGACGCGGAGGCCCCGACCGGCCTCTATTTCGTGACCCACGGCCCCCAGGGCCATGTCTTCACCTACCGCCGCGCCGGCTCGGCGGCGAGCCTCATCCGGCCCGAGGACCTGAAGCCGGAGCTGATCGGCGACACGGTGTTCTTCCATGCTTCCGGCATCAGCCAGGCGATCAGCGAAACTGCCGCCCGCACCGTTTCGGCCGCGATCGCGATGGCGAAGGAAAATGGCGCCCGCGTTTCCTTCGACACCAATTTCCGGCCCCGCCTGTGGAGCGCCGAACGCGCCCGCCCGGTGATCGCGGAAGCCGCCGCGAAGGCCGACATCCTCAAGACCTCGCTCGAGGATGCCGTGGCGCTCGCAGGGCTCTCCGAGCCCGCCGCCATCGCCGCGCATTTCCGGGGCCTGGGGGCGGGGGCCGTGGTGGTGACGCTGGGGCGCGAGGGCGTGTTCCTTTCGCATGCGGATGGCGAGGAATTCTTTCCGGGACGTTCCGTGTCCTCGGTCGATGCCACCGGCGCCGGAGACGCCTTCACCGGCGCCTTCCTCGCCGAACTCGCGGCGGGCCGCGGGCTTGCCGAGGCGGCGCGCTTCGCCAATGCTGCCGCAGCGCTCTCGACGCTCGGCTATGGCGCGATCGCGCCCCTGCCGCTGCGCGCTGCGGTGGAAGAGGCGCTGCACGGGCGTTCCCGTTGATTTCGCGCCGCCGAAATGATTGATCTGGATCAATGTTCTGCAGGGCGAGCGGCTTGAAGCTGAGCGCAATCTTTCAGGAAAACCCTCTGCCCATGCCGCAAGCCTTTCTCAGTGAGAGACCGAGTCCCTTTGCCAGGAATCCACTGGACATGATCGCCAATGCGCATGCCGTGCAGGTGCAGATGTGCGATGCGCTGGAGCGGATCGCAGACGGCCTTCCGGACGAAGTGGACCGCCGCCTCTGCGCGCAGGTCGCCTCCTGTCTCCAGTTCGACCTGCCGCTGCATCACCATGACGAGGAGGCGGCGCTCTTTCCGCTGCTCCGCGAACGCGCCCTGCCCGAGGACGGGCTTGCGCAGATTCTCGACCGCCTCGCCTCCGAGCACGCCTCCGACAACGACTTCGCCTCCGAGATCGCCGAGGCCCTGGAGCTTCTGGGGCAGGGCGGAAGGCCGGACAACCCCGACATGCTGGGCTACATGCTGCGCGGCTTCTTCGAGCGCTACCGCCGCCACGTTCACTGGGAGAACACCCTCGTCATGCCGATCGCAAGGATGCGGCTGACGCCGGAGGATCTGGAGCAGCTCTCCGCCCGGATGGACGAGAACCGCCGCCAGACCGGCTGATCCGCCATCCTCTTCCGCTTTTGGCTTGTGCGGAAGAAAATTGGATGCTTATCTAAAAGACCATGAACGCAAGCACCGGCGGTATCCGTGGCCGGGAAGGGAGGCCTATGGCCAGGCTCGACGTCCTGATTGTCGGAGCCGGCTTCGCCGGACTCTACATGCTTCACCGGGCCCGCCGGGCCGGGCTCTCCGCGCATGTGCTGGAGAAGGGCGGCGGCGTCGGCGGCACCTGGTACTGGAACCGCTATCCAGGTGCGCGCTGCGACGTGGAGAGCATGAGCTACTCCTTCTCCTTCAGCGAGGAACTGCAGCAGGAGTGGACGTGGAGCCACCGCTATGCCACCCAGCCCGAGATCCTCGCCTATGCCAACCACGTGGCAGACCGCTTCGACCTGAGGCGCGACATCACCTTCGGCACCAGCGTCACAGCCGCAAGCTGGAACGAGAAGGAACTCTGCTGGGAGGTCGAGACCGCGGGCGGGGGGCGCCGGCAGGCGCGCTTCCTCGTCATGGCCACTGGCTGCCTCTCCGTGCCGAAGCTCCCCGATCTGCCGGGTCTCGCGACTTACGAAGGCCGCGTGCTCCACACCGCCTCCTGGCCGAGGGAAGGAGTGGACTTCACCGGACATCGCGTCGGCATCATCGGCACGGGCTCATCCGGAATCCAGTCGATCCCGCTGATCGCGAAACAGGCCGGGCACCTCACCGTCTTCCAGCGCACGCCGAACTTCTCGATCCCCGCCTGGAACGCCCCGATACCGCCCGAGCGGGAGCGCGAGATGAAACGCCGCTATGCCGATCTCCGCGCCAAGTCGCGCGCCTCCTATGCGGGCGACTATGCCGACGAGGGCTACGTCACCATCCTCGACCTCGGCGAAAAGGAGCGCGAGGAAGCCTTCGAAAAGCGCTGGCGCGAGGGCGGCTTCAACTATCAATACGCCTTCTCGGACATCATGGTCTCGGAGGAGGCGAACCGCCTCGCCGCCGAATTCGTCCACAACAAGATCCGTGAAATCGTTCACGATCCGAAGACGGCGGAGAAGCTCTGCCCCAAGGATCACCCGATCGGCGCCAAGCGCCTCTGCGTCGACACCGATTACTACGAGACCTACAACCGGCCCAACGTCAGCCTCGTCGACCTGCGCGAGGAACCGGTCACCGGATTCACCGCGCAGGGCCTCCGCACCGCCAAGGCAGAGTATTCCTTCGACACGCTGGTGCTGGCCACGGGCTTCGACGCCATGACCGGCGCCCTGACGGCGATCGACATCCGGGGCAGCGAGGGCCGCCTGCTGCGGGACGCCTGGAAGGACGGGCCCGCCGCCTATCTCGGCCTCGCCATCGCCGGGTTTCCCAATCTCTTCGCCATCACGGGCCCTGGAAGCCCGTCGGTCTTCGCCAACATGGTGCTCGCCATCGAGCAGCACGTGGAATGGCTGGGCAATCTCCTCGAACACGCGAAGCGCCATGGCATCGCCCGCATCGAGGCGGAGGAGACGTCCCAGGCGGAATGGGTGCGACGCGTCACCGAAGGGGCGGACAGGACGCTCTTCCCCAAGGCCAATTCCTGGTATGTCGGCGCCAACGTGCCGGGCAAGCCGCGCATCTTCATGCCCTTCGCCGACGGCTTCTGCGTCTATGAGCGGATCTGCAACGACATCGCCGCCGCGGGTTACGAGGGCTTCCGCCTCAGCCATGTCGAGGAACATGCCGCATGAGCCGCAGGCTTGCCGTCGCCCGCCAGTGGTATGAGATCGCGGAGGTGGGCCCCGGCGTGAGCCGCATTCTCGAAACCCACGTCGCCTCCTGGATGAGGTGCAACATGTGGCTGGTGCGCGGGCGGAACCGCGACATCCTGATCGACAGCGGCATGGGGCTCCGGCCCCTCAAGGCTGAGATCGCGGCGCTGCGCGAAAGGCCCGTCACCTCCGTCACCACCCATTGCCACTTCGATCACATCGGCTGCACCCACGAGTTCGACGAGCGGCTGGGGCATGCGAGCGAGGCCGACATCCACGCCGATCCGGACAATCGCCGCACCTGTGCAGCGCCCTGGCTCGGCGCGGAACTCCTCACCGCGCTTCCGCACGAGGGTTACAGGCTCGAGGAGTTCCGCATCACGCCGGCACCGCTCACCGGCCATCTCGACGAGGGCGACGTGCTCGATCTCGGCGACCGTCACTTCCGCGTCTTCCATCTTCCCGGCCACTCGCCCGGCTCGGTCGCGCTCTACGAGGAGAAGACCCGCATCCTCTTCTCGGGCGATGTGATCTATGACGGGCAGCTGATCGACACCGCCTGGCACTCGGACGCCGCGGCCTATCGCGAATCGATGGCGCGGCTGCGCGAGCTTCCGGTGGAGATCGTCCATGCCGGCCACGAGGCCTCCTTCGGCCGCGAAAGGCTCCATGCGCTGATCGACAGCTACCTCCGGGGCGAGCTCAGCATGCCCTCGGTCGAAAGCTGGCTCCAGGGAGTCTCGGCATGAGGTTCCACCATCACATGGTGCATGTGCGCGACCTTCCCCGCGCCACCCGCTTCTACTGCGATGCCCTCCATCTCGAGCCTGCCGACCGGCATTCCTATGATGGCACGGAGCTCGTCTATCTCCGCGGCAGGGACGGGATCGAGGTCGAGCTGATCCGTCCGGCGAGCTGGACCTTCGACGATGGCCCCTCGCGCGGCCACAGCCACATCGCCTTCACGGTGGAGGATCTCGCCCGCGAGCACGCCCGCCTCGCCGAGTGCGGCCTCTCGCCCGGGCCCATCGCCGACTACGTGGCCGAAGGCCGCCTCCAGACCCGCTTTTTTTATCTCCATGATCCGGAAGGAAACGAGATCGAGTTTCTTCAGGGCATGGGCCGTTATGCGCGAGCAGAAGGAAACACAGCGATGCCGCTCACCAATCCAGCCGGTTCCGGCTTCACCGAGGATGCCGCCCGGAGCTTCACCCCCGATGCGAGCTTCTACTTCGACGAGGCGGTCTACAAGGCCGAACTCCGCGGCATCTTCAGCCGCAGCTGGCTCTATTTCTGTCACGGCTCCGAACTTCCCGAGCCCGGCGATTACGTGACGGGCGAGATCGCCGGCCAGTCCGTCTACGTGATCCGCGGCCGCGACGGGATGATCCGCGGCTTCTTCAACGTCTGCCAGCACCGCGCGCACCAGCTGCTCACCGGCTCCGGCAACGTGAAGAACGCCATCCGCTGCCCCTACCATTCCTGGACCTACGAATTCGACGGTGCGCTGAGAGGCGCCCCCAAATGCGAGGAGGTCGAGGGCTTCGACAGGGCGAGCGTCAGGCTGGCCCAGATCGGCGTCGACGTCATCGGCGGCTTCGTCTTCGTGAACCTGGACAAGTCGGCCCGCCCGCTTCGCGAGTCGGTTCCGCACTTCGGCGAAAAGCTCCTCGCCATGTGCCCCGAGGCCGAGCGGCTGCGCTTCGTGAAGCGCCAGGACTTCGCCATCAGGGCGAACTGGAAGGTGGTGGTGGAGAATTTCCTCGAGAACTACCACAGCTTCTATTCCGGCCCCGCTCATCGCCAGCTCTCGGACGTCATCGACCAGGACACCTACCGCTGGAGCATTGAAGGCAAGGTGATCGAGTTCCTCGGCCGCGGCGGCTCGGCCGAGAGGCTGCCCTACGCGATGCGCGGCGAGCGCCGCTTCACCGGCCGCAACGAGGGTTTCCAGATCGTCTTCCTCTGGCCCAACATGGCCTTCCTGATCCTTCCGGGCGCCA
Source organism: Aestuariivirga sp. (assembly GCF_046294715.1). Lineage (GTDB taxonomy): Bacteria > Pseudomonadota > Alphaproteobacteria > Rhizobiales > Aestuariivirgaceae > Aestuariivirga. The sequence goes on along the minus strand of NZ_JBKBKI010000029.1, from coordinate 27,930 downwards.
ACATGCTGCTCGTCTTCCTGATGAATCCCGACGGGGCGGAGAAGACGGCGGAGCCTCTCCTCTATTTCGGGCTCGACGGCGGCATGGACGAGGGCACCGAGTCAGCGGTCGAATGGTTCAACGACATCCTGGGCCCGGAGGACGTGGAGCTCGTCGAGAGCGTGCAGCGCGGCCTTCACTCCATGGGTTACACGCGTGGCAGGCTGATGGTCGATCCCGGCCAGAAGGAGGCCTGGAGCGAGCACTTCATCCATCATTTCAACCAGCTGAACGTGAAGGCCATCACCGCCGCGGCTTGACGGCCGCGAGCCGCGCGTCGACCACCTCCTCGATGTGGCGGATAGCGGCGGCGGCGTTGTACTGGTCGTTCGACTTGGCGTGGCGGATCCACAGCCCGTCGATCATGGTGGCGATGGTCTGCGCGATCTCGCGGGCCGGCGCTTCCGCCGTCATCTGCCGCAGCGCATGCATCAGGTTGCTGTGCACGCGCCGGTCCAGCGCGTTCTGCATGCGCTCGAATTCCGGGTGCTCGCCGATCATCGCGTAATAGCTGACCCAGGCGCGTGCGATCTCGCGGGTGAAGATGTCGTCGGTGAAGTTCGCCCCGATCACGGCGCTGATCCGCTCGCGCGGGCTCTTCGCCGCCCGAAGCCTGCGCGCCCCGTCCGACAGGATGAGGAAGTTCGCCTTGCGCACCACGGCACTCAGCAGCTCGGCCTTGGTCTTGAAATAGTAGTTCACGATGCCGTGCGACATGCCGGCGCGCTCGCCGATCCGCGCCATGGTCATGCCCTTCATGCCGTGGTCGAGGAAGGTGAGATAGGCCGCCTCGACGAGGTCGCGGCGGCGGATCTGCTCGATGCTGGTGCGCGTTCCTGCCATTTCGGCCTCAAGCCATGTGGAGCGTGACCTTGCCGGTGGCGCCGCCGCTCTCGAGCAGCGCCTGCGCCTTGCCCGCCTCGGCGAGCGGGAAGCTCGCGGCATGGCGGATGGTGAGCTGGCCCTGCGCCACGATGGCGAGCAGCCTCCGCACGATCTCCGCCTGCTCGGCCAGCCGCGAGCCGAGGCCCTTCCACATCGGCGTCAGCATCATCACGTTATGGATGGTGAGGTTGAGGTTGTAGGCGGTGAGATCGGGATCGTCGCCCGGCGTTCCCATCAGCGTCACCACGCGCCCATAGGGCGCCATGGCGCGGAATGTCTTCTGCATCGTCTCCGCCCCGGCATTGTCGAAGGCGACGTTGACGCCGCCCGACCAGTCCAGCGCGGCCTCCACGAAATCCGTCTCGCGGTAGTTGATCGCCTCCTCCGCGCCGAGCGATATCGCGATCCTCGCCTTCTCGGGGGAACTCACCGTGGCGGCGACGCGCGCGCCGGCGAGGCTGGCGAGCTGCACGGCGACATGACCGGTGCCGCCCGCGCCGCCATGGATCAGCACGAATTCGCCGGGCCGGAGCATGGCGCGGTCGTGGAGCGATTCCCAGCAGGTGATGCCGACGAGCGGCAGTGCTGCGGCGGTGAGATCGTCGACCTCGTCGGGCACCTTCGCGAGCTGGGCCTCCGGCACCACGGCCGCCTCCGCATAGGTGCCCATCGTGCCGCCGATGCCGCCGTTGCAGAAGCAAACGCGCTCGCCCGGCCTCACCGCCGTCACCTCCGCACCCACCGCCTCCACTGTGCCCATGCCGTCATGGCCGAGCACGAAGGGAGCGGGCCCCTCGATGTAGCCGCCGAGCTGGCGGAAGAACACGTCCGCCGGGTTGAGCGCGGCGGCGCGCAGCCGCACCAGCACGTCCTTCGGTCCCTGCGGCCAGGCGAGTTCCACCTCCCGCGGCACGAGAACCTCGGGGCCACCCTTGCCCTCCGTGACGACGGCCTTGATCTTCATCGCGACACCTTTCGCAGTTGTCTCACATACCAGAACATGATCAGCGCCAGGCAGGCGAAGACGGTGAGCGCCAGGATCACCGAGGCGACCGCGAGCCGCGGCGTTCCGGCGGATCTGAGGCTCAGCCACATCAGCACGGGAAGCGTCTGCGTGTCCCGGTCGGTGAGGAACAGCGCCATGACGAACTCGTTGAGCGAGATCACGAAGGCGAAGAGCGCGGAAGAGATGATGCCGGTCGAAACCATCGGCAGCACGATCTCGAAGAAGGTCTGCACCGGCCTGCCGCCGAGGTCGTAGGAGGCTTCGACCACGCGGTGGTCGATGGTGCGGAAGGTCGCTTCCATCAGCATGAAGACGAGCGGCATCGCCCACAGCGCATGCGCCAGCATGACGAGTCCCTTGGTGCCGTAGACGCTGAACCCCAGGAACTGCAGGTTGCCCACCGACATGGCGACGCCGAGCCCCAGCACCACGCCCGGCATGAACAGCGGCAGCATGATGACGAGGTAAAGGGGTCCCCGGAACGGGAAGTCGAAGCGCTCGAAGGCCCAGGCGGCCATCACCCCGGCGGAGGTCGAGATCGCCGTGGTGCCGAGCGCGATCAGGATGCTGTTGTAGAGCGCATCGGTCCATTGCTGGCTGCCGAAGAAATCCTGGTACCACCTGAACGACCACTCGGCGATCGGAAAGCGGATCATCGCTGCGTCGTTGAACGACATCACCAGCGTCACGGCGATGGGCACCAGGATGTAGAAGACGATGAACACGGTGAAGGCGGCCGCCAGCGCCCTGAGCAGCATGGGCTCGGCGCTGCGGCGGGGAAGGGCCGTGAGGACCGCCTCAGACATGGAAGGCCTCCCGCTTGGACATCAGCGAGCGCGTGGCCGCCATCATCACCGCGACGCCGAGGACGAGGATCATCGAGAAGGCCGAGGCCATCGGCCAGTTGTTCTTGCCCAGCATCTGGTCCTGGATGAGGAAGCCCATGGTCCACAGCGTGTCGGGCCCCAGCGCCGAGGGTGTCGCATAGGTGCCGATCGTCCAGATGAAGGACTGCGAGAAGGCCACCGCAAGCCCGGTGCGCGTCATCGGCAGCAGCACCTCGCGGAAGGTCTTGAACGGCCCCGCGCCGAGATCGGCGCTCGCCTCCAGCACCCGCCTGTCGATCCCGTCCATCACCGAGAGCAGGATGAAGAAGCAATAGGGCAGGGTGATGTAGACGAGCCCCACGAAGGCCGCGAACTCGGTGTACATCAGGCTCACCTTGTCGGTGATGAGCCCGGCGGAGAGCAGCGCATAGCTCATCAGCCCGTTCTTCGGGAAGAACATCCACCACCCGAAGATGATGGCGATCTCGGAGATGAGCAGCGGGCAGAGGGCTAGGCCCACGAAGAGAAGCCGCCAGCCGGCGGGCTTCAGCCACACCAGCAGCGCGAAGCCGTAGCCGATGACGACGGTGGCGAAGGACGCCGTCAGCGCCAGCTTCACCGTCGTCCAGATGGCGCCGGTGAACAGCGGGTTGGAGAACAGCTCGCCGTAATGCTCGAAGGTGAAGCCCGGCACGTAGAGCCGCTGGTCGATGTGCAGGTTGAAGCTCATCCGCAGCATGTAGGCCATGGGGATGCCGAAGAAGACGAGCACGATCACGAGCGCCGGAAGCATCAGCAGCCAGGGCGCGGCCGTGCCCCCCTTGCGTGCCCCGCTCATCGGAAGGCCTGCATGTCCTGGCGCGCCCAGCCCACCGCGATGTCCTGCCCCGGCTCGACCGAAAGCGGCCCTGTGTGGTCGGCGAAGAGTTCGAGTGCCCCCGCCTTCAGGTGATAGCGGTAGATGTCGCCGAGGAATTCCATGAAATGGAAGCGCGCGGCGAGCCGGTTGGGCAGCCCCTCGGCGTCGCCCCCGATCCTGAGGCGCGATGGCCGGATGTAGAGCCGCCAGTCGCCGTCCTCGAGGCCGCGGTCGAGCGTCATGGAAAGGGGCTTGCCGGCCTTGTCGCTGAGCTGGCCGCCTCTTGCGGCGACGGGGAGCACGCAGCTCTCGCCGATGAAGGTATAGACGAACTCGTTCGCCGGCTTGTGGAAGATGATCTCGGGCCGGTCGATCTGCTCGATCCGGCCGCGGTTCATCACCGCGACCCGGCTCGACATCGCCATTGCCTCGCCCTGGTCGTGGGTCACGTAGATGGCGCTGAACTTCAGCTCGTCGTGCAGCCGCTTGATCTCGGCGCGCAGCTGCAGCCGGAGCGACAGGTCGAGGGCGGAGAGCGGCTCGTCGAAGAGCAGGATGGCGGGCCGCACGGCGAGGGATCGCGCCAGCGCCACGCGTTGCTTCTGCCCGCCCGAGAGCTGGGCCGGGTAGCGCCCTTCGTAGCCGCCGAGCCTGACGATCTCGAGCGCCTCCTTCACCCGCGCCTCGATCTCGGGCCGCGGCACCTTGCGCATGCGCAGCCCATAGGCCACGTTCTCGGCCACCGTCTTGTGCGGGAACAGCGCGCCCGACTGGAAGATCGTCGCGGTGTCGCGCTGATAGGCCGGCAGATGGTCGATGCGCCGGCCCATGATGTGGATTTCCCCCGCATCCAGCGTCTCGAACCCGCCCACCAGCCTGAGCGTCGAGGTCTTGCCGGATCCCGAAGGCCCGAGCAGCGTCACGAACTCGCCCTTCTGCATGTCGAGCGACACGTCGTCGACCGCCAGCACCGGCCCATAGCTGCGCCTTATCCCCTTCAGGGAGAGCGCCAGATCTCCCGCCACCGCGATCACCCTTCGGTCGTCCGGGCGATCGTGGTCTTCATGCGCGCGTCGAGGGCGTCCCAGTGCGCGCCGAAGATCTCCCAGCCCTTGAGGCTGAACAGGCTGAACATGCGCGCCATGTCCTCGTTCGAGGCCGGGTAGTTCGGCCAGTGCGGAGGCGCCTTGAGGTCTGATCGCGACATGAAGTCGGTCGCGACGTCGAGGAAGCGCTGCTGCGTCTCCTGCTCCATGAGATAGGCCATGAACAGGTCGGCAAGCTCGGCATGCCGCGTGCCCCTCACCTTCATGAACCAGTTGGTGTAGGAGGCCGTTCCCTCCTTGGGGATTGCCGCCTCGAACTCCGCGCCGTGCTCCTTGATGAAGCCGTGGGCGTCGGCGGAATACATCATGGCCACCTGCGCCTCGTCCTGCAGCATGAGGTTGGCGAGTTCCGCGCCGTCCTTGTACCACTTGGCCATCTTCAGCTTCTCGAGCTCGAGGAAGAGCGGTTCGAGCTCCTCGGGCGTTCCGAACACCTCGTCGATGCCGGGTTTCGCGTCCGAGAGTATCGCCGGGATGCAGAGGTCCCAGTAGAAGGCGGCCGCATCCATCGTCGTCTTGCCGCGAACGCTCTCGGCCCAGAAATTCTTCCAGCTGTCGGGCCTCATGCCGGTCGAGCGCGCGGTGAGCATCCACAGCGAGCCGCCGCCGAAGGGAACGCCGTAGTCCCTGGCCTCGCCCCGCGTCTCGTCGAACCACGGATGGACGGCGGAAAAGCCCGGGATCTTGCTGCGGTCGGTCTTGAGGAAGATCTTCTCGGCGAGGCCGGCGGACGTCGTGTACTCGTCGGCGATGGTGATGTCGAAGGGCGGGTTGTCGGCCGGGGCGGCGACGATCTGGGAAACCATCTGGTCCCAGCCGCCCACCGTCTCGGCCTTCGTCCCGTATTTCGCGTTGAACGGCTCGATCACGGCGGAGCGGAAGCTCAGCTCGTGATTGCCCGACCACGACACCACGATCAGCTGCTCGCCCTCGAAGGCCGCGCGCGCGGTCGAAACCGCGGCGCGGCCGATGATGGCGGGCGCAAAGACGGCTGCGGCCCCCTTGAGGATCTTGCGGCGGTTCAGCTTCATCTCTGCTCCTGTCGTGACGTCGTGGCGAGGTCTTCGAGGGTCAGCCCGAAGTGCGCTGCACCGTGAGCTTCATGCGGTCGTCATAGGCCTGGTAATTGGCGTTGATCTTGTCCCAGCCGTCCATGGTGATGATCTGGAACATCTTGTGATAGTCCTCGTTCGACTTGGGATAGTTCGATCCCCAGTGCTCGGGAACGGTCACGTCCTTGCGCGCCATGAAGATCATGGACTTGGCGAGGAAGCGGTCCTGCGTTTCCTTCTCCAGCATGTAGTTGAGGAAGAGGTCGGCGAGGTCGTTGTGCTTCGTGCCGCGCACCTTGAAGTACCAGTCGGCCCAGGCGGAGGCTCCCTCCTGGGGAAGTGCCGCGAGATATTCGCCGGGGCTTTCGGTGAGGAAGGTGTAGACGTCGGAGGAATAGCTCATCGCCGCGTCGGCCTCTTCCTGGTTGAGGAGGTTCGCCTGCTCAGCGCCATCCTTGTACCAGCGCGCCACCTTGAGCTGGTCGAGCTTGGCGAAGAGCGGCTCCGCCGTCGCCATGTCGTACATCTCGTCGAGGCCCGGGCTGGTCTTGTCCATCACGGCGGGGACCGAGAGCGTCCACCACCATGCGGCGCTGTCGGAGGTCACCTTGCCGGCGAGCTTCTCGTCCCACAGCAGCTGCCAGCTCGTCGGCTCGAGGCCGAGCTTCTTGCGGACGAGCAGCATGCAGGTGCCGCCGCCGAAGGGGATGCCGAACTCCTTCGCCTTGTCGGGGCGCGTTTCATAGAACCAGGGGTAGACGGCCTCGAGATTGGGAATCTTGGAGCGGTCGGTCTTGAGATAGAGGTTCTCGGCGAGGCCGGCGGAGGAGATGTACTCTTCGGCCACGGTCACGTCGAAGGGCGGGTTGTCGGCAGGGGCGGCCTTGATCTGGCTGACGATCTGGTCCCAGCCGCCGACGGTTTCGGCCTTGGTGCCGTACTTCGCGTTGAACGGATCGATCACCGTCTCGCGGAACACCTGCTCGTAATTGCCCGACCACGACACCGCGATCAGGCTTTCGCCTTCGAAGGCCGCCTTGGCGGTGGAAATCGCCGCGCGCCCGATGATCGCCGGTGCGGCGAGCGCGGTTGCTCCCAGCGCCGCGCCCTTGATGAAGCGCCGGCGGTCGAACTTATGCATATTCGGCATAGGATTGTCCTCCCTGGACAGTTGATACAGTTCTTGCCTAATCCCCCTGAACTGGATGATCATCTAATCAAACAAGTTTCGAAGCGGTCAAGGATTTTCGCTCGCCGAAGGTGCAGACAGGGATGCGCCGGCCGGCTCGTCCTGAGGGCCGGGAGCGAGGTGGAATGAGCGTCGAGGCCCAGCGCGGCTCCAACATCCGGATCTGGGCTTCGCTTGCCGTAGCGGGAAGCGGGGCGATGTGGGGCGGCTTCTGGCTGCCGCTGCGCTGGCTCGAGGAGCAGGGCCTCGGCGGCGCCTGGGTGAGCGTCATCTTCTTCGCCGTGGCCGCCGTCTCCCCGCTGCCGTGGATGCTGCGGCGGAGCGCCTGGGAAGGCTTCGGAACGCAGCTCGTCAACGGCGCGCTTCTGGGTCTCGCCTTCACGCTCTACACCGTGAGCCTGGTGCTGACGGATGTGATCAACGCCATTCTCCTGTTCTACCTGACGCCGGTGTGGAGCACGCTCGCCGGCATCGTGCTGCTCGGGGAACGCCTCTCGTTGAGCCGCGGGCTGGCCATGCTCTTCGGCTTCGGCGGCATGGTGTTCATCCTGGGCTTCGATCACGGCCTGCCTCTTCCGCGCAACGCCGGAGACTGGCTGGCGCTGCTCAGCGGCATGCTGTGGGCGGCGGGCACGCTCCGGAGCTTCCTCAAGCCCTCCCGCGGCGTCTCGCTGCCGGTCCTGACCTTCTGCATCGGCGGGCTCTGCGGTTCGGGTGCGGTGGTGGCGCTGGCGGCCCTGATCGGCTCTCCCATCGCGGCGATCGGCAATCTCGGGGTGGGCCTGCCCTGGGCGGTGCTTTTCGCGCTGATCTTCTTCGTGCCTCCCAATTTCCTCGTCCTCTGGGCAGCCCAGCGCATCGATTCCGGCCGGGTCGGCATCCTGCTGATGACCGAGGTGCTGGCCGGTGCCGTCACCGCCGCCCTGTTCTCCGGCGAGCCCTTCGGCCTCATGGAACTCGCCGGCACGGCGCTGATCCTCTGCGCGGGCCTCGTCGAGGTGCTGGGCCGGCGCTAGGCGTTCGCCGTCTCGTGCCGTTCGTTCCGCGGGTCGGGAATGAGGCCCTCGATGCGCGCCCCCTTGGCCTCGAGGATGGGGCGCAGCTCATTGAAGGCCGCCTCGTAGCGGTAATAGGGAATGGCCGGCAGCATGTGGTGGATCAGATGGTAGTTCTGGCCCTGCAGCAGGAAATTGGCGAAGGGGAAGAGCGAGACGCGGGTGTTGCGGTAGCGCCCCGTCTCGTGATGGTCGTGGTGCGGCGTCCAGGTGAAGAAGGTGAGCATCACCGTCTGGCCGATCCACCATGGCACGAACCACAGGAACAGCACCTCCTTCCAGTAGCCCGCCGCCAGCAGCCCGAGCAGCGCCGCCCAGTAGGCGGAGAAGCTCAGCGCGGTGTAGGCGATCTCCCGGTTGGTGCAGTTGAAGCGCCTGCAGTCGCGGTATTGCTGCACCGGATTGAAATAGTTGATGAGCGCCACCGGAAGCCTCAGGAACACCCAGCCGGGGAAGCTGCCGCGGGCATAGATGTCGGGGTCGGTCTCCTCGTTGGTGTGGGCGTGGTGCGCCATGTGCTGGCGCTTGTGCTGGTGGTAGTTGAGCCACAGCGGCACGCAGGCCACGATGCCCGCCGCCGTGTCGAGCCAGCGCAGCTCCTTGCGCCGCGAGCTGATGTTGGCGTGCACCGCCTCGTGCACCACCGTGTAGAGCGCGTAGATGAAGACGGTGTTGGCGATGAAGCCCGCCCACATCGGAATGATTCCCATCACCGTGAGCGCCGTCGCCGCGAGGAACAGCGCGAAAAGCTCGATCTCCAGCAGCAGCGTTCGGCCGCCGAAGTCGGGCGTGTGCCGGCGGCCGATCTCGGCCTCCTGGCGAACGGTCGAAGCCATCTGGTCCATCGGCAGCCTCCGTAACCAAAAAATTGGATGATCATCCAATAAGGCCTGAGGCGGGCTCCGTCAAGTGCGGAAATCACGTGTCGGGAGGGGCGAACAGGCAGTAGATGCCACCCTGCACGTTGTCGCGCCGGTAGGTCATCAGGCAGATGTGGTAGTTGCCGTCCTCGGAAGGCTGGATGCGGTCCCAGGTGACGATGGCATCGATGGGCGCCACCGAGAAGGGATTGATCTTGCGCGTCTCCTCGATGGAAAGCCGGATGCGGTAGCCCTCGGGCTCCGCGGTGAGAACGTCCCTGCTCACCACCAGCATGCCGCAGTCGGTTCCCCCGCAGCAGGCGAAGCCATAGACCGGATCGCTCTTGTAGGCATACCAGCCATGGGCGTGGACCGGAGCGCCCATGCCGAGCGCGGCCAGAAGCACGGCGGAAGCGGAAGCGAGTTTCTTCATGGGGCGGGTCTTTCGCAACGGGAACTGTGACCGAAAGCCCGCCGACGGCCTCCTGCAGACGCCTCAACGCGGCGCTTTCCGCGAGGGTTCCAAACTGCACGTTTGAGGCCGCTCCCCGATCGCTCCGCTGTGGCATTTCGGCGTCACCTCCAGCCTGGCACAAACTTGGCTCCCTAGCTTGCCCTCAGATCAATCGAGGAGCCGGAGCAATGACTCTTGTGCGCGCCACCATCGTCAAGCCGGGCCCCGCCCGATGACCGAAGCGGCCGGCATCACCGTGCTGACGCTGAAGCCGTCGCTCGACCTCACCGCCATCGAGGAACTGCTGCGCGATCTCAGGAAAGCGCGCAACACCGCCGTGGTGCTCGAGGCGGGCGCCGTCACCCGCGTGTCGACCATCGCGCTCCAGGCCCTCCTGTCGGCATGGGTCACGTGGAAGTCCGATGGCCATGACTTCCATGTCGCTTCCTCCTCCCCGGCCCTGCTCGACGCGGCCAGCCTCCTCGGCTTTCCGCCGGACTTTCTTCAAGGCGAAGGACTCTCCTCATGACAGTGACCATCCTGACCGTCGATGACTCCCGGACCATGCGCGACATGCTGCGCATGGCGCTCGTGGACGCCGGCTTCCGTGTCGTCCAGGCCGAGGACGGCCTGCACGGCCTCGACGTCCTGCGCAGCGAGACGCCGCAGGTCGTCATCACCGACATCAACATGCCGCGCATGGACGGCTTCGGCTTCATCGAGGCCGTGCGGCAGGACCAGAAATACCGCGCCGTGCCCATTCTCGTGCTCACCACCGAGAGCGACGAGGAGAAGAAGATGCGGGCCCGCCGCGCCGGCGCCACGGGCTGGATCGTCAAGCCCTTCGATCCCGCAAAGCTCATCGCCGCCATCCGGCGCGTGGCCGCCTGAGGGAGAATCGCTTCATGGATGCGATGGCCGAGATCAGGCTGACCTTCTTCCAGGAATGCGAGGAGCAGCTCGCAGCGCTGGAGAACGGCCTCCTGAGCATGCAGGAGGGCAATGCCGATCCGGATACCGTGAACGCTGTGTTCCGCGCCGTGCATTCGATCAAGGGCGGCGCGGGCGCCTTCAAGCTCCACGCGCTCGTGAGCTTCGCCCATGTCTTCGAGACGGCACTCGACCGGGTGCGCTCCGGCGAGCTCACGCCGGACGCCGATGCGATGAAGCTCTTCCTGCGCGCCGCCGACGGCCTCTCCGACCTCGTGGCGGCGAGCCGCGAAGGCGAGATCGGCGACACCGCGCCCTATGCCGCCCTCGAGGAGGAGTTCAACGCGCTGATCGGCGGCGGCAAGGCTGAGGAGGACGACCTCGCGGGGCTCGATTTCGAGGTGGTCACCACTGCCTTCGACGATGCGCCGGCCGCGCCTCCGGCACCCGCCCTCAACGTCTTCCACATCAGGTTCAGGCCGCTTCGCGAGCTCTTCGCCAAGGCCAATGACCCGATCGCGCTGTTCCGCGAGCTCTCCCGCCTCGGGCAGGTGACGAGCCACTGCGAACTCAAGAACCTTCCCTTCCTCGACACCATCGAACCGGAGGAGAGCTACCTCTCCTGGGATCTCAGGCTCGAGACGGCGAGCGAAATCGCGGCGGTGAAGGAGGTCTTCGACTTCGTCGACGGCGACTGCGACCTGTCGATCGAGGCCGAGGCACCGGCCGCACCGCCCGCCCCGGAAGAGAGCGCGGCCGAACTCGACATCGTGTCGATCATGAAGAAGGTCGAGGAGGAGGCACCCGGAATCGCCGCCGTCAAGGCTGCCGCGCTCGCCGCGAGCGCCGCCGCGCCGGAGTCGGGCGAGCCCGGCGCCAGGCCTGCGAGGGCGGCGGTCCAGCCGACGATCCGCGTCGATCTCGACCGCGTCGACCGCCTCATCAACCTGGTGGGCGAGCTGGTCATCAACCAGGCCATGCTCACCCAGCGCGTCCTCCACTCGAGCCACGTGCGCGACCGGGAGGTGACGAGCAGCCTCGAGGAACTCGAGCGGCTCACCCGCGAGATCCAGGAAAGCGTCATGGCGATCCGCGCCCAGCCGGTGCGGCCCTTGTTCCAGCGCATGTCGCGCATCGTGCGCGAGGTGGCGGACGCCACCGGCAAGGACGTGCGCCTGCGCACTGACGGGGAGGCGACCGAGGTCGACAAGACCGTGGTCGAACTCCTCGCCGATCCGCTGACCCACATGATCCGCAACGCCGTGGACCACGGGCTCGAGGGCCCGGAGCAGCGCATGGCGCTCGGCAAGCCGCCCGAGGGAACCGTGCGGCTCGCCGCCGCCCACCGCTCCGGCCGGGTGATCATCGAGGTGAGCGACGACGGGGCCGGCATCAACCGCCCGCGCGTCCTGCAGAAGGCCATCGCCAACGGCCTCGTCGCACCCGATGCGCAGCTGAGCGACGGGGAGATCGACAACCTTCTCTTCCTTCCGGGATTTTCCACCGCCCAGACCGTCTCCAACATCTCCGGCCGCGGCGTCGGCATGGACGTGGTGAAGCGCTCGATCCAGGCCTTGGGCGGCCGGATCTCGATCGCCTCCTCGCCGGGCCAGGGTTCCACCTTCACCCTGAGCCTGCCGCTGACGCTCGCGGTCCTCGACGGCATCGTCGTCTCGGTGGACGAGCAGACCTTCGTCATCCCGCTCACCGCCATCGTCGAGACGGTGAAGCATGAATCCTCCCGCATCCATCACATGGGCGAGCATTCCTTCGTGCTCAGGGTGCGCGACGTGCTCGTGCCGCTGATCGATGTGGGCGCCGAACTCGGCGTCAGGCCGCGTTCGGGCGAGGTGACGCAGGGCGTCGCCATCCTCATCGAGACGGCCAACGGCACCCGCAGCGCGCTCCTCGTCGACAATATCCAGGACCAGCGCCAGGTCGTTATCAAGAGCCTCGAGACCAATTACCGGCGCGTCGACGGAATCGCCGCGGCCACCATCCTGGGCGACGGGCGCGTGGCCATGATCCTCGACGTCGATGCGCTGGTGGGCCTCCGCCACCACGACCGCAGCCCGGCCGAGATCCCGTTTGCAAAAGCGAGCTGACAACCATGATCGAGAAATCCCCCCACGACCTTGCCCACGAGGCCGAATTCGTCGCCTTCCGCGCCGGCGGCCTGGAGTTCTGCATCAATATCATGTCGGTACGCGAAATCCGCGGCTGGACGCCGGCCACCGCCATCCCGCGCGCGCCCTCCTACATCCGCGGCGTCATCAACCTGCGCGGCGTCGTGCTGCCGATCGTCGACCTCGGCGTCAGGCTGGGCCTGCCGGGCACCGAGCCCACCGCGCGCCACGTCATCATCGTGGCGCAGGTCGGCGACCGCGCCGCCGGCCTCCTGGTCGACTCCGTCTCGGACATCCTCTCGGTCGAGGATTCGAGCATCCAGCCGACGCCGGACGTGGCCTCCAACCTCGCCCGCACCTTCGTGCGCGGCGTCATCGCCATGGACGGCCGGATGATCTCGGTGATCACGCTTGACTATGTCCTGCCGGCCATGGAGCTCGAAGCCGCATGAAGCCTGGTGCTGCGACTTACAGCCTTCCGGCGAAGCCGCAGCCGTTGCCGGCGGGTGAGTTCGGGTTCGAGAAGGAAGATTTCCAGTTCATCGCCACCACCCTCTACGAGGATGCGGGCATCCACCTGCCGCCCACCAAGGCGAACCTCGTCTACTCTCGGCTCACCAAGCGGCTGCGCAAGCTCGGCCTCGAGAGCTTCCGGGACTACTGCGCGCTGGTCGGCTCGGAAGAGGGTTCGGAGGAGCGCGCGCAGATGATCGCGGCGCTCACCACCAACGTCACGCGATTCTTCCGCGAGCCTCACCATTTCGATCACCTCAAGTCGCGCCTGGTGTTGCCGCTCATCAGCGAGATCAAGACGGGGCGGAGGTTCCGCGTCTGGTCGGCGGGGTGCTCGAGCGGGCAGGAGCCTTACTCGGTCGTGCTGTCGGTGCTCTCGCTGCTGCCCGAGGCGCGCTCGCACAATGTCCGGGTGCTGGCCACCGACATCAATCCCTACGTGCTCGAAACGGCGCGCAAGGGCGTCTATTCGGCCGAGGAATCGGCGAGCGTTCCGGCCGAGCTGAAGCGCAGCTGGATGGACCCCGCACCGGGCGGCGCCCACCGCCTCGATGAAGGCGCGCGCGCACTCGTCACCTTCCGCCAGCTCAATCTCATGGGCGCCTGGCCGATGAGCGGCCCGTTCGACGCCGTCTTCTGCCGCAACGTGGTGATCTATTTCGACGAGAAGACGCAGATGCGCCTGCTGAGCCGCATGGCCAGCCTCATCCGGCCCGGGGGCTATCTCTATCTCGGCCACTCGGAGCGCCTCATCGGAGCGGCGGAGGCGTTCTTCAAGATCGATGGAACAACTGTCTACCGCAAGCTCGGAGGAACAACGCCATGAGCAGGATCAAGGTGCTCGTCGTCGACGACTCTCCCACCATGCGCCAGCTCGTGACACGGGTGCTGGAGGACGACCCGGAGATCGACGTCGTCGGCTCCGCCCGGTCGGCCCAGCAGGCGCGCGAGCTGATCAAGCTGCTCGACCCGGACGTCATGACGCTCGACGTGGAGATGCCCGAGATGGACGGCCTCTCCTTCCTCGAGCGCGTCATGCGCCTCAGGCCCATGCCGGTGGTCATGGTCTCCTCGATGACGGCGCGTGGAACCGACACGGCGGTGGCGGCGCTGGCGCTCGGTGCCGTCGACTGCGTGGTGAAGCCGACGGCCCAGAACCCCCGGAGCTTCGAGGAGCTTCCCGAGAAGGTGAAGGTCGCCTCGAAGGTGCGGCGCCGGAAACCCCAGGCCCCAGCCGCCGATTACGCGCCGCGTCCCTCCGGCCCCTATGAGCCCGACGGCAAGCTCGTGGCGATCGGCTCGTCGACCGGCGGCGTGGAGGCGCTGATCTCGATCCTCAGCAGGTTTCCCGAGAACTGCCCGCCTACCGTCGTCACCCAGCACATGCCGCCCGTCTTCACCAAGAACCTGGCCGACCGCCTCGACAAGCTCTGCGCCCCCTCGGTGCAGGAGGCGACGATCGGCGCGCCGCTCCGCCCGGGGATCGTCTACATCGCGCCGGGCGGCGATCTTCATCTCGAGGTCGCCGGGCGGACCACCTTCGCCTGCGCGCTCAAGCCCGGCGTGCTCGTCAACGGCCATTGCCCCTCGGTCGACCGGCTCTTCTCCTCCATGGCGCGCGCCGTGGGCCCGCGCGCCATCGGCGTGCTGCTCACCGGCATGGGCCGCGACGGCGCCCAGGGCCTGCTCGACATGCGCCAGGCGGGTGCCCGCACCTTCGCCCAGGACGAGGCGACCTCCGTCGTCTACGGCATGCCGAGGGCTGCCATGGAGCTGGGCGCGGTCGAGTCGCAATACCCTCTCGAGCGGATGGGCCATGTCATCATCGAAGCGACGGCCAACAGGAATTAGCGGAGCCTTTCATGCCCTACATGCAGCACCTGAGGGTGATGGTCGTCGACGACACGTCGGTGAGCCGGATGCTCCTCGTCGACAGCCTGAACGAGATCGGCATCAAGAACATCGTTCTCGCGGGCGATGGCGAACAGGCGCTCCAGTCGATGATGGCGAATCCCTGCCACATCGTGTTCTCCGACATGAACATGCCGAAGCTGAACGGGCTGCAGCTGCTCAAGGCGCTGCGCGAGTTCGGGCCCACGCGCCAGTGCTGCTTCATCCTCGTCACCGGCAAGGGTGACCGCGCCATGATCGAGGAGGGCAAGAAATTCGGCCTCAACAACTTCCTCGCCAAGCCCTTCACCTCCGCCACGCTGAAGGCGGCGATCGAGGCGGTGGTCGGCAAACTGGTCTGAGCGGCAGTCAATGGACATTCAGCGCATCAATATCGTTCAGGGCGAATATCACGTGAGCGGCGAGCCCAACCTCGCCATCACCACGCTGCTCGGCTCCTGCGTGGCGGCCTGCATCAACGATCCGGTGGCGAAGGTGGGCGGCATGAACCACTTCCTGCTGCCGGGCGAGGACACCTCCTCGCCGCTCGTGGCGCGCCACGGCGTCTATCTCATGGAGCTGCTGATCAACGGACTTCTCAAGCTCGGCGCCGGCCGCCACCGGCTGGAAGCCAAGCTCTTCGGCGGCGCGCGCACGATGCAGGGCCTCGGCGACTATGGCGCGGAGAACGCCCGCTTCGCCCAGGAATTCCTGCGCCGCGAAGGGATCGCCGTGGTGGGCGGAAGCCTCGGGGGCGAAATCGGCCGCCGCATCCAGTTCTGGCCGGCGACGGGGAGGGTGCGCCAGAAGCTGGCGCGCGCCACCGAGGAGGCGCCGCGCTTCCCGGCCGCAAGTCTTCCCGATGCGGGCGGCGACCTGGAGCTTTTCTGACATGGCCGTTCCCGGGCACAGGATTCCGCAGCTCAGCATGCCCGAACTCCTCGAGCAGCTTGCGAGAGAGCTCGCCGCCCTGCAGGCGATGGTGGCCGAGATGGAGGGTGCCGTCGACGACATGATCGAGCGTCAGTCCGGCATGCTGGATTCGCGCAGCATCCGCAATCTCCAGCTCCTCGACATCCTGAGCCAGACGCTTGCAGCACTCTCGGCCTTCGCGGGGCTCACCGCCAGCCTCTCCTCGGCCGACTGGCGCGTCGATGCGGGGGCGGCGACGGCGGGGCTCAAGCTCGCCAGCCTCGCCCAGCGGCTGGCGCGCGGCGCGGTGCGCGAGGAAGAGGAGACCGCCGACGCCTACGAGCTCTTCGGCGACTAGCCCCGGATCAGATCCAGCCCCCGTCGACGACGTATTGCTGGTTGGTGCAGGCGGAGGCTTCCTCGGACGCGAGGAAGACGGTGAAGCGCGCCACCTCGTCCGGCATGATCTTGCGCTTCAGGCACTGGCGCTGCTCGAGCTCCCTCAGCGCCTCGGGCGTCAGCCACTTGTCGATCTGGCGCTGTGTCATGATCCAGCCCGGCGCGATGGCGTTGACGCGGATGTTGTAGGGCCCGTAGTCGCGCGCCAGCGAGCGCGTGAGGCCGAGCACGGCCGACTTGCAGGCGGTATAGGCCGCCATGCCGCCCTGTCCGATCATCCAGGAGATCGAGCCGAAGTTGACGATCACGCCCTGGCGCGCCTCCTGCATGCCGGGCAGCACCGCCTGCGCGGCGAAGAACTGGTGCTTGAGGTTCACCGCGATCCGCTCGTCCCAGTATTCCGGTGTCACTTCCGGCGTGGCGTGGCGCTCGTCATGGGCGGCGTTGTTGATGAGCACCTCGACTGGCCCGAGCGCCGCTGCGATGCGGGCTATGGCAGCGCGCAGCGCCGCGATGTCGCGCAGGTCGGCATGTTCGAAGCGCACGCGGTGGCCTTTTCCCGCGAGCTCGTCCGCCAGCGCCTCCGAGGCCTCGCGCGCGATGTCGATGAAGGCCACCTTGCAGTTCTGTTCGGCGAAGCGCCGCACGATCGCCTCGCCGATTCCCGATCCGCCGCCGGTGACGAGCACCACCTTCCCCGCGAGATCGCCGTAGATTGCCGCCATGTCCTTCTCCCGTTTGTTCCCATGCGCCTCAGGCGGCGAGCTGGCGGGTCTTTTCCACCAGCACGCGCGCGATCACGTCGAAGGCGCCGAACTGCGCGATCATGCGCTGCCGCCCCAGCTCGAGCGCCGCCTCCTCGCCGTGCTTGTCGGCCTCGCCGAGTTCCAGCCGGAGGTTGATGCCGCCCGACTGGCGCGAGGAGAAATGCCACGTGTTGCCGCCGGGATTGCACTCGATGAAGTGCAGCCGGCCGGTCTTCGCCTCGCGCAGCATGTCGATCGCCAGCAGCGGGACCTCGGCGAACGCTCTGCCGACGGCGCGGGCCATGTCCAGCACGTCGGGCAGGGCGTGCCAGGCCCTCCGCCGCTCGGCGGACTGGATGGCGATGTTGGCGGAGGCGAGCACCTCGTCGCTCGCCTCGAGCGGCGGGCGCGGCGTGGTGAGCTTCCCCTCCACGGCATAGATCGGTTCGCCGAAGAAGGTGATCACCCTGTTCCAGGCGGGATGCTCGCCCGTGTCGATGAATCTCTGGACGATGTAGCCCTCCGCGTCCCGGTGGATGAGGTGGGATTTCGGAAAGTCGGCGAGGCGCATCTGTTCGAGGCGGCGGCGGCGGAACAGCTGGATGCCCTCGCCGCTCGAGGTGAGGCTCATCGGCTTGATGATGACGTAGTCGCCGAACAGGATCGGATCGAGCTTCATGCCCGGCCGGAAGGGCAAGGCCGGCGGCGTGGCGATTCCCGCGGCGCGGGCCATCGCCGCCTGGGTGAACTTGTCGATGGCCTGGTTCCGCAGGATGGGTCCGCGCCGGATCACCGTGCCGAAGGCGCTCGTCAGCGCCACGGTGAGGGCGGGCCTTTCCCAGGCCGACTCCGGCAGCGGCGCCGTCATTTGCACCGGAACGCAATAGACGGTGATCGCGGGATCGCGCGCGAACACCTTTTCCGCGATCTCCTCGAAATCGCGCTGGTACTCGGGGCCCCGGTGAATCAGGATGAGGTTCAGTCTGTCCATGCGGAATTTCGAGGGCGGATGCCGTTCTGCGGCCCCCGAAGGCCCTGCCTAGTCCGGGCCTCCGCCCGGGTCAAGGCTGGGAAGGAGAGGAACCGCGGCCCGGGCGAGGGCCGCGTCCTTCGCGTGCTGGTGCGTCAGTCGTTGCGGTAGTCGTCGTACTGCTCGTCGTACCGGCTGTCATAGCCGGAGCCGCCCGAACCGGTGCCGCTGCCGCCGGAGTTGGACCCGTAGCTGTCGCGGCTGTCATAGCTGCGGTTGCGGTCGTAGTCGGAGGAGCGGTCGCTGCCGTCGAAGCCCGGCACCGCGTTGCGCCCGGACCGGCTCTGCCGGTCCTGGTAGTACCAGTTGGGATCGTTGCGGCGGCTGTCGTAGCTGTCGTAGGAGCCGGAACGGTCGTCATACCGCTCGGAGTCCCAGCTCCGGTCAGAGCCGGAACCGCGCTGGCCGCGATCATAGCCGAACCGGTCCATCATGTAGGGGTGCCATGGGTGATGCCAGCCCATGCCCATGCCCCAGCCAGGACCCCAGCCCATGCCCATCTGGCCCATTCCCATGCCCATGCGGTCGGCCGGGAAGCAGGCGAATGAGCCGGGCCCGCCCATCGGGCCGGGAGCCGGGCTGACGCAGAACATGTTGCCCTGCATGCCGCCCATGCCCTGACCCCACTGCCCGCCATAACCCTGGGCAGACCCCTGCCCGCCCGAGCCGCCATAGATGTTGGGGTTGGGCGACTGCGCCGTACCCGTCGAACCGGAGGTGCCGCCCGTGCCGGTGTCGGTCGTGCCCGAGGTGGTGCCGGTTCCACTTGTCGTGCTGCTGCCGGAGGTCGTGCCGGTGGAACTGCTGCCGGAGGTCGTGCCGGTAGTGCTGCTGCCGGTGGTTCCGGTGCCTGTGGTTCCGGTGGTCGTGTCGGATTCCGTGGAGGGCGTAACGGTCGTGCCGCTGCCGCTCGTGGTGTCGGTCGAGGTGCCGGTCGACTGTGCAAAGGCACCGGTGGCCAGAGCGGTCGAGGCGGCGAATGCCAGTAAGAGACTCGTCTTCATCGTCATTCTCCTGGTTGGGTGGTGATCTGCCTGCCCGCGGGAAGGCGCAAGGCATGGCGAGGGGCCGGGCCTCGCGAAGCCTCCTGACAGAACACGGCTCCAACCGGGGAGTTCCGGTCTTTCCCGAACGAAAACGGCCCCCGCCAAGGGGGGCCGCATCTCGATTGCCGTGGAGAAACGGCGCGCGCCTGGCGGGAACTCAGGCGAGCTTCAGCACCACCCGGCCCACGATCCTGCCCTGGCGCATCTCCTCGAGCACGGCGTTGATATCTTCCAGTGCCGCCGTGCGGATCGTCGCCTTGACGAGGCCGTTGGCGGCAAAGGCCACCGCCTCGTTGAGGTCGAGCCTGGTGCCGACATTGGAGCCCCGCACCGAAAGCTCCCAGTTGGTGATGGCGGAGATCGAGGCGCGGATCTCGTCCGCCTTGCCGCCCGGAAGCCCGATGTAGGTGACGGTGCCCGCTGGCCTCAGCATCAGGATCGCCTGCTCGAAGGCCTTGCTGGCGACCGCCGTGACCACTGCCGCGTGCGCCCCGCCGATCTTCTCCTGCACCGCCGCCACGGGATCGGTCTCGGCCCCGTTCACCACCACCTCGGCGCCGAGCGATTTCGCCAGCGCGAGCTTTTCGGGAGCGACATCCACCGCCGCAACCCGAAGCCCCATGGCGCGGGCATATTGCACCGCGATGTGGCCCAGCCCGCCGATGCCGACGATCGCCACCCACTGGCCGGGCCTGGCCATGCTGCGCTTCAGCCCGCGGTAGGTGGTGACACCGGCGCACAGGATGGGCGCCATGGCGTAAGGGTCCGTTCCCGCCGGAAGCCTTCCCACGAAGGCGGCCGGCGCCACCATGTATTCGGCATAGCCGCCGGGCTTGGTATAGCCCGTGGCCTCGCCCGCCTTGCAGATCGTCTCCATGCCGGCGAGGCAGAACTCGCACTGGCCGCAGGAGGAATACATCCACGGCACGCCCACCTCGTCACCTGCCTTGAAACCGCTGACGCCGGGCCCGACCTTTTCCACCTTGCCCGCCACCTCGTGGCCGGGAATGAGCGGGATCACCGGCGGCGGCGTCCAGTCGCCGTCGACCGCGTGGAGGTCGCTGTGGCAGACGCCGCAGGCCGTCACCTTGATGAGAAGATCGCCGTGGCCGGGCTCCGGCACCGGCACCTGCTCGATGCGGAGCGGCGTCTTGAGCGCGTGCAGAACGGCGGCTTTCATCGTCTTGGTCATGAAGGAAGTCCTCGTTGTCGTCCGATTGAGCATAGATTTCCGCGGCCCGATGTGGCCATATCCCCAAAGCGATAAGGACAGAGATGCCGACACGACCGTCGAACAAGCTCCTGCTGCTCGGGCACTGGAGCAGGGGGATCGCCGAGATCGCCGCCGCCCAGAGGACGCCGCGGTTCATCCCCGCTCTGCTCGCCAGCGTGAAGCGGCTGGTCGACTTCGACTTCATGATGGTCTTCGCCTATTCGGGAACGGCGCGTCCCATGATCCTGGGCGACACGCTCGACGCCCCGCGCCACCGCATCATCGCGGAGGACTATGCCGGCGGGCCCTTCCTGCTCGATCCCTTCTTCCGCCTGGTCGAGGAGGGCCGCCGCTCCGGCTGCTACCGTCTCCATGACGTGGCGCCCGACCATTTCCGCCGCAGCGAGTATTTCCGCGTCCACTACAGCCGCACCGGCATCGGCGAGGAGATCGGCATTTTCTTCGACATGGGCCAAGGCCTCACCGGCGTCACCTCCTTCGGCCGCTGGGACGACTCTCCCCGGCTCACCCGCGCCGATCTCGACATCCTGCGCGCCCTCGAGCCGGCGGTCGCCGCCCTCTGTGCCGGCCACTGGATGAGCCTGCATGGCGGCCGCCTGCGGAGCCCCCTCCCGGAGCGCGGCACGCATCCCCGCTTCGGGGCGCTGACGCTGCGCGAGCGCGAGATCGTCACCATGATCCTCCGGGGCCACTCGACGGAATCGATCGCCATGCAGCTCGGCATCAGCCCCGGCACGGTGAAGATCCACCGCAAGAACATCTACCGGAAGATGAAGGTCTCGACCCAGGCGGAACTCTTCGCCGCCTTCCTCGGGCTCGCCGCTCCGTCGCAGGCGGGCCCCGCCTATTCCCCCGGGGATATGGAAGAGGCCCCCGGAATACCGCAGTTTCGAAACTCGTCGCGATAATCGGAGGAAACCCCATGTCGAAGAACGTCTCGAAGAGCTGGTACAGCGACCTGCCGCACTATTACCAGAACCAGATCCGGGCCATGGGCCTCGACGAGGCGGGCCTCGCCCGGCGCCGCGTGCTGAAGGGCATGGCCGGTGTCGCGGGCGCTGCCGTGCTCGGCCTTTCCTCCTCACGCCAGGCGCAGGCCGCCACGCAGATGACCTACATGTGCTGGGAAGGCTACAACGACCCGCGCATCATCGATCCCTTCAGCAAGGCGAACGACGCCGAGATCAGCTTCGACCTGATCGTCGACAGCCCCGGCGGCTTCGCCAAGCTCCAGGCCGGCGCCTCGCGCGAGGTGGACATCGTCTCGAGCGACATGCCCTGGATCACCCGCATGGGCCCTGCGGGCCTCGCCCTCGAGCTCAACCCCGAGGACTATGCCGAGGTCTATGCGACCTTCTACGACCAGTTCAAGCCGCCCTTCGAGCCGCTGCTCACCGACGGCAAGACGATCGGCGTCGCCACCCGCTGGGGCTGGGTGGGGCCCTGCGTCAACACCGACGTCACCAAGCCCGAGGCCTGGAAGACCTATGACCCGGTCTTCGACCCCGCCAACAAGGACAAGATCTGCGTCATGGACTGGGGCGACTGGCCGATCCTGCCGATGGCGCTCCACGCCGGCATCAATCCCTACGAGGAGCTCGACCAGGCGGCCCTGGACGAGGTGCGGAAAGTGCTGCGCGCCATGTTCAAGAACACCCGCACGCTGGTGGGCGACCTGACCCAGGCGCAGAAGGGCCTGCTCGACGGCTCGCTCCTCGGCTGCATCGGTGCGGGCTCATACCTCACCTCTGCCGTGAGGAAGCAGGGCCACAAGAACATCCTCGCCCTCGTGCCGGACCCCAAGAACGGCCTGAAGCAGGGCATCATCTGGGTCGAGGCCACCGCCATCCTCAAGGAAACGGATCAGCCCGAACTCGCCCAGAAGCTTCTGAAGCACGTCGTCTCGAAGGAGTCCGGCCACATCCTCTCGCTGCTCGACACCACCTGCAACGTCGTCACCAACAAGGCGGTGGAGGAACTCTACACGCCGGAGGAGCGCGACATCCTGCAGATGGACTACATGTGGCACGCCTACGACAATTCCCAGATGCACCGCATCGCGCCCAACATCGACGAGATGCTGGCGATCTGGCAGGAAGAGCTCGCCGCCGCGCAGTAACCAGAACAAGGCAGCGGGCCGGGTGTGCTGCTGGGCGCGCCCGGCCCGGGCCTCCATAACCATCACGAGCGCATGACCGCCCCGATCCTCGAGATTACCGACGTCCACAAGTCCTATGGCGGCTACCCGGCGCTGAAGGGCGTTTCGCTCGCCGTCAGGCCCGGCGAGTTCATCGCCCTCGTGGGACCCTCCGGCTGCGGCAAGACCACGCTCCTGAAGCAGGTTGCAGGCTTCGAGGACACGACCTCCGGCTCGATCCGCATCGAGGGCCAGGACATGGCGGGCGTCCCGGCGGCACTCCGGCCCACCTCCATGGTGTTCCAGAAGCTCGCGCTCTTCCCGCACATGACGGTGGCGCAGAACATCGGCTTCCCGCTCAAGCTGCGCAAGGCGGAGCCTTCCGCCATTGCCGCCAAGGTGGACGAGATGATCCGCCTCATGGAGCTGAAGCCCGAATATCTCACGCGCTATCCGCGCGCCCTCTCGGGCGGCGAGCAGCAGCGCGTGGCTCTCGCGCGCTCGATGATCTCCTCGCCCAAGCTCCTGCTCCTCGACGAGCCGCTCTCGGCACTCGACGTGAAGCTCAAGAAGGTGCTGCAGGCCGAGCTGAAGCGGCTGCACCGCTCGGTGGGCGTCACCTTCGTCCATGTCACGCACGATCTCGAGGAGGCGATGATGCTCGCGGACCGCATCTGCGTGATGCGGACGGGAAAGATCCTGCAGCTCGGCGAGCCCGCCGACATCTACTATCGCCCGGCCGATCCCTTCGTCGCGGGCTTCATCGGCGAGACCAACCTGCTGCCCGTCACAGTGACCGCGAGGGATGACCAGCGCGTCGCCTACCGGAGCGAGGAGGTCGAGGACCGCGACGGCACCGTTCCGGCAGCCATGGCGGCCGAGGGCGTGGGCCCGGGCCCCGCGCTGATGATGGTGCGCCCCGAACTGATCCGCCGCTGCCGCGAGGGCGAGGAGATGGCGTGCGCGCTTCCCGCCACCATCACCGAGCTTTTCACCAAGGGCGGCACGGTGCAGTACCGCGCGCGCACGCCGAAGGGCCAGGAACTCGCCGTCGAGATCCAGGGCACCTCCGAGCTTCCCATGAAGCTCGGCGAGGCCGTCCGGCTCGGCTGGGAAAAGAAAGACATCTGGCTCCTCGAGCCCGGGGAGGCCTGAGACGGTGGAGAGCGAGGTTGCCAGAAGCTGGCGCGACCCGGAGCTCTGGGTGAAGGCGCTGCCCAGCGTTCTCCTGCAGACGACCTGCTTCCTGGCGCCGCTGCTGATGACCTTCGTTCTCACCTTCCAGCGCACCAGGGATTTCCAGCTGCGCTGGACCTGGGACCTCTACACCTGGACGGACGTCTTCTCGAAGCCGCATTACTGGACGATCCTCGGCCACACGCTGGTGATGGCGGTGGCCTGCGTCGTGATCTGCCTCGTGCTGGCCTTTCCCATCGCCTATGGGCTCGCCACGCGCTTCAGGAGCTACGACAACGAGATCAAGGTTCTCATCACATTCGCCTTCATCACCGACGCGACGCTGAAGACCTTCGGCTGGGTGCTGTTCCTCGACAAGAACGGCGCGGCCAATTACCTCCTGGCCCATCTCGGCTTCCCGCCCGACACGGTGTCGTTCCTCTTCACCGACTGGGCGACGCTCCTGGGCATGGTCTACAATCTCCTGCCCTTCGCCATCTTCACGATCTATCTCTCGATCGACAACATCGACCGCTCGCTGATCCTCGCCGCCTACGATGCAGGGGCGGGCAAGTTCCGCGCCTTCTGGGAGGTGACGCTGCCGCTCTCCAAGCCCGGCATCTGGGCCGGAAGCGTGCTGATCTTCCTCCTGGGCGTGGGCGTCTTCCTCGAGCCCAAGGTGCTGGGCGGCGGCAAGTCGCCCATGTCGGCGGAACTGATCCGGCAAACCTTCGAGACGCGCGTCAACTGGCCCCTCGGGGCGGCGCTGACGCTGGTCTTGATGGTAGTCGCCGTCTTCGTGGTGCTGCTCTTCACGCGCGTCGCGGGAATGCGGAGGGCAGCGCTGTGAGCCACCGCCTCGAGGCCTGGATCGCCGACGTCATCCTCTACGGCGCCATGGCCGCCGCGCTCCTCTTCTTCTATGTGCCGATCTTCACGCTGATCGCCTTCTCCTTCCAGGAGGGCCGCTTCCTCACGCTGCCTTTCGAGGGCGTCTCCCTCAAATGGTACGGCGAACTGTTCCGCAGCGGGCCGGCACTCACCGCGCTGTGGAACTCGACCGTCATCGCCGTCGTCGCCATGCTGCTGGCCACCGCCATCGGCACCATGGCGGCGATCGTCGCCGTGCGCTACCGCTTCCGCGGCAGGCGCGCGTTCCAGGGGCTTGCTGGCGCGCCTCTCGCCTTCCCGCAACTTCTCCTCGGCATCGTGTTGCTGCTGTGGTTCTCCGTGCTCGGCCGCTGGTTCGGCTTCAACACCGGTGTCCTCACCGCCATCATCGGCCACGTCGTCTACATCGCGCCCTTCGCCATGGTGATCGTGGCCGTGCAGGTTTACAATTTCGATCCGGTTCTGGAGGACGCCGCGCGCGACTGCGGCGCCACCACCTGGGAGGTCTACCGCCACGTGACGATCCCGCTTCTGTGGCCGGGCATCTTCTCCGCCGCGATCTTCGCCTTCCTGCTGAGCTGGGGAAACTTCTACATCACCTACAGCCTCGCCGGCTCGACGCGCACCATCCCCACCTTCATCTTCAGCGGCATCGCGGTCGGCTCCTCGCCGCTCTATCCGGCGATCGCCACGGTGGTCTTCGTGCCTGGCATATTGCTGGTGATCCTCGCCAACCGCCTGAGGCTCCGCGCCGGGTCCGCCTAGGAAAGCGAAGAGCCGCCCGAAGGCGGCTCCCGTTGCTTGTCAAGCTGTGCCCGCCCGTTACGTGGCGATCCACCAGCGCTCGGCGATCTTGAGGCCGTCGTTCTCCCAGTTGGGCGCCACCTCGCCATGGCCGAGCCGCTTCGAGGCCGCGGTGATGAAGTTGTTGAAGACCAGCACGATGTTGCCGTTGTCGTCGTGGTTGATCTGCTGCATCTCGGCATACATGGCCGCGCGCTTGGCCGTGTCGGTTTCCGCACGGGCCTGGACGAGGAGCTCGTTGAAGCGCGGGTTGTTCCAGTAGGTATCGTTCCACGCCGCGCCCGCGGCATAGGTCGTGGTGAACATCCAGTCCGCCGTGGCCCGGCCGCTCCAGTAGGAGGCGCACCAGGGCTTCTTGAGCCAGACGTTGTCCCAGTAGGAATCGGAAGGCTCGCGGATGATGTTCACGTTGATTCCGCACTTGGCGGCGGACTCGCGGATCAGCGAGGCCGCGTCGACGGCGCCGGCGAAGGCGGCGTCCGACACCGAGAGGTCGACGCTCAGCGTCTCGAGCCCGGCCTTCTTGAGGTGCTCCTTCGCCTTCTCCGGGTTGAACTCGAAGACGGGCTCCGGGTTGATCGCATATTTGATCGAGGGGGCGAGCGGGTTGTCGTTCGCCACGGTGGCGTGGCCGAGGAAGATCTTGTCGGCGATCTCCTTGCGGTTGATCGCCCACTTGATGGCGAGCCGCACGTCCTTGTTGTCGAAGGGCGCGATCGTGACGTTCATCGGCAGCGTGTAGTGGCCGTAGCCGGCGATCTCGGTGATCTCGATGTCCGGGTTGGCCTTCAGCATGTCGAGCGTCTTGAGGTCGGCGCGGCCGATGTAGTCGACCTCGCCCGCCAGCAGCGCATTGGTGCGCGCCCCCACGTCGGTGATGGCGAGGAACTGGACCTCGTCGAGGTAGGGCTTGCCGGACTTGTAGTAGTTCGGGTTCTTCTTGAGCCGGGCGGAGATGCCGGGCTCGAAGCTCTCGAACACGAAGGCGCCGGTGCGCACGCCCGACTGCCAGTCGGCCTTGCCGTCCTTGGCGGGCATGATCGGCAGGTGATAGTCGCTCACCACGTAGGGGAAGTCGGCGTTGCCGGCATTGAGCGTGAAGACCACGGTGTCCGGACCGTCGGCCTTGATGTCGGTGATCGATTCGAGGAGCGACTTCGCCGCCGACTTCGAATCCTCGCCGCGGTGGTGCTGGATCGAGGCGATGACATCCTCCGGGCTCACCGTCTTGCCGTCGTGGAAGGTGGCGCCCTTGCGGATCTTGAAAACCCAGCGCTTGGCGCCGTCGGCGGGCTCGAAGCTCTCGGCGAGGTCCGGCTGGATCTCGCCCTTGGCGTCCACCTCGGTGAGGCTGTTCGACATGGCGCCCCAGAAGGCGGTCTGGGTGAAGGTGTCGGGCCAGCTCGCCGGGTCCAGCGTGTCGGTGGCAGAGCCGTGCGCCATTCCGAACTTGGCCGAACCGCCGGACTTGGGCTGCGCCCGCGCCGTGCTCGAGTAGAGCGAGGTGGCGCCGGCAGCCGTCATGCCGGAGGCGATCGCCAGCTGCACGAACTCGCGCCGGGTGATCCGGCCGCTGCCGATCATCGCCATCGCCCGGTTGAGCTTGTCTTTCTGTTCGCTCATGTAGTCCTCCCTGGAAAAAATTTCCTCGTGCACGCTATCAATCAAGCGCGCGGTGCGAAAGCTGAGAGCCGCCGAATTCTGGCAGATGAGCGACCTCGGCTCTACCGGGGAGCCCGCGAATAACATAGCAAAACGTGCATGAAAGTGAGACGCGCAACCGCTGACTGATGCAATCTCCGCGCTGGCTTGACGCAGGTCAATGCAACCTGCCTTCATTTGGTCTAATTCCTGCGCTAGGAATGAAATCCGAAAGGGGGCGGGCATGGGACGGTTCTTCCGCTTTGCAGCGATCTTCGCACTGGCGACCTGGCTCATCGGCGGCCTGGCGGGAGCTCAGGAGGCCCAACCGGCGCCGGGCGCGCCCGAAGCCACCACCACGATCGCGGGTGACCGGCTTCCCGCGCTTCCCCCGCCATTCGGCGGCGTGATCAAGGAGCGCGGCAGCGACTCCAAGCCCTGGTGGCAGCCGCGCGTGGTGCCGCCCAGGGGCGCGCCAAACGTCCTCCTGATCCTCACCGACGACCAGGGCTATGGCGTCTCCGGCACTTTCGGCGGCGTCATCCCGACCCCGGCCATGGACGACATCGCGGCCCAGGGCCTGCGCTACACCCAGTTCCACTCCACCGCCCTGTGCTCGCCCACGCGCGCGGCGCTGCTTACCGGACGCAATCATCACTCCGCCGGATTCGGCATGGTGAGCGAGGGCTCGACCGGCTTTCCGGGCTACAATTCGGTGATCCCCCTCGACAAGGCGACGATCGCCACGACGCTGAAGCATCACGGCTATGCCACCTCGTGGTTTGGCAAGAACCACAACACGCCGGCCTTCCATCTGAGCGAGGCCGGGCCTTTCGACCAGTGGCCCTCCGGCATGGGCTTCGACTATTTCTACGGCTTCATGAGCGGCGAGACCAGCCAGTGGACGCCGTTCCTCTTCCAGGACCACAAGCAGATATTCCCATTCGTCGGCAAGCCCGGCTGGAACCTCACCACCGCCATGGCCGACGAGGCGATCGGCTACCTCCGCCAGATCAACGCCGCAGCGCCCGACCAGCCCTTCTTCATCCATTACGCGCCGGGCGGCACGCACTCGCCCCACCAGCCCACCCAGGAGTGGATCGACAGGATCCGCGCCATGAAG
>NZ_JBKBKI010000028.1:0-51563 GCF_046294715.1 Aestuariivirga sp. | reverse complement strand
CCAGCCCTCAATCCCACCTGCGGTGACGCGCACCAGCAGCGCATCCTGGCTCCCGTCGCCGATGTCCTCGACCTTCGGCATGGACAGATAGAAGAAATCAACCGTCTCGATCTTCATTTGAACCTCACGCGACCCGGAAATGGGAGAGTGCCTCTTCGTTGATGGTGACGCCGAGACCAGGCTCCTTCGGCAGGGGAATGCGGCCGTCGACGACAGGGAGTTTGCGGCTGCAAAGGTCGCGCCGCAAGGTCGAGTCGGCAAGCTCCTTTGGCAGGAACTCCATGAAGGTGCAGGTGGGCGAAACCGCAGCGAGATGCGCCGAGGCTGCGATGCCGATGGCCGACTTCCAGCAATGCGGCACCACGCCGAGGCCGCGGTCGCTCGCATGGAGTCCCACCCGCGTGGCCTCGGTGAGCCGACCTACCCGGCCCACGTCCGGCTGCACCACGTCCACCGTCCCCCGCATTCATGAACTCGAGGAACTCGAAGCGTGTGTTCTGCCACTCCCCCACAGCAATCTTGACCGGCGAGGCGTGGCAGAGCCTGGCATAACCCTCGACATCATCCGACGGCAGCGGTGTCTCCATGAAATAGATATCCTGGTCCGCAAACATCGCGATTGCTCTCAGTGCTTCTTTCCAATGGGGCCAGGCATAGGCGACGTCGGTCATCAGCTTCATCTCCGGGCCTACGGCTTTCCGCACGTCGGCTACCATGCAAGCACACTCGCGGTCGTCCGGGATCTGCAGCGAATTGTGCGAGTAGGGTCCCTTGAGGCAGATCTCGAGTTTCGCCGCACGGAAACCCAGCTTCTGAGCCGCCAGCGCCCGCTCGCGCAGCACTCGCCCATCGGTCTCAAGATCGTCACCCTCCGATAGGAGCGAGGCGTAGGGCACGATCTGCTGGTTAGTGGCGCCGCCCATCAGCTGCCAGCACGGTTTGCCCTCGATCTTGCCGACGAGGTCCCACAGCGCCATGTCGAGCGCGCCAATGGCGCAGATACCTAGGCCCCTCCGCCCCGTCATGGCGGAGCCGCGGTACATCTTCTCCCACAACCCTTCGACGTTTCGCGCGCCAGGAACTTCAGCCGCACTTCCGGAGCCTCGCGCTCGACTCGGGCGACGCGGGGCGGAGAATACCGAAGAGATGATCAGCGGCGACCGTTCATGTGTCCTGGTTACTCCGGGTTTCGATCCGTTGCCGGGCGGTAGCGCGGCAGAGAGAGTTGCCACATAAGTGCGGCGGACCTCAATCCAAAACCACAGATAAAGCCGGCGACGATTGCAGCATCCTGGCTCGTGCCGATCACCACGAGACTTACATAGACGCCGGCGCCCAAGAGAGCGGCGGTAATGTAGATTTCGCGACTGAGTATGACGGGGCTTTCGCCTCCCATGATGTCACGAATAATGCCGCCAAAGGTTGCCGTGGCTACGCCCATGGCAATGGCGATCGTCGCGCCTGCTCCGTGTTGGAGTGCCGTGCTGGCTCCGGTCACGGCGAACAAGGCGAGACCCACGGCATCAAACCAGAGCAGATACCTGTATCTCGACTGCATGAATCCTGCGACCAGGAACGTTGCAACCGAAACGGAGATACAGGTGATGAGGTAGCTGGGCTTTTGCACCCAGAACACGGGAGTGAGGCCAAGCAGGACGTCGCGGATCGTCCCGCCGCCGATGCCGGTCACGCTCCCCATGAGAGCAAAGCCGACGATGTCCATCTGCTTGCGCGAAGCGACGAGGGCGCCCGTCACCGCGAAGACGCACACGCCGAACCAATCCAGATAGGAAGTGATGGTCTGTAGCACGGCAGCAACTCCTCAGGCCCCGCTCCGATTAGCATGAGGTACGGAGTTCTGGTCAACGTCCGCTGCAGGGGCGCGGTTATTCGTCCGCTGATTTTCTGAAAGGGCGAACGTTCACGGGAGTTCCGATGCGGACATGCTCGAGCAGTTCAGTCACCTCCACGTTCAGCATGCGGAGTCCGATGAGACGGCGAGTGTTTTCAATGTCTTAATATCGAAAGGAATTACCCCGGCGCCTGGACGCTAGTATGCTGGTGACAGTCCGCACATCTTGAAACGCGACGACGGCGCGGCGCCAAAGGCCATCCGATATCTCTTGCGGAACGAGTCCGCCGAGGAGAACCCACAAGCCGCGGCGATATCGGTGATGGACATGTCGGTTTCCGCCAGCAGGCTGTTGGCACGTGCAAGTCTGATTTCCCTCAGCTTCTGCGCGGGCGAGGTGCCGAGCTTCGTCTGGAACAGCCTTTCGAGCTGGCGGCGCGACAAGCCGTAGCGCTTTGCCATGTCCTCGAAGTCTATCTCCTCATCGAAGCGGCTGTTCATCTCTTTAAGGACATCGACGAGGTGGGGATGCCGCACCCCGATTTCCGCCGCAATGGAGAGCCTCTGATGGCGCGAACCGACGCGGTGGCCACTGTTGAGACACATCTCGAGAACGCGCGTCGCGAGGCCCTCCCCATGGTGTTCCGCGATCATGGAGACCATCATGTCGATGCAGGCGTTGCCGCCGCCGCAGGTCATCACCTTTCCGTCCCTGCAATAGAGCTGATCGGCGATGGTGAGGTCCGGGAAGCATTCACGGAAAGCAGCCTGGTTTTCCCAGTGCAGGGTGAAGCGCCTGTTGTGCAGCAATCCGGCGCGCGCCAGCGTGAATGCGCCGGTGCACACGCCTCCGACATTGGCGCCATGGCGGACCTGGTTGCGTAGCCAGGCGAGGGTTTTCTCCGATGCGGCGAGATAGCCGTCAACGCCAGAACAGATGATGATCGTCTCTCCAAGCCCCACCTCCCGGAGAGCACGGTCCGCGACGATTGGTATGCCGTTGGAGCACCGCACGGGGCCGCCGTCCTCCGACACGAGGAACCACCTGTAGAGGCACTTCGATGTCAGCTGGTTGGCGATGCGGAGCGGCTCAACCGCCGCCGAGAAGGCCAGCATCGTCATTTTCGGCAGCATGAGGAAATGGAAATCGCGCGTCACGGCCGGCGCCGGGAGTGCATAGTGGGCCGATCCCTTGCTGATGAACCGGTCGCCCCAGGTCCCGGGGTCGCGCTGCGGAGGGAAGCTGTCCGCTCTCATGGCCTTGCCCTGCCGCTCACGCACCGGTCATTTTCCCGCCCGAAGACATGGGCCCGGGCCGTTGGCCAGCTCGCGAAGAGTCGTGAGCTGCACTTGAAGTCCACCTGTTCGAGTTCTCGTTGGCCAATCTGGACCTTGAGCTCGTAGCCCCCCGGAGCCTCGAGGAACAAGGTGACGGTCGTTCCCATGAACTGCTCGGAGATGATCTGACATTCGACGACGTTGTCGGCAGCGGGGCGGTCCGTCGATATCTGCACGAGGTCGGCTGCCACAACGAAGCTAAGGGGATCGCCGACCTTGCCCTGTCCGGGGCGTGTGACGGTGAACTGCCCCAGAGGAGTTTCCACCTTTGCGATCTCGGACGCGACGCTGACGATCTTGCCTTCGAAGATGTTGTTGCGCCCTACGAACTCCGCCACGAACTTGTTCTCGGGACTCCGGTAGATGTCCTTGGCGCGGCCGATCTGCGCGATCTCGCCCTGGGCCATGATGATCACCCTGTCAGCCATGGCGAAGGCCTCTGACTGGCTGTGGGTAACATAGACGAAGGTGATCCCCAGTTCCTTCTGCAGCTTGGTGAGAACACTCTGCATGCGGATGACGAGATGTGCGTCGAGAGCGGACAGTGGCTCGTCGAGGAGCAGGATCTTCGGCTCCGTCACCAGCGATCGTGCCAGCGCCACGCGCTGGCGCTGGCCGCCCGAAAGCTTCGCCACGTTGCGCTCGGCGAACTGGCCGATGCCCAGCCGGTCCAGCCACTCGAGCGCCCTCTGGCGCCGGACGGGCGCGGCGACGCCCCGCATCTTCAGGCCGAACTCTACGTTCTCCCGCGCATTGAGGAACGGGAAGAGGGCGAGCGACTGCCAGACCATGGGTGTGTCCCGCTCATGCGGCTTGACGTCGTTCATCACCCGGCCTTCGAAGCGGATCTCTCCCGCCGTCGGTGCCTCGAGGCCGGCGAGCATGCGGAGGGTCGTCGTCTTGCCGCAGCCCGAAGGGCCCATGATTGCGAGGAACTCGCCCGCGCCGATCTCGAAGCTCGTTGGTTTCACCGCAACAAAGTCAGCGAACCTCTTTTCCACGCGGTCGAAGACAACCAGGGGCTTGGTCATGCTGATGCGTCCTTTTTGCGGTTCTGCGACATGAGCAGGGCTTGGGCAACGATGATGAGCGTCATGGAGACGAAGAAGACGAAGGTGCCAATGGCGTTGATTTGTGGATCGACGTTGCCCTGCAGGATCTCGAGGATCACGACGGGCACGGTTTTGTTGAGGCCGGAGACGAACCAGGCTACCGCAAACTCGTCGAAGGACACCGCGGCGGTGAGGCACAGCGCCGCCACGATGGCGGGCTTGGTGAAGGGAATGACCACCTCCCACATCGAGCGCCATTCGGAGGCGCCGAGATTCCAGGAGGCGGCCTCGAGACTCGGGTCCATGTCGTTCAGCCGGAGCCGGATGACGGCCATGGCGAAGGGCGCTCCCAACACCGTGTGGGAGATGATGATCGACGTGACCTGCCCGGAGAGCCCGATCTGCGCGAGCCAGGACAGCATGGCGAGCGCCATGATGATGAGCGGGATGGTGGGAGGAAGCAGCGCCAGTGCGAGATAGGCATTCTTGAAGAGGAAGTTGTAGCGGAAGTCGGTGTAGGCCGTGCAGAAGCCGATGAAGGTGGAAAGCACTGCGGAACATACCGCCACGATCACGCTGGTCCGCGCCGCCTCGAGGATCTCGGGCCTGGACAGCACGGTCTGATACCAGTGCAGCGTGAAGGATCCCAGCGGTAGGCTCGGAAAGCGGTCCGAGTTGAACGAGAAGACGAGGCTCGCGAGGATCGGGGTGAAGATAAAGGCGAAGATCAGCGCGAGATAGACGAGCAGAGAGATCCTGATTGTCCTGTCGGCGGTCATCCGCGCCTCCTGTAAGCCGTCCCCACCGCGGCAAAGGCGACGGCCAGGAGCGTGAGGATCATCATCACGGCGATGACCGCGGCTCGCGGCCACTGCTGGCCCGACTTGGTGGAATCGATGATCATGATCGAGAGCGTCGGCGGCTTCGACCCGCCGAGATAGTAGGGGCTCACGAAGTCTCCGAAGGACAGGATGAAGCAGAACAGCGCGGCGACGACGAGGCCCACCTTCGCTGCCGGCACGATCACTGCATGGACGGTGCGGAACCTGCCGCAGCCGAGATTGTGCGCGGCCTCAACGAGCGTCTTGTCGATGCTCGCCAGGGAGATCGTCTGGAGGATCACCACGAGAGGAAGCGTCAGCGTGAGATAACCGATGATGGTGCCTACGGGGGAATTGAGCATGGCCAAGGGTTCGATGCCGATAACGCCCAGCAGACCGTTGATCACCCCGTTCCCGCCGAGCACGACCTGCCAGGCATAGACGCGCACCAGGTAGCTGGTGAAGAAGGGGATGATGAGCAGGAAGATCGCCCACCGCCGCGCCGCGTCACTGACTTTGAACGCGAGCCCGTAGGCTGCGGGAAACGCCACGGCCGAGGTGATGACGGTGGAAAGCGTGGCGAGCAGAAAGGTAAAGGCATAGGCCTTCCAGAAGATGTCCCAGCCGAGGATCTTTTCCCAGTTGGCCAGGGAGAAATCCGGCACCATGCGGTAGTTGCGCACCACCCAAAAGCTCATGACGAACATGAAGCCGAGCGGTACCACGAAGAAGAGAAGCTGCCAGATCAGCAGCGGCAAGCGCCACACGATGGCGTAAAGGTCGTTCCTGCGTTCCGCACCCATCGCCTTGTCCCCTCATTGGCCTTCAGGAACCCTCGCCACCCGGGCCTCCGGCAAGGGAGGCCCGGGCCGGCCCGGTTCAGGCGCCCTTGTATTCCGACCAGAAGTCGTTCCACTCCTCGAGGCTCTGCTGGATCGGCAGGCCGCGGTACTTGATCCGCCCTTCCTTGATGAGCACGATCGGATCGTTGACCGCGCCGTCGACCTGCCCGGTGCGCTGGGCCTCTTTCGGGTCCTTCTCGTTCAGGAGCGCGCGGCCCGACCTGGTGATCGCGAAGGCGGGATAGGCCGCCATGCGCGCCGAGTGCACCTGACCCTCGGGAGACAGCATGTACTGCACGAATTTCTTCGCGAGCTCCGGCTGTTTCGTGCCTTTGCCGATCGACCAGGATTCCGTCCACTGAATTCCGCCTTCCTGGGGAACGATGGAGGCAACGTCGGCGCCGTCCCGTTGCAGGACGCCGGTAATCCAGTCGCCGATGCCGGCCATGGCCAGCATCTCGCCGTTCTTCAGCGAGTTGAAGGTGCCGCCGTAATCGAAGAACCCGCCGACCTGCTCGCGCAGGCTCGTCGCGGTCTCCTGCACTTTGGCCCAGGCCTCGGCGTCGATGTCGAAGGGCTGGGCGTTGCCGTTGTAGAGGCTGAGCTGGCCGAGATTGGGCAGATGCCAGTCGAAGTGGCCGAGCTTGCCCTTGATCTCCGGCTTCCAGAAGCACTTGTAGCTCGCGGCTTCCTCGGCCGAAATCGCCTTGGTGTTGTAGGAGACGCCGAGATGGCCGCAGCGCACCATGGCGGAGTAGAGCTTCCCGTCCCGCCAGTGGCCCGGGAACTGCTTCCACTCGTCGTAAAGGAAGTCGTCGAAGGGGTAGTCCGCGGGGTTCAGCTCGTCGATGTAGTCGGCCTCGTTCAGCTGCTGCACGAACTCCGCGTCCGACAGGATGACGTCGTAGGTGCCGGGAGGCGATTGAGCGATGAGCGCCAGCATGTTGTCGCCGCCGGCATAGTATTTCGGCTTGAACTTCACGTTGTTGGCCTGTTCGAACTCGGCCACCATGTCGGGCTCGCCGTGGCCGTACCAGGCCAGCATGTTGAGCTCGACGGTCTGGGCCCAGGCCCGGTTGATGTAGGGCATCGAGAGCGCCGAAGCCGCCAGTCCGAGCTTCAGCACGCTGCGCCGGCTCGCCTTCATTCCGTGTTCCATGAACGTTCCTCCGCTTGGCGGGGGTTTCTTCGCCTGTTCCCGCGCGGCAATAGGGAAACACAACGGCGACCGTATGGAAAATTTATCCTTTAAATCTGTTGATTAGTTCTGCTTATGAGGGACCGGTGCCGTCCATTTTCTGCAGACGGATGAAGCCCGTCTGGCCCGAGTCGTGAAGCGCCTGCATGATGTAATTGACCAGCATGAGGGCGGCGGTGGAGGCATTGGTGTTCTTGAAATGTAGGCCAAGATGGATGTCGGGCAGGGTGGGGAAGCCGTCCTTCTCGCCGAGGATCCGCATGCCGCGAAGCAGGGTGCGGCGGGTGAGCGCCGTCACCCCCAGCCCTGACTGCACCGCCTGCTGCAGGCCGTTCACGCCGGGGCTGGAATAGGTGATCCGCCAGGCCCGTCCGATCTGGTCGAGCGCGTGGGTCATGCGGCTGCGGTAATGGCAGCCCTCGGGATGTGCCGCGATCGGGACGGTGTCCTGCCGCTCGCTGTCGAAGTCGCTTGCCGCCACCCAAATCGGCTTCTCGGCCCAGGAATAGATGAGGCCTGGCTTGGGCCTGTCGTCGAACATTGCAATGGCCAGGTCGAGTTCCTCGGCCGCGAACATGGCGAGCAGCCTGTCGCTGATGTCGCAATGGATCGACATCTCCACGTCCGGGTTCTGCCGCACGTAGCTGGACAGTGATTTCTGGAAGAAGGACACCGCATAGTCGGTGGGAAGCCCGACCCGCAGCCGTCCCCCCATCTCGCGCTTCTGCAGCCGCGCTACGATCTCGTCATTCAGCGCCAGCAGCTGCCGTGCATGGCGGGCGAGGACCTCTCCTTCGGGCGTCAGCACGATGCCCCGCCCGCTGGTGTCCAGCAGGGGTGAGCCGACCAATTCTTCAAGCTTGTGGATCTGCAGGCTCACGGCGGGCTGGGTGCGGCCGAGCAGCCGGCCCGCCTTGGTGAAGCTCTCAAGATCGATGACGGCCAGATAGGTGCGGAGCACGTCGGTGGGAAGATTGGTGAAGGCCATGGATGGTCCATATCGAAAACTTATCTCGGGATAACATAAATGAATTTCACAGATGACCGCAAGCTCGCATAGCCTCCCCCCGTCCGTTCACATCCAGAGAGGCCGCCATGACCACCGACAGCCCCTTCGCCGCGGAGCTCGCCTGGCCCGATTACCTGGCGCGCGTGCGCGACGCCAAGTCGCCCATTCTCATCCCGCTGGGTTCGATGGAGCAGCACGGCCACCACATGCCACTGCATGTCGATGTCCTGCTGCCCACCGAATTCGCCCGGCGTGTCGCCCTCGAAATCGGCGGCCTCGTTGCGCCACCCTTCTGCTACGGCTACAAGTCACAGCAGAAATGCGGCGGCGGCAACCACATGCCGGGCACCGTCAGCCTCGAAGGTGCGACGCTCGTCAATGCGCTGCGCGACGTGCTCAAGGAGTTCGCCCGCCACGGCAGCCGGGAATTCGCCATCATCAACGGGCATTTCGAGAATTCTTGGTTCATCACCGAGGCCGTCGATTTGGCGTTGCGCGAGCTGCGCTGGGACGGCATCACCGACGTTAAGGTGGTCGTGCTGTCCTACTGGGACTTCGTGACCGAGGAGACGATCGCCCGCCTCTACCCCGACGGCTTCCCGGGCTGGGCCGTCGAGCATGGCGGCGTTCTCGAGACCTCGCTGATGCTCGCCCTTCACCCGCAGCTCGTCTCGCTCGAGCGCGCGGTGGACCACGCCCCTGCGAGCTTCCCGCCCTATGACGTCTATCCGGTGAAGCCGGAGTGGACGCCCGCCAGCGGCACGCTCTCCTCGCCGAAGCATGCCTCCAAGGAGAAGGGCCGTATCCTTCTCGACGTCTGCACGGAAGGTATCGCAAAGGCGCTGAGGGACGAGTTCCAGCTATCCGCAGCGGCGCGGCGCAGCGCCGCGGCCTGAGCGACGCAGTCCACCACCCATCACCAACCTGCAAACGGGAGAATATCGATGACGGACGACATGCTTCACGTCGTGAAGTGGCACAATGGCAGCAAGGACTGGTCGCCCTTCTCCGACGCCGAGATGAGCCGGCGCCAGAACAACTTGCGCGCCCACATGGAGAAGAACCGCATCGACGCGGCGCTTTTCACCTCCTACCACAACATCTGCTACTATTCCGGCTTCCTCTACTGCTACTTCGGCCGCAAATATGGAATGGTGATCACCCCCAACGAGGCGACCACCATCACAGCAGCCATCGACGGCGGGCAGCCCTGGCGCCGCACCTTCGGCGACAACGTGACCTACACTGACTGGCGCAAAGACAATTTCTTCCGCGCGGTCCAGCAGCTGACCAAGGGCGTGAAGCGCCTCGGCGTGGAGTTGGACCACATCTCCGTCGACTACCGCAAGCAGATCGAGGCGGCACTGCCCGGCGTCGAACTCGTCGATATTGCGCAGGACGCGATGTGGATGCGCTCCATCAAATCGGCCGAGGAGCACAAGCTGATCCGCGAAGGCGCGCGCATCTGCAACGTCGGCGGCCGGGCCGTCATGGCGGCGGTCAAGGCCGGTGTGCCGGAGCATGAGGTGGCGATCGCCTCGACCAACGCCATGATCCGAGAGATCGCAAAAAGCTTTCCCTTCGTCGAGCTGATGGACACGTGGACGTGGTTCCAGTCCGGCATCAACACCGACGGCGCGCACAATCCGGTCACCAACCGCGTGGTGCAGTCAGGCGACATCCTCTCGCTCAACACCTTCCCGATGATCTTCGGCTACTACACCGCACTCGAGCGCACGCTGTTCTGCGATTATGCCTCGGCGAGCCATCTCGACCTGTGGGAGAAGAACTGCGAAGTGCATCGCGTCGGCGCCACGCTCATCAAGCCAGGTGCGAAGTGCTCCGAGATTGCCGCGGAACTGAACGAAATGTACCGCTCCTGGGATCTCCTCAAGTACCGTTCCTTCGGTTATGGGCACAGTTTCGGCGTGCTCAGCCACTATTATGGCCGCGAGGCCGGCGTGGAGCTGCGCGAGGACATTCACACCGAACTGAAGACGGGCATGGTCGTCTCGATGGAGCCGATGATCATGATTCCCGAAGGTCAACCCGGCGCCGGCGGCTACCGCGAGCACGACATTTTCATCGTCACGGATAGCGGCGCGGAAAACATCACGAACTTCCCATTCGGGCCCGAGGAAATGATCATCCGCGGATGATCAACTCCTTCCGACAAATGCCTCTCCCGCCTTGGTGGGTGAGGCATTTGGTTTAATGCATTCGAGTTCAGAGGATCGAACAGGTCTGCCAGGTGAATAGGGGAACTTCTCCCAACACCTGATCCTTTCCAAGACCAGGCATGCGTTTGGACGACCCGCGCACGCGTGGAAGGTTCGTCTTGAGTGACAGCCACTTTGCGGCCGAAGGTCTAATTAACGCCGAAGGTTGGTTTGAACCAGGCCGGGGCGAGGCTTTCTTCCATGCTCCGGGCGCCGACGTTCTTTTCGTCGATAATGTGAATGGCGGGGCCGGCGTGGCGGACCTCCAGCGAGCCTTCAAGGGCGCGCACCGCCTGGTCGATCGCGAGGCGGCCCTGGAGGACGGGCGAATCAGTAGGGGC
The DNA here is from genome assembly GCF_046294715.1 of Aestuariivirga sp. Lineage (GTDB taxonomy): Bacteria > Pseudomonadota > Alphaproteobacteria > Rhizobiales > Aestuariivirgaceae > Aestuariivirga. The sequence goes on along the minus strand of NZ_JBKBKI010000028.1, from coordinate 40,891 downwards.
GGCGATGACCTTGCCGCGCCTGATGGCGCGGTAGGTGCCATGGGTGAAATAGTCCGCGAGGATGCTGATCCGGCCGGTTAGCGACTTAGCACGGAGCAGGCTCACCGCGGCATCGGCGGTGACCGCGCTGCCGATGATGTAGTCGATGCCGGGGTGTTCCTCGAGAACCTCCTCGAGCAGCAGTAGCTGCGCCTCAAAGCCGGTGTCGCCCCATTTGACGGCGACGATCTCCGCCGAACTCCTCTCCATGCCGCGCCGGAATCCCTCTTCGACGAAGCCCACCCAGCCTGCGCCCTTGGGGCCTGGAAACCAGGCGACCTCGACCGTGTCCGATCCCTGAGGGTGGAGGGCCGCAAAATAGCGGCCGATCGCCTCGCCCATGCTTACCCAGGAGACGCCCGCCTTGGCGGTGATCCCCTCGCTGTCGATGTCGTTCACGGCGGCGATCACGGGCATGCGCCGCGACAGATCCGCGAGCAGCGGCGTCAGGCCGCGATAGGAGACGGTACCCACGATGAGCGCATCGGCGGCCTTGGCGCAGCCGGCGATCTGGGCCTTCTGCCGTTCGAGATTGGGGTAGCCGCCGGCTTCCACGATCTCGAGCCGTATGCCGAGGCGCCGGGCATGCTCCACCATGCCGTAGTTCACCGAGAGCCAGTAGGAATCCTTGAGGTGCGGATAGGAGGCGCATATGCGCCACGGCTTCTGCGCCGCCACGAGCGGCTCATAGGAGATGGCGGAGGAGGCGCCCTGGTAGTCGAAGGGCGGCGTCCAGCTTTCCAGCGCCCATGTTTCCGCGGCGCAGGCGCGCACCTGTGCGGCCAGCAGCAGGAAAGCCAAAAGCAGGCGTTTCATTTCGCGCATTCCTAAAGGCGGCGGAGACTGTATCATGAAACTAGCGGCTTCCCGCCCCGGAGCAAGCCTCGAACGGCAGGGTGTGAAAGAGCAGATGTTTGCCCGTCTCGGCATCGGCGCGCGGTTGTTCATCGCCTTCTTGGGCATCGCGGCGCTATCGCTGTCCTCCGGCGTGGCGGGCTGGTGGATTCTCAAGGACATCTCCGAGGCGCAGTCGCGCATCACGGCGGAGGCGCTGCCCGCAGTGGCGGCCGCGCAGGCGACGGGCAACGCCACGCAGCGCATCCTCGCCGCGGGCCATAGCCTCGCCGCGGCCCAGGACGAGGCCACGCGCCAGCGCCACGCCGGCGAGATCATCGTGCTGGCGACGGAAATTCGGCGCGCGTTGGCCGACGCGGCCCTGTCCAATCTCGAATACGGCTCGCTGACGCAGCTCTCCGGAAATGCCGAGGCGCTCATCGCCAACCTTTCCGACCAGAACAGGCTGGTGAAGGAGCGGCTGCAGCTTCTGGGCGGCTACGACGCGCGCGCCGGGCGAACCGCAGAGGCGGCGACGGCGCTGGTCGATCTCGCCGAGACGCTGGTGTCCAATGCCTCCGCCGGAGCTTCGGCGGTGGTCGCGGGGCTTTATGGGCTGGTCGAGGACCCGGGCCTGCGCGAGGCTGCGTTCGGCGCCCTCGACCGGCTGATAGAGCAGGACATCTATCTCCTCGACCGGATGTGGGAGCTGCGCCTGAGGGCCTCGCAGCTCGCGCTCCTCGTCAACCGCCTGTCGCGCGCCATCACGCGCGCGGAGGTGCTGGCCCTTGCGCAGGAGTTCAACGGGCATCTGCGGATCGTGAAACGCCGGGTCGCCAGCATCGACGACCCCATTCGCCAGGCCCAGGCGCTGGAACAGCTCTCGGTTCTTCGCGCCTCGGCGGGTGAGGCACGTTTCAATTCCAGCCTGTTCGAGGACCGCCTCCGGACGATCAACATCGGCGACGAGCTCGAGGCGGTGACGGAGGCGAATCGCGCGCTTTCCGCGAGGCTCAACAGCGTGGCGCAGGACGTGATGGAGAATGCCAGGGGCTTCGCGCTCGCCACCTCGACACAGGCCGACCGCGCGGTTTCGGCCGGGCTTCTCGCCCTTCTCGCCACATCGGGCTTCGCCGTGCTGATCTCGGGCCTCATCGTTTGGCTCTATGTAGAGAGGGGCGTCGTCCGCCGTCTGAAGGAGCTGGCAACCGCCATGCACCGGCTCACCCTCGGCGATCTCGCAGTCGACGTGAAGCAGGGTGGGACGCATGAGCTCAAGGCGCTGGCCGAGGCGGTCACTGCGTTCCGCGACGTGTCGGTGCAGCGCCGGGCGCTCGAGGCCGAACGCGAGCGCACCAACGAGGAACTGCGGCGGCACCGCGAGGAGCTCCAGGAGCTCGTGGGCGAGCGAACCGAGCAATTGCGCCGCGAGGTCGAGAATCATGCGGCGGCGCGCGAGACCGCCGAGCGTGCCAGCCGTGCCAAGTCCGATTTCCTCGCCACCATGAGCCACGAGATCCGCACGCCGATGACGGGCATGCTCGGTATGCTGCGTGTGCTCAAGGACACGGCCGCGAGCCCGGAGCAAAGGAGCCGCATCGAAACCGCCTCGGTCGCGGGCCAGACGCTGCTCGGCATTCTCAACAGCATCCTAGACTACTCGAAGATCGAGTCGGGCAAGATCACGGTGGATCCGGTCGTCTTCCGGCTGGACGAGACGTTGCGCGGAATCGTCGACCTGATGAGACCCTCGGCGGAAGAGAAGGGGCTGGAGCTTGGCCTTTCGGTTGCGCCGGGAAGTCCCGGATGGCTCAGGGGCGATGCCGGGAAGATCCGCCAGATCGTGTTCAACCTGGTGAGCAACGCCATCAAGTTCACGCCCGCCGGCAGCGTCACGGTGTCGGTTTGCGGAGGTCCCGCGGCGGCCGGCCAGCAGCGGGTGACGATCGCCGTGTCCGATACCGGAATCGGCATCCCGGACACGATGCAGCAGAGCATCTTCGAGTCTTTCACCCAGACCGACAGTTCGGTAACGCGCCGCTATGGCGGTACGGGTCTAGGCCTTTCCATTTCGCGGGGGCTGGCGCAGGCGCTGAAGGGCTCGCTCGATGTTGCATCGCAGCCGGGCGCGGGCAGCACCTTCACACTCACGCTTGATCTCGCGACGGCAGAAGCGCCGCAATCCGCCGGCGCCGCAGGGGAAGGCCTGGAGGCGGCCGGCTCGCCGCTTTCGATCCTTATCGTCGAGGATGACGAGGCGACGCGCGCCGTGGCGCAGCATTTTCTCGGCGCCATGGGCCATGGCTGCAGCGTCGCGAAGGACGGCTACGAGGCCCTCTCGCAGGCTCGGCTGGCGAAGCCGGACGTGGTGCTCATGGACATTAGCCTGCCCGGCATGGACGGCATCACGGCGATGCACCGCCTGCGCGAGGCCCTCGGGCCTTCGCCGGTGCGGATCGTCGCCATGTCGGCGCATGTCTTCGCGGCGGAGGTCGACAGGTATCTTTCCTCTGGCATGGACGCGTTCGTGGCAAAGCCGCTGACGCCCGAGGCGCTGGCGCAGGCCATCGCCCCTTCGCCACGGCAACCGGCACTCGACCAGGAGGCCTGGCGGGCCGACATCGAGGCGCTGGGCCCCGGGGAAATGGCGCGGATCCTCGCCATCGCTGAGCGCACCCTGCCGGAACGGCTTTCTGCCATGCGCCGGGCCGCGGCGTCGGAAGACATGCAAACGCTCGCCGCCGAGGCGCACGCCGGTTGCAGCACGGCCTCGGCTGCGGGCTTCGCGCGGCTGAGGAACATTCTTTCCGTCCTCGAGACAGCGGCAATGCAGGGGGCGGCGGAACGCTGCGAAGGGCTGCTGGCGGACGCCGAGCGCGCAGGCGGAGAAGCGGTGGCGGAAGCCCGCGCCCTGCTCCGTTCGAGTCCGGGGGCTGCTACGCCCGATCGAGAGGAACGGCAAAAAGATAACCCTCGCCGTGTGACGTCACGATGAGGCGGGGGTGGCGCGAGTCGTCGCCCAGCTTCTTGCGCAGCCGGCGTATCACGACATCCACGGTGCGGTCCGTGGGATCCCAGTCGCGATGTGCGATCTCGTGCAGAAGACGGTCGCGGGAGAGCACCTGCCCGGCATTGGCGGTGAGGAGCGACAGCGCCTTGAACTCGGCGCGTGTCAAGTCGGTGAAGGCGCCCTCGGCATTGCTCAGGGTGCGGCTGCCGAGATCGAGAGTCCAGCCGAGAAAGCTGCGTTTCTGAGGTGCTGCGGTTCTGGCCGGCCGGCCTGCACTCACCCGGCGGAGGAGGTTCTTTACACGTGCCAGGAGCTCCCGCTGGTCGAAGGGCTTGGTGACGTAGTCGTCGGCGCCGATTTCCAGGCCGACGATGCGGTCGACCGTGTCGCTGCGCCCCGTCACCAGGATGATGCCGACGTCGGAACGCTCGCGCTGCTCGCGCGTCAGCCGCAGCCCGTCCTCGCCCGGAAGCTGTATGTCGATCATCAGAAGATCGGCGGGGTCGGCGGCGATGATGTCGCGCATCATCTCGCCATCCTCGGCCTCGCTCACCCGGTAGCCTTCGGCCTTGAAATAGGCGGCGAGCTTGGCGCGGGTCACCGGATCGTCCTCGATGACGACGATGTGGGCGGCTGAGGCTTTCATTCCCGCTTTTTAACAAGATTTCACAATTCTCGCCATCGCTTTTACCAAGTTCCACCAACAGCTTCACAGCCCGCCGATATGTTCGGCCTCGGCGCACGGCAACAAAGCGCAGCAGGCGGCCAGCAGGACTCTGTCGCCGAACCATAAAGGAGGGACGCATGAACACGGTGAGGACTGTCGCATTCCTTGGGGCCCTGGGCCTTATCGCGGGCACGGGCGGCGCGATGGCAGAGGACTCCGCCGACCCTATCAAGATCGTGACCAACAACTGGACGAGCCAGGTGGTGCTCTCCAACGTCATCGGCCAGGTGCTGCAGGCGCAGGGGCTCAACGTTGAATACAAGCCATCGGACACGCAGTTGCAGTTCACCGCCATTGCCTCGGGCGATATGGATTTCCAGGTCGAGGTGTGGGAAGGCTCGATGGCCGAATCCTTCGAGAAGTCACTCGCGGGCGGAGCCGTGGATTACGGGGCTCACGCTGCGGTCACCCGGGAGGACTGGTGGTATCCCGCCTACATGAACGAGATGTGCCCGGGCCTGCCGGACTGGAAGGCGCTCGACGCCTGCGCCGCCAAGCTGGCGACCGCCGAGACCGGCTCCAAGGGCCGCTTCGTGGGCCCGCCCGCCGACTGGGGTAAGCACTATTCGGAGCGCATCCAGGCCCTCGGCATGAACTTCCAGGAAGTGCCCGTGGGGCAGGCAGCGACGCTGTGGGCGGAGCTGCAGGCCGCCTACGACCGCAAGGAGCCGATCGTGCTCTTCAACTGGACGCCCAACTTCATCGAGGCGAAGTTCGAGGGCCAGTTCGTCGAGTTTCCGACCTACGAGCCTGCCTGCCTCAGCGATCCGAAATGGGGGCAGAACCCCGACGCCCTCTATGACTGCGGCGCGCCCGCGAGCGGCTACCTGAAGAAGGTCGGCTCGAAGCAGCTCGAGGAGAAGTGGCCGAAGGCCGCCGGCATACTCAAGAAGGTCAACTTCACGAACCCGCAGATCGCCGCCGCCGCGGCTCTCGTCGACGTGGACGGCATGACGCCGGAAGACGCCGCAAAGAAGTGGATCGAGACGAACCAGGATTCCGTCAAGTCCTGGGTGCAGTAAACCTTTCCTGACAGCGGAAGCGGGCGCGGGGGTGAGCACCCTCGCGCCCTCTCCGCCTTGCCGCGGACCGCACAGTATGACCGAACAACCCATGATCTCCTGCCGGCATCTGTGGAAGATCTTCGGGCCCGACCCGGCGGGTTTCCTCGCACGGCACGGGAACACGCCCACTTCCGCCGACTTCGCGGCAGGCCAGCACATCGGCGCGGTGCGCGATGTCTCCTTCGACGTCCATCCAGGCGAAATCCTCATCATCATGGGGCTCTCGGGCTCCGGCAAGTCGACGCTCATCCGTGCCATAACAAGGCTCAACGACCCCACGGCGGGCGAGATCCTGTTCGAGGGCAAGGACCTTCTCAAGGCAACGCCGGCCGAGCTGATCGAAATCCGCCGCCACAGGATGGGGATGGTGTTTCAGCACTTCGGTCTGCTGCCGCACCGAACCGTGCTTTCGAACGTGGCCTTCCCGCTCGAGGTGAGGGGGGCGGCGCGCGAGGAGCGCGAAGCCCGCGCCCGGGAGATGATCCGGCTCGTCGGCCTCGAGGGCCGCGAGGATTACTTTCCGCGCGAGCTTTCAGGCGGCCAGCAGCAGCGCGTCGGCATCGCGCGCTCGCTCGCGGTCGGCCCCGACGTCTGGTTCCTCGACGAACCCTTCTCGGCGCTGGATCCGCTGATCCGCCGCGAAATGCAGGATGAGTTCCTGCGCCTGCAGAAGCTGCTGCGCAAGACCATCGTGTTCATCACCCATGATTTCGACGAGGCAATCCGGCTCGGCGACAGGATCGGCATCATGAAGGACGGGAGGCTCGTGCAGCTCGCCACGCCAGAGGTCATGGTTTCCTCGCCAGCCGACGACTATGTGCGCGAGTTCACGCGCAATGCACCGCGCGAGAAGGTGCTGACAGTGGGCTCCATCGCGTCGCGCGAGCCGGCACCGCTGAACGGCGTCAACATTCTCGCCTCCACGAAAATCGGCGAGGCGGCGGCAATCGTGCTCGCCTCCGAGAGGCCGATCGCGGTGGTGGACGATGAAGGCCGCTCGATCGGCGCCATCGACCGGCATGCCATGATCCGCGCGCTCTATCCGGACGGGCACTCATGATGAATGCCGGCCAGGCCTTCACGGTGGCGCGCCCCGCCGCGGAAACGCCGCGCGTTCCCTTGGCCTTCGCCGTCGCATTGGTCATCCTGCTCGGGGTGGCCGCGGCGTGGCTGTTTCCACCCTTCGCGAGCTGGCCGGAGGAATGGGTGGTGCCGGCGCGCGCTTGGGTCACCGAGGCCTTCGCCTGGTTCTCTGTCTTCGCGAAGCCGGTGACGCGCGCCATCTCCTGGCTCCTGTCCTGGCCGCTGTGGTTCGCCGAGGCCGTGCTGTTCCGGGGCATGCCGGCGGCGGGACTGCCCCCGCTTCCATGGGTGGCGATCGTCGGCGGAACGGCCATTCTCGCGCATTGGGCGGGGGGAAGGAGGCTTGCCCTGTTCTGCGGCGTCTCAGCCTTCTACCTCGCTATCTTCGGCCTGTGGCAGGATGCGATGCAGACCCTCGCCATCGTCGTCGTCACGGTTCCGCTGGCGGCGGGGCTGGGGCTCGGACTCGGCATCTGGGCGACACGGAACGCGCGGGTGGAGCGCGTGCTCAACGCCGTTTTCGACGTGATGCAGGCCACTCCTCACATGGCCTATCTCGGTCCGGTCGTCATCCTGTTCGGCTTCGGGCAGGTTCCGGCCATGCTGGCGACCTTCGGTTTCGCCCTGCCGCCCATGGCCCGCTGCACCATACTGGGCCTGCGCACCGTGCCGCAGGACATTCTCGAAGCCGGACGCATGGCGGGCTGCACGCCGCGGCAGCTCCTGTGGAAGGTCGAGATCCCGGCCGCCGAGAAGACGCTGATGCTCGGCCTCAACCAGGTGGTGATGCAGACCCTCGCCATGGCGGTGATCGCCTCGCTGGTCGGCGCATCGGGGCTGGGGCAGAAGCTGCTGTTCTCGCTGCAGCAGCTGCAGATCGGCAAGGCGGTGGAACAGGGTATCGCCATCACTCTCATCGCCATCGTGCTCGACCGCATTACGCAAGCCTATATCCGCAGGCCGCCGCAGCATGGAAAGAAGGGCGCCGGATGGGCGGCCCGCCACCCGCACCTGGCGCTGTTCCTGCTGCTCGCCGCGGTATCGGGTCTGGCAGCGGCGCTTATCCCCGCGCTCGGAGTGCTGCCGAAGGAGCTGACGCTTTCCTATGGCGCCCCCATCAACGAGGCGGTGCGCTGGATCTCCAAGACGCTGTTTCCCTACATCAAGCCGGTGCGCGATGCGATCACGATCTGGCTGCTGCTGCCCCTCCGCGACTTCTATCTCTGGCTTCCCTGGCCGGTGATGCTGGGCGTGCTCGCGGCAGTCGGGCATCACTTCGGCGGCTGGCGCATGGCGCTGCTACCCGTCTGCCTCCTCGGCTTCATGATGCTCACGGGGTTCTGGGTGCCGCTGATGCTGACGATCTACCTGGTGACGGGCGCCACCGTTCTCTGCGTGTTGATCGGCATTCCGACCGGCATCTGGGCGGCGCGCAGCCCCCGGGCCGCGGCCGTGATCAACGCCGTGTGCGACACGCTGCAGACCTTCCCGAGCTTCATCTACCTCATCCCGGTCATCATGCTGTTCCAGACGAGCGACGTCTCGAACATCATTGCCATGCTCGCCTACGCCTCGGTGCCGGCGATTCGCTTCACCTATCTGGGCCTGCTGCGCGTTCCCGCGGCCACGCTCGAGGCGGCGATCGCCTCCGGCACCACGAGCTGGCAGCGCCTGCGCAAGGTGGAACTGCCGATCGCCTTCCCGGAGATCCTGCTGGGCATCAACCAGACGATCATGATGGCGCTGGCCATGGTGGCGATCACCGCACTCATCGGCTCGCGCGATCTCGGCCAGGAAATTTACAAGGCGCTGCCGGGCGCCGACACGGGCCGCGGGCTTCTCGCGGGGTTCGGCATCGCCTTCATCGGCATCATCGCCGACCGCCTGATCGGCGCCTGGGCTTCCAAGCGCAAGCGCGAACTCGGCATGGCGTGAGGCTCCGGCGGCCGATGGACGCAAAGAGGCTTGCCGCGGCCCTTCTCCTCTGCCTCGCCTTTGGGTCGATCCATGCCTATGGCGTGCTGCTGGCGCCCATCGAGGAATGGCTGGGGCTCTCGCGCGCCCGCGCCAGCCTGGCCTATTCGCTGGCGATCGTGGCGCTCACCGCCGGGGTCTACCTCAACGGCCGGCTCGAGAGCGTGGCAACAGCGCGCGCACGGCTGATGGCCAGCGGCATCATATCGGCCGCTGGCCTTGCCGCAGCGGCCCTGAGCTCAAACCGTCTCGGCCTGCTGACCGGCTTTGGCATCATGTATGGGCTTGCAAACGGCATAGCCTATGCGTGCGCCCTGGGTCTCTCGGCGGAGGCGATGCACAGGCGGGAAGCAAGAGCCATTGGGCTTGCCACGGCTGCCTACGGGCTCGGTGCTGTGCTGTTCGCCCAGGTTTTCGCAGCATGGCTCTTTTTCAAGGGCGTTGCAGGCCTGCTGCTCGCAATGTCCTGCCTGCTGCTGGTTTCCTGCCTTGCTGCTGCGGCACTTGTAGGACAGGGCCGCACCGCGCCTGACGCCATCGCGCGTGCCGCGGCGGACTCTCGGTTTAGTGGTGTGTCAGTGCTTTGGGTTGTCTATTTCCTTGGTGCCTTCGCCGGTCTCATGGTCATCGCCCACGCCCCGGCCATTGCAAGTGATCTCGGCGGCGGATCCCACGCGGGAATCGTGGCAGGCGTTGTGGCGCTCGGGAGCGTGGTTGGCGGCTATTCCGGAGGCCTGCTGGCAGAGCGGCTGTCCGGAAGCCGAAGTCTCGCACTCCCGGTTCTAGTTCAAGCGGCCGTTCTGACGATCCTTCCGCTCATGACCGCAGAGGCACCCATCATTGCGGGGCTCGGTGTGACGGGCTTCTGCTACGGCATGCTGATCTCCGCGGTGCCCGCGGTCATCCGGCGCAGATGGGGGGCCAACGGTTTCGCCGGCGCCTATGGCAAGGTCTTCACCGCCTGGGGACTTGCTGGGCTGGCCGGCCCCGTCTCCGCCGGCTACCTGTTCGACGTGACGGCTCATTACAACTTCGCGCTCGCGGTAGCCGCCCTCCTTTCCGCAATGTCTTTCATTCTTGTCGTGCAGAACAGATTTGGGATCTCAGCCAATCGAGATCGGGGGAGCCGAGCACCATCTTGATGTCTGCCAGTCCACGGCTTTGCGTCACGATGATTGCAAGAGTGAGACTGTCAGCCCGGAATTGCGGCCAAGTCCGTGCTTCTCGCAGTTGGGAATGAAAAAGAAAAAGAGTTGGAGCGCGCCACCCTTCGCAGATGAGGACAATCGTCCAGAACATGTGCTCTATGATCCGGAGCCGGATCATGACTGGCGTTGTACTCTAGGGAGCCGACCTTCTACACGGTGCCTACGCGCTAGAACCGGAACCTTCCGATGTGTTCGGTTTTTTCTACTATTATCAAATGGCTGGGGGACTAGGATTCGAACCTAGACTAGCGGAGTCAGAGTCCGCGGTCCTACCGTTAGACGATCCCCCAACGGCCAAGAGGTGCCGGGTAGATAGCGGCTGGGGAGGGGATGCGCAAGAGGATTATCCTGCTGATGGCGGCGCGTCAGCTGCGGAACTGGCGAATGAGGTCGGCGAGTTTCTGCTGGTCGCGGTGAACCTGCGGGGGCGGGGAGGGGACCGGCGCCGGGGCGGCCGGTGGGGGCGGGCCGGAGCCCTGCTGTGCGGTGCGCCGCAGCGTCGGCTGGGCCGGCTGCGCGATCTTCTGGGCCACCGCGACGGCCGCCGGCATGTCGTAGCTCAGGGCCTCGGGTGTGTGGCTCTGGGCGCGCCAGCGCAGCACGATCTCCTGCAGGAAGCCTTCCTCGGGCAGTTCCCTGGCCCAGCTGCGGGTGAAGGAGGCGGTATTGCTTCTCGGCCATTGCCGCGCCGGCAGCGTGTCGAACTTGATGCGGGTGGGGAGCGCCACGCCCTCCCCGAAGGTGATCGCCTCGCCGGTTCCCATGGTGGGCATGAATTCGAGCAGGCTTCCCGCGGCATCCGAGATGCCGGCGCGCAGGATCTGCTGGTCGCGCTCGTTGGTGAGCCGCATCGAGAAGATGGTGTTGCACTGGGAGAGGATGGTGGGGTCGAGCTCCGCCGGTCGTTGCGACACGATGCACAGGGACACCCCGTATTTCCGGCCCTCCTTGGCGATGCGGGAGATCGCCCGCTTCGTCGGCTCGAAGCCCAGCGTCTTGTCGATCGGCACGTAGCGGTGGGCTTCCTCGCAGATGAATGTGATCGGGATCTGGCCGGCACTCCACACGCCGAAATCGAAGGCGAGCCGCGCCAGCACCGATACCACGACGTTGATGATCTCGGAGGGAAGCCCGCCCAGCTCGAGAATGGCGATCGGCTTGCCGTTCACCGGGATGCGGAACAGCCGCGCCAGGACCTGGGACATGGTGTCCTGCACGGTGAGCGAGCCGAACATGAAGGCATAGCGCGGATCGCGGCTGATCGACTCGATGCGCGATTTCAGGCGCTTGTAGGGCGCGAGCTCGCCGCGCAGGTCGAGCTTCCCGATGTGATCGTCGAGAATGGCGATCAGGTCCGAGGTACGGTAGGGAATGGGCGTGTCGACGCCGACATTGGAGGAATCCTGCGGGTCGCGCGAGCGCTGCAGGCCGGTCCTGTCTCGGCGCTGGTTGTTCATGTAGCGCAGCTTGGCGAGCGGGATGAGCTCGCGCAGCACCTCGATGTCGCCCTCGCGGCTCGCCTGTTGGCCGATCAGGATCTCTACGATCTCCTCGAAATTGAGCAGCCAGAACGGCAGGTTCATGTTCTCCGGGTTGATGACCTCGGCCATGTCGCTGAAGGCATTGGCATACTCCCGGTGAACGTCGAGCAGCAGTACATGCGCCTGCGGATTCTTCTCCAGGATGCGGCGGAGGATGAGGGCCACGGTGCAGGACTTGCCGGTGCCGGTCGTGCCGAGGATGGCGAAATGCTTGCCCAGCATCTCGTCGATCTTGATCATGGCGGGAATGGTGGAATCCTGCGTGATGTAGCCGACGCGGATCGCCGTGTCGGAATCGCAGGCGTAGGCGCGCTCCAACTCGTCCCTGGTGGCGCGGAACACAACGTCTCCCAGCGAGGGGTAGCAGGATATGCCGCGGCGGAACTGCTGCAGCCGGCCATGCTCGTCCTGCGGGATCTCGCCGAGAAACTCGACCTCGATGATGCGCAGCTCCTGTTCCTCGCGGTTCGTCGAGGGCATGGGCGAGGAGAGGGCGGAGACCATGCAGAGAGAGACCGAGCGCGGCGTGTCGATCTTCAGCAGCGTTCCCATTTCCGGCGCGGGGTTCCGCTCGCCCGCCGCTTCGGGGTCGATGAGGATGATGGCATGAGCACCGGTGACCGCCACGATCCGCCCGACGCGCTCGAAGGGCTGGGCTTGGGCGGCGGGGGCTCGTTGGGATTGCGTGTATGCGCGGTCCATGCCGAAGAAAACTCAGTGTATGTTCGGGTTTGCGCTATCGCCGCCGGCGAGAGGAAGAAGGAGCGACACGCAGGTGCCTCGGCCCTTCTCCGATTCGATTCGAAGATCGCCGCCATGCATCCGCGCCAGCGCCTGGGCGATCGGAAGGCCGAGGCCGGTTCCTTCGTGGCGCTTGTTGAAGCCGCTGTCGACTTGCCCGAAGGGGCGGAGTGCCGTCTCCACCTCCGGCGGCGACATGCCGATGCCGGTATCGGCGACGGCGACGAGAAGCCGGCCCTCCGGCAACACGCGCGCCTCGACGCGCACGCGCCCCCTCTCGGGCGTGAACTTCACGGCATTGCCCAGCAGGTTGATGAGGATCTGCTTCACTCGCAGCGGATCCGCCATGATGGGGGGCAGGCCCGGGGCGAGGCTGCATTCGACCGCGATGCTCTTCTCGCGCGCCTTCGCCTCGATGATCGGCAGGCAGGAGGCGAGGATCGGTCCCAGTTCGATGGGCTCACGTTCGACGGCGAGCTTGCCGGCCTGTATCTTTGAAATGTCGAGGATGCCGTTGATGAGGTCGAGGAGGTGCTCGGCGGCCTGCTTGATGTATCCGGTGTACTGATGAACCTTCTCGGGGCTCGACACGGTCTCGGTGTGCAGCATGTCGGAGAAGCCGATGATGGCGTTGAGGGGCGTCCTCAGCTCGTGGCTCATGTTGGCGATGAATTCCGACTTGGCCTTGGAGGCGAGCTCGGCGTCGACCTTGGCCGCCTGCAGGGCCACGGCCTGTTTCTGCTGGCTGACGGCCATGCCCAGGTGATCCGAGAATTCGCCGATGAGCGAGCCCTCCTTGAACCATTTGGGACCGAACGTACGCATCACGAAACCCCTGCCTCCGGCGCCTTTTAGGCCCCACGTCTCAATGTCAGGTTAATGTCAGCCTCCGTTTCGGACCGATAATTGCTTTGTGAGGGCGGGTGGAACCTGTTACACTCAAGGCAACGCAATGTTTGTCGGAATGGCCGAAGCCGCTCCGGGTCTCCCGTCGAGAGCCGGCCGTTCCATGAAAGGTTCTGGACGTGGATGCGACCAACAGGCCGGGATGGACCCGGCCACGGCGCAAGCCGGCGGTTGCGGGGCGTTCGCCCCATCGGCCTCCGGCCTCGCGCGAGCAGCCGCCGGGCGGCCTCTATGGCGCGCTCGATCTCGGCACCAACAATTGTCGCCTGCTCATCGCCACGCCGGCGCAGCACGGCTTTTCCGTGGTCGACGCATTCTCGCGCATCGTCAGGCTCGGCGAGAAGCTGGCCCAGACGGGCCGGCTCTCGGAGGATGCCATGGGCCGCACCATCGAGGCGCTGCGCGTCTGTGCCAACAAGCTTCGCTGGCGCAATGTCGAGCGGGTGCGGCTGGTGGCCACCGAGGCCTGCCGGATGGCGGCGAACGGGCCCGAATTCATCGATCTGGTGCGCCGGGAGACCGGCCTCGGTCTCGAGATCATCGACCGCGAGACGGAAGCCGGGCTTGCCGCCGTCGGCGCCGAGCCGCTGGTGGACCGGCAGGCAGAGACGGCACTCGTCTTCGATATCGGCGGCGGTTCCACCGAGGTGCTGTGGATGCGCCGTTCGGGCCTCCGCTTCGAGACGGTGGCCTGGACGTCGCTCGCCGCCGGCGTCGTCACCATCTCGGAACGCTTCGGCGGCGGGGTTGACGTGACGCCGCATTCCTTCGAGGCCATGCGGGCTCATCTCCGGCCGATGCTGCAGGAATTCGCTGCCAAGGTCTCCGACGCGAATGGCGGCCTGCCGCCCGTGCCCTCGCATCTCCTCGGAACCTCGGGGACGGTGACGACCATCGCCGGCGTGCAGCTCGGGCTTGCCCGCTATGACCGTTCGCGGGTCGACGGATGCTGGCTGAAGAGCGCCGACATCGGCGCCGTGACGGACCGCCTGCTGCACCTGAGCTACGAGCAGCGCGCCGCCAACCCCTGCATCGGGCGTGAACGGGCCGACCTGGTGCTCGCCGGCTGCGCCATCCTCGAGGAGATCAGGCTCGCGTTCCCGGCCGAGCGCATCCGCGTGGCGGACAGGGGGCTCCGCGAAGGCATACTGACGCTGCTGATGAAGGAAGACGGAACCTATGGGAGGGCGGCATGAGCCGCCCGGGCAGCGGCAAGAAGCCGGGAACCCGCCTCAAGGTCCGGGTGAAGACCGGCAAGGGCCGCACCGTCTCGCAGAAGAACTGGCTGGAACGCCAGCTGAACGATCCTTACGTTCAGGAGGCGAAACGGCTCGGCTACCGCTCGCGCGCCGCGTTCAAGCTGATCGAGATCGACGACAAGTACCGCTTCCTCAAGCCCGGCGGCCACGTGGTTGACCTCGGCGCAGCTCCGGGCGGCTGGAGCCAGGTGGCGGTGAAACGCGTCAAGGCGGAGGAGGGCCGCGGCCGCGTCATCGCGATCGACATGCACGGCATGGAGCCCATCCCCTCCGTCACCATCTTCAAGAAGGACTTCCTCGAGGAGGATGCGCCGGCCCTGCTGATCGAGGCGCTGGGCGGTGAAAAGGCCGACTGCGTGCTCTCCGACATGGCGGCGCACGCAACCGGCCACCGCCAGACCGACCACATCCTGATCATGGCGCTGGCGGAGGCTGGGTATGACTTCGCCAGGCAGGTGCTGAAGCCCGGCGGCACCTATCTCGCCAAGGTGCTGCGTGGCGGCACGGAGGGCGAGATGCTGAAAACCATGAAGAAGGATTTCGCCAGCGTGCGCCACGTGAAGCCGATGGCGAGCCGCGACGATTCCGCCGAGCTCTTCGTGCTGGCGATGGGCTTCCGCGGCGGAGAAAGGCTCAGGCCGGACGTCCCTTCCGCGCCCTGAGATAGGCCGCGAGGGCGGGATCGGCCGCAATCTCGCGCTCGAGATCGGCCTCGCTCAGGCCGCCGGCCGCATAGCACTGCCAGAGCAGCTCGTAGTCGCCCTCCCGCTCCGCTGCGGACGAGGGGTCGCCGCTGAACGGCACCGCCATGCGGCCGATCAGATGTTGGAGGGAGAAGGGGAAGAGCATTCCCATGGTGAGCCCGTGAGTTATCGGTTGGTGGTGTGAAAACGGGTGAGGTCCAGCGGCGGTTCCGTGCCTGGGGAGGCGCGCCAATTCCTCGCTTGCCCCCTTGCTCGCGGGGGTGTTAAGCACAGCCGCCAATCCTCACCCGAGTCCCTGTTCCCCGAGAGGTTGGCAGATGCCCCGCCAGATCCCCGAATATCTCACCTTCGACGACGTGCTGATGAAGCCCGGCGCCTCTTCCGTGCTGCCGGCCCAGGTGAAGACGGCGACGAGGCTCACCAAGTCCCTCCGGCTGTCGATCCCGATCATTTCCGCCGCCATGGACACGGTGACGGAGGCCCGCCTCGCCATCGCCATGGCGCAGGCCGGAGGGCTCGGCATCATCCACAAGAACCTCGAGCCCCATGAGCAGGCCGAGCACGTGCGCCAGGTCAAGCGCTTCGAATCCGGCATGGTGGTGAACCCGATCACCATCGGCCCCGAAGCCACGCTGGGCGACGTTCTGAAACTCAAGGAGAAGCATAAGATCTCCGGCATCCCGGTGGTGGACGGCGCCGGCAGGCTGGTCGGCATCATCACCAACCGCGACGTGCGCTTCGCCACCGACCTCAACATGAAGGTGGCGGACCTGATGACGAACGAGAACCTCGTCACGGTCAGGGCAGGGGTGGACCGCGACGAGGCCAAGCGCCTCCTCCACAAGTACCGCATCGAGAAGCTGATCGTCGTCGACGACGACTACAGGTGCGTGGGGCTCATCACCGTCAACGACATGGAAAAGGCCGCCGACCATCCGCTTGCCGCGAAGGACGAGCACGAGCGACTGCTGGTCGGCGCGGCCACCGGCACGGGTGACGCCGGCTTCGAGCGCGCCGCCATGCTGGTCGACGCCGGGGCGGACCTCATCGTGGTCGACACCGCGCACGGCCACTCCGAGAACGTCATCAGGCAGGTGACCCGCATCAAGACGCTGTCCAACAAGGTGCAGATCGTGGCGGGCAACGTGGCAACGCCGGAGGCCGTCCGGGCGCTCGTCGATGCCGGGGCGGATGCGGTGAAGATCGGCATCGGCCCCGGCTCGATCTGCACGACGCGCGTCGTGGCGGGTGTCGGCGTGCCGCAGCTCTCCGCCATCATGGACTGCGCGGAGGAGGGGGCAAAGCGCGACGTGCCGGTGATCGCCGACGGCGGCATCAAGCTCTCAGGCGATCTCGCCAAGGCGCTCGCCGCCGGTGCCGAAGTCGCCATGATCGGTTCGCTGCTCGCCGGAACGGACGAGAGCCCGGGCGAGGTCTATCTCTACAATGGCCGGAGCTACAAGGCCTATCGCGGAATGGGCTCGGTCGGCGCCATGGCGCGTGGTTCGGCCGATCGCTACTTCCAGCAGGAGGTGAAGGACAATCTGAAGCTCGTGCCTGAGGGGATCGAGGGCCAGGTGCCCTACAAGGGTCCGGTCGGCGCGGTGCTGCACCAGCTCGTCGGCGGCTTGCGCGCCGCCATGGGCTACGTGGGTGCGGCCGATCTCGCCGAACTCCGCGACAAGGTGCAGTTCATCCGCATCACCTCGGCGGGCATGCGCGAGAGCCATGTGCATGACGTGATGATCACCCGCGAGGCACCGAACTACCAGCGCCAGGGCTGAGCCGCATGGATCCGGCCAAGTGGCTTCTGCTTGCGGCCTTCCTGCACGTGGGGTGGGTCACGGTGCTGGGCGTGCGCCTCGGCCGCGCCCGCTTCCGGGCGGCGCGCGCGGGCCGGGTGAAGGTCAAGGACATCGCGCTCGACAGTTCGCGCTGGCCGGATGACGTGCGCAAGCTGTCGAACAACTTCGACAACCAGTTCCAGGTGCCCGTCCTCTTCTATGCCATCCTGCCGCTGCTCCTGGTGACGGGGCTTGCCGATACGATCTCCGTGGTGCTCGCGTGGGTGTTCGTCGCGAGCCGTATCGTGCACAGCCTCGTCCATACCGGGGGCAACGTGGTGACGCGCCGCTTCCAGGTCTTCCTCTTCGGCTTCGTGGCGATTGGGCTTATGTGGGCGTGGTTCGGGCTCAGGTATTACGTGATCGGATAGACGATGCGCCTCGCGGGCCGCGTTTCGGCGGCGATCGACATATTGGCCGAGATCTTCGGCCGTCACCGCCCGGCCTCCGAGGCGCTGAAGGACTGGGGCAAGGCGCATCGCTTCGCCGGGTCGAGCGACCGGCACGCCATCGGCACGCTGGTCTATGACGTTCTCCGCCGCCGCAACTCGCTGGCCTTCCGCATGGGCGAGGCCAGCCCGCGCGCCCTGGCGCTCGCCGCGCTCCATGACGTGTGGGGGCTTTCTGTTGAAGCGATCGCCGCCATGGCGGGGGAGCAGCACGGCCCGGGCGGCCTCTCGGGGCCTGAACGCGAGGCCCTCTCGCGCACCTTGCCCGAAAGGCCTCCCTTGCATGTCGCGGGCGATGTGCCGGACTGGCTGGCGCCATCCTACGAGAAGGCCTTCGGGGCGCGCGCCGCGGAAGAGGCGGCGGCCCTCGCCCGCCGCGCCCCCGTCGATCTCCGCGTCAACACGCTGAAGGCCACGCGCGGGCAGGTCGTCGAGGCGCTCTCCCGCTTCGGCGCGGCGGAGGGGCCGATCTCGCCGCTCGCCGTGCGCATCCCCGCGCCGGGGCCGGACAGCCGCAACGCCAATGTGGAGGCCGAGCCAGCCCATGGCCTCGGCTGGTTCGAGGTGCAGGATGCGGGCTCGCAGGTGGCGGCGCTGCTCTCGGGCGTCGGGCCGGGCATGAGCGTTGCCGACCTCTGTGCCGGGGCGGGGGGCAAGACGCTGGCGCTGGCGGCGCTCATGCGCAACGAGGGAAAACTCCTCGCCCATGACCTCGACCGCTTCCGCTTGCGCCCCATCTTCGAGCGGCTGACACGGGCGGGGGTGACGAATTGCGAGGTCGTATCGGCGCAGGACGAGGGCCGGCTCGAGTCGGCGGGGCCCTTCGACTGCGTGGTGATCGACGCACCGTGCTCTGGTTCCGGCTCCTGGCGCAGGAAGCCCGACGCCAAGTGGCGGCTCACCCGCAAGCAGTTCGAGCAGCGCCTCAAGGACCAGCGCCAAGTGCTTGAAAAGGGATTCGAATTGGCGAAGCCCGGCGGCACCATCCTCTACATCACCTGTTCGGTCCTGCCGGAGGAGAACACGGAGCAGGTGGCGGATTTCCTCAAGCGGCACCCGGAGATGAAACTGATCCCTTACGAGGACCAATGGGCGCGCACCCTGGGCGGAGAGGCGCCGAAATCAGCCGACGGTTCGCACGGGACCCTCGTCCTCACCCCGGCGCAGCACGACACCGACGGCTTCTTCATCGCAGTCCTGAGGAAGGGGAAGCACGCGTGATCGCGGCCGTGCACCTCGCGCTCACCGTCAAGCTGCTCTGCCAGGTGCCCTTGTCCTGACGCTCGCCTCGCCGCATAGTCGCGGGCATGGATCAATGCAACGATGACGGCTGCGGCTGTGGCACGGCGCGCTTCGAGGGGCTTTCCCCCGATTACCGCCGCCGCCTGTGGGCGGTGATCGCGATCAATGCCACGATGTTCGTGGTGGAGACGCTCGGCGGCCACCTTGCCGGGTCGATGGCGCTCCAGGCGGACGCGCTCGATTTCCTGGGCGACACCCTCACCTACGGGATCAGTCTCGCGGTCATCGGAATGCCGCTCCGCACCCGGGCGACCGCGGCGTTCCTGAAGGGTATCAGCCTCTTCCTGATGGGCCTGTGGGTGGCCGGCTATACGGCCTACCAGGTCTTCGTTCTGGGATTGCCGGTGGCGCCGCTGATGGGCGGTATCGGGCTCGCCGCCCTCGCTGCCAATGTCGCCAGCGTGCTGCTGCTGGCCCGCTACAAGGACGGCGATTCGAACGTGCGCTCGGTGTGGCTGTGCTCGCGGAACGACGCGATCGGCAATGTGGCGGTGATCGGGGCGGCGGGTCTCGTCTGGCTCTTCGCCTCGCCATGGCCTGATCTGATCGTCGCCATTGCCATGGCAGCCCTGTTCCTCAACTCGGCCCAGCAGATCCTCCGGCAATCCCTGGCGGAGTTCCGGGAGAGCCGGGAGGAGATCCGGGCCGGGCGCTGAGCCATCTTGCGGAGCGCGGCCTTCCTCCTTAAAGACCCGCCATGCAAGACCGTATCCTCATCATCGACTTCGGCTCCCAGGTCACCCAGCTCATCGCCCGGCGCATTCGCGAGGCCGGGGTCTATTCGGAAATCGTCCCCTTCCAGTCGGCCGAGAAGGCGCTGGACTGGCCGGGGCTCAAGGGCATCATCCTGTCCGGAGGGCCGGCCTCCGTCCACGAGGGCGGCAGCCCCCGCGCGCCGGATCGCGTCTTCACCCGCGGCCTTCCCGTGCTCGGCATCTGCTATGGCGAGCAGACCATGTGCGCCCAGCTCGGCGGCAAGGTGGAGCCCTCGGACCACCGCGAATTCGGCAAGGCCTATGTCGAGGTGAAGGAACCGAACGCGCTGTTCGACGGCGTGTGGGAGAAGGGCGAGCGCCACCAGGTGTGGATGAGCCATGGCGACCGGGTGACGGCACTTCCGCACGGGTTCAAGGCGGTGGCGACGTCCGAGGGCGCGCCCTTCGCGGCGATCGCCGACGAGCAGCGCCAGTTCTACGCCACGCAGTTCCACATGGAGGTCGTCCACACGCCGGACGGGGCGAAGCTCTTGCGCAACTTCGCGCTCGAGATCTGCGGCTGCAAGGGCGACTGGTCCATGGCGCATTTCAAGAGCGAGATGATCCACCGCATCAAGAAGCAGGTGGGCTTCGAGCGGGTGATCTGCGGTCTCTCGGGCGGGGTCGATTCCGCCGTCACGGCGGTGCTCATCCACGAGGCGATCGGCGAGCAGCTCACCTGCATCTTCGTCGATCATGGCCTCATGCGCCTCAACGAGGCGGATGAGGTGGTGAAGCTCTTCCGCGAGGCCTACAATATCCCGCTCGTCCATGTCGACGCCTCGAAGATGTTCCTCGAGGCGCTGGCGGGCGTCACCGACCCCGAGCAGAAGCGCAAGACGATCGGCAGGCTGTTCATCGACGTGTTCGAGGCGGAGGCCAAGAAAGTCGGCGGCGCGTCCTTCCTCGCCCAGGGCACGCTCTACCCGGACGTGATCGAGAGCGTCTCCTTCACCGGCGGCCCCTCAGTCACCATCAAGTCGCACCACAATGTGGGTGGTCTCCCTGAGCGCATGAACATGAAGCTGGTGGAGCCGCTGCGCGAGCTGTTCAAGGACGAGGTGCGTCTCCTCGGCCAGGAGCTCGGCCTGCCGCAGCATTTCGTCGGCCGCCATCCCTTCCCGGGGCCGGGCCTCGCCATCCGCATTCCGCATGATGACGTGACCCAGGAGAAGCTCGACATCCTGCGCAAGGCGGATGCCATCTATCTCGACGAGATCCGCAAGGCCGGGCTCTATGATGCGATCTGGCAGGCCTTCGCCGTACTGCTCCCCGTCCGTACCGTGGGCGTGATGGGAGACGGCCGCACCTATGACCAGGTGCTGGGCCTGCGCGCCGTGACCTCGACCGACGGCATGACGGCCGAGAGCTATCCCTTCGACCACGCCTTCCTTGCCCGGGTCGCCACCCGCATCATCAACGAGGTGAGGGGAGTCTCGCGCGTGGTCTACGACGTGACGAGCAAGCCGCCCGGCACCATCGAGTGGGAGTGATCCCGGTGCCCGATTCCGATCATGCGATGCGCATCGCCGAGCTCGAGCTCAGGATCGCCGAGCAGGACAAGGTGATCGCCGACCTGAACGAAATGGTGGTCGCCCAGTGGCGGAAGATCGACGCTCTCGAGCGCCGCCTCGGAGAGCTTCGGGAGGAGTTCGAAGCGGCAGCCCAGGCGCGGGGCGAGGCGCCGGAGCCGCCGCCGCCGCATTACTGAGGTCGCCACATTGATTTCGCCGCTTGCGCGGAGCAGTCTCGCAGACGGGGCTTCGCGGAGGTGGGCAGATGAGGTTTCATTCAGCAGGACTCCTGGTGCTTGCGGCGCTGGCAGGCTGTTTCTGGCCCCAGAAACAGGCCGGCGCTGCTGCCGGCGGACCACAGCTCCTCGTCGTCTGCACCGGCTGGCATGCGCTCTGCTCCGCTTCACCGGACTGCAGGATCAAGGGTGCGAAGGCCGAGTGCGACTGCCTGCGCGTCAACGAAACCCACATCGTGGAAACGTCCGAAATTCAGGACGACGGCGTGAAGCGCATCACAATGGAAAGATGCACGGATGAAACTCCCTGCGCGGTTGACGAGGCTCCCGTCTGCGAGGCGATAAGGTCCGGCAACTACGAAGTGGAAAACATTCGCTACGAATGGGTCTCCACCTATTCCTATCGCGGCTGGTGCGGCCTGCTGCAGCCGCCTCCGGTTCCGTGCGATCCTGCTGCGGCGGGCTACACGGGCGATCGCCAATGGGCGATCTGCGATGCTGCCCCCTGCACCGAGCTCGCAGACCCCCCTGACCCGGAAAGACCCCTCAGGTGCCAGTGCCGCGTGATGCTCACGTCCTTCGTCGGCGCCAACGGCACGTGCACGGGCCGGGATGGAGGGATCATGTCAAGCTTTCCCGTCGAGGCGTGGGACTTCGGAAAGAATACCTATCCCGAGACGATGCCTGGTTACGAGTACGTGCAGGCTGCATGTGCGCCGCTGAAGTCGGATCCGCCGCCACCCTGAATCAAAGCCGGCCAGCTTGGTGCTGGCCGGCTCGCCATCTGTGAGCAGCGGATTACTGCTGTACCTGCGAGATGCGGACGGGCTGGTTCGCCTTCACCTCCTGGCCCTCACCCGGCTGCATCCCGATGATGCTGGTGAATTCCTGCCGGGTAAGGCCGAGCAGCATCACGCTGCCCTGCTGCCCCACCGAGAGGCGCTGTGCCGGCACGACGAATTCCGTCTGCGACAGGCTGAGCGCACCGCCATGGTCGATCACGGCAAAGTGCTGGTTGCCCTGCTGGCGGATCGCCTTCAGCGTGCCGATCTTCTCGCCCTCGCGGTTCACCACCGGCTTGCCGATCAGTTCCGAGGCCTGGACCTCGGTCATCTTGCCGGCCGCCTGGTTCGACTCGATCACGCCGATTCGGCTGCGATCCTCCTCTGTGAAGCCGGCGCGGCTGGTGCTGCCGGTGGGCTGGTCGTCTTCCGCTTGCGTGTTGGTGGCCTGCTGCTGTGCCTGCTGCTGCGTCTCCGACTGCTGCTGTGCCGACTGCGCCTGCTGCTGACCGCCAGCCTGCTGCTGGCCCATCTGTTCAACCCGCACGCGGGCTTCGCCCGTCTGCTTGAACTGCACCTTCGGTTCGCCCGCCTGCTCGACCTGGACTTCCGGCTGCGCGGCCTCGAAGCTCACCTGCGGCTGCTGTTGGCTCACCTGCACCTCGGGCTTGCCCTGCTGCTGGAGCTGGACCACCGGCTGCTCACGCTGCACGCGCACCTGCGCCTGCTGGTTCTCCTGAACATTGACTTCCGGCTGCTCCATCTGCACCTGCACCTGCGGCTGGGGCTGTTTCACCTGCACCTGGGGCTGCGGCTGGTTGACCTCGATCTGCGGCTGCGGCGTGTTAACCGCCACCTGTGGCGGCGGCATGCGCACGATGATCTCGGGCTCGGGCTGTTCGATGGTGATCACCGGCTGCGGCATCTGCACGCGCACGGTGGGCTTGGCCTGCCGCACCAGAATCTGCGGCTGCTGCTGGTTCACCGTCACCTGAGGCTGTGGCTGGGTGACCTGCACCTCGGGGGCCTGCTGCTGTACAGTCACTTCCGGCTGGGGCTGCGTCACCGTGATCTGGCCGCTGCCGGCCTGTGCATTCTGCTGGGCCTGAGAGCTCTGCCCCTGGGCCCCCGCCTGATTGGACTGGCTCGTCTGCTGGCCGGTTGACTGCTGCTGCTTCTGCGTCTCGCCGGAGGCCTGCTGCTGATCGAGCTGCTGTGCGGCCTGCTCGGCCTGCTGGGCATAGCGCTGGCAGTTCTGCGCGTCGCGCGATTTCGCGATGTCTTCTGCCTGGCGCACCCATTCCTTGTTGAAGCGTTCGCGATTCTGCTCGGTGAGCTGCTGGAGGCGCGCGCAGCTCTCCTGGCTGCTCTGGGCCATCGCCGGAAGCGACGCACCACAGAGCAGCGAGACGCCAATGACCACGGGGGTATAGAGTTTCATGTGGTTCTCCTGGTCGATTGAATCGGGAGGAACAGGCTGAGCCAGCGCCCGCGCCTGCAACGACCTGCCCGATGGTTGAGTTTGAGCGCGGCTGCCGTCACGGCCCGCTCTCCGGAAAACCTCCGGCACGGAGGAATGGTTCCTGCACCTCGGCAGCCGAGGCGCTTCAGGCCGGCCGGGGGCGGTTCAGCTGCCGGCTGGAGCTCTTGCCGCTGTTCAGCTTGACGGCGCCGAGATCGCGGTCAGCGGGGCCGATGCACGCTGGAACCCACGCCGAATGTCCGCAGACCTGGCAGCAGCCTTCTCCGGTGATGGGTGGAGGGGAACCGGTAAGACCGCAATGCGTGCAGGCATAATCGTCGCCCTTCTGCAGTTCCGCGGCGGAGCGGATGGCGTTCTCGTCGGGATCATCGCGCACCGGAATGAGCGGCAGGCCGACGCGCGGCCTCTCGAGGGGGAAAACGCTCATCTGCCCGGAGGCCTCGATATAGGCCATGGCGATCTCGCCGAGATTGGTGACGCCCTTCAGGCGCAGCATCTCCTGGAGTTCCGCTACCGACATGTTCCGCGCTGCGAGGCCCTCGTTCGCCATGCGCCCGTTGCGCACCACCTCCACAGCACGGCCATCCACCGCCACCTTCATCGAATCCCAGCGATACAGCAGCAGGTCTATGCCCTTGTTGAGGAAGATGACGCCGGTAACGACCAGCAGGGCGTGGAGAATCGGTACCTCTGCATAGAACATGCTGTCGCCCACTGCCGAGCCCAGGGCGATCACCAGAAGGAATTCGACCGTCGAAAGCTGGGCGATGGTGCGGCTGCCGATCCAGCGCAGGAGAACCAGCGTGTAGATGTAGACGATGGCAATCCGCACGGCGATTTCGAGGTAGAAGAGGGGGGATTCGTTCCCCAGGAACATGCGGGTGAGGTCGAAGGGGGTGACGGCCTGCTCCATCTCGCGCCTGTGGTCCGCGCCGTGGGTGGCCCGGGTGAGGCCAAACGCACGAACGGGGCGGCCGGTTCCCGGCAGCGCGGGGCTAGTGCGCGGCGAAGATCCGGTTCCAGTCGTCCTTCATGCTGACGATGATCCAACCGCGCTCCGGCGCTGCCTTCAGCGCTTCGTCCAGGGTGCCGCTGCTCTTCGGGTTGACATCATACTGATACTCCCGCTCGGCATCGGTGTGGCGCACGATCACGCCCAGGCTGGGATGCGGATTGGCGATTGTGACATATTCCAGCATTTCCTTGTCGCCGTCGCTGTTGCCGAAGGCGGCGATGGGCCGCTTTCCGATGAAGGCGTGAATGCCGGCAGGCTTTCCTGCCTTGTCGTCGACGAAGAGGTGCTGAAAGGTCTTGACCAGCACCGGTCCCGTCTCCCTGAGTTCGTAGACCACCTGCGCAGTAGAGCCGACGACCTGTTCGGAAGGAACGCCGTAGACGCGCTCGCTCCAGACCCGCATGAAATCGGCCCCGCCGCCGGATACGATGTAGGTCTTGAAGCCGTTCGCCCTCAGATAGCGAAGCACCTCCTGCATCGGCTCATAGGTGAGCTTGTCATATGCGACGCCGAAGCGAGGGTGAGTGGCGCTCGCGATCCAGTCCGAGACGCGCGCGCGGAATTCATCCGTGGTCAGGCCGGCATGGGTCAGCGCGAGGATGCGCATGAGGCCGTCGTGATGCGGTCCTGCGAGAAGCTTTGCCATGTCGCCGGCGAGCAGCGCAGCCACCGGCGGGTCTTCCTTGAGCTTCGGGTCTTCCTCGGCGAGACGCCTGATCTCGTCCACCGCGAAGGCTGCCTGGAAGGGCATTGGGTTCTCGGGCCACAGGGTGCCGTCATTGTCGAAGACGGCGATACGCTCGGTCTCCGGCACGAATGCGGGCGATCCCTCCTCGGTCACCTTGCCCACGAAGTCGAGGATCGCGGCCTTGGCCGGTCCTTCGTTCCAGGAGGGCAGTGGATCATCCGCAGCGACGGCGCCCTGCGGAGCCAGGAGGAAAAGTGCGACTGCCAGAGCGAGCCAGAATTTGCGCACGGATCCTGCAACCATTTTCCACATCTCCGGTTTTCCAAAGCCTAGGGCGGGTTCCCGGAGCTGACTGTGCGGATGAAAACAATGTGCTTGCCAGCGACAGGGCGGGCGGGGTCAATTCCTTCCGGGCGGCGGGAAAGGAAAGTCGGATGACAGAAGAATCCCACGAACTGACCTTCGAGAGGCTCATCGACGCGCCGCGGAGCGCGGTCTGGCGCTGCTGGACGGAGGCGAACCTCATCAAGGAGTGGTTCACGCCCAGGCCGTGGACGACGCCGGTCGTCGAGGTCGATGTGCGTCCAGGCGGGGTGAGCCGCTTGGTGTTCCGGGGGCCGGAGGGCGAGGAGTTCCCCAACCAGGGTGTCTATCTCGAGGTCGTCCCGGAAGAACGGCTGGTGTTCACCGACGCCTATACCGAGGCATGGCAGCCATCGCGGAAGCCGTTCATGACGGCGATCGTCACCTTCGCGGAAGAGGGCGGGAAGACGCGTTACAGGGCACGGGTCCGGCACTGGTCGGCGGAAGACATGGCGCAGCACGAAGCCATGGGCTTCCACGATGGCTGGGGCCGCGCCGCCGACCAGCTGGAGGCTCTGGCGCGCCGGATATGACTTCGCCGGCAGCGCCTCGACGAATTCAGGGCCGCCTGAAGATGTAGAGGCGGAGCGACCCGTTCGAGGAGACCTGGACGCCCGCCACCTGCCTCGGAGAAATGCCGCGCTTCGCCAGCGCCTCGCGCGTCACGGGGTTGGCCTGCAGCGCCTGCTGCAGGCGCTTCACTCCGGACGCGTTCCTCTGCGCCAGAATCCTGAAGTCCGCCGCGTCGGGAATGCTGGAATTGGAGAAGGTGGGCGACATCCACATGTCGAGCCGGATGACGCCAACGCTCGGCACCTTCTTGATCTGCCGGACCTTGGCGGCGCGGTTGCCCGCACCGTTCACGGCGGAGACCGCCATCTGGGCATCGATCTCGGTCACCTGGGCCGCGGCGGGGACGGGGGCAAGGGCGGGCGGGGCGGCCACGAACAGGGCAAGCAGAAGGGCCTTCAAGACTCTCATCGGGTAACTCCGGTCTCTCACGCTGGTGAACAATCTAGACCTGGTTGCTCACCGGTTCAAACACCATTCCCGGGCAGGTTGACACACCTCTCATCCCTGGCCGCGGCGAAGGCGCGTCACGCTCAGGGCCGGCTCGAGTTCGCGATAACCGGAGGCCAGCACCGCGAGGAACGTCTTGAGGTGAGGCCGGAGCCGCAACGGCACCGCCGTTTCATCGCCCAGCATGAAGAGCCGCAGGGAGAAGCGCCGGTTCGACACGATCGCAAAGAGATCCGGATCGAGCTTCTCAAGCGTGAGCACCGGCCCTGCAATCCCCGGCGGCAGGGCGCTGCCGACGAACCGGTTGGCTGCCGGCACGAAGATGTCCGGCAGAAGGATTTCCACCACGTCCAGTGCCGTCCGCAGCGACTTCTCGTCCCGGCCGACGAGGAAGATGATGGCAATGCGAAAGCCTTTGTCCCGGGCAGCGGCGAAAAAGCCCGCGCTCACCGCCGCCTCGCAGAAGGATGCCAGGTGGCGGGCGGGAAGATCGATGACGTAGTCGCGGCCGGTGCGCGTGAGGACGATGCCGAAGAGCTTCCGACGCGCCTCTTCCTGCGGGAAATTGATGAGGGCGGTGCGGCCGGGAAAATAGGCGCGCAGGCCGCCTTCGGGGTAAGCGAGGTCGAAACAGAACGGATCACGCTCCTCGGTCAGCAGGAAATCGACGAGCGCCCGGGCAAGCAGTGTCTTGCCGGTGCGCGCGCGGTCGGAGCTGATGATGAAGAGCGTGGGCTGTGCGGCCATCCGGCCCATCCGAGTGAGTGGAATGGGGCCGATCTATCACGGCTCCCGCAGCGAGTACATGGCGCTTCGGCCGGACCGGCGTTGCAAACGATGTCCCCTGAACTGGCCCCCGGGCGGGCTTGGAACGGCCGCACTTATCTGGCACAAGAACGGGCAGGGGAAAGGACGGTTTTCGATGATTTTCATCTACCTCGGCAGCCTGCTTTTCGGCGGCGTCCATCTTCTCTCGATCCTGTTTCCGGGGCTCCGCGACAGCTTCAAGGGGCAGCTTGGAGAAAGGGCCTGGAAGGGAGTCCATGCCCTCGTCTCGCTCGCAGGAATCGTTCTCCTGATCATCGGATACGGCCAGTCGCGCGCCGGCCCCGCCACGGCGGACCTGCTTTATGAAGGCTGGTACGGATTGCGCCACCTCACCATGCTGCTGGTGCTCATCGCCTTCATCCTGATCGGCGCCTCGCACGGCAAGGGCTATCTCAAGAAATGGCTGCGCAACCCGATGTCCCTCGGCGTCGGGCTGTGGGCGGTGGGGCACCTGCTGGTCAACGGCCAGCGGGCCGACGTGTGGCTGTTCGGCACGTTCCTGGTGGTGGCGGTTGCCGACATCGCGATGTCGGAGATCAGGGGCAAGCGTCCCCAGCACACTCCCCGTGTGCGCTCCGACATCGTCGCCGTGATCATCGGAATGGTGCTCTACGTGATCTTCCTCTTCGGCTTCCACCCCTACGTCCTCAACGTGCCGGTGGCGGGATGATCCTGCTCGCTTTCGGCGTTTTCCTCACCGCGCTGCTGCATCTGGTGGCGGCAGTCCCCTCGCTCAAGGCGCGCGTCAAGGCGGCGACCGGCGAGCGGGCCTATGGCCCCGTCTTCGGGCTTGCATCGCTCGCCGGCATCGCCGTGATCGTGCTGGGCTGGCGCGCCTCGGATTTCGTGTTCATCTACGACCCGCCGGAATGGGGAAGGCACGCCAATTTCCTGCTCACCCTCATCGCCTTCATCTGCCTCGGCATCTTCATCTTCCGCGGCAGGCTGCGGCAGAGGCTCCGCTTTCCCATGGCCTATGCCGCGATCTTCTGGGCTTCGGGACATCTGCTGGCCAATGGCGACCTCGCCAGCCTCATCCTGTTCGGCGGCTTTTTCGCCTATGCCCTCGCCCATCTCGTGATCGGAACGGCGAACGGCGTGAAACCGTCACCGGAGGTGCGGGAGGGACACGACCTCATTTCCGTCGTGATCGGCATCGCGCTCTACGGGGTGATGGCGCAGCTGCACGGCGTGCTGATCGGGGTTCCGGTGTTCCAGCTGGGCTGACCGGGGCCGGGGTCTTGCCGGGCCGGGACGGGGAGACTAGGGTCTTCCGCCATGTCACAGCACGCCCCCTTGCGGCGCATCACGGCGCCCGAGATCACGGCACGCAAGGGCAAGGACCCGATCGTGTCGCTCACCTCCTACCACGCGCACACGGCGGCAATCGCCGACAAGTATGTCGACTTCCTGCTGGTGGGCGACTCGCTTGGCATGGTGATGCACGGTTTCGAGTCCACGCTTCCGGTGCCGCTGGAACTCATGATCCTGCACGGGCGCGCCGTGATGCGGGGGGCCAAGCGGGCGCTGGTCGTCGTCGACATGCCGTTCGGCTCCTACGAGGAAGGCCCGGCGCAGGCCTTCCGCAACGCCGCACTGGTGATGAAGGAGACGCAGTGCGGCGCCATCAAGCTCGAGGGCGGCAAGCGCATGGCGGAAACCATCCGCTTCCTCACCGAGCGCGGCATTCCGGTGATGGCGCATATCGGGCTCACGCCGCAGTCGATCAACATCCTCGGCGGCTTCAAGACGCAGGGCCGTACGCGCGAGCAATGGGCGATCATCGAGGAGGATGCGCAAGCCGTGACGGAAGCCGGCGCCTTCGCCATGGTGCTGGAGGCGATCGCCGAGCCGCTCGCCGCCAGGATCACGAAGCAGGTGCCTATCCCCACGATCGGCATCGGCGCATCGCCTGCCTGCGACGGGCAGATCCTGGTGATGGAGGACATGCTGGGCCTCAGCCCGCGCGTGCCGAAATTCGTCAAGGAGTTCGGCAAGGTGGGTGCCGCCATCGAAGGCGCGATCCGGAGTTATGCCGAAGAGGTGCGGGCGCGCAACTTCCCCGCGCCGGAGAACACCTACGACATGAAGGACTAGGGCCTGCCTTCGCCGGCGTGGTCGAAGAAGGCCTTCATGACGATCTGCCAGCGGCCCTCATGGCGGATGAGCGTCAGGTAGTCGGTGAATGAGGTGCCGAAGCAGTCGTCCGTCACCTTCGCCACGGCGACGTCGCCCGTCATGTCCACCGATACGATTGCCGCCCTGTAGGGCGTGCCCGGTTCCAACATCTTCTCGAGCTTCAGGGAATCGATGAAATCGCCGCGCGGAAAGAACTCGTAATTGCCGCGGTAGTGGCCGGCCTGCATGCAGAGCGGATGCATCGCGCGCTCGATCCGCTCCGTCTGGCCATAGATCATGCCCTCGAGATAGTCCGTGACCACCGCCTCGATGGCTTTCCGATCGTCGTCCGCCGTCATGTTCAGCCGCTCCCAATGAATGCGAGGAATGTTATACGTGGTCACCGCCTGAGTGAAGCGTAGCCTGGCAACATCATGCCGCCACAGAGGCGAACTAGCGTTCTCCGCCGAATCAGGAGAGGCCTGCCATGACCATCACGCGCCGTGGGTTTCTTGGCGCCGCGGCCGCGGTGGCGGGATTTGCGCGGCTTTCGGAAGCGGCCACGCTCACCGCGGACGGGTTTCTCGAAATCCGCGCGGCGCGGACGAAACTTGGCCTTCTCGAAGGCGGCGCAGGCGAGACGCAGGCCTGGATTCTCGGCCAAGGACCCGAGCCGCCGACCATCCGGGCGCGGCAGGGCATGGAACTCAAGCTCCGCTTCATCAACGATCTCGACCGCGAGATCTGGCTGCATTTCTTCGGCGTGCGGGGGCCCTCCGAACTGATGACCATCAATGTCCGGCCGGGAGCCGACGAGGCGGTGGACTGCGTGTTCACGCCGCCCGACGCCGGCACGTTCTGGATCGGGCCCGTGGCCGAACAGTCGCTGATGCGCGACATGGGCCTTTGCGCCGTTCTCGTGGTCGAGGAAGCCGAACCGCTTCCGGACCTCGGCGACATCGTGCTGGTGCTCGACGACTGGAAGCTCGACCCCGCCGGCGCCGTCGAGGGCGCGTTCGGGGACGTCGAGGCGATGGTGGGGGAGGGCCGGCTCGGCAACTGGTTCACCGTGAACAACCGCTTCCGCCCCCGACTGCCTCTTGCCGCCGGCAGTTACACCCGGCTGCGCATCCTCAATGCCGCGAATGTGCGCACCATGAACCTGCTGTTCAAGGGTTACGACCCGCTGCTGCTGGCGCGCGACGGGCAGCCGGTAAAGCCCGCCTCGCTTCAGGGCAAGGCGCTGTCGCTGGCGCCAGGCCAGCGCGCGGACCTGCTGGCGAGCGCGGAGGAGGGGGACATCCGCCTCGCGCTCGACCTGTTCGAGGACGTGGTGGAGATCGGCTATCTCGTCGTTCAGGAACGGCAACACGAGCCGCCGGCGCTGCCGGAGAACTTCGCGCTGCCCGCCAACCCGACCACAACACCGGTTTCGCCCGGCACGGCGCGGACCGTCTCGCTCACCCTCGCCGGCGGCATTCGAGGCGGGCTCACCTCCGCCTTGCTCGAGGGGCGGGAACAGGATCTGCGCGCGCTGCTGGAGCGCGGCAAGGGCTGGGCCATCAACGGGGTGGCGGGGCCTTCGCCCGAGCCCGCCTTCAGCGCGGCCAAAGGCGAAACCCTTCGGCTCGAGATCGACAACCGCACGGCTTTCCCTCAGCCCCTTCACATCCATGGCCATGTCTGGAAAGACCTCCGCGCGGACGCGCCGTCGGGGTTGTCAGATACGGTGGTGATCCCTCCCCGCGAGACCGTGGCGCTCGCTTTCACCGCCGACAACCCGGGCCTGTGGGCGCTGCACAGCCTTGTGGCGGAACGCGCCGACGGCGGGCTCATCACGTCCTTCTCGGTGGAGGACGAAGGAGGCAGCCCTCCAACTTAACTCAGCGTTAACCAATCCCCCGCCAGACTGATCGTGCAACTGTCTTCATATCAAGGTGGCAGCGCATGATCTTCGAGATCGCGGGGTTTCTTGCCGGAATGACGGGAATCGGGGTCGCTCTGGCGCTACTCTATCTCCGCGACAGCAGCCGCGTGCTGGGTTCCTTCTATGCCGGCCGCAGTGCCCGTTCCGACCGGGGAAATGCCTTGATTTGGCCCAGCCGCTGATCTACGCCGCTCCTCAAGCCTTTGTCCTGATGTGAGGAGCCTCCAGCTTTGAGCGACGAATCCCTGTTTCGCGAGGTGGACGAGGAAGTCCGCCAGGAACAGTTCAAGAAACTGTGGGCCCGCTACGGCAACATCGTGATCGCCGTCTGCCTCCTCGTGATCGTCGGCGTTGGCGGAGTCGAGGGCTGGCGCTACTGGCAGGCCAAGCAGGCCGAGAGCGCGGGAGAGAGCTTCTTCACCGCCGCCGACCTTGCCGGTGCCGGAAAGACCGACGAGGCGCTGACCCAGTTCAATTCCATCGAGCACGACGGATTTGCCCTGCTGGCGAACCTGCGGGAGGCCAATGCGCTGGCGGCTGCCGGCAAGCCGGACGAAGCGGTCAAGGCCTATGACCAGCTGGCGGCCGACGGCAGGGCGGACCAGACGCTGCGCGATCTTGCGAGGCTCCGCGCGGCCGCCGTGCTGGCCAACAGCGCGAGCCTTGCGGACATCGAATCACGGCTCAAGGGCCTCGACGCCGAAACCAGCCCATGGCGGCACATGGCGCGGGAAATCATGGCCTCGGCGCAATGGCGCCTGAAGGACTATGCCGGGGCGGACAAGCAGGTGCAGGCGATCCTCGGCGATCCCGAGACGCCGCCCAGCCTGCGCCAGCGCGCCGAGATGATGGCGCAAGTGCTCCAGCCCCTGGTGGCCGCGAAATGACAATGTTCCGCAAACTGATACTCACCGCCGCGGCGGCGGCACTTCTCGCCGGCTGCAGCACCTTCAACAACCTGACCGGCCAGACCGACAACACGGTGCTGCCGGGCAAGCGCGAGGACGCCATTCCCGGCCGCGCGCAGTTCCCGGAATCGAACGACGTTGCCGTCGGCACACCGGGCGGCTCCGGTGCCGACCAGGTGAGCACCGGCAGCACTGAAACCTATTGCGCGCCGGACGATCCCGCCTGCGCGCCGCCGGGTGCCTCGGGCGACACGTTCCAAGATCCGC
The DNA here is from genome assembly GCF_046294715.1 of Aestuariivirga sp. Lineage (GTDB taxonomy): Bacteria > Pseudomonadota > Alphaproteobacteria > Rhizobiales > Aestuariivirgaceae > Aestuariivirga. The sequence continues at coordinate 8,302 of NZ_JBKBKI010000028.1, read as the reverse complement.
AATGACCGCGACCGTCGCCATTCTGGGGCGGCCAAACGTCGGCAAGTCTACCCTGTTCAACCGCCTCGTCGGCCGCAAGATCGCGCTCGTCGACGATCAGCCCGGTGTGACCCGCGACCGGCGCGAGGGCGAGGCGAAGCTCGGCGACCTGCGCTTCCGCATCTTCGACACGGCTGGCCTCGACGAAGTGAAGGGCGACAGCCTGGAGGCGCGCATGAGCGCCCAGGCCGAAACGGCGGTGGATGATTCCGACGTCGTGCTCTTCGTCATCGACGCGCGGGCCGGCGTGACGCCGACCGACCGCGAATTCGCAAGCCGCGTGCGCCGCCGCGGCAAGCCCGTGATCCTTGTCGCCAACAAGGCGGAGGGAAGGGGGCACGAGTCGGCGCTGCTCGAGGCGTTCGAACTCGGCTTCGGCGAGGCGCTGCCTGTTTCGGCGGAGCACGGCGAGGGGCTCGACCTGCTCTACGACGCGCTCCTTCCGTATACGGAGGAAATGGCGGTCGAGAACGAGGGTGAAGAGCGCGGCGACGGGCCCTTGCGACTTGCCATCATCGGCCAGCCCAATGCCGGGAAATCCACCCTCGTCAACACCATCCTCGGCGAGGAGCGGATGCTGACGGGCCCCGAGGCCGGTATTACCCGCGATGCGATCTCCTCCGATTTCGAGTGGCGCGGCAACCGTATCCGCCTGTGGGACACGGCCGGCATTCGCAGGAAGTCGCGAGTCACCGGAAAGATCGAGAAGCTTGCCGTATCCGACGCGCTGCGCGCCATCCGTTTCGCCGAGTGCGTGGTGGTGCTGATCGACGCCTCGCTGCCCGTCGAGCGGCAGGATCTCGCGCTGTGCGATCTCGTGGCGCGCGAAGGCCGCGCCGTGGTTCTGGCGCTGTCGAAATGGGATCTCGTCGAGGAGAAGCAGAAGAAGCTGAAGGACGTGCTGAGCGACCTCGAGGACGTGCTGCCGGAGATCCGCGGCGTTCCGGTGGTGACGCTGTCGGCCAAGCAGGAGCGCGGCATCGACAAGCTGCTGCAGGCGGTGTTCGATGCGGTTGAGAAGTGGAGCCGCCGCATTCCCACCTCGCAGGTGAACCGCTGGCTGGAAGGCGCGATCGAGCGCAATCCGCCGCCCGCACCTTCCGGGCGCCGCATCAAGATCCGCTACGCCACGCAGGCAAGCGCCAGGCCGCCGACCTTCGCCATCTTCGGCAACCAGCTCTCGAAGATGCCGGAAAGCTATGTGCGATACCTGATGAACGGGCTCCGCGAGAGCTTCGATCTCGGCGGCGTTCCCATCCGCTTCAGCCTGAGGGGCGGGAAGAATCCCTTCGACCGGGACCGGTAGGGGCTAGAACTTCGTCGTCACCGTGCCGAGATGCTCGAAGCTCACCTCGACGTCGTCTCCGAGGCCTGCCGAGAAGAATTCGGTGATGACGCCGGTGGTGATGATCTCGCCTTCCTGCAATCCGAGCCCGTGTGCGTTCAGGTGATTGGCGAGCCAGGTCAGCGCCAGGTCGCCGCCGCCCAGGGCATTGGCGCCGACGCCGCCCTGCATGGCGCGGCCGTTCCACAGAACTTCCGCCTTGAGGGATGAATACTCGGCGCGCGTCAGGGGCTTTCTCGCCTCGCCGAGCACGATCCCTTCATTGAGGCCGCCATCGACGATGAACCATGGCACGGCATCGCCGAAGCCCTTCGGGGTCCGCGGGTTCACCACCTCGATCGCCACGCAGACATGGGCAAGTGCCGCCATCACCTCTTCCGCCGTGTAGTCCTTGCCGCGGGGAGGAAGGCTCTTCTCCATGGTGAAACACACTTCCGGTTCAACCACGCGCCTGTTTTCCGCGATGGTGGGGAAGAGTTCGCCGGAGCGGTAGACGCGGTTGGTGAAGATCGTGCCGGGGAAGGGCCCCGGCGCGTTGAGCGCCTTCTGCGCCCGCTCGGAGGTGCAGCCGATCTTCCAGCCGGCCTGGGTCCATCCGAGTTCCCTGGTGACACCGCATTGCAGGCGGAAGGCGCGGTCGAAAGCGGGCGGGACATCCTCGGGCAGGCAGCTGAGCGGCGCCTGGGACTTGCGGGCGGCGGCGAAGGCCGCGATCACACTGGCATCGCTCATGGTGCCGTACCTTTCCTCAGAACTGCTTGAAGAGACCCTTCGCATCGTATTTCCACACGCCGCCATGATCGCTGAAGTCGGGGAGGCACATGGGCACGATCTGTGCCGCCACCTCGTCCGGGTGGGGCAGGGTCTCAGGATCCTCGCCTGGCATCGCCTTGGCGCGCATGGCGGTGCGCGTTGCACCGGGGCTGAAGCAGTTCACCTTCAGCGCCGTGGTGCCCGTCTCGTTGGCATAGGTCTTCACCATCGCCTCGAGTGCGGCCTTGGAGATCGAATAGGGGCCCCAATAGGCCCAGCACTTGTGGGCAAGCCCCGAGGTGACGAATACGGCACGCCCGGCTTCGGCCTGGCGGAGCAGCACGTCGAGCGAGCGGATCAGCCGGTAATTGGCGGTGACGTTCACCGCCATCACCTCGTCCCACACGCGCGGCTCGACATGCGCCATGGGTGTGAGCTTGCCCAGCACGCCGGCATTGCCGATGAGGATGTCCAGCTTCTTCCAGCGCTCGAAGATGGCGGCGCCCAGCCTGTCGATGGCGTCGAAGTCCTTGATGTCGAGCGGCACCAGTGTCGCCGTGCCGCCCGCCGCCTTGACGGCGTCGTCGAGCTCGGTGAGCCCGCCCTCGGTTCGCGCGGTGGCGATGACGTGCGCGCCTTCCTTTGCCAGGGCGACGGCTACGGAAGATCCCAGCCCGCGCGATGCGCCCGTCACCAGGGCGACGCGCCCTTCAAGCCTTCTCGTCATGCCGTTTAGCCTGCCTCCGCCAACAGCGAGAGCTGCTGCTTCTTCGAGTCACCCGAGAAATCCGTGAGGTGGGTGGGATAATCGCCGGTGAAGCAATGGTCGGTGAATTGCGGTCGGTGATTGTCGCGCCCCGGCAGCCCTACGGCGCGGTAGATGCCGTCCACCGAAAGGAAGGCGAGCGAGGTGACGCCAATATAGTCGCGCATCTCCTCCAGCGTGTGGGTGGCGGCGAGCAGCGCCTTCTGCTCCGGCGTGTCGATGCCGTAGAAATCCGGGTGGCGGATGGGCGGGCTCGAGATGCGCATGTGCACCTCCTTCGCTCCCGCCTCGTACATCATGCGCACGATCTTCACCGATGTCGTGCCGCGCACGATCGAATCGTCCACCAGCACCACGCGCTTGTCCTTCACCACGGCGCGGTTGGCATTGTGCTTGAGCTTGACGCCGAGCGAGCGGATGGTCTGCGTCGGCTCGATGAAGGTGCGGCCCACATAATGGTTGCGGATGATTCCGAGCTCGAAGGGGATGCCCGTTTCCTGGGCGAAGCCCAGCGCAGCGGGAACGCCTGAATCGGGGATCGGCACCACGACGTCCGCCTCCAGCGCCGATTCGCGGGCGAGTTCGCGGCCCATCGCCTTCCTGACCTCGTAGATCGAACGGCCGCCCAGCATCGAATCGGGGCGGGAGAAATAGATATATTCGAAGATGCAGGGGCGCGCCGGCTGCTTCGGGAACGGCCTCAGGCTTTCGATGCCCTCGTCCGAGATCACCACCACCTCGCCGTTCTCCACCTCGCGGATGTATTTCGCGCCGATGATGTCGAGCGCGCAGGTCTCCGAGCAGAGGATGTAGGCGCCGTTGAGCTCGCCCAGGATCAGCGGGCGAATGCCGAGCGGATCGCGCGCGCCGATGAGCTTCTTGTTGGTGAGCGCCACCAGCGCATAGGCGCCTTCGAGCGCCCGGATCGCATCGATGTAGCGCTCGACGATGCGGCTCTTCTGGGAGCGCGCCACGAGATGCAGGATCACCTCCGTGTCGGAGGTGGACTGGCAGATGGCGCCCTGGCCGATGAGCTCGCGCCGCAGGGCGAGACCGTTGGTGAGGTTGCCGTTGTGGGCCACGGCGAAACCGCCGGCGGCGAGTTCGGCAAAGAGCGGCTGCACGTTGCGCAGGATGGTCTCGCCCGTGGTCGAGTAGCGCACATGGCCCAGCGCCGAGTTGCCCTTGAGCCGGTCGATCACCTTGGCTGAGGAGAAGTGGTCGCCGACGAGGCCCAGGCGGCGCTCCGTCTGGAAGCGCTCGCCGTCGAAGGAGACGATGCCCGCCGCCTCCTGGCCGCGGTGCTGCAGCGCGTGCAGGCCCAGGGCCGTGAGGGCTGCCGCATCCGGGTGGCCATAGATGCCGAACACGCCGCACTCCTCGCGCAGGCGGTCGGCATTGAGTTCGAAGTCGATGTCGGTCGTCATTGGCTGTTGCCCTGTCCGGTTGCCGGTTGCTGCTCCTCGCCCCCCGTACCCTGGATCAAGTTTTCCAGCCCCTGGTTCTCGTTGCTCTTGTAGCCGCCCTCGGGCTGCTCCGGCATCTCGCCCTCCGCCGCCGGCTGGTCCGGGTTCTTGAGGAGGGCCGTGTTCGACAATGTTTCCGCAATCTCCGGCGGCATGAACGACAGCAACGCTTCCCCCGTCGACTTGATCATCGGCAGGCTGAAGGCGTTGCGCACCCACGGCTCCTGCTTGTCGTAAGGCAGGAGCCAGCCATAGAACAGATAGGCGATCGCCACGAAAACAAAACCCCTCGCCACGCCGAAAATGAACCCGAGCGTGCGATCGAAGGAACCGGCGGCCGAATCGACCACGTAATCCGATATCTTGACGCTGATGATCGACACCACGATCAGCACGATGAGGAAGGCCGTGGCACCCACGGCGATCTGCGCCAGGATCTCCTTGTCGAGATAGGGCACGTTCGTCTTCGCGAACTCAACCAGCGAGGGCTGCCTGATGGCGAAATAGGCCGCCACCGCGGCAACGCCCCAGGCGAGCAGCGAGAGGACCTCGCGGGTGAAGCCCCGCATCAGGGCCAGGAGGCCCGAAACCAGCATGATGCCGAGTAGGATGAGATCGAGAAGCGTCAGCGGCATAGGTTTTCCTGGTGAGGTCAAGCCACCCTGTTCGAGGCACCTTATAGAAAGGTTTTCGGAGTCCGCCTAGGCGATTCTCCGTTGTCCACGATCCTGCGCGGCGGACCATGCCACGAGATCCATGATCGTTTCCATCGGCTTCACTTTCAGGCCCCTGAGACCCTCATGTTCGGCGGCGGCGGCGATCACGGCCTCCTTCAAGCCCAGCTTCTGGGCTTCCTTGAGGCGAGCCTCCGTCTGGCCCACCGGCCGGACGGCGCCGGACAGCGCGATCTCGCCGAACACCGCCGTGCCGGGGGGGATGACCGTGCCGGTGAGGGAGGAGAGCAGTGCCGCGGCCACGGCGAGATCGGCCGCGGGCTCCCGCACCTTGAGGCCGCCCGCCACGTTCAGGTAAACGTCGTTCTGGCCGATCTGTACCCCCGCGCGGGCTTCCAGCACGGCGAGGATCATGGCAAGCCGGTTCGAGTCCCAGCCCACGGTGGTGCGCCGCGGCGTGCCGAGAGGCGAGGGGGAGACCAGCGCCTGCACCTCGATCAGCAGGGGGCGTGTGCCTTCCATGCCGGCGAAGACCGCCGTGCCGGGCGTGGGCCGCTCGCTGGAGCCCATGAACAGCCGGGACGGGTTCGTCACCTCGGCGAGGCCGCCGTCCGACATCTCGAAAACGCCAATCTCGTCCGTCGGCCCGAAGCGGTTCTTGACGGCGCGCAGGATGCGGAACTGGTGGCCCCGGTCACCCTCGAAATAGAGCACGGCATCCACCATGTGCTCCACCACCTTGGGCCCGGCGATCTGCCCGTCCTTCGTCACATGGCCAACCAGCAGCACCGCCGTGCCCTTCTGCTTGGCGAAGCGGATCAGCGCCTCGGAGCCAGCCTTGAGCTGGGAGACGGTGCCGGGGGCTGCCTCGATCGAGGGTGCCCACAGCGTCTGGATCGAATCGATGACGGCGATGGTCGGCGGCTTATCCTCCGACAGCGTGGCGATGATGTCTGACACGTTGGTTTCGGCGGCGAGCAGGACCGGCGCGTCGTCGAGCGCCAGCCGCTGCGCGCGGAGCCGCACCTGGGCGATCGCCTCCTCGCCGGAAATGTAGACGACCCGCTCGCCCTTGCGGGCCAGCGCCGCCAGCGCCTGGAGCAGCAGGGTGGACTTGCCGATGCCCGGATCGCCGCCGATCAGCACGCCCGAGCCCGGCACGAAGCCGCCGCCCGCCACCCGGTCAAGCTCCGCTATGCCGGTGACGATGCGGGGCGGCGCGGGCGTTTCGCCCCGCAGGCCCACGAGGCGGGTGGCGCGGCCCTTGGGCAGGCCCGAGCCCTTCGCGCCCGAGAGGGGTGCGGAGGCCTGTTCCTCGACAATGGAGTTCCAGGCGCCGCACGCGTCGCAGCGGCCGGCCCATTTCGAGGATGTCGAGCCGCAGTTCTGGCAGACGAAGACGGATGACTTGGCCATGAGTCCTCTGTACCGGAACATTCGAGGAACGGGAAGGGCCAAGCGCGTGGAAGTGGTCCCGGAACTGTGGGGCGGCTCCGGGACCCGTCACGGCGTGAGGGGGTAGAGGCTGGTGACGGCGCGGTCCACAGACCGCAGCACTTCCGACTTTCAGAACACCCGCACAGCTTGGGGCAGCTTTGCGATGCAGGCCCAGGGACTGGTTTTGCCCATCCCAGTGCTTCCGAAACTAGTCATGACGAAACGGAAGTAAAATCAACTTTAACGTCAGTACAGTTTACCTAACGGCACATCCTTCCTCCATATGCACGAGGGGGCAATTGACCTGGGTCATATGGAAACTCCACCACCGGACCTTAGATAAGGCCGGCGGGGGAACGAAAGACATGGAGGTTCAGATGGCCAGACATTTCCTTCCCGATGTTTTCGGGCGCGGGTCCGGAAACGACATGTTTTCCAATCTCCAGCGGGAGATCGACCGGGTGTTCCAAGATTTCGGCCGGGGCGGCATGCCGAGCCTGGGCGAGCTCGGCAGGGGCGGCATGGGAATGAAGGTGAACGTCGCGGAACAGGATGGTGCCCTGGAGGTGACCGCGGAACTCCCGGGCTGCGCGCCGGAGGACATCGACGTGCAGCTCAAGGACGGTGTCCTCACCATCAAGGGTGAGAAGAAGGTTGAAAAGGACGAGAAGGAGAAGGGCTACCACCTGATGGAGCGCTCCTACGGCATGTTCGAGAGGAGCTTCTCGCTTCCCGCCGAGGTGGATGGCTCCAAGGTCGAGGCGTCCTTCGACAAGGGGGTGCTGAAGGTGGTGCTGCCGAAGCTGCCCCAGGAACAGTCGAAGTCACAGAAGATCACCGTGAAGCCTTCGGGCTGACCGGCGGGCCGGCGGAGCGGAGCGCGGGACGGCCTCCGCTCCGTCGTCCTCTCAGGTCTCGAAGGTCACCCGCCCATCGCATATGGTGACCTGCGGCCGGACATTGACGATCTGGTCCTTCGCCGTCGTCTCCATGTCGGAGTCCAGCACCACGACATCGGCCAGATAGCCGTCCTTCAGCGTGCCCTTGCGGTTCTCCATGAATTCCATGTAGGCGCCGGCCGCCGTGAATGCGTGCAGCGTGTCGATGAGGCTCTGCGCCTGGGGCGGACAGTCATCGCACATCGGCACCGCCGTCATCGCCGCCTGCATGCCGAGGAAGGGGCTCAAGGGAGCCACCGGCCAGTCGGACGAAAAGGCGATGACCGCGCCCGCCTCACGCAGCGTCTGCCAGGCATAGGCATAGGGGAGCTTCTCGCCGACGCGGGACAGGATGGGTTCGGGGGGATTCCCGGGAACGCCCACGCCTGCGATCGGCTGAAGCGACGCGATGACGCCCAGGCCCTTGAGGCGCGGAATATCGGACGGGTCGATCATTTCGATATGCTCGATGCGGTGACGCGAATCGCGCCTGCCGTTGGCCTTCATCGCCGCCTCGTAACCGTCGAGCGTGCGGCGCACGCCGCCGTCGCCGATGGCGTGGGTCGAAACCTGAAGCCTGTGCCGGTCGGCGCGGGTGACGATCTCGTTGAAGTCCGCCGCGCTGAAGAGCGGCGCGCCCATGTTCTCCGGCTGGTCGGGGTAACCCTCCAGCATCAGCGCCGTATAGGTTTCGAGCACGCCGTCGATGAAGATCTTCACACGATCGCAATGGAGCATGTCGCCCTGGTACCTGGCGCGCATCTCGGCGGCCTCGTCGACGCGCGCGATCTCGAAGGTGTTCTTGTGGTGGTACGGGATCTCGATGCGCGCATCGAGGTTGCCACGGTCAAGCAAGGTCTGCCGAAGCTCGAGATGGTACCAAT
>NZ_JBKBKI010000027.1:0-51731 GCF_046294715.1 Aestuariivirga sp. | reverse complement strand
CCTCCACGCGCGCGGCATCGCCGAGCTTCATGTCGCGGAAGCGCAGCATGAGCTTCGCGGCGAGTTCCGCCGCGGGCCCCGGCCAGTTGTCCTGAAGCCCCAGCACATGCGCGGCATCCGAAGGCGTGAAGCCGCCCGTCTGCACGAGGCCCTTGCGCTTGAGCGAGGCGAGTGCGCGCTGTGCCGCGGAAGAAACCGCCACCTTGCGCATGGGCTTCGGCCGGTCCTCGACCATCGTCAGGATTTCCGCCTCGCGCGCGCTCACCTCGGCGTTGAAGGCGGAAGAGGCGCCGAACGGCTTCAGCACGAACTTGCCGTGCAGCGAGCCGCCCTCGCTGTCGGCCAGATCGGCCTCGAGCATGGCGACGACTTCCGGGTAGCGCGAGGCCAGCAGCGAGACGGGGGCGACGCGCTGCGGTCCCACGCTGAACTTGCCGTTGAGCCCGATCGCGATCTCGCTGTCGCCGCCGAGCCCCACCGTCTTGACGTCGATCGCCTTCACCATGGTGCGCCAGCCGCCGACTTCCGCTCCCTGCTCCGCAACCTGCGGCCGGCCCTCTGCCAGGATGCCGAGGTCGGTGGTCGTGCCGCCCATGTCGGACATGATGAAGTCCTTGCGGCCGCACAGCCATGAGGCGCCGACGAGGCTCGCCGCCGGGCCGGAAAGCACCGTCTCGATCGGCTTCAGCGCCACGCGTTCGGCCAGCGCCAGCGTGCCGTCGCCCTTCACGATCATCAGCGGGCAGGCGATGCCGAGCTCCGCCATCGAGCGGCGCACGGCGGAGATGAGCATGGAAATGCGCGAGATGAGCCGTGCGTTGAGCACCGCGGTCAGGGCCCGGCGCGGGGCGTCGAGCGCCGAGGTGAGCTCGGTGGAAAGCGTGGCGGGCTTGCCGGTGATCTGCGCGACGAGTTCGCGCGCGCGCTGTTCGTGGGCGGGGTTCCTGACGGCGAAGGCCGAAGCGATGGCGAAGGCATCGACCGGCATGGCCGAGACCGCCGCCGCCAGCGCCTCGACGTCGAGCGGGCGGGCTTCCTCGCCATTGTGGTCGTGCCCGCCGGAGACCATGGCGATGGGCATGCCGGGGAATGCCTTGGCGATCCCGGTGCGCTCGGCCATGGGCTGGTCGAAGCCGATGAGGATCACCCCCACCGCGCTGCCATGGCCCTCGACCACCGCGTTGGTGGCGAGCGTCGTCGAGACGGAGACGAGCGAGATGTCCTCAGGCGCGAGGCCTTGCGGAAGCTTCGCCACCGCCGCCTTGATCGCGCCGGTGACGCCGATCGAGAGGTCGCCCTTGGTGGTGATGGACTTCGCCGAGGCCACCACCTTGTGCCCCAGGGCCTCGATCACCGCCGCATCCGTGTAGGTGCCGCCGGTGTCGACGCCGATGAGATAGGTCTTCTGTGTCATCGTCTCAGATCATCAGGCGCGGGCCGCGGTCGCTGCCTCGGCAACGGCAATGGCGGTCATGTTCACGACACCGCGCGAGGTGACGGAGCCCGTCAGGATGTGCGCCGGCATCGCCGTGCCGAGCAGGATCGGCCCCACCGGCAGCGCATCGCCGAACACCTTCATCATCTGGTAGGCGACGTTCGCCGAGGAGAGGTCCGGCATCACCAGCAGGTTGGCCTCGCCCTTGAGCGTGGAGGACGGAAGCTTCCGCTGCCGCACCGCCTCGATCAGCGCCGTGTCCGCCTGCATCTCGCCGTCGATCTCGAGCTCGGGCGCCCGCGCCTGGATGAGCCCGAGGGCGCTCCGCATCTTCACCGTGTCGTTGGTGTCGAAATCGCCGAAATCCGAATGCGCCACCAGCGCCACCTTGGGCGTGATGCCGAAGCGCTGCACGTGTGCGGCGCACATCAGCACCGTATCCGCGATCGCCTCGGCCGAAGGGTCGGATTGCACATGCGTGTCGGTGAGGAACAGGATGCCGCGCGAGGTGATCATCAGGCTCATGGCGGCGAGCTCGCGCATTCCCGGCGCCAGCCCGATGATGTCGCGGATGTGGCGGATCTTGGAGCGGAAGCGGCCCTCGAGCCCGCAGATCATCGCATCCGCCTCGCCGCGCCGCAGCGCCACCGCGGCGATCACCGTGGTCGAGGTGCGCACCAGCGTGCGCGCCGCGTCGGGCGTCACCCCGCGCCGCCCCGCGATCTCCACATAGGTCGCCACGTAGTCGCGGTAGCGCGGATCGTCCTCGGGGTTGACGATGTCGAAGTCGCGGCCGGGCCGGATCGAAAGCCCATAGCGCCTGAGCCGCGTCTCGATCACCGCCGGCCTGCCGATCAGGATCGGCCTGGCGATCTTCTCCTCGAGCAGCACTTCGGCGGCGCGCAGCACGCGCTCGTCCTCGCCGTCGGCATAGATCACGCGCTTCGGCTGCTTCTTCGCCGCGGCGAAGATCTGGCGCATCACGAAGCCGGAGCGGAACACGAAGCGCTGCAGCCGCTCGCCATAGGCCTCGAAATCGGCGATCGGCCGGGTGGCGACACCGCTCTCCATCGCGGCCCTCGCCACGGCGGGCGCCACCCTGAGGATGAGGCGCGGGTCGAACGGCGCGGGGATGAGCGAGTCCTTGCCGAACAGCCGCGTTTCCCCGCCATAGGCCCGCGCCACCACGTCCGAGGGCGTCTCGCGGGCGAGCCCGGCGATGGCGTTCACCGCCGCCCGCTTCATCTCCTCGTTGATGGTGGAAGCGCCGACGTCCAGCGCGCCGCGGAAGATATAGGGAAAGCACAGCACGTTGTTCACCTGGTTCGGATAGTCCGAGCGCCCGGTGCAGATCATGGCGTCCGGCCGCACCGCCATCGCCTCTTCCGGCATGATCTCCGGCGTGGGATTGGCGAGCGCCAGGATCAGCGGGTCCGGCGCCATCCGCTTCAGGAGCTCGGGCTTCAGCACGCCGCCCGCCGAAAGGCCGAGGAAGATGTCCGCCCCGGTGATCACCTCGGCGAGGCTCCGCGCCTCCGTCTCCTGCGCGAAGGCCGCCTTCCAGCGGTCCATCAGGGCCTCGCGGCCCTTGTAGACGACGCCCTCGAGGTCGGTCACCCAGATGTTGCGGATGTCGGCCCCGAGGCTGACGAGCTGGTTCAGGCAGGCGAGCGCGGCGGCACCCGCGCCGCTCGCCACGATCTTCACGCGGGAAATGTCCTTGCCGCCCAGCATCAGCGCGTTGGTCACCGCGGCCCCCACGATCACCGCCGTGCCGTGCTGGTCGTCATGGAAGACGGGGATGTTCATGCGCTCGCGCAAGAGCTGCTCGATCTCGAAGCACTCCGGCGCCTTGATGTCCTCGAGGTTGATGCCGCCGAAGGTCGGCTCGAGCGCGGCCACCGTGCTGACGAAGCCCTCGACGCCGGTCTCCGCCACCTCGATGTCGAAGACGTCGATGTCGGCGAATTTCTTGAAGAGCACGGCCTTGCCTTCCATCACCGGCTTCGCGGCGAGCGGGCCGATGTTGCCGAGTCCCAGCACCGCCGTGCCGTTGGTGATCACGCCGACCAGATTCGCCCTGCTCGTGTATTTCGACACCAGCGCCGGCTCGGCGTGGATCGCCTCGGAGACCGCCGCCACGCCGGGCGAATAGGCGAGCGCCATGTCGCGCTGGTTTCCGAGCGGCTTGGTGGCCCGGATCTCCAGTTTCCCGGGCTTCGGCTCGGCGTGATAGAACAGCGAGCCCGACTTGAGGTCGCTCGAGATCGGCGAAGACATTGGGCAATTCCCCCTTCTGGCCTCATTTCTGGCCCTGAACGGCGTTGATTTGCAACCCTTTCCGCGGCGCGGGCTTTTCCCGATTGATTGCACCCCCGGGGGGTCTAGAATGCGGCCATGCTGACGCCCCTCAAGACGGAAGTCCTGAAAGTCGACGACCTCAGCCACGAGGCCCGCCGCTTCCGCACCATCCTGTGGAGCTTCGAGAAGAACATCGAGCTCCTGTTCAAGGGCACCGGGCTCGCCGCCGAGGTGGACCATGCGGCCCTCGCCGAGGCCTTCTCGCGCTGGCGGCAGGCCTTCGACAGGACCAAGCACCTCGCCGACATCGACCGGCGGGATTTCACCATCTTCGCCGCCGGCATGATGCTGAAGGAGCTGCTCGCCGCCCGGCCGATCACCGCGATCGTGCCCTCGGAGCTCGGCCTTCCGGCGCTGCCGGACACGATCGACCACCGCCTGAAGCGCTGGCCGGAAGGCTATGCCTACACGAGCTTCTGCCTCTCGGTCGCCTCCGCCGTGCTGAACGAGATGGGCGATGCCGAACCCGCCGAATCCGGCGTCGCGGACGACCCGCGCTTCTGGGATTCCTTCCGCGAGAACGCCGCCGAGAACCCGGCCAACGCGGTGGCCTTCTTCGACATGGTGGTGGGCCTCCAGCCCAACTGGTCCGCCCCCGACGTGCCGTGGATGCGCCGCACCTTCATGGACCGCAAGACCTCGCTCGAATCGGAGCGCGGAAAGCCGGCGCTGGGGTGAGGCGCCGCGCCGGCCGACTCTTGTCAAGGCTCTCGAGTTGGTTGAAGAATGAAACCCAAGGCTTGGGAGGGCCGGAAGATGGGGGCAACCCGGATCCTGATCGTCGATGACCACCCGCTCTTCCGGGAGGCGCTGAAGCAGGCGATTTCCGGGGGCGTCGCCAATGCTGCTGTCGCCCTGGCGGGCTCCCTCGACGCGGCCACCGCCATCCTCGACAGGGAGGACGACTTCGACCTCATCCTGCTCGACCTCCGCATGCCCGGGGTCCAGGGCCTCTCGGGCCTGATCTATCTCCGCGCGCAATACCCCAACGTGCCCGTCGTCATCATCACCGCGGCGGATGACCAGGGCCTCGTGCGCAAAGCGCTGAACCTCAACGCCGCCGGCTTCATCCCCAAGACGTCCGGCATCGAGACCATCATCGCCGCCGTGAACGCCGTCCTGAAGGGCGAGATCTGGGTGCCGGACGGCTATGCCGAGTCCTCCGCCGCCGACCGGGAGGCCGAGGAGATCGCCCGCCGCGTGGCCACCCTCACCGCCCAGCAGATCCGTGTGCTGATGATGCTGAAGGAGGGCCTCCTCAACAAGCAGATCGCCTACGAGCTCAATGTCTCGGAAGCCACCATCAAGGCGCATGTCTCGGCAATCCTCCAGAAGCTCAACGTCTCGAGCCGCACCCAGGCGGTGATCGCCGCCTCCCGCATCGACGGCGTCCAGGCGGCGGAACAGTGAAGTCAGGCCCCCTTCTCCCGTCCGAAGGATGGGAGAAGGGGGCGCGGCACGCGCCGCATGAGGGCCGGCGCGCCCGTTTCATTGCCCAATTGTCGAGAATGCCTGCTTCTACCCGGGCGAGCGCGCGCTGTCAAGGATTTTATTCCCTTCGGCCCGCCGGGGGCGTGGATCGGGCTTCACGCCTCCGTCCTGATCGCCACGTGCGACATGGCGGCCCTGAGCGCCGCCGGCTTCACGGGCTTTCTGAGCACGTGCACGTCATGCGCAACGGCCATGTCGGAGACGGCGGGCGTGCGGTCGGCAGTGATGAGCACCGCAGGGATATGGCGGCGCGCCCGCGTCCGCAGCGCCCGGATCGCCGAGATGCCGTCCTCGTTGTTGAGGTGATAGTCGGCGAGGATCATGTCGATCCTGCCGTCGGCCTCCGCCAGCACGGCGAGCGCCTCTTCGAGTCCCGTCGCAGTATCCACCCTGTTGCCCCAGCCGGAGAGCAGGAGCTCCATGCCCTCGAGGATCGGCCGTTCATTGTCGATGACGAGCACGCGGAAGGCGCCGGCGAGTGCGGGCGGCTGCACCTTGCGCGTCTTCGGCACCGGCGCGGGCTTCACCCCCTCGGCGACCGGGATGTCGATGGCGAACACCGATCCCCTGCCCGGCTGCGAACGCACGTGGACCGGCGCTTCCAGCACCTTCGCCATGCGCTCCACGATCGACAGCCCGAGGCCGAGCCCCGAGGTCCCGTCGCCGTCGGTGTGCAGCCGCTGGAACTCCTGGAAGATCACGTCGAGCTTCGATTCCGGAATGCCGGGCCCGGTGTCGTGCACCTCGATCCGCAGCAGGTTGCCGCGCCGGCGGCAGCCCATCAGCACCCGCCCCTCGCGCGTGTACTTGATGGCGTTGGAGACGAAGTTCTGCAGCACGCGCCGCAGGAGCTTGCGGTCAGTCATCAGGCTGAGCCCGCAGGGGATGACGGTGAATCGCAGCCCCTTCTTGCGCGCCGCGGGCCCGAACTCGAGGGAGAGCGCCTGCAGGATCTCGTCGATGCGGAAGGGCGCCGCATCCGCCTTCATCGCCCCGGCGTCGAGCCGCGAGATGTCGAGCAGGGCGGAAAGGATCTCCTCCACCGCCTCGAGCGAGGAATCGACGTTGCGCACGAGTTCGCCGTCCTTCGAGCGCTTCATGCGCTCGACCAGTGTCGAGGTGAAGAGCCGCGCCGCGTTGAGCGGCTGCAGGATGTCGTGGCTCGCCGCCGCGATGAAGCGCGTCTTCGAGAGGTTGGCGGCGTCGGCCTCCGCCTTGGCCTGCGCCAGTTGCTCGTTGAGGCGGGTGAGTTCGGCCGTGCGCTCCCTCACCCGGCGCTCGAGCGATTCGTTCACCCGCTGCAGCTCTTCCGCCGCGAGCACGCTTTCCGTGGCGTCGATGACGGTGACGACCACGCCGCCATCCGGCATCGGGCTCGAGCGGAACTCGAAGACCTGGCCGGTGTCGGCGCGGCGCTCGCGGAAGACCTCGTGCGAAACGGCGATCTTTTCCACCCGGTCGTCCACTGCGTCGCGCCCGCTGGCCGTGCGGGCGAGGAAGGCGCCGATCACCTCGGTGATCGGGGTGCCCACGCGGTTGAGGTCACTGCCGAGGCCGAGGAATTCCTGCAGGGTCGAGTTCCAGCAGATCAGCGTCATGCCGGGCTCGAACACCGCAAGCCCCTGGTCGACGTTGTCGATCGCCGATTGCAGCAGGTCGCGGTTGTGCTGGATCGCGGCCGAGGCATCGTCGAGCAGCTTCATGGCGCCGCGCGCATGGGTGGAGTGCCGCTCCAGCATCAGCGCGATGACGAGCCGCGCCGAGGCCACCCCCACCGCGGAGGCGAGCAGGTGCTCGGCGAATCGGATCAGGCGCACGTCGGCCTCGCCCCCGCGCGCACCGATCTGCCCCTGCTGGGCGCGGAAGCCCTCGAAGGCGGCGCGCGCCCGGTCGGCGCCGATGTAGCGGGCCACGGTCTCTTCCAGCCGTTCCGCCGTCACCGCCGTCCGCCACAGCTTGAAGCCGGAGCCGCTGCCGGGCTGGATGTCGCGGGTGACGAAGCTCGTGGCCTGCACCCGCTCGATCGGCGTCGGCTGGCGCATGAGCGAACCTGCGACATAGGCCGTGATGTTGGCCAGCAGGCTCCAGATCACGCCGTGGGTGAGCGGGCTGAACTCCATGGCGAACAGCGTTCGCGCCCTGAGCAGGCCGATGCCGAAGGCCCCTTCCTCGAGAAAGCCGCGCCCGATCCAGCCGGCATCGGCGAAGGAAGGCAGCAGCAGCGTGTAGGCCCACACCGCGAAGCCCGCGGTGATGCCCCACATGGCGCCCCGCGCCGTCGCCCGGCGCCAGACGAGGCCGCCGAAGAAGGCGGGCGCGAATTGCGCCACCGCCGCGAAGGAGAGAAGGCCCACCTGTGCCAGCGCCGCGGAGGAGCCGATCATGCGGTAATAGGCATAGGCCAGCGCCAGCACCACCATGATGGCGACGCGGCGGACCAGGATCAGGGTCTCGCCCATGTCCTTGTGCACTTCCGAGCGCTCCACCTGGCGGCGGAGCAGCAACGGCACCACGAGGTTGTTGCACACCATGATGGAGAGCGCGATGCACTCGACGATCACCATCGCGGTGGAGGCCGAGAGCCCGCCGAGGAAGGCGATCAGCGCGAAGCCGGGGCTTTCGGCCTGCACCGGGAGGGCCAGCACGAAGGTGTCGCCGTCGGACCCCGCCGGCAGCAGCAGGAGCCCCGCGACGGCGATCGGGATGACGAAGAGGTTGATCGCCACCAGATAGGCCGGGAACAGCCAGGCGGCGCGCCGGATCTCCTCCCGGCTGGCGTTCTCCACCGCGGCCACGTGGAATTGCCGGGGCAGCAGCACGACGGCGAAGGCCGCGAGCAGCGTCATCGTCAGCCACTGGCCGCCGTCGAGGCCGCCGGAAAACAGGGCCCTCACCTCCGGGTTGGCCGCGGCGCGCTCGAGGAAGGCGCCCGCACCCCCCATGAGCCCGAACACCGCGAAGGCCCCCACCGCGACGAAGGCGAGGAGCTTCACCATCGATTCGACGGCGATCGCCAGGATCATGCCGTCCTGGTGCTCGGTCGTGTCGATGTGGCGGGTGCCGAAGAGAATGGCGAAGATGCCCATGGTGAGGGCGACGAACAGCGACAGCCCGTCGAGGCCCGTCGAGGGCCGCAGGATCTCGCGCGACCATTCGGGCTCGGCGATCAGCACCTGGAGCGAGACCGCGACCGCCTTGAGCTGGATCGAGATGTAGGGAACGATGCCGATGACGGCGATCACCGCCACCAGCGCGCCCAGCGCCTGGCTCTTGCCGTAGCGGGCGGACAGGAAATCGGCGATCGAGGCGATGTTGTGCCGCTTGGTCAGCTGTGCAATCGCTTGCAGGAGCTTCCAGCCCAGCGCGAAGACCAGGATCGGCCCGATGTAGATGGGCAGGAAGTCGAGCCCGGTGCGCGAGGCGATCCCCACGCTGCCGAAATAGGTCCACGAGGTGCAGTAGACGCCGAGCGAGAGGGCATAGATCAGGGGCCGGCCGGCCCGGACGGTCCACGTGCCGGAGGTGCGGGCCATGCGGTCGCCATAGGTGGCCACCGCGAACAGCGCCCCGAGGTAGATGAGGCCAGAGGCCAGGATGCTCCATTCGCCGATCATGCGCCCGGCATGATCGGCGCGAAGCCATGGCGAATCAAGCCTCGGCGCCGGGCCCACCCGGCTTCCGGCGCAAGCTCCCCGGACATGCACCGGAGTCGCAGGGCCGATTGATCCAAGTCAATGCCCTCTTGCCGCCCCACACGCATTCGTGGAGGCGGTTTCTACTCAGAAAGGGGGTCTCCTATGGGGGCTGATACACTTGTGCACAAAGGATCGCCCTCGGGAGGCGGTGCGATGGTGATGATGGGCCTCTGGGGCCTGCTCGCCGTCATCGCCATCTCGTTGGGTGCCAAGGCGGAAGATACGCCTTACGCGGTCCACATGTTCATCTTCGCCGGCGCCGCAATCCTGGCGCTGATCGTCAAGGCGCGCAGCTTCGGGCAGCCCGCTCCCGACACCTCCGGATACATGGACGGTGTCGTGCGCTGGGGCGCCATCATCACCGTGTTCTGGGGCGTCGTCGGCTTCCTGGTCGGAATCGTCGTGGCGCTTCAGCTCGCCTATCCCGCCTGGAACCCTGACCTCGAATGGTTCAACTTCGGCCGGCTCCGCCCCCTTCACACCTCGGCCGTGATCTTCGCCTTCGGCGGCAACGCGCTGATCGCCACCTCCTTCTACGTGGTCCAGCGCACCAACCGCACCCGCCTGGCGCTCGGCAACCTCGCCTGGTTCGTGTTCTGGGGCTACCAGCTCTTCATCGTGCTGGCCGCCACGGGCTACCTCCTCGGCGTCACCGAGGGCCGCGAATACGCCGAACCCGAATGGTACATCGATCTCTGGATCACCGTCGTCTGGGTGGCCTACTTCCTGGTGTTCTTCGGCACCATCCTGCAGCGGAAGGAATCCCACATCTACGTGGCGAACTGGTTCTACCTCTCCTTCATCGTGACGATCGCGATGCTGCACATCGTCAACAACCTGTCGATCCCGGTGTCCTTCCTCGGCTCCAAGAGCTACTCGCTGTTCTCCGGCGTCCAGGACGCGCTGACGCAGTGGTGGTACGGCCACAACGCCGTGGGCTTCTTCCTCACCGCCGGCTTCCTCGGCATGATGTACTTCTTCATCCCCAAGCGCGCCAACCGGCCGGTCTACTCCTACCGGCTGTCGATCGTGCATTTCTGGTCGCTGATCTTCCTCTATATCTGGGCCGGGCCGCACCATCTGCACTACACCGCCCTTCCCGACTGGGCGCAGACGCTGGGCATGGTGTTCTCGATCATGCTGTGGATGCCCTCCTGGGGCGGCATGATCAACGGCCTGATGACGCTCTCGGGCGCCTGGGACAAGCTCCGCACCGACCCCATCCTGCGCATGATGGTGATCTCGGTCGCCTTCTACGGCATGTCCACCTTCGAAGGTCCGATGATGTCGATCAAGGCGGTGAACTCGCTCTCCCACTACACCGACTGGACCATCGGCCACGTTCACTCCGGCGCGCTCGGCTGGGTGGGCATGATCTCGATGGGCTGCATGTATCACCTGATCCCGCGGCTGTGGGGCAAGACGGAGGTCTACTCGCTCCGCCTCGTCAGCTGGCACGTGTGGCTCGCCACCCTCGGCATCGTGGTCTACGCCTCGGCCATGTGGGTCTCGGGCATCATGCAGGGCCTGATGTGGCGCGAGTACGACGAGAACGGCTTCCTCGTCTATTCCTTCGCGGAAACGGTGCAGGCCATGCATCCCTACTACGTGATCCGTGCCTTCGGCGGCCTGCTGTTCTTCGCCGGCTCGCTGATCATGGTCTACAACCTCTACCGCACCATCAGGAATGCCCAGCCCGTGACCCAGCCCGTGGGCATGATCTCGGCAGCGGCCTAAGAACAAGGACACTGGTGCCATGAAGCACGAAACACTCGAAAAGAACGCCACGCTGCTGCTGATCTTCAGCTTCCTCGTGGTGACGATCGGCGGCCTCGTCCAGATCGTCCCGCTGTTCTACCTCCAGAACACGATCGAGCAGGTGGAGGGCATGCGTCCCTACACCCCCCTCGAGCTGGCGGGCCGCAACGTCTACATCCGCGAAGGCTGCTACACCTGCCACAGCCAGATGATCCGCCCCTTCCGGGACGAGGTCGAACGCTATGGCCACTTCAGCCTGGCGGCCGAGTCGCAGTACGACCACCCCTTCCAGTGGGGCTCGAAGCGCACCGGCCCGGATCTCGCCCGCGTCGGCAACAAGTACTCCGACGAATGGCATCGCGAGCATCTCGCCAACCCGCGCAACGTGGTGCCGGAGTCGGTCATGCCCGGCTACGCCTACCTCCAGGACAAGGAAGTGGACGCGAAGGGGATCGGCAAGCATCTCGCCACGCTGAACCTCACCGTGAACAACGGCAACGGCGCCATGTACACGGAGGAGGCCATCGCCAGCGCCGAGGCCGACATGCTGGCCCAGGCGACGGGCGAGAACACCGACGGGCTGCTGCAGCGCTACCCCAGGACGGTGGCCCGCAACTTCGACGGCGACCCGCGCCTGACGGAGATGGACGCCTTGATCGCCTATCTCCAGATGCTCGGCACCCTCGTCGACTTCTCCACCTTCAAAGCCGACGTGTCGAGGTAAGGCCATGACCCAATATGACGTCATGCGGCACTTCGCCGACAGCTGGGGCCTCCTCCTGATGTTCGCCTTCTTCATCGGCGCGGTGCTCTTCGTGTTCCGGCCGGGTTCCAAGGCCCGTTACGAGGACGCCGCGAAAATCCCCCTCAAGAACGGTTCCGAGGACTGAAGCAATGGCAAGGAAGATCGAAAAGGACGAAGTCTCGGGAACCCCGACGACCGGCCATGAGTGGGACGGCATCAAGGAGCTGAACACCCCGCTCCCGAAATGGTGGCTCTACACCTTCTACGGCACCGTGATCTGGGCGGTGGCCTACACCATCGCCTACCCCGCCTGGCCGCTCATCAACGCGGCAACGCCGGGCCTCCTCGGCTATTCCTCGCGCGCCAACGTCTCGGCGCAGATCGAGGCCGCAAGGGCCGCCCAGAAGGAGAACCTCGACAAGATCGCCGCGGCGAACGTCGATGACATCCTGAAGGACGAGACGCTCCTCTCCTTCGCCCGCGCGGGCGGTGCGGCGGCCTTCAAGGTGAACTGCGTTCAGTGTCACGGCGCGGGCGCGGCCGGCTCCGCCGGATACCCGAACCTCAACGACGACGACTGGCTGTGGGGCGGCTCGCCCGAGGCCATCTACGTGACGCTCAAGAACGGCATCCGCTACACGGAAAACGCCGAGACGCGCGACTCGCAGATGCCCGCCTTCGGCACGGACGGCATCCTGACGCCGGAGCAGATCGGCCAGGTCTCCGCCTATGTGCTCACCCTCGCGGGCGAGCAGGCGGATGCCGCGGAGGCCCAGGCAGGCCAGCAGGTCTTCGCCGAGAACTGCGCCTCCTGCCACGGCGACACCGGCGCGGGCGGCCGCGATTTCGGCGCGCCGAACCTGACCGACAAGATCTGGCTCTATGGTGGAACGCTGGACCAGGTGAAGGCGCAGATCGCCAAGCCCCGTCACGGCGTGATGCCCGCCTGGTCGCACCGTCTCGACGACGCTACGATCAAGCAGCTCGCGGTCTATGTGCACTCCCTGGGCGGCGGCGAAGCGGCAGTGCCCGCCACCCAGTAACGGCAAGGCCGGAGGCCGCGTGCCGTGACATCATGGCATGCGGCCTCGGGCCACAATGCGGACGGCTGAAGCCGGATCTATATTAGACGACGCTAATGTAGAATCCCGGATTCGAGGGGAATGATGGTTCAGATTATCAATACGGTCGACGGCAAGCACGCCGAGGTCGACACGCACGACGCCGAGGCCGTCAACAAGGCCGAGAACCGCTCGCTCTACGCCTCCCGCGTCGCCATCCATCCCAAGGCGGTGCATGGCACCTTCCGGCGCCTGAAGTGGACGCTGCTCATCGTCCTTCTCGGCATCTACTACGTGGCCCCCTGGCTGCGCTGGGCGAGGCCGGGCGATGCGCCCGACCAGGCGATCCTCATCGATCTCGCCAACCGCCGCTTCTATTTCTTCTTCATCGAGATCTGGCCGCAGGAATTCTACTATGTCGCCGGTCTTTTGATCATGGCGGGCGTGGGGCTCTTCCTCATCACTTCTCTCTTCGGACGCGCCTGGTGCGGTTATGCCTGCCCGCAGACGGTCTGGACCGACCTCTACATCTGGGTCGAGAGCAAGATCGAGGGCGACCGCAACGCCCGCATCAAGCTCGACGCCGCGCCCTGGAGCGCCTCGAAGTTCGCCAGGCGCGCCAGCAAGATGGCGGTCTGGCTGGTGATCGCCATCGCCACCGGCGGCTTCTGGGTGTTCTACTTCGCCGACGCCCCCGCCCTGCTCCGCGATCTCCTCACCGGCCAGGCGCCTTCGGTCGCCTATTTCACCATCGCCATCCTCACCGCCACCACCTTCACCTTCGCCGGCTTCATGCGCGAGCAGGTCTGCACCTACATGTGCCCCTGGCCGCGCATCCAAGGCGCGATGCTGGACGAGGAATCCCTCATCGTCACCTACAATGCCTGGCGCGGCGAACCGCGCATGGCCGGCCGCAAGAAGGCGGAGGCGCAGGGCCTCAAGGTGGGCGATTGCGTCGACTGCAACGCCTGCGTCGCCGTCTGCCCGATGGGCATCGACATCCGCGACGGCAACCAGCTCGAATGCATCAACTGCGCCCTCTGCATCGACGCCTGCGACGCGGTGATGGACAAGATCGGCAAGCCGCGCGGCCTCATCAACTACACGACCTCCAGCCTCTATGCCGCCAACGTCCAGGGCAAGAACGAGCACTGGAACTGGCACCACCTGCTCCGCCCTCGCACCGTCATCTATTTCTCCATGTGGACGGCGGTGGGACTGGCCATGCTCGTCACCCTCCTCAACCGCACCCAGCTCGACGTCAACGTCGTGCCGGACCGCAACCCGCTCTACGTGACGCTCTCCGACGGCGCGATCCGCAACGGCTACACCGTCAAGATCCTCAACAAGCGCCAGGAGGAACGCACCTTCCGCCTCTCGCTGGAGAACCTGCCCGGGGCCAGCATGGAAATGGTGGGCGATTCCGGCGCCACCGGCACGAGCTTCGACATCACCGTGGAGCCCGACAAGCTGAAGGCGGTGAAGATCTACGTCTCCACCAGCGACCCCGCCATCGTCAACCGCGAGCGCAGCGACTTCGTGTTCCGGGTCGAGGAACTGAACGGACAGGACCGCGCCGAGGAGGCGAGCTACGATGCCCTCTTCCACGCGCCCGAAGGCAAGGAGTGAACCATGACCACCGCAGCGACCGAGAAGCAACTCACCGGCTGGCACGTGCTGGCCATGCTCCTCGCCTTCTTCGGCGTCATCATCGGGGTGAACGGGCTGATGGCCTATTTCGCCAACTCCACCTGGTCCGGCCTCATCGTCGCCAACGGCTATGTGGCGAGCCAGAGCTTCGACAAGGACCTTGCCCGCGCCAAGGCACAGGACGCACTCGGCTGGAACGTGGGCTTCACCTTCGGCGAGGACCGCATCCGCCTCACCTTCGAAGATGCCGGCGGCGCCAAGATCGACGGCCTCTCGATTGCCGGCAATCTCGAGCGCACGGTGACCGACAAGGAGGACCAGAAGCTCACCTTTGCCGCGATGGGTGCGGGCGTCTATTCGGCCCCGGCCCGCCTCTCCAGTGGCGTCTGGGAGGTCGAGGTCCACGCCCAGGGCGAGGGCGTTCCCGACTACCGCAAGATTTTCCGGTTCTTCGTGAAGGGTGCGCAGCCGTGACGCTGCCCTGCTGCACCATCGACGGCGAATACTTCCAGCCCTTCAAGCTCGAGGGCGAGGACGCCGAGCGCTGGATCTCCTCCGCCGGCCCGGGCTTGAAGCGCATCGAGTTCCTGGTGCCCCAGGCCAACCGCCCCCAGGCGATGGGTGAGATCGAGGCCGATCTTGCCGCACTCGACGGCGTCACCTCGGCCCGCGTCAACCTCACCGGACGGCGCGTGGTGGTGATCTATCAGGACGGCGTGATCACGCCGCAGGCGCTCGTCGACCGGCTGGGCTTTCTCGGTTACATGGCGCGCCCCTTCGACCCCCGCGAGACGGGCCTCACGAGCGACGACCGCGAGGGGAGCAGGCTGCTCCGCGCCCTCGCCGTGTCCGGCTTCGCCGCCGGCAACGTGATGCTGCTCTCGGTCTCCGTCTGGTCCGGGGCGGAGGGCGCGACCCGCGACCTGTTCCACTGGCTCTCCGCCCTGATCGCGCTGCCCGCCGTCGTCTATGCCGGGAGGCCGTTCTTCTATTCGGCCGTCAATGCGCTGCGCCTCGGCCGCCTGAACATGGACGTGCCGATCTCGCTCGGCGTGACGCTCGCCGCCCTGATGAGCCTGTTCGAGACCATCAACGGCGCCCATCACGCCTATTTCGACGCCGCCGTCACCCTGCTCTTCTTTTTGCTCGCCGGCCGCTACCTCGACCACCTGATGCGGGCCCGTGCGCGCTCCGCCATTGCCCAGCTCGTCTCCCTCTCCGCCGAGGGTGCGAGCGTGATCGAGCCGGACGGCAGCCGCCGCTATGTTCCCGCGCGCGAGATCAAGGCGGGCATGACGGTGGCCGTCGCCGCCGGCGACAGGCTCCCCGCCGACGGCACGGTGCGGGACGGCGTGAGCGACCTGGACCGCTCCCTGCTCACCGGCGAATCCGCGCCGGAGACGGTGAAGCCCGGCTCCGCCGTTCATGCCGGAGAGCTGAACCTCACCGCACCCATCACGGTGGAGGTCACCGCGGCGGGCAACGACACTTTCCTCAGCGAACTCGTCCGGCTGATGTCGGCCGCCGAGCAGGGCCAGTCGCGCTATATCCGCATCGCCGACCGGCTGGCGCGCTTCTATTCCCCGGCCGTCCACACGCTGGCGGCCGCCACGCTCGCCGGCTGGCTCCTTCTCGGCAATGGCTGGCACGCCTCGCTCATGGCCGCCGTTGCCGTGCTCATCATCACCTGCCCCTGCGCGCTGGGGCTTGCCGTTCCCGCCGTCCAGGTGGTGGCGAGCGGCCGGCTGTTCCGCACCGGCGTGATGATCAAGGACGGCGCGGCGCTGGAAAAGCTGAGCCTCGTCGACACCGTCATCTTCGACAAGACGGGCACGCTCACCAAGGGCGAGCCGGTGCTGGTCTCGCCGCTCATGGTCTCGACCGGGACGCTGGCGCTCGCGGCGGGCCTCGCCCAGTCGAGCAAGCACCCGCTGTCGCGCGCGCTCGTGCGCGAAGTGGCGGCGCGGGGTCTCGCGCCCTCCGCCGTCTCCGAGATCGCCGAACACCCCGGCCTCGGCCTTTCCGGCCTCCACCAGGGTGAAAAGCTGAGGCTGGGCAGCCGCGCCTGGTGCGGCATGGAAGAGGGCGGGCAGGATCAGGGCCTGCTCGAATTCGTCTTCCGGCGCGGCGCCAACACCCCGGTGGTTTTCCAGTTCGAGGACAGGCTTCGCCCCGCGGCGGCCGATACGGTTCGGGACCTCAAGGCGTTGGGGCTCGACGTTCACCTCCTCTCGGGGGACCGCGAGGCCGCCGTGCGCCGCGTCGCCGATGCAGTGGGCATCGAAACCGCCGTTTGGCGGGCGAGCCCCCAGGCCAAGCTCGCCTATGTCGATGCGCTCGCCAAGGCCGGCCGCAAGGTGCTGATGGTGGGCGACGGCATCAACGACGCCCCGGCGCTCGCGGCGGGATACACCTCCATGGCGCCCGCCACCGCCTCCGACATCGGGCGCACCGCGGCCGAGACAGTGTGGATGGGCGAGCAGGTCTCGGGCGTTGCGCGCGCCATCGCCATGGGCCGCCGCAGCCAGAAGATCGCCAAGGAGAATTTCGCGCTGGCGGTGGGTTACAACGTTCTGGCGGTGCCCTTGGCCATGGCGGGCCTCGTCTCGCCCCTGATCGCCGCCATCGCCATGTCCACTTCATCGATCATCGTCATCGCCAACGCGCTCCGGGCGGGGCTCAAGGCGAAGGGCGAACCCGCTGCCGCCCAGCAAGGCGATGCCGGTCCCGTAGCGGCCGGGTCGCTGAAGGATGCCGCATGACCGGTCTTCTCTACCTGATCCCCATCGCCCTGTTCATGGGCGCCATCGGCCTCGCGGCGTTCATCTGGTCGCTGAAGTCCGGCCAGTTTGACGATCTCGAGGGGGCCTCCTGGCGCATCCTTCAGGACGACGACAAACCGAAGTCCTGAAGCCCGCCGCTTCAACAATTCGCCGCAAAGGCGGCCCAGGCTCAGCACCGCCCGTTGACAAGCGGGCGGCGGCGGATGGAAGCTTCCCTCCACGCGACATAAGAACGTGCGGAGGGAAAGACCATGACGGCGCATCGTGTTTGCGGCCACCATCCGGTTGCCGCCCTGCTCAGCATCCTCCTCGCGCTCCTCGTGGCGGCGGCCCCCTCCCTGGCGGCAAAGCCGTTCCCCGCCGATCAATTCAGCGCCTATGTCAGTGACTACGATTACGAGCTCTCCCGCATCGCCCGGGACCTGAAGCGCAGCGCCCCCGAAATCGAGGCCGACCTCGCCGCCGCGGAGGCCGCCGGAAACGCCAGGCTCGCCGCCGTCTCCCTTGAGCAGCTGCTGGCGATCCGCCCGACCGACGGCAGCCTGTGGCTCAGGCTCGCCGAGCAGCTCGCCGCCGCCGAACCCATCAACGACTCCGACGGCTATGCGCTTCCCTCGAAGATGATCGGCGCCGGGCTCAAGGCCTATGGCATGGCAGGGAGCCCGGAAGACGAGGCGGCGGCACTCAACGTCGTTGCGCAGGGTTTCGCCCGGCGCGAATACTGGCGCCCGGCGCTCACCGCCTACAAGGAAAGCCTGCGCCTCCTCGACGATGGCGAAACCCGCGAGGCCTACGAGGCGATGCGGGTGGAGCACGGGTTCCGCGTCGCCGACTACAAGGTCGATACGGAATCGAACCCGCCGCGCGCCTGTTTCGAGATGTCGGAGCCGGTGTCGCGCACGCTGACCGACTTCACCTCCTACTTCACCCAGCAGCCAGGCCCCGTGGCGGCGGTGACGGCGGAAGGAACCAGGCTCTGCGTCGAAGGCCTGAAACATGGCGAGCGCTATTCCATCACCCTGCGCCAGGGCCTGCCCGCCGCGGTGGACGACAGCACGGCAAAGGATTTCACCTACGATCTCTACGTCCGGGACCGGAGCCCCTCCGTGCGCTTCGCCGGCAATGCCTATGTTCTGCCGCGCACCGGCCAGACCGGCATTCCGCTCGTCTCCGTGAACAGCGGCGAGGCGAAGCTCGCACTGTACCGCATCGGCGACCGCAACCTCATCGGCAGCGTGCTGGGCTCCGATTTCCGCGCCCAGATCAACGGTTACGCCGCGGGTGACATCTCCCGCGACAAGGGCCAGCTGGTGTGGGAGGGAAGCCTGGAAACGCCTTCGACCCTGAACCAGGACGTGACCACCGCCATTCCCGTGGACGAGGCGATGGGCAAGCTCGAGCCCGGCCTCTATGTGATGACGGCAGAGCCCGCCACGCACGAGGCCGAGGAATACGAAGCGGTGGCGACGCAGTGGTTCGTGGTCTCCGACCTCGGCCTTTCCACCATGAACGGCAAGGACGGCCTGCGCGTGGCCCTGCGCTCGATCGCCACGGCGGAGCCCGTTTCCGCCGCCAGGGTCCGGCTTCTCGCCCGCAACAACGAGGTGCTGGCCGAGGCGACGCCCGACGCCGCCGGAAGCGTGCTGTTCGAGCCCGGCCTCCTCAAGGGCGTTGGCGGAACGGCGCCGGCCCTCCTCGTCGCGCAGTCCGATCAGGGCGACTACAGCTTCGTCGACCTGGCCCAGCCCGCCTTCGACCTGACCGACCGCGGCGTCGATGGCCGCGCTCCCTCGGGCGCCGTCGACGCCTTCGTCTATACCGAACGCGGCGTCTACCGCCGCGGCGAGACGGTGCACGCCACCGTCCTGCTGCGCGACGACAAGGCGGTGGCCATGCCGGGAACGCCGGTGACGCTCGTGGTCGAGCGGCCGGACGGAGTGGAGTATCTGGGGCAGGCGCTGTCGGACCAGGGTGCCGGCGGCTACAGCCACAGCTTCGACATCGCCGCCGGGGCGCAGGGCGGGACCTGGCGCATCAAGGCCCTGACCGATCCGAACGGCGAGCCGGTGGGCGAGACGTCTTTCCTGGTCGAGGACTATATTCCAGACCGTATCGAGTTCGACCTCGCCTCAAAGACGCCGCGCGTCAAGCCGGCGGAGGGCCTGCTGCTCACCGTCGACGGGCGCTACCTCTTCGGCGCCCCGGGCGCCGGCCTCCAGCTCGAGGCCAATGTGGCGGTGACGCCCGACGAGACCCCCTTCCCGGGCTGGAAGGACTACAGCTTCGGCCTGATGGACGAGCGGCCTGACACGATCCAGGTGACGGCGGAAGGACTTCCCGAGACCGACATCAGCGGCCATGCCGACCTGACGATCGCGCTGCCCGAGCTGCCGGTGACGACCCGGCCCCTCCGGGCCGACGTGGCGGTGCGCCTGCGCGAGCCCGGCGGCCGTGCGGTGGAGAAGACGGCAAGCCTGCCCATCGCCGCGAACCAGCCCATGCTCGGCATCAAGCCGCTCTTCGAGGACGGCGCGGCACCCGAGGGACAGCCCGCCGGCTTCAGCGTGATCGCACTCGATGCCGCGGGAAAGCTCAGCGCCGCCAAGGGTGCGAACTGGACGCTGAAGCGCCTGACGCGCGACTGGCAGTGGTTCAACGTCGACGGCAGCTGGCGCTGGGAGGCGATCACCCGCACCTCGCAGATCGCCAACGGCACGCTTGACCTTGCCGGCGACAAGCCGACCGACTTCGCCCAGACCCTCTCCTGGGGCGAGTACCGGCTGGAGATCGGCGCGGCCGGCGTGACCCCGGTCTCGATCGACTTCTCGTCGGGCTACTACAGCGCAGGAATCGCCAAGGCCGATACGCCCGACACGCTGAAGGTGGCGCTGGACACGACGGACGCGAAGACCGGCGACACGGTGAACGTCAAGATCGAGGCCCGCAGCGCGGGCAAGGCCACGGTGCAGATCGTGGGCGAGAAGCTCCTCGCGGCGCGCGAGGTGGATGTGCCCGAAGGCGGCATCACGCTGCCCTTCACGGTGGGCGAAGGCTGGGGAACCGGCGCCTATGTGCTGGCGAGCCTCTACCGGCCGATGGACGTTCAGGCCAAGCGCATGCCCTCTCGCGCCATGGGGCTCGCCTGGTTCGGCATCGACCGCGCCGCGCGCACCCTCGACGTGACGCTCACGGCTCCCGGGATGATGAAGCCGCGCCAGAAGCTCACCGTGCCGGTGAAGCTCGGCAATCTCGCTGCTGGCGAGGAGGCCTTCATCACGGTGGCAGCCGTCGACGTCGGCATCCTGAACCTGACGCGCTATGATCCTCCCGCGCCCGAGAACTTCTATTTCGACCAGAAGCGCCTCACGGCGGAGCTGCGCGACATCTACGGCCTGCTCATCGACGGCATGCAGGGCGAGCGCGGCCGGCTGCGCTCCGGCGGCGACGGCGGCGCGGCCCTGAATGCCCCACCCCCGGCGCAGAAGCCGCTGAGCCTCTATTCCGGCATCGTGAAGGTGGCAGAGGACGGCACGGCCTCGGTGGATTTCGAGATCCCGGCCTTCAACGGAACGGTGCGGGTGATGGCGGTGGCCTGGACCCGGGACAAGGCGGGCCATGCCTCCGCCGACGTGATCGTGCGCGACCCTGTCGTGGTCGCCGGCACGCTGCCGCGCTTCCTCGCGGTGGGCGATGCCTCCGAGCTCCGCTTCGACATCGTCAACGCCGAGGGCCCGGCAGGCGAATACACGCTCGGCGTCTCGATCGACGGGCCGCTCGCGGCCGCACCCGGCTCCCTGATCCGCACCGTGACGATCGGTGCGGCCGGGGCCCGGACCAGCCTGACCGTGCCGGTGAATGCGACGGGTCCCGGCACCGCCAGCATCATCGCCACGCTGAAGGGACCGGGAGACATGCTGCTCGACCAGCAATTCGCGCTGGGCGTCATGCCGGCGAACCCGCTCGTGACGCGCCGCATCACCACACCGCTCACCGCCAATGGCGGAGCGCTGACCATCGGCAAGGATCTGCTGATGGACATGCTGCCGGGCACCGGGAGCGTTGCGCTCTCGATCAGCCCGCTGCCGCAGCTCGACGCGGCGGGGCTGGTGCGCGATCTCGACCGGTATCCCTACGGCTGCTCGGAACAGACGGTGAGCCGGGCCCTGCCCCTCCTCTACCTCAGCGATCTCGGCGTCAGCGCGAAGGACATCGACGCCGACCTCGGGGAGCGCATGCAGCAGGCGGTGACGCGACTCGTCAACCGCCAGTCCGGCTCCGGCGCCTTCGGCCTCTGGTCCGCCTTCGGCGACGACGGCAGCCTGTGGCTCACCGCCTATGTCACGGATTTCCTGCTGCGTGCCCGCGAGAAGGGTTTCGACGTGCCGGAGGATACGCTGATGGGCGGGCTCGACT
Organism: Aestuariivirga sp.; assembly: GCF_046294715.1. Classification (GTDB taxonomy): domain Bacteria; phylum Pseudomonadota; class Alphaproteobacteria; order Rhizobiales; family Aestuariivirgaceae; genus Aestuariivirga. The sequence goes on along the minus strand of NZ_JBKBKI010000027.1, from coordinate 30,339 downwards.
ACCTCCGAAACATGGTGGGCAATGCGCCCGACATCGTGCAGGGGAGCGGCCAGGACACGGCCTATGCCCTATACGTGCTGGCCCGCGCCGGCCGCGCGCCGGTGGGCGACCTCAAGTACCTGGCCGATACCAAGATCGGCGATTTCGGTTCGCCGCTGGCGCGGGCGCAGATGGCATCCGCACTTGCCATGCTGGGCGACCGGGACCGGGCGGAACGGGCCTTCGCCGCCGCGACCGACGCGCTGGCGAGCGATGTCGAATCCGCGAACCGCGGCGGCTGGCGCTCCGACTATGGCAGCGTGCTGCGGGATGCCTCCGCCATCCTGGCGCTTGCCACGGATGCGAAGGCGAGGCCAGAGGTCATCCGCACGGCGATGAGCGCCGTCGAGGTGGAGCGCGCCCGCACGTACCATGTCTCGACGCAGGACATGGCCTGGATGGTGCTGGCGGCGCGCGCCGTGCAGCAGGAGGCCATGGCGATCCGCCTCGACGTCGGCGGCAAGACGCATGACGGCAGCCTGAACCGCGTCTTCTCCGAAGCGGCCTTGGGCCAGGACGTGCGCGTGGCGAACCTCGGCGGCGAGCCCGTCCGGGCGGTGGTCTCCGTATCCGGTTCGCCCTTCGTGCCGGAGCCCGCCACGAGCAACGGCCTCACCATCGAGCGCAAGTATTTCACGCCTGACGGGCAGCCGGCGGACATCGCGGCGGTGAAGCAGAACACGCGCCTCATCGCTGTGCTCTCGGTGATGAAGCCGGTTGGGGACTCGGAGAACGGCACCTTCCTGCTGGTCGACCCGCTGCCCGCGGGCTTCGAAATCGAGAACCCGGTGCTCGTCTCCTCCGGCGGCGTTGCCAACATCCCGTGGCTCACCGACACGACCTGGGCGAGCTACACCGAGTTCCGCGACGACCGCTTCATGGCGAGCTTCAACAACTCCACCGCCAAGCTCGCCTACATGGTGCGTGCCGTGGCCCCCGGGAGCTTCAGCCATCCGGGCGCTTACGTGGAGGACATGTACCGCCCGCAGATGAATGCCCGCACCGCGCATGGCACGGTGACCGTCCAGGCGCCATGACATGAAGGGCGAGCCCCGCCGCTGGCCCCTGCGGCTCTACGTGGCGCTGCTCTTCGTGCTGCTCGCCCTGAACGGCGTGGGCTTCGGCGTCAGCGAGACGCTGCGCCGCCTCGGGCCCGTGCCCCTCGGCGAGGACGTCACCTACTCGACGCTGGTGGTGGACCGCGACGGCAGGCTGCTCCGCCCCTTCATCACCAAGGACGGTTACTGGAGGCTCCCGGTGACTGCGGACGACGTCGACCCGCGCTTCCTGAATATGCTCGTGGCCTATGAGGACAAGCGCTTCTACTCCCACCATGGGGTGGACCCGAGAGCCCTTCTCCGCGCCTCCTGGCAGGCGCTCAGCCATGGCAGGATCGTTTCGGGCGGCTCGACGCTGACGATGCAGGTGGCACGGCTGCTCGAACCACGGCCGCAGCGGCGCCTCACCGACAAGATCGCGGAGATGATCCGTGCGGTGCAGATCGAGCGCCGGCTGTCGAAGCGCCAGATCCTCGACCTCTACCTGACGCTCGCGCCCTATGGCGGCAACATCGAGGGCACGCGCGCCGCCGCGCTCGCCTATTTCGGCAAGGAACCGAAAAGGCTCTCGACGGCCGAGAGCGCGCTGCTGGTGGCGCTGCCTCAGGCGCCCGAAAGCCGGCGGCCGGACCGCAATCCCAAGGCGGCGAAGGCCGCGCGCAACCGCGTCGTCGCGCGCCTCGCGGCAGAGGGCGTCGTCAACGCCGACCAGGCGCAGGCCGCATCCGGTGAAGAGGCGCCGAAGGGCCGCCTCGCCTTTCCGCTGCTGGCGGCCCATGTGGCGGAGCGCCTGGCGAAGCAGTCGCTTTCCGGGGCTGTCGTGACGACGACCCTCGCGCGCGAGCTGCAGGCTTCGCTCGAGACCCTGGCGCGGGACCGGGCGCTGGCGATCGGCTCAGGCGTCGCCGCGGCCATTCTCGTTGCCGACAACCGCACCGGCGAGATTCGCGCCCATGTGGGGGGAACCGGCTATTTCGACCGCGTCCGGGCCGGGCAGATGGACCTGGCGCTGGCGCTCCGTTCCCCGGGCTCCACGCTGAAGCCCTTCATCTATGGGCTGGCCTTCGAGGATGGCATCGTCCACCCCGAGACCCTCATCGACGATCGCGCCGTGCGCTATGGCGCCTACGCGCCGGAGAACTTCGACGACGCCTTCCACGGCACCGTGACGGTGCGCACCGCGCTCCAGCAATCGCTGAACGTTCCCGCCCTGCAGATCCTCGACCAGGTCGGGCCGGACCGGCTCATGGCGCGGCTCGCCAATGCCGGCGTGAAGCCGGTGCTGCCGCCCAATGCCGGGCCAGGGCTCGCCGTGGGGTTGGGCGGCGCGGGCGTGCGCCTGACCGACCTTGCAGCACTCTACCTGGCGCTGGCCCGCGGCGGCGAGCCCGTCAGCCTGAGCTGGCAGCTGGAGGAGCGCCGCAATGCCAAGCCGCTCCGCCGCCTCTTCGAGCCTTCCGCCGCCTGGATGATCGGCGACGTTCTGAGGGGCGCTCCGGCGCCGCAGAACGCGGTGGGCGGGCTGATCGCCTACAAGACCGGCACCTCCTATGGCTACCGCGATGCCTGGGCGGTTGGCTATGACGGCGCAGCCACCATCGCCGTCTGGGTGGGGCGGCCGGACGGCGCCGCCGTTCCCGGCGTCGTCGGGCGGCTCGCCGCGGCCCCGATCCTTTTCGAGGCGTTCCAGCGGCTGTGGCCATCGCGAAGCCCGCTTCCCCCGGCACCTCCCGGCACCGTGATCGCGCGTACGACCGAGCTTTCCGCGGCACTCCAGCGCTTCCGCCCGCATGGCCTGCCGGAGGTGGCGAGCGCGTCTTCGGGCGAAGCGCCGCCGGCCATCGCCTTCCCGCCCGACGGTGCGCGCATCGACCTTGGCGGAGAGACGTCGCCCGTGAGCCTCAAGGTCTATGGCGGGACGCCGCCCTTCACCTGGCTCGTCGACGGCGTGCCGGTGACCGCGGGCGAATTCCGCCGCGAATCCTTCTGGGAAGGGCCGGCCAAGGGCTTCGCCCGGCTATCGGTGATCGACGCCAGGGGCAAGACCGCCACGGCGCGCGTGCGGGTGGAGTGAGCGCGCCCCGGCTGCTCAAGCAATGATCAGGGGTGCGCCTTGAGATAGGCGATCACGTCCGCCACCTCTTCAGGCTTCTTCAGACCCGCGAAGGCCATCTTGTTCTTGGGAATGAAGCCTTTGGGATCGGCCAGATAGGCGCCCAGATTGGCGTCGTCCCACACCAGGCCCTCGCCGCCCTTCGCCAGCATGGCCTCCGAATACTTGAAATCCGGCACGCTGCCTGCCGCACGTCCCGCCACGCCCTTCAGCGTCGGACCGACCTTGTTGACGCCCTTCTCCACCTCGTGGCAGGCCTTGCACTTGGCGAAGACCTTTTCTCCCTTGGCGGCATCGCCCTCGGCGTGAGCCGGAACGGCAAGCAGCACCGCCGCGGCAGCGGCGAGGATGGCGGTCTTGAACATGGGGAATACTCCTCGTCGTTCGAAGGATGGGTTCGGTTACTTCTTTTCTTCCGAGGAAACGCCGTCCGCGTGTCTCGTGGCCAGCACTCTTAAGGCGATCTCCGAGCCGTGCGCAAGGAGCCCCGCGCCGAGATAGATTGCGACAAAGAGACCTCCCGCCCCGAGCAAGGCGGCGCGCAGCGCGAGGACAATCGATCCCAATGCCAGCGCGCTCGCCACGAAGGAGAGGAGGCCGAAGGCCTCGCTCCGCCGCCAGAGCAGGAAGCCGACAAGGGCTACCTCGGCGGAAAGCACCACGAGGACCGTGTCGGCGATGCGTCCGCTGTAAATGAAGGCTTCCAAGTCCATTCCGATCCAGAAAACTGAGCGTCGCGGAAAGCGAGTGCCTTGAGCAGGATCAAGGACGCGGGGGCAATGGAACCGCTGAAACCGTCAGGGCGCTTCACGCGGAGGTTTCATGCCCCCAGACCGGCCATCTTGCCGCAACGCGGCGAAATCTCGCAAGTCCTTCCCGGGGGGATTTGACTATACAGCCCTGAAAACCGAACCCCGGAAAGGTGCGAGCGCGCGCCTGGCGGAGAGGACCTGATGGACTACGAGAATTTCTTCAAGTCGGAACTGGACACGCTGCGTGCCGAGGGCCGCTACCGCATCTTCGCCGATCTCGAGCGCAAGGCGGGACAGTTTCCCAAGGCCATCCATCACGGAACGGAAGGACGCGAGATCACCGTCTGGTGCTCCAACGACTATCTCGGCATGGGCCAGAACCCCAAGGTGCTCGCCGCAATGCACGAGGCGCTGGACCGCTGCGGCGCGGGCGCCGGCGGCACACGCAACATTTCCGGCACCAACCACTATCACGTGGAACTCGAGCGCGAACTGGCCGACCTCCATGGCAAGGAGAGCGCCCTGCTCTTCACCTCGGGCTATGTTTCGAACTGGGCGGCGCTCGGCACGCTGGCGAGCTGCATCCCGAACTGCATCGTCTTCTCGGACGCCGGCAACCACGCCTCGATGATCGAGGGCATCCGTCACAGCCGGGCCGAGCGGCACATCTTCCGTCACAACGATCTCGACGACCTCGAGCGCCTGCTGAAGGCGGCCGACCCGGCCCGCCCGAAGCTGATCGCCTTCGAATCCGTCTATTCCATGGATGGCGACCTCGGCCCCATCGAGGACATCTGCGGCCTGGCGGAGCGCTACGGCGCCATGACCTATCTCGACGAAGTGCACGCCGTGGGGATGTATGGCCCGCGCGGCGGCGGCATTGCCGAGCGAGACGGGCTGATGGACCGGCTGACGGTGATCGAGGGAACGCTCGGCAAGGCCTTTGGCGTGGTGGGCGGCTACATCACCGGCTCGGCGGCGCTGTGCGACTTCGTGCGGAGCTTTGCTTCGGGCTTCATCTTCACCACCGCGCTGCCGCCGGCGGTGGCGGCTGGTGCTGCCGCCTCGATCCGGCATCTCAAGGTGAGCCAGTTCGAGCGCATGCGCCAGAAAGAGAGGGTAGCCAGGCTGCGCCGCAAGCTCGACCAGGCGGGGGTTCCCTACAAGGCGAACGACAGCCACATCGTGCCCGTGATGGTGGGCGATGCGAAGAAATGCAAGTGGATCAGCGACATCCTGCTGGAACGCTACGGCATCTACATCCAGCCCATCAACTATCCCACCGTGCCGCGCGGCACCGAAAGGCTGCGCATCACACCGACCCCGCTCCACACCGATGCCGACATCGACCATCTCGTGTCCGCCCTGTCGGAGCTCTGGTCGCAATGCGCGCTTTCACGGGCAGTCGCCTGATGGCGGGCGGCATGTGATCCCTCCCGGCTGCCGTCCGTAAGGAGTCGTGCGTGACGGGGAGGCGGCCGATGATGCAGTGGATGGTTCTCTGGTTTGCCGCGGCGATCCTGTTTCTCGCCATCGACATGGCCTGGCTGCTCTGGCTTGGCCGCAGCCTCTATGTGAGCGAGATCGGCGAGATCCTGCGCCAGCCGCCCAACCTCTGGGCCGCCGCCGCCTTTTATCTTCTGTACGTGACGGGAATGCTGGTGATGGTGATCTGGCCGGCCGTTCAGGCCCAGTCCGCGCTCCAGGGTCTCCTCTATGGAGCGCTGCTGGGCCTCATTGCCTATGGCACCTACGATCTCACCAATCTCGCGGTGATGAAGGGCTTCACGGCGCGCATCGCGATCATCGACATGATCTGGGGCACGGCGCTGACGGCATCCGTGTCCGCCCTCGCGGTGCTGATCGGGACGAAGCTGCTCTCCCGCTGAGTTAGGAGAGCTGGTCGAACAGGTCCAGCGCCTTGGCGGAATAGACCGCGCCTGGTCCCCCCGACATCTCGACGGCGACCGCCAGCATCTCGCCCAATTCCTCGCGCGTGGCGCCATGTTTTTTCGCGGCTGCCGCATGATAGACGATGCAATCCTCGCAGCCTGTGGCGACCGCGATGGCGACGGCCGTCAGCTCCTTCAGCGCCGGCGAGATCTTGCCCTCCCGCGTGGCCGCGACGGCGAGGCCGTTGAAGGCCATCATCGTCTGCTTTTCGGCCTTGAACAGGTTCATCAGTCGCGCATTCACGCCGGCGAGCAGTTCCTTGGCGTCAGCCATGATCGGTTCCTTTCAGAGTCTCAGAACAGGGCCTTGCCGTTCTCCTTGGAGAAGGCATGCCACTTGTCGCGATTGACGGTCATGTAGCAGGTCTGGCCTTCGACCCCGTCGAACTCCGTCGAGGTCTTCACCCGGATGCGGCTGTCCTCGAGGTCGACGTCGATGATCATGTCGCCGCCCAGAAGCTCGGTGACGAAGATCCTGCCCGTCATGTGATCCTCCTGTGGCCGCGTCATGGAGATCGACAGCGCATCGGGTCGCACGCCCATGCGCAGGGCATTGGGCCGTGCCCCGCGGCCGATGATCTGCTGCTGTTCGCCGGTCACCGGGATGGAGAAGTTCGGATGGGTGAAATGGGTCGTGCCGGCCTTGTCCTGCAGTTGCACGTCGACGAAATTCATCGCGGGCTCGCCGACGAAGCCCGCAACCCACGCATTCACCGGCCTGTTGTAGACCTCGCGCGGGGTTCCGAGCTGCTGCAGCTCGCCCTCATGCATCACGGCGATCTTATCCGCCATGGACATGGCCTCGAGCTGGTCATGGGTGACATAGATCATGGTGGTGCCGAGCGTGCGCTGGAGATGCTTGATCTCGCCGCGCATGTGGGCGCGGAGCTTGGCGTCGAGGTGGGCGATCGGCTCGTCGAAGAGGAACAGGTTCGGCTCCCGGACGATGGCGCGGCCGATCGCCACGCGCTGCTTCTGCCCGCCCGAAAGCTCCTGCGGGCGCCGTTCGAGCAGGTGATGGATCTCGAGGAGCTTCGCCGCGGCGGTGACCCTCTCCTTGATCTTGGCCACGTCCTGGCCGCGCAGCTTCAGCGGGTTCGCCATGTTCTCGTACACGCTCTTGTGCGGGTAGAGAGCATAGTTCTCGAACACCATCGCGACGTCACGGTCTTTCGGAGCAAGCTCGTTGATCGGCTTCTCGTCGAACAGGATCTGACCGGCTGTGATGTGCTCGAGGCCGGCCACCATGCGCATGGTCGAGGACTTTCCGCACCCCGAGGGCCCGAGGATCGAGAGGAAGGACCCGTCCGGGCACTCGATGTTGAGGTCCTTCACGGCCGGAAGGCTGCCGTATTTCTTCCAGACATTGCGGAACGATACCTTTGCCATTGCGAACTCCTGCTATTCCTTGACCGCGCCCATGGTGAGGCCGGTGACGAGATATTTCCGGATGACCAGGCCCAGGAACATCATGGGAAGCGTGGTGACGACGCCCGCCGCCATGATCTGCCCCCACTGGATGTTCTGCGGTTGCACCAGTTCGCGCGTGGCGGCCGGAAGCGTTTTGGCACCGCCCGATCCGATGATTGCGGCGAACAGGTAATCGTTCCAGGCGAAGAGAATGCACAGCACGAGGAAGGCACCGATGCCCGGCGCGACCAGCGGCAGGATGGCGCGGAAGGCCTGGAGCCGGGTGGCGCCGTCCACCATCTGCGCCTCCTCGATGGCATAGGGGACATTGTCGAAGAAGCCCTTCAGGATCCAGATGGCGAAGGGCAGGTTGAAGGTCGTGTAGGCGAGGATAAGGCCCGGCAGCGTGCCCACGAGATCGAGCTCGCGGAAGATCCAGTAGAGTGGCACCATCACCGCCACCACCGGCGCCATGCGCGTCGAGATGATCCAGAAGAACAGGTCGCTCTTGCCGCGGAAATCGATGCGCGAAAGCGAGTAGGCGCACATCGAGCCCAGTATGACCGACACCACGGCGGAGCCTGCCGCGGCCACCAGCGAATTGAAGAGATAGGTCGAAAAGCCCAGATTGGCGAAGAGCTCGTAGTAATGCTTGGTCGTGGGGGTGAATTCGAAGAACACCGTGATACCGCCCCAGTCTCCCACCGCTGGAAGCTTGAAGGCCTCCAGCAGGTCCTTGAAGGAGGAGACGAACATGATGAAGATCGGCAGCACCGTCCACACCACGTAGAAGGCGATGAACACGGCCGAGAACCACTTCAGCGCCTTCGACAGCGGCGTCTCGTAGTGGATGACTTCGCGCGATGCCATGGCTTACACCTTCTTCGGCTGCTGGCGGTCGAAGACGCGCACGAGCAGCATGCCAAGGATGATGGTGACGATCAGCAGGATGAGCGCGATCGCGGCACCCCGCCCGAGCTTGAAGAACTTGAACGACACCTCGAAGAGATAGACGGGCAGGATCTTCGTGGCGTTGCCCGGCCCGCCGCCGGTGAGCACCAGGATCGAGTCGATGAAGCGGAAATTGTCCATGAAGCGCAGCATGATGGCGATCAGAAGCACGGGGTAGAGATTGGGCAGCGTGACCGACATGAAGTTGCGGATCGGCGAGGCGCCGTCAACCATGTTGGCCTCGAGCTGGTCCTGCGGCACGCGCTTGAGGCCCGCCAGCGTGATGAGCGTGATGAGGGGCGTCCACTGCCACACGTCCACCAGCACGATGCCGATCATCGCCGTGCTGGAACTGGCGAGGATCGACTTGGGGCCGAGTATCCCCATGCTTTGCAGCAGCCAGTGATACCAGCCGAACGTGCCGTTATAGAGGAAGTACCAGACCATGCCGGCCACCAGCGGGGCCATCATCATCGGCATGAGAAGCGTGGTGACGAGCACCTTCTCGTAACGGGAGCCGTTGAGCGAGACCGCCAGGAACACGCCGATCGCGATCTGCAGCGCCAGGCACAGGAAGCTGTACTGGATGAGAAGCCACCAGCCCATCAGGAAACGCGTGTCGCCGGCGAGCCTGGTGAAATTCTCGAAGTTGTTCCATTCGATCTTCCCGATGTCCACCTCGTGCAGGCTCATGTAGATCATCCAGAAGAAGGGATAGATCGAGATGAAGGCCAGGACGAGAATGGCGGGTGCCATGAGCAGGAAGTAATAGGCCTTGGAGGCCGGCGGGTTCACCGACGCGGGTTCCGCCGCCACTGCCGAAACCGGCCGCGACTCGACGCTGTCCGGAATGTGACGGACGCGGAAAAGCTCGAGGCCGGAGCTGGCCTTCTTCGCCCTCTCGGGTGATCCCGGGCCGGTGGACATTGTGACGTCGGTCATCGGGCTCTCGCAATGGAAAGGGTGGGGTGAACCGGCGGCCCGGAGGCCGCCGGTCTTTTCGTGCAGGGAGGTAAAATCAGCCGGCGCCGTTCAGCTCGTCGAGCTGGGTCTGGATCGACTTCGCCGCCTCTTCCGGCGTTTGCTCATTGGAGAGGCACTTCTGCACTTCCGCCGCCAGGATCGAGTGGTACTCGTTGGCGTTCGGGATCTTCGGCCCAAGAACGAAATGCGGGTTCTTGATGCCGTAATTGTAGACGGGGTCGAAGGTGAGCGCGTTCGGCATGGTGGTCGGGCGCTGCTGCGCCTTCTTCACCTCGTCGATCTCCAGCACCGATTTCCGGGTCGGCGTGCCGCCCAGACCCTTGAGCACGTTGAACTGGTTGTCACGCGATACCGACCAGATGGCGAAGATGTAGGCCGCACGCTTGAGATCGTCGGGGGCATTGCCGTTGATGCCGATGCCGCCGATGCCGCAGTTGGTGCCGTTGACCGCCTCGCCCCCGTTCTTGATCCACTTGGGATCGCCCTTCGGGCAGGGCGCATAGGCCGTCTTGCCGCCAGCGGCGCGCGAGGTCTTCTCATCCTCGATCGAGGCCGCGAACTCGTGATACTGCGTCTGCATCGCGATGTTACCGGCCTGGTAGACGGTGTTCAGTTCCAGCGTGCCGTTGGCCAGATTGTCCGGATGGCAGACGTCCGCCAGCTCCTTGAACTTGGTCAGCATGGCGATCGAGGATTCGTCGCCCCAGTTGGTCTTGCCCGGCTCCTTGGAGCCGTAGACGTCGTCGATGTTCCAGTCCATCCAGCGCCCGTTGGCGAACAGGAAGCGCTGGATGTCGAGTTGCGTCGTCCAAGCGAAGGAACCCTGGTGCTGGGCGTAGCCATATGGCACGTCCTTGCCGGCCTCCTTGGCTTTCTTGAAGAAGGCCGCCATGTCGATGACGTTCTGCCAGGTCGAATCCTTGGTGAATTCGAGGCGGTAGCCGTATTCCGCCTCGAAGTCCTTGGAGTTGGCCTCGAACAGGTCCTGGCGGTAGAAAGTGCAGGCGATGGCCGCATCATAGGGAAGTGCGACGATCTTTCCTTCGGTGTAGAAGCGGCCGCAGGCCGACAGGAAGTTCTCGAACCAGGCCTCGTCGCCATAGCCGTCGGGGTCCTGCGGCAGCGTGTCGTCGCCGAACATCGGCGACATGTCGGCGTAGAACTCGCCGAAGGGCGCGCCGATCGGCTTGTCCTGCACGTAGTTCAGGTGATAGTCCGACTTGCCGCCGCGCAGGTCGATGCCGACCTTCTGCTGCACCACCGGGAGGTCGTCCGTGAGAATGGTCACCTCGATGCCGGTGAGATCGGTGAAGGCCTTGATGTTGTCACGGATGGCGAAGGACGGGGGCGTGTTCTCCGACATGAAGACGAGCTTCGAGCCGGCATATTGCTTCCACTTGGCATCGTCCGACGAGGCCGCCTGAACCCTGCTCCTGGTGATGGTGGAGCCGAGACCCAGCGTCATCGATCCGACGCCCAGAGCCGATGCCGCGCCACCACCCAATTCCAGGAACTTGCGGCGGCTTACGCGCGAGTAGACCGCATTCTTCGGTATCGAAAACATCAGCGTTTTCTCCCATGTTGATTTTCGTGTTCTTGTCGATCAAACAGGAGACGCGGTGGCGTTGCAGCGCCGTCGCATCTCGCGGAAAGTCCCAAGCTTCCGTGATCCGTGGTCCTCCTTTCTCTGGCCGTGTGAACGGCTGGGCGACGGGGTGGTCACGAGCCAGCGATGTGAGCCTTGATCAGGTTGTTCACATCGCTGGCCTTCTCCATGAACACCATGTGGCCGGCGCCATCGATGACGTGCACCTTGGTGCCGGGCAGGTTGGCGGAGTGGGCTGCGGGTATGATCTGGTCTTCCTTCCCCCAGATGACGAGCGTCGGCGGCAGCTTTCCGGCGAGCTTCGCACCTGGCGCGTCATGTTGCTTGCGTCCGCCGAAGAGTGCGGACGAAAGCGCCTTCAGCACGGATTCGACACCGTCCAGCCGCTTGTATTTCAGCACGTCTTCGACGAGCTGCCGGCTTACCAGGCTCTTGTCGGCGAAGAGCTGCTCGAGGACCGGCTTCAGGTCCTTGCGGCCTTGCGCTGCCACGTACTCGTCCACATAGCTGCCGATATCGGGGCCGAGCCCTGCCGAGCAGATCAGCGTCAGCGACTTGACCTTCTGCGGCTGGTCGGCCGCCAGCTGCATGGCGATGGCCCCACCCATGGAATGGCCCACGAGATGGGCCTTGCCGATGCCGAGCTTGTCCATGAAGGAGGAAAGCGCCGCCGTGAGGCTGCCGAGCCCGGGGTTTTCGAGCGCCTTCGCGGACTGGCCATGGCCCGGCAGGTCGAGGGCATAGACGGTGGCCTTCTCGCCCAGCGCATCGATGTTGAACAACCAGTTGTCGAGATCGCCGCCGAAACCGTGGATGAGGATCAGGGTCTCGTCCCCCGAGCCGCGCTTGGCGTAGCGGAGCTTGCCAGCCGCCGTGTCCGCGAACTCGTATTTCGGACCCTGCTCCTCGCCCTCGTCGTCCGAGGCAGGCGTCACATACGATGACACGAAGGCCTCGATCTCGGAGTCCGGCACGGAAGGATCGGCGATCACCCCAAGCAGCGACTTGACGGGATAGATCGTGTCGGGCTGGCCGACGCGCCTTCTCAGCACGCCGGCCTCATGCGCTTCGACGGACCCCGCGATCTTGTCGGTTTCGACTTCGAGAATCGCGTCTCCGACATTGATCTTCGAGCCGTCTTCGAGGAGCCAGCCCGTCACCTTCCCCTCCTTCATGGAGAGGCCCCACTTGGGCATGACGATCGGCACGATACGGGTGTCAGTCATCTTCACGTCCTCACTTGCAATGCAACGCTCAGTTCGCCATCGACCGCTTCACCGCCTTGGCGATCGCCTCGGCCGAGGGGATGTAGAGGTCTTCCAGGACCGGCGAGAACGGCACGGGCGTGTGCGGCGCCGTCACCATCTGGATCGGGCCCTTCAGCGCCTTGAAGCACTCCTGGGTGACCATCGCCGACACGTCCGAGGCGATGGAGCAGCGCGGATTGGCCTCGTCCACGCAGACCACGTGTCCGGTGCGCTCCGCGCTGTCGATCACGGTGTCCCAATCGATGGGCGAGAGGGTGCGCAGGTCGATCACCTCGCATTCCACGCCCTGCTTGGCGAGTGCCGCCGCGGCTTCCATGGAGCGGTTCACCATCATGCCGTAGGTGACGATGGTGGCATGCTTGCCCTCGCGCACGACGTTCGCCTCGCCGAAGGGGATGGCATAGGATTCGGTGGGAACGTCCGCCTCGATGCCATAGAGGTTCTTGTGCTCGCAGAAGATCACGGGATCGTTGTCGCGGATCGACTGGATGAGCAGGCCCTTGGCGTCATAGGCGTTGGACGGGCAGACCACCTTCAGGCCCGGAATGTGCACGAAGAGCGGCGTCAGCATCTGGCTGTGCTGGGCCGCGGCGCGGAAGCCGGCGCCGACCATGGCGCGGATCACCACCGGCGTCTCCGCCTTGCCGCCGAACATGTACTTGAACTTGGCGGCCTGGTTGAAGATCTGGTCGAAGCAGACGCCCATGAAATCGAGGAACATGAGTTCCGCGACCGGGCGCATGCCGCAGGCAGCGGCACCGATGGCCGCGCCGATATAGGCCGACTCGGAGAGCGGCGTATCCAGCAGCCTGCCCTTGTGTTTGGCATGGAGCCCCTTGGTGACGCCGAGAACGCCGCCCCAGGCATCCTCCTCGCCTTCGCCGCCGGCGCCGCCGACGATGTCCTCGCCCATGACGATCACGTTCGGATCGCGGGCCATTTCCTGGTCGAGCGCCTCGTTAATCGCCTGGCGCATGCTGATCTTGCGTGCCATTGCTTATCTCTCCTTCAGATCAGTAGCTGACATAGACATCGGTGGTGAGGTCGGCTGCCGTCGGGAGCGGCGCCGACTTGGCGAAGGTCACGGCCTGCTGGATTTCCGCCACCACCTCGCGGTCTATGGCGTCGAGTTCGGAGCGGCTGACGACGCCGGCCTCGGTGACGCGCTGCGAGAACATCTTGATGCAGTCCTTGTTGGCGCGGATGTCCTCGAGTTCGCCCTTGGCGCGGTATGTCTGCTGGTCGCCCTCGAAGTGGCCGTACATGCGGATCATCTTGCATTCGAGGAGCGCGGGGCCGCCGCCCTCGCGAGCCCGCTTGATGATTTCGCCCGCCGCTTCGTAGACGGCAAAGAAGTCGAGCCCGTCCACCGTGACGCCGGGTAGGCCGAAGCCCGCAGCGCGGTCGACGTAGGAGTCCACGGCCACCGCATAGTCGCGCGAGGTGGACTCGGCATAGCCGTTGTTTTCCACGACGAAGATCGCCGGCAGGTTCCAGACGGCCGCGAGATTGAGGCTCTCGAGGAAGGTGCCCTGGTTGGAGGCGCCGTCGCCCACGAAGGAAATCGCCACGCCGCCATCGCCGCGGTACTTGGCTGCGAGCGCCGCGCCGCAGACCAGCGGGGCACCGGCGCCGAGGATGCCGTTGGCGCCCATCATGCCCTTCGACAGGTCGGCGATGTGCATGGAGCCGCCCTTGCCGCGGCAGGAGCCCGTCACCTTGCCGTAGATTTCCGCCATCATCTCCTTGGGGTCCACGCCCTTGGCGATGCAATGGCCATGGCCGCGGTGGGTTGAGGCGATGCGGTCCTTGTCTTCGAGATGCATCATGATGCCGGTGCCGGCCGCTTCCTCGCCGGCATAGAGATGCACGAAGCCAGGAATGTCACCCTTGGCGAAGTCGGCGTGGAGCCGCTCCTCGAACTCGCGGATGGTGCGCATGGTGCGGTAGGCCTTGAGAAGGTCCGGCTTGTCCAGCGGGAAAATCCCGGCTGTGCTGTTGGGTGCAGTCATCAATGTCCTCCCAGTGGTGTTATGCGTTGATCTTGGTCTTCAGGCGCATCAGGCCGTGACGCGAGGCGTATTGCATGCAGCCGCTGACGTTCACGGTCCGGAAAGCGTTGGGCACGAGTTCGATGGTGACGTCGTCGTCGCGCGTGAAGGAGAGCTCGCGCTCGCCGTCGAGCGCGATGGAACCGTCGGTGATCGATGGCCGATACTTCACGTTGGGCTTCATCGGCGTGTAATCGCGGATGCCGATCCCGCGCATGTAGCCGGGTGCGATGGGCGTATCGAGGACGATGTTGGCCTCGTCCTCCGGCGCGAGCCGGACATGGAGCCCGCCGCCGTCCAGCCGCGTGACGGGCGTCAACAGCCCCGCGATGGCCGACATGCCGATCACCTCGGGATCGGCGAAGGTGACGAACAGTTCGCGGAAGGTCTCCGTCCGCCACAGCGCACGCGCACCGATGTAGCGCTCGGTGACGACGGCGACATCGACGAGAGCGATTTCCTCCTGGTCGTTGACCCGGACCACGATCTTCTTGTTGGGAAGGAAGGCCTCCTTGGGCGGAACCTTGCCGGTGACCGCCAGCCCCACGGCCAGGCCGGTGATCGTCGGCTCGCGATGTTCGGGGAAGGCGTTGTTGGTGCCGGTTGAAATCCCGGCGATGGGCACGTCGCCGCAGGCCGTCACCACCGCACGGTGCGTTCCGTCGCCGCCGAGCACCACGATGGCCGAGACGCCTTTCTCCTTCATGAGACGGGCCGCTTTCAGCGTGTCCTCGACCGTCCCCGAGATCTTGTAGTCGAGGTACTCGATTTTCGGAAAATGCTTCAGGCCCTGGTTCTCCGCCCGGTCGATGCCACGCCGCACGTGATGCCGGATACCGCCGTTCTCGGGCATCATGTAGACATGGTCGACGCCGCACGCCTTGACGCAGGAGAGCACGCGCAGAACGATGTTTGCACGATCTGTGATCTGCAGCGCCGTCGCATTGGCGATGACGCGGCGAATGTCACGCGCGGAGACAGGATTGGCGATGATGCCAATGGCGCTTCCCATTTGAACCCTGGACGTCCTTATTGTGTTTGGATGACCGAGCAGCAAGGGGCGTGCCAGTTTGCATGCGCACAGGCCTCATGCGCATTCCAGCGAAAAGCGCCGCAACAAAGTTGGTTTGCAATTGCGAGAAGCAGGCGCGCGGGCTGCGACAGCTGTGGCAGCCGGGCGCCACAGGTGTGGCGCCACGCCTCTATGTGGCGCGCGGCGGCAAGGTCACGCCAAGGCGCCTCATTCGGCGGTGCAACGTGGTGCGGTCGATACCCAGAAGACGCGCGGCGGCAGAAACGTTCCATCCGGCGCGCCGCAAATCTTCCCGCAGGACGGCTGCCTCGCTGTTTTCCCGCGGCAATTTCGTATCCTCCCCACGTGCCGGGCTTTCATCCGTGCGGCGGAAAACCTGATCCGGCAGATCTTCCATGTCGATCGCGGGGTCGCTCGCCACGGCACAGGCGAAATCGACGACGTTGACGAGCTCTCGTATGTTGCCGGGCCAGTCGTAGGAGGCCAGCACCCCCAGCGCCTGAGGTGAGATGCTGCGCGGCGTGCCATCCACATAGGGACGCTTCTCGAGAAGCTGCATCACGATCCAGGAGAGATCGCTGCGCTCCCTGAGCGGCGGGAGCGAGATTGTGGCGCCGTTGAGCCGGAAATAGAGATCCTCGCGGAAGCGGCCACTTTTTACGAGTGAAAGAAGGTCGCGGTGGGTGGCGGCGATCACCCGCATGTCGACGGCACTTGGCCGCGAGCCGCCGATCGGCGTGACCTCGCGCTCGGCGAGAACGCGGAGCAGGCGCGTCTGCGAACTGAGCGGCATGTCGCCGATCTCGTCGAGGAACAGGGTTCCGCCATGTGCCTCTCGGATCAGGCCTTTCTTGCCCTTGGCCAGCGCTCCGGTGAAGGAACCGCTCTCGTAACCGAAGAGCTCGCTTTCAATGAGGTTTTCCGGGAGCGCGGCGCAATTGACCGGGATGAATGGGCCCCTCGCCCGCGCGCTGGCCTGGTGGATGGCCTTGGCGAGGTATTCCTTGCCGGTCCCCGTCTCGCCATTCACCAGGATGCTCATGTTGGTGTTGAGCAGCCGTGACAGCTTCTTGAGATTCTTCTGGATCGACGCTTCCTCGCCCGCGACGGCCCTGAGCGGCTGCGGCAGCTTGCAGTCCTCCTGCGCGACGGCGGAGGGCAACACCCGGATCGTGGCCGGCGGGACCACCTGGATGAACAGGCTCCGGCCGGTTGCGGTGAGCCTCACCACGTTGCGCTCTATTGCGTTGGGCGCCACGAACCGCGTGAGGCCGTCGATCTCGCAGTCGAAGAAATCGGAAAAGGGGCGGCCGAGAATGCGGCTTTCCTCCCGCCAATCGGCGCGGAGTTCCTGGGCCAGGAGCCGGCGGCCGTGATGGTTGAAACCGACGATGCGGCCGGAGGAATCGAGCACCAGCACGTGTTCGATGTCGACTTCCGCCAAAGCCTGGTTGGAGGTGAGCTTGACGATCCAGTTCCGCGAGCAGGATCGAATGAGATTTGCGGTCTCGATGCGGTGGGCGAAGCTCTTCACGATTTGCAGCGCCAGGTATTGGCTCGACTTTTCCCGCGGCGACCGCAGCGCCGAAATGTCGAGTACGGCGGAGAGGTTGCCGACGGGGTCGAAGATCGGCGCCACCGTGCAGGTCAGCGGTATGTGCATGGCGTCGAAATGGTCGTCCTGGTGGACGGTGAGGGCCTCGCCCGTGGCGATGCAGGTGCCCGTGCCATTGGTTCCGGCGCGCGCCTCGTTCCAGTCCGCGCCGAGGTAGAGCCCGGCCTCGCGCAGGTAGTCCGTGGTCGCCTCATCGCCTATGTAATCGACTGTGATGCCTTCGTGATCGGTCAGCAAGAGCACGTAGCCGAGGCCCGCCACCTGCCTATAGAGCGCCTCGACGCCGAAGCGCGCGGTGTGCAGCAGGTCTTCAATGACCTCGCGATGCTCGCGCAGCCTCCGGTCTTCCACGATGACCGCCGGGCGCAGGACCGTCGGGTCCAGCTTGTGGCCGTCGATGCAGCGCCGCCAGGACCTGAGGATGAGTTCATCGCGCGCCGTGTCGCGGCCCTCAGCGACGCGGACCAGTTCCTCGATGTGCTCGGCGCGCGCTGAAGAGATCGGCGTGGCTCCTTTGCGAAGACCGAGACTATCACGCCGGCAGAATCCGCATGTCAAGTCTGCAGAGCGCATGATCGCGTGACCGCCTGCGGAAGGAGGACGGTCCTTTCGGGCTCTGTGTTGCATTGCACAGTGGCACGGGACGTGCAGAGCCAGATCGAGGCTCGCGACGACCGGCGAACGATCTTCGCAGGCGCAAACACACAGGGAAGGGACGGCAATGGATCTGGGGCTCAAGGGTTTGAACGTGCTGGTCACCGGCGGCACCAAAGGCATCGGCCGGCGGGCCGCTGACATCTTCGCGGCGGAGGGCGCCAATGTCTCTGTCTGCGCCCGCAACGAGGCGGAGGTGAAGGCCACCGTGGCAAGCCTTGAATCCGCCGGGGTGAAGGCCTTCGGGCGGGCAATCGACGTCGGCGACAAGGCCGCACTCGAAGCCTGGGTTGAGGGAAGTGCGAAGGCACTCGGCGGTATCGACATCGTGATCGCCAATGTCTCCGCTCTTGCCGCCGCCGAGGATACGGAGGCTTCCTGGCAAGCCGAATTCGAGATCGACATGATGCACACCGTGCGCACGGTGAACGCCTCCCTCCCCCACCTCGAAAAGTCGAAGTGGCCGTCGATCGTCGTCGTCTCATCGGTCTCGGGCCGCGAGATCGACTTCACCACTCCCGCCTATGGGGCGTTCAAGGCGGCACTCATCCATTACGCCCACGGCCTCGCGCACAAGCTGGCGCCGAAGCTCATCCGCGTGAACTCCGTCTCGCCCGGCAACGTCTATTTCAAGGACGGCATCTGGCACTACATCGAACAGAACCTGCCGGACCTGTTCAAGCAGGCCCTCTCGCTCAACCCCACCGGCCGCATGGCGACGCCGGAGGAGATCGGCAAGGGCATCGTCTTCCTCGCCAGCCCCGCATCGAGCTTCACCATGGGTACCAACCTGGTGATCGATGGCGCCCTCACCAAGGGCGTTCAGCTCTAAGGGAAGGGGGAGACATCATGCCCACGAGCCGAAAGATCGAGCTTCCCGGCGGTGCGGTTCTGCACGCGCTGGAGGCCGGGCGCGGCCAGCCGCTCATCATGATACCCGGCTGGTCCCAGTCGGCCGCCGAATATGGCCGCAACATCGACGACCTGGCGAAGCACCGCCGGGTGATCGCCCTCGACATGCGGAGCCACGGCGAAAGCCCCAACGCCGAAGGCGGTCACCGCATCCAGCGCCTCGCCAAGGACTTGGATGAGGTCATCCACGTGCTCGGACTGAGCGGTGTGGACGTGCTCGGCCATTCCATGGGGAGTTCCATCATCTGGAGCTATCTGGACCTCTTCGGGCCCGCGAAGCTGCGCCGCCTCGTCATCGTCGACCAGGCGCCGATGGTGGCGGCCCTGCCCGGCTGGAACGAGGACGTGAAGCGGAAATACGGCTGCCTGCTGCCGGACGTTCAATCGGTCGCCGGCTTCTGTGACGCCGTGCGCGGCACGCAGGAGGTGGAGGGAACCATGGCCATCCTCAAGGGCATGTTCACCCCGGCCCTGCCCGAGGCGGATCTTCGCTGGATCGCAGGCGAGAACCTCAAGATGCCCCGCATGGCGGCGGCGGACCTGCTCTTCGACCATTGCCTGAACGACTGGCGGGACGTGATCACCGCGACACGGCTGCCGGCACTCGTCATCGGCGGCCGCAAGAGCATCTTCTCGGCGGAATCGCAGGAATGGATTGCGGCCGTCAACCCGAACGCCCGGGCCTCGATCTACGAGGAGGACGAAGGCGGCGGTCACTTCATGTTTTTCGAGAACCCGCGCCGCTTCAACGCGGAAGTCTCGGCCTTCCTCTCATCGTGACGGAAAACGGAACTGGAGAACCACGAATGGCGCTCACACGCATGATCGTCGAACTCGGCATGGGAACGGACCTTACCGGGGCCGACTATACCAAGGCCGCCATACGGGCGCTGAAGGACGCGCTCTGGCACAACTCGCTCACCATCGCCAATGCGGTGGGCCAGAAGCCGCATGACATGCACGTGAAGGTGCTGGTCGGCGTGCCGAAGCCCGACAAGGTGGACAGGGCGGCGGTGGCCGCCGTGCTGCCCTACGGCAAGTCCTCCGTCGAGGTGGTCGAGGGCGGCCTCGAGATCATGAACGACGAAGGCACCAACCTCACCCTGATGGCCAATGCCGCGGCCATCGTCTATCTCGACATGCCGGAGAAGACGTGATGGCACTGAAGCGCATCATCCTCGAAATGGGCCATGGCAACGACATGCATGGCGGCGACTACACCAAGGCGGCCCTGCGCGCCGTCCAGGACTGCATCCACCATTCCTCCCTGCCCTTCCTGAGAACGCTCGGCGTCGATCCGAAGACCATGCAGATCGAGGTGACGATCGGCGTGCAGCAACCGGAGAAGGTGGACAAGGCCGCCGTGGCCGCAAGCCTTCCCCACGGCCAGGTGACGGTGAAGGTGGTGAAGGGCGGCCTCGACGTTCCCGACGAGGAACGCGGCGGCGTCTCCGTCATCGCCACCGCCGGCGTCGCCGTGAGGCTCGACCTGGAGACCCACCTCGGCCTTACCTGAGGGGCCGGACGTGGTGGGCCCACCAGGACTCGAACCTGGAACCAGACGGTTATGAGCCGTCAGCTCTGACCATTGAGCTATGGGCCCCCACGGCGGGCATGGCTACAGCAAATCTCCGCCGCATGCTATAGGCTCGGCGGCATGAACAACGACCTTTCGCCCGAAGCCGCCGTCTCCCGCCTGATCGAGCTCCACCGCGAGGCCACGAGCAGCCTCAAGACCTGCCTCGAGCGCTATTTCGACACCCGCGAGCCGCCGGGCGATGATGAGCGGCGGCGCTTCTGCTATCCCGAGTTACGGGTCGATTACCGTGGAGGCGGTGTTCAGCCGCGCATCGCCAGGGCCTATGCAAAATTCCAGAGCCCCGGGAGCTATGCCACGACCATCACCCATCCCGAGCATTTCGGCCGATACCTCACCGAGCAGCTGCGCTATCTGGTGAAGGATTACGGCGCCTCGATCGGTGTCGACCAGTCGGACCAGGAGATCCCCTATCCCTATGTGCTGGAACAGGGCGACGATCTCGGCCGCAACGGTGTCACGGCGGCGGAGCTGGCGCTGCACTTTCCAGCCCCGAAGCTTTCCCATGTCGGTGACGAGGTGGCCGACGGCCTCTGGCACCACGAGCCAGGCCAGCCGCTGCCCTTGGCCCTCTTCGATGCGGTGCGGGTCGACTATTCGCTGAAGCGGCTGCAGCACTACACGGGCACCCACTGGCGCGCGGTGCAGCCCTGGATCCTTCTCACCAACTATCACCGCTACGTGGACCAGTTCGTGAAGTGGAGCATCGCCCAGCTTGCCGCCGAGAGCCCCTATGGGGTGCTGCATCTGCCGGGCGGCGGCAAGATCACGCGCGGCATGAACGCGGCGGAGGCGGAGGCCGTCGTCGCCAATTCGCACTGGCACCGCTTCCAGATGCCGGGCTACCACCTGGCGCGGAGCGACGGCCAGGGTGGCGTGACCCTCGTCAACATCGGCGTCGGCCCTTCCAACGCCAAGAACATCACCGACCACCTCGCGGTGCTGAGGCCGCATTGCTGGCTGATGGTCGGCCACTGCGGGGGGCTCCGCCAGAGCCAGCGCATCGGCGACTATGTTCTGGCCCACGGCTATCTGCGCCAGGACCGCATTCTCGATTCCCTCGTTCCGCCGGAAATCCCCATCCCGGCCCTTGCCGAGGTGCAGGTGGCGCTTCAGGAGGCTGCGGCCCGCGTGACCGGCGAGCGTGGAGATGCGCTGAAGGAGAGGCTGCGCACCGGCACCGTGGTGACCAACGACGACCGTAACTGGGAACTGCGCTGGAGCCAGGAGCTGCGCCGCATCAACCTCTCGCGCGCCATCGCAGTGGACATGGAATCCGGAACGCTCGCCGCCCAGGGCTACCGGCTGCGAGTGCCCTATGGCACGCTGCTCTGCGTCTCCGACAAGCCGCTCCACGGCGAGATCAAGCTCCCCGGCGCGGCAAACGCCTTTTATGACCGCGCGGTGGGCGAGCACCTGCTGATCGGGCTCGAGACCATCGAACTGTTGCGCGGCAATGTCGGCCAGCTCCACTCCCGGAAGCTCCGCAGCTTCGACGAGCCGCCCTTCCGCTGACGTCAAAAAGGCGCCGCAATCCCATACGATCCAGTCACCACTGGAAGGAGAACCCCATGCAGCGTCTCACCTTTGCCGCAGCCGCCCTGGCTGCGCTCGCCGCCTTCGCCACGCCCGCCCTTGCAGATGAGGCCAGGATGCCCCGCACCATTTCCCTCGTCGGCCACGGGGAAGTGAAGAGCCCGCCGGACCTGGCCTTCGTCACAACCGGCGTGTTCAGCCAAGGCGCCACCGCCGCCGAGGCGCTCGCTGCCAACACCTCCGCCATGACGGCGCTGTTCGCGGCGCTGAAGGAGGCAGGCATCGCCGAGAAGGACGTGCAGACGTCGAATTTCACCGTGCAGCCGCGCTACGACTTCCAGGACAGGCAGCCGCCCAGGCTGGTTGGCTATGACGTCTCGAACAACGTCACCGTCACGCTCCGGAAGATCGGAGACCTCGGAACACTGCTCGACAGGCTGGTGCAGGCCGGCTCCAACCAGATTCACGGTATATCCTTCCAGGTGTCCGAACCCGATGCCGCGCTGGACGAGGCCCGCAAGCTCGCCACGGAGGATGCCACCCGCAAGGCGAAGCTCTACGCGGGTGCGATGGGCGTCACGCTAGGCCCCGTCATGTCGATCAGCGAAGGCATGACGCTCGAGCCGCCGGTGCCGTTCATGCGCGGCAAGGCGATGATGGCCGAGGCCGCCTCCGCTCCGGTTCCGGTGGCGGCGGGCGAGCAGACGCTCTCGATCGACGTGAACATCACATGGGAGATCCGCTGAGGCCGATTGCGGCAAGGGACAGCCATGCTAGTCTCCGCCCATGCCGGTGCTCGAGCGAGACCCGTGGCGGCTCCAGTATTTCGAACACGTCCCGTGTCCGGAGCATGTGCTCATTCCGGTGGACGATCCCGATTGCTGGCTGCTCTTTCCCGACCGCCGCTGGATTTATGACAAGCTCAAGGTGGCGGAGACGCAGGGCCTCGCCTGCGGGCCGCACGGGGTTCCGCCGGATTCCTATCCGGTGTTCTCGAAACCCATCGTCAACCTCAAGGGCATGGGGCTGGGCAGCCGTGCGATAGGCAGCGCGGCGGAAATGGATCATTCCTACCAGCCCGGCCACATGTGGATGCCGCTGCTCGAGGGCGATCACGTCTCCACCGACTGCGCCGTGCGCGAAGGACTCATCTGCTGGATACGGCACGCCACCGGCGTCGCTGCGGCTGACGGCATGTTCCGCCACTGGACCATCCACGCCGCCCCTTTCCCGGAACTGGAGGAGAAGCTCTCCGGCTGGGTGAAACGGCACATGCGCGGCTACACCGGCATGATGAATTTCGAAACGATCGGCGGCACCATCATCGAGGCTCATCTCAGGTTTGCCGACCAGTGGTGCGATCTTTATGGGCAAGGCTGGGTCCAGGCGGTCGTCGGGCTCTACGACAAGGGACACTGGGAATTCGCCGACGGGCAGCGAAGGAACGGCTTTTCGGTTCCACTCTTCGCAGTGCATGGCCGGCGTTACTCCCATCCGCCGCCTGGTCTGCAAGCGGAGTTGCGTGCCATGCCGGAGGTCCAGAGCCTGCAGATCACCTTCCACGAGGACAAGCCGCCGGAGGACCATCCCATGCCGCCCGGCGGTTTCAGGCTTGCCGTGATCAACGCGACGGACCTCGGCGCCGCGATGGCGGCGCGCCGGAGGCTCGCCGCCGCCTATCCGCCGGATCTCATCCTCACTCCCGCCTAGCGCCGCCTGCTGCGGCTCCGTTCTCCCTCGGCCTCGATCCCGTCGACGTGAAAGCGATGCAGGATGCGATGATAGACCGGCGCCAGCATCAGGCCCGCGATGGCGAAGAGGAGCAGCCCAGAAACGATTGCGTAGAGCGCAGCGAAGATCTTGCCGCCATCCGTCACCAGAGGGCTGAGCGGCCCCATGCCGGAGAGGATCATGGCGGCATTGGCGAAGGCATCGACCACCCGCATGCTTTCGAAATACATGTAGCCTGTCGAACCGACCAGCAACGACAGCACCACGACCACCGCGGACCACAACGCATTCCGCGAGAGCCGGTTGAAGAAGACCGTGGAGCTTGCAACCGGCTCGGTTCGTTTCTCGAAGTTGAAAAGCCTGCGCATTCTGGCAACTTGTCCCCTCTAAAGCGCCTTCATAATTGATCTTTCGCAAGGCGGGAACCCATCCGCCGGTGTCTTGTTTGTCTCACTTACGGAGGTTTGAAACATGAAGCGACTTCGCCACAACGCCCGGGTTCTGGTCACCGACGGGGGCCGCGCCATCGTGTTCCGCAACGCCGGACAGGTGGGAAAGCCGGATTTGCAGCAGTTCAAGGTCTATGCCCATGACAACCCTCCCACCCGCGAGCAGGGCACCGACAAGCCTGCCCGGGTGAACGAAAGCGTCGGCATGGCGCGCTCGGCATCGGAGCAGACCGACTTGCACCAGCAGGCGGAAGATCGCTTCGTGATGCAGATCGCCGACGACATGGACAAGGACCTCAAGGCGGGGGAGTTCGAGGAACTCATCGTCGTGGCACCTCCGGTCGCGCTGGGCGTCTACCGCAAGGCCGCCTCGCAGCAGCTGCAAAAGGCGACGCTGATGGAGATCAACAAGGATCTCACAAAGCACGCCGCGTCTGACGTCGCCGCCATCGTCGTCAAGGCGCTTGAAGGCGATTGAGCCCTCCGCTAACGGAAGGGCATGTCAGAGAAGAAGAAGGCGACCGCCGCGCAGACGCACGATCTCTTCGTCACCCGCATCTACCGGGCGGAGAAGATCGTGCCCGAGAGACTCAACAACGCCGTCGAGGCGCTGTGCATGTCGCTCGCGGTCGATGATGCAGCCGGCCTGCGCTGGTGCGAGAAGCACGGCTATCCGGGCTATACGTCCTATGCCTCGCTGAACGATCTTCCCTGGCGCTTCCCGGAGTTCCGGAAGCTGGTGAAGGCAATCGACCGGCATTGCCTCGCCTATGCGAAGGAGCTGCACTGGGACCTGCGCGGAACCAAGCCCCGTGTCGACTCCCTCTGGGTGAACGTGATGCCCGAGGGCGGCTCGCACACCTCCCACATCCATCCCAACTCGGTGATCAGCGGGACATACTACGTCGCGGTGCCCGAAGGCGCGGGCCCCATCGTCTACGAGGATCCTCGCCTGGGCTTCATGATGGCCGCGCCGCCGAGAAAGCAGACCCTGCCGCGGGAGTTCAAGTCGCACGTCTCCTTCCGGCCCGAGACCGGAACGCTGATGCTGTGGGAAAGCTGGCTCCGCCACGAGGTGCCGCTGAACCGGGCGGAGGGCAACCGCATCAGCGTGAGCTTCAATTACGTGCTCGCCTGAGCGCCATCAGTCGAAGATGCGGTCGCCGAGCTGATCGACGATCTGCTGTCCCTTCATGATGGAGTGATCGACGGCGCCCTCCTCGTCCGCGAACCGGTCGGCGCGGATGAAGCGGTGCTCCTTCGCGATGCCGTCGAGAGTCTTCGAGACCGTGCCGCAGGTCTGCCACTGCCCACCTTCCTTGTAGGGCGTGGCGGAGATCAGATAGCCATTGTACTCGACCTGCTTCTTGGGCTTGCTCGGCCCGGAATCCGCTGACCTGCCGCCGCCAAAAAGCTTCTTCAGAAATGACATGGCTGGCCCTCCGCTGGCCGGGTGATGCGCTAAGTCTATAAAATCACATCCCGTTATACCAGCCCGATCAGTTGTCGAGGAAGCTCCGCAGCTTCCGGCTGCGGCTCGGGTGCTTCAGCTTCCGGAGCGCCTTCGCCTCTATCTGGCGGATGCGCTCGCGGGTCACCGAGAACTGCTGGCCGACCTCCTCGAGCGTGTGGTCGGTGTTCATGCCGATGCCGAAGCGCATGCGCAGCACGCGTTCCTCGCGCGGCGTGAGCGAGGCCAGGACCCGCGTCGTGGTTTCGCGCAGGTTCGCCTGGATCGCCGCGTCGATGGGGAGGATGGCGTTCTTGTCCTCGATGAAGTCGCCGAGGTGCGAATCCTCCTCGTCGCCCACCGGCGTCTCGAGCGAGATGGGCTCCTTGGCGATCTTCATCACCTTGCGCACCTTCTCGAGCGGCATCGAGAGCTTGTCGGCAAGCTCTTCCGGCGTCGGCTCGCGGCCGATCTCGTGCATCATCTGGCGCGAGGTGCGCACGATCTTGTTGATCGTCTCGATCATGTGCACGGGGATGCGGATGGTGCGCGCCTGGTCGGCGATCGAGCGGGTGATGGCCTGCCGGATCCACCAGGTGGCGTAGGTCGAGAACTTGTAGCCGCGGCGGTATTCGAACTTGTCCACCGCCTTCATGAGGCCGATGTTGCCCTCCTGGATCAGGTCCAGGAACTGCAGGCCGCGGTTGGTGTATTTCTTGGCGATCGAGATCACCAGGCGGAGGTTCGCCTCCACCATCTCCTTCTTGGCGATCCGCGCCTCGCGCTCGCCCTTCTGCACCATGGCGACGATGCGGCGGAACTCCGGGATCTGGAGCCCCGTGGCGGTGGCGAGTTCGAAGATCTCGTCGCGGATGACCTTGATCGATTCCTTCTCGTCGTTGACGAACTTCTTCCAGCCGAACTTGGCCAGCCGGCCGACCCGCTTCAGCCAGTCGGGGTCGAGTTCGTGGCTCTGGTATTCCTTCAGGAATTCGGGCCGCGGCACCTTGTAGGTCTCGGCGAGCCGCATGAGCCGGCCCTCCAGCGCGTTGAGGCGCTTGTTGATGTCGTAGAGCTGCTCCACCAGCGCCTCGATGCGCGCGTTGTTGAGCGAGAGCGATTTCACCTCGGCGACGATTTCCTCGCGGAGCTTCTTGTAGCGCCGCTCCTGGGAGGGCGACAGCTCGGTGCCCTCGGCCACCTCCTGGTCCTGCAGCTTGCGCAGGCTCTTGTAGTTGCGGGCGATGGTGTCGAAGATCTCGAGGACCTTGGGCTTCAGCTCCGCTTCCATCGCGGAGAGCGACACGCCGAGATCGTCACCCTCCTCGTCATCTTCCTCCTCGACCTGCGGCTTGTCGAAATCCTCGGGGCTCAGCACGTCGCCGAACTCGTCGTCGGCCGAGGGGCGGCGGATCGCGGCGGCGGCGCGCTTGGCCTCGGCGCGCTTGGCCTCGGCCTTCTTCTTCACCTCTTCCTTGGGCGGAACATAGGGGGCGGGCGTCTGCACCGGGCCCTGCTTCTTGGCGTCGGGGCCGGCATAGGTGGCCTCGAGGTCGATGATGTCGCGGAGAAGGATCTTCCCCTCGTTCAGCTCGTCGCGCCAGATGATGATGGCCTGAAAGGTGAGCGGGCTTTCGCAGAGCCCTGCAATCATCGCCTCGCGGCCAGCCTCGATGCGCTTGGCGATGGCGATCTCGCCCTCGCGCGAGAGAAGCTCGACCTGGCCCATCTCGCGCAGATACATGCGCACCGGATCATCCGTCCGGTCGGCCGGGGTCTTGGCGGCTTCCACCTTGATGAGGGCCGTCTCGGTCGACTCGCCCTCTGCCTCGGCCTCGACCTTGGCGGCGAGGTTCTCTGACTCCTCTTCCGATTCGACGACGTTGATGCCCATCTCATTGAGCATCGCCATGATGTCCTCGATCTGCTCGGGGCTCGTCTCCTCCGAGGGGAGCACGGCATTGAGCTCGTCGAGCGTGACATAGCCTCGCGCCTTGGCGAGCTTGATCATCCGCTTGACGGCCGCATCCGAGAGATCGAGGATGGGCGAGTCCGAGCCGTCGCCGCCCTGTGCCTCGGGGGCTTCGGTTTCGTCGGCCGCGGTCGGGGTTTCCTGATCGTCCGGGGCGGGTGCGCGCACTTGGGCTCGAGCCATGAACAAGTCCTTGATCTTGCGAGGCGGGGGAACCGCCATAGCAGCGTTGTGATTCGCGGTCAAAACCTAGGAGGCGGGCTGTTAAGCGCGCATTAACCCCAAGATTGAGACCCAAACCCGGTTTTTCGGGCGCCCCTCAGGTGATTGCGTCAATCGGCCTTCCGCTCGCGGCGCCGAAGCCCTCGATCTGGGCTTCCGATCCCGCATGGGACGACAATTGCTCGCGCACCGCCTTGAGCGCGTTGAGCTTCTCCTCCGTCGGGTCGGCAGCGAAGGCGGCCTCGGCCGCCCGGAGCTCCCGCTCGAGGGTCACGGTTTTCCGGTGCAGGGCGATCATCTGACGGAGGCCTGTGCGGGCGTCATCTTGCGCAGCCCCGCTCCCAAGGAACCATTCGTTCAGCCGTTTCGCCTGGGATTCCAATCGGTCCAGCAAAGGACCCGAACCCACGTGCTTCAGGTGGCCCCGCAGGTCCGTTCCGTCAAGGCCGGACCCCAGGGCCGCGCTATCTATGATTTGTGTACGGAGCGAGTCAAGCTCCGGGACCGTCATTTCAAGGCTCGCGAATTCGTCCAGAAACTCGTGCAGGAGCTCTGGATGATTGATCAGGGTCAGCACGATGAGCCTCTCGCGTCGCTCGGCGCCTGACTGGAAAGCGGGCTGCCCGGCGAGCCGTTTGAGCTGGGCGGTGGGCGGCTGCTGAACATCCCAGGGCCGCACGCCAGGCTTGAACGGGCGCCTGCCGCCGACCGCGCCGAACTGGCGGCGCCCGCCCTGGCTGCGGAATTCGCCTGCAGGCCGGAACAGGCCCCGCACCCGCTCGGAGAACTCCGCAAGATAATGCTTTCTCACAACATCATCCGCTATACTATTGAGAACACTTCTCAATTCCTGCTCGAACTGGGCGCGGCGTTCCGGCGTCGAGCGGTCGTTCTGGGTGAGCGCCCGCTGCCAGAGCATGTCGGAGAGCGGCTGGGCGGTCTCGATGACTGCGCGCAGGGCGTCCGGTCCCTGCGCCTTCAAGAGATCGTCCGGGTCCTGGCCCTCCGGCAGCAAGGCGAAACGCAGGGAATGACCCGGCTCGAGAAGCGGCAGTGCCAGGTCCAGCGCCCGGTGGGCGGCCTTGAGCCCGGCAGCATCGCCGTCGAAGCAGAGTACGGGTTCCGCGGCCTGTTTCCACAGGATGCGGAGCTGGTCCTCCGTCAGCGCCGTGCCGAGCGGCGCCACGGCCTGCGGCAATCCGGCGCGGTGCATGGCAATGACGTCGACATATCCCTCGACCGCAATGATCGTGCCCCGCTCGTGGGCTGGCCCCCGTGCCTTGTCGAGATTGTAGAGCACATTGCCCTTGTGGAAGAGCGGGGTTTCGGGAGAGTTCAGGTATTTTGCCGGGACGTCCTTCGACATCGCCCGGCCGCCGAAGGCGATGACCCGGCCGCGCGGGTCACGGATGGGGAACATCACCCGGTCACGGAAGCGGTCATAGGCGACGGCGATCCCCTCCCCTGAAACGACGAGGCCCGCCTCGCCCATCTGTTCCACCGTGATGCCCTTGTCAGCCAGGTGGGTGCGCAGCGCCGCCCTGTCGTCCGGTGCATAGCCGAGACGGAACTCCTTCTGGATCGCCGGAGAGAGCTGCCGGTCGGCCAGATAACCCCGCGCGCGGGAGCCCCGGGCGGACTGGAGCTCGGCCTCGAAGAACCTCGCGGCCATCTCCATCACGTCGTAGAGGCTGGCGCGCTGCTCCTCGCGCCGCGCTTCCGCCTCGGACATGACGGGCATCGGAAGCCCCGCCTCCGCCGCGAGCCGCTCGACCGCTTCCGGGAAGCTCAGTCCCTCCTTCTCGACGAGGAAGGTGAAGATGTCGCCCGAGGCCTTGCATCCGAAGCAGTGGTAGCGTCCCTTCCTGTCGTCCACGTGGAAGGAGGGCGACTTCTCACCGTGAAAGGGGCAACAGGCCCAGTAATCGCCCTTGCCCGGATTCGATTTGCGCCGGTCCCATGTGACCTTTCTCCCGACGACGGAGGAAATCGGCAGCCGGCCGCGGATGTCTTCCAGGAATGAAGGGGGAACGCGCATGTCTCATCACTAGCAGCAGACCCCGGCGATGTCATGGCGGCCGATCATGGCCGCCCGGCGCCTTGTGAGGATGGCGTGGGAGAATGGGCAACCCTATGGTCCCTCCATGCCCGGCAAGAAACCAATCTGGCTGATCGCCGCTCCCTTCATCTTCCTGCTCCTGTGGTCGGCCGGCTTCCCTGTGGCGAAGCTGGGGATCGCCCATGCCGAGCCTTTGAGCTTCCTGTCACTCCGCTATGGGCTGGTGCTCGCCATCATCCTGCCGCTGCTCGCCGCGATGCGGCCGCCCTTGCCGCGCAAGGCGGCGGATTGGGGGCACCTCGCTCTGGTCGGCTTCCTCATCCAGACCGTCTATTTCGGGCTCTCCTATCTCGGCCTCAAGGCGGGAGTCTCGGCGGGGGGACTTGCCATCATCGTCTGCCTGCAACCACTCCTCGTCGGCATTCTCGCGCCCCGTTTTGCGGGCGAGAAGGTGGGCCTGATGCGCTGGGCTGGCCTGGGCTTGGGCCTCGCCGGCGCGGCGACCGTGATTGTCTCGCGCTCGAGCGTGGAAGCGGAACATGCGTGGGGGGTGGCAGCCGCGGTAATCGCCCTCTTCGCCATCACTGCGGCAACGCTCTGGGAGAAGCGCTTCGGGAAGAACCACCATCCCCTCGCCTCCAACGCCGTGCAATATGCCGCCGGCCTCGCCGGAACCCTGCCTGTTGCGATTGCGCTGGAAAGCTTCGATTTCGAGTGGAACCCACCCTTCGTCGGCGCCCTGGCCTATCTGGTGATCGGCAATTCCATCATCGCCATCTCGCTGCTGCTCGCGATGATCCGGGCGGGCGAGGTCAGCCGGGTTTCCTCCCTTTTCTACCTGGTGCCGCCGCTCTCGGCCCTGCTGGCCTGGCCGATGCTGGGCGAGGAGATGCCGCCCCTCGGCTGGGTGGGCTTCGCGCTCGCC
>NZ_JBKBKI010000026.1:0-56118 GCF_046294715.1 Aestuariivirga sp. | reverse complement strand
GGAGGAGCAGAACGTCAGGGATCTCTTCCGCGACCCGCACCACCCCTATACGGCGGCACTGCTCGCGGCGCTGCCCGAGCGCGCCACGGGGCGGCGGCTGCCCTCGATCCCCGGCGTGGTGCCGGGCCAGTTCGACCGGCCGGCGGGCTGCCTGTTCTCGCCGCGCTGCCCGCTCGCCACCGACCTCTGCCGCAGGGTGCAGCCCATGCGCACCCGCGGCGCCCTATGCCACTACGCGCTGAAGGACGGCGTGCCGCAGGGCCACCCGGGCAAGAAGGAGGAGGCGGCATGAGCACCGTCGTCTCCGCCACGAACCTGACGCGACACTATGAGGTGAGCCACGGCGCCTTCGCCAAGCCCGCGACCCTGAAGGCGCTCGACGGAGCAAGCTTCAGCCTCGAGCGCGGCAAGACGCTGGCCGTGGTGGGCGAATCGGGCTGCGGCAAGTCCACGCTGGCGCGCCTCGTCACCATGATCGAGACGCCGACTGCGGGCTCGCTCGTCATCGCGGGCCAGGAGATCGCGGGCGCTTCCGCCACCACGCTCAAGGCGCTCCGGGCCAAGGTGCAGATCGTGTTCCAGAATCCCTATGGCTCGCTCAACCCGCGCCAGAAGATCGGCCATGCGCTGGAGGAGCCGCTCCTCGTCAACACGCGGATGAGTTCCGCCGAGCGCACCGAGAAGGCGCGCGCCATGATGGCGAGCGTGGGACTGAGGCCTGAGCACTACGACCGCTACCCGCACATGTTCTCCGGCGGGCAGCGCCAGCGCATCGCCATCGCGCGGGCCCTCATGCTCGACCCCGAGCTCCTCGTTCTGGACGAGCCCGTCTCGGCGCTCGACGTCTCGATCCAGGCGCAGGTACTGAACCTGCTGGCCGACATCCAGGAGCGGCACAACCTGGCCTATCTCTTCATCAGCCACGACCTTTCGGTTGTCCGCCACATCGCCAACGACGTGATGGTGATGTATCTCGGCCGCGCGGTGGAACAGGGCCCGCGCGAGGCGATCTTCGGCAACCCGCAGCACCCCTACACCAAGGCGCTGCTCTCGGCGACGCCGCACCCCGACCCGACGCGCAAGAGAGAGCGCATCGTGCTCAAGGGCGAACTGCCCTCCCCCCTGAACCCGCCCTCGGGCTGCACCTTCCATCCGCGCTGCCCGTGGCGGTTCGAAATCTGCCCGCTGGTCAATCCAGCCTTGCTTGCGCATGAGGGAAGCCTTGTGGCATGCCACGCCGTGAACCCTCCCTCAGCGGATACGAGCACGGAAGCAGCCTGACATGTCCAAACGCGCGGAACTCTCGACCGGCGAGGCCCTCGTCGGCCTTCTCGAAGCCTATGGCGTCGATACGATCTTCGGCATTCCCGGCGTGCACAATGTCGAGATGTACCGCGCCCTGCCGCGCTCCAAGATCCGGCACGTGCTGGTGCGCCACGAGCAGGGCGCAGGCTTCATGGCAGACGGTTATGCGAGGGCCACCGGCAAGCCCGGCGTGTGCTTCACCATCACGGGACCGGGCCTCACCAACATCCTCACGCCGATGGGGCAGGCGTGGTCCGATTCCTCCAACGTGCTGGTCATCTCCTCCGCACTCGACATCCGGGATTCGGCGCAAGGGCGCGGGCGGCTGCACGAGATGATCGACCAGCGCGGCGCGGCGGCGACGGTGACGAGCCTGCACATGCGCGCCTACACGCCGAAGGACGTGCGCGACGCCATCGCCCGCGCCTTCGCCAATTTCGCCAGCCAGCGGCCCAGGCCCGCCTATCTCGAGATCCCGCTCGACCTGCTCAAGGAGCCGGCGGGCGATGGCTGGGAGGCGCGCGGCCTTCCGGCCGTCGCATCGCCCTCGCAGCGGCAGATCGACGAGGCGATCCGGAAGCTCGACGGCGCCGGGAAGCCGGTGATCGTGCTGGGCGGCGGCGCACTCCATGCTGGCGCAGCGGCCCTCGCCATCGCCGAGAAGATCAAGGCGCCGATCATCACCACAACCGCGGGCAAGGGTGCGGTTCCGGCCGACCACCCGCTCTGCCTCGGCTATGTCATGGGACGCGAGGGCGCGTGGACGATGCTGGCGGAGTCCGACGCCATCCTCTGCGCGGGCTCCGAACTTTCCGAAACGGATTTCTGGAACGACGACGTGGTGATCGGGCGCAACCTCATCCGCATCGACATCGACCCTTCCGTGATGAGCCGCCCGCATGCGCCGGAGATCGCCATCCTCGGCGATGCGCGGCAGGCGCTGGAGGCCATCGCCGCGGGCGTGCAGGAGAAGGCCGGAGAGGCGAAGGCCAGCTTCGATCTCGGCGAGCCCGATCAGCTCCGCGCCACGCTGGCCAAGGTGCTGGAAGTGATCCGCGCGGAACTGCCGGAGGACACGGTGATCTGCTCCGACATGACGCAGATCGCCTATGCGGCGAACGAGATCTTCCCGGTTTCCCGGCCGCGCACGTGGCTTCATCCCGTGGGCTTCGGCACGCTGGGCTTCGCGCTTCCCGCCGGCATCGGCGCCAAGTTCGGCGTGGGCGGCAGGCCCGTCGCCGTGATGATCGGCGATTACGGATTGCAATACACCATCAACGAGCTCGGCACCGCGGCGGAGCACGGGCTGCCGCTCGTCATCCTGATGTGGAACAACGATGCGCTGGGGCAGATCCGCGACGACATGGTGAACAAGGGCATCCAGCCCAATGCGGTGACGCTGAAGAACCCGGATTTCCAGATGCTTGCGAAGGCCTATGGCTGCCGCGCGGAGAAGCCAGGGAACCTCAAGGCTTTGGCCGAGGCGATCCGCGGTGCGCTGGTGGCGGAGGGGCCGACGCTGATCGAGATGACGCCACGCATGGTCAATGGATAGCGCCGTCATCTTCGACGTGGACGGCGTGCTCCTCGACCTGACGCCGCAGGAAGAAGACGCCTTCTTCATTCCCTTCGCGCGCCGCCATGGGCTTACCGGCCTGTCGCGCGACTGGGACAGCTACCGGGTCCGCAGCGACGAGCACATCGTGGCGGAGATTCTGGAGCGGCACGGGCTGCCGCCGGAGGACAGGGATGGGATCTTCGCGGATTACCTGGCGCTTCTCTCCGAAGGGCTGGGCTCGGGCGCGCTCCAGGCGATGGAAATCCCGGGGACGCGGGACCTCCTCGCATCGCTCCCGGAGTCACGGCTCGGAATCGCCACGGCGAACCTGCTCTCGGCGGCGAAGCTGCGGCTCGCATCAAGGAATCTGTGGCAGCCGGTGAGCGGGCTTGCCTTCGGAGCGGAAGGCTCCGGCCACAAGCGCGAGACGGTGGCCCGCGCCATCGAAGCGACGGGCCTACCGCGCGAGCGCATCGTCTACATCGGCGACAACCTCAACGACGTCGAGGCGGGACTCGCCAACGGCGTCCACTTCATCGGCTTCTCGCTGGACGCAGCGCGGCGCGAAAGGCTGGGGGCGGCGGGCGCGAGCCATCTTTCCGGCGATCATGTCACCACACGCCGCCTGATCGGCGACCTGCTCGGCTGAAGAGGCCCTCACCCGCCCTCCGGGCACCCTCTCCCATCGCCTCTCGCGGGGGAGAGGGCAATTGGAGGTCACATCTTCGGCATGATCACCGCGTC
Source organism: Aestuariivirga sp. (assembly GCF_046294715.1). Lineage (GTDB taxonomy): Bacteria > Pseudomonadota > Alphaproteobacteria > Rhizobiales > Aestuariivirgaceae > Aestuariivirga. The sequence continues at coordinate 52,511 of NZ_JBKBKI010000026.1, read as the reverse complement.
GATGACATGGATCACGCCGTTGTCGGCCGCGATGTCGGCCTGGACGACCTTGGCGCCGTCGACCGTGACGCCGTCGGTTCCGTTCACCGTCACCTCGCCGCCCTGGACGGTCTTGGCCTTGGTCTCCTTGCCGGCGACGTCGGCGGCCATCACCTTGCCGGGAACCACGTGATAGGTGAGGACGGCCACCAGCTTGTCCTTGTTCTCGGGCTTCAGCAGGTCATCGACGGTGCCCGCGGGGAGCTTGGCGAAGGCCTCGTCGGAAGGCGCGAAGACGGTGAAGGGGCCGGTGCCCTTCAGCGTGTCGACGAGGCCCGCGGCCTCAACCGCCGCGACCAGCGTCTTGAAGTTGCCGGCGGCGGCGGCGGTGTCGACGATGTCGGCGGCGAAGGCCTGGGCGGAGAGCGCGACGCTCGAGACGGCCAGTGCGGCGGCGGCGGCGAAGTTGCGGAAACGGTTCATATCGGGTTCTCCCTGAGGTCAGAGTTGACAGGGAGCGTTACGGGGCCCTCTGTGCCGCGGTTTGCGCACGGTGTTTCACAAAGAGTTTTTCGGCGTTTGATGATCCACCACAGGTCTGACATATTCGGCGGGCCCACTCCGAAAAAACCCCCAATGGCCGGACCTGACAGTTCATGAGCGGCGGACCCCACGACAGCCAGAGCCAGTTCGCGATCCTGAAGTCGCGGAGCTTCCTACCGCTCTTCGTCACCCAGGCGATCGGCGCCTTCAACGACAACGCGGTGCGCAACGGCATCGCCATCCTCATCACCTACGACCTGGCGGTGCGCTTCGGCTTCGACGCCACGCTCTTCGTGCAGGCGGGGCTGGCGCTGTTCATGCTGCCCTACTTCCTGTTCTCGGCCATCGCGGGCCAGCTCGCCGACAAGCACGACAAGGCCATGCTGGCGCGCTGGATCAAGGCGTTCGACCTCGCGGCCATGGTGTTCGGGGCCTTGAGCCTGTGGCTCGAGAACCCATTCATGCACCTTGCCGTGCTGTTCCTCGCGGGCACGACCGCCGCCTTCTTCGGGCCAATCAAGTATGGCGTGCTGCCGCAATACCTGCGGCGCGAGGAGCTGATCGCCGGAAACGCGCTGATCGAACTCGGCACCTTCGTGACCATCCTTCTCGGCACGCTGTTCGGCGGCTTCCTGGTGCTCGAGGACTGGGGAAGGCCGCTGCTCGCCCTCTCGATCGTGGCGCTCGCCGTGGCCGCGTTCGGCTGCGCCTTCCTGATGCCCTCCGCGCCCGGCGACCGCACGATCGTCTTCGACTGGAACGTGCCGCGCCAGACGCTGAAGCTCCTTTCCTATGCGCGCGAGCGCGAGGACGTGTTCTGGTCGGTGATCGGCGCTTCGTGGTTCTGGTTCCTCGGCGCCGCCATCATGGCGCAGCTTCCCGTATTCACCCGCGACGTGCTGCTGGCGGGCGACACGGTGGCCAATGCCTTCATCGGCCTCTTCACCATCGGCATCGGGGCGGGCTCGCTTCTGACCAACGCGCTGCTCAAGGGCGAGGTCTCGCCGCGCTACGTGCCCATCGCCTCGATCATGATGACGGTGTTCCTGCTCGACCTCTATTTCGCGGCGGGTGCCGTGAACGCCATCCTGGCGGGGAGCGCGAACAACGGAATTGCCGCCTTCTTCGGCCACTGGCAGGGCTGGCGCGTGGCGGCGGACCTGTTCTTCGTGGCCTTCTTCGGCGGGCTCTACGCGGTGCCGCTCAACGCCATCATGCAGCACCGCTCAAACCCTTCGCGGCGGGCGCGGGTCATCGCCGCCAACAACGTGATGAACGCCATCTTCATGATCGCCTCGGCGGTGGCGGGCGCGGTGCTGCTCAAGGCCATGTCGGCGCAGGCCTTCTTCCTGCTGCTGGGGCTTGCCAACGCGGTGGCCTCGCTGTTCGTGGCGCGGCTCCTCACCCAGGAACTGGCCGCCAGCATCGCGCGGCTCATCTTCGGCCTCGTCTACCGCGTCGAGGTGAAGGGGATGGAGAACTACCGCGCCGCTGGGCGGAAGGCGGTGATCATCGCCAACCACACCTCCTACCTCGACGGACCGCTGATTTCCGCCTTCCTTCCCGAGCGGGCGAGCTTCGCCATCAACACGCATGTCGGACAGGCGTGGTGGGCGAAGCCCAGCTTCGCGCTGTTCAAGATGATCCCCATCGACCCCACGAACCCGATGGCGCTGCGCGTGCTCGTGGACGAGCTGAAGAAGGGCCGCAAGGTGGTGATCTTCCCCGAGGGCCGCCTCACCGTGACGGGGGCGCTGATGAAGGTCTATGAGGGGCCGGGCGCCATCGCGCAGATGGCGGGCGCGCGCGTGCTGCCCGTGCGGATCGACGGCGCGCTCTACACGCCCTTCTCGCGCATGCGCGGCAAGCTCAGGCTGCGCTGGTTCCCCAAGATCACGATCACCTTCCTGCCGCCGGTGAAGTTCGATCCGCCGGAGGGCAGGCGCGGCGCGGCGCTGCGGCAGCACCAGGCCGACAAGCTCTATGACGTTATGACCGACATGGTCTTCCGCACCTCGAACATCGACCGCACGCTGCTCGAGGCGCTTCTCGACGCGCGCCACACCCACGGACGCCGCCACGTGGTGCTCGAGGACGTGCAGCGCACCCCGGCAAACTACGACAGGCTGGTGATGGGCGCCTTCATCCTCGGCCGGCGCATGGCGGAGATGACGCCCGGGCAGCGCCACGTGGGCGTGCTGCTGCCCAACGCCACGGCCTGCTTCGTGACGATCTTCGGGCTTCACGCCTTCGGACGCGTGCCGGCCATGCTGAACTTCTCGACCGGGGCGGTGAACATGGCGGCGGCCTGCACGGCCGCGCAGGTCTCGACCGTCGTCACCTCGCGGCGCTTCATCGAAGCGGGCAACATGGAGGAAGACCTCAAGGTGCTCTCCGAGGGGCGCAAGGTGATCTTCCTCGAAGAACTGCGCGAGACGCTGACGCTCCGGGACAAGGCCTTCGGCTTCTGGGCGCGCTTCTTCTCGAAGACGGCGCTGCGCATGACCGGCGCGCTCCGCGACCCCAATGGCCCCGCGGTGATCCTCTTCACCTCGGGCTCCGAGGGCCTGCCAAAGGGCGTGGTGCTGTCGCACAGGAACCTGCACGCCAACCGCTTCCAGGCGGCGGCGCGCATCGCCTTCACCGCCTCCGACGTGGTGTTCAACGCGCTCCCGATGTTCCACGCCTTCGGCCTCACCGGCGGGGCGCTGCTTCCCGTGCTGGCGGGCGTCAGGACCTTCCTCTACCCCTCGCCGCTCCACTACAAGATCGTGCCGGAGCTCTGCTACGAGACCAACGCAACGGTGCTGTTCGGCACCGACACCTTCCTCATGGGCTATGCCCGAAGCGCCCACCCCTACGACTTCTTCAACGTGCGCCTCGTCGTTGCTGGGGCGGAGCGCGTGAAGCCCGAGACGCGCGAGGTTTGGATGGAGAAGTTCGGGCTCCGCATCCTCGAGGGCTATGGCGCCACCGAATGCGCGCCGGTCGTTGCCGTCAACACACCGATGCATTTCCGCACCGGCACCGTGGGCCGCCTCCTCGACCAGATCCAGTATCGCCTCGAGCCGGTGCCCGGCATCGACGAGGGCGGGCGGCTCTTCGTGAAAGGTCCCAACATCATGCTGGGCTATCTCCGCGCCGACAATCCCGGCGTGGTCGAGGCGCCGCCCGACGGCTGGTATGACACGGGCGACATCGTGAAGATCGACGAAGATGGTTTCGTGACCATCCTGGGGCGTGCCAAGCGCTTCGCCAAGATCGCCGGCGAGATGATCTCGCTCGGCCTCGTCGAGCAGAAGCTGAAGCAGGCCTTCGCCGAGGCGGACCACGCCGTCGTGGCGGTGCCCGACCTGAGGAAGGGCGAGCAGCTCGTGATGTTCACCACAAGCCCCGAGCTCGATGCCAAGAAGGTGGCGGAAGGCATGAAACGACTGGGGACGACGGCGCTGATGGTGCCGCGCAACGTGATCGTCATAAAGGATTTGCCGCTGCTCGGTTCCGGCAAGACGGATTACCAGGCGCTGAACCGCATGGCGCGCGAGCAGGTCAAGCCGTGAGCATCGAAATCGCGAAGGCGGTCAGGCCCGGCTGATCACTGCGCCGCCTCGAGCAGCGGCTCGGCGGCCAGATCCTCGTCGAACGCCGCTTCCTCAGGCCGGCGCGGAGCCTCTTCCGGGATGCGGAATACGTTCCAGTGCCACAGCCTGCGGCCGAGTTCGGGAAGTCCCGAAGCCCAGGACACGAGCGGGGAAAGCATGAGCGCCCCGGCGATCGGCGCCAGCCACAGGAATGCGGCCCAGGAAACGTGGAAGGAGAGTACCGCGAAGCCCAGGCCCCCGAGGACATGCGCGGCATGGGTGCGGGCGCAGGCGGCGAGCGGCATCGCCTGATCGTCGCGGTTCTGGGCGTTCCAGCCGGAATCGCGGCCGAGGAACACATCCGCCACGAAGCGCGACTGGATGAGCATCATCACGGGCGAGAGCAGCATGGAGACCAGGGTTTCGGCGGCCACGCTCTTGAACAGGCCGGCGACGCCACCGCAGCCCTTGCGCAGGTCAGGGTCGCGCAACGCCAGCAGCAGCGCCAGCAGTTTCGGGAGATAGAGCACGCCGAAGGTGATGGCAAAGAGGCGGAGCGCCAGTTCGGGATCGAAGACGGGCCAGACGGGGAAGAGCGAGAAGCTCTCCGGGAAATAGTTGGGCGTGACGTGACGCGCGACGGTGGCGAGCAGCAGCCCCGCCATCAGAAGCATCAGCCACAGCGGCGAGGCGAGATAGGACATGATGCCCTGTACGAGGTGGACGCGGCTCACCCAGTGGAGGCCCTTCGCACCGACGATCTTGATGTGCTGCAGGTTGCCCTGCGCCCAGCGCCTGTCGCGCGTGGCGAGATCAACGAGGGATGGGGGCGTCTCCTCATAGGAGCCGGCGAGCTGCGGCAGCATGGTGACGGCGTAGCCGGCACGCCGGATCAGGGCCGCCTCGACGAAGTCATGGCTCAGAACGTGGCCGCCGAAGGGCTTGCGGCCGGTGAGCTCCGGCAGGCCCGCGGCCTCGGCGAAGGCGCGGGTGCGGATGATGGCGTTGTGGCCCCAGTAGTTTCCGTCCCGTCCGTGCCAGGCGGCCAGGCCGGTGGCCACCAGCGGCCCGTAGACGCGGCCGGCGAACTGCGTCATGCGGGCAAACGGCGTCCAGCGGTTCTGGAGCAGCGGCAGCGACTGGATGATGCCCGCCTGCGGATCGGCCGCCATGGCGCGGGCCAGCGTGATCATGGCGGCAGCGCTCATGTCGCTGTCGGCATCGAGCACGATCATGTGGTCGTAGGCAGCACCCCAGCGCGTGACGAAATCGGCGATGTTGCCGGCCTTGCGGTGGTGGTTGTTCTCGCGCCGGCGATAGTAGACGCGCATCGCGGGCGAGAGCTGCCGCCTGAGCCAGGAGAAGGCCTCGCGCTCGGCGGCGGCGATCGAGTCCTTGCGGGTGTCGCTCAGCACGAAAATGTCGAAGCGCCGTGCAACTCCCTCGCGGCGGAGCGCCTGGCCCATGCGCAAGAGCGCGTTGAAGACCCGTTCCGGATCCTCGTTGTAGACGGGCATCAGCAGCGCGGTGCGGCCCGTCTCCTCGATCCCCGCGAGCGGCGGCAGTGCCGGCCTGCCGCGCATCAGCATGGCGAAACCCAGAATGGCGCTTGCGCAGGAGAAGGCGATCCATGCGAAGGTGAGCGCAAAGAAACTCGCGAACAGCACCTGCAGCGCGGTGACGTTCACCGGGCTGATCACCTCGTACATTTTCCAGGTGCCAAAGCCGGTGATGAGCAAGGAGGCGCCGAACACGAAGATCCGCGCCATCACGACGTCCGCGCCATTGCCGACGGGCCGGGCCTTGCCCGCCCAGGACTTCAGATCCTGGATGGGCATGTCGAGCGGTGCCGGAGGCGGTATGGTGTCGGTCAGCTTCTGGTCCACCGGAAGAGCCATGTCTCGCTCACTTTCTTGTCGCCGCGCTTCAGCACGGCGCGCAGTTCCGCGATGTCTGCCCCATTGACGTTGTGCTCGAAGGAGAGCCGCGTCGTTTTCTCGACGTCGTTCTTTGCCGCATGCACGTTGGAAATCACGCCGGCGGAGGCCGTGACGTCCGCAACGACGTCTCCTTCGAGATCGCCGCCCGCGAACTCGACGATGTAGAGCCGCAGATCTGGGTCATAAGATGGCGGATCAGACGAGTAGTTGGGATCGACACCGGCGCCGGAGAACACGGTGCGGCCGACGGGGAGTTCGACACCCATGGGCCAATCCGCGCACCAGTGCAGGCGGTAGACGTAGGAATAGCTCTGGCCCTGCTTCAGCGGATCCTTGGGCTGCCAGAAGGCGACGATGTTGTCGTTGGTCTCGAGCTGGGTGGGGATCTCGTAGAGCTCCACGGCGCCCGGCCCCCAATCGCCGACCGGTTCGGCCCACAGGCTGGGACGGCGCTCGTAGCGGGATTCGAGGTCCAGGAAGTCGCGATACTGGCGCTTCCTCTGCATCAGGCCGAAGCCGCGCGGGCTGGTGTCGATGAAGGCGCTGACCTGCAGCGTCTTGGGATTGGCGAGAGGGCGCCACAGCCACTCCCCCGCCCCGGTCTGCATCATCAGCCCGTCCGAATCGTGAACGGCGGGACGGAAATCGTCGACCGGCCTGGACAGCGCATCGAGCAGGAACATCGACGTCATCGGCGCGATGCCGACATGCGGGAGGTCGCGCCGGGGGAAGAGCACGAGCTCGACGTCCATCTGCGTATCCTCGCCGGGCTTCACCGCGAATTTGTAGGCCCCGGTGACCGAGGGGCTGTCCAGCAGGGCTTCGACCACGACGGTGGTGGCGGCGGGATCCGGTTTCCTCACCCAGAAGGCGCGGAACATGGGGAATTCCTCACCCTTGGGCTGGCCGGTGTCGATGGCGAGGCCCCGTGCCGAAAGGCCATAAAGCAGGCCGCGCCCCACCCCGCGGAAATAGGACGCGCCCTGGAACACCAGGAACTCGTCGTTGTACTCCTTCGAGTTGATCGGATGCCGGAGCCTCAGCCCGGCATAGTGCATGTCGGTCTTGCCGTCCATCTCGGGCGCCAGCGGGCCGAAGTTGAAGAGCTCCGGGCTGTAATTGATGCGCGCGGCCTCGCCATTCTCGACGACGTGGACGTCGACGGGCGCGGTGAACAGGAAGCCGGAATGGAAGAGGTCGAAGGAGAACTGGTGCGGCTCGCCCTTCCAGAAGGACTTTTCCGGGTTGAAGCGGATGTCACGGTACTGGTCGTAGGTGAGCGCCTCCCAGCCAGGGGGCATGGCGATCCGCACGTCTTCCCAAGGCTTCTGAGCGAGGGACTCGGCAAGCTTGCGGACGTGGTCCTCGGCGAAGGGCTGGCGTTCGATGAAGAGATCGGAGGCTTCTGCAACGCTGGGCAGCAGTCCCTGACGGAGCGCCGCCGCGAGCGCGCCAAGCACTGCCGCCGACCTCAGGACCTGACGCCGTGAAAATTCCATTCTGGGGAAATCCGAGAAAAATGGTGCGGCGCACAAGCTAGCCTAACTCCCGAAAATGTAAAGCCCATCCCGCGGCCCCTCGACCGCGCCGTGGCCTTGCACTAAAAGCGCGGCAAAACAAGGGTTCCCAGGATGAAATTTGCGAAAGTCACGGCGAGGCTGGACGGCCTCGGCTCCGAGAAATGGGCCGTTCACATCGAGGGCAGGCGCCGGGCGGCGCTGGGCGAGCGGATGATCTTCCTGTCGATCGGGGAGCCGGACGCGCCGCCGCCGCAGGCCATCCTCGACGAGGCGGACCGGCAGATGCGCGCCGGCCGGCTTCGCTATGCCGAAGGCCGGGGCGAGATCAACGTGCGCCGCTCGCTCGCCCGGCTCTATACCCGGCAGACCGGCCGCGCCATCCACGAGAACCAGTTCATCTATCTCCCCGGCACCCAGACCGCCCTCTACGCCGCCATGATGACGGTGGTGGACGAGGGCGAGGAGGTGCTGATGGCGGACCCCTATTACGCCACCTATGAAGGAGTGATCGCCGCCGCCGGGGGCATTCCGGTGCCGATCCGCGTCGACCCGGATCACGGCTTTCACCTCAAGGCCCGGGACGTCGAGAAGGCGATCACGCCCAAGACGCGCGCCCTGCTGATGAACACGCCGTCGAACCCCACCGGTGCGGTCTTCACCCGTGCCGAGATCGAGAAAATCGGAAAGCTGTGCGAGGCCCACGATCTCTGGATCATCTCAGACGAGGTCTACGCCACGCTGACCTATGGCAACACGGTCTTCGCCTCGCCCTTCGACGTGCCGGAGCTGGAGAAGCGGACGATCGTCGTCTCCTCGATCTCGAAGTCGCACGCGCTTCCCGGCTTCCGCTGCGGCTGGATCGCGGCGTCGCCTGAGTTCTGCGACCGCTGCATCCCGGTGACGGAGACGATGCTGTTCGGTTCCCAGCCCTTCCTCGAAGACGCGATGGCCTTCGCGCTCGACACGCATTTCCCCGAGCTCGACGCGATGAAGCGCGCCTATGAGGAGCGCGCCCGGGCGCTGGTGAAGGCGCTCGCCGGCTCGCACAGGGTTTCGGCGCGGATGCCCGAGGGCGGCATGTTCGTGATGGTGGACGTGCGCAAGACGGGACTTTCCGGCGAGGCCTTCGCCTGGCGCCTGCTCGAGGAGGAGAATGTCGTCACCATGCCCGGCGAGAGCTTCGGGGCCGGAGGTTCCGGCCACCTGCGCGTGGCGCTCACCGTCAGCGCGGAGGAGATGGCGGAAGCCTGCAAGCGCATCGCAAGGCTGGCGGAGCGGATCTGAACGGCGAGTGCATTCTTCCGCTGCGCAGCGATGGAAGCAGGAAGGCTGACGGCTAGCGTCCGTAGATCTGCTGCGGCAGCCAGAGGCCGATCTGCGGGAAGGCGTAGAGCAGCGCCATCGACGCGATCACCAGGAAGATGAAGGGCATGACGCCGGCGAAGATGTCGTTGATGTTCACCTCCTTCGGCGCCACGCCCTTCAGGTAGAAGGGCGCCATTGCCACGGGGGGCGACAGGAAGGACGTCTGGATGTTGAGCGCGATCAGGAGGCCGAAGAACAGCGGGTCGATGCCGAAGTGATCGAGCAGCGGCAGGAAGATCGGCACGAAGATCACGATGATCTCCGTCCATTCCAGGGGCCAGCCCAGAATGAAGATGATGATCTGCGTGACCAGCAGGAACATGAAGGGCGAGAGATCGAGCCCCACCACGAAATCCTTGATCACGGCATCGCCGCCCAGGATGGCGAAGACCGCCGAGAAGGTGAAGGAGCCGACGAAGAGCCAGCCCACCATGGCAGAGGTGCGCGCCGTCAGGTAGACGGATTCCTTGAGCTTCTCGAAGTTCAGCGAGCGGTAGGCGGCGGCGAGGATCAGCGCACCCAGCGCGCCGATGGCGGCCGCCTCGGACGGCGTCGCCAGGCCGAACATGATCGCTCCCAGCACCGCCAGGATGAGCAGGGCCAGCGGCATGAAGGAGGTGAGAAGCTCGTAGATGACGGTGCCGACCGGCACGTTGCGCTCTTCCAGGGGAAGCGGCGGCGCGAGCTTCGGGTTCAGCATGGCGCGCACCATGACATAGAGAATGTAGAGCCCCGCCAGCATGAGGCCGGGGAACAGTGCTCCGGCATAGAGCTGGACGGGCGAGACCCCGGCAGTGGCGCCGTAGAGGATCAGCATGATCGAGGGGGGAATGAGGATGCCGAGACAGCCGCCGGCGCAGACGACCCCCGCAGACAGGCGCACGTCATAGCCATGGCGGAGCATGGCAGGAAAAGCCAGGAGGCCCATCAGCGTCACCACCGCGCCGACGATGCCGGTGGCTGTGGCAAAGAGCGCGCAGGTGATGAGCGTGGCAACGGCGAGCGAGCCCGGCAGGCCGCCGGCCGCGAGCTGGATGGAGCGGAAGAGCCGGTCCAGGATGTTGGCGCGCTCGACGATGTAGCCCATGAAGACGAAGAGCGGCACTGAGATCAGGATGTCGTTCGTCATCACCGACCAGGTGCGCTGGACGAGGAGCGCCATGACAGGCTCCCAGTTGCCGTCGAAGGCGAGGAAGGCGAAGCCGACACCCATGGCCATGAGCGTGAAGGCGATCGGGAAGCCGAGCATGATGAGCCCGACGAAGAGCACGAGCATCAGCACGCCGAGTTGAGGGTCGGTCACGGCCTTGCTCCTTCGCCGGCATGCTGTTCGAGGATGACCTTTTCGAGCTCTTCCACGTCGTGCAGGCGCTGCGGCCACTGGCCGGTGCGGAGGCAGACGAGGCAGCGCACCACCTCGACCACGCCCTGCAGCAGCAGCAGCACGCCGGTCACCGGGATCACCGTCTTGTAATGGTAGACCGGAAGGCCGGACGGACTGTAGGCCGAATGCTCGTGGGTAAACCACGACTGCGCTGCAAAACCGTAGCCCGAGTAGATGAAGGCGATGATGCCCGGGAAGAAGAACAGGATATACAGCACGAGATCCATGCCCGCCTGGCGGCGCGGGGGCCAGGCGCGGTAGAGGAAGTCGCCCCTCACATGGGCGTTCCGCGCGAGCGCATAGGCGCCCGCCATGATGAACAGAACGCCATAGAGAATGTAGCTCGCATCGAAGGCCCAGTCGGTGGGGGCACCCAGCACATAGCGCGAGAACACCTCGTAGCTCACCACGAAGGTGAGCAGCAGGATCGACCAGGCGAAGACCTGGCCAACGAGAGTGCTGACACGGTCGACCGGCAGAAGGAGGCGCTGCAGCCGCGGCGCCCAACCCTCCCCCGGGGATTGCGGCAACAGCTGCATCACGAAGCTCACGAGGATCATGGCCACGCCGGCCCAGAAGACGAGCGGGGAGTAAGGCGTGGTGCCGTTCGTGGCGTGGGCCTCCTCCAGCAGCGCACAGCGCTCGGCCCAGGAGACGAGGCAGGCAAAGCTGTTGTTGGGCCTCAGGCCCTTGCTGGCGACCATCCGGCCCACATCGCCATAGGCGGAGAGCGACCAGAAGATGGCCAGAACGATGCCGGCCACGCCCAGAGCAAACAGGACGAATGCCCAGCGTTCGCGCTTCATGCCTCAACCTCCCCCCGAGAGCCAAGCCGTCCGGCCTCGACGGCCGGACGGGGAAGCACTGTCGTCAGGCCTTGAAGAAGTAGTCGTAGGCCAGTTTCTGGTCGACTTCGATCTCGAATTGGGCACCCACGACGCGCTTCGTCCAGGCCTTCTGGCTTTCCACCACCTTGGCGAAGAAGGGTTCGGCAGACTGCGCCTCGATCACCTTGTCCCAGGCGGCGAGCTGCGCCCGGAGCACCGACTCGGGCGTCTGGTGAACCCTCACGCCCGCGGCCTTCAGCGCCTCCAGGTCCTTGGAATAGCGGTCCATCGCCTTCCAGCTCATGTCGGCAGAGGCCGCTTCGGCGGCATAGCGGATCACCGCCTGCAGCTCCGGCGCCAGCGCATCGAACTTCGTCTTGTTGAAGATGATCTCGAAGCACTCGGCCGACTGGTGATAGCCCTGCAGCATGTAGTCCTTCGACACGTCGGGGAAGCCCAGCAGCGTGTCGGAGGTGGGGTTGTTGAACTCCGCCGCATCGAGGAGGCCGCGGTCCATGGCCGGCACGATCTCGCCGCCGCCCATGATCGTCACCGCAGCGCCGAGTTCCTTGAACAGGTCGGCCGAAAGGCCCACCGTGCGGTACTTGAGACCTTTCAGCTGCTCGGCATCCGTGACCTGCTGCTTGAACCAGCCGAGCGGCTGGGTAGGCATCGGCCCCGAGAGGAAGCCGACGAGATCGAGCCCAAGAACCTGCTGGACGAGCTCGTCATAAAGCGCCTGGCCGCCACCATACTTGATCCAGCCGAGCATCTGGTTGGCGCGCCAGCCCCAGGCGGGCGGCGTGCCGAACAGCGAGAAGGCCTTGTGCTTGCCATACCAGTAGGCGGTAACCCCGTGGCCGCCGTCGAGCGTACCGGAGAGCACCGCGTCATGCACTTCGAGCGCCTTGGCGACGGCACCGGCCGCCAGAAGCTCGATCTTGAGCCGTCCGCCGCCCATCTCGTTCACGCGGTTGACGAAGTCCTGGGCATATTCGTGGAAGATGTCCTTCGCGGGCCAGGTGCTCTGGAACTTGAACACCGCGGCTTCCTGCGCACGCACCACATTCGGCATGGCGAGCGTGGCTGCCCCCGCCGCGGCTGCGGTAGCGCCCGATTTCAGGAACGCGCGGCGGGATGCGGGTTCGGCGGGCTTTCGTATCTTCGGCATTTAGTCCTCCCTGGTTCTTGCGGCCTTGGGCTGCCGCTCATGCATGCGCTTTTGCGCTTAGCGACAATTAACGCATGATCCGGGGAGCCGGTTCAATGGGAAAAGCCGACTTAGTCGAAAGTATAATGCGCCGAGGCTGCCGAACGCTAGGTCACCTGATAGCCGAATTCCTCGGCCTGTTCGGTGATCCATTCCCAGAAGCTTTCGGAAAAGCCGCGGAAGACCGACAGATCATAGGAGTCTTCCCCTATGCGGGTGAGATGGACGCCGACATGGGCCATCTGCGTCATGGCGGACTTGCCGACCGGGAAGTGATCCGGATGCAGGTCGACCGGCGTGCCCTTGGCGAGCACGGCGCGTGCCTTCGGACCGCAAATCCGGATGACGACGCGGCCATGGCTCTGGTCGCTCACCGAGGCAATGCCTGCCAATGCTGCCTTGAGCTCGCGGTAGAGAGCTCCCTCGCCGCGGCCCTCCGCCAGCACGAAATACTGGTCGGGACCCGCCCACTGCGCCGCGTATGGCTTGAGCGCCGCGCCGGTGGCAGCGCCCTGCCCCGCCCGGGCGATGACCGTCACGATCGACAATGGATGGCGGACGCTGAAGCTTACGCCGGGAACCCCGCGGGAGGCTCCGAAGCGGCCCTGAACCGCGACGTCCCTGAGGGGCGAGACGCGCGGCAGCATGATCTCGGATGTGTCAGGCATGGAGTCTCTTGTTCTCCCTGTCGAAATGCATGGGATCGCAGACCTCGCCCATCACGCGCGAGCCGCGCAGGCCGTCCCAGACCTGCACGATCTCGCCGTGGCGGGCGCGGCCATTGGCGAGGAGCGCCAGCCCGATCCACATGTTCAGCATGGGGGACCAGGCGACCGAGGTGACGTAGCCCTGATCATTGGCCATGGAGGGCGTATCGTCCTTCTTCAGGAGATGCGCGCCGGAGCGGATGCGGTCGGTGGAATCCACCGGCCGGATACCGACGACGCACTGGCGGTTGGCGTCCGTCAGGCCGGGGCGCTGCGCCATCATGCGGCCGATGTAGTCCTTCTTGGTGGACATCATCTTGCCGAGGCCAAGGTCGGCGGCGGTCGTGGTGCCGTTCAGCTCGCCGCCCGCCACATGGCCCTTCTCGATGCGCATGATCGACAGCGCCTCGACGCCATAGGGCGTGATGCCGAACTCCTCGCCCGCCTGCATGACGGCGCGCGCGGCCATGTTGCCGTAATCGGCAGGCACGGCCAGTTCATAGGCATGCTCGCCCGAGAAGGAAAGACGGAAGAGCCGCGCCGGGACACCGCTCAGAATGGTGACTTCGAGAGCCGCCATGTAGGGGACGGTTTCGTCCGTCATGACGAGACCGTCGACGATCTTCTGCAGCGTGGCGCGGGCCTTCGGCCCAGCTACCGCCATCTGCGCCCACTGCTCCGTGACCGAGACATAGGTCACGTCGAGATCGGGGAAGAGCGCCTGGTGCGCGAATTCCATCTGCGCCATGACCTTGGCGGCGTTCGCCGTCGTCGTCGTCATCACGTAATGGTCCTCCGCAAGGCGCGAGGTGGTGCCGTCGTCATAGACGATGCCGTCCTCGCGCAGCATGAGGCCGTAGCGCGCCTTGCCCACCGCGAGAGTGGAGAAGGTGTTGCAGTAGAGCTTGTCGAGGAAGGCGCCGGCGTCCTTGCCCTGGACGTCGATCTTGCCGAGGGTGGAGACGTCGCAGAGGCCGACGGCGCTGCGCGTGGCCAGCACCTCGCGCGAGGCGGAGGCGAGCCAGTCCTCGCCTTCCTGCGGGAACCAGGATGAGCGCATCCAGAGGCCGGTCTCGACGAAGACCGCGCCCTGCTCCTCCCCCCACTCGTGCAGCGGCGTCTTGCGCACGGGCTGGAAATGGTGGCCGGTGAATGGGCCCGCCAGCGCGCCGAAGGCGACGGGCGTGTAGAATGGCCGGAAGGTGGTGGTGCCCACCTCGTCCATGCTCCGGCCGGTGGCCTGCGCCATGATGGCGATGGCGATCACGTTGCCGAGCTTGCCCTGGTCGGTGGCCATGCCCGTGGTCGTGTAGCGCTTGGCGAGCTCGATGTCGCGGTAGCCCTCGCGCGCGGCGAGCGGCAGGTCCTTGGCGGTCGAGTCGTTCTGGTAGTCGACGAAGGCCTTGCCGTGGCTCTCCTTCACCCACCACAGCGGCGCGATCGCAAAGGCCTCGTCACGGCACTGCGGCACGGCGATCGCCTTGCCGTCCGCTGCGCCCTTCGCCGCGCCGTCTGCCAAACACTCCGAGAGAAGCATCTTGCCCGCGGCCGATCCTGCGACGCTGAAGGCGCTTCCGGTATCGGGCGGCAGGAAGGCGAGGAGATTGCCGTCCCACCTGGGCTTCTGACCGCGATGGCAGGCCAGATTGACGACCGGGCTCCAGCCGCCCGACATGGCCACCGCGTCGCAGCTGATGTGGGTGCCGTCGGTGAGGTGCACGCCCTTGACGCCCTTGCCGCCAGCCACGTCGGCGAGCATCCGCCCGCGGAGCACCAGGACGCCCGCGGCATCCGCCTTCGACTCCTTGCGGCTGTCGACGATCGCCTCGACGTGCACGCCGTGCGCCTTGAGGTCACGCGCGGTGCGGTAGGCCGAGTCGTTGTTGCCGAAGACGACGACGGAACGGCCGGCCGCCGCGGCATAGCGGTTGGCATAGGCACGCATGGCGGAGGCCAGCATGACGCCCGGCACGTCATTGCCGCCGAACGCCACGGGGCGCTCTTCGGCACCCGCCGCCAGAACCGCACGCCTGGCGATGATGCGCCAGTAGCGCTGGCGCGGCTCGTAGGGATCGGGCGCGGCCACATGATCGTTCACGCGCTCGACGGCGCCGAAGACGTTGCCGTCGAACCAGCCCATCACCGTGGTGCGCGGCATCAGCGTGACGTTGGGCATCGACGCGAGTTCGGCGAGCACGCCCATCGCCCAATCGAGGCCGGTGGTGCCGCCGATCTCCTCGCGCTCGCTGAGGAGCGAGCCGCCCAGCGCCGCGCCCTCATCCGCCAGGATCACGCGCTTGCCCGAGCGCGCGGCGGCGAGCGCAGCCATGAGACCGGCAGGACCGGAGCCGATCACCAGCATGTCGCAGTGGGCGTAGGCCTTTTCGTACTTGTCGGGGTCGGGGAGGCGGGATGCGGTGCCGAGCCCCGCGGCGCGGCGGATCAGCGGCTCGTAGATCTTTTCCCAGAAGCTCTTCGGCCACATGAAGGTCTTGTAATAGAAGCCCGCGACGAAGATCGAGGAGGCGAGCGAGTTGACCGCGCCGACGTCGAAGTCGAGCGAGGGCCATCGGTTCTGGCTGGTGGCGACGAGCCCGTCATAAAGCTCGATCATGGTGGCGCGGGTGTTCGGTTCCTTGCGGCCGCCCTCGCGCAGTTCGACGAGCGCGTTGGGCTCCGCGGCACCCGCGGTGATGACGCCGCGCGGCCGGTGGTACTTGAAGGACCGGCCCATCAGGTGAACGCCGTTGGCGATCAATGCGGAGGCGAGCGTGTCGCCCCGGTAACCGGAAAAGCGCTTGCCGTCGAAGCTGAAGGCGAGTTCGGCCGAACGGTCGATGAGGCCGCCGCTCTGGAGACGGTAGGAGGTCATGACTGCGCTCCCTTCGCCTTTGCATGGTCCCGGGCGGTGACGCAGCCATGGACCTCGTGCGTGTCGGTGTTGCGCGTGACGACGAGCCAGGCGCGGCAGCCGCCCGAATGATGCGCGTATTCGTCAAAGCGGCCGCGCGGGTTGTCGCGCAGGTAGACGTAGTCGAACCACTGGTCCATGGAGGCCGGATCGTTGGTGGTGGGGCGGGTCACCGAGGCGTCGCCGAGGAAGGTGAATTCCTCGACCGGGCGGGTTCCGCAATGGGGGCATGGGATGAGCATGGCTGGTTCCGTCAGTGCAGGTTCGGTGTGGCGCCCTGGCCCTTCTCGTCGAGCATGTGGCCGGTCCTGAACCGGTCGAGACGATAGGCGGCGTTGAGCTTGTGAGGTTCGTCCCTGGCGATGGTGTGGGCGAAGCACCAGCCCGAGGCGGGGGTCGCCTTGAAGCCGCCGTAGCACCAGCCGGTGTTGAGATAGAGGCCCTGGATGTGCGTCTTGTCGATGATGGGCGAACCGTCCATCGACATGTCCATGATGCCGCCCCAGGAGCGGAGCACGCGCACGCGGGCGAGAGACGGGATCATGGCGACGCCCGCCTCGACCACATGCTCCACCATCGGCAGGTTGCCGCGGCGTGCATAGGAATTATAGCCGTCGATGTCGCCGCCGAAGACGAGGCCGCCCTTGTCCGACTGCGAGACGTAGAAGTGACCCGCGCCGAAGGTGACGACACCGTCGATGTAGGGCTTCAAGCCCTCCGACACGAAGGCCTGCAGCACGTGGCTTTCGATGGGCAGCTTCATGCCGGCCATGGCGGCCGTCTCGGAGGAATTGCCGGCGGTGGCGAGGCCGAGCTTCTTGCACCTGATGAAGCCCTTGCTGGTGTCGACGCCCAGCACCTTGCCGTTCTCGATCCTGATGCCCTTCACCTCGCAGTGCTGGATGATGTCCACCCCGCGGCTGTCGGCGCCCCTCGCATAGCCCCAGGCAACCGCGTCATGGCGCACCGTGCCGCCGCGGCGCTGCAGGAGACCGCCCTTGATCGGGAAGCGGGCATTGTCGTAGTCGAAGAACGGATACATCTCGCGCACCTGCTCGCGGTCGAGCAATTCCGCATCCACGCCGTCGATGCGCATGGCGTTGCCGCGCCTGGCGAAGGCGTCGCGCTGGGCGTCCGTGTGGCAGAGGTTCAGAACGCCGCGCTGCGAGACCATGGCGTTGAAGTTGAAATCCTGCTCCAGGTTCTCCCACAGCTTCATCGACCATTCGTAGAACGGGTTGTTGCCCGGCAGCAGGTAGTTTGAACGAATGATGGTGGTGTTGCGGCCGATGTTGCCGGAGCCGAGCCAACCCTTCTCGAGCACGGCGACGTTGGTGAGGCCGTGCTCCTTGGCGAGGTAATAGGCCGTGGCGAGCCCATGGCCGCCCCCGCCGACGATGACGATGTCATATTCCTTCCTGGGCTCGGGCTCCCGCCATGCGGGCTGCCAGTTCTTGTGGCCGGAAAAGGAGTTCTTGATGAGCGAGAATACGTTGTAGCGCATGCGCTGGTCCTGGAGCTTGTTGCCGACAGGTGTAGGCCCCGGGCGTGGGCGCGTCTTGCAGTTGAGAGCCGTTTCCTGATAGAATTGCGCCATGTCTCCCGCACCCCAGACGGTCGGCCTGCTGCTCGTCCCCGGCTTCGCGCTGATGTCCTATGCCTCGGTGGTGGAGCCGCTCCGCGCCGCCAACCTGCTGGCGGGACGGGAGCTCTACCGCTGGATTCACATCACGCCCGGGCCGCAGACGGTCGGGGCCTCCTGCGGCGCGACGGTGCCCTGCCCCGTCAAGGCGGGAGAAACGGCGAAACTCGATTTCCTCTTCGTCTGCGCCGGAGGCAACCCCGCCTCCTTCCGCGACAGGACAACGCTGCGGTGGCTCAGGACTCTCGCCGCGCGTGGCCTGCGGATCGGCGGGGTTTCAGGCGGCCCGGTGATCCTCGCCAGGGCCGGCATCATGGACGGTTACCACATGACGGTGCACTGGGAGCACGCGCCGGCGGTGGCGGAAGCCTTCCCGGCGGTCATGCTGACACGCTCGATCTACATCGTCGACCGCAACCGGCTCACCTGTGCCGGAGGCACCGCACCGCTCGACATGATGCATGCGCTGATCGCCGAGGCGCACGGGCCGGAGCTCGCACGCCGGGTCTCGGACTGGTTCATGCACACGGACATCCGGCCGGCGCAGAGCGCGCAGCGCGCCTCGTTCTCCGAGCGCTATGGCGTTCACGACGACCGCCTGGCGGGAGCGCTGGAACTGATGGAGAGCCATCCGGGAGAACCCCTGAAGCGGAGCGAAACGGCGCGGCGCATCGGGCTCTCGACGCGCCAGCTCGACCGGCTTTTCGCGGAGAAGCTGGGCCTCAGCTATGCCGAACATTATCGCCGCATCCGGCTCGAACGCGCCCGCGACCTGTTGCGGCAATCCGCCGTGCCGATCACCGAGATCGCCCTGGGCTGCGGCTTCTCGAGCGCCAGCCACTTCAGCCGCGCCTACAAGAATACGTTCGGGGTGACGCCGGCGTCCGAGCGGAAGTGACCCCCCACTGTCCCGGGTGAAAGCATCTCGGCGACCCAACAACAACAAAAGCCCGGCGCAACGGTCATTGCGCCGGGCTTTGTTGCTGAATGGCCGATCACACGTCGAGCGTCGTGTCGCGCTCCCACTGCGTGAGGTGGCGGCAGTACTGGTTCCACTCATTGTGCTTGAGCTTGAGGTAGCCGGCGGACACCTCCTTGCCCAGCATCTCCTGCAGATAAGTATCCTGCTCGAAGTTGCGCAGAGCGTCGAGAAGGTTCAGCGGCAGCTTCTTGCCGTTGGTGACCTTGTGGCCTTCCGCATACATGTCGATGTCGAGGCGCTGGCCAGGGTCGATCTGCTTTTCAACGCCATGCATGCCGGCGACCATGACCGAGGCCAGCAGCAGGTAGGGGTTCGCGGCGCAATCCGGCAGGCGGTACTCGGCGCGGCCGCCGTCGGGGATGCGCACCATGTGGGTACGGTTGTTGCCGCCATAGGTGATGGAGGACGGCGACCAGGTGGCGCCCGAAAGGGTGCGCGGCGCATTGATGCGCTTGTAGGAGTTCACCGTCGGGTTGGTGATGGCGCACATTGATGCGGCGTGGTGGATCAGGCCGCCGAGGAAGTGATAGCCGAGCTTCGACACGCCGAGCTCGCCCTTCTCGTCCTCGAAGAGGTTGGTCTTGCGGTCGTTCGTCCATACCGAAAGGTGCACGTGGCAGCCGTTGCCGGTGAGATTGATGAAGGGCTTCGGCATGAAGGTGGCGCGAAGGCCATGCTTCTCGGCGATCGACTTCACCATGAACTTGAAGAAGGCGAGTTGGTCCGCCGTCGTCAGCGCGTCGTTGAAGTTCCAGTTGATCTCGAACTGGCCGTTGGCGTCCTCATGATCGTTCTGGTACGGGCCCCAGCCGAGCTGCGTCATCGTCTGGCAGATCTCGGCGATGACATCGAGCCTGCGCATGATGGCGGCCTGGTCGTAGCAGGGCTTCTCCGCCGTGTCGCGGTGGTCGGAGACGGCCGAGCCGTCGGCATTGATGAGGTGGAATTCCGGCTCGACGCCAGCCATCAGCTTCATGTTCTGCTTGGCGTAATGTTCCGTGAGCTTGCGGAGGACGACGCGCGGCGCCTGGGCCAGCGGCTCGCCGTTCATCCACGGCTCGCCCGCGACCCATGCCACTTCGGGCCGCCACGGCAGCGGAATGATGGCGTTGGTATCCGGCATCACCAGGATATCGGGGTGAGCGGGGGTCTGGTCCAACCAGGTCGCGAAGCCCGCAAAGCCCGCGCCGGCCTTCTGCATCCTGGCTGCTGCTTCCGCCGGAACGAGCTTGGCGCGCTGCACGCCGAACAGGTCGGTGAAATTGAAGAGGAAGAACTTGATGCCGTGTTCTTTGGCATAGGAGGCGAGATCGCCCATAGTGTGTTTCACTCCCGTGAGATGATTTAGTGCCCTCCGGCGCCTCTGATCCGAGAACCGGAGGGGCGTACGCGCTGTTATATTAGTACCCGCCCTTGCCAGGAATCCAGCTTGTTCCGGCAAGAGGCACCTGCGCCATGGCCGCAGCCTCGACGGTCAGTGCACAAAGATCCTCAGGCTCGAGGTTGTGAAGGTGGCTCTTGCCACAGGCACGCGCCACGGTCTGCGCCTCGAGCGTCATGACCTTGAGGTAGTTGGAGAGCCGGCGGCCGGCCTTGACTGGGTCGAGCCTGGCGGCCAGCACTGGATCCTGCGTGGTGATGCCGGCCGGATCGCGGCCCTCGTGCCAGTCGTCATAGGCGCCGGCGGTGGTGCCGAGCGCCCTGTACTCCTCCTCGAGATGGGGGTCGTTGTCGCCCAGTGCCACGAGCGCCGCCGTGCCGATCGCCACCGCGTCGGCCCCCAGCGCCAGCGCCTTGGCAACATCGGCGCCCGAGCGGATGCCGCCCGATACGATGAGCTGCACCTTGCGGTGCATGCCGAGGTCCTGCAGCGCCTTCACCGCGGGGCGGAGGCAGGCGAGCGTCGGGATGCCGACATGCTCGATGAAGACTTCCTGGGTGGCCGCGGTGCCGCCCTGCATGCCGTCCAGCACCACGACATCCGCGCCGGCTTTGACCGCGAGCGCCACGTCATAATATGGCCTGGTGCCGCCGACCTTCACGTAGATCGGCTTTTCCCAGCAGGTGATCTCGCGGAGTTCGTGAATCTTGATCTCGAGATCGTCCGGGCCCGTCCAGTCCGGATGGCGGCAGGCCGAGCGCTGGTCGATGCCCTTCGGCAGGCAGCGCATCTGGGCGACGCGGTCGGAGATCTTCTGCCCGAGCAGCATGCCGCCGCCGCCGGGCTTCGCACCCTGGCCCACCACCACCTCGATGGCGTCCGCCTTGCGGAGGTCGTCCGGGTTCATGCCGTAGCGCGAGGGGAGATACTGATATACGAGATGCTTCGACTGGCCGCGCTCTTCCGGCGTCATGCCGCCATCGCCCGTGGTTGTCGAGGTGCCGGCCATCGAGGCGCCGCGGCCCAGGGCCTCCTTGGCCTGGGCCGAGAGAGAGCCGAAGCTCATGCCGGCGATGGTGATGGGGATCTTGAGTTCGAGCGGTTTCTTGGCGAAGCGGGTGCCCAAGACCACGTCCGTGCCGCACTTTTCACGGTAGCCTTCGAGCGGATAGCGCGAGATCGAGGCGCCGAGAAACAGCAGGTCGTCGAAGTGGGGCACCTTGCGCTTGGTGCCGGCGCCGCGGATGTCGTAGATGCCGGTCGTCGCCGCACGGCGGATTTCGGCGAGCGTATAATCGTCGAAGGTGGCGGACTTGCGCGGAGGTGTACGGGGAACGTTGATGTCCATGGTGCTTGCCTCAGTAAGCGTCGGCGTGGTCGACGTTGAAATTGTAGAGCTTGCGGGCCGAACCGTAGCGGCGAAAGGACTCCGGCCGATGGTTCATCTTGGCGCGCTCGAGCAGCTTCGCGAGGTCCTCGAGGTGCTCCTGGCGCATTTCCTTCTCGATGCAGTCGGCTCCGAGATTGTCGGCACGGCCCTTCACATAGAGGCGGGCCTCGTAGATCGAGTCGCCCAGCGCCTCGCCGGCATCGCCGCAGACCACGAGATTGCCGCGCTGCGCCATGAAGGCCGACATGTGGCCGACCGAACCGCCCACCACGATGTCGATGCCCTTCATCGAGATGCCGCAGCGCGAGGAGGCATCGCCCTCGATGACGAGGAGCCCGCCATTGCCGGTGGCGCCCGCAGATTCCGAGGCGCTGCCCTTCACCCAGACGACGCCTGACATCATGTTCTCGGCGACGCCGACACCGGCATGGCCGTGCACGGTGATCTCTGCCTCCTTGTTCATGCCGCCGCAGTAGAAGCCGACATGGCCCATGATGTCGACCTGGAGTGGCCCGTCGAGGCCGCAGGCGATGGCGTGCTGGCCCATGGGATTGCGGATGACCCAGTGCCGCTCGTTGGAGTCCTTCGGCACCTTGTAGAGTTTCTGGTTGATGGCGGTGACACCGACCGCCTTGAGATCAAGCTCGTTCATTTCGTTTTCAGCCCTTGTGGAGCGACCCTCGCCCCGCCGTTCCGTGAGGCGGGAAAGAGGGGGTTGAAGGAAAACGCCGGAACCGCAAGGAGGAGGTGCGGCCCCGGCGCCGGGAGGACTCGTCAGGCGCTGCCGCCCCATGTGTAGATCGTCGTCGGTTCGGGCTCCCAGACCCTGGCATCGTCAGCACCGGGAAGATGGGCGATCGCCCGCCATTCGGTGGCCATCGCCACCCAGTCATCTGTCTCGGCCATCACCGCGTGCTTGCAGGCGATGGGATCGCGCACAACGGCGAAGCCGTCCGCCGTGCCCACGAGGAAGGTGTAGAAGCCATCGAGGTCCTTCAACCCGTCTTCCAGCGCTTCCTTGAGTGTGGCGCCGTTCCGAAGCTTCCAGGTCATGTAGGCGGCGGCGACCTCGGTGTCGTTCTCGGTCTGGAACTCCATGCCCTCGCGCTTCAGGTTCTCGCGCAGGCGGTTGTGGTTGGACAGCGAGCCGTTGTGCACGAGGCAGAGATCCGCACCGGTGGCGAAAGGATGCGAGCCGGCGGTGGTCACCGCACTCTCGGTGGCCATGCGGGTGTGGCCGATGATGTGGGTGCCCGTGGCGCTTTCCAAGTCGAAGCGGTCATAGACCTTCTCGGGCAGGCCGGTTTCCTTGAAGATCTCGATAGTGTGGCCGGAGCCCACCACGCGCACGCCCGGCGCATTGGCCTTGAGCCACTTCACCACGTCTTCTTCCCTGGCGGTGGTGACGAGGATGCAATGGTTTCCGATCTGCTCGATCTTCGCGTCGCATTTCAGCGCCTCCTCGAGACCGGCATCGACGTGCTTCCAGTCATAGGCCGGGTCGTCGTGGGCGAGCGAGAACTTGATCTCGTTGGCCTTCACCGGGTTGCGGTAGATGGCGACGCCCGCCGAATCGGGGCCGCGGTTGGTCATCTCGATGAGCATCGGCTTGAACATCGCGCCGAGCTGCGGCTGCAGCTTCGGGTTCTTCAGGTAGAGTCCGACTATGCCGCACATGGGCCATATCCTCGTCTGGAGTGATCGACGAAGCATATCAGCCCCTCGGGCAGGTTTCAACTATGAGGAACTATTTTTTCATGTGGGGAATTGCATTCCCTCATGCTCCTATTGCAGGCCCACGGGGTCGACCACGCCACCCGGGCAACCGGGGTCGGTCGGAACGGAGCCGAGGATGAGCTGCGAGATGGGGGTTCGCCCGGAAAGGTCGCCCCGGAGGCCGATGGTGATCTCCGCGATGAGCCGCCTCCCGCCATCGTCACGGCAGGCCACCCGGACGCGCTCGCCCGCGCCCTCTCCGAAGGCGACATCGAACTGGCCCCGGATTTCTTCGGAAGTCACTGTCCTGCCGATGTTTTCGGCCAGGAGATCGCGGACTGGAGAGCGGTTCAGGAGGTCCATCAGGCGGAGCGTGTCGCGGTAATAGGTTTCCGGATCGCGCCCCGGATAGCAGGTGCCGTGCTTGATCCATTCGTGCCGGTCCAGGTGCGAACGGGAGCCGGGCATGACCTCGTCGAGCTCGGCGCGGGTGAGGGGCATCAGATCGAGAGGCGGCAAATCCTTCCATTTGCCGGCGGCGGAGGCCTGCCGCTCCTTCCGGCTCGCCCCGCAATACTGCTTCGTCCGGGGTTGCGGCCAAAGTCCATGCAGGGCGAAATTGGAGCCGTCGAAGCGGGTGGCGGTCTGGAAGCGGCATTCTGGCTTCGAGGCGTTGGCCTCGCAGAAGGCGGGCTGCCAGCTGACCGCCAGGACATAGGCCGGAAGATCCGTGGCGGGCTTTTTCGGCTCCGCCGCCTTGACGATCCTGCCGCAATCGGCGGCGACCCAACGCTCAGGCGGCGCGGCACCAGGAAGTTCGATCCGGTAGTGGGTCGCTTTCTTCCGGTTCCTGGCGAGCAGCCTGTAGGAAATGCCCGGACCGGTCACCGCCAGGTCGGGGTTGGTGCCCTTGCGCAAGGAGAGCATGGCCGGGCAGACCCTCTCCGCGATGAACTCCCCCTCGATCGGCTCGTCGGCGCGGGCGGAGGCAAGACCGAAAGCGGCTGCTGCGATGAAAAGGAGAAGGCGCCGCACGGGCTCTTCAATCCTCGCGGCGATAGCTGATGACGGAGAGGTAGCGGATCGGCAATTTCCTCAGCTCCTCGGGTCCGTGCGGGGCGTCGGCGTCGAAGAAGAGCGCGTCGCCCGGATGCATGTCATAGACCTTGTCGCCGTGGCGGTACACGACATTGCCCTCGAGCATGTAGAGGAACTCGAGCCCGGCATGCTGGAAGGTGGGGAAGACGTCCGACTCCTGGGAGAGCGTGATGAGATAGGGTTCGACCATGACGGGCCCATGGGGACTATGGCCGAGGAGCTGGTACTGGTGGCCGGCGCGCGTGCCGCGCCGCTCGATGGTGAGGCCCTGCCCCGCCTTGACGAAGGTTGCGTCCCGGATTTCCTCGTAGGACTTGAAGAAGGACGTCACCGGCACCTGGAGCGCCCGGCCCAGCGCCTGCAGCGAGGCGAGCGAGGGCGAGGTGGCGCCATTCTCGATCTTCGAGAGCATGCCGGCCGACATGTCGGCCGCCTTGGCGAGCTCCGCGATGGTGAGCCCGAGCTTCTCGCGATAGCCCTTGACCTCGCGGCCAATGGCCTGCTCGAGCAGCTTGCCCTGAACCGTTCCATGCCCATGCGGGTCCTGGAAGGGCATGCCGGACTGCTCGGCGGCAGCTTTGGCTCCATTGCCTCTGGCCAAATTATTTCCTCCTGTGAAAAACTCTATACCTTCCACGAGGACAGCTCAAGTGAAGCTCCGAAATAGGCTAGTTCCTATTTCAGCTTCAGCATGAGAAAAATTTGCGTGGGCAAGTGATAGGAAATCGGTTATCTCAGGCCGTCGCGAAGCGCAGCAGAAGGCAATATCCTATCATGAACAGCATCGGGCAAAACTTCCTTTCGGAAATCGAGCGGTTCCTGGAGACGGCGGGGGTGGAGCCGACCGCCTTCGGCAAGCAGGCGCTGGGTGACCCCTCCTTCGTGTTCGACCTGCGCAAGGGACGTTCCCCCTCGACCCGCACGATCGACAAGGTGAGGGCGTGGATGGAGCAGCAGCAGACCGTTGCTCCGAGGTCCTCCTCCGGAGCGCGTCCGGGGCCGGAAACGTCCGTTCCTGCGAAGGCCAGCCTCACCCATCTCGAGCGGCTCGAGGCCGAATCGATCCACATCATCCGAGAAGTCGCAGCCGAGTGCGAGAAGCCGGTGATGCTCTATTCGATCGGCAAGGACTCGGCCGTGATGCTGCATCTCGCCATCAAGGCCTTCTACCCCTCGAAGCCGCCCTTCCCGCTGCTTCACGTCGATACCGGCTGGAAGTTCCGCGACATGTACGCGATGCGCGAGGCGACCGCGAAGAAATACGGCTGGGAGCTCATCGTCCACAAGAACCCGGAAGGCCTCGCCAAGAACGTGAACCCCTTCGACCACGGCTCGGCCCTTCATACCCAGATCATGAAGACCGACGGGCTAAAGCAGGCGCTGGACAAGTACGGATTCGACGCCGCTTTCGGCGGCGCGCGCCGCGACGAGGAGAAGTCCCGCGCCAAGGAGCGCATCTTCTCCTTCCGCGACTCGCGCCACCGCTGGGACCCGAAGAACCAGCGCCCCGAGCTGTGGAACCTCTACAACGCGCGCAAGAACAAGGGCGAATCGATCCGCGTCTTCCCCCTGTCGAACTGGACCGAGCTCGACATCTGGCAATACATCCACCGCGAGAACATCGACATCGTGCCGCTCTACTTTGCGGCCGAGCGGCCCATCGTGTGGCGTGACGGGCAGATGATCATGGTCGACGACGAGCGCATGCGCCTCAACCCGGGCGAGGTGCCGGAGATGCGCAAGGTGCGCTTCCGGACGCTCGGCTGCTATCCGCTGACGGGCGCCATCGACTCCGGCGCCACCACGCTTCTCGACATCGTGGAAGAGATGCTGGTGGCCACCTCCTCCGAGCGTCAGGGACGCGTCATCGACAAGGACGCCTCCGCCTCCATGGAAAAGAAGAAGCAGGAAGGATACTTCTGATGGCCCGTTTCATCGAATTCACCGGCGGCGACGTGGAGGCCTATCTGCAGGCACAGGAGCAGAAGGACCTCCTGCGCTTCATCACCTGCGGCTCGGTGGACGACGGCAAGTCCACCCTCATCGGCAGGCTTCTCTATGAGGCGAAAATGCTGTTCGAGGACCAGCTCACCGCACTCGAGGCCGATTCCAAGAAGATGGGCACGCAGGGCGGCAACCTCGATTTCGCGCTGCTCGTCGACGGGCTGGCGGCTGAACGCGAGCAGGGCATCACCATCGACGTCGCCTATCGCGCCTTCACCACCGACAAGCGCAAGTTCATCGTGGCCGACACGCCGGGCCACGAGCAGTACACCCGCAACATGGCGACGGGTGCTTCCACCGCCGATCTCGCCATCATCCTGATGGACGCGCGCAAGGGCGTGCTGACGCAAACGCGTCGGCACACCTTCATCTGCACGCTGCTCGGCATCCGGCACCTCGTCGTCGCCGTCAACAAGATGGACCTGATGGGCTTCGACCAGGAGGTGTTCCAGCGCATCGAGGCGGACTACCGCGCCTTCGCCAAGTCGATCGGGGCCGACGACGTGACGGTGATCCCCGTCTCCGCCCTCCTCGGTGACAACATGATCAACCGGTCGCTCAACATGCCGTGGTATCACGGGCCGACGCTGATGGCGCATCTCGAGACCGTGCCGGTGGGCGATGACCTCGCGGAGAAGCCGTTCCGGCTTCCGGTGCAATGGGTGAACCGCCCGAACCAGAATTTCCGCGGCTTCTCCGGCACCATCGTTTCGGGCACGGTGAAGCCGGGCGACGCCGTCAAGGTGCTGCCATCGGGCCGCAGTTCGATCATCGAGCGCGTCGTCACCCATGACGGCGATCTCGAAGCGGGAATCGCCGGCCAGTCCCTCACCGTGACCTTGAAAGACGAGATCGACATCAGTCGGGGCGACGTGATCTGCGCCGCCAATGACCCGGTCGAGGTGTCGGACCAATTCGAGGTCGAGATCCTGTGGATGAGCGACGAGCCCATGCTGCCCGGCCGGCCCTATCTCTTCAAGTCCTCCACCAAGACGGTGCCTGGCACACTGGAGGAACTGAAGTACAAGGTGAACGTCAACACCATGGAACACGTGGCGGCGAAGACGCTGCAGCTCAACGAGATCGGCGTGTGCAACCTGGAGCTCGACTCGGCCATCGCCTTTTCATCCTATATCGAGAACCGGCATCTCGGCTCCTTCATCATCATCGACCGTTTCAGCAACAACACGGTGGGCATGGGGCTGATCCGCTTCGCGCTCCGCCGGGCGGCCAACATCCACTGGCAGGCGGTCGACGTTCACAAGGCGGCGCGCGCCGCGCTCGCCGGACAAAAGCCTGCGCTGCTGTGGTTCACCGGGCTTTCGGGTGCGGGCAAGTCGACGATCGCGAACCTCGTGGAGAAGCAGCTCCACGCGGCAGGCCACATGACCTATCTGCTCGACGGCGACAATGTCCGCCACGGCTTGAACCGCGATCTGGGCTTCTCCGACGTCGACCGCGTGGAGAACATCCGCCGCGTGGCCGAGGTCTCGAAGCTCATGGTCGATGCAGGCCTCATCGTGCTCGTGTCCTTCATCTCGCCCTTCCGCTCCGAGCGGCTGATGGCGCGGGAGTTGATGGAAGATGGCGAATTCATCGAGATCTTCGTCGATACGACGCTGGCTGAAGCCGAGAAGCGCGACGTGAAGGGGCTCTATGCCAAGGCGCGGCGCGGCGAGATCAAGCACTTCACCGGGATTTCATCTCCCTACGAGGCGCCGGAGAACCCGGAGATCCGCATCGACACCGCCAAGGTGACCCCGGAGGGGGCGGCAGATCTGGTCGTTCGGTACCTGAAGGAGAAGGGACGGCTCACCAAGGCGTGAGATCAGTCCGACCGGCCCTCATCCGGCGCGCGCCGCGCCACCCCCTCGCCACACCGGTGTGGTCTTGCTGCACCGGATACCGCGAGGCGGGCCAGCGCCACGATCATGTCGGTCTGGGTGACGAGGCCCAGGAGCCTCCCGGCGCCGTCGGTAATGAGGACGGCATGATGGCGGCCGTCCGAAAGGGGATCGACGAGGATCAGCATGCTGTCGCCCGGCAGGGCGGTGACGGCGTCGCTCATCATCTCCGAAACGTATTGCAGCGTATGATCGGGCTCATGCATCTCGACGATGCCAGCCACCCTGTTCTCAGCGTCGACGACGGGCAGGATGCGGAGATCATGCGCGAGGAGCAGCGCATGCGCTTCGCTCCACGGCGCATCGGCCCTGCTGCTGAGCACGTCCCGGGACATGATGTCACTGCAGCGCGGCACCTCCGCCGTGCGCTCGAGCGCTGCGAACTCGGCGCGGCGCACCAGGCGGTGCAGGTCTTCGCGGGCGATGTCGAAGGGCTCGCCGCTCTCGGCGAGGGCGGCATCGATATCCGCCGCGGTGAGTTCCACGCGAAGCTGCGGCGGCAGGTCGGATGTGCCGTGGGTGCTCGCCATCACGAGCTTCGGCCGGTGAGGATAGGAATGCCTCGAGAAGCGGTGGAAGAGCACCCCCAGCAGGACCAGCAGCACCGAATTGAGCGCCACGGGCACGAGCGCGAAACTGAACTGCCATGACGCCGCGGCGGGTCCTCCGAGGACGGAGAGCAGCGAAGCAGCGCCGCCCGGCGGGTGGAGGCAGCGCAGCGCCGACATCACGCCGATGGCAAGTGCCACGGCAAGCGCGGCGGCGAGCGCCTTGTCCGGCACCAGATGGGCGATGGCGATGCCCACGAGCGCCGAGACCGTGTTGCCGCCAATGATGGACCAAGGCTGCGCCAGCGGGCTCGCCGGCACGGCGAAGAGGAGCACCGCGGAAGCCCCCATCGGCGCCACCAGCAGGGGAAGCTGCTCGCTGCCCCCTACAACCCAGCCTGAAACCAGGCCCGCAATGCCGATACCGATTAGCGCGCCGAGGCAGGCGATGCTGCGCTCGCGGAGACTGGTGCCGGCCATGCGCGGAGTGAGCTCGCGCAGGCGCTCGACGAGGGTCCTTTGCATGGCGGCTCAGGCTATCGGGATTTTGCCCTGCGAGATATGAATATCGAGCAGGTCGAGCCTGTCATTGCCGAAGTAGAGTCTCGATCCCGTGTCGACGGTCGGCACGCCGAAGACGCCCCTGGCGATCGCCTCGCGCGTGTTGGCGTCGAGCCGCTCCTTGAGGGTCTCGCTCACCGCCGCGGCCTTGACGGCTGCGGGCTCGAGCCCCGCCTCGCCGCCCCAGCGGGCCAGCTGATCGAGATCGGTGATGTCCGCCTCCTCGGCCCAATAGCCGCGGAGGACGCGGCGCGCGAAATCCTCTCCCCTGCCCTCGTCTTCGGCGAGAATGCAGGCGCGCAGCGCTCTGGAATTCCGCAACGGGTAGCGGGGATGCTGGCGAAGGGGAACGCCTTGGAGCTCTGCCCAGTCGCGCATGTCCTGCCGGAACCAGGCGACCCGCTGCGGAGAGGCCTCGAGCGGCTTCACGCCGCCGATCTCGTCCAGCAGGCGCGGCAGGTGCAGCGGCCGCCAGCGAAGCGGCAGCCCGTGCTTTCTTGCTATGTCTCCTACCCGGAAGGATGCGAGATAGACCCAGGGAGAGTGGACGTCGAACCAGAAGGTGATGCTTGTCATGCCAGCCGCTCCATGCGGTTCTCCCGCGCCCATTCGCGAAGCTCCACCTTGCGGATCTTGCCGGAGGGGGTGAGCGGAAAGCGCTCGAGCGTGTAGACCACCGCAGGCACCTTGAACTTCGCGATGCGGGAGGCGCAGAACGCACGGAGTTCTCCTGCGGAGACGGGGCGGACGAGCTTCACGGCGGAGGCGACGATCTCGCCATAGTATTCATCCGGCAGACCGAAGACGGCGGCCTCGGCCACCGCCTCGTGAGCTTGCAGCACGTTCTCGATCTCGGCCGGATAGATGTTCTCGCCGCCGCGGATGATCATGTCGCGCAGGCGGCCGCCGGCGATGACGAGGCGCCCGTCATCGCGCAGGTAGCCGAGATCGCCGGTGCGCAGCCAGCCGCCGGCGATAACCGTTTCGGCGGTTTCCTCGGGCTTCCTGTAATAGCCCTCCATCACCATGGGACCGCGCGCCTGGATCTCACCGATTTCGCCCGCGGCAAGCGGGGCCATTGTCTGCGGATCGACGATGCGCAGGTCATAATCGGGAAGGGGTTTGCCCGCCGTTTCCCACCGAAACGGGTCGTCATGCTCGGGGCATACGAAGAGCGTTCCGCCCTCGGTCTGGCCATAGACCTGGGAGAGGCCGGGCATGGGAAACTCTTCCGCGCAGCGCCGCAGCACATCGGGGTTGCAGTCCGCCCCGCCGCAGCTTCCGGCAACGAGGCTCGAGAGGTCATAGTCCTTGCGCGAGGGATGATCGAGCATGGCGAGATAGGAGGTGGGCACACCCGAGAGATGCGTGCAGCGTTCCGTCTCGATGAGGCGAAACATGTTCTCCGGGTCGAAGCTCGGCACGCCCACATAAGCGGCACCATGGCTGAGGCAGCCCAGGAGATTGAGTATGCAGCCGGCGCAATGGAAGAGCGGTATGATCGAGGTCCAGCGGCTGTCGGCGGCAAGGCCCAGACGCGCCGCGCTGTTGCGGCCGACCATCATCATCGCGCGATGCGAGAGGAGCGCTCCCTTGGGAAAGCCGGTGGTGCCGGAGGTGTAAAGAAGGGCCGCCACCGCCGAAGGGTCAGGCTCGGCGGGCGTGAAGGCGTGAGGCTCCGAAACGAGCCGGGGATAGTCTTCCTCGAGCGTGAAGACGTGTTCGAGCTGCGGCAGCCCGGGCCTGAGCGCCGTGACATTCTCGAGATAGGAATTGGAACGGTACTGGGTGGAGCAGATCAGGGCACACGAGTCCGACTGCTTCAGCGCATAGGCGAGATCGTCGCGGCGGTAGTGGGTGTTGAGCGGCACGAAGACGGCGCCCAGTGCCGCGCATGCCATCTGCACGACTGGCCACTCGGCGCGGTTCTCCGCCAGCAATGCGACATGATCTGCGGGCCCGATGCCGCGCGCGGCGAGGGCCCCGGCCAGGCTCAGCGCTTCATTCCTGTACTGTGCGAAGCTCCGCAGCGCGTTCTGGTGCGGAAAGACCAGCGCCGCGGCATCGGGCCAGCGTGCTGCCGCGTGTTCGAGCGCCACCCAGGGGTGGTCGATGTTCACTGCGCGCACCATCCGCCATCGGCCAGCAGGATGGTCCCGGTGACGAAGCTCGCCGCATCCGAGGCGAGGAACACGGCGGGGCCGACCATCTCCTTCATCTCGGCCATGCGGCGGAGCGGCGTCCGCGCAGCGATCTCCTTCTCGGCCTGGGCGAGATAGGCCTGGCCTTCCACCGTCATCGAATGCCGCGTGTAACCGGGGTTGAAGGCGTTGACCCTGATGCCGTGCGGACCCCATTCGGCCGCGAGCCCCCTCACAAGCATGTCGACGCCGCCCTTGGCGGCGCAATAGGGTGTGAGGTCCTCGAAGGCGGCGACGGAGGCGTTGGAGGAATTCATGACGATGGCGCCGCCCCCGCCCTGGGCGATGAACTGGCGGGCCGCGGCCTGGGCGCAGAGGAAATAGGCCCGGAGATTTCCGCCGATCACCGTGTCGAACTCCATGGGCGTGAAGTCCAGCGCCTTTTTCTTCACGTTGACCCCCGCATTGCAGACGAGGATGTCGATCCGGCCGAAGCGGCGCACGGCGGAGGTGACGAGAGCCTCGGCCCCTTCGGGCGTCGCGACGTCCGCGAGGACCGGCAGTGTTTCGTACCCCTTGGCGCGGAGTTCGGCAGCGGTGTTCTCAGCCGCCTCGTAGCTCCTGGCGCAGCCCACGACGGCGGCGCCCGCATCAGCGAAACCGTGGGCCAGTTCGCGGCCGATGCCTCGGCTCGTCCCGGTGATGACCGCGACGCGGCCGGAGAGATCGAAGAGCTTCGTCATGCCCGGCTTCTAGCGGCAGCCGAGAGCGCTGAGAAGATCCGGCACGAAACGCGCAAGGCTGCCTTGCTCAACGAGCGTGGCGACGGCCTCCATGTCGGTGGAGAATTCGCGGTCCTCGTCCCGCTTGGCCGCCTTCTCCCGCACCAGCGCATGCGCCTCCTCGAGGAGCGGCGAGGAGCGAAGGGGGCGGCGGAAGTCGATGCCCTCCGCCGCGGCCATGAGCTCGACTGCCAGGATACGGGCCAGGTTGACGTTCATCGGCCCCAGCCGGCGTGCGCCGTGCGTCGCCATCGAGACATGGTCCTCCTGGTTGGCGGAGGTCGGTGCGGAATCGACGGACGCCGGATGCGACATCTGCTTGTTCTCGCTCATCAGAGCCGCCGCCGTGCATTGCGGGATCATGAAGCCCGAATTGAGGCCAGGATTGCGGATCAGGAAGGGCGGGAGCAGCGAGATCGACGAATCGATGAGCGCCGCGATCCGCCGCTCCGCAAGCGAGCCCATCTCCGCAATCGCCATGGCGATCACGTCGGCGGCGAAGGCGACGGGCTCGGCGTGGAAATTGCCGCCGGAGAGCACCGCGCCATCCTCGGCGAAGACCAGAGGATTGTCGGAAACCGAATTAGCCTCGACCACGAGGGTTCGGCCGGCATGGGCGAGGAGGTCCATGCAGGCCCCCATCACCTGCGGCTGGCAGCGGAAGGAATAGGGGTCCTGCACGCGATCATCACCCATCAGGTGAGAGGCGCGGATTTCGCTACCGGACAGCAGGCGGCGGTAATGCGCGGCGGCGAGCTGCTGGCCGGGATGAGGCCGCAAGGCGTGGATGCGCGAATCGAACGGCGTGTCGGAGCCCATCACCGCGTCGACGGACATGGCGCCGGCGATAATCGCCGCCTCGGCATTGCGCTCTGCCGCGAGAAGGCCGGCGATCGCCAGTGCCGTAGACACCTGGGTGCCGTTCAGCAATGCGAGCCCCTCCTTGGGGCCGAGCGCCACAGGCGAAATACCGGCGCGGTGGAGTGCCGTTGCGCCCGGCAAGCGCTCTCCCCGCACAAAAGCCTCCCCCTCGCCGATAAGGACGAGGCTCATGTGGGCGAGCGGCGCCAGGTCGCCCGAGGCGCCGACCGAACCCTGCCCGGGAATGACCGGCAGCACATCCGCATTGATGAGGGCCGCGAGCGCCTGCATGGCGGCCGGCGAGATGCCGGAGGCACCCTGGCTCAGCGCATTGAGCTTCAGAAGCAGGATGAGCCGAGTAACGCCCTGTGACAGCGGCTCACCAACGCCCGCCGCATGGGAACGCACGATGTTGACCTGCAGGCGGTCCAGGTCCTGCGCTGGAATTCGCGTCTTGGCCAGCTTGCCGAAGCCGGTGTTGACGCCGTAGATCGCTTCACCCGTGGCCAGCAGTCGGGCGACGGTTTCGGCCGAACGGGCGATGAGACCCCGGGCCCTCGCCGAGAGCTCCACGCGGAGAGGCCCTTCGAGCGCTGCGCGCATGTCTGCCAGTTCCAGTGGCCGGTCTCCGATGGGGATCATGTTTCGAGCCTCCGGATGGCGGCGCGATAGTCCCGCGCAACCGCCTCTTCATGAATGTGGTGACGGTCTTTCACGATGTGCCGGCCGGCGACGAGAACGTCCTTCACCAGCGCGTTGCCGCCCGAGAAGATCCACGTGTCGAGCGCCGCATCGCCGGAGCGGCCGGCGAGCAGCGGATGGTCCGCATCGAGCATCACGACATCGCAGCGGTAGCCCGGCGCGATGGCGCCCATCGGCTGGCGCAGGGAACGGGCACCTCCCCTTAGGGCCGCCTCGTAGAGTGTTCGGCCGGTGGAGTGGCCCGCGCCGCCCGCCAGCGCGTTCCGGCTTCGGTCACGAAGGCGCTGGGAATACTCGAGACTGCGGAGGTCTTCCGCAGGGGAGACGCTGATGTGGCTGTCGGAGCCGATGGCGATGGCGCCGTCCGCCGCCATGTAACCGACGGCCGGAAAGATGCCGTCGCCCAGATTGGCCTCGGTGGTGGGGCAGAGCCCTGCAATGGCGCCCGATCCGGCGAGTGCCCTCGTCTCGGCGGCAGTCATGTGGGTGGCGTGGATCGTCGTCCAGCGATCCGACAGGTCAAGCTCCGAGATCAGCATTTCCACCGGGCGGCGGCCACAAGAGGCGAGGCAATCTTCGACCTCCCTCACCTGTTCCGCCACATGGATGTGGATGGGAGCCTCCAGCGGAAGCGCGGCGATCACCTCCCGCAGCAACTCAGGCGTCACGGCGCGCAGAGAGTGAGGCGAGATGCCGGTCCGGCGGAGGGCGTTTTGCCCCGCTTCGCCCGTCAACCGCTCGACGATCTTCAGAAAGCGTTCCACGCCGTTGATGAAGCGACGCTGGGCCGGCACCGGGGATTGCCCCCCAAAACCGCCATGGGCGTAGAGCGTGGGCAACATAGTGACGCCGATCCCCGCCCTGTCCGCCGCGGCGAGGCAGCGGAGGCTCATCTCCGCGGGATCGGCATAGGGGGCACCATCAGGCTGGTGATGAAGATACTGGAACTCGCCGACCGCCGAGAAGCCGGCCTTCAGCATCTCGACGTAGAGTTGGGCCGCCACGGCCTCGAGATCTTCTGGCGAGAGGCGCAGGGCAAAGCCGTACATCGTTTCACGCCACGTCCAGAAACTGTCGGAACCGGGGCCCGCGCGCTCGGCGAGGCCGACCATCAGGCGCTGATGGGCGTGGGAATGGACGTTGGGCATGGCCGGAACGGCAATGCCCGAGAGCCTCTCGGCGCCGGCCCCGCTCCCAATCGCCACGCGCGTGATGATGCCGTGTGAATCGCATTCGACCGTAACGCCGGTGCTCCAGCCTTCCGGCGTCAAGGCATGGGCAAAGTGGAATCTGGTCGCTTGCATGGGCGCGAGCATACTGTATATACAACCTTATACAAGGGGCTTCTCATGCTGCTCACAAACCTCACGGCCGCCACCATGCGGGACGGATATGGCCTCCGAGAGGATGCGGCAATCCTGATCGACGGAACGCGCATCGCTTGGGTGGGCCCGCGCCGCGACGCGCCTTCCTGGCCAGACGTTGTCGATTGCGGCGGCAAGCTCGCCACCCCTGGCCTGATCGATTGCCACACCCACATCGTCTATGGTGGAAACCGCGCCGACGAGTTCGAGAAACGCCTCACCGGCGTTCCCTATGCCGAGATTGCGAAGGCAGGTGGGGGAATTGCTTCGACGGTGCGGGCCACCCGCAGCCAGTCCGAAGATGAATTGACGGCTTCGGCCTTGAAGCGGCTCGATACCCTGCTTGGGGAAGGCATCACCACCATCGAGATCAAGTCCGGCTATGGGCTCGACCTGGACACGGAGCTGAAGATGCTCAAGGTGGCCCGTCGCCTCGGAAGGATGCGCCCCATTGATGTCGTGACCAGCTATCTCGGCGCCCATGCCCTGCCGCCTGAATTCAGGGAGAACCGCACCGCCTATGTCGATCTCGTCTGCGACGAGGTTCTGCCTGCCGTTGCCAGCGCGAAACTCGCCGACGCAGTGGACGCCTTTTGCGAGGGGATCGCCTTCTCGGTGGACGAGACGCGCCGCGTCTTCGAGATCGCAAGAGCGCATGGCCTGCCTGTGAAGCTGCACGCCGAGCAGCTCACCAATCTGGGCGGCGCCAAGATGGCGGCCGGCTTCGGCGCCCTCTCTGTCGATCACATCGAATATCTGGACCAGGAGGGGGTGAAGGCTGTCGCCGCAGCCGGGACGGTGGCGGTACTGTTGCCCGGCGCTTTCTATTACCTCCGGGAGAAGCAGCTGCCACCAGTGGATTCCCTGCGCGAGGCGGGTGTGCCGATTGCCGTCGCCACGGACCTCAATCCCGGCTCCTCGCCCGTTCACTCTATCCTCACCACCATGAACATGGCCTGCGTGCTCTTCGGCCTGACGCCGCAGGAGGCGCTGCGCGGCGTCACCGTCAATGCGGCGCGGGCACTGGGCCTCGCGGACAGAGGCGCGATCGCGCCCGGCCTGAAGGCGGATATCGCGCTCTGGGAGGTGGAACGCCCCGGCGATCTCGCCTATCCCCTGGGCTTCAATCCGCTCGCTGCGGTCATCCAGAACGGCGAAGTGGTTCGGGGGCGTCTCGCATGAGCGACGCCCAGCCGCTCTACGCTAGGGTAAAAGACCACATCCGCGAGAACATCCGCGCCGGTACGTGGGAGCCCGGCCGGCGCGTGCCTTCCGAGAACGAACTCGTCGAAAGCTTCGGCATCAGCCGCATGACCGCGAACCGGGCGCTGCGCGAGCTGAGCGCCGAGGGCCTCCTCTCACGCGTCCCCGGGGTGGGAACCTTCGTGAAGGAGCCCACCGCCTTCTCGAGCCTCCTCGAACTGCGCAACATCGCGGAGGAAATCGCCCAACGCGGCCACCGTTACTCCGCGCGACTCATCGCCCGTTCGGAGGTCGACACGAACGCGGCACTGGCCGAGGAATTCGAGGACCGCATGCTCAAGCGCCTCTTCCACGTCGTGATCGTGCACGAGGAAAACGGCGTGGCGGTGCAACTCGAGGACCGCTACGTGAACCCTCTCGCGGTTCCGGACTTCCTGGAGCGCGATTTCCAGACTGCGACCCCGACAGCCATCCTCCTTGCCGCCACACCAGTGGACGAGCTCGAACACACGGTGGAGGCCACGCTTCCCACCTCCGACCAGCAAAGGCTGCTCGGCATCGGCCCGCTCGAGCCCTGCCTCGCGTTGCATAGGCGCTCGTGGAGCCGGGGCCGCATCGCCACCGCCGCCACCCTCACCTATCCCGCCAGCCGCTACGCGCTCTACAGCCGGCACCGCACCACGGCGCGCGGCACCTTCCCGCAATGAGCATTCGACAGGAGCCTTCATGGACAGCCGCCGCGACAATACCCGCCTGATCAAGGCACCAACCGGAACGGCGCTCACGGCCAAGTCATGGCTCACCGAGGCGCCTCTGCGCATGCTGATGAACAATCTTGATCCCGGCGTTGCGGAGCGCCCCGAGGAACTCGTCGTCTACGGCGGGATCGGGCGCGCCGCGCGCAACTGGGAGGCCTTCGACAAGATCGTGGCGGGCCTGCGCTCGCTCGAGGAGGACGAGACGCTGCTCGTCCAGTCCGGCAAGCCCGTGGGCATCTTCCGCACCCACAAGGATGCGCCGCGCGTTCTTATCGCCAACTCCAATCTCGTGCCGCATTGGGGAACCTGGGACCACTTCAACGAACTCGACCGCAAGGGCCTCATGATGTACGGCCAGATGACGGCGGGCTCCTGGATCTATATCGGCACCCAGGGCATTGTGCAGGGCACCTACGAGACCTTCGCCGAGGTGGGCCGCAAGCACTATGGCGGAAACCTCAAGGGAAAATGGTTTCTCACGGCGGGGCTGGGCGGCATGGGCGGCGCGCAGCCCTTGGCCGCCACCATGGCAGGCGCCTCGATGATCGCCATCGAGTGCCAGCCCTCGCGCATCGAATTCCGCCTCAAGACCCGCTATCTCGACATGAAGGCGAGCTCGATCGAGGAAGCCCTCGAGATCGTCGACCGCTCACACAGGTCGGGAAAGCCGGTCAGCGTCGGCCTTCTCGGCAACGCGGCGGAACTCCTCCCGGAATTCGTGAAGCGCGGCATCAGGCCGGATGCGCTGACCGACCAGACCTCGGCGCATGACCCGGTGAACGGCTACCTCCCCGCCGGCTGGACGCTTGCCGAATGGGAGGAAAAGCGCGCCTCCGACCCGCAGGCCGTCAAGGCCGCCGCCATGGCCTCGATGAAGGTCCATGTCGAGGCAATGTTGGATTATTGGCACATGGGCGTTCCGACGCTCGATTACGGCAACAACATCCGCCAGATGGCGCTGGAGATGGGGGTGAGGAACGCCTTCGAGTTCCCGGGCTTCGTTCCCGCCTATATCCGCCCGCTCTTCTGCAGGGGCATCGGACCCTTCCGCTGGGCCGCGCTTTCGGGAAACCCGGAGGACATCTACAGGACCGACCAGCGCGTGAAGGAACTGATCCCGGACGATCCTCATCTTCACAACTGGCTGGACATGGCGCGCGAGCGCATCGCCTTCCAAGGGCTTCCGGCGCGAATCTGCTGGGTGGGGCTTGGCCAGCGCCACCGCCTGGGCCTAGCCTTCAACGAAATGGTGAGGAAGGGCGAGCTCGAGGCACCGATCGTGATCGGCCGCGATCACCTCGATTCAGGTTCGGTCGCCTCACCCAACCGCGAGACGGAGGCGATGCTCGACGGATCCGATGCCGTCTCGGACTGGCCGCTGCTCAACGCGCTGCTCAACACCGCAAGCGGGGCCACCTGGGTGTCGCTGCACCATGGCGGCGGCGTGGGGATCGGCTATTCGCAACATGCCGGCATGGTGATCGTGGCGGACGGCACGGAAGACGCAGCGCGCCGCCTCGAGCGCGTTCTCTGGAACGACCCCGGCTCCGGCGTCATGCGCCACGCCGACGCGGGCTACGAGACGGCAATCGCCTGCGCGAAGGAACAGGGGCTGAAGCTTCCCGGCATCACCATGTGAAGCCGCGCGCTCAGGCGGGAACGATGCGGAGGATGCGCCCGTCGGGCGCGCCTTCGTCCGTCACGAGATAGAGGAAACCGTCCGGCCCCTGGCGAACGTCGCGGATGCGCGCCATGCCTTTGAACAGCTGTTCCTCTTCCACGACCTCGTCGCCCTGCATGAGCAGGCGCGCGAGATGAGTCTGGACCAGCGCGCCGACGAACAGGTTGCCCTTCCAACCCGGGTATTTGTCACCCGTATAGAAAACCATGCCGGAGGGGGCGATCGAAGGGTCCCAATAATGGACGGGCTGTTCCATGCCCTCCATCACGCGGCCCTGGCCAATCCGCGCACCCGAATATTCCTTTCCATAGGATATGAGCGGCCAGCCATAATTCTTGCCACCCTCGGGCCGGTTCAGTTCATCCCCGCCGCGCGCGCCATGCTCGACCGTCCAGAGCGCTCCCGTGTCCGGGTGAAGCGTTGCGCCCTGCAGGTTGCGGTGGCCCATCGACCAGATCTCCGGCAGCCAGCCTTGGGGCTTCGGATTGTCCGGCGGGATGCCGCCGTCCTCGGTGATGCGGATGATCTTGCCGATGTGATTGTCCGTCTGCTGCACCAGCTGGCGCAGCCTGTTGCGGTCTCCGGTCGTGACGAAAAGGGCGCCTGTCCTGTCAAACACCAGCCGCGAGCCGAAATGGTGCCCGCCCGATGCGGAGGGCTGCTGGCGGAAGATCACCTTCACCTCATCAAGCCGTGTCGCGTCCTCCGAGAGGCGACCGCGCATCACGCTGGTGGCGTTTCCTGTCTCGCGCGGCTCCGCGAAGGAGAGGAAGACGAGCCGATTGGATGGAAACTGCGGGTGGAGAGCAATGTCGAGGAGGCCGCCCTGCCCCACGGCAGACACTTCCGGGAGGCCCCTGATCGGCTCTGAGAGCTCACCCGCGGCCGTGATCGCGCGAAGCTGTCCATTGCGTTCCGTCACGAGCATCCGGCCGTCGGGGAGGAAGGCGAGCGACCAGGGATGATCGAGACCAGATGCCACGGTTTCCAGCTTGACGCGTCCGGATTGCGTCCCGAACTCCTCCTGGGCCAGGGAAGGGCGGACGGCAGCGGCGGATAAGAACCCGATCAGCACGGCACGGCGGTCCATGGGTAGGCCTCCTTGTCTTGCAGGCAGACTCTCCTGCGCAGCGGGCAAAATTATGGACTTGCAGACAGGAGTGCCGCGAGACCCGCTCTCAGCTGCGTGACCTCGTCGTCGTTGATGCCATGGAAACTGCCGGGATAAATCCGTTCCGTCACCTGCGCTCCCATGCGGGTGAAGACTTCGGCGGTTTCCTTCACGCGGGTGAGCGGGATGTGCGGGTCTCGTTCGGAGCAGCCGAGGAACACGCGCGCCCCGGCAAGGGATCCCGGATGGTCGTGTGGCGTTCCAGGGGGCCCGATGGCACCTCCACTCAGGATTCCGACGAAGCCGTAAGGGCGCGGATTTCGCAGCACAGTCTCGCTGGCAAGACAGGCTCCCTGGCTGAAGCCGATCACGGACAAGTGTCCGGGCTCCACCCCCGCCTGAAGCACATCTGCGATGATCGAGGCAGTACGCTGAAGGGCGCGCGAGAGGTAGGGTTCATTCGACGAGGTAGGCGCCATGAAGCTCTGCGGATACCATGTGTAGCCCTCGGCCTGTGGCGCCAGATAGCAGAGATCGGGCATGGCGATGACATCGCTCAGCGGGAGCATGCTTTCGGCCGTGGCGCCGCGGCCGTGGATCAGCAGGACGACTCCCCCCGCGCGCGAAGGCGGGGCGCCTGCCCGGCGGAGTTCATGTCGTTCAATTGCCTCTTCGAGCGTCACAGCTTCGGCCTCATGCCCTCCGAACGATACCACTGCCCTTGCGCCGTCTCATAGGCCATGGCGGCCTGGAACACATCGGCATCGCAATAGGTTCGGCCCACGATCTGAATGCCGGTGGGCACGCCGTTCCGGGCGTGGCCGGAAGGTATCGAGATCACCGGACAACGGCTCATGGCGTTGAAGGGCGTGGTCATCGCCCAGCCGAGAAAGGCGTTCCGGATGGGCTTGCCGTTGATCTTCGGCACATCCTTGGACTGGTCGTAATCCGCTGGGAGCGCCGGAATGGCGGAAGTCGGGCAGACGAGAACGTTGTAATCCTCGAGGATGGGGCCCAGGGTCGAATACATCCTGTTCGCCATGTCCAGCGAGCGCACGAAATCGACGGCCTTCGACTTCTGCCCCTTCTTTGCGAAGGCACGGGCATAGGTTGTGAGCTTGCTGCCATGCTCCGCCAGAAGCCGCGACACGGAGGCTCCGAACAGGTGCTCGAGATAGGTCATCGAGGCGTCGAGAGCCTCCTCCGTCCAGCCGAGGTCGACCTCGTGCACCTCAGCGCCGAGCGAACGGAAGACGTCCAGAGCAGCCAGCGTGTTCTTCTGAACCTCGCGGTCCACGCGATAGAAACCGAGGTCCATCGAGAAGGCGATCTTCCAGCCCTTGATCGGCTTGAAGGAGGTGGGAAGCGTGAGCTTCGGCCGCAGCGTGGCGATGTCCAGCGGGTGCGGGCCCGCCATGACGTTTTGAAGCAGGATCGCATCTTCCACGGTGCGCGCGAGCGGCCCAGTGTGGCAGTAGAAGTCGAGATTGAAGGGCGGATCGTCCGGATTGCGGCCATAGGGCGGCTTGTAGCCCACGAGCCCGCAATTCGATGCTGGAATTCGGATCGAGCCGCCGATATCGGAGCCCGTGGCGATGGCAGAGGTTCCGGTGGACAGCGACGCGGCCGTTCCCCCCGACGAACCGCCTGGCGTGAACTTCAGGTTCCAGGGATTGCGGGTGACGCCCCAGAGCCTTGACCAGGTATAGCCCGCACAGGAAAACTCCGGCGTCGCGGTGCGCGCATGCACGATGCCGCCCTCCTTCAGGATGCGCGCGTTCATGGGCGAGGTGTGCGTGGCGATGTAGTCCTTGAACACCAGAGAGCCATTCGAGGTCGGCTTCCCCTCGATGTAGCTCTCGTCCTTGATTCCGACGGGCAGGCCTTCGAGCGCGCCAGTCCTCCTGCCCTTCGCGTACTTCGCTTCAGCCTTCCGGGCGAGGCCCATCGCCTCGTCGAAATGGGTATAGGTGAAGCAATTGACCTTGGCCTGGGTGACCCCGGCGCGCCGGATC
This sequence comes from Aestuariivirga sp., assembly GCF_046294715.1. Classification (GTDB taxonomy): domain Bacteria; phylum Pseudomonadota; class Alphaproteobacteria; order Rhizobiales; family Aestuariivirgaceae; genus Aestuariivirga. Next base: position 10,700 of record NZ_JBKBKI010000026.1, on the reverse strand, counting down.
GTCGCCTCCATCAGTTCGACCGGCGAGAGCTTCTTCTTACGGAAGAGCCGCAGCGCTTCGGCAGCGGGAAGGTAGCAGAGTTCTGTGTCGCTCATGAGAGGTGCCGTCCTATGGCATGCAGTGCTTTCTGGGTTGCGGTCGTGAAGCGCGTGTTGAGGAAATCGGGCCAGCTCGAGAGCTTCACGGCCACCATGCGGTAATCCCAGTTCACATGGATCATCTGACCGAAAACGCCTCGCGCATAGATGGCGCGCGAGTGGCTGTCCTCGATCCACCACTGGTTCCGGTAAGCCCCGTGGGGAAGTGAATCCGTGTAGGGCGCACCGAAGATCGCATGATTGCCGGTGCGCGTTGCCTCGATCCATGAAGGTGGAAGTATGCCGCCGCCGTCCTCGAGATAGAGAAGGCCGAGACGGGCATAGTCGCGCAATGTGGCATTGAAACCGCCATCCGCAAGCGCGCTCCCCACCGCGTCGACGGTGAAGCTGGCGCTCTCCTCCGCGCCCATCGGCGCCCAGATCTCGTCCGAGACGATCTGCGGCAGGCGCTTGCCGGCGGCGCGTTCCATGCAGAAGCCCAGCACCTCCGTTTCGATCGAGCGGTAGCTGAAGAGGTCGCCATGGCGGCGCTCCAGCCTTTCGAGCCCGAGCACCTGCTCGAAGACGTGCCGCGGCCAGCGGAAAGAGGGATCGCTGCCCGGCGGAATGGGCTTCCACCCCGAGGAGACATCGAGCTGGCCGATGTCGGAATAGGGATCGGTATAGATCTCGTCGAACGAGACGCCGCTCGTCATGTCGAGGACGTGCTGGAGGAGCGCACCACGATAGGCGGTGTCGTTGAGTTCGGGAAGGTAGTGGGTGACGGAAGCCGACGGGTCGAGCAGGCCCTTGCCGATAAGAGCCCCCGCAGCAGCTGCAGTAACCGACTTCGCCACGGACTGCGACAGGTGCAGCGTGCGGGGCGTCATGCCGTTGAAGTAGCGTTCATAAACGATGGCGCCGTCCCTCACCACGAGAAAGCCATCGGTATAGGTCTCGTCGAGAAGCCCTGCGAGCGTGGTGGCGCCGCCGAGGGTGGAGTCGACGCTCAGTCCGTCGAGGTCGATCTCGCGGCGCGGCAGCTCGCGGGCGGACCGGCCTCCCCGCCACACTTCCGCCGTCGGCAAGATCTGGCGGATGTTCTGAAAGCTCCAGCGGTTCCAGGGTGGGCGGTCCCAGTCCATCCTGGGCGGCACCAGAGCGGGCGGCGAACCCTGCATGATGGGCAGGCGCGTCTCGGAATTGCGGTAGCTGGACATCGGCCTCTTCCGGCAAAGAAAAAGCCCCGGCGCCGGGCGCCGGGGCGGTGGAGCGGGAGCGTTACTTCTGAAGCTCGGTCCATATCCGGGTGTAGAGTTCGTTCACCTCGGGCGGGCAGGTCATGTTGAAGTGACCCTTGTCGGCCAGTTCCGGAGGGATGTTGATCTCTGGCGCGTCCTTCATGTCGGCTGGCATGAACTGCTCGGAGCCCTTGATGCCGTTCGCATAGCGGGCATAGGCCGAGATCAGCGCCGCGTTCTCCGGGTCCATGATGAAGTTCTGGAACAGCTTGGCGTTCTCAACGTTCTTGGCGTCCTTCAGAACCATCACGTTATCCATCCACAGCACAAAGCCTTCCTTCGGATAGCCGTAGACGACGTTGGGATTCTGCAGGCGCGCCCGGAAGGTGGAGCCGTTCCAGTTCACGCCGCCGGCGAAATCGCCCTTCGAGATCTTCTCGACGGAGCCGTAATCCATGGACAGCCACTTGGGCTTGGCCTCGAGCAGCTTGTCGCGCACCTTCTTGAGGATCTCCTTGTCGGATTCGCAGGTCTTGCCGCCCATGTAATAGACCGCGAGCGTGAGGACATCCGCCATCTCCGGCACGACGTTGATCTTGCCGACGAGTTCCTGCGGCGGATCGAGCCAGATCGCCGAGGTGTTCACGTCACCGCTATAGACGTTTTTGAGCGCGTAGGTGCCGGTGGTACCCCACTGCCACGGAACCGAGTAGCGGCGGCCGGGGTCGAAATCGACGTTGACCCAGCGCTCGTCCATGTTCTTGAAGTTTTCCATCTGGTCCGGACGGGTTTCCTGCACCAGGCCTTCATTGATCCAGATCGGAACCACGCTGCCCGACGGCACCACAATGTCGAAGCCATGGCCGCCCTGGCGGACCTTGGCGAGAGCGGTGTCGTTCGAATCGTAGTCGGTGATCGTCACCTTCACATTGTATTGCTGCTCGAACTTCTTGATGAGCTCGGGGTTGGTGTAATCGCCCCAATTGTAGATGTTGAGCTCGCCCTCGGCCGCGGCAGGGCCGGCAAAGGCCAGCATCAGCGCGCCCGCAGCGGCGCCAGTCAGCTTCCAGTTCATGTCACGTTTCTCCCTGTTGACACTTCGCAGTCCCTAGCTCTTCCGCCTGTTGAGGAAGAAGAACAACGTCACGATCACGACGGAGAGAAGGAAGAAGGCCGTCGAGATCGCATTGATTTCCGGCGTGATCTCGCGCCGGAGTTGGCCAAGCATGTAGGTTGGCAGCGTGTCCTGTCCCGCCGACTTCACGAACTCGGTGATGACCACGTCGTCGAGAGAAATGACGAAGGCCAGCATGAATCCGGCAATGATTCCCGGCCACAGCAAGGGCAGGGTCACGCGCCGGAAGGCGTTCCACGGCGTGGCGTAAAGATCGGCCGCAGCGCGCTCGAGCGTCAGGTCCATGCTCTCGAGCCTCGCCCGCACGGGAAGATAGGCAAAGGGAATGCAGAAGGCGGAATGCGCCGCCAGGAGATAACCGAGCCCGGCATAGCCGGTGGCCACCTTGATCGAGGCGAAGGTGATGAGCAGCGCGACGGCCGTGACGATCTCCGGCACGATCAGCGGTGCGTTGATCAGGGCATAGATCGTGGTCATGCCGGCGAAGGCCTTCTTCCGCGTCGTGGCGAGCGCTGCCATGGTGGCGACGATGGTCGACACGGTGGCGGCGATCGAAGCGATCAGCAGCGAGCGGAGAGAGACTTCCTGGATCTGGCTGTTGTTCCAGGCCGCCTCGTACCAGCGCAGCGAAAAACCTTCCCAGATGGCGATGGAACGGCCCTCGTTGAAGGAATAGAAGATCAGCGTGAGGACCGGGGCATAGAGCATCAGGAAGCAGATGGCTGCAACCGTTGTGAAGCCGGGCTGGCGGCGGATCGAGAAGCCCCTAGCCATGCGTCTGGTCCCTCTGGGAAACCTGCCGCACATAGATCAGCATCGCCACCATGACGATCGCCATCAGGGTGATGGAAAGCGCGGCACCGAGCGGCCAGTTGCGGCCTTGGCCGAACTGCAGGTCGATCAGGTTGCCAAGCATCATGTTCTTGCCGCCGCCCAGCACGCGCGGCGTCACGTAGGCACCAAGCGAGGGAATGAAGACGAGGATCGAGCCGGCGATGATGCCGGGCTTCACCATTGGGATGACCACCCGCCACAAAACCCTGAAGCGCGTCGCATAGAGATCATAGGCCGCCTCCACCAGCCTGAAGTCGAGCTTCTCCATCGAGGCATAGAGCGGCAGCACCATGAGCGGCAGATAAACGTAGAGCATGCCCAGCATGATCGCCGTGTCGGTGAACATGATCTGGATCGGCGTGTCGATGATGCCGAGGCTGATGAGCGTGGTGTTCAGGATGCCCTCGTTGCGGATCACCTCCATCATCGCGAAGGTGCGGATCAGGAGATTGGTCCAGAACGGAATAGTGATGAGGAAGAGCCAAACTTCGCGCGTGCGCTCTGGCCGGGTGGCGATGAAGTAGGCCGTCGGAAAACCGAAGATGAGCGCTGCCACGGTGGTGGCGAGCGAAAGCACGACAGAACGCGAGAAGATCGCGAGATGCGCGTCAGCCAGCGTCACAGTATCATCGAAGATGTCGCGCTGCAGGAACACGCTGAACCAGGCTTCGGTGGAGAGCTGGCCGAATTTCACGCCACCGTAGTCGCCCTTTTCCATGAACGAATAGAGCAGCACGACGAGGAGCGGCCCCACCGCGGCGAAGACGATGATGGCAAGGGCGGGTAGTGTCAGCAGCCAGCGGCCGCGCACGTCCTTGCGCTCGGCTGCCTCGGCGAACTCGCGGGCGCTCACCATCGGCCTAGTCCCTCAGGACCTGCGCGGCGTGCTGTTCGAGCTGGACGCCGACGGCGTCACCCGCTTCGAACCCCAATCCGCCACCGCGCGAATTCTGCTGCCGGATGATGAAGGGCACGCCGCCGTCGAGCCGCAGGTGATAATGCGTGTCGGTGCCGAAGTAGACGACGTTCTCGAGCTTTCCCCAAAGATCGGCGGCAGCACCGGGCTTCACCAGATCGGCATGTTCGGGCCGCACCACCACCGTCACCCGGCCCGATGGCCTGATGCCCTGAGGCAGACCCGCGCTGATGGTGGCGCCGCTTGCGAGCTTCACGGACGCCTCCTGGCCGTCGCCGCCGATTACCTCGCCCTCGAGAAAATTGGTCTCGCCGATGAAATTCGCCACGAAGCGCTCTGAAGGCCTGTCGTAAATGTCGCGCGGGCTGCCGACCTGCAGGATCCGCCCGCGGGACATGACCGCGATGCGGTCCGACATGGTGAGGGCCTCTTCCTGGTCGTGTGTCACGAAGATGAAGGTGATGCCGGTTTCGTGCTGAAGCCGCTTCAGTTCGATCTGCATGTCCTTGCGGAGCTTGTAATCGAGGGCAGAGAGCGGTTCGTCGAGCAGCAGCACCTTGGGGCTGGGGGCAAGTGCGCGCGCCAGCGCCACCCGCTGCTGCTGGCCCCCGGAGATCTGGCTCGTGCGCCGGTTCCTGAGTTCCTCCATGCGCACGAGCCTCAGCATTTCACCCACCCGCGCATCGATCTCGGCCCTGGGCCTGCCCAGCATCTCGAGACCGAAGCCGATATTCTGCCCCACGGTCATGTGCGGGAACAGCGCATAGCTTTGGAACACGGTGTTGACCGGCCGCTTGTAGGGCGGCAGGGGCGCGATGTTCTCCCCGTAGAGCAGGATCTCGCCTTCGGTCGGGAAGTCGAAGCCGGCGATCAGGCGCAGCAGCGTGGTTTTGCCGCAGCCGGATGGCCCCAGAAGCGTGAAGAACTCGTTCTCCCGGATCGACACCGAGACGTTGTCGAGAGCCTTGACGGCGTCCTGCCCCGCCCCTTGGAATAGTTTCGTGACGCCTTTCGCCTCGATGGCGGTCTGGCCCGCTGCCAAGATATTCCCTCCCCGCGCCGTGTCTTCATGCCGGTTGCGATTTCCATCCTATGCCGAGATTTGCCGTCTTGCCAATGGGTTCAGCGACAAAGCCGATGTGACGCGACGGCCATGCAGGACAAGGCCTGGCAATGGCTCAGATCGACCAGCCGCCGTCGATCACGAAGGTCTGGCCGGTGACGAAGGCAGCCTCATCGCTTGCCAGATAGACCACCAGCATGCCGATTTCCTCGGACCGTGCCATGCGTCCCATCGGCTGGCGCGAGATGAAGGCTGACTTTGCAGCCTCGAAATCACCCGTGGCCTTCAGCCTATCCATCAGCGAGGGGCTTTCGACGGTGCCCGGGCAGATGGCATTCACGCGGATGCCCCTGGATGTATAGTCTGCTGCGAGCGCCTTGGTCATGCCGATGACGGCGGCCTTGGTGGCGCCGTAAACAAAGCGGTTGGGCACGCCCTTGATCGAGGAAGCAGCTGAGGCCATGTTGATCACGACGCCGTTCCCGCGCGACAGCCAGCCCGGCATGAAGGCTTTCATCATGCGGTAATGAGCCTTGACGTTGAGGTCGAAGGAGAAGTCCCAGGCCTTGTCGTCGGTCTCCATGATGGTGCCGGCATGCACATGACCCGAGCAGTTGAAGAGGATGTCGGGCGTGCCCACGCGGGAGGCGGCGGCATCCACCTGGTCCTGCTTCAGCACGTCGAGGGTGAAAGTCTCTATCCCCGCCTGTTCGGCGGCGAGCGAGGCAAGCGCCTCGGCGTTGATGTCCGTGGCCCAGACCTTCGCACCTTCGCGCGCCATGCAAATGGCGGATGCCCGGCCGATCCCCTGACCTGCGGATGTAACGATCGCCGTTTTTCCAGAAAGCCTTCCGGCCATGGACATCTCTCCCCTGATCCTGCTCTACTGGCGCACTCCCTAGCGCCTCACCATGAGTTTTGTCCATGAATAACGATGATGTCTGCTATCTCTCCGCGACGGAGGCCCTGAAGCTTTTCAAGAAGCGGAAGCTTTCGCCGGTCGAACTTCTCCAATCGCTCATCACACGCGCCGAACGCGTCAATCCGAAGGTGAACTGCTTCGCCGACCGGTACTTCGAGGAGGCGCTGGCCAGGGCTCGCGCCGCAGAGTCGCGCTACATGAAGCGCGGCGCCAGGACGCGTCCGCTCGAAGGCATTCCGCTGGCGGTCAAGGACGTGCAGCGTGTGGCGGGAAAGCGCACCACACAGGGCTCGCTTATTTTCAAGGACTGGGTTGACGAGCATTCCGACCCCATGATCGAGCGCCTCGAGAAGGCAGGCGCCAACATCTTCGCCCGTACGACGACCCCGGAATTCTGTCTCTCCGGCATCACGGCCTCGAGAATCTGGGGTGTCACGCGAAATCCTTGGAACACCGTGTGGGGACCGGGCGGTTCCTCCGGGGGGTCCGGCGCGGCGCTTGCAGCCGGTCTCACCACGCTCGCCACCGGAACCGACATCGGCGGTTCGATCCGCATTCCCGCTGCCGCATGCGGCATCGTCGGCTTCAAGCCGCCGCACGGCCGCAACCCCGACGGGCCGCCCGCGAATTTCGACCGCTTCAACCATTGCGGCCCTATGACGCGCAGCGTGGCCGACGCGGCGCTGATGCAGAACATTACCTCTGGCCCGCATCCCCTCGACCATGACTCGATCCGCCAGAAGGTGCGGCTGCCCACCGAGCCTGCGGCGATCAGGGGCATGAAGATCGCCTATTCCGTCGATTTCGGCTACGTGCCGGTCGAGGACGAAGTGCGCCGGAACATGATGGCGGCACTGGACGTGTTCAGGAAGCTCGGCGCCGAGGTGGAGGAGGTCGATCTCGGTTGGACGGGGGACGTCGAGCGGAACGGCATGCACTGGTACAACACCATGCATTTCGGGCGCATGACGGTGTGGCAGCAGAAGCAGAATGCCGACCTGATGACCGACTATGCCCTGAAGTTCGCCGATATCGCCAAGTCATCGAGCAACATCGACGACGTCCACAAGTCCTGGGAGCAGGCGCATCGCATGTACCAGACGCTGGGGCCGGTCCTCGCCGGGCACGACGTGTTCATCTGTCCCACCAACAACGCACCGGCGGTCAGGGCCGACCACGATCCCTACGACCCCAACTTCACTGTGGCTGGTCGCAAGGTCGATCCCGAGTATGGATGGGTGATGACGCACCAGTTCAACATGCTGCACAACTGCCCGGTTCTGTCCGTGCCCACGGGCCATGCGGCTACGGCAGTGCCGACCGCCATCCAGATCGTCGGCCGCACCTGGGACGATGCCCGTGTGTTCAGGGCCGCTCTCGCCTACGAAAAGGCGGTCGGAGGTTGGTACGGCGACAAAAGGAAGCGGCCGGTGCTGTGAGCCTCGCAGGCATGGAGAAGAGACGAATTCCCGGGAACTTGAAGCTTCGGTTTTGAACTGGGCCCGGTCTCGGGTATTTAAGGTCCATGGGCTGGTCTCTCACCATAGGTCGCATCGCCGGAACCGACATCCGGCTGCATTTCACATTCCTTCTGTTCCTGGTGTGGATCGGGGTCGCCGACTACATGGCGGGTGGGCCGGCTGCAGCGCTGGATTCGATCTCCTTCATCCTGCTGGTCTTCCTCTGCGTGACGCTCCACGAGTTCGGCCACATCGCCATGGCGCGGCGTTTCGGCATCCGCACGCCGCAGGTGATCCTCTCTCCCATCGGCGGCATCGCCAGCCTCGAGCGCATGCCGCAGAAGCCGGCGCAGGAACTCTTGGTGGCGATTGCCGGGCCGCTGGTGAACGTGGCGATCGCGCTTCTGCTGATGGCAGCTTTCGGCCTCGCCATCGACACCGCCACCGCGGCCCACTTCGAATCGTCCACCCTGGCGGAGCGGCTCCTCATCGTGAACGTGACGCTGGTGCTGTTCAATCTCATCCCTGCCTTCCCGATGGATGGGGGCCGGGTGCTGAGAGCTCTGCTCGCCATGAACATGGGGTCGCAGCGGGCAACCGCTCTCGCGGCGCGGATCGGTCAGGGCTTCGCCTTCCTCTTCGTGCTCCTGGGGCTGTTCTACAACCCGATTCTGATGCTCATCGGCATCTTCATTTATTTCGCCGCGACTGCGGAGGAACAGCAGTCATCCTTCACTGGATTTGCCTCGCAGCTCCGGGTTCGGGATGCGATGGAGCCCTCCCCCATTTTGCTCGAGTCCACCCAGCCGCTGACCCGGGCGATCGAGGCGCTGCTCTCCTCGCCGCAGAAGGAGTACCCTGTGCTCGATGCCGGCTCCCGGATCGTCGGCCTCCTTGATCGCGACGCCATGATCCTCGGCCTCCGGGACCGCGGCTCCGCCGTTTCAGTGGGCGAGGTCATGCGCGCGTCCGAACCGCTTCGCGCCGAGCAGACCCTGATCGATGCCTTCACCGCGATGCGGGGCCGTGGCGTGAAGGCGGAGGTGGTGATCGACGCCGAAGGACGGCCCGTCGGCATTCTCACCCATGACAACATCGCGGAGATGATGATGGTCGAGAGCGTGCAGCCCGGCTGGCGGTTCCGGAGGCGCTAGGCTTGCCCCTCATCTGGGTGCTCACCGGCGGAAAGACGGGTGACAATGCCCAGGTCCTGCGCGCCGCCCGTGCCATGGACCTGCCCTTCGAGGTGAAGCGGATCGTGCTTCGGCCGGAGTTCGAGACGGCAAAGCCGAAGGTCGAGCCTTCACTTCATATCGTCGAACTCGCGGCCTCGGACACGTTTTCGCCACCTTGGCCCGATCTCGTCATCACCATCGGAAGGCGGCTGTCGCTCGCGGCGCTGTGGATCAAGCAGCAGTCCGGCGGCAAGACCCGGATCGCCCTTTTCAATGCACCCAAGGGCCGAGCGGCGGATTTCGACCTGGTGGTCGTTCCGGCCTATTACAGCTTCCCCGACGGCCCCGGCGTCTGCCGTATCGGCTTGCCGCTGATCGCGGCCGACCCCGCACGGGTCAACAAGGCGCGCCAGGACTTCGCTTCCACTTTCGAGGACCTCCTCCGCCCCCTTCATGTATTGCTGCTTGGCGGCGACATGGGTGCACGCAGGCTCGACGCGGGTTTTGTGACAAAGACCCTGCGCCGCATGCAGGAGGGCTTTGCCCGGGACGGCTCGATCTACGTGAGCACCTCGCGCCGCACCCCCGCCGATGCGGCGGAGGCAGTGGCAAGAGCGCTCAGGCCGCAGGACAGGCTCTATCGCTGGCGTGAGGGTGCGGCGGACAATCCCTATTTCGGCCTCCTCGCCCATGGCGACAGCTTCACAGTGACGGCGGACAGCCTCTCGATGCTGACGGAGGTGGCTCGTCTGGGCCGTCCGCTGGCCATTGCAGAGCCGCCGGAGCAGGTATCGCTCTGGCGCCGTCTCGCCCGCCCTTTCCTTCGCCCCGGTTCCCGGGACCTCGGGGCAGCCGCCGATTTCCTCATCCGCGGCGGGCACGCGATCCGCCTGGGCGAGAGCCTGCCGCAGGCATCCTTGCCGCCTGCTGACGACACACCCAAGGTCGTGGAGCGCCTGAGAAGAATTGCCCTCCACGGAGATTGAGCAGAGCGCCCCGATTTGCTAATGGGCCTTCATTCGAAAGAAGGATGACCGTCCATGAAGCCCTGCGTCTTCATCCACACCAACGAGAAGCAGATCGTCGGCGCGATCGTATCGAAGTATTCCTTCGAGCGTTTCGCATCCGATCCTTCGACCTTCGACGTGAAGCTCGTCGAGACCAAGGATTTCGACTATTTGCGCTCGCATGAGGGCCAACTCTATCTGCGCGACGGTCTGAAGCGAAAATGGCTCAACGAGGACCTGCAGTCCTTCACGGTTCTACGCTTCACGCCGCCGGAACTCATGGGCTACGAGGGCCGATCCATCGTGGTGGACCCGGACGTGTTCTGCATCAGCGACGTCACGGAGCTCTTCCAGCGCGACATGCAGGGCAAGGCAATTCTGGCGCGCCATCGCGTGGGCGGAAAGCAAGAGGTCTGGGCTTCGAGCGTGATGGTTTTGGACAATGCCAAGCTCACCCACTGGAAGGTGAGGGAAAACTTCGAAGAGATGTTCCGCTTCGAGCGCGACTACATGAAGTGGATCACGCTGCAAATGGAGGATCAGAGCTCGATCGGCCTCCTCGAAACCTACTGGAACGACTTCGACAAGCTCACCCCTGAAACCCGCATGATCCACAACACCAAGCGCCAGACCCAGCCGTGGAAATCCGGCCTGCCGGTAGATTTCCGGCCGCCGGAGAGCAAGGGATCTCTCACGCCGAAGAATCTGTACCACCGCGTGCGCCGGGCGCTGTTCGGCGACTACGGCATGCTGGGTACCTACCACCGCCATCCGGATCCGAACCAGGAGCGGCTGTTCTTCGGCCTTCTGAAGGAATGCTACGAGAAGGGCATCGTGACCGAAGCGATGATCCGTCACGAGATGAAGCAT
>NZ_JBKBKI010000025.1:37996-56239 GCF_046294715.1 Aestuariivirga sp. | reverse complement strand
CCGAAAGCTTCAACGTGCTCGTTAAGGAAATGCGCTCGCTCGGTCTCAATGTGGAGCTCCAGAATTCGCAGCAGCAGATTTCCGGTTAAAGCGTCGGGGCGGGGGCGTTCCGCGCTCCCCGCCGCCAGTCACATCCGCTCTAAGAACACCCTGCGGGGGATATCCCGCGAAAAGGAGAAGTGACCGATGAACCAAGAGGTCATGAACGTCTTCAACCCGGCAACGCCGGCCCAGACCTTCGATCAGATCCGCATTTCGATCGCGAGCCCCGAAAAGATCCTCTCGTGGTCCTTCGGCGAGATCAAGAAGCCCGAGACCATCAACTACCGCACCTTCAAGCCGGAGCGGGACGGGCTGTTCTGCGCCCGCATCTTCGGGCCGGTGAAGGATTACGAGTGCCTGTGCGGCAAGTACAAGCGGATGAAATACAAGGGCATCATCTGCGAGAAGTGCGGTGTTGAGGTGACGCTCTCGAAGGTCCGGCGCGAGCGCATGGGCCACATCGAGCTCGCCGCTCCCGTTGCCCACATCTGGTTCCTGAAGTCGCTGCCGAGCCGCATCTCCATGCTGCTCGACATGACGCTGAAGGATGTGGAGCGCATCCTCTACTTCGAGAGCTACATCGTGCTCGAGCCCGGCCTCACGCCGATGAAGCTGCACCAGCTTCTCTCGGAGAGCGAGTACATCAAGGCGCAGGAGGACTATGGCGAGGACGCGTTCACCGCGGGCATCGGCGCCGAGGCCATCCGCGACATCCTGATGTCAATCAATCTCGAGCAGCTGCGTGACCAGCTGCGCGAGGAACTGAAGAACGCCACGGGCGACCTGAAGCCCAAGAAGATCGCCAAGCGCCTCAAGCTGGTGGAGAGCTTCATCGAGTCCGGCAACCGCCCGGAATGGATGATCCTGACGCAGATCCCGGTCATCCCGCCGGAACTGCGCCCGCTCGTTCCCCTGGATGGCGGCCGCTTCGCGACGTCCGACCTCAACGATCTCTACCGCCGCGTCATCAACCGCAACAACCGCCTGAAGCGGCTGATCGAGCTGCGTGCGCCGGACATCATCGTCCGTAACGAGAAGCGCATGCTGCAGGAGGCGGTCGACGCGCTGTTCGACAACGGCCGCCGCGGCCGCGTGATCACGGGTGCCAACAAGCGCCCGCTGAAGTCGCTGGCCGACATGCTCAAGGGCAAGCAGGGCCGCTTCCGCCAGAACCTGCTCGGCAAGCGCGTGGACTATTCCGGCCGCTCGGTGATCGTCGTCGGCCCGGAGCTCAAGCTGCACCAGTGCGGCCTGCCCAAGAAGATGGCCCTGGAGCTGTTCAAGCCCTTCATCTATTCGCGCCTCGACGCGAAGGGCCTCTCGGCCACGGTGAAGCAGGCCAAGAAGCTCGTGGAGAAGGAGAAGCCGGAGGTCTGGGACATCCTCGACGAGGTGATCCGCGAACATCCGGTGCTCCTCAACCGTGCGCCGACGCTGCACCGCCTCGGCATCCAGGCCTTCGAGCCGGTGCTGATCGAGGGCAAGGCCATCCAGCTGCACCCGCTCGTCTGCACCGCCTTCAACGCCGACTTCGACGGCGACCAGATGGCCGTTCACGTGCCGCTGTCGCTCGAGGCTCAGCTCGAGGCGCGCGTGCTGATGATGTCCACCAACAACGTGCTGCATCCGGCCAACGGACAGCCGATCATCGTGCCGTCGCAGGACATCGTGCTCGGGCTCTACTACCTCTCGATCATGCGCAAGGGTGAGCCCGGCGAGGGCAAGGCTTTCGGCAACATGGCCGAGATCGATCACGCGCTCGCCGCGGGCGTCATCACGCTGCACACCAAGATCAAGGGCCGCGTGGCCGAGGTGAATGCCGAGGGCCGCCGCGTTAACCGCATCGTGGACACGACGCCGGGCCGCATGAAGATCGGCGAGCTGCTGCCGAAGTCCATCGGCATCAGCTTCGACCTCTGCAACAAGCTCATGACCAAGCGCGACATCTCGCGCATGATCGACGCCGTCTACCGCCACTGCGGACAGAAGGAATCGGTCATCTTCTGCGACCGCATCATGAGCCTCGGCTTCTACAACGCCTACAAGGCCGGCATTTCCTTCGGCAAGGACGACATGGTCATCCCCGAGACGAAGGAGAGGATCGTCGGCGCCACGCGCGAGCTCGTGAAGGAGTTCGAGCAGCAGTACATCGACGGCCTGATCACCCAGGGCGAGAAGTACAACAAGGTCGTGGACGCCTGGGCCAAGACCACCGACAAGGTGGCCGAGGAGATGATGGCGCGCATCTCCGCCGTGCAGCCTGACGAGAAGTCCGGACGCGAGAAGCCGATCAACTCCATCTACATGATGAGCCACTCGGGTGCGCGCGGCTCGCCCGCGCAGATGAAGCAGCTCGGCGGCATGCGCGGCCTGATGGCCAAGCCTTCGGGCGAGATCATCGAGACGCCGATCATCTCGAACTTCAAGGAAGGCCTCTCCGTGCTCGAGTACTTCAACTCGACCCACGGCGCCCGCAAGGGGCTGGCCGACACCGCGCTCAAGACCGCGAACTCGGGCTATCTCACCCGCCGTCTCGTGGACGTGGCGCAGGACGCCATCATCTCGGAAGCCGATTGCGGCACCAAGGCATCGATCACCGCACGGCCGATCATCGATGCGGGCGAGATCATCGCCTCGCTGGGAAGCCGCGTTCTGGGCCGCACCGCGGCGACGGACGTGACGGATCCGGCATCGGGAGAGATCATCGTTGCCGCCGGCAACGAGATCATGGAGTCGCATGTCGAGCGGATCGAGAAGTCGGGCATCGCCGAGCTCCGCATCCGCTCGGTGCTGACCTGCGAGACGAAGTTCGGCGTCTGCGGCAAGTGCTATGGCCGCGACCTCGCGCGCGGCACGCCGGTGAACCTCGGCGAGGCGGTGGGCGTCATCGCCGCCCAGTCGATCGGCGAGCCGGGCACGCAGCTCACCATGCGCACCTTCCACATCGGCGGCACTGCGCAGGTGCTGAACGAGTCCTTCATCGAAGCCAACGCCGACGGCAAGATCGTCATCCGCAACAAGAACGTGGCGAAGGATGCCTCCGGCCGCCTGATGGTCATGGGCCGCAACTCCGCCCTGGTGCTGGTCGACGAGAACGGCACCGAGCGCGCGGTCCACAAGCTTGGGTACGGCACCAGGCTGTTCGTGGACGAGGGCGACAAGGTGAAGCGCGGCACGCGCCTCGCCGAGTGGGACCCCTATACGCGTCCGCTGATGACGGAAGTCGAAGGCACGGTGGAATTCGAGGACGTCGTCGAGGGCGTGTCGGTGAACGAGGTGGCGGACGAGGCCACCGGCATCACCAACCGCGTCATCATCGACTGGCGCTCGAACCAGCGCGGTTCGTCCCTCAAGCCCGCGATGGTCATCAAGGGCAAGGACGGCAAGGTGCAGAAGCTCGCCCGTGGCGGCGAGGCGCGCTACCTGCTGTCGGTGGACGCCGTTCTCTCGGTCGATCCGGGTGCGAAGGTCACCGCCGGTGACGTTCTGGCCCGTATCCCGCTCGAGAGCGCCAAGACGCGTGACATCACCGGCGGTCTGCCGCGCGTCGCGGAGCTGTTCGAGGCCCGGCGGCCCAAGGATCACGCGATCATCGCGGAGATCTCGGGCCGGGTGGAATTCGGCCGCGACTACAAGAACAAGCGCCGCATCCGCATCGTGCCTCAGGAGGACGGCGCGGAGGCGGTGGAGTATCTCATCCCCAAGGGCAAGCATCTGCCCGTCCAGGAGGGCGACTTCATCGAGAAGGGCGAGTTCATCATGGACGGCAACCCGGCTCCGCACGACATCCTGGACATCAAGGGCGTGGAGGAGCTCGCATCCTACCTCGTCAACGAGATCCAGGAAGTCTATCGTCTGCAGGGCGTGAACATCAACGACAAGCACATCGAGGTGATCGTCCGCCAGATGCTGCAGAAGGTCGAGATCACGGACTCGGGCGAGTCGACCCTGCTGGTCGGCGAGCAGGTGGACCGCGAGGAACTCGACCACGAGAACGCCAAGCTGGAGTCCGAAGGGCTGCGGCCGGCCACGGGCAAGCCCGTGCTGCTCGGCATCACCAAGGCCTCGCTGCAGACGCGCTCCTTCATCTCGGCCGCCTCCTTCCAGGAGACCACCCGCGTGCTCACCGAAGCCTCCATCATCGGCAAGGTGGATACGCTGGAGGGCCTCAAGGAGAACGTCATCGTGGGCCGCCTCATTCCGGCAGGAACGGGCGGCATGCTTTCGCGCCTCAAGCAGGTGGCGGACAAGCGCGACACGCTCATCCTCGAGGAACAGGCAAAGGCCAGCGAGCTTCCGGCGGCCGAGTAAGGCCCCGGACCACGGAAAGCGAAAAGGCCCGGTGAAGACCGGGCCTTTTTTCTTGGCCGCCGCCCTTTGATCGCCGCCAATGAAAAATGGGACCGGAGATTCCGGTCCCAAGGCTACAGGGAGGAAGTACGCCTACGGACTCAAAGTGGGTAATCGCGCCCCGGCTCGACGCCGCAGGACTCGATGAACTTCTTCATGTTGTGGACCTCGTCCTTGGACAGGCCATGGTCGGCGCCGTGGAAGGTCGCGGTCTTGCCCTTCATGTTCACCAGAAGCCGTCCATGGCCCGAGTGGCTCAGATCCGCGCCCATCTCCTTGAACACCGATTCCACCTCGTGGAGATGGATGTTGCTGGGAATGGGGTGGCTGAATAGGCTGTGGAGGACCTTGCGGTGCTTGTGATTCATGTCTGTCTCCTCGTTTCGCGCAGACATTAGCCAGAGCCCCGAAGGCCGCTCCTTGATTTCGATCAACCCTGCAGTGCGGCCCTGATCAGCTCGGCGTGCCGTGCGAGCAGCGCGTGATCGGCCATCTTGCCGGTGTGCGGGCGGAGCGAGACGCCGGCGCTGCGGGGAAGGATGTGAAAATGGAGATGAAACACGGTCTGTCCCGCAGCCGGCTCGTTGAACTGCTGAACGAGGATGCCTTCGGCGCCGAACGCCTTGCGCGCAGCCTCGGCCACCCTCTTCACCGTCGCCATGAGCGGCCCCAGCGTTGCCGGGTCGGCGTCGAGCAGGTTGCGCGAGGGAGATTTCGGGATGACCAGCGTGTGGCCGTCGGCCTGCGGCATCACGTCCATGAAGGCCAGCGTGTGCTCGTCCTCATAGACCTTGTGACAGGGTATCTCGCCGCGCAGGATCTTGGCGAAGACGTTGTTGGTGTCGTAGCTCATGGTTTCACCCGTTCAGAAGTCCTGTTCCTGCCGGAACGGCGAATGGGCCGCAAGGGCCTCCTTCTCCTGGTCGATGCCGCGCCGCTCGGATTCGAGATAGTTCGCGACGGCGCGCTGCAGCCCCGGGTGGGCGAGATAGTGAAGGCTGTAGGTCTTCTGCGGAAGATAGCCGCGCGCCAGCTTGTGGCCGCCTTGGGCGCCGGCCTCGACGCGCGGCAGCCTGCGGGCGATCGCGAAGTCGATGGCCCGGTAGTAGCAGGTCTCGAAATGCAGGTTGTCGTGATATTCGAGCGAGCCCCAGTTGCGGCCGTAGAGCGCGTGCGAGCCGATGAAGTTCAGCGCACCCGCGATCATGCGGCCCTGGCGTTCGGCGATGACGAGCAGGATGTGCTGGGCCATGGCCTGGCCGATGAGGCTGAAGAAGTCCCGGTTGAGGTAGGGGGAGCCCCATTTCCGGGCCCCGGTGTCCATGTAGAAGGCGTAGAAGGCGTCCCAGTGCTTCTCCTGAATCTCCGCTCCGGTCAGCGCCCGAAGCTGGATTCCGGCTTTCGCGACCGAGGCGCGCTCCTTGCGGATGTTCTTGCGCTTCTGGGATGAGAGACCGGCGAGGAATTCCTCGAAGGAGGCAAAACCCTGGTTCAGCCAGTGGAACTGGATGTCGGTGCGCTGGAGCCACAGTCTTCCGCCGAGTGCTGCCCAGTCGGCTTCCGGCAGGAAGGTGATGTGCACGGAGGATGCCTTCTCCTCCGTGCACAGCGCGATGAGGCCGGAGGCAAGATCGCGCCGTTCCGCCTCGGATGCCGCGAAGAGGCGGGGGCCGGTCGCGGGGGTGAAGGGCACCGAGACCTGCAGCTTCGGATAGTAGCGCCCGCCGGCACGCTCGAAGGCGTCGGCCCAGCCATGGTCGAAGACATATTCGCCATAGGAGTGGCGCTTCCGGTAGCAGGGCACGATGCCGGTGAGGCGTCCCTCGCCATCTTCCATGACCAGGTGCCGCGGCGCCCAGCCGGTCTTGGCCACCGCACAGCCGGACTCTTCGAGGCAGCGGAAGAAGTCGTGGCCGACGAGGGGGTTGAACTCGGCGTCGGCCGGATTGGCGAGGCGGTCCCAGTCCTCCCGCTTGATGGACAAGGCGCTGGAAACGGCCTTCAGCATCTCAGGCGAGGAACCCCTCGAAGGTGATCTGGTCCGAATGGCGGCGCGCCCGCCACGCCTGCTGGGGCGAGCGGATCGTCCAGGTGATCACCGGCTTTCCCGAAGCGCGAAGGGCCGAGACCGGCGCCCAGGGCAGCTCGTCGAAATAGAAGGACACGAAATCCGGCCTCGTTCGCTCCACATGCGAAAAGGTGCGGAGCTCGATCTGCTTCGCCAGCGGCAGCGCATCGTAATAGGAATCGAAGGCGCGCTCGGCCACGATGCCGCGGATGGTCTGGGGCGAGAGCCGGCGCACCGCGGCCACCGCATCGGGATCGAAGGACATGAGCGCGTGGGGCCCGGGGTAGTCCTTCAACACCTCCAATGCCCGCGCCGCCAGCCGTTCCTCGCCATCCCAGTGCGATTTCAGCTCGATGATGAGCGGAACCCGGCCCGCCACCTGCTCCAGCAGCTCCGCGAGCGTCTGCACATGGTCCTGAGAATGGCGGATGGCCAGTTGCTTCATCTCGGCGGCGGTGAGGTCCTTGACGCGGCCCGCGGCCTGCGTGAGGCGCTCCAGCGTCTCGTCATGGAAGACGACCGCCTCGCCGTCCTTCGTGATCTGAAGATCGCATTCGATGGCATAGCCGTGATCGAGCGCCGCCTGGAAGGCGGAGGAGGTGTTCTCCACGATTCCCTTCGCGATGTCGTGCAGCCCGCGATGGGCGATGGGGCGTGCCAGGATGAAATCCGCCGCGCGCCCGGCGGCGAGCCGGTCCATCCCTATTCCACCTCCACGATGGCTTCGACCTCCGTCGAAATGCCCATCGGCAGCGAGGGCGAGGCCACGGCGGAGCGGGCGTGGCGGCCCTTGTCGCCGAAGATCTCCACCATCAGGTCGGAGGCGCCGTTGATCACCTTCGGGTGGTCCTTGAAGGAGGGCGATGCATTGACGAAGCCCACGAGCTTCACGATGCGCTTCACCCGGTCGAGGTCGCCGCCGCAGGCGTCCTTGAGCTGCGCGACGACGTTGAGGGCGCAGAGCCGGGCGGACTTCGCCCCGTCCTCGAGCGAAACGTCCACCCCGAGGCAGCCCGGATAGGCGACCTTGCCGTTCTCGATCGGTCCCTGACCGGAGATGAACACGAGATTGCCGGTCCGCGACCAGGGCACGTAGTTGGCCACGGGCTTCGCCGCCTCCGGCAGGGTGATGCCCAGTTCCGCGAGCCGCCTGTCGATCTGACCCATTCCTCACTCCTCTTCTCGAAAAAGGCCAGCCCGCGCGGGGTGGCGCGGGCCGCCATGCTGTTCAGGTGGCGCCAGATTGGACGCTCCGGAAAGAGGGGTCAAGCCACGCATGCCCTTCCGGCATGGCAGGGCCTCACGTCAGGAGATCGGCCGGGCGCTCGCCCCTGAAGAACTGCTCGAGATTGTCGATGCATTTATGCGCCATGGCGCTGCGCGTGCCGGGGGTGGCGCTGCCGATATGGGGAAGCAGGAACACGTTGTCGAGCGCGCGGTACCGCGGGTCGATACGCGGCTCCCCCCGGAACACGTCGAGGCCCGCGGCGGCGAGCTTGCCGGAGGCGAGCGCCCCGATCAGCGCATCGTCGTCCACGATGTCGCCGCGCGCGGTGTTCACCACGATGGCGCCGTCGGGCAGCAGGGCGATCGAGGCCGCATTGACGATGCCGCGCGTCTCGGGCGTTGAGGCGCAGTTGATGGAAAGGAAATCGCAGTGGGGCAGCATGTCCTCGAAGCGGGCATGGTAGCGGGCGCCATGCTCGTCGCCTGCGGCAACCGGCCTGCGCGAATGGTAGTGGAGCGCCATGCCGAAGGCCCTGGCACGCTTCGCCACGGCCTGGCCGATGCGCCCCATGCCCAGGATCCCGAGCCTCCTTCCGGAAACGTCATGCCCCAGGGGGGAGACGAGGGTGGTGTCGCCCCAGCGGTTCTCGCGCACCATGCGGTCGCCCCAGGAGGCGCCGCGGGCAGCACCGAGGATCAGCAGCAGCGCGATGTCGGCCGTGGCGTCCGTCAGGACGCCGGGGGTGTTGGTGACGGCGATGCCCTTCTCCCGCGCCTGGGGAATCGAGAGATGGTCGTAGCCCACCGAATGGGTGGCGATGATGCGGATGGAGGGTGGAAGGGCCGGGATGAAATCAGGCCCCAGCTTGTCGAAGGAGGTGAGCAGGATGCCGTCATGCTCCGCCGCCCTGGCGAGGATCTCCGCAGGGCTCATCGGCCGGTCGTCCGGATTGAGGCTCGCCCGGAAGCTGGCGGCGATCCGCCGCTCGGCATCCGGCATCATCTTCCGGGTCACCAGAATGCGCGCCCGTTCCGGCCCTGCTGCCGCCATCATTGCCTCTTGTTTTCAGATAATTATGTTAAGGTTGCGGGGAAGCCGCCATTGGAACATCCCGGCCATGGAGATGCAAGTTTGAAAAGCACCGTTCTGCTTCTGTGTGTCCTGCTTCTGGCGCCGGCCGCCGAGGCCGCGACGGTGGTGCCCCACCGCGCCCTGTACGACCTGCGCCTTCTGCGGGCCGAGGATGGCTCCTCGCTGCAGTCGGCCAGCGGCCGGCTCGCCTTCGAGATCGAGGGGTCGAGCTGCGAGGGCTACACGGTGAGTTTCCGCATGGCCACCAAGTACCGCCCGAAGGAGGGCGAGGTCACCCTCATCGACACGCAGACGACGACGTTCGAGGGGCCGGGCGCGCTCGATTTCCGCCACCAGCTCAAGGAGAAGGTGGATGGTGCCGCGCGCGAGGACCTGCGCATCCGCATGACCCGCGCCGCGGTTGAAAAGGAAGGCAAGGGAACGCTCTCCAGCAAGCCCGGGGAAACCTTCACGGTGCCCGCAGGCGCCGCGCTTCCCATGCAGCACCAGCTGCGCCTGATGAGCCTCGGCGAGGCGGGGGGAGGGCGCGATTCCAGCATCGTCTTCGACGGCTCCGACGAGGGCAAGTCGTTCCGCGCGATTTCCTTCGTGGGCCGGGAGAAGCCGCCGGGCGCGGTCGCGCGCGATGTCGCCAACCCCGTGGCTGCGACCCTCAAGGCGCTGGGGTCGTGGCCCATCACCGTCAGCTATTTTCCGCTCGAGGGCGAGGCTGAAACGCCGGAGTACCAGGTGAGCTTCGACATGTACGCGAATGGCGTCGCCACCGGCCTCGTGCTCGATTATGGCGAGTTTGCGCTCTCCGGCACGCTCACCGATCTCAAGCTGCTCGCGCCGTCGAGCTGCCCCTGACGCCGATGTCCAGGATCAAGCGCCATGAAGAACCGGGCGCGGGCGATGTCGAAGCCTTCCTCGCCCGTGTCCGTGAGGTTCCGGCTCCCGGCCATGAAGGCGGGCGGGGGCGGCTGGTGCTCGCCATGGACGCCACCATGAGCCGCCAGCACAGCTGGGATACGGCGCTTGCGATCCAGGGCGACATGTTCGCGGAGGCAGGCCGTGTCGGCGGCCTCGACGTCCAGCTGGTCTATTTCCGGGGCCACGGCGAGTGCCGCGCCTCGAAGTGGAGCCCGGACACCCAATCGCTTGCACGGCTCATGGCCGGCATCCGCTGCATGGGCGGGCAGACGCAGATCCTCCGTGTCCTGAAGCATCTGCGCGGCGAAGCGGGTGCGGGCAAGGTCAACGCCTGCGTCTATGTCGGCGATGCGATGGAGGAGCCGATCGACGCGCTCGCCCATGTGGCGGGCGAGATCGGGCTTCTCGGCCTCCCGGTCTTCATGTTCCAGGAGGGGCACGATCCTGCGGCGGAAGCGGGCTTCCGCGAGATCGCACGGCTGACGCGCGGCGCCTATTTCCGCTTCGGCAGCGACTCCGCGCGCATTCTCCGCGAACTTCTCACTGCCGTCGCCGTCTACGCGGCAGGGGGCTACAAGGCGCTGGCGGACCATTCGGCGGCGAAGGGCGGGGCGGCGACGCTGCTGCTCCGGCAGCTCGGCTGAAGGGCGGGAGCCATGGCAAATCTCCTGATCGGACTGGCGATCGTGGTCGGCGGCTGGTGGCTCATCAAGGCCTTCGCCAACGCCCAGCCGGCACAGGTGCGCGGGCTCGTGCGCAAGATCGGCGGTGGTCTCATCATCGCCTTTTCCGGCCTGCTGGCGCTCAGGGGCCAGATCAACCTCGCCATGCCGCTGTTCGTGCTGGGTCTCGGGCTGATGGGCCAGCAGATGGTGTTTCCGAACGGCATGCCTTGGCAGCGCAAGACGCCCGGCCAAAGCTCGAAGGTGGCGACGGGCCTTCTCGCCATGGAGCTCGACCACGATTCGGGGCGCATGGACGGCGAGGTCCTCGCCGGGCCCTTCAAGGGGAGGCGGCTCTCCAGCCTGAGCCTCGAAGAGGCACAGCGGCTCCACGCGCAATGTGCGGCGTCTGCCGACCAGAGCCGGGCGCTGCTCGAAGCCTGGATCGAGCGCAGCCATCCGGAGTGGCGTGCGAAATGGGGCGGCAACGGGCAATCCGCCCCGCGCGGCGCGTCGACGAAGATGACGAAAGCCGAGGCCCTGGCCATTCTCGGCCTGAAGGATGGCGCAACGGCGGATGAGGTGCGCTCGGCCCACCGCCGCCTCATGAAGGCGGCGCATCCCGATCTGGGAGGGTCAGATTATCTCGCGGCCAAGATCAACGAGGCCAAGGAGCTTCTGCTTCACGACGGGCCCTGAGGCTGGCAGGGTGTCTTGTGCTTCTTGGCCGCCTTGCAGGCCAGGGCGGCAGCGGCCTCGTCGAAGCCGGTGAAGCGCGCCCGGTAGGTGACGACGCCGGATTTCTCCACCATCACCGTCTGGGCCGTCTTGCCGGAGAGCAGGTCCGGCGACCGCTTGCGCAGCAGCTGCAGCACGGCCTGCGCATCGTTCTTGGTGGCGTAGTCGCCGAGATTGATCGTCCAGCTGGAATCCACGGCGGGTGAGATCGAGGCCACCGCTGCCTTGTCAGCCAATTGCTCTGAAGGGGTCTTCACCTGGAAGGGCGTCTCGCCCGGCTGGTTCTCGCCGGGAGCGGGGATGTCCGTCAGCATGGCGGAAGGCTGCGGCACCTCCTCCACCAGTTCCGTTGCGGCTTGTGCAGCCAGGTCGGCCATGCTGCCCTCGGCATCGCCCTGTTCCGGCTCCGCGGCCGGCTGGGTTTCCTGCTCGGTCTTCTTCGTGTTCTTCGCCGCGGCCTCCTTGCGAGCGGCCTTCTGCGCCTCGCCCACAGTCGCGGCGGCGGCGGGCGTTTCGTCCCGCTCGGCTGAAGCGACGACGCCCTTCGATGATCCGGCGAGCGCGGCGATGGTCTTGCCGCCCGTCGCCTTGCCGAACTGCTTGCTCAGCATCTTCTTCATGTAGGCATCGCGCGAGGCACCCGTGCGGCCGCCCAGCACCACGCCGACCAGGCGCTTGTCGCCGCGCCGGACGGAGGAGACGAGGTTGAAGCCCGAGGCGTTGATGTAGCCGGTCTTGATGCCGTCCGTGCCTTCGTAGCTTCCGAGAAGGCGATTGTGCCCGCGGATCGTGCGGCCCCCATAAACGAAGCTGCGGCTGCGGAAATAGGGGTAGTATTCGGGGAAGTCGCGCATCAGCCGCAGGCCGAGCGTCGCCATGTCGCGCGCTGTCGTCACCTGCGCGGGATTGGGAAGGCCGGATGCATTGGCGAAGGTGGTACGCGCCATGTCGAGAGAGCGCGCGGTGCGGGTCATGCGCTTGGCGAAGGCCGATTCACTGCCTTCCAGCGTTTCGGCCACGGCGGCGGCAACGTCATTGGCCGACTTGACGACGAGGGCGCGGATGGCGGTCTCGACGCTGATGCTGCCGCCCGCCTTGACGCCGAGCTTGGAGGGCGCCATGCCGGCGGCTCGCTTCGACATGCGGATCGGCGTGCCGAGGCTGAGCTTGCCGCTCTTGAGATCCTGGAAGAGGACATAGAGCGTCATCATCTTGGTGAGCGAGGCCGGATGCCTGATGGAATCGGCGTTCTCGGAGAAGAGCACCTTGCCGGTGCGCGCGTCCACGGTGATGGCGGCGAACTTGGCGTTTGCCGCGGCCGGCGCGGCAGCGAGGCTCGTCGAGACGGCGATGATCAGCATCAGGAGCATCGCCCGCCAGATGACGCTCAACGCCTCGGGCACGCCCGTTCCGGCGCGAATTCCAGAATTCTGCATTCCCACTCCACCCAGGTGGCCGACGAAGGACGCCGACCCATAACACAACGAGGCTGTACCGGCCACCCCGCCTGCCCAGCCTTTTCGTCCCCTTATGACACTCTTGCCCAGCGGCCGTTAGCGGGACGTTAACCCGCCCGGCCCGGTTCCATACCAAAGGAGGGGTTGCTGCAATGCAAAAAACCAGTTGACATCCATGTTGCAGTGCACATATTAGGCGCCATAACCCAGCGGCAAACGGAGACGCGCCCATGATGAAGTCATTCGAGGAATTCCAGACCTTCGGCAAAGACGGGTTCGAGGCCTATGTCGCTTCGTCCACCGCCGTGACCAAGGGCATGCAGGCCATGGCCCAGGAGGCCGCCGAGTTCTCGCGCAAGTCGTTCGAGAAGAGCACGGCTGCCTTCGAGAAGATCGCTGCCGTCAAGTCCTTCGACAAGGCGCTCGAGGCCCAGCAGGCCTTCGCCAAGGAGAGCTATGACGCGGTCGTCGCCCAGGTGAGCAAGATGAACGAGCTTTACCTCAACACCGCCAAGGAAGCCTTCAAGCCCTTCGAGGCCTCCTTCGCCGCCTTCGGCGTCAAGGCCCCGAAGTAAGCGTTTCCTTCCCAGGACCTGAACCCGCGCGCCTCGCCCGAGGCGCGCGGGTTTTCATTTGAGTTCGACGACAACCGGCACGTGGTCGGAGGGGCGCTCCTGCGTCCTCACCTCGCGCTCGATCCATGCATCCTTCAGGAGGTCCGCCGCCTGTGGCGAGAGCAGCGCGTGGTCGATGCGGATGCCGTTGTTGCGCTGCCAGGCGCCCGCCTGATAGTCCCAGAACGTGTAGAGCCCCGGCGCGTCGCCATGGACCTGGCGAATGGCATCGGTGAGGCCGAGATTGAGGAGGGCGCCGAAGCGGGCCCGCGACTCCGGCTGGAACAGCGCGTCGGTCTTCCACGCATCCGGGTTCTTGGCGTCGAGGGGTGTGGGGATCACGTTGTAGTCGCCCGCCAGCACGAAGGGTTCCTCGAGCGTGAGGAGGGCCTTGGCATAGGCGTGGAGGTGGTCCATCCAGCGCAGCTTGTATGCGAATTTCTCCGTGCCGACGGGATTGCCGTTGGGCAGGTAGATGGAGGCGACGCGCACCATCCCGGACTTGCGGGAAAACACCGCCTCGATATAGCGCGCCTGGCCGTCCTCGTCGTTTCCGGGCAGTCCGCGCCGCACGTCCTCGGGCTTCCGTTTCGAGAGAATGGCCACGCCGTTGTAGGTCTTCTGGCCGTGGGTGACGACGTTGTAGCCAAGCTCCTCGAAGGCGAGGGAGGGAAAGGCATCGTCCTCGCATTTCAGTTCCTGCAGGCACACGACATCGGGATCGGCGGCCTTCAGCCAGGCGAGAGCATTCTCGAGGCGTGCCTTGATCGAATTGACGTTCCAGGTGGCGATCTTCATGGCGGCCATGATGGCGGCCCGGCAGGGGCGCCGCAAGGCCCGTCAGATCGAGAAGCTGGTGCCGCAGCCGCAGGAGGAGGTGGCGTTGGGATTCCTGATGCGGAAGGACTGGCCCATGAGATCGTCCACGAAATCGATCTCGGCCCCTTCGAGAAAGCCCTGGCTCATGGGATCGACAAGAGCCCTGGCGCCGCCGCGCTCGATCACCAGGTCGTCCTCGGCCGGCTGCTCGGCCAGCACGAACTCGTACTGGAACCCCGAACAGCCGCCTCCGTTCACCGCGATGCGGAGCGCGCTCTTGCCCGGCTCGCGGGCGAGGATCTCGAGGATTCGCGAGGCGGCGCGGTCTGTCAGGGTGATGGTCGTGCTCATCTTGGTGTATGTTGTTGCGATCCCACAGCTTGTCAACGGATTCTCCCATGCAGCGGTTCACGGCGCCCTATGCCTCCCTTCCCGAGGAGAGCAGGGGGCGCGTACACCCCGAAACCGGCGCCGATTTCCGCACGCCCTTCGCGCGCGACCGGGACCGCGTCATTCATTCCCAGGCCTTCCGGCGGCTCAAGCACAAGACGCAGGTCTTCGTCTATCACGAGGGCGATCACTACCGCACACGCCTCACCCACACCATCGAGGTGGCGCAGGTGGCCCGCTCGATCGCCCGGGCGCTGGGGCTCGACGAGGATCTCGCCGAAGCTCTCGCGCTCGCCCACGATCTCGGCCACACGCCCTTCGGCCATGCCGGCGAGCGCGAACTCGACAAGCTGATGCGCCCCTACGGCGGGTTCGACCACAATGCCCAGTCGCTGCGCATCGTCACCAAGCTCGAGAAGCGCTATGCCGCCTTCGACGGCCTCAACCTGACCTGGGAAACGCTCGAAGGGCTGGTGAAGCACAATGGGCCGCTGGTCGACCGCGAGGGCGATCCGGTCGGGCGGTATCGCGAGTGGGGCCTGCCGGAGGCGATCGTCGAGTACGCCGCGGTTCACGAACTGGAACTCCATTCCTACGCCTCGGCGGAGGCGCAGGTGGCGGCAATCGCCGACGACATCGCCTACAACGCCCACGACATCGACGACGGTCTGCGGGCCGGGCTGTTCGGCCTGATCGACCTGGGCGACGTGCCGCTCGCCGGCGAGGCGCTGGCGCGGGTGCTCACGCTCTACCCCGACCTCGACCATGACCGGGTGGTGCACGAGACGGTCCGGCGCGTCATGTCGGACATGATCTTCGACGTGATCGACAACGTCAAACGACGTGCAAAGACACTCAAATTGCATGTTTCCGGCGACGTTCGGCAACTCGATCAACCACTCGTCTGCTTCGGGGCGCAGATGCAGGAGAACAACCGCGTCCTTCAGTCATTTCTCAACCAGCGCATGTATCGCCATGAAAAGATTGAGCAAATCATGGAGCGCGCGCGGCGCGTGATCGCCGCCCTGTTCGAGGCCTACACCAACGATCCGGAGCTCCTTCCGCCCGGCTGGCGGGAGGGCGGCTCACCCAAAGACCCCGCCCGCCACGCCCGGAGGGTCTGCGACTTCATCGCCGGCATGACCGACCGCTATGCCCTCGAGCAGCACAAACGGCTGTTTGACCTCGATCCGCTTTTCCGCTAGGGGCCAGCGGTCCAATAATTCAATAGTTTAATTGTCGACATGAACCTCTTTTCCGAGTTCCTGCAGGTCATCCGCGAGGCCGTCTCGGCCGCCGCTGCGGAGCAGGGCGTGGCCCAGCCGCTGGACTTCTCGCGGGTGACGGCGGAGCCGCCGCGCGATGCCTCCCATGGCGACATTTCCACCAACGCCGCGATGGTGCTGAACAAGGCGTTCGGCCAGCCGCCGCGGGCGCTTGCCGAGGCCATCGCCATGCGGCTCAGGGGCCACCCCGAGATCGACATGGTCGAAATCGCAGGGCCGGGTTTCATCAATCTCAGGCTGAAATCCTCCGTCTGGCCGCGGGTGCTGACGGCCGTCCTGGCGCTCGGCGAAGCCTACGGCCGCTCGCGCCTTGGCGGCGGCAAGAAGGCCAACGTCGAATATGTATCGGCAAATCCCACGGGCCCCCTTCATGTGGGCCATGTCCGCGGCGCCGTGTTCGGGGATGCGCTGGCCCAACTCCTGGTCGAATCCGGCTATGAGGTGACGCGGGAATACTACATCAACGACGCCGGCGCACAGGTGGACGTGCTGGCGCGTTCCGCCTTCCTCCGCTACCTCGAGGCGCTGGGAGAGCCGATCGGCGAAATTCCGTCCGGCCTTTATCCGGGCTCGTACCTGAAGCCCGTCGGCGAGGCGCTCGCCGCTGCGTTCGGACCCTCGCTCAAGGACATGCCCGAAGCAGATTGGCTTCCGGTCGTCCGCGCGAGGACCATGGAGATGATGATGGCGCTGATCCGGGAGGATCTCGCCGCCCTCAACATCCGCCAGGAGGTCTTCTTCTCGGAAAAGTCGCTGCACGATTCAGGTGAAGTCGCAGAAACCATCGCCGATCTGAGGGCTCGCGGCCATGTCTATCAGGGCAAGCTGCCGCCGCCCAAGGGAGAGCTGCCGGAAGACTGGGAGGACCGCGAGCAGACGCTCTTCCGCGCCACCGATTTCGGCGACGACATCGATCGGCCGCTCCTCAAGTCGGACGGCTCTTACACCTATTTCGCCTCGGACGTCGCCTATAGCCGCAACAAGATCCGGCGCGGCTACAAGGAGCTGATATATGTGCTCGGCGCCGATCATGGCGGCTATGTGAAGCGTCTCGAGGCAGTTGCGGCAGCGCTTGCCGGCAGGGGGACTGTGGACGTCATCGTGAGGCTGTGCCAGCTCGTCAAGCTTTACCGGGCGGGCGAGCCGGTGCGGATGTCGAAACGGGCCGGCGAGTTCGTGACGCTCCGGGACGTGGTGGACGAGGTCGGTCCGGACGTCGTCCGCTTCATGATGCTGTTCCGCAAGAACGAGGCGCCGCTCGATTTCGATTTCGCCAAGGTCACCGAGCAATCCAAGGACAATCCGGTGTTCTACGTGCAGTATGCCCATGCCCGGACCTGCTCGGTCATGCGCAACGCCGCGGAGGAGGGCTTCAGGCCCGCCGATTCGCCCGACTTCACGCTGCTCGCCGACGAGGCGGAGCGCGGGATCATGCGGCGGATCGCCGAGTATCCGCGTCTCGTCGAGGCTGCCGCCACGGCGCATGAGCCGCACCGGGTCGCCTTCTATCTTTTTGAGCTTGCTGGGGATTTTCACGCGCTTTGGAACAAGGGCAAAGACTCGCCGCAATTGCGATTTATTTTGAAGGATGATGTGAATCTGACGACAACACGTCTCGCCTTCTTGCGGGCGATTAGATATGTTTTGGCAAATGGCCTTCGGATCCTTGGGGTGAGGCCCGCCGAAGAGATGTAGAGGCGATAAGGTCATATGGATCAGAATTCGAGCAACGGCTCCGGGCCGGACAAGCGGAACTGGCGCGAGCGTCTCGGTATCGGCGCGAAGGAAATGCCCAGGCTGTCCGACGAATTCCGCGAAGAGCCCGCAAGGCAGCCCCCGCCAGCAGGAACCGCGAAGCCGGCCCCGCGCGCGCCGCAGCCGGTGACGAAGCCGGCCCCCATGGCGCCACGTGCGCCGGCACGGCCTGCGCCTCAGCCGGCGCCTCCTGGTCCGGCGCCTGCCTCAGCCGCTCCCGCTGCCCGCGCGACCCCCCGCACGCCTGACATCGCCGTACAGGAGGCGCTGGCCGAAAAGCTCCGCGCCCAGCGGGCAGCCGCCGAGAAGCTGGCCGAACAGCGCGTGCAGGCCGCGCGCGAACGGGCCGAGGGCAAGACTGCACCCGCCCCCGAAGCGGCGCCCGCCGCTGCCAAGCCGGCCCAGCCTCAGCCCCAGGCTCAGGCACGCCCCGCCGTGCCGGCTCCCGCCGGAGGGAACCGTCCTGCGACGCCTGCCCAGCCTTCAGCCGGTGCGGGCCCGCGTCCCAAGTTCAGTTTTGCCGATGAGCCTCGCGGGGGTGACCAACAGCGGCCGCCGCTTACCCCGCCACGTCCCGCCCTGGGCGGAGAGCGCCAACCTCCTTTCCTGCGGCCCGGAACGCCGAACCTTGGTGCACGGCCGCAGCCGCCTTACCGGCCAATCGACACGGCGACGGGCTACACCGCCCCGCCGCGCCTCCAGCCGCCGGGTGGCGGCCGCCCCGCCCTTGGTTCGGAAGCGCCAAGTTATGCCGGTTCGCGGGTGCCCGCCCGGCGTCCGCCAGCGCTCGATCCCTATGCCCGCTCGGGCGAGGCGCGCGACTATGGCGA
>NZ_JBKBKI010000025.1:0-37986 GCF_046294715.1 Aestuariivirga sp. | reverse complement strand
CACGCGGCGATCCGCCACCCGGAGGACGGCCGCGCCGTGCCCCGGCTGGGACGGCCTTCCGCTCCGGCCCGCGGCCGGGCTCCGCAGGAGGATTTCGACGAGGTCTTCGAGGACGAGACACCCCGCCAGCGGGCCAGCGCGCGCGATTACCAGGCGGCCTACCGCGACGGCGAGGACGGCTTCGGAGACGAGCCCAGCCGCTCGAGCGGGCCATGGCTGCTGCTGCTCGCTCTGCTGGCAGCAGCGCTCGTGACCGGTGGCGTGGTGTGGTACTACAACACGCAGATGAACGGCAATGTCGCGGGCACAGGTCAGCCCTCGGGCTCGGTGCCCGTGGTTTCGGCTCCCGAGGAGCCGGCCAAGGTGGCGCCGGAAACCCCTGCGGAGGGGACGGGGGGAGAGGCACCTGCGGCGGCCAAGAAGCAGATCTACGACCGTATCGTCGGAGAGCAGGAAGTGATGGGCGGCGAGATGCAGCCCACGGAAGAAATTCCGGTGCAGCCGGCGGAGGCACAACCCGCAGACCAGGTGCCCGCCATTGAACCCGCCGGCGCCAACCAAATTCCCGCCCCTGACGCCCCGGAGCAGGGCGCCGCCGGAGGATTGCCCGCGGTGGACGAACCTCCGCCGCTGCCGCTGCCGCCGCCGGGCGAAGACCAGCAGGGCAGCCTCGAGCAGCAAGGGCTCGAACGCATCGCCGCAGCGGCGGCAAAACCCGAGCAGGGGTCAACCGCCCCTCCCGCGCCAGCTGCCGCGCAGCCGCAAGCCACGTCGAGTGCCGCCCTTCCCCTGCCGCCCCCGGAAAAAGCCACCGACGGGGCGGCACTTGTTTCCGGAGGCAGCTCGCAGCCAGCGAACGCAGCTTCGGATGAGCCGGTCGCGGATGCGGAAGTGGCCGCGACGGTAGCGGAAGAGCCCGCGCCGCCGCCTCCGCCCAAGAAGAAACAGGCAGAAACCAAGAAGAAGCCCGCAGCCGAGGAGCCGCTCGACAACCTCGGCGCAGCACCGGTCGTTCTTGTGCCCCCGGCGGAAATCGCCCCTCCGCCCGAGCTTCCCGAAAGCCAGCTGGCCACAACGCCCCCTTCTCAGGCCAGCGAGGCAGCGCCCGCCGTCAAGAAGAAGCGCACCATCATGGATCTGTTCCGGCGTGGGGATGAGGGAGAAGCCACGGTGGCAGAGGGAACGCAGGTCGCCGCAGCGCCCCAGCAGACGACGGCGGCCAATCCGCCGGCCGAGACCGCAACCCAGCAGGCCTCGACCGGTGGCGGTTATCTGATTCAGCTCTCGTCCTTCCGCAGCGAGGCCGAGGCACGGCGGGAATACAGCAGGCTGAGCCAGTCCTATCCGGACGTGATCGGCGGCTTGCCCGAGCGCATCAACCAGACAAGCGTGGGCGGCAGCACCCGCTACCAGCTCGGCCTCGGACCGCTCGCATCGCGCAGCGATGCCAGCCGGGTGTGCAGTGCCCTGTTCTCGGCAGGCGAGAGCGACTGCATCGTGAGAGGTCCCTGAGGTTTCCTGGGCTTTCGGGGCATTCCATGACATCCATCGGCGCCTTCATCGCGGGCTGTCTCGGCGCGTCGCTGAGCAGTGAGGAAACGTCCTTCTTCTCCCGGGCAAATCCCTTCGGGCTCATTCTCTTCAAACGCAATTGCGAGTCACCGGCACAGCTTCGAAGCCTCACGGCGGCCTTTCGGGCAGCGGTCGGTCGCAGAAATGCACCTGTCTTCGTCGACCAGGAGGGGGGTCGCGTCCAGCGCCTGGGACCTCCTTGCCCCGAGTGGCGAGCCTATCCGCCGGCGCGGGCTTACGGCGAACTCTATGCGCGTCAGCCGCTCGCGGGTTTGCGGACCGCCCGCAACATCGGCCGTCTGATGGCGGAAGACCTCATCGCCTGTGGAATCACTGCGAACTGCGTGCCGGTCCTCGACGTGCCTCAGCCCGGTGCGCACGAGATCATCGGCAGCAGGGCCTATGCCGGCCGGATCGAAGCCATCATGGCGCTCGCCCGGGCCCATTCGTCCGGCTTCGTTGAGGGCGGCGTGTTGCCCGTGATCAAGCACATCCCCGGCCACGGCAGGGCTCAGGCGGACAGCCACCTGGAACTTCCCGTCGTCGAGGCGAGCAGGGCCGAACTCGAAGCCGTCGATTTTCCGCCCTTCGCCGCAATGGCGGATGCGCCGATGGGCATGACGGCGCATGTCGTCTACACGGCGCTCGACGCAAAGTCGCCCGCCACGCAATCGAAGAAGGTGATCTCGCAGGTCATCCGGCGGCAAATCGGCTTCGGCGGCCTCCTGATGACGGACGATCTCTCGATGAAGGCGCTTTCCGGCAGCTTTGCCGAGAAGACACGCCGGGCACTGGAGGCCGGATGCGACCTGGTGCTGCACTGCAATGGCGAGATGGCCGAAATGGAGGAGGTGGCCGCTGCCGCAGGCCATCTCCGGGGCAGGGCGCTGGCCCGGGCAAGGGCTGCGCTGAAGTGTGCGCGCCGGCCGCAAGTGTTTGACCGGAAACAGGCTCTCAAGGATCTCGAGGCCCTGCTTTCTCCGTGAAACTGGGGATAAGTTGTGGCATGAGGACGAATCACCCCCCATCCCTTGGTATCAAGGGATGGCATGAAAGAGGATCATCCGCTCGTGAGCGGCCCACAGGATCAGACCCAGGCTCCCGCACTTCCGGCTGAAAGCTGGCCGGATGGAGATGCGGCGTTGCGTGTGCCCGTCGCGGAAGCGGTGCCGGATGAGGGCGCCCTGATCGTCGATGTGGGCGGTTTCGAAGGGCCACTGGATCTGCTCCTCGAACTGGCACGCCACCACAAGGTGGACCTCAAGCAGATCTCGATCCTGAAGCTCGCCGAACAGTATCTGAGCTTCATCGAGAACGCGCGCCGACTGCAGCTCGAGATCGCCGCCGATTACCTGGTCATGGCAGCCTGGCTCGCCTACCTCAAGTCGCGCCTGCTCATTCCCACGCCACCGGGGGCGGAGGAAACCGAACCCGCAGATCTCGCGGCGCGGCTCGCCTTCCGCCTGCAGCGTCTGCAGGCCATGCGCACGGCCTCCGAAAACCTCATGAAGCGCAGCGTGCTCGGGCGTGACGTCTTCGCGAGAGGCGCTCCCGAGCCGCTGGTGATCGACACCCGGCGGGAATTTGGCGACAACCTCATCGATCTCCTCAAGGCCTATGCCGAACGCCGCAAGAAGAAGCTGGCTCACCAGATCTACGTGCCCAAGCGCCACCCGACCTGGTCCATCAAGGAGGCGCGCAATGCGCTTGAGCGTCTGGTTGGCGTGATGGACGATTGGAGCACGCTCGACGTCTGGCTGGCGCAATACCTGGCGGAGCCCGGCATGCGCCGCTCGGTCACCGCCTCGAGTTTCACGGCCACCCTGGAACTGGCGCGCGAAGGGCTGCTGGAGCTGAGGCAGGAGGGTCCGTTCCGGCCGATCTATCTCAAGCGGCGGGCGGCCAATGCGGCGTGAGCCGCAGAACGTAACGGAGTGAAGGAGATGACCATGCAGACGCAGATCGCTGCGGCCGAAACCGCAATCGAGACGGAAGAGGCGATCGCGCATGAAACTCCCGTTGCCGCGGCAGGCGCGGAAGAAGAGGGCGGCGAGCGTGCCGACGCCGTCGAGGCCGTCGGAGCCTCCATCACCCGTCATCCCCGTGCCGACCGGAACCAGCACCTGCGCATCGTGGAGGCCGTTCTCTTTGCGACGGCGGAACCCGTCGACGCCGCGCATGTGGCGAGCTTCCTCCCGGAGGGCGCCGACGTGGCCGGCCTTCTTGCCGATCTCCAGGCGAATTACGCCAATCGCGGCGTGAACCTCGTGGAAGTGGCGGGCAAGTGGCTGTTCCGCACGGCGGATGATCTCGGCTACATCCTGCGGCGCGAAACCGTGGAGCAGCGCAAGCTCTCCAAGGCAGCGATGGAGACGCTGGCCATCATCGCCTATCACCAGCCGGTGACGCGCGCCGAGATCGAGGACATTCGCGGGGTGGCGATATCGAAGGGCACGCTCGACATGCTTCTGGAAATCGGCTGGGTGCGCATGCGCGGGCGCCGCAAGACGCCGGGCCGGCCCGTCACCTACGGTACGACCGACGCCTTCCTCAGCCATTTTGGCCTCAACGAGGTGAGCGATCTTCCCGGCCTGCAGGAACTGAAGGGAGCCGGCCTTCTCGATGCCAACCTGCCGCCCGGCTTTGACGTGCCGATGCCGAGGAGCGGCGAAGAACTCGCTCCTGACGAGGAGCCTCTGGACGGTACAGAATTCGATCAGCCGCCGCTCGAGATGCACTTGCCAGAGGATAACGGCTCACCGGAAGGCGAGTCCAAATAAGTGCTGTTTTGGCGGCTTTACCTTAATTATTGACTCTCGTTTCAATCGGCACGGCGTTCACCATGCGCGGCGCTGGCCTTGGGCCTTCATTTTCCTTAAATTCCCAGACCGAGGGCTAGCCCAGCGCTTCAGGTTCTGCCGCACCTCCTGAGGCGACGGGCTCGCCGGTCCGGGCCCGGATTGCTGGGAGGCCTCCCCATGATCCACTTGCCCGGGCCGGCACCTTTTCCAAGCGGAACCGGTGGGTAGCTGGCGCGTTCCCGCCCGCATGACCAGCGATGTATCTCCGGCCTCCCGCCGCCCGACAACAACTCTCTCGTCCCTGATCTATGCAGCTTTGCTGGGAATGGCGGCGAACGTCATCCACGGCGCACTGGATCGCGTCCCGACGAGGGGCAGTGATATATCCCGAGGGACGCCAGACACTGCCAAACCTGCCGCTGAAGCGGGAAGGACCGGCGGCACGGCGGGCACGGGCGCGGACTCCCCCACCGACATCCCAGCGCGCGGCTGGTGGTCGATCCTGAAGCGCACCGTTTCACAGGTGAGCGCTGACCGGGTGCTGGCGGTTGCGGGCGGCGTCACCTTCTACGGACTTCTCTCGCTGTTTCCCGCCATCACGGTGCTGGTATCGCTTTATGGCCTCATCGCCGAGCCTGAGAGCATCGCGCGGCACCTCGACATGCTGAAGGGACTGCTTCCGGAAGGCGCGATGTCCATCATAAGCGAACAGGCGATGCGCATTGCCGAGGGCGACCAGAGCAAACTCAGCCTGGCGGCAGGCGTCGGCATCGTCATCGCCCTGTGGAGCGCCAATGCGGCCATGAAAGCCATGATGGATGCCCTCAACATCGCCTACAGCGTCGAAGAGAAGCGCGGCTTCATCAAGCTCAACCTTATCTCGCTGCTGTTCACGCTCTCCTCGATCATCGGCATCATCGTGCTGATCGCCGTCGTGGCGGCGGTTCCCGTCATCCTGGAGCTGTTCTGGATGGGACCGATCGTGGATTTCCTGATCTGGGCGGGCCGCTGGCCGCTGATCTTCGGGCTGGGCATCGCCGCCCTGGCGGTGCTCTATCGCTATGGCCCCAGCCGGGAGCCGGACGTGCCATGGCGCTGGATAACGCCCGGAAGCCTGCTGGCGGCCGTTGGCCTGTTGATCTTCTCCATGCTGTTCTCGTGGTATGCGGCGAACTTCGCCAACTACAACGAGACCTATGGTTCGCTCGGTGCCGTCATCGGCTTTCTCACCTGGATGTGGCTCTCCGCCATCATCGTGCTGGTGGGTGCAGAACTGAACGCAGAAATCGAGAACCAGGCTCAGGGTGAGCGCAAGCCGACGCGCAAGAAGTGACGGAGCACCACTTAACATAGAAAAACACGAATATCTAAAATGATGAGCGTTGCGCTCATCGCCCATTAAATCGCTTGGCGAAAGAGTGGCGGCGAACCTGAAACGGAGCGCCCACTCATGAAACTCACTCTTCCTGCCGCCCTGCTTGCGGCGACCATGCTGACCCTCAGCCCCATCCTCGATGTCTTCTCGCCGTTCTCCGCCGGCTCCGACGGAGCGGCTTTCGCTGCTGGCAAGGGCGGTGGCAACGGCGGCGGCAATGGCGGCGGCAACGGCGGCGGCAATGGTGGCGGCAAGTCCGGCGGCAACACTGGCGCCCAATCGAGCGCATCCACGAAGTCGGGATCGAAGAGCAAGGCCGGCGCGACGTCCAAAACGACGAAGTCGGCGAAGTCAACAAAGTCCACCAAGGCCACCAAGGCCACCAAGGCGCAGACCGCTTCCGTGAGCAAGAAGGAGGCGAAGGGCGCCAAGAAGGCCGGGGTGGCGGAAACCAAGGCCAAGAACCTCCACGCGCAGCTCAAGGGCCTCAATTCCCTGAAGCGGAACGTGAACGGAATCATGAACAGCGCCGATCCGCGCATGGCGCCAATC
Source organism: Aestuariivirga sp. (assembly GCF_046294715.1). Lineage (GTDB taxonomy): Bacteria > Pseudomonadota > Alphaproteobacteria > Rhizobiales > Aestuariivirgaceae > Aestuariivirga. The sequence continues at coordinate 31,686 of NZ_JBKBKI010000025.1, read as the reverse complement.
CGCGAATATATCGGAAGCGTCGTGGCTGCACAGCAGGCGCAGGCGGATGTCGCCGCCGCGCAACAGGCGCTGGCCGCTGCGGAGCAGGCACTTCTGGATGCACAGGCGGCACTGCCGGGGCTGCAGACTGCATTGACGGACGCCGAGACCGCGTACAACGCACTTCCCGCGGAAGTGCTGGGAGTGGACCCGCAAACGACGATGGGCAATCTCAACACCGCCCTCGGAGAGGTCAACACGGCCCTACAGGGGCTCACTGACGCGGATCCAACCTATCAGGGACTCATGGACCAGAAGGCGGCGCTTGAGGGCCAGATCACTACCGTCCAGTCCTACATGGATGCCCAGGCCGCGCTGACTGGGGCGGAGACGGCGGTGACTGAGGCCGGGGCTGCCGTGACCGAAGCCCAGACCGCGCTGACGGAAGCAGAGACCGCTGCTCAAGAGGCAGAAGCCGCGGCGAGCGACGACGCGCTGAAGCAGGCCCTCACCGAAGCTGCGAGCCCCAACACCGTGGTGACGGACGAGATGGTGGATTGGGCGAAGGACACGCTGGCAGGCGCCATCGAGGAGGTCGCCGCGCAGGCTGCGGCCGAAGAGCCGGCGGCAGAGGAGCCGACCACCGAGGAGCCGGCGACAGAAGAGCCGGCCACCGAGGAAACGACCTCGGAGGAAACGACTACCGAGGAATCGACCACCGGTGAGTCGACCGGCGACCAGGCGACGGCAGAGCAACTGCCGCAGCTCTGACGGCAGTCAAGACGAAGCGAACGGCCGGGCCAGCGCCCGGCCGTTTCGTTTCGAGGCCAGCCTAAAGCTGGATGAAGGTGTTCTTCACCTGACAGTACTTGTCCATGGCGTGGAGCGACTTGTCTCTCCCGATGCCGGACTGCTTGTAGCCGCCGAAGGGGTTGGTGATGTCCGAACCCCACACATTGTTGACGACGACGGTGCCCGCCTTGAGGCGGCGGGCCAGCCGGTGGGCGCGGCTCACGTCGCGCGTCCACAAATTGGCCTGGAGGCCATAGATCGAGTCGTTGGCGATCGCCACGGCTTCCGCCTCGTCGCGGAAGCTCACGGCGACGACCACGGGGCCGAAAATCTCTTCTTGCGCGATCTTCATGGAGTTCTTCACACCCGTGAAGACGGTGGGCTCGATGTAGCTTCCGCCGGTTTCCTCGCGGGCGCGCCTGCCGCCGAAGGCGATACTGGCACCTTCCCGGCGGCCTTCCTCGATATAGCCGAGCACCCGGTTCATCTGGTCGGCATCGACGACCGCGCCCATCGAGGTGGCAGGATCGAGAGGATCTGCAGGAGTCCACGGTTTGGCGTGTCTTGCGACGAGGGCGACGAATTCGTCCCTGACCTTCTCCTCCACGAGAATGCGGGTTGGCGCGTTGCAGCTCTGCCCGGCGTTGAAGAACACACCGTCCGCGGAGACTTTGGCGATGTGATCGAGATCGCCGGCATCGGCGAACACGATGTTCGGCGACTTGCCGCCGGTCTCGAGCGAAACATGCTTCATGTTACTCTCGCCGGAATAGCGCAGGAAATATTTCCCCACGGCGGTCGATCCGGTGAAGGCCACCATGTCGACGTCCATGTGGCGGCCCAGTGCCTGGCCGGCCGTTTCGCCGAAGCCGGGCAGCACCTGCAGGACGCCGTCCGGAATTCCGGCCTCTGCCGCGAGTTCCGCGATGCGAAGCGCCGTCAGCGGTGATTGCTCTGCGGGCTTGAGGATCACGGAGTTGCCGGTGGCAAGTGCCGGCCCCAGCTTCCACGATGCCATCAGGAGGGGGTAGTTCCATGGCACGACGGCCGCGACGACGCCGATCGGCTCGCGGGTAATGAGGGAAACGGAATCCGGCCGGTAGGGGGCGACCTCGTCATAGACCTTGTCGGCGGCCTCTGCATACCACTGCAACGCCTGTATCGCGCCGGGGATGTCGCCACCCGCCGAGACCGAGATGGGCTTTCCCATGTCGAGCGTCTCGATCAGCGCCAACTCGTCCTTGTGCTTCTGCATCAGATCGGCAAGCTTGAGCATGATCTTCTTGCGCTTGCCGGGATGGCAGGTGGACCACGAGCCTTTCTCGAAGACGGCGCGTGCCCCGGCAACCGCGCGGTTAACATCCTCCGCGTCGCATGCGGCAACACGGGTCAGCACCCGGCCGTCGATGGGCGACACGCAGTCGAAGGTCTTGCCCGAGGCGGAGGGGACGTACTTGCCGCCGATGAAGGCCTGGTTGCGGAATGAGAGGTTGGGGATCATGGCGCGGTAATCGGTCGGCATCGTCATCTCCGTGGGTAGGGGAAATTCATCAGGGGCCAGTGCCAGAAACGCGAAAGGCACCGCCCGCGGCGATGCCTTTTCGTATTGGCGACGGGATGAAGCCCAGGATTACTTGATCTTGGTTTCCTTGAATTCCACGTGCTTGCGCGCGACCGGATCGTACTTCTTGAAGGAAAGCTTGTCGGTCTTGGTGCGCGAGTTCTTCTTGGTCACGTAGAAATAGCCGGTGTCGGCAGTCGACGCCAGTTTGATCTTGATAACATTGCCTTTGGCCATGACGGTCTCCAAAACGGGATTTGGCGCCGATAGACCCGAATTGAGGGGGAAAGTCAAGGCGCGGGGCGTCAGAGCGAGATCGTGTCCTCGATCCAGTTCCTGCCGCGGTAATACTGGAACGAGGCCGGGCAGTCATGGGCCGGAAGCTGGCCCTGGTCCAGAAAGGGCTTGAGCCGCTGCAGGGCATCGACCGTGATCAGGGGCAGGTCGAGCGAGGCGATCTCGTCCAGGGTCAGCCAGGAAAGGGTAAGGAGCTCACCCCCGCCGTCATGGTGCGGGTCGTCGATATTGGCGAGATACTCGGCATCGGCCACGAAGAATCGGGAATCATAGCGCCTGGTGCGGCCCGGCGGCGTTATCGCCCGCATGAAAAGGGTGAGGCCCGACAGGTCAGGGGCCTGTTCGACCTTCGGCCGGCCGAAGAGCAGGCCCGCTTCCTCCCAGGTTTCGCGGACGGCGGCATGGGCGAGGCCGCGGGCGCGGGTCTCGGTGGGCCTGCCCCGCATCCGCGCCATCAGCTTGGCCATGGTGGCGGGATGAAGGTCCCGCGCCGGCTTCACCCGGCAATCGGCCGAGTCGAGCCTGCCGCCGGGAAAGACGTACTTGTTCGGCATGAAGGCATGCCCGCCCGCCCGCTGGCCCATGAGGATGCGCGGTGATCCACGGTCGCGCCGCACCAGGATCAGCGTCGCGGAGTCCTTCGGCCGCAAAACCTTGGCGTGTATCTTCGACCCGGCGAATTCCGGATGGTCGTAGCTCATTCCCCCTCGCGGCCATGCTCGGCCTGCGCGGCATAGTCGAAGCCGTGCATGCGGAGCGCCCATTGCAGGCCGACGATGGCACCCTTGACAGCAGGCATCAAGGCGAAGGTCAGGGCCAGCGTCACCGCCGTCCAGAGCACGAAATGCACCGGAAGGGCGGGAGCCCAGAGCTTTTCAACGACCAGTACCAGCGGGATCACGATGTGGCCCACGATGAACATGGTGAAATAGGGCGGCGCATCGTCGGCCCGGTGGTGGTGCAACTCCTCGCCGCAGACAGTGCAGCTGTCCGCCACCTTGAGGTATCTGGAGAACATGCGCCCCTTGCCGCAGCTTGGGCAGGAACAGGTGAAGCCCCGCAGGAGAGCCTGTTGCCAGGAGCGCTTCTCGGGTGTGCTGAGGCTGGAGGAATCGATGGTCAGTGTCATGGCGGCGGAAGATGATGGCCGAGCGTGACAAATTGAAGATTGCGCGCCGCCGCGCGACCCTCTGCCGCAAGCCTCGGAACCTCGGGGCGGATCCCTAGCGCTTGCGGCCCTTGGCCCTCGTCGGCCGGCCGGTGGACCTCACGGCCCGGCGGGAGGCGGGCTTTCCCTCCTTCGCATCGGAAACAACCTCGAAGCGCATGCCGCCGGAAACGGGAGTCGCCTCCACCAGCTTCACTTCCAGACGGTCGCCCAGCTGATAGGTGTCGCCGGAACGCTCTCCGATCAGTGCGTGCCGGGTCTTGTCGAAAACGAAGTACTCCCGCCCCAGCGAGGTGACGGGCACGAACCCGTCTGCACCGGACTCGTCCAGCTTGACGAAAAGTCCCGCGCTCACCACGCCGGCGATGCGGCCACGGAACAGTGCGCCGGTCTGCTTCGAGAGATGGGCGGCGACCAGCCGGTCGATCGTCTCGCGTTCGGCCGCCATGGCGCGGCGCTCGGCGTCGGAGATCATGTCGGCCGTATCGGGGAGCTTCGCGATGTCGTCAGGGCTCAGGCCATCCTCTCCGAAACCAAGGGCGGAGACCAGGGCACGGTGCACGATCAGATCGGCATAGCGGCGGATCGGCGAGGTGAAATGGGCGTAACGTCTGAGCGAAAGGCCGAAATGACCCTTGTTCACGGGGCTGTATACGGCCTGTGCCTGTGTCCGCAGCACCACCTCGTTCACCACGTGCTGGTAATCCTTGCCCTCAACATCCTTCAGCAACTTGTTGAAATGCTTAGGCCTCATGACCTGTCCCAAGGCGAGGCTCAGGCCCACCGTACGGAGGAACTCGGCGAGGGCGCGGACCTTTTCCTCCGCCGGCTGCTCATGGATGCGGTAGAGCAGGGGCGTCTTGCGGTTCTCGAGTTCCTCTGCCGCGGCGACGTTGGCCTGGATCATGAACTCCTCGATCAGCTTGTGGGCGTCGAGGCGCTCCGGCGTCACCACCCGCTCGATCAGGCCATGGGCGTCGAGGATCAGTTTCCTTTCAGGGAGATCGAGTTCCAGGGGCTCGCGGGCATTGCGCCCCTTCAGCAGGATGTCATAGGCCTTCCACAGCGGCTTCAGAACGCCCTGCAGGAGCAGTGCCGTCTTGTCGTTGAGCTTGCCGTCGATGGCGGCCTGGGCCTCCTCATAGGCGAGCTTGGCAGCCGAGCGCATGACGACGCGCTCGAAGCGATGCCTGGTCTTGCGTCCCGAGCGGTCAAAGGTCATGAAGCAGGCCAGCGCCGGCCGCTCCTCCTTCTCCCGGAGGGAACAGAGGTCGTTCGAGATGCGCTCGGGCAGCATGGGGACGACGCGGTCGGGGAAATAGACCGAATTGCCCCTGATCCGCGCCTCGCGGTCCAGCGCAGTTCCCGCCCGGACATAGGCCGCGACGTCGGCGATGGCGACGATCACGTTGGCGCCGCCCGTTTCCTCGTCGATCTCGGCCCACACGGCATCGTCATGGTCGCGCGCGTCTCGCGGATCGATGGTGACGAGGGGCACGTGGCGGAGGTCGGTGCGGCCCTCGCGCGAGAAATGCTTCAGGTTCTCCGCCTCCCGCGTCACCCGCTCGGGAAACTCATTGGGAATGCCGTGGTGATGGATGGCGATGAGGGAAATGTTGCGCTGGTCGTTCAGGTCTCCCAGGCGATCGCGCACGCGGGCCATGGGCAGGCCGCGGCCGCGGTCCCTCGCAATCTCGGCTTCGACGAGTTCGCCGTCGATCGCGCCGCTCTCCTCGCCCTTCAACACCTGCAACTCGTGCCGTGCCTTCTTGTCCACCGGCACGATGCGGGGGCCGAGCCCCGGCAGCACGCGGTAGACGCCGAGGACCTTGTTCGAGCGGTCGGACAGCGTCTTGATGACCCGGGCGCGAAACTTGTAGCGGCCGTCGCGCGAGGACTGGATCTTGGCAAGCACCCTGTCGCCTTTGCGCGGGGCCTGTTCCACCCCTTCAATCACCACGCGGGGTGGCTTTCCGGCCTGGCGTTCGTCCCATTCGACCGGTTCGGCATAGGGCTCGCCATCCTTGTCGGTGCCGATGATTTCCAGCACGGTGACGGGCGGCAGGGAGGAACGATCGAGCAGCTTTCTCTGCCGCTTCGCAAGGAGCCCATCCTCCTCCATTCGCTTCAGCAACGCCTTCAGCCCCACCTTGTCGCCGCCCTTCACGCCGAAATGCCGTGAGATCTCGCGCTTTCCGACGATGTTGGGCGAGGATTGGATGAATTCCAGAACTTCCGCTTCGGTCGGGAGTTGGAGCTTCTGCTGAGGCCGTTTTGCCATGGATCAAGGAATACCCGGAATTTATGCAGGAAATCCAGCAGATTGCCGCGGGGTTCCCATTTACAGGTCCGGTCCCAGGAGCTAACCCCGCGGCGGGGAGATATGGGGATTGCCATGCTCGACTGGTTCAAGAAGCTGATGCCGCGCGAAGAGAAGTTCTTCGATCTCTTCGAGGCGCACGCACTGAAGGCACAGGAGGCCTCGCGCTCGCTGCGTGCCATCGTCGAAGGCGGGCCCGACATGGCCGAACACTGCCGGACCCTGTCGCGCCAGGAGGAAGAGGCGGACGAGATCTCATATGAAGTGATGCAGGCGATCCGCCGCAGCTTCATCACACCCTTCGACCGTTCCGACATCAAGGCGCTTTCGGCCGCGCTCGACGACGCCATCGACCAGATGAACAAGACGGCCAAGACGGTGATGCTCTATGACGTCACCAGCTTCGAGCCGAACATGAAGGCCATGGCGGACAAGGTTATCGCCATGGCGGACCTGATCACCGAGGGCCTGCCGCTGATGCGGAATGTGGGCCAGCATTCGGCCAAGCTCCATGCGCTCACTGGCCAGCTGACGACGCTGGAAGGCGAAGCGGACGAGTTGAACGACAGGGGGCTTCGCGACCTCTTCAAGGGGGCGGCACAGCGCGACGGGCTCGCCTTCGTGATCGGCTCCGAGATCTACGATCATCTCGAGAAGGTCTGCGACCGCTTCGAGGATGTGGCTCACGTGATGAGCGACATCGTCATCGAACACGTCTGAGCGGGCACCGCCATGGACATGGGCGTTTCCATCTCGCTGGTGCTGCTGATCCTCGTGGCGCTGGCCTTCGACTTCATGAACGGGCTGCACGATGCGGCGAACTCGATTGCGACCATCGTCTCCACACGCGTACTCAAGCCGCAATATGCGGTGGTCTGGGCGGCCTTCTTCAATTTCGCGGCGTTTTTCGTCTTCGGAGTCCACGTTGCGAACACGGTGGGCAAGGGCATCGTCGACCCCGGGCTCGTCGATGATCCGCTGATTTTCGGCGCGCTGATGGGAGCGATCAGCTGGAACGCCATCACCTGGTGGGGCGGCATCCCGTCGTCGAGCTCGCATGCGCTGATCGGTGGCATCGTGGGTGCCGGTGTCGCGAAGGCGGGTTTTTCCGCAGTCATCTGGTCAGGCCTCAGCAAGACGGTATCGGCCATCGTGATTTCCCCCTTCACGGGGTTCGTGCTGGCACTTCTGCTCATCCTGCTGGTGAGCTGGGCCTTCGTGCGGGCGAACCCCGCCTTCGCCGACGGGTTCTTTCGAAAGTCGCAGCTCGTTTCCGCCGCTCTTTATTCGCTGGGCCATGGCAGCAACGACGCCCAGAAGACGGCGGGCATCATCGCGGTGCTGCTCTATTCGCATGGGGTATATTCCGAATTCACCGTTCCGGGCTGGGTGATCCTGTCCTGCTACACGGTGATGGGGCTCGGAACCCTCATGGGAGGCTGGCGGATCGTGCATACGATGGGCTCCAAGATCACCAGGCTCACCCCCATGCAGGGGTCCTGCGCGGAAACGGCAGGGGCGATCACGTTGTTCGGGGCCACCTACCTCGGCATACCCGTCTCGACGACCCACACGATCACCGCCTCGATCGTGGGGGTGGGGGCAGCCCGGCGGGTCTCCGCGGTGCGCTGGAACGTGGCCACGGGGATCGTTTATGCCTGGGTCATTACCATGCCGGCGGCAGCTCTCCTCGCGGCCGTGTTCTACTGGCTGGCGGCGCTCTTCGCCGGCTGAGGAACCACTTGTTTACCATCGTATTGTCAAATTGGCGCTTTCACCGTGAACTTTGATGCGGAGCGCCAAACGCATGCTCTGGACAGGTGCCGTGAAGAAACCGTTGAAAAAGAAGCAATATGCCGCTCTGCCGTGGCGCCACAGCGGCGCGGGCAGGGAGGTATTGCTGATCTCCTCGCGCGATACGGGGCGCTGGGTGATTCCGAAGGGTTGGCCCATCAAGGGGCTTTCGCCCGCCCAGACGGCAGCGCGCGAAGCCTACGAGGAGGCCGGACTCGGCGGCCAGGTGAGCAAGAAACCCATCGGCGCCTTCGAGTATGGCAAGCGCTTCGCCAATGGCAGGGTCGAGCCCTGCAAGGTCGAGGTCTTCGCCTTCGAGCAGATGGTGCAGCATCCAAGCTGGCCCGAGCAGGGGCAGAGGAGGCTTCAGTGGTTTTCCGTTCCGGAAGCGGCGGAGGCCGTGCAGGAGCCGGAATTGAAGGACATCATCCGCAAGCTGGAATAGGCGGCTTCACGCAGCCTTTGGCTTCTTCGCCTTGACGGGCTTCTTGGCCGGTTTCTTCGCTGCGGGCTTCTTGGCCGGAACCTTCTTGGCGGCGGCAGTTTCGGCTGCGGGCTTCTTCGCCGCAGCCTTGCGGGCCGGCGCCTTCTTCTTCGAGGGGCCCTTCGCCTCCCGCTCCTGGATCAGCGCAACCGCCTCCTCGACAGTCAGCGCCTGAGGATCCTTGTCGCGCGGCAGCGTTGCGTTGACCTTGCCGAACTTCACATAAGGCCCATAGCGGCCACTCATCACCTGGATGTTGCCCCCTCCGGCGGGGTGTGGCCCCAGGTCCCTCAGCGCGCCGGCCTTCGGGCGCTGAAACCCGCGCGCCTTCTTCTCCGCCAGGATGTCGACGGCTCGGTTGATGCCGACGGTGAAGACGTCTTCCGGCGAGTCCAGATTGGCATAGGTTCCGTCATGGAGGATGAACGGCCCGAAACGGCCGAAATTGGCGACGATAGGCTTGCCCGTTTCCGGGTGGACGCCAACCTCGCGAGGGAGCGAGAGCAGCTTCAGTGCCTCCTCGAGGGTGATGTCCTCCGGCTTGCGGCCCTTTGGGATCGAGGCGCGCTGCGGCTTCTCGCCTTCCACCGCCTCGCCGAGCTGCAAGTAGGGGCCGAACCGGCCCAGGCGACGCGTCACCTTCTCTCCCGTCTCGGGGTCGACGCCGAGCAGCACGCCTTCGGCCGGAACTGCCTCCGGCCCCTCCGCCGAGGCCGTCATGGGACGGGTGTACTTGCACTCGGGATAGTTCGAGCAGCCGATGAAGGAACCGAACTTGCCGAGCTTCAGCGAGAGCTGTCCGGTTCCGCAGGAGGGGCAGGCGCGGGCGTCGCCGCCATCCTCGCGCGGCGGGAAGATGTGGGGCGCCAGGATATCGTTCAGCGCGTCGAGGACGTTGGAAACACGCAGTTCCTTGACGTCCTCCAGTGCCGCCGTGAAATCGCGCCAGAAGTCGCGCAGAACCTGCTTCCAGTCGATCTCGCCGGCCGAGACCTTGTCGAGCTGCTCCTCGAGGTCGGCGGTGAAGTCATACTCCACGTAGCGGCGGAAGAAGCTCTCGAGGAAGGCGGTGACGACGCGGCCCTTGTCCTCGGGGATGAGGCGCTTCTTGTCGAGCTTCACGTAGCCGCGCAGACGCAGCGTCTCGAGAATCGAGACATAGGTGGAGGGCCGGCCGATACCGAGCTCTTCCAGCTTCTTGATCAGCGAGGCCTCGGAATAGCGCGGCGGCGGTTCGGTGAAGTGCTGCACGCCTTCGATCTTCTTCACACCGACCGAGTCGCCCCGGGACATGGGCGGCAGCCGCCGCGAATCCTCGTCTTCCCCGTCATCGAGGCTCTCGGAATACACCTTGAGGAAGCCGTCGAACTTGACGACCGAGCCGGTGGCCCGGAAGGAATAATGCTTGCCATCACGGCCGTCCGCCCCGATGTCGGCAGTGGTGCGCTCGAGTTCGGCGCTCTCCATCTGACTGGCGATGGTGCGCTTCCAGACGAGTTCGTAGAGGGCGAACTGGTCCTGGTCGAGGGCGCGGCGCACGGTGTTCGGATGGCGCGACATGTCGGTGGGGCGGATCGCCTCGTGCGCCTCCTGGGCGTTCTTGGCCTTGGTGGTGTAGTGGCGCGGAACCGAGGGCAGGTAGGGCTCACCGAAATTCTTCAGGATGGCGTTGCGGGTGGAGGCGATCGCCTCCGGGGCCATGTCCACGCCGTCGGTTCGCATGTAGGTGATGAGGCCCACCGTCTCGCCGCCGATGTCCACGCCCTCGTAGAGGCGCTGGGCGATCTGCATGGTGCGGGAGGAGGAGAAGCCCAGCTTGCGGGAGGCCTCCTGCTGCAGCGTGGAGGTGCGGAAGGGCGGGTAGGGGTGCCGGCGGGCCGGCTTCGATTCGATCGAATCGACCTTGAAGGGCTGTCCCTTCACCGCTTGCTCGATGGCCCGGGCGGAAGCTTCGTCTGCGATATCGAGCTTTCCCAGCCTCTTTCCGCCGATGGCGTTCAGTGACGCCTGGAACTCCTGGCCGCCGGGGGTCAGGAAGGTGCCGTCGATGGTCCAGAATTCCTGGGCGCGGAAGGCCTCGATCTCGAGTTCCCGGTCGCAGATGAGGCGGAGCGCCACGGATTGCACGCGCCCCGCGGAGCGCGAGCCCGGCAGCTTCCGCCAGAGGACGGGGGAGAGCGAGAAACCCACAAGGTAATCGAGAGCACGGCGCGCGAGGTAGGCATCGACAAGCGCGCTGTCCACGTCACGCGGATGCTGCATGGCTTCCAGGACGGCATTCCGGGTGATGGCGTTGAACACCACGCGCTGCACCGACTTGCCCTTCAGGGCGCCCTTGCGCCGCAACACCTCGAGCACGTGCCAGGAGATGGCTTCGCCCTCGCGGTCGGGGTCGGTCGCCAGAATCAGGCGGTCGTCGGACTTCAGGGCGGCTGCGATGTCCGAAAGGCGCTTGGCGGACTTGCCGTCCACTTCCCAGTCCATCTCGAAATCCGCGTCGGGACGGACCGAGCCGTCCTTGGCAGGCAGGTCGCGCACGTGGCCATAGGACGCCAGGACCGTGAAGTCCTTTCCGAGATACTTGTTAATTGTCTTGGCCTTAGCCGGTGATTCAACGACGACGACGGTCATTCAAGGTCCTGACAAGTTTCGAGGCGTCATATAGGCATCGGTTCCAGGGTGCAAGGCAGGGCGATTTTCCTCATCCCCGCAACCAAGATTCAATCTTAGGGCGCTTTAAAAGGAAAAAAGCACGCTTAAGATGAGATTCCTGACAGAAAAGGTTTGGAGGATAGAATGGAGATGCGGCGCGCCAAGGCAGCCCCGGCTCAAATCCCCGGCAATACGGCCCTAGGTACCGTAGGGTCAACCGAGGTTCCGCGCAAGCGGGAGACCGCCGAGTATCTGGCCGACATGATCCTCGAACTGAGGAATCTCGCCCGGTCGAACCAGCTGTTCACGGTGATGGTCCCGCTGGAATACGCCTATTACGAGGCGTTCGGCGTCGCCAACAGGGTGGAGGTTCCTCAAAGCGAGATCGACCGCATCCGCACCTTGTCGAAGGCAAGCGAGGAATTCGAGCCCGTTCCGCCCACTTCGGCCTGAGCTGATCACTTCACAGCGGGTGGCGTTTGGCGCCGATCGGCTCAGCGTGGGCAATGACGCGTCGGATGTCGGCGAAGCGCTCCTTGAGCCCCGCTTCCACCCGGTCGATGTCGTCGTGGATGTTCTCGACCGTGTCGGCGGGTGAGCAGCGGCAGTGATAGTGCAGGAACAGCCCCTCGTCGTTCCGTCGCAACCTGACGCTGTGAATATCGGTCAGCCGGGGATGAGCGGCCGCCAGAGCGGCAAGGGCGGCGGAAACCTCGGCGGCCAGGCCCGAGGGAGCATCCTGGCCCCGCAGCATGCGGTCAGGCTGAGGCTCGATATGGCTCTCGACCTCAACATCGCTCCCGAGTTCCGTCCGGATCGCCTCCTCCAGCGCCGTTGCCGTGTCATGCGCCTCGCCGAGCGACATCGAGCCATCCACCTCGAGATCGAAGCTGATCGCCAGGCGGCCGCCGATCTCCTGCGCGTTCAGGTGGTGGATTGCAAGATTGCGCCGGGAGGCAATGAGCATCACCTTCTGGAAGATCGTCTCGTTGTCGAGCGCCACCGGATTGGCGGTGACGGTGATGTCGGCGTTCGGAAAGCGCTCCTGCACCGCCCGGTGGATCGCGTCCTTGGTCTTCACGATGTCGTCGATCGGCATGGTGCGCGCAACCTCCACCACGATCGAGGTGAACATGGTGGCCCCCGCCGGACGAAGGCGGATCGATCCGATGGCCAGAACACCGTGAATGTCGTTCACCAGTCCGCGCACCACCTCGGTGGCACCCGCGGGTGCGGTATCGAGAAGGGTGCCGAGGGTCCGCGTGCCGAGCTGCCAGCCGGCATGGGCGATGAAGACGGACACCACGAGCGCTGCGACCGAGTCGGCGGCCGGAATCCCCACCCACACGGCGGCCAGGCCGCCCAGCACCACGATCGAGCTCCACATGTCCGCTGAAAAGTGCAGGGCATCGGCCTCGAGTGCCTCGCTCGATGTCTTTTCCGCCACCCTCTTCAGCGCCCGGGCGCGGTTGAAATCGATCAAGATCGAGCCGGCGATGATGGCAACCGCCCACCAGGTGACCTCCACCGCGTGCTGCTCGCCGAAGAACAGCCGGCGGATGGCCTCCCAGCTGATCCACGCGGTCGTGAGGAAGAGCAGGGCAGTCTCGACGAGCGCCGCAATGCTCTCGATCTTGGCGTGGCCGTAGTGGTGTTCCTCGTCGGCCGGCTGGTCTCCCCAGCGGATGGCGAGCAGCGTGACGATGGTCGCTCCGAAGTCGATCAGGCTGTGGATCGCCTCGGACAATATGCCGAGCGACCCGGTGAACAGCGCCGCAATGAATTTCGATGCCGCCAGCAAGGCGCTGGCCAGCATGGATACAAATGCAACTTCCTGCTTCTCGGAACGGGGCATGGAACCGTCTCTAGTCCCACCGCGTGCGGGGCTCAAGCCATACGTGGCGAGCATGCGGGCCTCTCCGGCGGGGGAGTTGCGGAACGCCCGTGAATGGTGCTGGTCTGTCAGCACGAATCCATCATGCCGTCCGACCTCTCATCCCGGGATTTGCCGCTGCCGCGCCGCGCGGGCGCCTACACCTTCGCGGCCCTGTTCGCGGCGGAATCCTTCGTGCGCGCGCTCAATTCCACGGTCGTTTCCCTCCAGGCCTATGACATCCTGGGGGATGCCCAGAAGGTGAGCGTGCTCGCCACCTCCGTCTCGGTGAGCGTCCTGTTTCTCACGCTGATGCTGCCGCACGTCCTGGGCCGGCTGCGCCGCCGCTGGGCCTACACCCTCGGCGCCGTGCTGATGATCGCGGCCAGCCTTGCGCTGGCGAGCCACGTGGTGGTCGGCCAGGCCGCCGGCATGATGCTGCGCAACCTCGGCGCGGCGGTCATGAACATCACGCTCTCGCTCTATATCCTCGACCATATCCGCCGGGCCGACCTGGCGCGCTCTGAGCCGCTGCGGCTCAGCCTCTCGACCTTTTCATGGATGACAGGCCCGGCGCTCGGTGTCTGGCTCTATGTGGAGTACGGGCCGTGGGGACCGCAGGTCGCGGCAGTCGTTTCGGCCGGGGTGCTCCTGGCGCTTTTCTGGTATCTCAGGCTCTCGGACAGCGTGAATGCCATGCCGCCCGGCAATCTCGAAGGGTTCAAGGCTCTTCGGAACGTCAGCCGGTTCGTGGAGCAGCCACGCCTGAGGCTCGCCTGGCTCATTGCCTTCGGGCGGTCATGCTTCTGGTCCACCTTCTTCATCTATGGGCCACTCCTGCTCGTCGAGGCGGGTCTCGGCAAGACGCTGGGCGGACTGATGATCTCCGCCAGCCAGGCAGTGCTGCTGACCGCCTGGCTCTCCGGCCGCTTCGCCCAGAGGTTCGGGGTTCGGGCGGTGATCGCGGCGTCTTTCCTGTTCTCCGCTGGCGCCTCGTTCGCCGCAGGACTGGCGGGAACCAGCCATCCCTATGTGACGATCGCCTGCCTGCTTCTCGGCTCCGTCGCGGCCTCGGCGCTGGACGGGGTAGGCGGCATCCCCTTCCTCCGAGCGGTGCGCCACCGCGAGCGCCAGGAAATGGCAGCGGTCTACCGAAGCTATATCGATTGCTCGGAACTGATCCCGGCCTTCGTCTTCGCTTTCGCCCTGCTGTGGCTGCCGATCGGAACGGTCTTCGTGATCCTCGCTGTGGCGCTTTGCAGCATCGGGCTGGTTGCCTGGCGCCATCTTCCGAAATCACTCTAGCGCCCCTGCGCTTCGAGAGCACGAATCCCCCGACCACGCAGGCGAGGGCCGCGAGAATGTGCCACGTGATGGGCTCGCCCAGAATCGCCCAGGCCAGCAGCACGCCCGAGACAGGCATGAAATAGCTTGCCATGCTCATGTAGGTCTGCCCGACGGTGAGTGTGATGTTGGCGCGCAGCAGATAGGCGAGCCCGGTGCAGACGAGTCCGAGATAGAGCGCCGAGACCCAGCCTGACGGACTCATGGCCGGCCAGGACTGGCCCTGAACGAGGAGAAGCGGAACCAGCGAGAGGACTGCAACCCCCATGTTCACGGCCGTCATCATGGTGACGCTGGTGCGGCGCACGAAGCGGATCAGCGTTCCCGCCGCCACATAGCACAGCATTCCCGCCCACACCGCGGCATAGGCGAGCGCATCGAAGCCGAGCCCCTGGGAGAGTTCGGGGCCAACCACCAGGGCAAGGCCGGCGAAGCCCAGCAGCATTCCGGCGAGCTTGCTTCCGGTGAAGCGGTCGTCCGGGGTGGTGAAGTGGGCGGCCAGCATCGTCGCGAGCGGGCCCACGCCCATGATGAGGGAGGTGATGCCTGCCGGGATGTGAAGTTCCGCCCAGGAAATCAGATAGAACGGTCCTACGGTATTAAGCAGGCTCATGGCGATGATGATGAGCCACTCCCGGGTGGTGGGCGGAAGCGCATCGCCGCGCCAGGCCGCAAAGAGGGCGATCGGCAGGAAGGCCACCGCGACGCGGATCATCACCAGCCAGAGCGGCCCCGTCTCGTGGACGGAAATCTTGATCGCGAGGAAGGCCGAGCCCCAGATGGAGCCCAGAAGCGCGATCTTGCCGAAGTCCAGAAGTCCGGGAGGGCGGAGCTGTCGTGGGAGAGCCATTTCACTTGACGGGGCCTGAACCGGCGCGCAACAGAAGCCGGGAGAAGTTGGAGGAGGGGGCATGCCACAGAAGATCACCCTTGGCCACAGGCAGTTGATGGCAGAGGCGGAGGCACAGGTCTCCCATGTCTCTCCCGCAGAGGCGGTGGCGATGCTGGGCCGCCCGGACGTGGTGATCGTCGACATCCGCGACATTCGCGAGATCCAGCGGGAGGGCCGCATACCCGGCTCCTTCCATGCCCCGCGCGGCATGCTTGAATTCTGGGTCGACCCCGAGAGTCCCTATCACAAGCCTGTTTTCGCCGAAGACAGGACCTTTGTCATCCACTGCGCCAGCGGCTGGCGTTCGCTGCTCGCCACCGAGATCCTGCAGCGCATGGGGCTGAAGCCGGTGTTCAACATGACGGGCGGTTTCTCGGCGTGGAAGGAGGCAGGTGGCCCCATCGAGAAGGTCGAACACAAGTGAGCAACCTGCATCTCGTCATCGGCAACAAGAACTATTCCTCCTGGTCCTTGCGGCCGTGGATGGCGCTCACCATGGCGGGAATTCCCTTCCGCGAGACGGTGATCCCGCTTGACACGCCGGAAACGGCACGGCTCATCGCGGCGCACTCCGGCGCGGGGCGCGTTCCGGTGCTGCATCACGGCCGGCACACGATATGGGAGTCGCTCGCCATCATGGAGTACCTGGCCGAGCTGTTTCCGGAAAAGCATCTGTGGCCGAAAGCCATGGTGGCGCGGGCGCTGGCGCGCGCCGTCTCGCACGAAATGCATGCCGGTTTCGCTGCCTTGCGCAGCGCCTGCCCGATGAACCTGAGGCGGGCCGTAAAGCCCGTGCCCCTGAACGAGGCCGTGCTCAGGGACGTGGCACGGATCGAGGAACTCTGGCGCCTCTGCCGCGGCCGGTTCGGCAAGGGCGGCAGGTTCCTGTTCGGCCGCTTCTCCATAGCCGACGCCATGTTTGCGCCGGTCGTCTCCCGCTTCCGGACCTACGCAATAGAGGTGACGGATGAGAGCCGGGCCTACATGGAGGCGGTCATGAACACCGAGGCCTTCGGCCAATGGCGGGCTGCAGCATTGCAGGAAGTCTGGACGGTTCCCGCCGACGAGGTGGATTGAGGGATTTCCGCGGCGCGGCCCCGACGCCGATGCCTCAGGTGCCCGACCCGGCGACGAGCCAACGGGGAATTCTGGCAACCGGCTCGTCCGCTCGGCTTGCATGAATGTCTTTCCACCCGAGCCCGACGATGCTCAGAACCTTGAAAAGCGCATCGGCCGTCATCCATGTCCCCTCGATATCATTGCCGTAGGGCCCGGCGGAGTGGAAAGGGAAGGAATGTGTTTCGCGTCCGAAAGGCGTCATGATGAAGTGCTTGCCGTAGCGGGCTGCAACCGAGCTTCCGTCTACGAGCTTAAACGCCTTGTATCCTCCCAGGCCCACCAGCAGGCAGAAAACCTCGATGGTGTGGGCTTCAGCCGAGATGTATTCGGGAAAGATGCCGTTCTCGAACAAGGCACGTAGCACGGCAGCATCGAAGTGCTCGAGGTCGATCTTGACGTAATGCGGCGTGCCGTGGCGCCTTACGATTTCCGCCACCGGGATTGCCGGCAGCATCACGTCCTTGAACTCCTTCATCGCTTCCGGGTTTGGCCGGGGAAACTGGCTGAGGACGTGGTTGGTCTTGTGGAGATAAAATGGAACCTTTTCCGCGCCGGGTGCCGCTGTCAGAACGGCATTCTCTATGATCAACCTTCCAACGGCGAGTTCATGGGCAAATCTCATTCTCATGCCGTCGCAGAGTTCGGGGTTGGCCTCGACGGCGATGACGCGGTCCGCCTTCTTGAGGTAATAGTCGACGTCGTCTCCGTTGTTTGCCCCGAAGTCGTAGATGACAGTTTCAACGGCCATTCATCTCTCCGCCGGCCTGTGCCGGGTTCAGCTCAACCCTGAGGAGATACTGTCGTTCAGTTGGTCTCGCACCGCAACAGCGACTTTGGCATCGCAACTCTGCTTATGGAGCGAAGGTCAACACCTTGGAGAGTTCCCATCCCGCGATGGCCAGGATGAGCAGGCCGACGGCGATCATCAGCGGCTTGCGGGGCGCGATCTTGAGCAGCCAGCCAGCGAGTATGGCCGAGGGCAGGCCGCCGACGACGAGTCCGGCGACGGCAGTGAGATGCTCCGCGATACCCTTCGATTCTTCCCACACGCCGAACGCGATAGTGGCGGCGAAGGCCGAAACCACCGCACAGGTGACGACGAACTCGGCCGCATTCACCGTGCCCACCACGTAGCGTGGGGCGGCGCCCGCACCGATCAGGCTCGAGGTGACGACCGGCCCCCATCCACCCCCACCGATGGCATCGAGGAAGCCGCCGGCAGTGCCCAGAGGGGCAATGAACTTTCCCGGCACGGTCTTGTTCGCCGGAAACATGAGGCCCCGCCAGATGATGACAAGCCCCATCACGCCAAGATAGGCGAAGACGAAGGGCCGGATCACCCCCGCTGGCGCATTGACGAGGACCATGGCGCCCAAAATTCCGCCGATCGAGCCAGTGACGCAAAGGATCAGCAGCACGCGTCGTTCGACGTTGCCATGCAGGATGTGGGAGGTGCCCGACACACCGGTGGTGAAGAGCTTTGCGGCATGGACGCTGGCGGAGGTGTGGGCGGGCGGAACGCCGGAGGCCAGCAGCACGGTTGACGAGATCACGCCATAACCCATGCCGAGCGCGCCGTCGATCAGCTGTGCGAAGAAGCCGACGGCAGCGAAAATCAGGAAGTCAACGATCCAGGGTTCCATGCGTGTCCTGCATTGGCCGACAACCTGCCAAGGGTGAAGCGCGACGAGTCGCCGCGGTGGATGTGAAGCAGTCCGAGCGGTTCTTCAGTGCGCGGCACGCGAGAGGGGCGTGATCGCCTGCCCGTTGTGAGTCCAGTGAATGCCGCACTCGGTCTTCCCGGTGCCTGCCCAGCGCCCGGCGCGCGGGTCCGCCGCCGATCCGCCGGGCAGCGTGCAGGGCTCGCAGCCAATCGAGAAATAGCCGATTTCGGTCAGCGGGTGGGTGGGCAGATCATGCGCCTTCATGTGAGCCGCGATATCGAGAGCGGAGAAGCCGGCAAGCGGCTCCACCTTGAGCCGCCCATCGCCGATCGACAGAAAGTCGAGCGTGGCGCGCGCTGCGCCGTGGTAGCGTTTGCGGCCCGATATGGTCACGTCGAAACCGGCGAGTGCCCGCTCCAACGGCAACGTCTTGCGGATGTGGCAGCAGTGATCGGCGTTCTTCTTGTGGAGCGTCCCGTCCGGATCCTGCGCTGCGAGCAGCGCTTTATCCGGCGTGATCACCCTGACGCCGGTGAGCCCCAGGCGGTCCACCAGCTTGGCGCGATAGGAGATCGTTTCCCAAAAGTGCTTTCCCGTATCGAGGAAGATCACCGGCGTGGAGGGGTCCACCTGGGAGACCATGTGCAGCAACACCGCCGACTCCGCACCGAAGGACGACACCACTGCGGCGCGGCCGTGGAAATCACGCAAGATGGGTTCCAGCAGCTGCTGGCCCTCAAGACCCGCATAGCTCTCGAAAATCTGCTTTTCCAAGCTGCTCACCCGGCGTGCGGCTGTTCGAGCCAGGGCTCGGCGTCGGTGTGGCGTTCGGTCCAGATCTCGGCCTCGGAGCCGCGCCGGAAGAGCCCGCGCTGGTAGGCAAGCGACATTTGGCGCGATGCCTTTTGCCAGGTTTCGAGGGGGAAGCGCTCGCCGATCTCGAAAGCGTCGAAGCCCACCTGCAGCATGAATTGCAGCTGGTCGGGGAGCACATTGCCGACAGCGCGGATCTCGCCCCGGTAGCCCATCTCGCGGAGCTTGCGGGCAATCGAGTAGGCGCGCCCGTCACCGAAGGCAGGGAAGGGGAGCACGATCACCGACAGGCGATGGAGGAAGGTGGCGAGCGCTTCCGGCCGGTCGGTATTGCCGAAGCGAACACCGAGCGCGCCGGAACGCTCCGAAAGCGCGCCCCACTCCTTCAGGAGGCGCGCGAAGGGAACGATGACGTCGCCGGCGTTCGGAAGATCGCCTTCGGCCTCCGCGTGAAGCCAGGTGTCCGAAACGATCGCATTGTTCTTAAGCAGCGGCATAGAGAGCCTCCTTGAAGGGCTTGGCACCGAGGCGGCGATAGGTGGCGAGGAATTCCTCGCCGGGCTCGCGAAGTTCGAGATAGGTATCGAGAATGGTTTCGATGGCGTCCGCCACCTCGTGGCCGGCAAAGCCGGGGCCCAGGATGGTGCCGATCGAGGCGTTCTCGGCAGAGGAGCCGCCGAGCGTGATCTGGTAGAATTCCTCGCCTTTCTTGTCGAGGCCGAGAATGCCGATGTGGCCCACGTGGTGGTGGCCGCAGGCATTGATGCAGCCCGAAATGTTGATCTTGAGCTTGCCGATCTCGTCCTGCTTCTTCGAGTCCGCGAATTTGCGAGAGATCGATTGGGCGATTGGGATCGACCGTGCCGTGGCCAGCGTGCAATAATCGAGGCCGGGGCAGGCGATGATGTCGCCCGCCAGCCCGTAATTGGCGGTGGAAAGCCCCGCCGCATCCAGCGCCTGCCAGACAGCAAAGGCGTCTTCCTTCTTCACATGCGGCAGCACGATGTTCTGCGAATGGCTGACGCGCAGCTCGTCGAAGCTGTAGCGCTCGGCGAGATCCGCCATCAGCCGCATCTGTTCGGCCGTGGCATCCCCAGGAATGCCGCCATCGGGCTTCAGCGAAATGTTGACGATGGTGTAGCCGTCCGCACGGTGCGGGCCCAGATTGTTCTTCGCCCACCGTGCGAAGGCGGGGCTCTGGAGCCTTGCCTCCTCGAAGGCGGGCGACCAGCGGGGCAGCTTCTCGAGCTGGGGAGGAGAGAAATAGGCGGCGATGCGCTTCAGCTCCCGCTCCTCGACCTCGGTCGAGGGGTGGGGGCGCTTCGCATACTCCGCCTCGACCTCCTCCTTGAACTTTTCTGCGCCGATCTCGTGGACGAGGATCTTGATGCGCGCCTTGTACTTGTTGTCGCGACGGCCATAGAGATTGTAGACGCGCATGATCGCCTCGAGATAACCGATCAGCTCGTGCTGGGGCAGGAAGTCGCGCACGGTCACGCCCACCATCGGCGTGCGGCCGAGGCCGCCGCCCACGATCACCTCCCAGCCGATCTCGCCCGTGTCGTTGCGGTGCAGCCTGAGGCCGATGTCATGCACCTTGACCGCGGCCCGGTCGTTGGGTGCGCCCGTTACTGCGATCTTGAACTTGCGAGGCAAGAAGGAAAACTCGGGGTGGAGCGACGACCACTGGCGGAGAAGTTCCCCAACCGGGCGCGGATCCGCGATCTCGTCGGCCGCAGCGCCCGCCCAATGATCGGTCGTCACATTCCGGATGCAGTTGCCCGAGGTCTGAATGGCATGCATCTCGACGTCCGCCAGCGCATCCAGGATATCAGCGGTATCCTCCAGCTTGATCCAGTTGAACTGGATGTTCTGGCGGGTGGTGAAATGTCCGTAGCCCTTGTCCCACTTCTCGGCGATCAAGGCGAGCTGGCGCATTTGGCGGCTCGAAAGCGTGCCGTAGGGGATGGCGATACGCAGCATGTAGGCGTGGAGCTGCAGATAGAGGCCGTTCATCAGCCGGAGGGGGCGGAATTCATCCTCTGTCATGTCGCCCCGCATGCGGCGCTCGGCTTGGTCGCGGAACTGGCGGGTGCGCTCGCGCACGAACTGGTGATCGAACTCGTCGTAACGGTACATCGGATCAGACTCCTTCAGGGGCCGCGAAGCCCGCACCCTTGCCTTCAGCCTGCTTGCCGAGGTCGGTTCTCACGGTGGGGCCAAGGGCACGCATGCGCTCGCGGATGTGCGTGGCACGGACCCGCCCCCCGAGGCGCTCCGCGTCGACGAGATAGGTGCCGGTGACGAGCGTCCGTTTCTCATCCTCGCGGGCGCGTGCCTCGAGCGCAGCGGCGGCCTCGGGCTCGAGTGCCAGCACGGCCTCGTCGATGGCCTCGCTCCAGTCGCCGGAGCGTGTCATGAACACGACGGTGCCGTCCCTCAGGCGGTTGGCGGTGACGAGCTGTCCCTTTTCAGGCTTGGTCATGATGCGGCTCTCAGAATGGCGTCACGGAGGTCCTCGCGGACCGGAAAGGGAATGACCTCGGCGGGTTTCGCCGGGGCTACGGCCGGTACCGTCTCGAAGGCGATGCCCTCGGCGGCGACGGCGACCGTTTCCTCGAGCGGAGGCTCCGAGCCAGAGAGACGGGTCACCAGCTTTCCGGCCCGGGCCTCGGCGATCAGGATGTCGGCAGTCCCGTCATAGAGTTCGCCGCGCACGGCAAGCCGCAACGCATCGCGCCTGGCCATCTCGAGGATCGCGGCAGGCACCGTGCGGTCATGCACGATCACGTCCGCCTCGTGCAGCTTGCGCTGCGCCTTCAGCGTGAGGAGTTCGGGATCGGCGGAACCCAGGCTCACGAAGGAAACGCGACCCGCTTGCGGGCTCGCCTCGCTCTCGAACAGCCGCTCGACACCGGCGAGATAGCCGCAGGATTCGCCTGCGAGAAAGGCCTCGCGCACATCGCCGAAAAAGAAGCGCTGCCAGAAGGCACGGCGGCGGTTGCCCGGCGGAATGAGGGAGGCGACACGTTCGCGCAGCTCCGCGGCGGCCCTGGCCAGGGCGCCAAGGCCATGGGGAAGCAAGGCGTCGATCCGGGCCCTGAGGCCCTGGCCGAGGACAGGGGCGGTTCCCTCCGTGCCGATCGCCACCACGATCGGGTCGCGGTCGACGATCGAGGGGACGATGAAGCTCGAGATTTCAGCCTCGTCGACGGCGTTGACGGGAATGCCAAGTGCTCGCGCGTCCGCGGCGACCCGCGCGTTGAGTGAGGCTTCGGCGGAATAGACGAGCGCCGCGCCCTCCAGAAGTCCGGCATGGTACTGGCGGGCGATCCAGTTGACGCGCGGTTCGGCGGCGAGTTCGTCATGCAGGGCGGGCGCCACGACGTTGATCACCGCCTCGGTCTTGAGCAGCAGGCGCACCTTGCGCAGCGCCTCCTCGGTTCCGCCCACGACGGTCACGGGCCGGTTCCTGAGGTCGACGAAAATGGGAAAGTAGCGCATGGCGGCCGCTCCCTACGATGTCCGTTCGCTGTTTCAAACGTTCGGAGTTCCGTACGGTTTGCCCCTTGCGGCCACGAATTCGTTTGAACTTCAAGACGAAAACGCGCTATCAGAGAGCCCGACAGAGCACCGGACGCCGGTGTTGTTCGTTTTATCGAACACAAGTTCTAACTACAGGACGACCAAATGTCAACGCGTCGCGGCAGGAAAGACGGCTCGCCCCAGGAGTTCGATCCCACTCCATCCTTGGGCAAAACCATCCAGAGGTTGCGCAAGGCGTACAACATGTCGCTCGGCGACCTGTCGGAGCAATCCGGCGTTGCGAAATCGATCATTTCGCAGATTGAACGCAACGAGACGAACCCAACGCTTTCCACGGTCTATCGTCTGTCCAAGGCCCTCGACACGACGATCGACGAGGTTCTGCGCACCGAAGGCCAGCAGGTCTTCCTGGAGCACCAGTCGAAATCCGGTGTCCCCATTCTCGAGAGCCAAGACGGTCTCTGCCGGCTGGCCATCGCGGGGCCGCTGAACCTGGTCGAGCAGGTGCAATGGTATGATTTCCGTGCGAAGCCGCGGGGCGTGCTGGAGTCCGATCCTCATCCGCCGGGGACGATCGAGCATCTCTACATGCTGGGAGGCGAGGTGGAGGTCACGTCGGGCAGTGAAACACGCCTTGCCAAGGCCGGCGAGACGCTGCGTTTCCGGGGAGACCTTGCCCACAGGATCGTCAACGTCGGCGAGGGCGAGGCTCACGCCACAATGGTGCTGGTGCTCCGGCAATTGGGATCGGCGGAGGCCCGTGCCGGCTAGGTGCCATACCGGGGAGGGCGATGCGCAGGAAAGTCGTTCTCACGCATGACCTCGTGGCGCGGGTAGACCGCAAGATTCCACAGGATCACCTGCCGCCCGACCCTGACCGCGTTCCGATGACGGACGAGGATTTCGCCCGCGCCGTCCAAAGCATCCTGCGGGAGCATGGGCCTGGCCCGGTCTGGGTGTTCGGCTATGGTTCGCTGCTGTGGAACCCGGGCTTTTCCTTCGACACGCGGCGGGGAGCCTGGTTGCGCGGCTGGCACCGCGCCTTCTGCATGCAGCTCCTGCGTTTCAGGGGATCGCCCGAGCAGCCCGGCCTGATGCTGGCGCTGGACCATGGCGGCTCCTGCAAGGGCGAGGTGTTCCGAATCCCGGAGGAGGGCGCCGCCGCCGAGCTCGACAGGCTGATGCGGCGGGAGGTTCCCTACCGGCGTCTCGCCCGGGCCTGGCGCTGGGTCGAAGTCGACATCGAGGGCGAGCGGCAGAAGGCGCTCACATTCTATGCCGGCATGCGTCGTGACCGCTTCTACGTGAGGCTGCCGCTCCATGCCCAGGCGCACATGCTGGCCCGGGCTGCGGGCCATGGCGGCTCGGGGGCGGCCTATCTTCACCATACGGTCCTGAAGCTCGAGGAACTCGGCATTCACGATTCCTATCTCTGGGAGCTGCAGCACCTGGTTGCGGCGGAGATCCGCGCCATGGCCGAGCCCTCAGGCCCGTGATACCTCGCCGTTGGGGTGCCTGACGATGCGGCCCGCGAGGGAGAGTTCGAGGAGGAGTGCGGAAAGCGTCTGAGCGTCGAGGCCGCTTTCGCGCATAAGGTCGTCGGCGTCGATGGGGGTTGGAGAGAGCAGTTCCAGCAGGTTCCGGCTCTCCGCTTCGCCAGCCTCGAGACGGGCGATCGGCGGGGGGTCGGGCTCGAACAGGTTCATCTGGACCTGCCGCGGGCCGGAGTCGAGTGCCTCCAGAACGTCGCGGGCGGAGAGGAGGAGCGCCGCTCCGTCCCTGATCAGCCGGTTGCTGCCCTCACAGCGCGGATCGAGCGGGGAGCCGGGAACGGCGAAGATATCGCGGCCCTGCTCGGCGGCGAAGCGCGCGGTGATGAGCGAGCCCGAGCGCACGGCGGCCTCGACCACGATGAGGGCTCGGGCGATGCCCGATACGATGCGATTGCGCCGCGGGAAATATTCGGCCTTGGGCACGGTGCCCGGCACCATCTCTGACACGATGA
This sequence comes from Aestuariivirga sp., assembly GCF_046294715.1. GTDB lineage: Bacteria > Pseudomonadota > Alphaproteobacteria > Rhizobiales > Aestuariivirgaceae > Aestuariivirga. The sequence continues at coordinate 7,383 of NZ_JBKBKI010000025.1, read as the reverse complement.
CGCCACGCTCGCCGATGGCGCCATGCAACGCCTCGTTCTCCGGCGGATAGACCACGTCGACGCCGCCTGCCACCACCGCGATGGTGCCGGTGTCCAGCGATGCCTCATGAGCGGCCGTGTCGATGCCGCGGGCGAGGCCGGAGACGATGGCGTGGCCCTCGCCGCCGATTTCGCGGGCAAGGCTCCGTGTGAACTTGCGTGCGATGGCCGAGGCATTGCGCGCACCTACGATGGCCACGCTCTCCCGCCTGAACAGGCCGGCATCACCCTTGAGGCAGAGGAGCGGCGGTGCGCCGTCGGTTTCGCGCAGCAGCGGCGGGTAATCCGCCTCGCTCCACGCCACGAACCGGGCGCCGAACGCGGCTGCGTTTTCGAGGTCGCGTTCTGCCGCATCGCAGCCGTAGAGCCGAGGTGAGCGGCCGAGACCGCCGTTGCGGGCGAGTTGGGGAAGGGCATCGAGCGCAGCGGCAGCCGAACCGTAGCGCCTGAGCAGCGTCCTGAAGGTGGAGGGGCCCACATTCTCGCTCTTCGAGAGGCGGAGCCAGTCGCGGCGTTCCTTCTCCGAGAGTGCCGCGGGGCTCATGCGGCGCGTGACTTGCCGATGCGCGGTTCCTCGCCCTTCACGATGCGGGCGATGTTGGCCCGGTGCGTGATGAAGACGGCGATGGCCATGATGGCGGCGGGAAGGACGATGTCACTTCGCCCCGCGAGATAGGCGGCGATGGGCGAGAAGAAGCTCGCGGTGAGGGCGGACAGCGAGGAGATGCGGAAGATGAACGCCATGGCGATCCACACGGCGATGAAGACCAGCCCCAGCGGCCAGTAGAGGCCGAAGAGAACGCCGATGGTGGTTGCCACGCCCTTGCCGCCCTTGAAGCCGAGCCACATCGGAAAAAGGTGACCGAAGAAGGCAGCGAGCCCGGCCAGGGCCGCGGCCTGCGGACCGTAGAGCCAGCCCATGAGCAGGGCGGGGATGGTGCCCTTCAGCGCGTCGAGAAGCAGGGTGAGTGCGGCCACCTTCTTGTTGCCGGTGCGCAGGACATTGGTGGCGCCGATGTTGCCGGAACCGATCGATCGGATGTCACCCAGTCCCGCGGACTTGGTGAGGATCAGTCCGAAAGGTATGGTGCCGCAGAGATAGCCGAAGGCCAGCGCGATCACCATTTCAAGTGCCGACATGCCCGCCATTTCAGTTTCTTCCCAGTGTCATGACCTAACGTAAGCGTAAACGCTCTCGCCCGCAACGACGGTTTCGACGGCGCGCCCCTTGAGCGTGCGATGCTCGAAAGGCGAGTTCTTGGCGCGAGAACGGAGCGCCTCCTCCTCCACCGTCCATGAAAGGTTGAGATCGACCAGGGCGAAATCCGCCGGTGCCCCCGGAGCGAGCCGCCCGGTCTCCAGTCCCAGGATTTCGGCGGGTTTCGACGACATCGCCTCGACGAGGCGGGAAAGCGGCAGCCCCTCGTTGTGATGCAGTCCGAGAGCCGCCGGAAGCATGGTCTCGAGGCCGATGGCGCCGAAGGCGGCCTCCGCGAAGGGCAGGCGCTTTGTGTCGGCGCTCTGCGGATCGTGGCCCGAGACGATCACGTCGATCGTTCCATCGGCGACTGCCTCGACGAGGGCGCGGCGGTCCTCTTCCGAGCGGAGCGGCGGAGAGAGCTTGAAGAAGGTGCGGTAGGCGCCGATGTCGTTCTCGTTCAGCACGAGGTGATGCACCGATACCCCACAGGTCACCGGAAGACCCTTCGCCTTGGCGGCGCGGATCACCTCCACCGAGAAACGGCTTGAAACCTGCGATGCGTGGTAGCGTGCGCCCGTCATCTCGACGAGGCGGAGGTCGCGCTCCAGCATGATCACTTCCGCCATTGCGGGGTTGCCGGAAAGGCCGAGGCGGCTCGCGGTTTCTCCCGCATTCATGACGCCGGAGGCGAGCGAGGGTTCTTCCACGTGCTGGACGACCAGCATGTCGAAATCCCGCGCGTAGGTGAGTGCGCGCCTGAAGACATTGGCATTGGCCACTGCCCGCGTGCCATCGGTGATCGCCACGGCGCCCGCTTCCTTGAGGAGGCCGATTTCCGTCATCAACTCACCCTGGAGCCCCTTGGTGATCGCCGCCATGGGAGCCACGCGCACCGACGCGGTGTCGCGCGCCCTTCGCATGATGAAGTCGACGATTGCGGCGTCGTCGATCAACGGCTGGGTGTTGGGCATGACGATCATGGTGGTAACGCCGCCCGCTGCGGCGGCTTCCGAAGCGCTCGCCAGCGTTTCGCGATACTCCGTACCTGGCTCCCCCGTGAAGACACGCATGTCGATCAGGCCGGGGATGAGTGCGAGCCCGGTGCAGTCGATCACGGCAGTGCCAGGCCCTGCGTTCTCGCGCGTAACCTTGGGGCCCACTCCGAGGATCCAGCCATCCTCGATCAGGATGCCGCCCTTGCCGGCAAGCCCCTGCGCCGGAGCGACGATCTCGGCGTTCACATAGGCGCGGCGGCTCGCGTGATGCCTGGCGGCGCTCCTCATGCGTTTCCTCCGCCCGGCATGTTGCGCGAGAGCGCGTCGAGCACGGCCATGCGCACGGCCACGCCCATCTCCACCTGCTCGCGGATCACCGATTGCGCACCGTCGGCAACGTCGGAGTCGATCTCGATTCCGCGGTTCATCGGGCCCGGGTGCATCACCATGACGTCGGGCCTCGCGAGCTTCAGCTTGTCGGAATTGAGGCCGTAGAAGCGGTAGTATTCGCGGATCGAAGGCACGAAGGCGCCGGTCATCCGCTCGAGTTGGAGTCTCAGCATCATCACGACGTCGGCGTTCTTGAGGCCGGTTTCCATGCTCCGGTGGACCTCGACTCCGAAGTTGGCGATGCCCGAAGGAAGCAGCGTCGACGGCGCCACAACCCGGACATGGGCGCCCAGCTTGTTCAGGAGGTGGATGTTCGAGCGGGCCACGCGCGAATGCAGAACGTCGCCGCAGATCGCCACGACGATGCCCTCGAAACGCTCCTTGTGACGGCGGATGGTGAGGGCGTCGAGCAGCGCCTGGGTTGGGTGCTCGTGCTGGCCGTCGCCCGCATTGATCACCGCGCAGGAGACCTTCTGCGCCAGGAGTTCGACCGCACCCGAGGATTGGTGTCGCACCACGAGAAAATCCGGCTGCATGGCGTTGATGGTCATTGCCGTATCAAGCAGCGTTTCGCCCTTGGAAACGGCTGAGGTGGCCACTGCCATGTTCATGACGTCCGCTCCGAGGCGCTTGCCTGCGATCTCGAAGGAACTCTGGGTGCGGGTCGAGGCCTCGAAGAACAGGTTCACCTGGGTGCGGCCCTGGAGGACGGGCTGGCGCTTGTCGGTCTGGCGGCTCACCTCGACATAGCGTTCTGCGAGGTCGAGGATGCGGACGGCTTCGAGGGAGGAAACATCGTCAATGGCCAGCAGGTGCTGGGCCCTGAGGAGCGGCGGCCGGGGATCGCGTGTCATCAAAGCCGGTTGTGTAGGCGCTTCTCTCCCGCCCCGCAAGCCGCTTCTCAGGCTTCTGCACAGGGCTCAGGAGGCGACGCCCGCGAGATAGAGCACAAGCGGAATGGTGAGGGCGGCGGCGATTACCTGAAGCGTCAGGATATTGGCCACCATGGTCGCGTCGCCACCCATCTGGCGGGCCAGCACATAGGCGCCGGACCCCGTCGGCACCGCACCGCAGAGGAGAGCCACGGCGAATGCCTGTCCCTCGACACCCATGAGGACGAGGCAGCCCGCCATGAGGAGCGGCATGGCGAGCAGCTTGAGAACGGTGGCGGCGGCCACCGGCGCGAAGCTCGAGATAGCGGATCCCACGCGGAGCCCGGCGCCGACGGTGAGCAGGGCGAGGCCCAGGGCCCCCCTGCCGATCATGTCGAGCACCTGCAGCGCCATGGGCGGAAGTTCGAGTCCTGCCACCTGCCAGGCAACGCCCCCCAGCGATGAGAACACGAAGGGGTTGCGCAGGATGGAAAGCGCCAGCTTGCCGGCATCGAGCCGAGTCTCGCGGGCGAAGCGCGACATGACGATGACGCAGAGAATGTTGAGCAGCGGCGTCATGGCGGCGGCGCTCACCGCTCCGAGCGACAGCGCCTTGGGGCCGAACTGCAGAGGTATGATGGCGAAGGCGATGAAGGTGTGCCAGCGTGCCGCCCCCTGCACGAGGCTGGTGAATTGCGGCCCGTCGATCCTCAGCGCTGCCATCACCGGCCGGTGAAACAGCACGAGCAACCCGATCATGACGAGCACGGCCAGCATCATGGCCGCCGCCATCTCCAGCACCGGGACACCGGCGAAATCGGCCGATGCGATCTCCTTGAAGATGATGGCGGGGAACAGCACGAAATAGCAGATCTGGTCCAGTCCGTGCCATTGCTGCTCGCCGATCACCTCGAAGCGCTTCAGCGCGAACCCGATGAGGATGACGATGAAGACCGGGAGGAGGGCGAGGAAGACCGTGGTCATCGGAGCGAGTCCAGTGCGGCCTGCAGGATCCAGGCGGCGGCGAGCTTGTCTATCACCTCGTCGCGCTTGGCGCGCGAGGCGTCCGCCGCGATCAGCATGCGCTCGACGGCGGCTGTCGAAAGCCTCTCGTCCCAGAATACGATCGGGATCGGGGAAAGCCTGGCGAAATTGCGCGCGAAACTTCGGGTGGACTGCGCCCGCGGCCCCTCACTGCCATCCATGTTCACAGGTAGCCCCAGCACGATCAGGCCGATGTTCTCCGCCGCAATCATGGCAAGCAGCCGCTCGGCGTCCTGGGTGAATTTCTTCCGCGTGATGGTTTCCACCGGGGTGGCGATCATGCGGGTCCGGTCGCTTGTCGCGACGCCGATGGTCCGGGTCCCGAGATCGAGCCCCATCAACCGCTTGTCGGGGGAGATGGAGGAAATCGCGTCACGGAGGGTGGGGTCGGGCGGGGCCATGGCGCTCACCTAGCTCATCGCGGCCCTTCCGGAAACCGCCAACTTGCCATTGGCGCGCTGCCGGTGGATCATGAACCGCAACCCAAGGAGTGCCTGCATGAAGATCATCTATCACGGCCATTCGGCCCTGCGCATCGAAACCGGCAAGTCGGTGATCCTCATCGATCCATTCCTCACGGGGAACCCGGCCGCGACGGCGACCTGGCAGGAGGCCAGCCGGGGCTGCACCCATCTCCTTCTCACCCATGGCCACGGCGACCATGTCGGCGACGCACTCGAGATCCTCAAGGCGACGGGGGCCGTTCTGGTGTCGAACTTCGAAATCTGCAGCTGGCTCAATGCCAGGGGCGCCGAAAACTACAGCCCCGGCAATCATGGCGGGCGCATATCCTCCGATGATTTCGACGTGATCTTCACCAGCGCATGGCATTCCTCCTCCGACATCGTGGAGGGCACGCCCGTCTATCTCGGCAACCCGGCGGGATTCGTGATCGAACCGAGGCATGAGAAGGGCAAGACGGTCTATGTGGCGGGCGACACCGGCCTGTTCTCCGACATGAAGCTGATCCACGAGCTCCATCGGCCCAGCATCGGCATCCTGCCGATCGGCGACCGCTTTACCATGGGCGGCGACCAGGCCGCCTATGCCTGCCGGAACTTCTTCGACTTCAAGACGGTCATCCCGTGCCACTTTGCCTCCTTCAAGGGCTTCGTCGACCCGGACGCCTCGAAGTTCCTGAAGGCCATGGGCCCCGACGCGGGCAAGGTGAAGGTTATGACGGCCGGCGAGGCGGTGGAACTCTGATGGCCCGGAAAGCGGAGCGGCCCGTCGGGCCCGTGGTCGATCCGAAGCCGCCCGGCTCCCGCCCCGACATGCGGCCCCTCCACGGGCGCTGGATCCTGCTGGAACCCGTTTCTGCCGAGACGCATGCGAAGGACCTCTACGGCTCCTTCGCGGATCATGATCCCGAAGGCCACGTCTGGACCTACATGGGTTACGGGCCGTGGGAGTCCTTCGAGGCGTTCGAAGCCTGGCTCAAGGAGCGCGAAGCCTCGCGCGACCCGTGGTTCTACGCCTTTGTGCGGCGCGACACGGGCAAGGCCTGCGGCATGGGCTCCTTCATGCGCTGCGATGCCGCGAACGGAGTGATCGAGATCGGCCATATCTGGATGTCACCCGGGCTGCAGCGCACCCGGGAAGCCACCGAGGCGATCTTCCTGATGATCCGTCATTGCTTCGACGATCTGGGCGTTCGGCGCCTCGAATGGAAATGCGATGCGCTGAATGCCCCGTCCCGCAGGGCGGCGGAGCGTTTCGGCTTCGCCTTCGAGGGCATCTTCCGCCAGCACATGATCGTCAAGGGCCGGAACCGTGACACGGCCTGGTATGCCATGCTGGACAGGGACTGGCCGCGCGTCCGCGCCGGTTTCGAAGCCTGGCTGAAACCTTCGAATTTCGACGCGAAGGGCCGCCAGAAAGCCAAGTTGCAGGTGGCCTGAGCGGGTGCTATTCCGCGCCCTCGAAGCCTTCAAGGATTGGAAATCTCGATGTCTGTCGATCAGGGAACCGTGAAACGGGTGGCGCGGCTCGCGCGCCTCAAGGTGAGCGAGGAGGACGTGCCGCGGCTGGCGGGCGAACTCAATTCCATCCTCGGCTGGATCGAGCAGTTGAACGCGGTCGATGTCTCGAACGTCGAGCCGCTCACCTCCGTCGTCAGCATGAAGATGAAGATGCGGAATGACGAGGTGACCGACGGCCACTACCCCGCGAAGATCGTCGCCAACGCCCCTGCCCAGGAAGACGCGTTCTTCATGGTGCCGAAGGTGGTGGAGTGAGGGCGAGCGACATGACTGATCTCACCTCGCTGACCATCGCCGCCGCCCGCGACGGCCTGAACAAGAAGCAGTTCACCGCGCTGGAGCTCACCGACGCTTATCTCGCCGCCATGGAGCGGGCGCGCCTGCTCAACGCCTATGTGGTGGAAACGCCGGACAAGGCGCGCGACATGGCCAGGGCGTCGCATGCGCGGCTGGCGAAGGGCGAGGGCGGGGCGCTCGAAGGCATTCCGCTCGGCATCAAGGATCTGTTCGCCACCGAGGGCGTTCACACCCAGGCCTGCAGCCACGTGCTCGACGGCTTCAAGCCGCAGTATGAATCCACCGTGACCGCCAATCTCTGGCGCGACGGCGCGGTCATGCTCGGCAAGCTCAACATGGACGAGTTCGCCATGGGCTCCTCCAACGAGACGAGCTACTACGGCAACGTCATCAATCCGTGGAAGCGCAGGAACTCCAACGCCGCGCTGGTGCCGGGCGGCTCCTCCGGCGGCTCTGCGGCGGCCGTGGCGGCCCATATCTGCGCAGCCGCCACCGCGACCGATACCGGCGGCTCCATCCGCCAGCCGGCGGCTTTCACCGGCACGGTGGGGATCAAGCCCACC
>NZ_JBKBKI010000024.1:0-58467 GCF_046294715.1 Aestuariivirga sp. | reverse complement strand
TCCCCACCCTCTCGTGGCTCCCCGACGAGAAGCGGGTCAGCGATTTCGGCTCGGACCGCTTCGCCCTCGCCTTCGCGCGCATCGAGTGCCACTATTTCGTCAACGGCGGATTTTTCTCGCAGGACGGGCAGCTCATCGCCGAGGCGCACCGGCTGCGGGGCATTCCCGGCATCATCATCCAGGGCCGCTACGACGTGGTGACGCCCGCCCGCACCGCCTGGGACCTGCACAGGGCGTGGCCCGAGGCGGAGTTCGTGATGGTGCCTGACGCCGGGCATACCGCCACCGAGCCGGGCACGGCAGAGCAGCTGGTGAAGGCCACCGAAACGTTCCGCCATGCGGTGCACGCATAGCTGAAGCGGTGGCAGGGCCGGTATCCGGCTGCAATCCGTTCACGATTCGACACCATATGTGCCTCACCAGAATGCATGTCTTTCGCAACACCGAGGCAACACATGATCATGTTTTCCGCCATGCGCGACTTCGCCGACGGGCTCACCCGCGGCCTGTCGCTTTTCCTCACCGAGCGGCAGAACAGTGCCGAGCGCGCTCTGGCACCTGCCGCCGCACGGCCGCCTCAGCGGAAGCCGTGAGCCTTCGTTCACCCGCCGACACTTGGGCGGAGAAATCTCTTTCGGGCCTTGAATCCGCCATCGCGATTCCGTGTTCGGGCCGCGATCAGGCGGCAAGTTGAGGGTCACAGGGCGGGGGCGCGGCGGCGAGTGCAATTTTCCGGAACGTCCGGAACCTTTCCGAACCAGCCGCGTTGATCCCTGCCACGTAGAATCGGTTTGGCCCGCATGGCTCCTGTCGCCGTCCCGAGTCGTGAAGGCCATAGGCCCGTTCGTACCCTGCCGGTACGAACGGGCCACTTACTTTCAGGAAGGCGAATCGGTCTAGGCTCGAGGCCATGGACCTCGACCAGACCCTCCTTGAGATCGGCGGCGCGCCAGTCACTCCGTATCATCTCTTCTCGGTTGCATGTCTCTTTTCCCTCCTCCTGCTGGTGGCAGCAGTCATCTTCGCCTGGCGGGCGCAGGCGGGGCGGCGGGAAGAGCATCTGGCGGCCGAGCGGCGCAGGGCTGAACTCGAATATCGGATTGCCGAACTCTCCGGCGCCCTGAAGAGTCTGGCCGAGCAATCCCACGGCAGCCAGATGCAGCTCGTCTCGGCGCTGGACGAACGTCTCGACCAGGTCTCGCAGCGTCTCGGCCTCAACCTCACCGACCAAACGGAGCGCACCGGCCAATCGTTGGCGCAGCTCCACGAACGCCTCGCCGTGATCGACGCGGCGCAGAAGAACATCATGTCCCTGTCGAGCGAGATGCTGGGGCTGAAGGAGATCCTCTCCAACAAGCAGGCACGCGGCGCCTTCGGCCAGGCCCGCATGGAAGCGATCATCCGCGACGGGCTGCATGCCGGTGCCTATGCCTTCCAGGGAACCCTGAGCAACGGCACGAGGCCGGACTGCCTGGTTTCGCTTCCCGATTCGCCACTGAGGCTGGTCATCGACGCCAAGTTCCCGCTCGAGGCCTTCAACGCGCTCAAGGCGGCCAAGGGCGAGGCCGACATCCGCAACGCCGAGGCCCGCCTCAAGGCCGACGTGCTGAAGCATGTCCGGGACATCGCAGAGAAATACCTGATCGGCGGCGAGACGCATGAGACCGCCATCATGTTCGTGCCTTCGGAGTCGGTCTATGCCGAGCTCTACGAGAAATTCGAGGACGTGATCCAGAAGGCGCACCGGGCGCGCGTCATCATCGCCTCGCCCAACGTGCTGATGCTGCTGGTGCAGACGCTGCAGGCGATCTTCAAGGACGTGCGCATGCGCGAGCAGGCGGGCCTCATCAAGGCGGAGGTGACGCGGCTTCTCGAGGACGTGGCACGGCTGAAGGAGCGGGTCGGCGATCTCCAGAAGCATTTCGGCGCCGCCGCGGGCGATCTCGAGAAGCTCGCCGTCTCGGCGGAGAAGATCACGCGGCGGGGGCTGAAGATCGAAAGCCTGGAACTCGAAGAGCCTGCGATCGAACTCGCACGCCCGAAGCTGATGGAGCAGGGCTGAGAACGTTCGAGGGAAAGCTAGAGCGGGCGCCTCGCGCGGATGGCCTGGGTGAGGGTGCCCTCGTCGAGATAATCGAGTTCGCCGCCCACCGGAACCCCGTGGGCAAGCCGGGACGCGGGGATGTTGAGCGTCTTCAGGCGCTCGGTGATGTAGTGCGCGGTGGTCTGACCCTCGACCGTGGCGTTGAGCGCGATCACCACTTCCTTCACCTCGCCTCCTCCGGCGCGCTCGACGAGCGAGCCGATGGCGAGGTCCTCGGGCCTCACGCCCTCGATCGCCGAGAGCGTGCCGCCCAGCACATGATAGAGGCCGTTCCAGGCGCCCGCACGCTCGAGCGCCCAGAGATCGCCCACCTCCTCCACGACGCAGAGCGCCGTGCGGTCACGCCTCGGATCGGTGCAGAGGGTGCAGGGATCCACCGTATCCACGTTTCCACATTCGGAGCACATGGTGACCTTCTCCTGCGCCTCGGCCATGGCGGAGGCCATGGGCACCAGCAGGCGCTCGCGGTTCTTGATGAGGTAGAGGGCCGCGCGCCGGGCCGAACGGGGCCCCAGCCCCGGCAGCTTCGCCAGGAGCTGGATGAGGCGCTCGATCTCGGGTCCGGTGGTGCGGCGCGACATCAGAACGGCAGCTTGAACCCGGGCGGCAGCGGCAGTCCGCCGGTCACGGATTTCATTTCCTCCGCCATCATCGCCTCCGATTTCGCCTTGGCGTCGGTGTGGGCGGCGACGATCAGGTCTTCCACGATGTCCTTCTCTTCGGGCCTCAGCAGCGAGGGATCGATCTCGAGGCGCGTCATGGCGCCCTTGCCGCTCAGCGTGACCTTGACGAGGCCGCCGCCCGACTGGCCGGTGACGGTCGCCTGCTCGAGCTTCGCCTGCATCTCGGCCATGCGGCTCTGCATGGCCTGGACCTGCTTCATCATGTCACCGAGGTTCTTCATCGCTCTCACTCACATTGGGGGCAAGGATGGTCTGGTCGGGTTCCTTCACGTCGACGATCTCGGCACCGGGAAAACGCTTCAGCACCGCCTGAACATCGGGGTGCTCGCGCGCCGTGATGAACAGGCTGTCGCGGCTTTCCTGGCGCTGACGGGCGATCGGCTTGGCGCCGCCCTCCTTCGCCACCATCACCATCCAGCGCATGCCGGTGAAGGCCTCGAGCTTGCGCGCGATCTCGCCCGGAAGGCCCGGATGGGCCTGCGGCTCGAGCGCCAGCTCGAACTGGCCCGGAGCCACGCGAATGGGGCGAACGAGGCTTTCGAGGTCGGACTTGAGCTTGATGTCGCGTTTCTCCGCGGCAAGCGCCAGGAGGTCCTGGAGGCTGGAGAAGGCGCGCGTTTCGGTCTGGGCGGGCGGTGCCGCGGCTGCCGGATGGGGTCTGACCGCCAGCGCCGCCTGCGTCTCGGCGGGCGCATCCGCGCCGGGGCGCAGCAATTCGCGGGCGCTCAAGGGCACCACGCGCTCGCCGGAGGGCTGCGCCTGCTTCGCGAGCTTCGCCAGCTCCTCGCCGCCCGGAAGATCGGCGGCGAAGGCAAGGCGGATCAGCACCATTTCGGCAGCGATCAGAGGATCGGAATGAAGCTCCGTCTCGCGGATGCCCTTCAGCAGCATGGACCAGGCGCGCGAAAGGTGCGCGATGCCGCATTTCCGGGCATGCTCGGCCCCTCGCGTCTTTTCCGCCTCGGTGCGGGAGGTGTCGGCGAGGGCTCCCTCCTTCACCACCTTGAGGCGCGTCACCCAGTGAACGTAATCGGCGAGATCGCCGAGGATCGTCGCCGGATCGCCGCCGGCCTGGTACTGCCGCTCGATCTCCTCGAGGGCGGATTTGGGATCGCCGGCCATCACCGCCTCGAACAGGTCGATGATGCGCGAGCGGTCCATCAGGCCCAGCATGGCGGCGACGTCCGCCGCCCTCACCCTGCCTTCGCCATAGGCGATGGCCTGGTCGAGGAGCGAGAGCCCGTCGCGCACCGAGCCTTCGGCGGCGCGCGCGATCATGGCCAAGGCATCGGACTCGGCCTCCACGCCCTCCTTTTCGGCGATCCGCGCGTAATGCGAGGCCAGAAGCGCCGCATCGAGCCGCTTCAGGTCGAAGCGCTGGCAGCGCGACAGGATGGTCACGGGAACCTTGTTGATCTCGGTCGTCGCGAAGATGAACTTCACATGCGGCGGCGGCTCTTCCAGCGTCTTGAGCAGCGCGTTGAAGGCGCTCTTCGAGAGCATGTGGACTTCGTCGATGATGTAGACCTTGTAGCGCGCCTGGACGGGCGCATAGCGCACGCTGTCGATGATCTCGCGCATGTTGTCGACGCCGGTGTTGGAGGCGGCGTCCATCTCGATCACGTCCATGTGGCGCGATTCGAGGATGGCCTCGCAGTGCGGGCCATAGTCCGGCATGTCGATCGTCGGCTTGTCGCCGTAGTTGAGCGCGCGGGCGATGAGGCGGGCGGTGGTGGTCTTGCCGACCCCGCGCACGCCCGTCAGCATGAAGCCTTGCGCGATGCGGCCGGAAGCGAAGGCGTTGGTGAGCGTTCGCACCATCGCCTCCTGGCCGATAAGGTCAGGGAAGGTGCGGGGGCGGTATTTCCGGGCTAGAACGCGATACCCTGTGGCGTTCGCGCCGCTCTGAGTCTCGTCCATCGGCGGGCTTCCGCGGGGTCGCTTATGAGGTGGGAGGCTGGACGGGCAACCCGTTCCGGTCTCGTTAGGGCTGCTTCCTTCCGGACCTGACCCGGTTGGCGAGCGGCACGTCCGCCGCCAACCTCCCGGCCGGTATATGGGGGGTAAAAAAACAAAAGGCAAGCGCCACGGCTTGCCAAGGGGCTGCCGGGGTAGCATTCTGCCGAAATCGATCTTTCCGCCCCCGAACGCCACTTTCGAGGAGTGTTTGACAATGTCCAGGACCGCCCTCCCCGTGCTCGCCGCGCTCGTGGCGCTGGCCGCGATGCCCATCGCCGCCGCCGCGGCAGACCTCGACCGTGACGGGCCGCGCGGCGCCATCAAGATCTGGAAGCCCTACGTGATCGAGAAGAACTGCGTGGAGGACTTCAACTACTGCCGGGTGCGGATGGACTACGCGCCCTTTCAGCACGCCACGCTGGCGAAGCCCGGGAGCTACTGGTACCAGAAGCCCTTCCAGCACTACCACTACTACGACCACCTGCACGACACCGTGTCCACCTCGCACGAGGCCTGGTGCAGCGAGCGCTACCGCACCTATGACCCGGCGAGCGACACCTACGTGGGCAAGGGCATGAAGCGCTACCGCTGCAACAGCCCCTTTGACGGGCGCTGACGCCCGGCTCGATTGACCGCCCGCGGCAGGTTGACTAAGTGACGGCGCATGTCGATCATCCCCATCGTAACCCTGCCTGACGAAAAGACGCTCCGCGAGGTCTCCAAACCCGTCGAAACCGTGGACGCCCAGGTGCGCAAGCTCTGGGACGACATGCTGGAGACCATGTATCACGCGCCGGGGATCGGGCTCGCCGCGATCCAGATCGGCGTGCCGCGGCGGCTCCTGGTGATCGACCTGTCCAAGGAGGACGAGGAGAAGCAGCCGCTCTTCGTGGCAAATCCCGAGATCACCTGGTCGAGCGAGATACAGAGCGACTATGAGGAAGGCTGCCTCTCGATTCCCGAGTACTACGAGATGGTGACGCGCCCCGCCGAGATCAGGCTGCGCTACCTCGACCGGCAGGGCGAACCGCGCGAGATGCATGCGACGGGCCTCATGGCCACCTGCCTCCAGCACGAGATCGACCACCTCAACGGCGTCCTCTTCATCGACCACATCTCCAGGCTGAAGCGCGACCGGGTGCTCAAGAAGTTCCAGAAGGCCCAGAAGCTCGGAAAGCTCTGATGCCCATGCGCCTCGTGTTCATGGGAACGCCGGATTTCGCGGCCGTGACGCTGAAGGCCCTGCTCGCCGCCGGGCACCAGATCGCCTGCGCCTATTCCCAGCCGCCGCGCCCCGCCGGCCGCGGCATGGCGGAGCGGCCCTCGCCCGTCCATGCGCTCGCGGTCTCGCAGGGGATCGAGGTGCGCACTCCCCTCTCCTTGAAGTCGCCCGGGGAGCAGGCGCGCTTTGCAGCCCTCGCGGCGGATGCGGCCGTGGTGGTCGCCTATGGGCTGATCCTGCCGAAGCCGGTGCTGGAGGCGCCGCGGCTCGGCTGCTTCAACGTCCATGCCTCGCTGTTGCCGCGCTGGCGGGGAGCGGCCCCGATCCAGCGGGCGATCATGGCGGGAGACAGGGAAACCGGCGTCACCATCATGCGCATGGAAGAAGGCCTCGACACGGGCCCGATGTGCAAGGTGGGGCGGCTGCCGATCACGCCGGCGAGCACGGCGCAGACGCTCCATGACGAACTCGCCGCCCTGGGTGCACGGCTGATGGTGGAAGCGCTGGCAGATCCGAAACTCGACTGCATGCCGCAGCCCGCCGAGGGCGTCACCTATGCCCGAAAGATCGACAAGGCCGAGGCGCACATCGATTTCACCAGGCCTGCGCACGCGGTGCGGAACCACATCCACGGGCTTTCGCCCTTTCCGGGCGCGTGGTTCGAGGTCAACGGCACCCGCCTCAAGGCGCTCCGCTGCGAGGTGACGGAGGGCGGCGGCGCGCCGGGGACGTTCATCGACTCCCGTCTCGCCATCGCCTGCGGCACGGGAGCGATCCGTCTCCTCAAGCTGCAGCGCGAGGGCAAGGGCGCGATGGAAGCCGACGAGTTCCTGCGGGGCTTCTCCGTCGCGCCCGGCGCCGAGGCCCGCTGATGCCGCGCTACAAGCTGACCATCGAATATGACGGCGCACCCTTCACCGGATGGCAATCGCAGGCGGGCGGCACCTCGGTGCAGGACGTGATCGAGCGCGCGGTGGCGGTGATCAACGGCGCGCCGTCCATGGTCTATGGCGCGGGCCGCACCGATGCCGGGGTTCACGCGCTGGCGCAGGCGGCGCATGTCGACCTCGCGAAGCCGTGGGATGCGTTCAAGCTCCGCAACGCGCTGAACGGCAACATGCGCCAGCATCCGGTGAGCGTGCTCGAGGCGGAAGAGGTGGGGGAGGATTTCCACGCCCGCTTCTCCGCCACGCGGCGCTACTATCTCTACCGCATCCTGAACCGGCGTGCGCCGCCGGCGCTCGACCGCGGCAAGGTGTGGTGGCTTCCCGTCGATCTCGATTCCGAGGCGATGCACGAGGCCGCCCAGCATCTCGTGGGCAAGCACGACTTCACCACCTTCCGCGCCGCCCAGTGCCAGGCCAGCACGCCCGTCAAGACGCTCGACCGGTTCGAGGTGGCCCGCTACGGCGAGCTGGTCGAGATCCGCGCCGACGCGCGATCCTTCCTGCACAACCAGGTGCGGTCCATGGTGGGTTCGCTCAGGCTCGTCGGCGAAGGCAAATGGCGCCCCCTCGACATGAAGCGCGCGCTGGAGGCGGCCGACCGCGCCGCCTGCGGGCCGGTGGCCCCGCCCGAGGGCCTCTACCTGCTGCGCGTCGGCTACAGTTCCGCCGAGAAGTAATCCGCGATGATCCGGCCATAGATGGCCTGCGTGGCGCGCAGCTCCTCGATCGCCATGCGCTCGTCCGTCTGGTGGATCGTGGCGTTGACGGGGCCGAATTCCAGGACCGGGCAATAGTCCTTGACGAAACGCGCATCCGAAGTGCCGCCGCTGGTGGAGAGCTTCGGGAGAATGCCCGTCTCGCGCTCGACCGCATCCTGAACGAGGCCAACGAAGCGGCCGGGCTCGGTGATGAAGGCATCGGCACCCTCGGTGGCCGAGACCGTCCAGGCGCCGCCCATCTCGGCGGTGATCTTCGCCACCTCGTCCTCGACCCAGCCCTTCAAGGAGGCGAAGCCGTGTTCGGTCGAGAAGCGGATGTTGAACTTCGCCGTGGCGCGGGAGGGGATGACGTTGCCCGCGGGATTGCCGACGTCGAAGGTGGTGACGGCAAGCGTGGAAGGATCGAAATGCTCGTTGCCATCGTCGAGCTTCGCCGCGGCGATGCGGTCGACGAAGCGGGCGAGCTTGGGGATCGGGTTGTCCGCCTTGTGCGGATAGGCGGCATGGCCCTGCTTTCCTTCGACCGTGACGGTGAAGCTCAGCGAACCGCGGCGGCCGATCTTGATCGTGTCGCCCAGCTTCTCCGCCGAACTCGGCTCGCCGACGATGCAGTGATCCGGCACATGGCCGTTCTCGCGCATCCACTGCAGCACCTTCGCCGTGCCGTTGATGGCGGGGCCTTCCTCGTCGCCGGTGATGAGAAAGGAGATCGAGCCCTTGAACTTGCGCGTGCCGCGAATGAAGTCGATCGCCGCGGCGGCGAAGGCCGCCACCGAGCCCTTCATGTCGCAGGCGCCGCGGCCATAGACGTAGCCGTTCGAGATCTCGGCCGCGAAGGGCGGATGGGTCCAGGCCTCGGCTATGCCTTCGGGAACGACGTCGGTATGGCCGGCGAAGCAGAGATGGGGCGCACCCGAGCCGATGCGGGCGAAGAGGTTCTCGACGTCGGGCGTGCCCTCCTCGCGGAAGACCAGCCGGTGGCAGACGAAGCCGTGTTGCGAGAGGAGATTCTCGAGATAGGTCAGCGCTCCGCCCTCGGCAGGCGTCACCGACCTGCAGCGGATCAGCTCCTGCAGGACCGGCACGGGATCGGTCGGGGTGTTCTTCATGCTGACAGTCTATCCGCAAATGAAAGGCCCGGCCACTCTCGGCCGGGCACGCTGCAATAGTTCCGCGTTCAGGCCTTGAGCGGGTCCGGGCCATACTGGTTTGGCCCGTCGGTTCCCCTGAGGAAGCCGAGTTCGATCAGCATCCACAGGCCGCCGATGACCGGAATGAGGCCGATCAGGGACCACCAGCCGGACTTGCCGCGGTCGTGCCAGCGCTTGGCGTAGAGAACGATCGCGGGATAGATCATGACGAGCGCGGCGATGATGCTGATGGCGCCATAACCTTCCTCGCTGGCCGTGCCCAGCATGACATCGAGCACGCCCGCGATGATGCTGATCACCACCATCACCAGCACGCCCATCCAGTAGCTCTGCCGGCCGATGCGGCCTTCGAGGCTGGTGAAGAGATATTTCCAGTCCATGTCGCTTTCCCCCTTGATGCGCCGCACGCCCCCCGCGCCGGCCATGCGGGGGCGATCATGGACCAACGGCAAGATTCGCGAAAGGGGAGGCCGGATCAGTCCCGCAGCAGTTCGTTGATCGAGGTCTTGGACCTCGTCTTCTCATCGACGCGCTTGACGATCACCGCGCAATAGAGCGAGGGGGCGGGGGAGCCGTCGGCATAGGGCTTCTGGGGCAGCGAGCCCGAGACGACGACCGAATAGGGCGGCACCTTGCCCATGTGCACCTTGCCGGTCTCGCGCTCGATGATCTTGGTGGACTGGCCGATGAACACGCCCATGGAGATCACCGAGCCCTCGCCCACCACGACGCCCTCGACGATTTCGGAGCGCGCGCCGATGAAGCAGTTGTCCTCGATGATGGTGGGGCCCGCCTGCATCGGCTCCAGCACGCCGCCGATGCCCACGCCGCCCGAGAGGTGCACGTTCTTGCCGATCTGGGCGCAGGAGCCCACCGTCACCCAGGTATCGACCATGGTGCCGGTGTCGACATAGGCGCCGAGATTGACGAAGGAGGGCATGAGGATGGCGCCCGGCGCGACATAGGCCGACTTGCGCACGACGCAGTTCGGCACGGCGCGGAAGCCCGCCGCGCGGAATTCCCTTTCGCTCCAGCCATCGAACTTGGAGGGAACCTTGTCCCACCAGCTGGACCCAGCGGGGCCGCCGGGGATCATCGCCATGTCGTTGAGCCGGAAGGAGAGCAGCACCGCCTTCTTCAGCCACTGGTTGACGTGCCACTCGCCGCCCTGCTTCTCGGCGACCCGCGCCTTGCCGGAATCGAGAAGGCCCAGTGCCGCGTTCACCGCGTCGCGCACCGGACCCCTGGTCTCGAGGTTGATCTTGTCGCGGCCCTCCCAGGCCTCTTCGATGGTGGTCTGAAGATCGCTCATTCTGCCCTCCCGTCTGGTCCGGCGCCCGCTTTCGCCAAAAAGCCGGGCCGGGTCAAGGCTGCGTTTGGAGACTCCTCGTGAGGCCCGCCAGGAATGCGGCGAGATCGTCCGTCACGTGGTGGATGTGCTGCTGGGCGGTGCCGCCGGTGGCGCGGTTCAGGTGTTCGGCGTCGCGGTTCTCGGGGCTCACCACGAGAACGGTGGTCATGCCGAGGGCATGCGGCGCCTCGAGGTTGCGCGCGATGTCCTCGAACATGGCGGAGGTCTCGGGCCGGATGCCGGTCTGCCGGACGAACTTGCGGTAAGGCTCCATCTCGGGCTTGGGGATGAAGTCCGAATGCACGATGTCGAAGATGTCGCCGAAATGATGCGTGATGCCGATGCGGTTCAGCACCTTCTCGGCATGGCCCACGGTGCCGTTGGTGAAGACGAGCTTGCGGCCGGGGAGCGCATGGAGCGCCGTGTCGAGTGCCGCGTTCAAGGGCACCGGCGAGTGGTCGATGTCGTGCACGTAGTCGAGGAAGGCGCCGGGCGTGATGCCGTGTTCCGTCATCAGGCCGCGGAGCGTGGTTCCATACTTGTAGAACATCTCCTTCTGGCGGCGCTTGGCCTCGGCGAGCTCGACGTTCAGCAGCCTCGAGACAAATTCCCCCATCTTGACGTCGATCTGGTCGAAGAGCCGGCAGGTGGCCGGGTAGAGCGTGTTGTCGAGGTCGAAGACCCAGGTGTCGACGTGGGAGAAGCCCCTCATGCCCCGGCCCTGGAGATGCGCGTTCCCACGCCATGGGGGGTCAGCAGTTCGAGCAGCACCGAATGCGGCACCCGGCCATCGAGGATGATGACGCCTTCGACGCCCGATTCGACCACCAGGGCGGCGCTCTCCACCTTGGGAATCATGCCGCCGGTGATGGTGCCGTTGGCGATGAGGCCCGGCACCTCCTCGATGCTGAGCTCGCTGATCAGGTTCTTGTCCTTGTCGAGCACGCCCGCGACGTCGGTCAGAAGCAGCAGGCGCTTGGCGCGCGTCGCCGTGGCGATGGCACCCGCCGCCGTGTCGGCATTGACGTTGAAGGTCTCGCCATTGCGGCCCACGCCGACGGGCGCGATCACCGGGATGGCGTCGCTCCGCATGATGGTCTCGAGGATCTCGGTGTTGACCTTCACCGGCTCGCCGACGAAGCCGAAATCGATCTCGACCGTCTTGCCGGTGTCGGGGTCCACCTTCGTCTTCGTGAGCTTCTCGGCGATCATCAGGTTGCCGTCCTTGCCGGAGATGCCCACCGCACGCCCGCCCGACTGCTGGATGGAGGCGACGATCGACTTGTTGATCGAGCCCGAGAGCACCATCTCGACCACCGACATGGTCGCCTCGTCAGTAACGCGCAAGCCCTCGCGGAATTCCGGCTCGACCTCGAGCTTGTCGAGCATGCGGTTGATCTGCGGGCCGCCGCCATGCACCACGATGGGGTTCAGCCCGCAGACCTTGAGCATGACCATGTCGCGCGCGAACTGCTGCGCCAGCTTCGGGTCCACCATGGCGTGGCCGCCATATTTCACCACGATGATCTGGTCGTCGTAGCGCTGCAGGAAGGGCAGCGCCTCGGAAAGGATTCGGGCCGTGGTGCCGAGTTCGTCCATGATAGTCATCCCTGCGAGATCAGCTGAAGCGCCATACAGGACAATCGCCGCGTTTTCAAAGGGTGGTGAGCAGCCCGGCGATCTCGGCGCGGAGCTCCGGGATGCCGAGGCCCTTCTCGCTCGATGTGGCGTGGATCTCGGGGAAGGCGGCAGGGTGCTTCTTCACCGCGGTGGAAACGCTCGCCGCCATCTTCTCCAGTTCCGCCGGCTTGATCTTGTCGGCCTTGGTGAGCACGATCTGGTAGGTGACCGCCGCCTCGTCGAGGAGGTCGAACATCTCCTCGTCGGCCTTGAGGATGCCGTGGCGAGAATCGATCAGCACGAAGGCGCGGGTGAGGCCGGGCCTGCCGCGCAGATAGCCCCGCAGCACCGCCTGCCAGGCTTTCACCTCGGTCTTCGGCGCCTTGGCGAAGCCGTATCCCGGCATGTCGACGAGGGTCAACTGGCCGTTGACGTCGAAGAAATTGAGCTCGCGCGTGCGGCCCGGCGTGTTCGAGGCGCGCGCCAGGCCGTTGACGCCGGTGAGCGCGTTGATGAGCGATGACTTGCCGACGTTGGAGCGGCCCGCCAAGGCGATCTCGACGCCGCGCGCGGGCGGCAGCTGCTCGAGCCTCGCCACGCCGAGCAGGAAGCGCGACGGGCCGCCGAACAGCCGGCGGCCCGCATCGATCTCGTCGGTCGTGAAGCGCTCGCTCACCCCGCCGCCTTCTTCTTGAGGAAGGGCAGGCTGTTGCGGATGTTGCCGAAGAAGTCGATCTCGACGCCGTGGCGCTTCATGATGAAGGACTGCTGCAGGATGGAGAGCGTGTTGCTCCAGGCCCAGTAGATGACGAGGCCCACCGGGAAGGTGCCCAGCATGAAGGTGAAGATCACCGGCATCCAGTTGAACAGGCTCGCCTGCACCGGGTCTGGCGGCGTGGGATTGAGCCGCATCTGCAGCCACATGGTGATGCCCATGATGATCGGCCACACGCCGATCAGCAGCATGTGCGGCGGGTCCCACGGAATGAGGCCGAAGAGGTTGAAGAGGCTCGTCGGATCGGGCGCGGAGAGATCCTGTATCCAGCCGAAGAAGGGGGCGTGGCGAAGCTCGATCGAGGTGAGGATCACCTTGTAGAGCGCGAAGAAGATCGGGATCTGCACGACCACCGGCAGGCAGCCCGACAGCGGCGAGACCTTCTCGCGCTTGTAGAGCTCCATCATCGCCTGCTGCTGCTTCATCCGGTCGTCCGGATATTCCTGCTTCAGCTTCTCCATCTCGGGCTGGAGCTTCTTCATCTTGCTCATCGATGCGTAGGACTTGTTGGCCAGCGGGAAGACCGCGAGCTTCACGAGCACCGTGGCGATGAGGATGGCGACGCCGAAATTGCCCACCAGGCCCTTCAGCCAGTCGAGCAGGTAGAAGAAGGGCTTGGTCAGGAAGTAGAACCAGCCCCAGTCGATCATGTAGTTGAAGCCCTGGATCTGGTGCCTCGTCTCGATCGCGTTGATCGTGCGCACCACCTTGGCGCCGGCGAAGAACCGGTCGGTGTGGGTGGCGGCGGCACCGGGCTGCACGACCAGAGCCTCGCGCGCCAGGTAGTCGGTCTGGTAGAGGTCGCGGCCGCCGGCATTGGTGTGCAGGAAGCCGGCTGTCACGGGCTTCGCCTGATCGGGGATGACGGCGGCGGCCCAGTACTTGTCGGTGAAGCCAAGCCAGCCGCCTGTGGTGTCGATCTTCTGCGGCTCGGTCTGTTCGGCGACATCCGAGTAGTGGATTTCCTGCAGGCTGCCGTCGAGCCAGCCCAGCATGCCCTCGAAGAACACCCAGTAGCCGGCGACCACGGGCGTGTCCTGGCGCTGGATGCGGGCATAGGGGATGATCGCCACGGGAGCGCCCGAGGCGTTCTCAACCGTCTGGGTCACGGTGAAGAGATATTCGTCGCTGATCTCGATCTTGCGGCTGAACTTCAGGCCCTCGCCATTGTCCCAGGTGAGGGTCACGGGACTGGACTCGCTCAGCACCGCACCGGCGGGTGCCGTCCACACCGTCTTCGAATCCGGGAGCTTCGCCAGCGTGCCGGTGGCGGCGACGACGCCCTGCTCGGCGAAGAGCGCGCCCTGCGTGCCGTTGGGCGAGAGGAAGGTGATTGTGGGGCTCCTGGGATCGATCGTCTCGCGGTAGCGCAGGAGGTGGAGATCGTCGAACTGCGCGCCCTGCAGGTTGATCGAGCCGGCGACGTAGGGGGTCTCGATCTTCAGGCGCGGGGCCGCGGCCAGGACTTCATCGCGCGATTTGGGTACCGCTGCCGCGGCGACCCCGGGAACCGCACCCCCCGCGGCCTGCGTGGCCGGCGCACCAGCCCGGCCCGGAACGGCAGGCTCCGTCTCAGCCTGCTGGCTCAGCTTTTCCTGCATGGGGGCCGCATAGAAATATTGCCAGCCGAAGATGATCAGCATGGAGAGGACGATGGCAAGAATGAAATTCTTGTTGTCGTAATTCATGATGTTCCCTTGTCCGCCGCCAAATGGGCGGTGCGGTGCAGCCTTTTCAAGGCGGAAGTGAGATCCTTCTCGAGGTCGGAGAAGGGCCTCCCGGCGGTCGCGGCCCGGCCGATCAGCACGTAATCGTGCCCGGGGCGAGCCGCCTTCGCAAGCGAGAGCCGTGCCAGTTCTCGAAGGCGGCGCTTGATCCTGTTGCGGACGACGGCGTTGCCGATCTTGCGGGTAGCGGTGAAGCCCACGCGCGGCGGGGCTTCGTCATGCCGGTCGCGCATCTGCACCACCATGCCGGGGGTGGCGGCATACTGAGCCCGGGCGGCGGCAACGAAGTCCTGCCGTCGCTTCAGGCGTTCCATGTCGGGAGAGGTCCGGCGATCAGGCCGAAAGGCGCTTGCGGCCCTTGGCGCGGCGGCGGGCGAGAACCTTGCGGCCGCCAACGGTCGCCATGCGCGCGCGGAAGCCATGGCGGCGCTTGCGGACGAGCTTCGAGGGCTGGTAGGTGCGCTTCACGTTCTTAACTCCGTTCTGGGCCTTCGCGGCCAATGTTTTCAAACACATGGCCCGCAAAACCGGCCATGCCCCGAGAGAAACCCGTTCCGCTTCAGGAATTTGGACCGGGCTTATGGGGGAAAAGCGGGGAGAAGTCAACGAGCCGAACACCGGCCATGAACTCTGCTCACGAGACGGTGACACCCCCTATCGCATCGCTTCACAATGGTCCATGGCTTGGAACAGGCTGAACCTTCCTCATGACGCAGGCCACCAGACAGCAATCCTCCGACACCGGCCGGCCAGGCTGGACCCGCCTCGCCCGGCGCTGGCTGCCGGCCGCGGCGCTTCTCCTGCTGGCCGTCGCGGGCTATGGGCTGGGCCTCCACCACCATCTTTCCCTCACCGCGCTGGCGGAGAACCGCGACCTGCTGCGGAACTGGGTCGATGCGCATCTGGCTCTGGCGCTCGCCGCCTTCATGCTGGCCTACGTGGCGGTGGTGGCGCTCTCCATTCCCGGCGCGGCGGTGATGAGCATCGCCGGCGGATTTCTCTTCGGCTGGCCGCTCAGCGTGCCGGCGACGGTCGTTTCCGCGGTGGCGGGCGCGGCAATCGTGTTCCAGATCGTCAAGACTTCGTTCGGCGCGGCCTTGGCCGAGCGCTCGGGGCCTTTCCTCGAGCGCCTGTCCCGCGGCTTTGCCGCGCACGCCTTCAGCCTGCTGCTGTTCCTGAGGCTGACGCCGGTCTTCCCGTTCTGGGCGGTGAATGCCGTGGCGGGGCTCTCGCGCATTCCCTTCCGCACCTTCATCCTGGCGACGGCGGTCGGCATCCTCCCCGCCTCGCTCGCCTTCGCGCTGGTGGGGGCCGGGCTCGACCGGACGATCGAGGCACAGCTCGCCGCCTACCGCGCCTGCGTTGGCGCGCAAGGGGAGGCGCCGTGCCGCCTCGGCCTCGAGGCCTCGGCCTTGCTCTCGACCGAGCTGGTGCTGGGGCTCTCCGCCCTGGGCCTCGTGGCGCTCGTCCCCGTGGCGATCCGGCTGTGGAGGGGCGGGGGCACATGAGGGCCGAGCATTTCGACTACGCTGTGATCGGCGCGGGCTCGGGCGGGCTCACGGTGGCAGCGGCGGCCGCCCGGTTCGGCCGGAAGGTGGTGCTGTTCGAGAAGTCGGAGATGGGGGGCGACTGCCTCAACTCCGGCTGCGTTCCCTCCAAGGCGCTGCTCGCCGCGGCAAAACACGCCGAGGCCATGCGCAGGGCGGCACGCTTCGGCATCGCGCCGGTCGAGCCCCAGGTCGATTTCGCGGCGGTGATGGCGCATGTGCGACGGGCGATCGCGGCAATCGCCCCGCATGACAGCCAGGAGCGCTTCGAGAAGCTCGGCGTCAGGGTGATCCGCGCTGCCGCCACCTTCCTGGACCCCCATACTCTGGAAGCGGCGGGAAGGCGCTACACGGCGCGCCGCGTGGTGATCGCCACGGGATCGCGCCCCGCCGTGCCGCCCATTCCCGGCCTGGCGGACGCGCCGCATCTCACCAACGAGACGCTGTTCGCCAACGAGACGCTGCCCAGCCACCTCCTCGTGATCGGCGCGGGGCCGGTGGGGATCGAGATGGCCCAGGCGCACCGGAGGCTCGGTTCCGCGGTGACGGTGATCGACGCCGGCGAACCGCTCGCTGCTCAGGACCCCGAACTCGCCCGCGTGGTGCTGGCTCAGCTCGAGGCAGAGGGCGTGCGCCTCATCCGGCGGACGGCCATCGTGCAGGCATTCCACGCTGGAGGTGCGGTGGGGCTCGAGCTCGCGGACGGAGCAAGGCTCACCGGCTCGCATATCCTCGTGGCGGCGGGGCGGAGACCCAACGTCGAAGGCCTGGGCCTCGAGGCGGCGGGAATCGCCTACACCGACCGCGGCATCAGCGTGGGGCGCAATCTCAAGACCAGCAACCGGCGTGTCCATGCCGTGGGCGACGTGGCAGGCGGCAGCTTCACCCATGAGGCCGGCCACCAGGCCGGGCTCGTCATCCGCAACGCGCTGTTCGGGCTTCCGGTGCGACCAGAACGTCACGTGCCGCGGGTGATCTACGGCGACCCCGAACTCGCTCAGGCTGGCCTCACCGAGGAGGAGGCGCGGGCCGCCCATGGCGGCGCGGTGAAGGTGCTGCGCTGGCCCTTTTCCGGCAATGACCGCGCCCAGGCGGAGGGGCGCACGGACGGGCTCGTCAAGGTCGTCACCGGGCGAAGAGGGATCATTCTCGGCTGCGGCATCGTGGGGCCGGAGGCGGGCGAGCTGATCCAGCCCTGGATCCTGGCCCTGCAGCAGCGGCTCCGGATCGGCCAGATGATCTCGACCGTCCTGCCCTATCCCACGCGCGGGGAAGCCTCGCGGCGGGCGGCTCTTGAATATTTTGCAGATTTTGCATCCAATCCCCTGGTGCGGCGCGTAACCAGGCTGATCGGAGCGCTGATCCCATGAGCGGCGGAGAGACAGAACGACGAAGAAGCCCGGGCCTGCTGCGGGGGCTCTCGGGAAAGGTGCTGGCCTTGACCGTCCTCTTTGTCATGCTCGGCGAGGTGCTGATCTTCCTGCCCTCCATCGCCAATTTCCGGATCCAGTGGCTGAAGGGGCGCATCGCCCAGGCCGAGATCGCGGCACTTGCCGCCGAGGCCGCCCCCGACCGCATCCTCTCGAGCGATCTCCGCAGCGAGATCCTGAAGGGTGCCGGGGTCCTGGTGGTCTCGCTCGACCGCGGCAGCATGCGCCAGCTCATCCTGAGGAGCGAGGGCGACCACATGATCGAGGCCACCTACGACCTGCGCGAGACCAGGTGGCTTGCCGCGGTCACCGATGCCCTGGCGGTGATGGTCCGCAGCGAGCCGCGGGTGATCGGCGTCACCGACCGGCCGCCCAACATGTCGGGCGAACTGATCGAGGTCGCGCTGTTCGAGGCGCCGCTGCGCCAGGCGATGCTCGGCTACGGCGTCAACATCCTGATCCTGTCGGTCATCCTGTCCGCCATCGTCGCGGGGCTCGTCTTTGGGGCGCTCAACGTCGTGCTGGTGCGGCCGATGCAGCGGCTGACCCGCAACATGGTGGCGTTCCGCGAGAACCCGGAAGACCGCTCGCGCGTCATCGCGCCCTCGGGCCGCAACGACGAGATCGGGCTTGCCGAGCAGGAGCTGCACGACATGCAGGCCGAGCTCGCCTCCATGCTGCAGCAGAAGAGCAGGCTCGCCGCACTGGGGCTCGCCGTCTCCAAGGTCAGCCACGACCTGCGCAACATGCTCTCCTCCGCCCACGTGATCTCCGACCGCCTCGCCGTGGCGGAGGACCCGACGGTGAAGCGCTTCGCGCCGAAGCTGATCGTGAGCCTCGACCGCGCCATCGCCTTCCTCACGGAGACCCTGAAGTTCGGCCGCGCCGAGGAGCCGCCGCCCGCGCGCGAGAGGCTCGCGCTGCGCGCCATCGCCGAGGAGGTGATCGAGGCCGCCGTGCTGCAGGCGACACACCGCGTGGTGCTGTTCAACCAGGTGCCCGACGACACCGTGATCGATGCCGACCGGGAGCAGCTGAACCGGGTGCTGACCAATCTCCTGCGCAACGCCATCCAGGCGGTGGAGGCCATGCTCGACGAGGCCGGTTCCTTGCGCGAGGGCCATGTCGGGCTGCGCGCCTGGCGGCAGGGCAGCGTCGTCACCATCGAGGTGAAGGACAATGGCGCGGGCATTCCGGAGCGCGTCAGGCCGCGCCTCTTCGAGGCGTTCCAGAGCGCGGCCAGGCCGGGCGGGGTGGGGCTCGGCCTCGCCATCGCCGCGGAGCTGATCCGCGCCCATGGCGGCGAGATCCGGCTCGCGGGAACCGGACCCGAGGGCACTGTCTTTCACATCGTCGTGCCGGATGCCGTGGTCGAGCTTCGCCCCGGCCGGCGCGGCGAGCGGCTGAGGGCCGGACGGGACTTGGGTCCTCCCCGGATCGGCGCTTGACGCGGACGCCTCAATCAATGTCTATAGCGGACGCAACCCGAAACCCCCGGGGCCTTTCCCGCCTGGGACGCCCCGAACACAGGAGCTGAAGCCCACTTGAGCATTCCACCCAGGAGGCCATTAAGCCGCGGAGCCGCCCCCCCGCAGAAGGAAGAAGGACACAGGATCAATCACCGCATCGACGCCCGCGAGGTCCGCCTCATCGGCGCGGATGGCCAGAATGTCGGGGTCGTGCCGATCCGCCAGGCGATGATGATGGCCGAGGAGGCCAATCTCGACCTGGTCGAGATCTCGCCCGACGCCAAGCCCCCGGTGTGCAAGATCCTCGATTACGGGAAGTTCAAGTTCCAGGAACAGAAGAAGGCCGCCGAGGCGCGCAAGAAGCAGAAGGTCATCGAGATCAAGGAGATCAAGATGCGCCCGATGATCGACGACCACGACTATGACGTGAAGATGCGGGCGATCAAGCGCTTCTTCGAGGAAGGCGACAAGGTGAAGATCACGCTCCGCTTCCGCGGCCGCGAGATGGCGCACCAGGAGCTCGGCCAGCAGCTTCTCGACCGGGTGAAGAAGGACACGCTCGACATCGCCAAGGTCGAATCGGAGCCCCGTTTCGAGGGGCGGCAGATCGTCATGGTGCTGGCCCCGCGCTGAGCCAGCCGGAAAAAGGCAGCAATTCCCTCGTCCAGACAGGCGCCCTGCGGCGCCTGTTTGACATTTGCAGCAAAATTCAATCTTATGGCGAATGTCCAGCCGAAACCGGCGAGAGGAGTCTTGGATGGTCGACCGCAAAGCATTTCTGGGGCTGGTCACGCTTGGATATCTGGTCCCGGCCATCACGGTCATGCCGGCGGGCGCCGCCGCGGGCACCGGGGAGCCGGACGGCGGATTCGGATCGCAGCACGGCGGAGGCATGAGCGGGCCGGTTGCGCGGCCCTTGCCTTCGGGTCCGCAAGAGGCCGGTGGGGGCGGGGAAAACGGGAAGCCCAAACCCGGCGCCGAGGGCTTCGAGCCCCCGAAAAACAAAGGGACCAGGCACGGCGGCGGCCTCGGCAGGCAAAGGAATCCCACCGGGCAGGAGTCCGTCCGCGCCAAGGAGGGAGGCAGTGACACCCCCTCCCGGCGGGCCGTCCAGGGCGGACGTGACCGGGACGACTGGCAGATCCGCGCCGCGGTCCGCCGCGGCGATGCCGAACCGCTGCGCAAGATCCTGTCGGTGGTGCGCAAGCGCTATGACGGCAAGGTCGTGCGGATCACGCTCGGCGGCAGGGGAAGCGGCCTGCATTACAGGATCCGCATCCTGGCCTCCGACGACCGGCTGATCGAGGTCAAGGTAAACGCCAGGACAGCTAGCATCCTCAGCGTCGCCGGGCTCTGATGCGGATCCTCATCGTCGAGGACGAGCCGCGCATCGCAACCGATCTCGCCGAGGCCGTGAACGGCGCCGGCTATGTCGCCGAGGTGGCCTCGAACGGCGAGGAGGCCTGGTTCAAAGGCGGCACGGAGGCCTATTCGGCCATCATCCTCGATCTCGGTCTGCCGGTGATGGACGGGCTCACCATCCTCAAGCGCTGGCGCCAGGAGGGCGTCGCGACGCCCGTTCTGGTGCTCACCGCGCGGGGCGCCTGGACCGACCGGGTGGATGGCATCGACGCAGGCGCGGACGACTATCTTCCTAAGCCGTTCCGCATGGAAGAGCTGATGGCGCGGCTCCGCGCCCTGATCCGGCGGGCGGCGGGGCGGGCCGAACCGGCGATCTCGATCGGTCCCGTAAGGCTCGATCCGCGCAGCCGCCTCGTCACGGTGGAGGGCGTGCCCGCCAATCTCACGCCGCTCGAATTCCGCCTGCTGAATTTCCTCTTCCATCATCGCGGCAGGGTCGTCTCCCAGGCGGAGCTGAGCGAGAACCTCTACTCCCATGACAGCGAGCGCGAGTCCAACGCGATCGAGGCGCTGGTCGGCAGGCTGCGCCGCAAGCTCAAGGCCGACATCATCGAAACGCGCCGGGGTTTCGGCTACATCGTCCAGCCGCCGGAGCCATGAGCAAGGGCTCGCTGCGGCTCAGGCTGCTGCTCGCCGCCGCCATCTCGATCGCGCTCGCCCTGTCGCTCACCGGCTTCGCCCTCGTCCGCCTGTTCGAGCAGCAGGTGCGCGAGCGGGTGATGGCGGGGCTGGAGAACGACCTCATGCAATTGGCAGGCTCGGTCGAGGTCAAGTCGGACGGCACGCTCGCCACCGGCCAGTCGCTGGCCGACCCGCGCTATCAAGAACCCTATGGCGGGCGGTACTGGCGGATCGAGCTGCTCGCAGGCCCAGGCGAAAGGCCCGTCGAACCGCTCCAGTCCCGGTCGCTGTGGGACACGGAAATCGATCCCTCGAAACCCGTGGATCCCGAGGGCGAGCCGCTCATCCTGCTGCAGCGGGAACTCGGCGTTCCCTATTTCGGCAGGACGCTGCGGCTCAGGCTCACCACCGCCACGCGGGAGGAGGAGCTGAACCGCCCGCTCGAGGAGCTGCGCGACCAGCTCGTGGTCTCGCTCGCCATCATCGGCACGGTACTGATCTTCGGCGCATGGCTTCAGGTCTCCGTGGGGCTCCGGCCGCTGCAGCAGCTGCGCGAGCAGGTCGCCGCCATCCGCGCGGGCGCGGCGCGGCGGCTCGCCGGCCGGTTCCCCGACGAGGTCGCCCCCCTTGTCGACGAGCTCAACGACGTACTCGACATGCGCGATGCGTCTCTCGAGCGCGCCAGGCGGCGCGCGGGAGACCTGGCGCATGGACTCAAGACGCCGCTGACGGTGCTCTCCACCATCTCTCGCGAACTGCGCAAGGAGAACCGCGAGAAGCAGGCCGAAGACATCGACGAGCAGACCGGGGCCATGGTCCGCCACGTGGAGCGCGCACTCGCCCGCTCCCGGCTGTCGAGCGGCATGGGGCATGTGGCGACCGGGCTCGCGGGCACGCTGGAGCGCGTGCTCGCCGCCGTCGAGCGGCTGCCCGGCGCGGACAGGCTCACCTTCGTGGTCGAGGTCGAGCCCGAGGCGCGGGTGCCAATCGAGCAGGGCGACCTCACCGAACTCCTCGGCAATCTGCTCGACAATGCCCGGAAATGGGCGAGGACCACGGTGCGCGTGCGCCATTCCCCGCCGCGCCTGCTGATCGAGGACGACGGGCCGGGCGTTCCCGAGGGCGAGATGTCCCGGATCGGCGAGCGCGGCCGCCGCCTCGACGAGTCGAAACAGGGCTCCGGCCTCGGGCTCTCGATCGTCGAGGACATCGCCGACATCTACGGATTTGCGGTCAGTTACGGCTGTTCGGAGCTCGGCGGACTGAAGGTCGAAATCCGCCTCTGACTTGCTTTTCCCGGGCAATTTTGCTTAATCAGGCCCGTTCAAGCCGCCTGGCCTGTAAAGGGCATGCCATGGCGGCTTTCTAACGCTTTGAAAGGATGAAGCAAAATGCCCAAGATGAAGACCAAGTCCTCGGCCAAGAAGCGGTTCAAGGTCACCGCTTCCGGCAAGATCAAGGCGGGTCAGGCCGGCAAGCGCCATGGCATGATCAAGCGCACCAACAAGCAGATCCGCAATCAGCGCGGCACGATGATCCTGGCGGCGGGCGATGAGCGCCTCGTCAAGATCCACATGCCCTACATCGCCAAGTAAGACCGAGGAGTCCGAACAATGCCACGTTCAAAGGGCGGCGTCGTCGCCCGCAAGTCTCACAAGAAGGTGATGAAGCAGGCGAAGGGCTATTTCTCCCGCCGCAAGAACATCTTCCGCGTCGCCGTGCAGGCCGTCGAGAAGGCCGAGCAATATGCCTATCGCGACCGGCGCACCAAGAAGCGCAATTTCCGCGCCCTGTGGATCCAGCGCATCAACGCCGCGACGCGCGAACTCGGCCTCACCTACGGCCGATTTATCCACGGCCTGGCCAAGGCCGGGATCGAGGTGGACCGCAAGGTCCTCGCCGATCTCGCCGTGCATGATCAGGCCGCCTTCGCCGCTCTCGTCGAGAAGGCCAAGGCTGCGCAGGCTTAAGTCCAAGCTTCGCAGATCTTCACGTCGATTTCCGATTGCCTTGACCGGGCCACATGGTGTCTTTGACGGCACCTGTGCCCGGTCATGCCGTTTCCAGAGGAACATTTTCCATGAGTCTCGCACCCCTCGAACAATCGATCCTGGCGGAGATCGAGGCCGCAGCCGACGAGGCGGCCCTCGAAGCCGTGCGCGTTTCCGCGTTGGGCAAGAAGGGCTCGATCTCCGAGCGCATGAAGGGCCTGGGGGCCATGAGCGCGGAGGAGCGGCGCGAGGCGGGGCAGGCGCTGAACGTGCTGAAGGACAGGGTGGCCGAGGCCATCGCCGCAAGAAAGGCGTTCCTCCAGGAGCAGGCGCTCGAAGCGCGGCTCGCCTCCGAGCGGGTGGACGTCACGCTGCCGGTCAGGCCGCAGGTTTCCGGCACGGTGCACCCCGTCTCCCAGGTGTGGGAAGAGGTGGTGCAGATCTTCGGCGACCTCGGCTTCTCGGTGGCCGAAGGCCCGCACATCGAGGACGACTTCCACAATTTCGATGCGCTGAACATTCCGCCCGAGCACCCGGCGCGCCAGGAGCACGACACCTTCTTCTTCAACGAGAAACCCGACGGCTCGCGCATGCTGCTCCGCACGCACACGAGCCCGGTGCAGATCCGCACCATGCTGGCCTCGAAGCCGCCGATCCGCATCATCGCCCCGGGGCGCACCTTCCGCTGCGACTCGGACATGACGCACACGCCGATGTTCAACCAGGTCGAGGGCCTCGTCCTCGACGAGACGACGACGCTCGCGAATCTCAAGTGGGTGCTCGCCGAGTTCTGCAAGGCCTTCTTCGAGGTTGACGACGTGAAGATGCGCTTCCGTGCCTCGCACTTCCCCTTCACCGAGCCTTCGATGGAGGTGGACATCCAGTATGCGCGCGAGGGCAACCAGATCAGGATCGGCACCGGCGACAAATGGCTCGAGATCCTGGGCTCAGGCATGGTGCACCCGAACGTGATACGGGCCGGCGGCATGGACCCCGAGAGGGTGCAGGGCTGGGCCTTCGGCATGGGGCTCGACCGCATCGCCATGCTGAAATACGGGATCCCCGATCTCCGCGCCTTCTTCGAGGCCGACCTGCGCTGGCTCCGCCACTATGGATTCAAGGCACTGCAGGTGCCGACGCTCGCCGGAGGACTGTCATGAAATTCACCCTTTCCTGGCTGAAGGAACATCTCGACACCACCGCATCGCTGGACGAGATCTGCGAGGGGCTGATCGGCGTCGGGCTCGAGGTGGAAGAGGTCTCCGACATGACGGCAGCACTCGCCCCGTTCAAGGTGGGCTACGTGCAGCATGCCGAAAAGCATCCGAATGCCGACAAGCTCCGGCTCTGCAATGTCGAGACCGATTCTGGCGTGATCCAGGTCGTGTGTGGGGCGCCCAATGCCCGCACCGGCATCAAGGGCATCATCGCGCTCCCCGGTTCTTACATTCCGGGCACCAAGATCACGCTGGAGAAGGGCGTGATCCGCGGCGAGGCCTCGGAGGGCATGTTGTGCTCGGAGCGCGAGCTTCTCATTTCCGACGAGCACAACGGCATCATCGAAGTCCCGGGCGACTGGCCCATCGGCACGCCGGCGGCGAAGGCCTTGGGGCTCGACGACCCGATGATCTACGTGAAGGTGACGCCCAACCGGCCGGATGCGCTGGGCGTCCATGGCATCGCGCGGGACCTTGCCGCGAAGGGGCTCGGAACCCTGAAGCCCGTCGATACGCGCAAGGTGGAAGGCACGTTCGAGTCCCCCATCAAGGTCTCGCTCGATTTCCCCGATGGCGACACCACGCCCTGCCCGCTGTTCGTCGGCCGCTACATTCGCGGCGTGAAGAACGGCCCCTCGCCTGAATGGCTGCAGCGCCGCCTCAGGGCCATCGGGCTTCGCCCCATTTCGGCGCTGGTCGACATCACCAACTTCATCACCTTCGCCTATGGCCGGCCGCTCCACGTGTTCGACGCCGACAAGGTGAAGGGATCGATCCGCGCTCGGCTCGCCAAGGATGGCGAGGCGATCGAGGCGCTCGACAACAAGAGCTACACGCTCTCCTCCGCCATGACGGTAATCGCGGACGATGCGGGGCCGGAAGCGATCGCCGGCATCATCGGCGGCAGCGCCTCGGGCTGCACGGAGAAGACGGTGAACGTGTTCCTCGAGGCGGCCTATTTCGATCCGCTCAGGACTGCCGCCACGGGGCGCAAGCTCGGCATCACATCGGACGCGCGCTACCGCTTCGAGCGCGGCGTCGACCCGGCCTTCACGCCGGTGGGTTCCGAGATCGCCACGCGCATGATCCTCGAGCTTTGCGGCGGAGAAGCCTCATATGCGGTGGTGGCGGGTGCGGTGCCCGACACGGCGCGAAGCTACGCCTTGCGCAAGTCGCGCGTCTCCTCGCTGGCGGGCGCGGAGATTCCCGTGGAGCGGCAGAAGGAGATTCTCTCCGCCCTCGGCTATGGCGTCACCGAAACGGCGGAGGCGCTCGTCTGCGCGGTGCCTTCCTGGCGGCCCGACATCCATGGCGAGGCCGATCTCGTGGAGGAGGTCTGCCGAATTCACGGGCTCGACAACATCCCGCCGCAGCCCATGGCGCGCACGAGCGCCATCGCCAAGCCCGTGCTCAACCCGCTGCAGAAGCGCATGCTGGCGGCGCGGCGCATGCTGGCCTCCCGCGGCTTCAACGAGGCGATCACCTGGGCCTTCCTGCCCGAGGATCATGCAAGGCTGTTCGGCGGCGGCCAGCCGGAACTGAAGCTCGCCAACCCGATCTCCTCCGAGCTTTCGGACATGCGGCCCTCGCTGCTGCCCAACCTCCTCGCGGCGGCTGGCCGCAATCTCGACCGCGGCTTCGCCGACATGATGCTCTCGGAAGTGGGCCATGCCTATGCGGGCGACAGGCCCGAGGACGAGACGCTGCGCGCGGCCGGCATCCGGCGCGGCGCCTTCACGGGCCGCAACGTCCATGGCGGGCAGCGCAACGTCGACGTCTTCGATGCGAAGGCGGATGCGCTGGCGGTGCTCGAGGCGGCGGGGGCGGCGGTCGCCACGGTGCAGGTCGTGCAGGGTGCACCCTCCTGGTATCACCCTGGCCGCTCCGGCACCATCCAGATGGGTCCGCAGAACAAGCTCGGCTGGTTCGGCGAGATTCATCCGCGCGTGCTGGCGGTTATGGACGTGAAGGGCCCGCTTGTCGGTTTCGAACTGGTGCTGAACGCCATTCCCGCCTCCAAGGCGAAGGGCGCCACGCGCCCGCCGCTCAACGCCTCCGACCTCATGCCGCTCACCCGCGACTTCGCCTTCGTGGTGGACGAGAAGGTGGAGGCGGAGAAGCTCGTCAAGGCGGCGCGCGGCGCGGACAAGGCGCTGATCGGCGACGTCAGCGTGTTCGACGTCTACCGGCTCGAGGGCGGCAAGACATCGCTCGCCATCGAGGTGAGCCTGCAGCCGCGCGAAAGGACGCTCACCGAAGCCGAAATCGAGGCGGTCTCCCAGAAGATCGTGCAGGCGGTGAACAAGGCGACGGGCGGAACGTTACGGAGCTGACGGCCAGCGGGAGACAGTGATGGCGGAGAGCGACACGCGCGCAGTCCTGAGCGAACTCGAGGCGCATCTGGCGCAGGATGCGCCGCGGGACATGCGCCACGCCTTCGGGCAGGAACCAGGTCGTTTCTCCCGCTTCTCGGCGCGGGCCGAAGACCTGCTGCTCGACTACTCGAAATGCGCGGTGAATGCGCGGACGATGGAGCTCCTGTGCCGGCTCGCCGGCGCCGCCGGGGTCGAGGCGCAGCGCAACGCGATGTTCGCTGGCGAGCCCATCAACTCCACGGAGGGCCGGGCGGTGCTGCACACGGCGCTCCGCAACCGCCTGAACACCCCCGTCGTGGTGGCGGGACGCGACGTGATGCCGGACGTCAACGCGGTGTTCGCGGCGATGACGGTCTTCGCCGACGAGGTGCGTGACTCCGACGTCACCGACGTCGTCAACATCGGCATCGGCGGCTCGGACCTTGGCCCCGCGATGACGACGCTGGCGCTGGCGCCCTATCACGACGGGCCGAGGCTGCATTACGTCTCGAACGTCGATGGCGCGCACATCGCCGACACGCTCGAGGGGCTGAACCCGGAAACGACGCTGTTCCTCATCGCGTCCAAGACCTTCACCACCATCGAGACGATGACCAACGCCCGCACGGCGCGGAAGTGGATCGCGGAGAAGCTCGGCGAAGAGAAGGTCGCCCGGCATTTCGCGGCGATCTCGACGGCGATCGACAGGGTGAAGGCCTTCGGCATTCCGGAGAACCGCATCTTCGGCTTCTGGGACTGGGTGGGCGGGCGCTATTCGATCTGGTCGGCGATCGGCCTGCCGCTGATGATCGCCATCGGGCACAAGAGCTTCATCCATTTCCTCGAGGGCGGGCATGCCATGGACCGGCATTTCCGCGAGGCGCCGGTGCCGGGAAACCTGCCCGTTCTCATGGGGCTTCTCGGGGTGTGGCACCGCAATGTCTGCGGCTATCCTTCCCGCGCCGTCATTCCCTACGACCAGCGGCTTTCGCGCCTACCCGCCTATCTGCAGCAGCTCGACATGGAATCGAACGGCAAGCGGGTGAGGAAAGACGGCAGCGCGGTGGAGGGTGCGACGGGGCCCATCGTGTGGGGCGAGCCCGGCACCAACGGCCAGCACGCCTTCTTCCAGCTCCTGCACCAGGGCACGGACGTGATTCCCGTCGAATTCCTCATCGCCGCCGAGCCGCACGAACAGGGAATGGCGGAGCATCATGCGCTGCTGGTGGCCAATTGCCTGGCGCAGTCGCAAGCGCTGATGCTGGGCCGCACGCTGGCGGAAGCGAAAGCGCAGCTGCTGGCGATGGGCAGGAGCGAGGAAGAAGCAATGGCGCTGGCGCCGCACCGCGTGTTCCCCGGCAACCGCCCCTCGCTCACGCTCGCCTACCGCAAGCTCGATCCCTACACGCTGGGCCGCCTCATCGCCCTCTACGAGCACCGCGTCTTCGTGGAGGCCTGCATCTGGGGCATCAACGCCTTCGACCAGTGGGGGGTGGAACTCGGCAAGGAACTCGCCACCGGGCTCCAGGCGGTGATGGAAGGAAAGAAGGGAACCGAAGGCCTCGATTCCTCGACGGCGGGGCTGGCTGCGTATTTGCGCGGGCTCGGCTGATCTGGACCCTCAGAACATCGCCTCGTCCATCTCCATCACCACTCCCGCTCCGGCGGCGATCCTGGCGTGGAGGGCCGCGGCATCGGGCAGGATCCGCTGCATGAAGAAGCGGGCGGTGGCGAGCTTGGCGCGGTAGAAGCTCTCGTTGGATCTCGGCAGCGAAGCCTTGGCGGCGCGCGCCCAGAGATAGGCCACCGCCGTGAGCGCAAAGAGGCGGAGATAATCGGCCGCTGCCGCACCGGGTTCCTCGGGGTGTACCGCGGCAGCCTCCCGGATGAGGCTCGTCGAATCCTCCAGCAGGTCGAAGGCGGCGGCGAGCGGGCGCAGGATATCCGCGAGCTGCTCGTCCTCCTCATGCGCGGTCACGAAGGCGCGCACGGGTGCTGCGAAGCTGCCGAAGAGCCCGAGATGGAGGATCTTGCGTGACAGGAGATCGGCGGACTGGATGCCGTTGGTGCCCTCGTAGATCTGGGTGATGCGCACGTCGCGCACATATTGCTCCTGGCCGTTGGCGCGGATGAAGCCGTGGCCCCCCAGCACCTGGACGCCGAGATTGGCGACGTCCGAGCCCGCATCTGTCAGGAAGGCCTTCACTACCGGCGTCATCAGCGCCACGAGATCGTCAGCCTGCCTGCGCTTAGCCGGCTCGGGATGGCGCTCGGAGACATCCAGCGCCTGCGCCGTCCACAGGGCCAGCATGCGGCAGCCCTCCGTCAGGGCGCGCTGGGTCATCAGCATGCGCCGCACGTCGGGGTGGACGATGATCGGGTCGGCGGGCTTGCCAGGCTCCCGCGCACCCGAAGGCGCGCGCCCCTGCAGCCGCTCCCGCGCATAGGCCACGGCGTTCTGGTAGGAGGCCTCGGCAATGGCGAGACCGTGGATGCCGACGGCGATCCGCTCGGCGTTCATCATGGCGAACATGGCCTTGAGGCCCTGGTGCGGCTCGCCCATCAGCCAGCCCGTGGCGCCGTCGAAGTTCAGCACGCAGGTGGGGCAGCCGTGAATGCCCATCTTGTGCTCGACGGCGCCGCAGGAAACGGCGTTACGCTGCCCGAGCGTGCCATCCGCGTTCACCAGGAACTTCGGCACGAGGAACAGGCTGATGCCCCTGGAGCCCTTCGGCGCATGGGGAAGGCGCGCCAGCACGAAATAGACGATGTTGGGGGTGAGGTCGTGCTCTCCCGCCGATATGAAGATCTTGGTGCCGGTCAGTGCATGGCTGCCGTCGGGCCTCGGCACGGCTTCGGTCTTGAGGAGGCCGAGGTCGGTGCCGCAATGGGCCTCGGTCAGGCACATGGAGCCCGCCCATTCACCGCTGGCGAGCTTTTGCGCATAAAGCGCCTTCTGTTCGGCGCTGCCGTGCTGGGAGAGCAGAACGTAGCCGCCGCGCGTCAGGCCCGGGAACAGGCCGAAGGCGAGGCTGGCGCCGTTCAGCATCTCCTCGAACAGCACGTTCACCATGTGCGGCATGCCCTGCCCGCCATGTTCGGGTGACGCGGTGAGGCCGGGCCAGCCGCCCGCGACGAGCGCTTCATAGGCTTCGCGGAAGCCGCGGGGCGTTCGAACCTCTCCCTGGCTGAAATGAACGCCTTCCTCGTCCGCCGCACGGTTGAGGGGAAAGATCACATCGGTGGCGAAGCGGGCGGATTGCCCGAGCACCGCCTCGACCACGTCGCGCGAGAGCCCCTCGAAGCCGGGGAGTTCCGTGTGGGCCTCGAAGTCGAGAAGCTCGTAGAGGCAGAAGAGATGATCTCGGAGCGGCGGCGCAAAGACTGGCATGCGCCCGAATTCAGCACTCCACGACGTTCACCGCAAGGCCGCCGGTGGAGGTCTCCTTGTAGCGCTCGCTCATGTCGAGGCCCGTCTGGCGCATGGTTTCGACACATGTGTCGAGCGGCACGAAATGCGTGCCATCGCCCCTGAGCGCGAGCGAGGCGGCCGTCACCGCCTTCACCGCGCCGAAGGCATTGCGCTCGATGCAGGGAACCTGCACGAGGCCACCCACCGGATCACACGTCATGCCGAGGTGATGCTCGAGCGCGATCTCGGCGGCATTCTCCACCTGCTCGTTGGTTCCCCCCAGCGCGGCGCAGAGGCCCGCCGCCGCCATGGCGGAGGCCGAGCCCACCTCGCCCTGGCAGCCCACTTCGGCACCCGAGATCGAGGCGTTGTGCTTGATGAGCCCGCCGATCGCCGCGGCGGCGAGCAGGAAGGTGCGGATGCCCTTCTCGTCGGCTCCGAGGCAATGGTCGAGATAGTAGCGGATGGTGGCGGGGATGACGCCCGCCGCGCCGTTGGTGGGCGCGGTGACGACGCGGCCCCCCGCGGCGTTCTCCTCGTTCACCGCCATGGCATAGACCGAGAGCCAGTCCATCAGCCGGTGCGGCTGGATGGCGTTGTTGCCCTGCTCCTCCTTCAGCTTGCGGTGGATCTCCGCGGCGCGGCGCTTCACCTTGAGGCCGCCCGGCAGGGTGCCGGTGAGCACGAGCCCGCGGTTCATGCAGTCGCGCATGGCGGCCCAGATGCGGTCGAGGTTGGCGTCGAGGTCCTCCTCGCCCTGGCCGACGCGCTCGTTGGCCCGCTTCATCTCGGCGATGGAGAGGCCGGAGCGGCGCCCCATCTCCAGCATCTCGGCGGCGTTGCCGAAGGGATAGGGAACGTCCAGCGCCGGCTTTTCCGTTCTTGCCGCGGCGAGCGAGGCCGCGCGCTCCTCCTCGGTCTGCACGAAACCGCCGCCGATCGAGAAATAGGTCTCCTGCAGGAGCGTGTTGCTGTCGTCGTCGAGGATGCGGAACACCATGCCGTTGGCGTGGCCCTTCAGCGCCGGGCCAAAGTCGAAGATCACGTCCCGCACCGGGTTGAAGGCCACGGCATGATCGCCTGAAATCGTCACGCTGCCGCGCTCGGCCATCTGCCGAAGCACGTCCTCCACCCGGTCCGGGTCCATGGTCTGGGGCTTCTCGCCGGCCAGTCCGAGGATCACGGCCCTGTCCGTGCCATGGCCCTTGCCCGTGAAGGCGAGCGAACCGTGCAGCGTCACGGTGAGGCGGCCCGTCCGCGGCAGGGACGCCGCGGCGGCCCTGGCGAGGAAGCGATCGGCCGCCACCATGGGACCCACGGTGTGGGAACTCGACGGGCCGATGCCGATCTTGAAGATGTCGAAGACGGAGAGAAACATGGGAGCGTCCAAGCAGGGTTTCCTGGCGCCCAGCATAGCGCCTGCTGCCGGTTTTTGGACAGGAAACGACAGCACGTCCCCGGGGTGCGGCTTTTGCAGTATCCGGAGCGCGGCCGCCATGCTCTTATGGCCGGGGCTTTTTCCGGGGAATGGGGGAATTCCACACTCATGCTTGCCGTGCTTTTCGGCGTCTTCGCCGCGCTGTGCTGGTCGCTCCATGACCTGATCGCCCGGGTCATGGCGGCCCAGATCGGCGCCTTCCGCATGGCCGCACTGGTGATGATCTCGGGCGGCATCCTGCTCTCCTTCTACATCCTCTATGACGGCGCGGTGTGGAACGCCTCGCGGGAGGGGCTGATCTCCGGGCTGGTGCTGGGGCTTGCCTATGGCTTCGGGGTCGGCGGGCTGTTCAAGGCCTTCAGCCTGGGGCCGATCTCGCTCGTCGGGCCGATCACGGCGGGCTATCCTGTGCTGGCCGTCCTGTGGGGCGTGGTGAACGGTCTTGAGCCGACACCGGTCCAGTGGGCGGCGGTGGCGGCGACGCTGGCGGGTGCCGTGATCGTGGCGCGTTCTGGCACCGCGGATGGCGGCATCAACGCCGTCGAGCCGGGCAAGATGCCCACACTCCTGCTCTTCGCGCTGATGTCGGTGCTCGGCTATTCCTCCGCCATCGTGCTCGGCCAGCAGGCGGCGGTGACGGTGGGCGAGATCGAGGCCACATGGCTGTCCCGCTTCACGGCACTGGTCACCCTCGCCCCCTTCGTTCTGACGGAAAGGAAGCACTGGCCGCTCACCTCCTGGAACTGGACAGGCATCTTCGTCATGGGCGCGCTCGATGTTCTGGGCGTCATCGCCGTCAATGCCTCGGGCCACCTGCCGGGAAAGGAATTCGCCGGCGTCGGCATCTCCGCCTACGGGGCGGTGTCGGTCGTTCTGGCCATGCTCATCCTCAAGGAGAAGGTCTCGGGCGGGCAATGGGTGGGGCTCGCCATGATCGTGGGCAGTGTCGCCACCATTTCACTGACGCAAGCGTAAACACATGCGCCTTGAACGCGGGCCCCCCTCTCCTCTAGTTTGGGGTCAGCGATGAAGGGGCCGATCTGCCACCTCCGGATGCAAGGCCCCTCTTAACTCCACCGAAGAGCACCACATGATCAAGCCAGCCCCGCGGGGCACCGATGCGGAGACGATCCGCGCCGAAATTCTCGAGAAGCTCGCCTATTCGATCGGCAAGGACCCTGCCGTGGCCAAGCGCCACGACTGGCTCAACGCCACCATCCTGGCGCTTCGCGACCGCGTCATCGACCGCTGGATGGAATCCACCAAGCGCGCCTACCAGGCGAAGGCGAAGCGCGTCTATTACCTCTCGCTCGAATTTCTCATCGGCCGCCTGCTGCGCGACGCCATGAACAATCTCGAGCTGACAGGGGCCTTCACCGAGGCGCTCCAGGCGCTCAATGTCGACATCGACCTCGTGGCGGCGCTCGAACCCGACGCAGCCCTCGGGAACGGCGGGCTGGGGAGGCTCGCCGCCTGCTTCATGGAGAGCATGGCGAGCCTCGACATTCCCGCCTACGGCTACGGCATCCGTTATGACCACGGTCTGTTCCGCCAGAAGATCAGCGACGGCTGGCAGGTGGAGCTTCCGGAGAACTGGCTCGAGAACGGCAATCCCTGGGAGTTCGGGCGGCGGGAGGCGGCCTACGAGATCGGTTTCGGCGGCCATGTGGTGCTCGGCCCCGAGACGCCGCAGGGCCAGCAGCGGCGCTGGAAGCCGGCAGAGAAGCTCGTCGCCTCCGCGCTGGACACGCCGATCGTCGGCTGGCGCGGCAAGCGCGTCAACACGCTCCGCCTGTGGACGGCGCGCGCCATGGACCCGATCCGGCTCGAAGCCTTCAACAGCGGCGACTACGCGGCGGCACTGGCCGAGAGCAACAAGGCGGAGATCATCACCCGCGTGCTCTACCCGGCGGATTCGACGCCGGCCGGCCAGGAGCTGCGGCTGAGGCAGGAGTATTTCTTCACCTCCGCATCGCTCCAGGACATCATCCGCCGCCACATGCAGCACTATGACGACGTGCGCTCGCTGGCCGACAAGGCGGCGATCCAGCTCAACGACACGCACCCCGCGGTGGCGGTGGCGGAACTCATGCGGCTCCTCACCGACAATCACGCGCTCGCGTGGGAAGAGGCATGGGAGATCACCAGGGCCGCCATCGGCTACACCAACCACACGCTCCTTCCCGAGGCGCTGGAGAGCTGGCCGGTCCATCTCTTCGAGCATGTGCTGCCGCGGCACATGCAGATCGTCTACCAGATCAACGCCCGGCTCATCGCCGACGCCCAGAGGCGGCAGGACTGCACGCCGGATTTCCTCGCCTCCGTCTCGCTCATCGACGAGCACAATGGCAGGCGGGTGCGCATGGGCCAGCTCGCCTATGCGGGATCGCATTCGGTGAACGGTGTATCGGCACTGCACACCTCGCTCATGAAGAAGAGCGTGTTCCGCGACCTCAATGCGCTCTATCCCGGCCGCATCAACAACAAGACCAACGGCATCACGCCCAGGCGGTGGCTGCTCGGCGCCAATCCGAAGCTTGCCGCACTTCTCGAGGAGAGCATCGGCCACCCGGTGATGGACGACGCGGAACGGCTCGTCGAGGCGAGGCGGTTTGCCGCCGATCCCGCCTTCCAGCAGCGCTTCGCCGCCATCAAGCGGCACAACAAGGAAGAACTCGCCAATCTCGTGGCCGCTCGGCTCGGCGTCAGCCTCGATCCCGCCGCGCTGTTCGACGTGCAGGTGAAGCGCATCCATGAATACAAGCGCCAGCTTCTGAACATCCTCGAAACCATCGCGCTCTACAATTCCATGCGCGCCCATCCGGACCGCCCCTGGGTGCCGCGGGTGAAGATCTTCGCGGGCAAGGCGGCGGCGAGCTATGCGCAGGCCAAGCTCATCATCAAGCTCATCAACGATGTCGCACAGGTGGTGAACAACGACGCCGACATCCGCGGCCTGCTGAAGGTCGTGTTCATCCCCAACTACAATGTGAGCCTCGCCGAGGTGATCGTTCCGGCGGCGGATCTCTCGGAGCAGATTTCGACGGCCGGCATGGAGGCTTCCGGCACCGGCAACATGAAGTTCGCCCTCAACGGTGCGCTCACCATCGGCACGCTGGACGGCGCCAATGTCGAGATCATGGAGCATGTCGGGCGCGAGAACATCGTGATCTTCGGCCTCACGGCGGAAGAGGTGGAGGCGAAGCGCCGCGACGGCTACGACCCAGGCCACGCGATCGCGGCCTCGCCGGATCTCGAGGGCGTTCTCGACGCGCTCGCCTCGGGCGTGTTCTCGCCCGGCGACGCCGACCGCTACCGTCCCCTGATCGACTCGCTGCGCCATGGCGACTGGTTCATGGTGGCCGCCGATTTCGACGCCTATGCGGCAGCCCAGCGCGAGGTGGCCAGCCTGTGGCGGCGTGGGCAGGACTGGACGGAGAAGACGATCCTCAATACGGTGAACATGGGCTGGTTCTCGTCGGACCGCACGATCCGGGACTATGCCCGGGAGATCTGGAACGTCCCCGTTGCCTAGGAGTTGACGCCCCATGGCGGAACCGGACTGGAGAACGAGCGGCGCCGAGATGGAGGCGATCGTATCCGGCCGGCACGGCGATCCGTTCCGGGTGCTTGGCCTTCACCGTTGCGGAGACAGGTGGGTGGCGCGCGCCTTCGTTCCGGGGGCAGAGGCGCTCGAGGCGCTCGACGCGGAAAGCAGGAAGCTCGGCGACCTCGAGAGGCGCCACGCCAGCGGCTTCTTCGAAGGGCCCGTCGCAGTCGCCCAGCGCCGGATCTTCGACTACCGCGCCCGCAACGATGGCGGCAGCTGGACCTTCGCCGATCCCTATCTCTTCGGTCCGGTGCTGGGGCCGCTCGACGACTACTACATCGGCGAGGGCAACCACCTCCGCCTCCACGACCGGCTCGGCGCCCATCCGATGCGGCACGAGGAGCACGAGGGCGTTCATTTCGCGGTGTGGGCGCCCAACGCGTCACGGGTTTCGGTGGTGGGCGATTTCAACGGCTGGGACGGGCGCCGCCACGCCATGCGCAAGCGGCAAGACACCGGCGTCTGGGAGATTTTCATTCCCGGCGCGCGCGAAGGCCAGTGCTACAAGTACGAGCTGCTGGACGCCGCGGGAGAGCTCCTTCCGCTCAAGAGCGATCCCTTCGGCTTTGCCGCCGAGGTGCGCCCCAAGACGGCGTCGAAGGTGGCGCGCACCGAATGCTTCACGTGGAACGACGAGGGCTACCTCGCCGGGCGCCGGGGCTGCGATCCGCGCCGCGAGCCGATGTCGATCTACGAGGTGCATCTCGGCTCCTGGCGGCGCAAGGATGAGAACGTTTTCCTCACTTACGACGAACTGGCGGACACGCTGATCCCCTATGCTGTCGAGATGGG
Organism: Aestuariivirga sp.; assembly: GCF_046294715.1. Taxonomy (GTDB): domain Bacteria; phylum Pseudomonadota; class Alphaproteobacteria; order Rhizobiales; family Aestuariivirgaceae; genus Aestuariivirga. The sequence goes on along the minus strand of NZ_JBKBKI010000024.1, from coordinate 22,906 downwards.
CTACACCCATCTCGAGCTGCTGCCCGTCTCCGAACATCCCTTCGACCCGTCCTGGGGCTACCAGCCGACGGGGCTCTTCGCCCCCACCTCGCGCTTCGGCGAGCCCGCCTCCTTCGCGCGCTTCGTCGACCGCGCGCACCATGCGGGGCTCGGCGTGATCCTCGACTGGGTGCCGGCACATTTCCCGACCGACGAGCACGGGCTTGCCCGCTTCGACGGAACGGCCCTCTACGAGCACGAGGACCCGCGCCAGGGCTTCCACCCGGACTGGAACACGGCGATCTACAATTTCGGCCGGCGCGAGGTGGCGGGCTTTCTCGTCAACAATGCGCTGTTCTGGCTCGAGCGCTATCACGTGGACGGGCTCAGGGTGGATGCCGTCGCCTCGATGCTCTACCTCGACTATTCGCGCGAGGAGGGCCAGTGGATCCCCAACCGCCTCGGCGGGCGGGAGAACCTGGAGGCCATTTCCTTCCTGCAGCGCGTCAACCACGAGGCCTATGGCCAGAACCCGGGGATCGTGACGATCGCCGAGGAATCGACGGCCTTCCCGGGTGTCTCGAAGCCCACGAGCGCGGGCGGGCTTGGCTTCGGCTTCAAGTGGAACATGGGATTCATGCACGACACGCTGGGTTACCTGAAGCGCGAGCCCATCCACCGCAAGCATCACCACAACGATCTCACCTTCGGGCTTCTCTACGCCTTCTCGGAGAATTTCGTGCTGCCGCTGTCGCATGACGAGGTGGTGCACGGGAAGGGCTCGCTCCTCAACAAGATGGCAGGCGATCACTGGCAGAAGTTCGCGACGCTTCGGGCCTATTACGGCTTCATGTGGGGCTATCCCGGCAAGAAGCTCTTGTTCATGGGCCAGGAGTTCGCGCAATGGGGCGAATGGTCGGAGGCAAGAGGCCTCGACTGGCACCTCACGGAGCACAAGCCGCACCAGGGCGTGCAGGCGCTGGTGCGCGACCTCAACGCAGCCTATCGCGCCCACCCCGCCCTCCATGCCCGCGACTGCGAACCGGAAGGCTTCGAGTGGCTGGTGGTCGACGACCGCGAGAACTCGGTCTTCGCCTGGGCCCGGCATTCGGGCAGCGGCCACCCCATCGTGGTCGTTGTCAGCAACTTCACGCCGGTGCCGCGCCAGGCCTATGCGCTGCCGCTTCCCGCCGCCGGGCGCTGGCGCGAGATCATCAACACCGATTCCGCACATTACGGCGGCAGCGGCATGGGGAACATGGGGGCCATCAGCGCCATTCCGGAAGCCCTGCACGGCAAGCCGGCGCGGGCGCCGGTGAACTTGCCACCGCTCGCAACCTTGTATTTCATGCAGGACTGACGAGGCGAAGTCCGGGGAGGATCGCATGGCGCAATACCGCAAGACCGCACCGCTCGCACGCGATGCCATGGCCTATGTGCTGGCCGGCGGGCGCGGCAGCCGGCTGATGGAGCTCACCGACCGGCGTGCAAAGCCCGCCGTGCCCTTCGGCTGCAAGTCGCGCATCATCGATTTCGCCCTGTCGAACGCGCTCAATTCCGGCATCCGGCGCATCGGCGTCGCGACGCAGTACAAGGCCCACAGCCTGATCCGCCACATGCAGCGCGGCTGGAACTTCTTCCGGCCGGAGCGCAACGAGAGCTTCGACATCCTGCCCGCCTCGCAGCGCGTCTCGGAGGACCAGTGGTATGCCGGCACGGCGGACGCCGTCTACCAGAACCTCGACATCATCCTGAGCTATGGCCCGAAATACATGGTGATCCTGGCGGGCGACCACATCTACAAGATGGACTACGAATTCATGCTGCAGCAGCATGTCGACTCCGGCGCCGACGTCACGGTGGGCTGCCTCGAGGTGCCGCGCATGGAGGCGACGGGCTTCGGCGTGATGGCGATCGATCCGACGGACCGCATCACCGCCTTCGTGGAAAAGCCGAAGGACCCGCCCGCCATGCCGGGCAAGCCCGACATGGCGCTCGCCTCAATGGGCATCTACGTGTTCGAGACGGCGTTCCTCGCCGAACACCTGCGGCGCGACGCGGCCGACCCCAATTCCAGCCGGGACTTCGGCAAGGACATCGTTCCCTATCTCGTGCAGAACGGCAAGGCGGTGGCGCACCGCTTCACCGAGAGCTGCGTGCGCTCCGAACACGAGACGGAATCCTACTGGCGCGACGTGGGCACGGTCGACGCTTATTGGGAGGCCAACATCGACCTCACCGAGACGCTTCCGGCGCTCGACCTCTACGACCAGGACTGGCCGATCTGGACCTATTCGGAGGTGACGCCGCCGGCGAAATTCGTGCATGACGTCGAGGGGCGGCGCGGCACCGCCGTGGCCTCGCTCGTCTCGGGCGGCTGCATCGTCTCCGGCGCAGCGATCAATCGCACGATGCTCTCGCCCAACGTGCGGGTGAATTCCTTCTCGACACTGGAAGAGGCCGTGGTGCTTCCCTCGGTGCAGATCGAGCGCAACGTGAGGCTCAGGAAGGTCGTGATCGACACCAGCGTCGTGATTCCGGAGGGGCTGGTCGTGGGCGAGGACCCGGATCTCGACGCCAAGCGCTTCCGCCGCACGGCCAAGGGCGTGTGCCTCATCACCCAGCCGATGATCGACCGACTCTCGGCATGAAGGTCCTCTCCGCCGTCTCCGAGGTCTACCCGCTGGTGAAGACCGGCGGGCTCGCGGACGTTGCGGGGGCACTCCCGGCAGCGCTCCGGGCCCAGGGGGCGGAGACGGTGTCGATCCTGCCGGGGTATCCCGCCGTCATAGCAGCACTCAGCGAGGCCGCGCCGCTCCATGACTATGCCGACCTGTTCGGGGGCAAGGCGCGGCTGATCAGGGGCCGCGCCAAGGGCCTCGACGTCATCGCAATCGACGCACCGCATCTCTATGCCAGGCCCGGCAACCCCTATCTCGGGCCAGACGGCAAGGACTGGCCGGACAACGCCCAGCGCTACGCGGCATTGTCGCGGGCTGCGGCGGACGTGGCGGCGGGCCGGGTTTCATCCTGGCGCGCCGACATCCTCCACTGCCATGACTGGCAGGCGGGACTCGGCCCCGTCTACGTGGCGTTCCATGGCGGCCCGAAGACCGTGATGACGGTCCACAACATCGCCTTCCAGGGGCAGTTCCCGGCCTCCGTCTTCGGCACGCTCGGGCTCCCGGCCCAGGCCTTCGCGATCGAAGGGGTGGAGTATTGGGGCAATGTCGGGTTCCTCAAGGGCGGGCTCGCCACGGCCGACCTGATCACCACGGTAAGCCCCAGCTACGCCCAGGAGATCTGCACGCCGGAATTCGGCATGGGTCTCGACGGGCTCCTGCGCGCCAGGCGCTCCGCGCTCCGCGGCATCGTCAACGGCATCGACACTGCCGTGTGGGATCCGGCGCATGACCCGCACATCGCCCAGACCTATGGCGCGCGCACGCTCGGCCGGCGCAGCGCCAACAAGCGGGCCGTCGAGCAGCGCTTCGGCCTCGAACCGGGCGAGGGCATCCTGCACGGCGTGGTGAGCCGCCTCACCTGGCAGAAGGGCATGGACATCTTCGCGGCGGCACTCGACCACCTGGTGGAGACCGGTGCCAGGCTTGCGCTGATCGGCACGGGCGAGGAGGCGATCGAGCGCCAGGTGGCCGCCGCAGCCGAGCGTCATCCCGGTCGCATCGGCGCCGTCATCGGCTATGACGAGGCGTTGTCGCATCTGGTGCAGGCGGGCTGCGACACCATCCTCGTTCCCTCCCGCTTCGAGCCCTGCGGCCTCACCCAGCTCTACGGTCTGCGCTACGGCTGCGTGCCGGTCGTTGCACGCACGGGCGGTCTCAACGACACCGTGATCGACGCCAACGAGGCGGCACTCCAGGCCGGTGTTGCAACCGGCATCCAGTTCTCGCCCGTCGACCAGCCGGCCCTCGACCATGCGCTGGCGCGCGCCGCACAGCTTCATGCCGATGCGAAGGTCTGGCGCAGCATGCAGAGATGCGGCATGGCCTGCGACGTCTCCTGGGAGCGCAGCGCCTCCGCCTATGTCCGGCTCTACCGCAACCTCATGAAGGCCTGAGCAGCAAGATGATCATCACCGTCGCCACCACGCCCTTCGAAGGCCAGAAGCCGGGCACCTCCGGCCTGCGCAAGAAGGTGACAGTGTTCCAGCAGAAGCACTATGTGGAAAATTTCATTCAGTCGATCTTCGACACGCTGGAAGGATATTCCGGCCGGATGCTGGTGATCGGCGGCGATGGCCGCCACCACAATGACCGGGTGGTGCAGACGGCGATCCGCATGGCGGCAGCCAACGGCTTCGGCCGCGCTCTGGTGGGGCGGGGCGGGCTCCTCTCGACGCCTGCGGCCTCGCACCTGATCCGCAAGCATGGCGCCTTCGGGGGACTCGTGCTCTCGGCGAGCCACAACCCGGGGGGGCCCGACGGCGATTTCGGCATCAAGTACAATGCCGGAAATGGTGGGCCGGCACCCGAGAAGCTCACCGACGAGATCTACGCCAGGACGAAATCCATCGGCAGCTACAGGATCACCGGCACGCCGGATGTCGACCTCGACAGGCTGGGGGAATGCCAGGTCGGCAGCATGCTGGTGGAGGTCATCGACCCCGTGGCCGATTACGCGGAGCTGATGCAGACGCTGTTCGACTTCGACGCGATCCGCCATCTGATCCGCTCGGGCTTCACGATGAAGTTCGACGCGATGGGGGCGGTCACCGGGCCCTATGGAACGCGAATCCTCGAGGAGATGCTCGGCTTCCCGCGCGGCAGCGTGATGAACGGCACGCCCCTAACTGATTTCGGCGGCCATCACCCTGACCCCAATCTCGTCCACGCGAAGGAGCTCGTCGCGCAGGTGATGCCTGAAGGCGGGCCGGATTTCGGTGCCGCCTCCGACGGCGACGGCGACCGCAACCTCATCATCGGGCGCGGCATGTACGTGACGCCCTCGGACTCGCTGGCGATCCTCGCCGCCAACGCGACCCTCACGCCGGGCTATGCCGGGGGGCTCTCCGGCATCGCGCGCTCCATGCCGACGAGCGCCGCGGCCGACCGCGTGGCGGCGCGCCTCGGGATCCCCTGCTACGAAACGCCCACCGGCTGGAAATTCTTCGGCAATCTCCTCGATGCCGGCATGGCGACGCTGTGCGGCGAGGAGAGCTTCGGCACGGGCTCCAGCCACGTGCGCGAGAAGGACGGGCTATGGGCCGTTCTCATGTGGCTCAACATCCTGGCGAGGCGGCGGCAGAGCGTTAAGGAGATCGTCACCGGGCACTGGCGCGAGTTCGGGCGGAACTACTATTCGCGCCACGACTACGAGGAGGTGGATGCCGAGGCGGCGAACGGGCTGATGGGGGCGCTGCGCGGCAGGCTCGGCGCGCTGGTGGGCCAGCACGGCATCACGCTGGCGGACGACTTCGCCTATGACGATCCGGTGGACGGTTCGCGCAGCACGAAACAGGGCGTCAGGCTGCTGTTCGAGGACGGCTCGCGCATCGTCTATCGCCTCTCCGGAACCGGCACGGCAGGCGCGACGCTGCGGGTCTATCTCGAGCGCTACGAGCCCGATGCCAGCCGCCACGCCATCGACACCCAGGAGGCGCTCGGCAGGCTCGTCACGCTCTCGCGCAGCCTTGCGGAGATCGAGGCACGCACGGGCCGCAGCGCGCCGACGGTGATCACCTGAGCCCTCCGCCGCGAGAGCCCTCCCTGCCGCCGCCGCTGGGCGTCACACCGGTGGAGGGCGGAGCACAGGTTGCGGTGGTCTCGCGCCATGCCACGCAAATCTTCTTCTGCCGGTTCGAGGGTGACCAGGAGGTGGCCCGCATTCCGCTGAGCCAACGGCTCGGCGACGTTCATTTCGGTTTCCTGCCCGGCGTAAGGGCGGGCGACAGCTATGGCTTCCGGGCCGAGGGGCCCCGGGAGCGGGAGCACGGCCACCGCTTCGATCCGGCGAAGCTGCTGCTCGACCCCTATGCGACGCGGATCAACGCCGCCTTCTCGCATCATCCGGAGCTGATGAAGCATGGTGTGGACACCTCGGCATGGGTTCCCAAGTCGCTTGTTGGCCATGCCGCTGATGATGCCGCTCCGCTCGCGCCCAGCCGGCCGCAGTTCATCTACGAGATCGCCGTCAAGGCCTTCACCCGGCTCCATCCGGGTGTACCGCCGGAGAGGCGCGGCACGGTGGCGGCAATCTCGGAGCCCGCAGTCATCGAACATCTGGTTCGCCTCGGCGCCGACACGGTGGAACTGATGCCGCTCACCGCGGCGATCGACGAGCGGCATCTCCCGGCGCTGGGGCTGTCCAACGCCTGGGGCTATAATCCCGTGAGCTTCATGGCGCCGGACCCGCGGCTGGCGCCGGGCGGCCTCGAGGAGATCCGCGCCACGGTCGAGGCCCTGCACGGGGCCGGCATCCGCGTGGTGCTCGACATGGTGCTGAACCACACCGGCGAGAGCGACATTCATGGCGCCACACTGTCGTTTCGCGGCCTCGACCATGCGCTCTACTACCGTTACGCCGGTGGGCGGCTCGCCAATGACACGGGTTGCGGCAACACGCTGAATTTCGAAGAACCGCATGTGGTTCAGCTCGCCATGGACGCGCTGCGGAGCTGGACCTGCCGCACCGGCGCCGATGGCTTCCGCTTCGACCTCGCGACGGTGATGGGGCGCAGGGCCACGGGGTTCGACGCGTCCGCCCCGCTCCTCTCGGCGATCGAGCAGGACCCGCTGCTCTCGCGGCTGATCATGATCGCCGAGCCGTGGGACGTAGGACCGGGCGGCCACCGGCTTGGGCAGTTTCCCGCCCGCTGGCAGGAATGGAACGACCGCTACCGCGACACGGTGCGACGCTTCTGGCGGGGCGATACCGGTATGGCGGGTGAGTTCGCCACGCGCATCGCCGGTTCTTCCGACGTCTTCGCCGCGCGGCACCGGCCGCCCTCGGCCGGCATCAATTTCGTGGCCGCGCATGACGGCTTCACGCTCAGGGACGCCGTGACCTTCGCCGCCAAGAACAATCTCGCCAATGGCGAAGAAAACCGCGACGGCAGCGACCACGAGCCGACATGGCCCGGAGGCAACGTGCAGGCGCTTCTCGCCACTCTGTTCCTCTCGCGCGGCACGCCGATGCTGACGGCAGGCGACGAGTTCGGGCGCACGCAGCAGGGCAACAACAACGCCTATGCGCAGGACAACAACACGACATGGCTCGATTGGGCCGGGGCCGATCAACGGCTGGCCGGCTTCACCGCCGCGCTCGTCAATCTGCGCAAGGCGCTCGACTCCTTTTTCGCAGACCGTTTCCTCACGGGCGCGGCCCCGCCCGCAGCGCCATATCCCGATGCCGAGTGGATTGGCGCCGATGGCGGGCCGATGCAGTGGCACGATCCGCACGCGGCGGTGCTGGGGCTCATCCTCTCGGCACAGGGAAAGCGGATCGCGCTGCTGTTCAACCGCGGGCCGGCGATCGAGCCGCGGCTGCCGCGGCGTGGCGGCCATCACTGGACCAGGCTGTTCTGCTCTGCGGAGGGCGAGGACCTGCCATCGGCTTCGGTCGCGGTTTTCGCCGAGGAACGCGTGCGGAACTCGGCTGCCAGCGACGAGGAGATCGCTGGCCTGGCGGAGGCCGCGGGGATCGAGCAGGAATGGTGGGAGGTCGACGGCACGCATCATCGCGTCAGCCCCGAGAGCCTGCGGGCGCTGCTCGCGGCCATGGGGCTCTCCTACGGGAATCCGGAGGAGATCCGCCAGTCGCTGCAGCACCTCGCGGCACCAGCCCCCCTTCTCGCGATTGCAGGACAGGAGACGCCGCTGCATTCAGCCGGCGACCGGCGGCTTCGCATCAGCATCGCGGAGGAGGCGGGGACAGTGCGCGTGCACGATCTCGCGCCCGGCGCCGCGCTCAGCGTGGCGCTGCCTCCGGGCTGTCACCGCCTTTGGGCGGAGGGCGAGGAAAGCCGCGCGCGCCACATCATCGCCGCGGCCGGCCAGTGCCATGTGCCGGAGGACCTCGCCGGTGGACGGCGCGTGTTCGGCCTTGCCGCGCATCTCTACGCGCTGCGCCATGCGGCAAGCGAGGGTATCGGCGACCACGAAACGCTCGAGCGCTTCGCGGCACTCACCGAAAGCACCGGCGGCCGCTTCGCCGGACTCAACCCGCTGCATCATCTCTTTCCGTCCGATCGCAGCCGCGCAAGCCCGTACCAGCCTTCCGACCGCCACTATGTCGACCCGCTCTACATCAGCATTCCGGACCTGCTCTCGCGCTTCGCTTTGCCCGAAACGGCACGGCTGGCGGCGGAGAGCCGCGCCGGTTTCGCCGAACTCGAGCGGCTGGCGCTCGTCGACTACCCCGCGGTGTGGCAGGCCAAGCGCGTGCTTCTGGAAAGCGCCTTCCTGGAATTTCCCGGCGATCCGCTCTTCACCGACTTCGTTCGGCGCGGCGGCGAACAGCTTGCGGCACATGGAAGCTTCGAGGCCGTGCGGATGAACGAGGAACCAACACCTGACCGCATCGCCTTCCGGGCCTTCCTGCAGTGGGTGGCGGAGCTGCAGCTCGAGAAAGCGGCGCGGCACGGCAACCTCTACCGCGACCTGGCACTCGGTTGCGCCTTCGACGGTGGCGAGATCGCGGCCGATCCATCGGCCTTCGCCGCCGGCGTTTCGATCGGGGCGCCGCCGGACCCGTTCTCGGCCACAGGCCAGGTCTGGAACCTTCCGCCCTTCTCGCCGCTCGTGCTGAAGACGAGAGGCATGGAGCCGATGCGGCGAGTCATCTCCGCCAACATGCGCCACGCGGCGGCACTCCGGATCGACCATGTGCTGGGCTTTCAGCGCCAGTTCTGGGTGCCGCGCGGCGCGGAAGGGAAGGACGGGGCCTATGTGCGCTTTCCGCTCGACCAGCTTGTCGCGGTTACGGCGCTCGAAAGCCGGCGGCAGCGCTGCCTCGTGGTGGGGGAGGATCTCGGCACGGTGCCAGAGGGCCTCCGGGACAGCCTCGCCGCGGCCGCCATCTTCTCCTACAGGGTGCTGTGGTTCGAACGCGAGGGCAGTGGCTTCCGGCCTGCCGAAACCTATCCGCGCCAGGCGGTGGCCTGCCTCGCCTCCCATGATCTCCCGACCTTCGCCGGCTGGCGGGCGGGCCGCGACATCGAGATATCCCGCGCCCTCGGCCAGATCGACGACGACGCGGTGCCGCTGCGCAAGGCGGAGCGCGCCAGGGAGACGGCCTTGCTGGACCAACGCACTTCTCCTGCGGAAGCCGGCGACTGCGCGGCGAGCGTCGCCGCGCACGGCTTCCTCGCCCGTTCGCCTTCGCAGGTCATGCTGGTGCAGGCCGACGACCTAGCAGGCGAGACGGACCCGCTCAACGTGCCGGGCACAGACCGGGAATGGCCGAACTGGCGCAGGCGGGTGAGCGTTACCGTCGAACAGCTCGCCGATACGCCGCTCGCACGGGCCATTCTGGCGCGCGTCAAACAGGAGCGACCCCCATGACGGACCGCGTCATCATCGAGAAGGTGGAACCGCTCTCGCACCGCTGGGCGAAGCTCGACCGGTACACAATCCTCTACACGCGCCAGGACGGCCAGGCAGACAGGCTGGTGCGCGAGGTGCACGACCACGGCCACGGTGCGACCGTTCTGCCCTATGACGCAAGGCGGGGGACGGTGCTGCTGGTGCGGCAGTTCAGGCTGCCCGTCCATCTCGCGGAGGGCCAGGGCTTCATCATCGAAAGCTGCGCCGGGCTGCTCGACGGAGACGATCCGGCACTCTGCGCCAAGCGCGAGGCGGAGGAGGAGCTGGGATTCCGGATCACCAACTTGCGGCACATGGCGACCACCTACATGACGCCCGGCGCCGTAACCGAACGGCTTGCGATGTTCCTCGCCGATTACGACCATGAGGCGCGGATCGGCGAAGGCGGGGGGCATGCGCACGAAGGCGAGGACATCGAGGTCCTGGAGCTGCCCTTCGCCGAGATGCGTCGGATGGTGAAGGACGGCCGCATCGTGGATGCAAAGACCGTGATGCTCAGCCTGTTCCTCGAGCGTGAGCTTGGCCTTCCGCCGCCGTGACGCCATCGCTGCGGATGATGCGGGTCTTGCCGGCCTCCGCATGAGCGACGCCGAAACGTGCGCCGGCATATAGCGGCGCCAGGCAGCGGTAATCGAAGCGCGAAGGCACATGGCCGAGGCGGAGGGACGCGAGGTTCAGCATCAGCGCGGCCTGCATCGGCCCGTGCACGAGAAGTCCCGGATAGCCTTCCTCCGCGGCATGGCGGAGATCGTAATGGATGCGATGACCGTTGAAGGTGAAGGCCGAGAACCGGAAGAGCATGAGCGGCGTGGCTTCCACCGACCAGTCGGCGGCGAGGGGCTGCTCGCTGCCGGGCGCTGATGCCGGGGCACTCGCGGCTTCACGAAAGACGAGATCCTGCCTTTCCCGGATGGCGAGGCCCTGCCCGTCCGCGATCTCGTGCAGCACCGAGACGAGACAGAGTTCGCCTGAGCTGCCGCGCTTCACGCGAATGTCCGTTATCGTCGAGACGCGGGTGACAGCGGCATTCAGGCGGAGAGAACGAACGGTTTCGATTGCACCTCCCGCCCACATGCGGCGCGGCAGCGGGATGGGAGGCAGGAACAGTCCCTTGCGCTCCGCCCCGTCAGGCCCCGTATCGAGCATCGCCGGAGTGGCCGGAGCGAGCCCGAAATGAAAGCCCGGTGGACAGGTGTCGCCGTCCGGGTCGAACAGGAAGGTGGCCATGGTGGAGCGATATTCGGCGAGCAGCCGCGGCGTGACGATGTCCTCCCGCGTCAGGCTCCTGCCGATCCAGTCGCTGAAATTCGCGTCCATTCAGTAGGACCTCGGCAAGCCCAGCACATGCTCGGCGAGATGGGACAGGATGAGGTTGGTGGAGATGGGTGCGACCTGGTAGAGCCGTGTCTCGCGGAACTTGCGCTCGATGTCGAAATCCTCCGCGAAGCCGAAGCCGCCATGAGTCTGGATCGCGACGTTGGCGGCCTCGAAGCTCGCATCCGCTGCCAGCATCTTCGCCATGTTGGCCTCCGGTCCGCAGGGCTCATCCGCCTCGTAGCGGCGGAGGGCCTCCTCCACCATGAGGGACGCCGCGCGCATGTTGGCATAGGCCCGGGCGATGGGGAACTGCACGCCCTGGTTCTGGCCGATCGGCCTGCCGAAAACCACGCGCTCGCGCGCGTAGGCGCTGGCCTTGTCGATGAACCAGCGCGCATCGCCAACACATTCGGCGGCGATCAGGATGCGCTCGGCATTCATGCCCGAGAGAATGTAGCGGAAGCCCTCGCCCTCCTTGCCGATCAGGTTTTCCGCCGGCACCGGGACGTCGTCGAAGCCGATCGTCGTGGTGGCGTGGTTCATCATGGTGCGGATCGGGTCGATCGTGAGGCCGCTTCTGCGTGCATCCTCGATGTCGAGCACGAAGACGGAAAGCCCCGCGGTGCGCTTCTGGCCCTCCACTGGCTGCGAGGTCCGCGCCAGGAGGATCATGAGGTCGGAGTGTGCGGCACGGCTCGTCCAGATCTTTCGGCCGCGGATGATGTAGCGCTCGCCCTCGCGCCGGGCGGTGGTGGTGATCGAGGCCGTGTCGGTGCCGCTTCCCGGCTCCGTCACCGCGAAGGCCTGCAGGCGAAGCTCTCCGGATGCGATGCGCGGCAGCCAGCGGCGCTTCTGCTCCTCGCTGCCATGACGGAGCAGCGTTCCCATGACGTACATCTGCGCGTGGCAGCTCGCGCCGTTGCAGCCTGCGGCCTGGATCTCCTCGAGGATCGCCGCGGCGGCGCTGAGCGGCAGGCCGGAGCCGCCATGGTCCTGCGGGATCAGCGCCGCGAGATAGCCCGACCGCGTCATCTCGTCGACGAATGCTGCGGGATAACTCCGCTCCCGGTCCAGCTCGCGCCAGTAGGAGCCAGGATAGGCTTCGCACAGCTTGCGGACCGCCTGCCTTATGTCAGCATGCCTCATGACCGGAGAGGATTAGGCCGGGTGCCGCCTCCCTTCAAGAGCCGAAGGACGCGTGTTAAGGACGTGGGCAGGACAGAGGGATTGAGATGAAGAGACCGAAGAAGATCCTCAACGACCCGCGCCGGGCAACGGAGGAGATGATGGAGGGCCTGGTGCTCGCCTGTGACGGCCGGGTTGCGAAGGCGGTGGGGCATGGCGCGTTCTTCCTGAGGCAGATACCTGAGGGCAAAGTGGCCTTGCTGGTCGGCGGCGGCAGCGGCCACGAGCCGATCTTCGCGGGCTTCCTCGGCATGAACCTGGCCGACGGCGCGGCGGCGGGCGAGGTCTTCACCTCACCCTCGCCCCAGACCATCTGCGAAGCGGCGCGCGCCGTCAACCGCGGCAAGGGCGTGCTTTTCGTCTATGGCAATTACTCCGGCGACACGATGAACTTCGACATGGCGGCGGAGATGCTGGCTGCGGAAGGAATCGAGACACGCACCATCCGCGTACGCGACGACGTGGCCGTGGGCTCGCCCGATCAGCCGGACGAGCGGCGCGGCATCGCCGGCGACGTCTTCGTCATCAAGGTGGCGGGCGGCGCTGCGGCGGAACTCTCAAGCCTCGATGACGTGGCGCGCGTTGCCGCCAAGGCGGAGGCGAACACGCGTTCCATGGGTGTTGCCGTTTCGCCGGGCTCGCTGCCCGAGTCTGGCAAGCCCACCTTCGAGATCGGCGACGACGAGATCGAGATCGGCATGGGGGCGCACGGCGAGAAGGGCGTGAGGCGGCAGACGTTGAGCACGGCGGATGACATCGCCGACCAGATGATGTTGCCGATCCTCGGCGACCTGCCCTATTCGCGCGGCGACGAGGTGGCGCTGCTCATCAACAATCTGGGCGCCACGACCATGTTCGAGCTCCTGATCGTGAACCGCCGGGTGCGGCAGATCCTGGAGCGCGAGGGGATCACGGTTCACCGCACGCTCATCGGCTCGTGGCTCACCTCCCAGGAGATGGCGGGCTTCTCGATCTCGATGATGAGGCTCGACGCCGAGCTGAAGCACTACCTTGATCTGCCGAGTGCGAGCTTCGGGTTCACATCCCTTTAGCCAGCCGCCCCGGCGGCATCTTCAGCAGCTGCCATCCAGCTTGTTGATGGCCTCGACGTTGGCGGCGGAGGGGCCCTTCGGGTCGAACTCGGAGGCGAGCCAGGTGTCGACGATGGACTTGGCGAGTTCCGGCCCGATGACGCGCGCACCCATGGTGATGATCTGGGCGTTGTTCGACTTCGCCGCGCGTTCGGCCGAATAGGTGTCATGCGTCAGCGCCGCGCGGATGCCCGGCACCTTGTTGGCCGAAATGCACACCCCGATCCCCGTGCCGCACACGAGAATGCCGCGCTGGAACTCCCCGTCCTTCACCTTGTGGGCGAGGTTCGCCGAAAGGTCGGCGTAGAAGCCGGACTGGCTCAGATTGGTGATCTCGTGTTCCGGCTTCGACTTGAGATGCGCCTCGATCACGTCGAGGAGCGGCTTTCCGGCGCTGTCGGCGCCCAGTGCGATCTTCATGACTTCCCTCCCAGTGAGGCGGTGACGGCCTCGATGATGCCGATGAAACCCGGCGGGTCCCAGGCGGAGCGCCCGATGAACAGCCCGTCGATATCCGACATGGCCGCCAGCGCGCAACAGTTCTGCGGGTTGACGCTGCCGCCATAGAGGATGGGCAGTGGCTCACCCGCGATCTCCGCCGTCAGCGCCTTGAGCCTGCGGTGCTGGTCGTTGGCGAAGGCGGGGTCGGCCGGAATTCCGCCCTCGCCGATCGACCAGACGGGTTCATAGGCGATGATGACCTTGCCGGGCGCGTCACGCCCCACGTCGCGAAGCGCAAAGCGCGTCTGCGTCGCCAGAACGTCCGCCGTGGCGCCCGCCTCGTATTCGGTCCGCGTGTCGCCGATGCAGACGAGCGCGAGAAGGCCGTGCCGAACCGCCGCGGCGACCTTCCGTGACACCGTTTCGTCGGTCTCGCCGAAATGGGTGCGCCGCTCGCTGTGGCCAAGCTCGACGAGGCTCGCCCCGCAGTCCTTCACCATCAGCGGCGAGACCTCGCCGGTCCAGGCGCCGCTGTCCGCCCAGTGCATGTTCTGCGCACCGACCTTCACCCGCGTGCCCGAGAGGATCTCCGCCACCTCGGCGATATAGGGAAAGGGCGGGATGACGAAGGGCTGTGCGGCCTTGGTGCTGGCGAAGGGGGATGCCCTCAGCGCTTGTGCGAAGGCCCTCGCCTCGGACCGCGTCTTGTTCATCTTCCAGCTGGTGCCGATCCACGGCGTCTTCATCAATTGTATCCCGTCTTCGTGAAGGGGGCCCAATGGGCCACCGACTCGGCCACCGCCTTCACCACGCTGCGGTCGGTGGGCTCGCGCTCCCGGAAGGCAAGCTCGAGGCAGAGCTCATTGTCCCTGCCGCCCCCGGCCTCCACGGCGGCGATCAGCTTCTCGGGCGTGATGCGGCCGTTCTCGTTGTATTGCGCGGTGAAGGGCCAGTGCCCGCCCTTGTTCATGGTCGACTGCTTGATGTGGATGATCGGCGACTGCGTGGCGAAGTCCCTGGCCCATGCATAGGGGTCGACGTCGCGTGGCTCGGGCGAGGTCACGTCGCCATGGTCGATGTCCACCATGGGCTTGAGCGGAATGGGAAGGTCCGCCTTGTCGATCCAGTCCTGCAGCGCTTGCGTGTCCTTCAACGTGTGGCCAAGCTCGCGGCCCACCGACATCGGCTCCCAGAACAGCCAGGTGAGGCCGCGAGCCTTCGCGTGCCGGGCAACCTCGCGCCAGCAGTCGAGTGCCACCTGCATCAGATCCTGGCGGCGCTTGACGTCATCGTAATCCTTGAAGGTGAAGATGCCGAACTGCGTGCCGACCGCGGGCGCGCCGAGATCGCCGGCGATATCCGCAAGCCTCTTGAACCAGCCGACATAGTATTGCCGAACCTCCTCGTCAGGATGGGCGAAATGGTTGAGCCGGCCATAGGGGCCCGTCATGATCGAGGTAATCCTGGCACGATGCTGCACACACGCGCTGGCCATGCGCTCCGTCAGGCGCCTCACCGTCGCCGCCTTCCACGAGGGATTGATGAACTCATGCACCAGCTGGATGTGGCCGATGCCGACCTCGCCCGCCAGCGTGGCGACCAGATCCTCCGGCTCGGCGAAGCGGTTCACGAAAGGATTGGTGTTGACCGAGAGCGTGAATCCCATCTGAGGGCCTGACTTGCTGCAGTGCAGTATCGAATTTTGTTGACGGCGGAGCTTATCTGAAAAATATTGCACCTCAAGAAAAAATTTTCACAAGCAAATGGGATAGGCGTTGACGCTGCACCAGCCAGCTCCTCAACTCGACGAGGAGGCCGCCCTCGCGGCCCGCGCCGCCTGGCTGCATTTCGCCGGCGGCAAGACCCAGGGCGAGGTGGCGGAGCTCCTCGGCGTGCAGAGCACCAAGGCCCACCGGCTGATCGCCCGGGCGCGCAATGACGGGCTGATCCGAGTCTTCGTCGAGGGTCCGATCGCCGGCTGCATCGCGCTCGAGGAAAGGCTCAAGGCCGATTACGGCCTGCAGTTCTGCGAAGTGGTGCCGAACATCGACGAGGGATCGCTGCCGCTCAGGACGCTCGGCATGGCGGGCGCCCGCTATCTCCGCAACCTCATCGAGGCGGACCGCTACCGCATGATCGGCATCGGCCATGGCCGCACGCTGGCCGCCGCGGTCGACCTGATGCCGGGCGTGGCCGCGCGCAACACGAGGTTCGTCTCGCTGCTCGGCGGCCTCACCCGGCGTTTCGCGGCAAGCCCGTTCGACGTGATCCACCGGCTCGCCGAGCGGACGGCGGCCGAGGCCTACGTCATGCCGGTGCCGTTCTTCGCCAATTCGGAGCGGGACCGGCAGGTGCTCGAGGCGCAATACGGCGTCTCGGACGTGCTGGCCATGGCGCGGCAGGCGGAACTCTATATTGCCGGCATCGGCGAGGTGGACGCCCGGAGCTTCATCGCCACCGCCGGCATGGTCGACGAGGAAGACGTGGCGGAGGTGATGAAGACCGGCGCCTGCGCGGAGATCCTCGGCCACTTCTTCAGCGAGCATGGCGAGCATCTGCCGAATTCCGTCTCCGACCGGGCGCTGGCACCGCGCTTCTCGGAACTCAAGAGCCACAGGATCGTCGCCCTGGCGGGCGGCACATCGAAAACTCGGGCCATCCGCGCCATTCTCGAGCACGGACTTCTTTCTGGCCTGATCACCGACGAGGCGACTGCAAAGCGCCTCGTCTCCCTGAAACCGGGACGCGAGCCCGGCAAGAAGAACGGAAAACCCGCACCGGGCTAAGATACCCCACAACGAAACGGAGGAATGGGAATGTACGACAAGGAAAAGGGCCTCTTCGACGCCTTCGTGGCCAAGAAGATGAGCCGCCGCGAACTCATCCAGGCGACCGGCAAGCTGGGCCTCTCGGCCTCGGCCGCCGGCTTCCTGCTGACGCAGGCGCAGACCCGCGCCATGGCCGCCGACTTCGACTGGCAGAAGCACAAGGGCTCCAAGCTCAAGCTGCTGCTCAACAAGCATCCATACGCCGACGCCATGATCGCCAACATCGAGACCTTCAAGTCGATGACGGGCATGGAGATCTCCTGGGACATCTTCCCCGAGGACGTCTATTTCGACAAGGTGACGGCTGCGCTCTCTTCCGGCTCCACCGAGTACGACGCCTTCATGACCGGCGCCTACATGACCTGGACCTATGGTCCGGCGGGATGGATCACCGACCTCAACGAGTTCATCAAGGATCCGGCCAAGACCAACCCCAGCTACAACTGGGACGACGTTCTGCCGGGGCTTCGCGCCTCGACCTCGTGGAACGGCGTGCCCGGCGGCGAGCTCGGTTCGGCCGATGCCAAGCAGTGGTGCATCCCGTGGGGCTATGAGCTCAACAACATCTCCTACAACAAGGTTATGTTCGACAAGGCCGGCGTGCAGCCGCCGAAGAACCTCGGCGAGATGGTCGAGGTCTCGGCCAAGCTCACCAAGGACCTGGGCGGACCCTACGGCATCGGTGTCCGAGGCTCGCGCTCCTGGGCGACGATCCATCCGGGCTTCCTCTCGGGATATGCGAACTTCGGCGAGAAGGACTTCACCGTCACCGACGGCAAGCTGAAGGCCGCGATGAACACCGCGGGTTCCAAGGCCTTCCACAAGGACTGGGTCAAGATGATCCAGGACTCGGGGCCGAAGAACTGGTCGACCTATACCTGGTACCAGGTCGGCACGGATCTCGGCGCCGGCGCCTCCGCCATGATCTACGACGCCGACATCCTCGGCTACTTCATGAACGGCGGCGACAACAAGGAGAAGGGCAACCTCGGCTACGCGCCCTTCGCGGCGAACCCCGCCGCCTCGGCGCCGACGCCCAACGTGTGGATCTGGTCGCTGGCGATGAACAACGCCGGCACCCAGAAGGACGCCACCTGGTACTTCCTGCAGTGGGCGACTTCCGTCGAGCATGCGCTGTTCGGTGCGCGCAAGATGGACTTCGTCAACCCGGTGCGCGCCTCGGTCTGGAAGGACGAGGAGTTCCGCAAGCGCATCGACACGTCCTATCCTGGCTACCTCAACCAGCATGACGTCTCCGCGCCGGGTGCCAAGATCTACTTCACCGCCCAGCCGCTGTTCTTCGACCTCACCACGCTGTGGGCGGAGAACCTGCAGAAGATGGTGGCGAAGGAACTCCCGGTCGACGAGGGCCTGGACGCCATGGCAACCGAAATCGACAAGAAGCTGGCTGAAGCCGGCCTCGGCTAAGCCGACTGGCGCGCGGGGGGCCGTCTCCCTGCGGCACCTCGCGCGCCTCTTTCCACTTCCTCGAACTCCGGGCCCGACATGACCGCCGCCGCCACAGAGATGCGCACACCCGTGAAGCAGAGCCGCTTCATGCGCCGGGCCCTGCCCTACATCCTCTCGCTTCCCGCATTGCTGATGTGCATCGGGATCCTGATCCCGTTCTTCACCGCCGTCTATTATTCGATGCTGCGCTACCGGATGAACCTGCCCGCCATGAAGGGCTTCATCTGGTTCGACAACTACATCAACTTCTTCACCGATCCGAAGTTCTGGAACACCGTCTACATTTCCCTCGTCTATGCCTTCCTGACGGTGGGGCTCGAACTCGTCCTCGGACTCGGCATCGCGCTCCTGCTGCAGCGGCCGTCGCGCTTCAACAACATCGCCTCGATCCTGCTGCTCCTGCCGCTGATGACGGCGCCGGCGCTGGCCGCGCTGATGTGGAAGCTGATGACGCATCCGGATTTCGGCATTCTCAGCTATCTCCTGACGCTCGCCGGCATCGAGAACTTCAAGTGGGCATCCGACCCGGCGACAGCGCTGTTCACCGTCGTCCTCGTCGACATCTGGGTCTACACGCCCTTCATCATGATCCTGCTGCTGGCGGGGCTCCGCTCGCTGCCGAAGGCGCCCTTCGAGGCGGCCGCACTCGACGGCGTGCCGCGGAGCTTCGTGTTCTTCCGCATCACGCTTCCCATGCTGATGCCCTACATCATCACGGCGACGCTGTTCCGCCTGCTCGACTCCATCCAGCAGTTCGACATCATCTACGCGATGACCCAAGGCGGCCCCGGCGACAAGCTTCTGGTGTTCCAGGTGCAGGCCTATCTCGACTTCTTCCAGGCGACCAACGTGGGCCGCTCGGCGGCGCTGATGATCATCCTTTGGGCGATCACCTATGCACTGTCCAACGTCTTCATCAAGCAGTGGCTGAAGCTGCGCGAACGCGCCCACGGAGCGCATTGATCCATGGACCACACCTCGAACATCGAAAAGCTCATCCGCGGCGCGCTGATCACGCTCGTGCTGGTGTTCTTCCTCTTCCCCATCGCCTGGATCTTCCTGATGTCGCTCCAGACGAACGAGACGATCCTGCGCATTCCGCCCTCGCTCGCCTTCACGCCGATCATCGACAACTACACGGCGCTGATCACCGGCGAGCTCCGGACGGCGGCGGGCAGCCTGCAGCTGAACTTCATGCAGAACATGTTCAACTCGGTGCTGCTTTCGGTGTGCTCGGTGGCGCTGTCGCTGGTGCTGGGAGTTCCCGCCGCCTACGCCTTCGCGCGATTCAAGTTCCGCCTTGGCGAGGACATCGCCTTCACGCTGCTCTCCTTCCGCTTCGCGCCGGCCCTTCTCGTGCTGCTGCCCCTGAGCCTCTATTTCAAGTCCCTTGGCCTCACCAACACCTATATCGGCCTCATCTGGGTCTATCAGCTGATCTGCCTGCCGCTCATCCTGTGGATCGTGCGCGGCTATTTCGAGGACATCAGCCCCGACATCGAGCACGCCTACCGCATCGCCGGCAACAGCTGGTGGCGAACCTTCCGCAAGATCTCGATCCCGCTCGCCAAGCCCGGCATCGCGGCGGCGGGGCTCCTCGCCTTCATCTTCGCCTGGAACAACTTCGTCTTCGCGCTGATCCTCGCCTCGGCGGACAAGCAGCCGGTGACGGTGGGTGCGCTGGCCTTCGTCACCGCGTCGGGCATCCAGTATGGGCAGATCGCGGCGGCAATCATCATCTCCATCACGCCCACGCTGGCTCTGGCGCTCTACGCGCAGCGCTATCTCGTCGAGGGGCTCTCCATGGGCGCGGTGAAGGGATGAGCCAGCTCGCAATCAGGTCGCTCACCAAGGCCTATGGCTCGCTCAAGGTCTTCGACGGGCTCAATCTCGAGGCCGGAGCCGGCGAGATCGTGGTGATCTTCGGCGGCTCCGGCACCGGCAAGACCATCCTGCTGCGGCTCATCGCGGGCGTGGAGGAACCGAGCGCGGGGGCGATCGAGATCGGCGGTCACGACGTGTCCGACATCGCGCCCGAGCACCGTGGCGTGGGCATGGCGTTCCAGAACTTCGCGCTGTTCCCGCACATGTCCGCGGCCGAAAACATCGCAACGCCGCTGCGCGCGGCAGGTGCGGCCGAGGAAAAGGTGAAGGCGGGCGTCGCCCGGGTGGCGAGGCTCCTCAAGATCGACCACGTTCTCAGCCATTCGCCACGCGAACTCTCGAACGGGCAGAAGCAGCGCACGGCGCTGGCCCGCGCGCTCGCGGCCGAGCCCAGAATCCTGCTGCTCGATGACCCTCTGCGCAACGTCGATGCCAAGCTCCGCTTCGAGATGCGCCTCGAACTGCCGCGCCTCCTTCGGCTGAGCGGCGCCACGGTGCTCTACGTGACGCAGGACTACAAGGAGGCGATGGCTCTGGCCGACCGCATCGCCGTTCTGGCGGGCGGCCGCTTCGTTCAGACGGCGACGCCGGAAGAGATCTACATGCGCCCCGCCACGCTCGGCGTCGCGCGGCTGTTCGGCGACCCCTCGATCAACACGGCGGAGACGTCGATCGAGAAGGACGGGCAGGTGACGCTCGGCGGCGCACGGCTTCCGCTTTCCCCGGGGTTTTTGGCGCATGCCGGCCGCACCGTCACCTTCGGCGTCCGGCCCGAAGCGGTGGAGATCGGCGCGGCGGCAGGCCTCGAGGCCGAGGTCGTGGCGGTGACGCCGCTCAACGAGCGCACCGTGCTGCTCCTGCAGACGATGAGCGGATGGGAGTTCCTCGCCTCGCTGCCATCCTCGGCCGCGGGGATTCCGGAACCCGGTTCGAGGGTCCGCGCGAGCTTCGCGGCGGAAGGCACCCACATCTTCGACGGCCAGACGGGAGAGCGGCTCGATGGCTGAGCTCATCATCAGCAAGGTCGACAAGATCTACCGCTCCCGCAAGGGCGACGTCCATGCGGTGAGGTCACTGGACCTGGCGGTGAGCCCGGGCGAGATCGTGGCGCTGCTCGGCTCGTCAGGCTGCGGCAAGACCTCGACGCTGCGCATGATCGCCGGCTTCGAGGAGGTCTCGAACGGGGCGATCACGCTCGGCGGCAGGGCCATCCACACGCTGCCGCCGGCGGCGCGCGGCGTCGCCATGGCCTTCGAGGCCTACTCGCTCTATCCGCCGCTCACCATCGGCGAGAACATGTCCTTCGCGCTCAAGGCCTCGAAGCTCCCGCAATTCGAGCAGGATAAGCGCGTCAAGGCCATGGCCGAGATGCTGGAGATTGCCGACATCCTCGAGCGCTATCCCTCGTCGGTGTCGGGCGGCCAGCAGCAGCGCGCGAGCCTCGGGCGGGCGCTCGTGCGCGATGCCGGCCTCTACCTGCTCGACGAGCCCATGGGCCAGCTCGAGCCGCAGCTCCGCGCCGTGCTGCGCGGCCGCATCAAGCATTATCTGCGCGAGCACAAATGCACGACGATCCTCGTCACCCATGACCAGACCGAGGCCAATGCGCTCGCCGACCGCATCGCGGTGATGGAAGGCGGCGTGCTGCAGCAATATGCGACGCCAGCCGAACTCAAGGCGCGTCCCGCCAATCTCTTCACCGGCACCTTCATCGGCGAGCCGCCGATGAACGTGTTCGCCGCCACGGTGAAGGAAAGCGCCGACGCAGTGACCTTCATGCTGGATGGAGGTGCCCCTCTCACCTATCCGGCAACGGATTTCTCCCCGCCGCTCCGCGAGAGGCTGTCGCGCCTGGAGCGGGTGGCGCTCGGCATCAGGCCGCATGCGCTGCGCCTCGGGGGCGGGCCACTCGGCGGCAAGGTGATCGCCTGCCAGTGGCTGGGCGACCAGACCCATGTGGCCGTGGATGTGGCGGGCCGCACCGTCGTTGCCGTTTCGCAGGAGCGCGTGTCGCGCGCGCCGGGCAGCGACGCGGCGCTCGGCGTGGCGGCGCAGGACCTTCATCTCTTCGAGCCGGAGAGCGGCAGCGCCATCGCCCACGGGGGTCGCCTCGCATGAGTGAGGGGGTGCTCATCGGCATCGACGCCGGAACATCGGTCATGAAGTCCGTCGCCTTCACGGCGTCGGGCGAGCAGATCGCCGCCGCTGCAATTCCCAACCGCTACGCCACATTTCCCGACGGCGGTGCGGAACAGGACATGGGGCGCACCTGGGCTGATGCCGCTGCGACGCTGAAGGAACTGTCGGATAAGATTCCCGGCCTCGCGGACCGCGTGATCGCCATTTCGGTGACGGGCCAGGGCGACGGCATGTGGCTCATCGACGAGGCGGGAGAGCCGGTCGCCCCCGCCTGGCTGTGGCTCGACGCGCGTTCGGCCCCGATCGCCGAGGATTTCACGAGGAGCCCGGATTACCTCGCCCACTACAAGCGCACGGGCACGGGCGTGAACGCCTGCCAGATGAGCATGCAGCTCGTGTGGATGACCAGGAACCGGCCGGAGGTGCTGGGCCGCGCGGCGACCGCCTTCCATTGCAAGGACTGGCTCTACTACAAGCTCACGGGCGACAGGCGCACGGATCCCTCGGAGGCCAATTTCACCTTCGGCCAGTATGCGACGCGGACCTACGCGCCGGAGGTGCTGGACGTGCTCGGCGCTTCCGGCGCGAAGCGCCTGCTTCCCGAGATGGTGGAAGGAACGGAGACGGCGGGCCGCCTCACGCCCGAGGCGGCGGCGCTGACCGGCCTCAAGCCCGGCACCCCCATCACGCTGGGCTACGTGGACGTGCTGTGCACGGGGCTGGGCGGCGGCCTTTACGATCCAAGGGGTGAAACCGGCTGCACCATCGTCGGCTCCACCGGCATGCACATGAAGATCGCGCCGTCGGCAGCGCATGTGAAGCTCAACGCCGAGCTCTCGGGCTACACCATGCCGTTCCCGGTGCCTGGCATGTATGCGCAGATCCAGTCGAACATGGCTTCCACGCTCAACATCGACTGGCTGCTCGACGTCGGCCGCGACGTGCTTTCCTCGCAAGGCGTCGAACGCTCGCGCGGCGATCTCTTGAAGGGGCTCCACGAGCGGGTGTT
>NZ_JBKBKI010000023.1:0-59405 GCF_046294715.1 Aestuariivirga sp. | reverse complement strand
CCCCTGCTACCTGCAGCCCACATAGGTAGCGCCGCAGATGAAACACCAGGCACCGCCAGACCAGAGGCTGCTACGAAGATCAAGCCAGATCAGATACTTGTCTACGCCCTGACAGGCGGTGAACACTACTTCACTTCCTCGTGGGGAACGGGGCAAGCCTCACAGGAAATTATACGGATCGACATCCACCTGCAGCGCCAGCGAGCCCTTGGGGTGGACGTCCTTCAGCCACAGCCGCAGGAAGGCCTGCACGTTCACCTCGCGCCTGGCCTTCACCAGGAACCGCCAGCGGTGCCGCCCGCGCAGCAGGGCGATGGGGGCTGGCGCGGGGCCGAGCACCGTCACACCCTCCGCCACAGGCGCGATGAGGCCGAGGTTCCTCGCGAAGCGCTCCGTCTCGCCGCTGTCGGCCCCCGAAACGATGAGCGCCGCGAGACGGCCGTAGGGCGGAAGCCCGGCATTCTCGCGGATCGCCTTCTCCTGGTTCAGGTAGGAATCGCGCTCAGCCCTCTTCAGCGCCTGCATCAGGGGATGTTCGGGCAGATAGGTCTGCACCAGCGCCCGGCCGGGCTTGGCGCCGCGGCCCGCCCGGCCCGCCACCTGCGCCATCAGCGCCCAGGTGCGCTCGCCGCCGCGCGGGTCGGAGGTTTCGAGTGCGACGTCCGCGTCGACGACGCCCACCAGCGTGAGGTGCGGGAAGTGATGCCCCTTGGCCACGAGCTGCGTGCCGATCACCAGGTTGTACTGACCCTCCTCCACCTCGCGCAGCGCATCGCGCAGCAGCGTGCCCCGCGAGAGGTCGCTCGACAGGATGGCGATCCGCGCATCGGGAAAGCGCTGGGCCGCCTCTTCCGCCAGCCGCTCCACCCCGGGCCCCACCGGCACCATCTTCCCCTCCGCGTGGCAATGCGGGCAGGCCTGCGGCATGGGCGCGAGATGGCCGCAGTGATGGCACATCAGCTGCCGCCGGAACCGGTGCTCGACGAGCGAGGCCGCGCAGTTGGGGCATTCCAGCCGGTGCCCGCAGGCCCGGCACAGGGTGAGCGGCGCATAGCCCCGCCGGTTGAGGAACAGGAGCGCCTGGTCACCCTCCTCCAGCGTCTTCCTCACCTCCGCGTACAGCGGCTCGGAGATCCATGTGCCGGGCTCGAGCGCCGCCCGCTTCATGTCGATGAGGCCGATCTCGGGAAGCTCCGGCCGCCCGTGCCGGTCCTTGAGGCGGACGACGCCGTAGCGCCCGCGGTCCACGTTGACGAGCGTCTCGAGCGAGGGTGTCGCGGAAGAGAGCACCACGGGGAATTTCCCGATCGAGCCGTAGAGCACCGCCATGTCGCGCGCGTGGTAGGGAACACCGTCGTCCTGCTTGTAGGCGCCCTCGTGTTCCTCGTCGACAACGATGAGCTTCAGCCGCTTCCACGGCAGGAACAGCGCCGAGCGCGCCCCCACCACGATCCGGGCGGACCCGTCGGCAACCCCCCGCCAGACGCGTTCGCGCTCGCGCGGCCTGAGGTCCGAATGCCATTGCGCCGGCTCGCATCCGAATCGGTTTTCGACACGGGCGAGGAACGGTTGCGTGAGCGCGATCTCGGGAAGCAGCAGCAGCACCTGCCCGCCGCCAGCGAGTGCCGCCGCCATCGCCTCGAAATAGACCTCCGTCTTGCCCGATCCCGTCACCCCGTCGAGCAGCATCACCCTGTGCTGGCGTTCGGCCACCATGGCGCGCAGGGCTTCCGCCGCCACCTTCTGGTCCGCGCTGAGGGTGAAGCCTCCGGCATTGAGGTCGGGAACGGGAAAGGGCCGGAGGGCGGGAAGCGCCACCGCTTCGAGCGCGCCGTCCCTGGCCAGCGCCTTGACCACCGAGGTGCCCACCCCCGCCGCCTCGGCCAGCTCCGCAGCGCGCATGGCGAAGCCCTCGCGCGCGATCTCGAGAACCCGGCTGCGCTGCGGCGTCATCCGTTTCGGAACCGATTCGGTGGCGCGGTAGGCGATCTGCTCCCGCGGGCCCTCGAAGGCCCCCGGGCATCGGAGCACCATGCGCAGCACGTTTCCGGCCGGTTCGAGGTAATAGGCGGAAAGCCAGTCCACGAACCTCCGGTGCGTCTCGGGCATGGGCGCCATGTCGAACACCCCCGCCACCTCGCGCAGCGTCTTCTCCGTCGAGGCTCGAGCCTTCAGCGCCCAGACGACGCCGATCATCTGCCGGGGCCCGAGCGGCACCACCACGTAGCGCCCCGGCTCCAGCGCCATGCCGGGCGGCACCCGATAGGAATAGGGGCCCTCGAGCGCCAGCGGCAGCAGGATTTCGGCTATGGCGGAATCGCCCGTCATGCGGTCTGAAATAGACTTGGGGGCAGGCCGCTTCCAGCCTTATATGGCCGCCCATGCGGGAACCTCATGTTCGGGAAATCATCTGCCTCGAGCCTTCCGCCCTGGCGCTCCGGCTGAAGGGCCAGCGCCATCTCACGCTGCTCGAAAGCGTGATGCGCTCGGAGCATCTCGGCCGCTATTCCTTCCTCGCCTGCAATCCGAAGGCGACGCTCGAGGTGAATGCCGGGCGAACCTTCCTCGACGGCGTGCCGCAGGCTGGAACGGCGCTTGCCGTCATCGACCGGCTTCTCGCGCAGAACCGGCAGCGCCACGTGCCGGGCCTTCCGCCCTTCCAGGGCGGCCTTGCCGGATACATCGCCTATGATTTCGGCCGGAGCCTGGAGCCCCACGCCAGGATCCCCGCTTTCGCCCCGCTCTGCCCGGATCTCATGCTCCACCATTTCGACTGCGTCGCGGGCTTCGATCACATGCAGGAACGTGCATGGATTGTCTCGGAGACGGAGGAGCGCGCCGAGGAGCTGGAGGAGCTCCTCGCCCGCCCGCCCAGGCCCGCCGGGAGCCACGCCATCCCCGGGTGGCAGTCGAACTTCGCCCGCGCCGATTACGAGAAGGCAATCGCCCGCGCCATCGAATACATCCTTGCGGGCGACATCTTCCAGGCCAACATCACCCAGACCTTTTCCGCACCCGTTCCGGAAGGCTTCGATCCCCTGGCCTTCTACCGCGTGCTGCGGCTGAAGAACCCCGCCACATTCTCCGCCTTCCTCGACTATGGCGCGGTCCAGGTCGCCTCCTCCTCGCCCGAGCGCCTGCTCTCCTGCGAGGAGGGCCGCGTCGAGGCCCGCCCGATCAAGGGCACCAGGCGGCGCGATGCCGATCCCTCGCGCGATGCGAGCCTCATCGCCGACCTCGCGGCGAGCCGCAAGGACCGCGCCGAGAACGTGATGATCGTCGATCTCCTGCGGAACGACCTCTCCCGCGTGGCGAAGCCCGGCACCGTCAGGGTGCCGGTGCTCTGCGGGCTCGAGACCTATGCCAATGTCCATCACCTCGTCTCCGTGGTCACCGGCGAGCTGAAGGACGGCTGCGGCATGGGTGACCTGATCGGCGCCGCCTTCCCGGGAGGCTCGATCACCGGCGCGCCGAAGATCCGCGCCATGGAGATCATCGCGGAGATCGAGCAGGCCCCGCGCGGCGTCTATTGCGGGTCGATCGGCTATCTCGGCTTCAACGGCAGGAGCGACCTCAACATCGCCATCCGCACCGCGCAGTTCTCGGGGCAGGTGGCGCGCGTGCAGGGCGGCGGCGGCATCACCGCGCGCTCGCAGCCTCCTGCCGAATACGAGGAGAGCCTCACCAAGATCCGCCGCGTCATGGAGGCCTTCCAGCCATGATCCTCATCGTCGACAACTATGATTCCTTCGTCCACAACGTCGCGCGCTATTTCGAGGAACTGGGAGAGAGAACCCGGGTGGTCCGCAACGATGCCGTCACGGCGGAGGACCTCGCTGCGGCCGACGCCGTCGTCATCTCGCCGGGCCCCTGCACGCCGCGCGAGGCGGGCCAGTCCATGGAGATCATGCGCGAATACTCGGGAAAGCTCCCCATCCTCGGCATCTGCCTCGGCCACCAGGTCATGGGCGAGGTGTTCGGCGGCACGGTGAAGCGCGCGAGGCGCCCGATGCACGGCGATTCCTCCGAGATCAACCATGACGGCAAGGGCCTGTTCGAGGGCCTGCCGCCGCGCTTCAGCGCCGGGCGCTACCACTCGCTCATCGTCGAGATCGAAAGCCCCGGCACGCCGCTCGAGGTGACGGCGCGCAGCGACGAGGGCGAGATCATGGGGCTCAGCCACAAATCCCACCCCACCTACGGCCTACAGTTCCACCCCGAATCGATCCTGACCGAAGGGGGCTACGACATGCTCGGGAACTTCCTGAAGGTGGCGCGATGAGCCGCACCTGGTTCAACGGCGCGCTCGTCACCGGCGCGCTCGCGCTCGACCGCGGCGAGCGCGGCCTGCTGCTGGGAGACGGGCTGTTCGAGACGATCCTCGTCCTCAACCGCACGCCGCTCTGGGGCAACATGCATTTCGCCAGGCTCGAGGCCTCCTCCCGCGAACTGGGGATCGGCTTCGACCGCAACCTGCTGGATGACGCCCTGGAGGAGCTGCTCGCCGGCGCGCCCTCCTCCCACCAGGTGCTGCGCGTCACGCTGACGCGCGGCAGCGCCGGGCGCGGCCTTGCCGCCACTGGCGGCACCTCGAGCCTGCTGCTCACCCTCGATCCCTTCGATCCCGGGCTGATGTTCCGCCCGGTGGCGCTGGCCTCCACGGCGATCCGCCGCAATCCGCACAGCATGTCCTCGCGGCTGAAGACGCTCTCCTACATCGACAACGTCGCCGCCGCGCGCGAGGCGGCGGCGCGCGGCATGGAAGACGCGCTGATGCTCAACACCGAGGGCAACGCCGCCTCCTCGACCATCGCCAATTTGTTCCTGCTGAAGGAGGGAAGGCTGGTGACCCCGGCGCGCGGCCAGGGCATCCTCACCGGCGTCATGCGCCAGGCCCTCCTCCACACGGCTGCGCATCTCGGGATCGAAACCGAGGAGCGCGCCGTCGCCCCCGGTGAACTCGCCGGGGCGGAAGCCGTGTTCCTCACCAACAGCCTGCGCTTCGTGCGGCCGGTTTCGGCAGTCGACCAGCAGCCCCTCGCCCAGGGCGATCTCTCCCAGCTCGTGTCTGCCCTGTGCGAGGCCGCACGGCTGCAATGCGGCGCAGATCCGCGGTTGATTTGGGAAGCCCCCGGGGTTAAGCGTCCGGCCCACAAGGAAGGACGCTGAGCCATGAAATTCTTTGCCGATACCGCCGAAGTGAAGGACATCCGGGAACTCGCCGATCTGGGCCTGCTCGACGGCGTCACCACCAATCCCTCGCTCGTCGCCAAGTCGGGCCGCCAGTTCAAGGACGTGATCGCCGAGATCTGCGGCATCGTCGAGGGCCCGGTCTCGGCCGAGGTCGTCTCGCTCGACTATGAAGGAATGATGCGCGAGGCGGCCGATCTCCGGAAGATCGCGAAGAACGTCGCGATCAAGGTGCCGCTGACGCTCGATGGCCTCAGGGCCTGCAAGGCGCTCTCCTCCGACGGCTGCATGGTGAACGTCACGCTGTGTTTCTCGGCCAACCAGGCCCTGCTCGCCGCCAAGGCAGGCGCCTCCTTCATCTCGCCCTTCATCGGCAGGCTCGACGACATTCACCTCGAGGGCACCGACCTCATCGCCGAGATCCGGCAGATCTACGACAACTATGCCTTCGACACCGAGATCCTCGCGGCCTCGGTGCGCACCGCGCTGCACGTCAAGCAGGTGGCGCTGATCGGCGCCGACGTCGCGACCTGCCCGCCCGCGGTGATCAAGTCGCTGGTCAAGCACCCGCTGACCGACAGGGGAATCGAGCTGTTCCTGGCGGACTGGAAGAAGACCGGCCAGACGCTCTAGCCCGTGCGACATCCTCTCAGCCCCGGATCGTTCGGACATTCTTCACCCTGTCGTCCGGCGCGGGCCGGCGCGTTAACGCCAGAAAGAGTTCCCTCGCGCAAGCTGCGGCACAGCGGGGAACGGGGAGTGCCGAGGTGAGTCCGGAGGTCATGAGCAATTTGGGGCACGAGCTGCCCCTGATCCTCCTGCTCATCGCGCTTCTCGGCCTGCGCGTCAGGGTTACGCCGCGCGCCCGCATCTTCATTGCCGCGCCGCCGGAGAAGGTCTTCGCGCTCGTCGATTTCAGCGAAGGCGAGACGCAGCGCTGGCAGAGGACGCGCGTGCGCTCGATGCTGGTCGATCCCGCAAGCCGCACCTACAAGCTCAGCTTCACGACGCCGCTCGCCACCGGGGCGGTGCAATCCGGCGAGGCCTTGTTCCGGGTCAGCCGGCGCGACGTGCCGTTTCGACTGGAGGCCGAGCGCGTGGGGCTCGAGGGCCAGTCCAGCAACAGCCAGCTTCTCAGCATCAGGGCGGAGCTCGTTCCCCAGCAGGGCGGAACCATGCTCACCCTCATGCACCGGTGGGGCCCCCGGCCGCTTCTGGCGCAGCTCCTCGCGCGGGCCGATCTCTGGGGCAGCGTCCACCGCATCAAGGGCGTGGCCGAAACCGGCGTGCCGAATTTCCGGGCCGATGCGCTGATCTCCGCGGCGGTGGCTTCGCTCACCGGCGTCGCCTCGCTCTATGCCTTCGCCTATGCCTTCGGCTGGACCTTTGCCGGGCTTCTCGTGGTGGCCCTGCTTGTTCATGAATTCGGCCATCTCCTCGCCTACCGGCTCATCGGCCAGCCCTGGGGGCGGCTCGTCTTCCTTCCCTTCCTCGGCGCCGTGGCCGTGCCGCGCGTCGGTTTCACCAGCCAGGCCCAGATCGTCTTCTCGGCCCTCATGGGGCCGGGCTTCAGCGTGCTCCTCTCGGCGGGCTGCATGTTGTGGGTCTGGATGGGCCTGCCGCATGGCGAAACGGCCGCCATGCTGGGCATCGTCTCCTGTGCGCTCAACCTCTTCAACCTGCTGCCGGTGGAGCCGCTCGACGGCGGCGTGGCGCTGCGCTCCGTGCTCGGCCGGCTGATGGGGTCCGGGGCGCGCTTCGGGCTCATGGCGGCGGGTGCGCTCATCATCCTGGCGGGCCTCGCGATCGACCAGGTGCTGCTCGTGATCTTCGGCGCCCTGGCCTTCGTCTTCAACATCCGCAAGCGCTCGATCGACCGGGGGCTCGAGCCGCTCTCCCGCCTCGGCATCGTGATTTCGGCCTTCAGCTTTTCTTCGGTGCTTGCTGCCCACGCAACCCTGCTGCGGCACTTCCTCGGAAACGGGTGATCCCCGCAATGGGCGCCGTGCGCGAGGAATACGACCGCCGCCGCGGGACCGGCGCCCTCAAGCCGGACGCTGCCCAGCGTCCCGTCGCGGAAAAGCTCGACGAGCTGGCCGGGCGGCTGAAGGAAGCGCGCAGGCCCTCCGGGCTCCTCGGTTTCCTGAGGAAGCCGCCGCCTCCGCCCAAGGGCCTCTACATCCATGGCGAGGTCGGCCGCGGCAAGACCATGCTGATGGACCTGTTCTATGCCGCCGTGGAGGTCCAGCCGAAGCGCCGGGTGCACTTCCACGCCTTTATGCAGGACGTCCACGCCCGCCTCCATGCCGCCCGCCGCTCACAGGCGCAGGATGCGATCGCCCCCGTCGCCCGGGAACTGGCGAAGGAGGCAAGCCTCCTCTGCCTCGACGAGATGCAGGTGACCGACATCGCCGACGCCATGATCGTGGGCCGCCTCTTCGAGGGCCTGCTCGCGGCCGGCACCGTCATCGTCACCACCTCCAACCTGGCCCCGCAGGACCTCTACCGCGACGGCCTGAACCGCCAGCTCTTCCTGCCCTTCATCGCGCTCATCGCCGCGAGGCTCGAGGTCGTGTCCCTCGACAGCGCGACCGACTACCGCCTGGGCCGGGTCAAGGCGCACGAGACATTTCTCACCCCCCTCTCTCCGGAAACCGATTCCCGCCTCCAGGACCTGTGGCGGAGGCTCACCGATACGGAGCACGGCGAACCGATGGAGATCGACGTCCTCGGCCGCAGGCTGCACGTGCCGGAAGCCGCCCATGGCTGCGCCCGGTTCAGCTTTGACGATCTCTGCGCGAAACCCCTGGGCCCGCCGGATTACCTGGCGCTTGCCCACAACTTCCGCATTCTCTTCGTCGAGCGCATTCCCGCTCTGGGGCCGGAGCGGCGGAACGAGGCCAAGCGCTTCGTCCTCCTTGTCGATACGCTCTATGACGGCAAGGTCAGGCTGGTGGCGAGTTCCGCGCAAGCCCCGGAGGCGATCTATCCGGCGGGTGAGCATGCCTTGGAATTCGGCAGAACCGTCTCGCGCCTCAAGGAGATGCAGTCAGCCTCCTGGTGGGGCAAAAAAATCGCCGAAACTTGACGTTTTGGTCAAGTTTATAGTTCGAATTGACTAGGCGCGCGTCTTGAAGGTGGTAGATAACGGGGCTACACCAACGTCGCTTTTGCAATGCAAAACGACCTGACGGCTCGCCTCAAGAAGGACATCAGACATGGCTCGGAAGAAAATCGCGTTGATCGGCGGCGGCATGATCGGCGGCACGCTGGCGCATCTCGCTGCCCTCAGGGAACTGGGCGACATCGTCGTGTTCGACATTGCGGAAGGCCTCCCCCAGGGCAAGGCGCTGGACATCGCCCAGTCGGGACCCGTGGAAGGCTTCGACGCCAGGCTTTCCGGCGCCAATTCCTACGAGGCGATCGCCGGGGCAGACGTCTGCATCGTCACCGCCGGCGTGCCGCGGAAGCCCGGCATGAGCCGTGACGACCTCCTCGGCATCAACCTCAAGGTGATGGCTTCGGTGGGTGCCGGCATCCGCCAGCATGCCCCTCACTCCTTCGTCATCTGCATCACCAACCCGCTCGACGTCATGGTCTGGGCGCTCCAGAAATATTCGGGCCTTCCCACCAGCAAGGTGGTCGGCATGGCGGGCGTGCTCGACTCCGCCCGCTTCCGCCACTTCCTGGCGGAGGAATTCAACGTGTCCGTGGAAGACGTTACGGCCTTCGTGCTGGGCGGCCACGGCGACACCATGGTTCCCCTGATCCGCTATTCCACGGTCGCCGGCATCCCCGTGCCGGACCTCGTCAAGATGGGCTGGTCCACCCAGGAGCGGATCGACAAGATCGTGCAGCGCACACGCGACGGCGGCGCCGAGATCGTGAGCCTTCTCAAGACGGGTTCGGCCTATTACGCGCCCGCCACCTCGGCCATCGCCATGGCCGAAAGCTACCTGAAGGACAAGAAGCGCCTCCTGCCCTGCGCCGCCCATCTCACCGGCCAATATGGCGTGAGCGACACTTACGTCGGGGTTCCGGTGGTGATCGGCGCCGGGGGCGTGGAGCGCATCGCCGAGATTTCCCTGAACGAAGAGGACAAGGCCGGGTTCAAGAAGTCGGTGGATGCGGTGCATGGCCTCATGGCCGCGGCGAAGACCATCGCCCCCGATCTCGCCTGAATAGCTGACGCGCACGTAAACCCGAGGGAGCGCAGATGAACATTCATGAATACCAGGCCAAGGAAGTGCTCCGCGGCTTCGGCGTGCCGACGGGCCGCGGTATCCCGGCCTTCAGCGTGGACGAGGCGGTCAAGGCCGCGGAAACCCTGGGCGGCCCCGTCTGGGTGGTGAAGGCCCAGATCCATGCCGGCGGCCGCGGCAAGGGCGGCGGCGTCAAGGTCGTGAAGTCGGTGGAAGAGGTGAAGGCGGAAGCCGCCCGCATGCTGGGCATGACGCTCGTCACCCACCAGACGGGACCTGAAGGAAAGCTGGTGCAGCGCCTCTACATCGAGGAAGGCACGGCGATTGCCCGCGAACTCTATCTCTCGATCCTGGTGGACCGCGAGACATCGCGCGTCGCCTTCATCGCCTCGACCGAGGGCGGCATGAACATCGAGGAGGTGGCGCACGCCACGCCGGAGAAGATCATCACCGTGCAGGTGGACCCCGCGGCGGGCTATGCCCCCTATGTCGGCCGCCGCATCGCTGCGGCGCTGAAGCTCGAGGGCGATCAGGTGAAGCAGTGCGTGCGGATGATCGGCCAGCTCTACAAGGCCTTCGTCGAGAAGGACATGAGCCTCCTCGAGATCAACCCGCTGGTGGTGACGAAGGACGGCAACCTGATCTGCCTCGACGCCAAGATCAATTTCGACTCCAACGCCCTCGACCGGCACCCCGAGATCAAGGAGCTGCGCGATCTTACGGAGGAGGACCCGAAGGAGATCGAGGCCTCGAAGTTCGACCTCTCCTACGTGGCGCTCGACGGCTCGATCGGCTGCATGGTGAACGGCGCGGGCCTGGCAATGGCGACGATGGACATCATCAAGCTCTACGGCGCCGAACCCGCCAACTTCCTCGACGTGGGCGGCGGCGCCTCGAAGGAAAAGGTGGCGGCGGCCTTCAAGATCATCACCGCGGACCCCAAGGTGAAGGGCATCCTCGTCAACATCTTCGGCGGCATCATGAAATGCGACGTGATCGCCGAAGGCGTCATCGCCGCGGTGAAGGAGGTGGGCCTCAAGGTTCCCCTCGTCGTGCGCCTCGAGGGCACCAACGTCGACCTCGGCAAGAGGATCATCGGCGAGTCTGGCCTCAACGTCATCCCCGCCGACGATCTCGACGACGCGGCGGCCAAGATCGTCAAAGCTGTGAAGGAAGCGGCCTGATGTCCATTCTCGTCGGCAAGAACACCAAGGTCATCTGCCAGGGCATCACCGGCAACAACGGCACCTTCCACACCGAGCAGGCCATCGCCTACGGCACGCAGATGGTGGCGGGCGTCACCCCGGGCAAGGGCGGCACAAAGCACATCGGCCTCCCCGTATTCGACACGGTATGGGATGCGAAGCAGGCCACCGGGGCCGATGCCTCCGTGATCTACGTCCCGCCGCCGTTTGCCGCGGACGCCATCCTCGAGGCGATCGACGCCGCGATCCCCTTGATCGTCTGCATCACCGAGGGCATCCCGGTGATGGACATGGTGAAGGTGAAGCGCGCGCTCTCGGGAAGCAAGTCGCGCCTCATCGGGCCGAACTGCCCGGGCGTGCTGACGCCCAACGAGTGCAAGATCGGCATCATGCCGGGCAACATCTTCAAGAAGGGCTCGGTCGGCATCGTCTCGCGCTCCGGCACCCTCACCTACGAGGCGGTGTTCCAGACGACCCAGGAAGGCCTCGGCCAGACCACCGCCGTCGGCATCGGGGGCGACCCCGTGAAGGGCACCGAGTTCATCGACATGCTGGAGATGTTCCTCGCCGACGACGCCACGGAATCGATCATCATGATCGGCGAGATCGGCGGATCTGCGGAGGAGGACGCGGCGGAGTTCATCGCGAAGTCCAGGCGCAAGAAGCCCATGGCGGGCTTCATCGCGGGCCGCACCGCGCCGCCCGGCCGCCGCATGGGCCATGCCGGCGCCATCATTTCCGGCGGCAAGGGCGGGGCGGAATCGAAGATCGAGGCGATGAAGCGCGCCGGCATCGCCGTCGCGGATTCGCCCGCTTTGCTTGGCAAGACGCTGGTGAAGAAGCTGAAGGGCTGAAGGGCCCTTCAGGCGCAACGCCCCGGGGAGCGCCCGGACAGAGGAAAATGGGATGAACAAGACCGATCTCACGACTGCCTTCGAGCAAACCTCCTTCCTCTATGGCGGCAACGCCCAGTTCATCGAACAGCTCTACGCGAAATATCTCGAGAACCCTGCCGCCGTGGACACCCACTGGCGGCAGTTCTTTGCCGGTCTCGAGGACAATGCCGAGCTCGCCCGCCGCCAGGTGAGCGGCCCCTCCTGGGCGAGGAAGGACTGGCCGAGGCCCGAATCGGGCGAGCTCGTCTCCGCCTTCGACGGCAACTGGCCCGCAACCCCCGCCCCCGCCGCGAAGCCCGGCAAGGGCGAGGCCAAGGCGCCCGGCCTCTCGGCGGACGACGTGCGCAAGGCCACGATGGATTCGGTGCGCGCGCTGATGATGATCCGCGCCTACCGCATGCGCGGCCATCTCGCCGCCGACCTCGACCCCCTGAAGCTCAAGAAGCCCGAGAGCCACCCCGAGCTCGATCCCGCCTCCTACGGCTTCACCGAGGCCGACATGGACCGCCCGATCTTCCTCGACAAGGTGCTGGGCCTTGAGCACGCCACGGTGCGCCAGATCGTCGCCATCCTGCAGCGCACCTATTGCGGCACGCTCGGCGTCGAGTTCATGCACATCTCGGACCCCGAGCAGAAGGCCTGGATCCAGGAGCGCATCGAAGGCGCGGCGAAGCCGATCACCTTCACGCCCGAAGGCAAGAAGGCGATCCTCAACAAGCTGATCGAGGCGGAAGGCTTCGAGCAGTTCCTCAACGTGAAATACACCGGCACCAAGCGCTTCGGCCTCGACGGCGGGGAATCGATGATCCCCGCGCTCGAGCAGATCATCAAGCGCGGCGGCCAGCTCGGCCTCAAGGAGATCGTGCTCGGCATGGCGCACCGCGGCCGCCTCAACGTGCTGGCCAACGTCATGTCGAAGCCCTTCTCGGCGATCTTCCACGAGTTCAAGGGCGGCTCCTCCACACCGGACGAGGTCGAGGGCTCGGGCGACGTGAAGTACCACCTCGGCTCCTCCTCCGACCGCACCTTCGACGGCAACAACGTCCACCTCTCGCTCACCGCCAACCCCTCCCATCTCGAGATCGTCGATCCGGTGGTGCTCGGCAAGGCGCGCGCCAAGCAGGACCAGAGGAAGGACAAGGAGCGCACCTCGGTGCTGCCGCTGCTGATCCACGGCGATGCCGCCTTCGCCGGCCAGGGCGTCGTCGCGGAATGCTTCGGGCTCTCGGGGCTGCGCGGCCACCGCTCTGGCGGTTCCATCCACTTCATCGTCAACAACCAGATCGGCTTCACCACCAGCCCGCACTGGTCGCGCTCCTCGCCCTACCCTTCCGACGTCGCCAAGATGATCGAGGCGCCGATCTTCCACTGCAACGGCGATGATCCGGAATCGGTCGTCTACGCCGCCAAGATCGCCACCGAGTTCCGGCAGCGGTTCAAGAAGCCGGTGGTGGTGGACATGTTCTGCTACCGCCGCTTCGGCCACAACGAGACCGACGAGCCGGCCTTCACCCAGCCCCTGATGTACAAGCGCATCGCCGGCCAGCCCACCGTGGTGGCGCTCTACGGCAAGCGCCTCGTCGAGGAAGGCGTCATCGCCGCGGACGAGTTCGACGCCATGAAGGCCGCCTACCGCAAGACGCTGGACGAGAACTTCACCGCCGCCGAGGGCTACAAGGCCAACAAGGCGGACTGGCTCGACGGCCGCTGGGCCGGCCTCAAGGCCGCCAGGGACCACGAGGAGCCGAGGAAGGGCGACACCGGCGTTCCCGTCGACAAGCTGAAGGACATCGGCCTCAAGCTCACCAAGATCCCGAAGACCTTCAAGGTCCACCGCACCATGCAGCGCGTGCTCGACGCCCGCCGCAAGATGATGGAGGACGGCAGCGGCATCGACTGGGCGATGGCCGAGCACCTCGCATTCGGCACGCTGCTGCTCGAGGGCTTCCCCGTTCGGCTCTCCGGCCAGGACGTGCAGCGCGGCACCTTCTCGCAGCGCCACGCCGTGCTCGTCGACCAGGAAACGGAGAAGCGCTACACCCCGCTAAACCACCTGGTGAAGGACCAGCAGGTGAAGATCGACGCCATCAATTCCATGCTCTCGGAAGAGGCGGTGCTGGGCTTCGAATACGGCTACTCGCTGGCCGAGCCCAATGCGCTGACGATCTGGGAAGCGCAGTTCGGCGACTTCGCCAACGGCGCGCAGGTGGTGTTCGACCAGTTCATCTCGAGCGGCGAGCGCAAGTGGCTGCGCATGTCGGGACTCGTCGTGCTGCTGCCGCACGGCTACGAGGGCCAGGGGCCGGAGCATTCCTCCGCCCGTCTCGAACGCTATCTCCAGATGTGCGCGGAAGACAACATGCAGGTGGCGAACTGCACCACACCCGCCAACTACTTCCACATTCTCAGGCGGCAGCTGAAGCGCGACATCCGCAAGCCCCTGATCCTGATGACGCCGAAGTCGCTGCTCCGCCACAAGCGCGCCACCTCGCCGCTCTCCATGATGGGCGAAGGCACGTCCTTCCACCGCCTCCTGTGGGACGATGCCGAGATGCTGCCGGGCGAAAGCGTGAAGCTCGTCGCCGACGACAAGATCCGGCGCGTCATCCTGTGTTCCGGCAAGGTCTATTACGACCTCTACGAGGAGCGCGAGAAGCGCGGCCTCACCGACGTTTACCTGATCCGCGTCGAGCAGCTCTATCCCTGGCCGCACAAGGCCCTCATCAACATCCTCTCGCGTTTCAGGCAGGCGGAGTTCGTGTGGTGCCAGGAAGAGCCCTACAACATGGGCGCCTGGAGCTTCGTGCAGCCCAACATCGAGCGCGCGCTGGAATTCGTGGCCGCCAGGAACCCGCGCCCGCGCTATGTGGGGCGTTCCGCCTCCGCCTCCACGGCAACCGGATTGATGAGCAGGCACCTCAAGGAACTGAAGAGCTTCCTCGAGGAAGCGCTCGGCGACAGCAAGGCTTAAGGGACAGACAGAATGGCAAAGGAAATCCGCGTTCCGGCTCTCGGTGAATCGGTCACCGAGGCCACCATTGCGAAGTGGTTCAGGCAGGCCGGCGATGCCGTCAAGGCCGACGAGCCGCTGGTTGAGCTCGAAACCGACAAGGTGACGGTCGAGGTTCCGGCCCCAGCCTCCGGCAAGCTCGCCGCGATCTCCGCCGAGCCCGGCAGCACGGTGAACGTCGGCGCCCTCCTCGGCCTCATCGAGGAAGGCGCGGCCGGTGCCGCGCCCGCCCGAGCTGCCGAAGCTCCGAAGAAGGCCGAGGCGGCCGCCCCCGCCGCTGCGGCTCCCGCGGCGCCCGCGAAGGCCGAGCAGCCGCTCTCGCCGGCCGTCCGGAAGATGGTGGAGGAGAACAAGGTCGATACCGCGGCCGTCGCCGGCACCGGCAAGGACGGCCGTATCACCAAGGGCGACGTCATCGCCCATCTCGAGAAGCCTGCCGCGCCTTCGGCGGAGGCCCGTCCGCTGGTGATCCCGGCGGCACCCGCGCCCGCCCCCGCCCCACGCGCGCCCTCGGCCGCGCCCGATGCCGCGCGCGAGGAGCGCGTGCGCATGTCGCGCCTGCGCCAGACCATCGCGCGCCGCCTCAAGGATGCGCAGAACACCGCCGCCATGCTCACCACCTTCAACGAGGTGGACATGTCGGCCACCATGACGCTGCGCAACCAGTACAAGGACATCTTCGAGAAGAAGCACGGCGTGAAGCTCGGCTTCATGAGCTTCTTCGTGAAGGCCTGCATCCAGGCGCTGAAGGAGATCCCGGCCGTCAACGCCGAGATCGACGGCGAGGACATCGTCTACAAGAATTACTATCACGTCGGCGTGGCGGTGGGCACCGAGAAGGGCCTCGTCGTTCCCGTGCTGCGCGACGCGGACATGCTCTCCTTCGCGGGGATCGAGAAGACCATCGCCGACTTCGGACGCCGCGCGCGTGACGGCCAGCTGCAGATCGCCGAGATGCAGGGCGGCACCTTCACCATCTCGAACGGCGGCGTCTATGGCTCGCTGATGTCGACGCCGATCCTCAACGCCCCGCAATCGGGCATCCTCGGCATGCACAAGATCCAGGAGCGCCCGGTGGTGGTGAACGGCCAGGTCGTCGTGCGCCCGATGATGTATCTCGCCCTCTCCTACGATCACCGCATCGTCGACGGCAAGGAGGCCGTCACCTTCCTGGTGCGCGTGAAGGAGAACCTCGAAGACCCGCAGCGCGCGATTCTGGATCTGTGAACATGGCTACGGAAGCGGGCGTCGCCATCGTCACCGGAGGAAGCCGCGGCATCGGCAGGGCCGCGGCGCTGAAGCTCGGCAATGCGGGTTACACCGTCGTCGTGAACTATGCCGCGAACGAAACCGCGGCCGCCGAGGTGGTGAGGGACATCGCCGCCAAGGGCGGCAAGGCCGTGGCGGTGAAGGGCGACGTCGCCAGCGAGGCCGACGTGCTCGCGCTCTTCGAGGCCGCCGACAGGCTCGGCACCCTCAAGGTGCTCGTCAACAACGCCGGCATCATGGGCCACCAGAACCGGCTGGACGAGATGACGACGGAGCGCCTCCGCCGTCTCTTCGACATCAACATCATGGGCTCCGTGCTCTGCGCCCGCGAGGCGGTGAAGCGCATGTCGACGAAGCACGGCGGATCGGGCGGCGCGATCGTCAACCTCGGCTCGGCCGCCTCCGTCCTGGGCGCCCCGTCGCTCGGCGTCGAATATGCCGCGAGCAAGGGCGCCATCGACGTGCTCACGATCGGGCTTGGCCGCGAGGTGGCCTCCGAGGGCATCCGCGTCAATGCCGTGCGCCCCGGCATCATCGACACCGAGATCCATGACAGTTCCGGCATCAAGGGCCGCGTCCAGATGATGCGCGAACAGATCCCGATGAAGCGCGAGGGCAAGGCCGAGGAGGTGGCGGACGCCATCCTCTGGCTCTGCTCGGACCAATCCTCCTACGTCACCGGCTCCATCATCCCCGTGGCCGGCGGGCGCTGCTGAAGAACAGGAAGAACCCATGGCGAACCAGTTCGACGTCACCATCATCGGCACCGGCCCCGGCGGCTATGTCTGCGCCATCCGCGCCGCACAGCTCGGCCTCAAGGTCGCGGTCGTCGAGAAGCGGGAAAGCCATGGCGGCACCTGCCTGAACGTCGGCTGCATTCCCTCGAAGGCCCTGCTCCACGCTTCCGAGCTCTATGCCGAGGCGAGGCACTCCTTCCCGAAGATGGGCATCAAGGCCGAGCCCTCCTTCGATTTCACGAAGATGATGGGCTTCAAGCAGGAGGCGATCGACGGCAACACCAAGGGCATCGACTTCCTGTTCAAGAAGAACAAGGTCGCCGTGTTCCGCGGCACGGGCCGGATCGCCGGCCGGGGCAAGGTCACGGTCGGCAGCGAGACCATCGAGACGAAGAGCATCGTCATCGCCACCGGTTCGGACGTGGCCAGGCTCAAGGGCATCGACATCGACGAGGACCGCATCGTCTCCTCCACGGGGGCGCTGGCGCTGAAGCAGGTTCCGGCTCATCTCGCCGTCATCGGCGCGGGCGTCATCGGCCTCGAGCTCGGCTCCGTCTATGCGCGCCTCGGCGCCAAGGTCACCGTCGTCGAATATCTCGATCGAATCCTCCCCGGCATGGACGCCGACGTCGCCAAGAACTTCCAGCGCATGCTGCAGAAGCAGGGCTTCGCGTTCCGGCTCTCCTCGAGGGTCACGGGTGCCGTGAAGGCGAAGGACAAGGTGACGCTCTCGCTCGAGCCCGCCGCCGGAGGAGCTGCAGAGTCGATCGAGGCCGACGTGGTGCTCGTCGCGGTGGGGCGCGTGCCCTTCACCGAGGGGCTGGGCCTCGAGGAGGCGGGCGTGAAGCGCGACAACCGCGGCCGCGTGGAGGTGGACGATCATTTCGCCACCAGTGTTCCCGGCATCTATGCGATCGGCGACGTGATCCGCGGCCCCATGCTCGCCCACAAGGCGGAGGACGAGGGCGTGGCGCTGGCCGAGATCCTCGCCGGCCAGGCCGGCCACGTGAACTACGGCGTCATTCCGGGCGTGGTCTATACGGCACCCGAGGTGGCCGCCGTCGGCAAGACCGAGGAGGAGCTCAAGGCCGAGGGCGTGGACTACAAGGCCGGCAAGTTCCTCTTCCTCGCCAATGGCCGCGCCAAGGCCAACCAGACCACGGACGGTTTCGTGAAGGTGCTGGCGGACGCGAAGACGGACCGCGTGCTCGGCGTCCACATCGTCGGCCCCGTGGCCGGCGAACTCATCCACGAGGCCGCCGTGCTGATGGAATTCGGCGGCTCCGCGGAAGACCTGGCCCGCACCTGCCACGCCCATCCCACGCTCTCGGAAGCGGTGAAGGAAGCCGCCCTCGCGGTGGCGGGCCGGGCGATTCATTCCTAGGCGAACAGAGCCCCCTACAGCCCCGTCGTCGGCCGCGGCTTGGAGCCGTCGAAGAAACGGGAATAGCGGAAGGGGGCGGGGTCCACGCAGGGGCGCTCGCCCGTCACGATCTCGGCCATCAGCTTGCCCGCACCCGGGCCCAGCCCGAAGCCGTGGCCGGAGAAGCCGGTGCACAGGTGGAAGCCTTCCAGCCGCTCGACCTTCGAGATGACCGGCACCGCGTCCGGCACCGCGTCGATGCAGCCGGCCCAGCGCTCCGCCACCGTCATCGGCGCGAACGCGGGATAATATTCCTTCAGCCGCTTCGCCGCCTCCTCGAGGATGTCGGTCACCGGCTCGGGATCGAGGATGCGCACCTCCTCGAAGGGCGAGACCTCGTCGAGCGCCCAGCGCCGCTTGAGCTTCGCCTCGTCGATGAAGCGTCTGCCCAGCCGCAGCCGCAGCCCGGACCAGTCGAGCATCAGCGCGGGAAGGAACGCGCCGAACAGCCGGAAGGAGTCGGGCACGATGTCGGCCACCGAATAGTGCTGGTGCGTCACCGTATAGCCGCCGTCCATGCGCTTCCTGAAGGTGAAGCCGCCGCCCGAGCAGGTGCGGGTGAGCCCCGTCTCCAGGGGCTCCGTCCGCATCACCGAATTGACGACGGTGAGCTGCGGCAGCGGAATGCCGAGATTGCCGCAGAACCGCCGCGACCAGGCGCCGCCCGCCAGCACCACCGTGTCGCAGGCGATCGTTCCGTGCTCGGTCACCACGGCGCAAACGCGCCCACCCCGCGTTTCGAGACCGCGCACGGCACAGCGCGTGAAGACCTTGCCGCCCTTCCGCCGCAGCGCCTCGGCCATGGCGGGAACGGCGATGAAGGGCTCGGCGCGCGCATCGTCCGGCGTATAGAGCGCCCCCTTCCACCGCCGCGTCGAGCCAGGCTGCAGCGCATTCGCCTCCTCCGCCCCGATCATCCGCGTCGAGAGCCCGGCGGGCCTGGCGTTCTTCTCGTACCAGTCGGCCTTGGCGGCGATCTGCTCTTCCGTCTCGCAGAGATAGAGGATGCCGCAGCGCGTGAAGCCGGTTTCGGCCTCGATCCGCTGATCGATCCCGTCCCACAGCTCGAGCGCCACGCGGATCAGCGGGATCTCGCGCGGGTCGCGTCCCATCTGGCGGCACCAGCCCCAGTTCCGGCTCGATTGCTCCGCCGCGATCTCGCCCTTCTCCAGCAGCACCACGTCGATGCCGCGTTCGGCCAGCTCGAGGGCGGTCGCAACCCCGGCAATGCCCCCGCCGATCACGGAGACGGCGGCCTGTTTCGGAAGTGTCGTGTCGGACGTGATGGTTCTGATGCGCGGCATGATCACGATTTCTAGCCTGCGCTGCGGCGGAGCACCACCCGCGGGCGCTGCATGCCCGCCTCACGCGCGCGGATGGGCCTTGCGATACTGCTCGAGGAGATGCGCCCGGTTCACTTCCGTATAGACCTGGGTGGTGGAGAGGCTGGCGTGGCCCAGGAGCTCCTGGATCACCCGGAGGTCTGCCCCGCCGGCGAGCAGGTGGCTGGCGAAGGAATGGCGGAGCGCATGCGGTGTCGCCGTGTCGGGGAGGCCCAGCGCGCCGCGCAGCCTCGCGATCAGCAGCTGGATCGTGCGGGCGTTGAGCGGCCCGCCCTTCACGCCGCGGAACATCGGCCCGTTCCTGGCGAGCGCGAAGGGGCAGAGCTCCCGGTAGAGCGCAACCGCCTGCCGCGCCACCGGGAGCAGCGGCACGAGGCGCGTCTTGCTGCCCTTGCCGGTGACGCGGAGCACGGGCGCATCCGCCTGCTCGGGCGTGAGCGACAGCGCCTCCGAGATGCGCAGCCCTGAGCCATAGAGAAGGATCAGCACCGCCTGGTCGCGCGCCAGCACCCATTTCGGCGTGTCGCCGGTGGTGAGCGCGTCGCCGCCGACGAGCCGGGTGGCGGAAGCGACGGGGAGCGGCTTCGGCACCGCATGCGGCAGCTTCGGCGAGCGGATCAGCGTCAGTGCGGCATTGCGGAACAGCCCGCGCTTCTCGGCATGCCGGAAGAAGGAGCGCAGGCTCGACAGCTGCCGCGCCAGCGTGCGGCTTTCCGCGCCCGCCATGCGCCGCCTCGCCAGGAAGGCGCGGAAATCGGCAACGCCGAGCCCGGCGAGAGCGGCATTGTCCGGCGCCTCGCCCAGATGGTCCGCCATGAACAGCGCGAACTGCCCCATGTCCCGTGCATAGGCCTCGAGCGTCTTGGGCGACATGCGCCGCTCGGCCTTGAGGCTCTGGAGCCAGGCTTGCGCGGCCGCCGCGGCATCGGGAGCGAGGCTGATGGCGAAATCGGACATGGGGAAAGGCTAGCCCGAGGACGGTTAAGAACCCGCGACTGCGTGGCGCTTTCACCCCCCGATCAGCGGAACGGCGGGGCTCGCATCCTTCGGCAGGTGGCCGGTGAGGCGCGGGTCCGGGTGCACCTCCACCATCACCTGGTAGGGCCGGAAGCCGGAGCGCTGGTAGAAGGCCAGCGCATTGGGATGGTCATAGTTGCAGGTATGAACCCAGAGCCGCGAAATGGGCTTCTCCCACGCCCGCCGCAGTGCCTCGTTCATCAGGTAGCGCCCCGCGCCCGAGCCAACCGCGGAGGGCACGACGCCGAAGAAGGAGAGCTCGCACTGGCCCTCCTCTCGGAAATCGAGTTCGAGGAGGCCGATGTCCTCGCCGTCCTTCACCAGGACGTGGCAATGGACGTCCGGGTCGCCGATGATGGAGACGAGCTTCTCCTCCGGCATGATGAGGCGCGAGAACCACATGATGTCGCGGCCGATGGCGCGGAACAGCGCGCGGAAGCGCTCCGCGTCGCCGGCACCGAGGCGCTGGAGCGAAAGGCCCTCGATCGGCGGAACGGGCCGCGAGGGCGGCCTCTCCGTCATCTCGAGGCAGGTCACCACATTGGCCAGGTGGCCGGGCGGAAGCGGGTGGTATCCGGGAGGAAGCGGCGTCTCGTGCATCATGCCGCTTCCTTAGAGGCGGAGCGCCTATCGCCGCAAGCGGCGGAGATTGGCCTTCACCCGGCGCGCAGAGGGCCCAAGCGCCGCCTGCATGACCTGCTCGGCGCTGGCGGGCGTCCACGGCGCCAGCATCGCCCGGAACACCTCGATCTGCACGGCGAAGCAGGCCTCGGCGAAGGCCATCTGCTTCTCGACCATCATCTTCGTCATCTCCGCCTGGGAGGCGGCGCTGGGCCTCACCATGCCCCACCAGATCACCGGGAGCCGCCTTGCGATGATCTCGGCGGCCGAGAATCCCATCTCGATGTGTGAATGTCTCATCCCACCCCAACAGCAAAGCGGCCCCGGTTGTTCCGGGGCCGCCCGCTCGCTCAGCGCATGGTGGGGATCGAGAACTGCGCGCCTTCCTTGATGCCGGAGGGCCAGCGCGCCGTCACCGTCTTCGTCTTGGTGTAGAAGCGGACCGAGTCCGGCCCGTGCTGGTTCAGGTCGCCGAAGGCCGAGCGCTTCCAGCCGCCGAAGGTGTGGTAGGCGAGCGGCACCGGGATCGGCACGTTGACCCCCACCATGCCGATCTGGCAGCGCGAGGCGAAGTCGCGCGCCGTGTCGCCGTCGCGGGTGAAGATCGCGGTGCCGTTGCCATATTCATGGTCGTTCACCAGCTTCAGGCCTTCGTCGTAGCTCTTGGCGCGCACCACCGAGAGCACCGGCCCGAAGATCTCCTCCTTGTAGATGCGCATGTCCTTCGTCACGTTGTCGAACAGCGTGCCGCCGAGGAAGTAGCCGTTCTCGTAGCCCTGCATCCGGAAGCCACGGCCGTCGACCTTCAGCGTCGCCCCTTCCTTGACGCCGAGGTCGATGTAGCCCTTCACCCGGTCGAGCGCCTGCCGGGTGACGAGCGGCCCGTAATCCGCCTCGCGGTCGGTCGAAAGGCCCACCTTCAGCTTCTCCACCCGCGGCACGAGCTTTTCGACCAGCGCATTGGCCGTCGCCTCGCCCACCGGCACCGCCACCGAGATCGCCATGCAGCGCTCGCCCGCCGAGCCGTAGCCCGCGCCGATCAGCGCATCGACCGCCTTGTCCATGTCGGCGTCCGGCATGATCAGCATGTGGTTCTTTGCACCGCCGAAGCACTGCGCGCGCTTGCCGTTGTTGGTGGCCCGCCCATAG
Organism: Aestuariivirga sp.; assembly: GCF_046294715.1. Taxonomy (GTDB): domain Bacteria; phylum Pseudomonadota; class Alphaproteobacteria; order Rhizobiales; family Aestuariivirgaceae; genus Aestuariivirga. The sequence continues at coordinate 37,343 of NZ_JBKBKI010000023.1, read as the reverse complement.
ACATATTGCGCGATGGGGGTCGAGCCGACGAAGCCCACCGCGGCGATGTCGGGGTCGTCCAGAATGCCGTCGACGGCTTCCTTGTCGCCGTTGACCACGTTGAGGATGCCGGGCGGCAGCCCCGCCTCGAGGAAGAGTTCGGCCAGCCGCATTGGGCAGGACGGGTCGCGCTCCGAGGGCTTGAGGATGAAGGCGTTGCCGCAGGCGATCGCCGGGGCAGCCTTCCACAGCGGGATCATGGCCGGGAAGTTGAAGGGTGTGATGCCGGCCGCGACGCCCAGGGGCTGGCGCATCGAGTACATGTCGATGCCGGGCCCGGCGCCGTCGGTGTATTCGCCCTTGAGCAGATGCGGGATGCCGCAGGCGAATTCGACGACCTCGACGCCGCGCTGCAGGTCGCCCAGCGCATCGGGAATGGTCTTGCCGTGCTCCATCGAAATCAGTGCGGCGACCTCCTCCGCGTGGCTGCGCGCCAGTTCGAGGAAGCGCATCATCACCCGGGCCCTCACCTGCGGGTTCCTCGCCGCCCATTCGGGCTGCGCCGCCTTGGCGTTCTCGACCGCCCCCCGGAGTTCCTCGGGGGAAGCCAGCGCCACCCGCGCCGAGACTTCGCCCGTGTTGGGATTGTAAACCTCCGCGAAGCGCCCTGAGGTGCCCTTAACATGCTTTCCGCCGATGAAATGCCCGATATCCTTGACCATGCCGCTGCTGCCCGTTCTGGAAATGTGAACCGGCGGTCACGTTAGAAGCGGGCTTGGGCGCCGGCAAGGGCGGGGCGCGGGAACTTCTGCCCGGCGCAAGGCTTAACTCCCATGCTGCAAGCCATGCGTGACGTGCATAGGTTGCGGCTTGCATCTCCCGCACTGCAACATAATCTTAATTTTGCCGTCCGAAATTAAGGTCGAACGGAAAGATCGCCAATGAACCCGCCGCTCAGCCGTTATCGCATCCGCAAGCTCTGGCCCCTCGAAACCGGGGCTTTCCGCCGTCATCTGCTGCGGCTTGACCCCGAAACCCGCCAGTTCCGCTTCGGCTCGGCGGTGAACGACAATTTCCTCGACGCCTATGCCGATTCGGCCCCTCGCATGGGAACGGTGATCTACGGCGCCTTCATCGGCAGCGAGATGTATGCCTCGGCCGAACTCCGCTCGCTCCATCCCCTGGGCGACGAGATGGCGGAGGCGGCTTTCGTGGTGGAAAGCGCGCATCGCCACCAGGGCCTGGGCTCGGCGCTGATGGACCGCATCATCACTGCGGCCCAGAACCGAGGCATTCACCAGCTCCACATGATCTGTGCGCGGGCCAACCAGCCGATGCAGCGGCTGGGCGAGAAGTTCGGCGCGCAGTTCACCATCGACCATGGCGAGGCGCTGGGCGAGATCGAAACGGAGCCGGCAACGCCCCTCACCCTCCTCGACGAGGCGATGCACGACACCACCGATTTCGTCACCGCCGTGCTCGACTGGTCGGTCAGCGGCGGAGCGCCACCGCCGGCACCCAGGCGTAGCCCTCATCATCGAGGATGACGCACTCGCGGAGGCCGTGGGGCTTGTCCATCGCGCCCGCCAGAACGGTGAAGCCGAGGTCCCGGGCCCGCTGTTCCGCCACGTCCGGGTCGCAGCCATAGATCCTGAGTTCCACCCCGGCGCCCCGGCCCTCGACGCCTTGAACCAGGCCGGAGACCGGGTTGTCCGCGAAGGCATGGTCGGCGTGCAGCATGAAGTCCGCGCCGTTGAAGCGGAGCGCCGCGAAATCCTCGTCGTCATAGAAGCTGGTGGCGCCGATCACCTCGGTGGCGAAGGTCACGGCGCGCGCCATGTCGCGAACCAGAAGGTTGAAGCCGATGCCGCGCAGCGAGCGGCCGTAATCTTCCGCCGCCACCGGCGGGGTCTTGCCCTGTGAGCGTTTCTTCATGCGCCCAGGACAACATGTTCCCGGCCTTCCCGCCCGTGCCACATCACGCTGCAGGCGGGAATCCGCTTCGGGTCGGTGACGCCGTGGCGCCTCATGGCGAGCAGGAAGACGACCGCCGCATCGGTCACCGCCTCGGTGAGATCGGCGGCTGCCAGCCCGCCGTCGAGCAGTTCCGTCAGATGGTCTGCCGCCACCCTGGCCATGTCAGCCGCCTCGCCGGGTGACAGCGCCTCGGCCTCCGTCCAGCTCTCGATGAGGTCGTCATGGGTGAGTTCGGCCACGAGCCGCGTCCCGATGCTGAAGGTCAGCTGGCCCGGCTGCGCGGAGGCGCCGGCGGCGAAGCCCGCCGCCCTGTATCCCGGGCAGAGCAGGGTGAAACTCGGGGAAGGCCTGTCGGACTGCATCGCAACACCTCACGGAAACCATGGCCCCTCGAGCATGCGCTCACGAGTTTTCGGGATGGTTAACCGCCTTTCGCAGGCCTTGCGCCGCAACTGGCCTCAGGGGAGTGCCGCGTCCGGCAGCGCCATCCGCTTCACCCCCTCGGTGGGAAAGCGGCACTCATAGCTCCCCTCGGCATAGGACCCCACGGCGTAAGGGTCGAAGCTCACCGTGATCTCCTCTTCGCCGATGCTCCAGCGCGAGAGGTCGCGCACCGTCTCCGCGATCGTCGCATCGCGCGAGGCCTCGTCATAGGGAACATCGCCCGCCTCCGGCACGCGTCTGGCACGCTCGGCGTCGATCTGCTTCTTGCACCAAAGCGTGAGGATCGCGGCGGACGGCTCGGCCAGCACATCGCCGAGCGCGAGCACCCGGCCGGAGGCCATGTCGACGTTGATGCTGGAGGTGCCGTGATTGCCATGGGCGCCGCCCTGGTTGACGTAGAAGTCGTGCCGCGCCGAGATCAGACGCGGCGAGGCATAGGTTAGGCTGAGCCCCGCCTGCAGGGCATAGACCATGCCCTGCGAGTCTTCGCCGTGCGGCCCGAGCTTCGCCTGCTGGATGATCTCGTCCACCGCGGCGTTGAACGCGGTCTCGCCCGGCGTCTTCGGTTCCGCGAAGCGGAATGCGGCGATGTCGATGTCCCACTGCTGCGGAGTCCCGTCCTGCACGGTCAAGACGGGGACGAGCCTTCCCGGGGCACCCGGCCCGCCTTGAGGTTTGCCCGAGAGCAGGCTCAGCCTGTCCTCGCTCTGCTGGCGCACGCAGGCGGCCATGCCTTCGCCCATGCCGCTGCAGAATTCCCGCCGCGCGATCCAGCGCTTCTGCGATTGCGCCAGGATCGCCTGGCCCGCAGGGTCGAGCCCTGACTTGGCGGCGGCATAGGCCTCCCCCAGCGCATCGTCGGCCTGTTTCAGAGCGGGATCGGCGCAGATCGCCTTTTCGACCTCCGTCCTCGCCTTGGCGCAGTCGAAGGCGAGGGCGGGCGTGGCGAAGACGAGCAGCGAGAGTACTGCAAGACGGATCTTCATTCCTGTTCTCCTCGCATCCCCCTTGCAGGCGTCATCTCTTCTCATGAGCCAACCTCCTCCACTTTGCGTGATACTCTTCCAGTCCGCCGACCCGCGCCGCACTCACCGTTGCGAGCTTCAGCGCGATGGTGGGAAGCGTGCCGTCATCTGCGATGAGCGCCAGCGCCGCCGCGCCCGCCGTCGTGCCGTCGCGCAGTGCCGAGGCCTTCACCGCCTGCCTGGGCCGGAGCTGGGCGAGCAGCGCCAGCAGCACCCTGTTCTGGGAGAATGGCCCGTCGACGATGATCTCATCCCTGGAAGCGATGGCGTCGAGCTGCTCGGAGACCATCTGCGCGCAATAGAGTGCCGCGAGCGAGGCCTTCTCTTCGTCCGAAACGGGAGGCGGGCCCGCGATGCGCCCCCGCCCGCCGGACTGCGGCACCGGTCCGCCCGACACCGTGAAGGAGGGAACGGCCCGAGTGCCGCGCGCCACGAGCCTTGCCACGCAATCGAGGCCCGCCGCCTCCGCCGGGGCCCCTTGCGCCACCGCCTCGAACTCCTTGCCGCCGAAGAACCGGCTGCAGCACACGTTGCGGCCCAGAACGTCGGTGTTGGTGTTGGTGTCGCGATCGGGATCGAGCACGTCGAGCGAGGTCGAAGGATCGAAGCTGATGCTCCAGGTTCCGGTCGAGACCAGCGTGAAGCGGTCGAGGCCGGCGCAGACATAGCGCATGAAATTGGCGGTCGAGTCGTGGACACCCCCCAGCACCTGGCCTTCGCCCCGGAAACTCCCGCCGCGGAACTCCGGCTTCAGCCTGCCGATCCTCTCCCAGGCCCTGGCGCGCGGCGCGAAAAGCCTGTCCCAGCCGAGGTCGCGGGCCATGCGCGAGGGCGCCTGCGCCGCGACGTCGAGAAGATGCGTCTGGCAGGCCATGGAGGAGATCTCCGTCACCGCCACGCCGCTCAGCCGGAAGCCCACATACTGGATCCACGGCAGGAGCGTCGTGACGCGGGAGAAGGCCTCCGGCCACATGCGCTGCTGCCAGTAGAGCTGCAGGCCATGCGTCAGCGCCATGGGCAGCAGCGGGCAGTAGGCCTCATCGAAGCCGGGCATGATCTTCCGGTACTCCGCCACGATCTCGGGCGGCGGCTCGCTCGTGTAGTCCATCACCGGCAGGGCGAGAGCGCCCGTAACGTCGAGGCACGCCATGGCCGCGCCATGGGCCGACGGCACGATCATGTCCACCGGCAGGATGCGGTCGAGCTCGGGAAGGGCTTCCCGGCACAGCGCCACCATCGGCTCGGGGTCGATCCAGCGATAGGGCGGGCCTTCCGCGTGGCGGCTTGCCGCCTTGCGCTCTGCCACAAGCTCGCCCGCGGGCGAGAACAGCGCGATCTTGGTGTTGGTGTATCCGGCATCGACAACCGCGATGCCGCGCGGATCCTTCTCGCCCATGCGCCCGTCCAGTCACTTGCCCGCGCACTCTCTCGCATCCGGCGCATGGGCGTCAATCGTCATGCACACTTGTGGGGCGAGGGGGGAGCGGTCTATAGCGGCGCCCCAAGAACACTCACCGGGAAATGACGCGACAATGGCGAAACTCAAGTACCTCGATCTCCGCCAGGCGGTGATCGACACCTGCCTCAGGATGAACGAGGAGGGCATCAACCAGGGCACCTCTGGCAATGTCAGCGTCCGCACGCCGGAAGGTTTCCTGATGACGGCCTCCGGCATCCCCTATGACCGCATGAAGCCCGAGCACGTCGTCGAGATGGACCTCGACGGCGGCTACGTCGGCGAATACCTGCCCTCCACCGAATGGCGCATGCACATGGACATCTTCAAGCACCGCCCCGAAGCCGGCGCCGTCGTCCACACCCACTCGATTTACGCCACCGCGCTCTCCTGCCTCAGGAAGGACATTCCGCCCTTCCACTACATGATCGGCATCGCCGGCGGCACCACGCTGCGCTGCGCCACCTACGCCGAATACGGCACGCAGGAGCTTTCGGACGCGATGCTGAAGGCCATGAAGGACCGCCAGGCCTGCCTCCTCGCCAATCACGGCCAGATCGCCTTCGGGCCAAACCTCGAGAAGGCGCTGTGGCGGGCGGGCGAGGTCGAGACCCTCTGCCACCAGTACTGGGCAGCACTTCAGGCCGGAAAGCCCGTGCTCCTGAACGAGCGCCAGATGAAGACCGTGCTCGCCCGCTTCAAGACCTATGGCAAGCAGCCGGACGAGCTGAAGACGGGCGATGCCCTCTCGGTCATCGGCCCCGTCCGCCGCGATGCGCCGAAGAGGGCCGCGCCCAGGGTGCTGGCCGCCCGCAAGAAAGCCGGGAAACCGGCGTGATCAGAGGCGTCTCCCCGCTCGTCGCCGAACTCGAGGCCCGCGCTGCTGCGGGGAGGCCCGTCACCATCGGTCTCGCAGGCTGCGGCCAGATGGGAACCGACATCGTGGTGCAATTGGCCCGCATGCCGGGTCTGCGCCTCGGCGCCGTGGCCGAGATGCGCCCGCCCCAGGCGAGGGCCGCCGCCGCGCTCGCGGGCTTCGGCGAGGACCGGACGGTTTACGCCGACACCTCTTCCACGATCGACTCGGCGATCGAGAGGGGGCTTCTCGCCATCACCCAGAGCCCCGAGGCGCTGGCCCGCTCAGGCCACATCGACGTGGTGATCGACGCCACCGGCAACCCCGACGTCGGCACCCAGTTCGCGCTCGATGCCATCGCCAACGGAAAGCACGTGGTGATGCTGAACGTCGAGGCCGACATCACCATCGGCCGCCACCTCCATGCCGAGGCCCGCCGCGCCGGCGTCGTCTACACCGGGGCCGCGGGCGACGAGCCTGCCGCCACGCTGGAGCTGATCGGCTTCGCCCAGTCGATCGGCCTCGAGATCGTGTGTGCCGGCAAGGGCAAGAACAACCCGCTGAAGTTCGATGCCGTGCCCGCCGAATACGAGGCGGAGGCCAGGGCCCGCAACATGAACGCCAGGATGCTCGTCGAATTCGTCGACGGCTCCAAGACCATGATCGAGATGGTGGCGATCGCCAATTGCACCGGCCTCGTGCCGGACGTTCCCGGCATGCACGGCCCCGCCGCCACCCGCGAGGAGCTCGCCTCGGTGCTGATCCCGAGGGAGCATGGCGGCGTGCTCTCGAGGAAGGGCTGCGTGGATTATTCCATCGGCAAGGGTGTCGCCCCCGGGGTCTTCTGCGTCGTCACCACCGACCACCCGCGCCTGCAGGAGCGGCTGGTCGACCTCAAGCTGGGCCAGGGCCCCTATTTCGCCCTGCTGCGCCCCTACCACCTGACGAGCCTCGAGGTGCCGCTCTCCGCCGCCCGCGCCGTGCTGCACCGCCAGGCCGACATGGTGCCGCTCGAGCAGCCGGTGGCGGAAGCCGTCACTCTCGCCAAGCGAGACCTGATGCCGGGCGAGGTGCTGGGCCGCATCGGCGAGACGGATTACCGCGCCTGGGCCATGACCCATGCCGAGGCCCGCAACGCCAATGCCATGCCGTTGGGTCTCGCCCAGGGTGCGCGCGTGGTGAAGCCGGTCAAGGCCGGCCAGCACATCACCTACGACAATTGCGTGCCGGATGAGTCACTGGTCGTCACCCGCATTCGCCGCCGCCTCGACCAGTCCGACACCCGCTTCCATCAGCTCTGAAGACACGGCCGACATCGGCATACCGCATTGCAACATCATGTTTGCACTGCAAAATCACCGATCGGTGAAGCGCTCCGGGTTGACTTCGCGCGGATGCCCGAACTACTGTCCCTGCACTTTTGCAATTCCAAAATAACAAATGCACTGCCCGCGCGGCGGGCCATGGGAGACCGTCTGATGCCTGCGAACACCGCCAGCATCGCACCCGGCGAGGCGCCGCGCCTCGCGGAGCGCCGTCCGTGGCTGCCGCGCTGGCTCTCCTCCGAGCATCCCTTCCCCTGGCTTTTCCCCGCCGCCGCGCTGATGGCGGTGTTCGGCATCTACCCGCTGCTCTATGCGATCTGGCTGTCGCTCTACAAGCGCAACGCCGCCACCCGCAAGATGGTCTTCGACCCGGACCATAACTGGACCAAGATCCTCTGGGACGAGCGCGTGTGGAACGCGCTGATGAACACCTTCGTCTACACCGGCGTGGCGCTCGTCTTCCAGCTCGTGCTCGGCATGCTGATCGCCCTGCTGCTCGATTCGGACCGCAAGGGCTATGGCGTGCTGCGCGCCATGATGACGCTGCCGCTGGTCATTCCGCCCGCCGTCACCGCCATGATGTTCCTGCTGATGCTCAACGGCTCCTTCGGCGTGCTGAGCCGCGGGCTCATCGCCACCGGCGTCCTGCCGCCCGGCTTCTCCATTCTCGGCAGCGCCAACACCGCCATGGCGGGCGTGCTCCTCGCCGAGATATGGCAGTGGACGCCCTTCATGGTGCTGATCATGCTGGCGGGGCTCCGCTCGCTGCCGAAGGAGCCCTTCGAAGCCGCCGCCATCGACGGGGCGAGCGCCGTGCAGGCCTTCTTCCGGCTCACGCTGCCGATGATGTCGAAGGTCATCGCCATCGCGGTGCTGATCCGCGGCATCGACCTGTTCCGCGCCTTCGACTACGTGAAGGTGATGACGGATTCGGGCCCCGGCACGGCCACCGAGACGCTCACCTCCTATGCCGGCCGCATCTATTTCGGCAACGCCGACTTCCCCTATGCCTCGACGGTGGCGCTCCTGACGCTGATCATCGTCATCCTCGTCTCCTCCGCCTTCATGAAGGCCTTCAAGGTCAAGCTCTGATGGAAAGCTCCCGCCCGTTCCGCATCCTGCGCGACATCGCCGCCGTGGTGGTGGTGGGACTGTTCATGTTCCCCATCTTCTGGTGGGCGCTCACCTCGGTCAAGCCGATCTCTGCCATCTTCGACAAGGACCGCGTGGTCTTTTTCGATTTCGAGCCGACCTTCATCAACTATGGCGTCACGCTGTTCGGCCAGTCGCGCTCGCAGCTCGCGATCGACCAGGGGATCGGCATGGGCGTGGGCGGCGCCGAGGCCTATGATTCGCGCCAGTCGATCCTCGAATCGATCATCGTCTCCTTGGGCGCCACCGCCATAACCATGGGTGTCGCCGTCTTCGCCGCCTACGCCATCTCGCGCATGATGTTCCGCGGCCGCGGCGCCTATCTGAACTGGGTGCTGGGCCAGCGCTTCATGCCGCCCATCGCCATCCTCATTCCCCTCGTCACCATCTACAAGACGGCGGGCCTGCGCGACACCGACAACCTCTACATGGGCTATCTCGGGCTCATGCTGATCTATGCGCTGATGAACCTGCCCATCGCCGTCCTCCTCATGAAGTCCTTCCTCGACGACGTGCCGAAGGACGTTGACGAGGCCGCGATGATCGACGGCGCCACCCGCTGGCAGACCTTCCGCAAGGTGGTGCTGCCGATGGTGAAGGGCGGCGTGGCCGCTTCCGCCGTCCTCGTCTTCATCTTTTCCTGGACGGAATTCCTCTTGTCTCTCTTCCTCACCACGGCGATCCGCACCGTGCCGGTGAAGATCCAGACCTTCGTGACCTCGACGGGCAATGAATGGGGCTTCATCGCGGCGCTCGGCACCGCGGCGATCATCCCGAGCTTCGTCTTCATCCTGCTCGTCCAAAAGAATCTGGTGCGCGGCCTCACGCTTGGCTCCCTGAAAGAGTGAGGACGCGCGCGAGAACCTGAGCTCAAACCCATGGGAGGACCTAAATGAGCTTTAAAGACCACGACAAGAAAACCTTCATCGCCGATACGGCGCGCGATTTCGCCGCCCGCCGCATCTCCAAGCGCGACTTCATGAAGAAGATGGCGCTGGCCGGTGTCGGTTTCTCGGCCTTCTCCGCCGGCCTTCTCGGCAACACCCGCGGCTTCCGCGGCGACATGAGCCTCATCGGCTCCGAGGCCATGGCGCAGGACGCCTCCGTCACCCAGTGGCTGAAGGACGTGGGCGCCCCCTTCAAGGGCACCAAGATCCGCTACACCTCGGAGGCAACCCCGCCCACCGTCGTCCTCGACAAGCTGAAGCAGGAGTTCACCGAGCCGACCGGCATCGAGGTCGAGATCGAGATCGTGCCGTTGGAGCAGGTTCTCGCCAAGGCCACGCAGGACGTCCAGGGCCAGCTCGGCACCTACGATCTTTACTATCTCGACCAGTCATGGGTCGCCACCTTCAGCCAGGACACGATCGACCCCGTCCAGTACTACAAGGACAAGCCCGATCTCGCCATGCCCGGCTTCGACTGGGACGACTTCTCGAAGCCGCTGGTCGATGGCCTCGCCCTCTATGAAGGCAAGTGGGGCGGCATCCCCTTCGACATCCCGATCTTCATGCTGATGTACCGCCAGGACATCCTCGAGAAGCACGGCATCGCGGTTCCGACCACGCCGGAGGAATTCACCGCCGCGATCCAGAAGATCACCGAAGCCGAGAAGGCCAACGGCATGTTCGGCACCGGCCTCCAGGCGAAGTCGGGCCACTACTCGCTGAACTGCGACTGGACCCAGATGGTGTGGAACGAGGGCGGCTCGATCTTCGGCGCCGACAAGAAGTTCAAGGGCAATGACGAGGCGGCCGTGCGCGGCCTCGCCATGTACCAGGAATGGGCGAAGAACGCCCCGCCGGAGTCGCTCAACTCCACCTGGGACGGCCAGTTCCAGATGATGGCCGCGGGCCAGTGCGCCCTCGTCCAGTCCTGGGACGAGTTCTTCCCCGGCCTCGACGCCGACGATTCCAAGGTCAAGGGCCTGTGGATGCCGGCCAAGCCGCTGGTCGGCAAGCCGCTGCGTCCGCTCTCCGAGGTGGGCTTCGGCGAGATCCCCAACTACGCCCACCAGGGCGGCTCGATCCTCGGCCTCTCGAAGTACTCGAAGAACATCGACGCGGCCTGGCTGTTCATGCAGTGGGCCTGCTCGAAGGACGTGATGACCCGCTGCACGCTGCTGGGCGGCTTCGCCCCGATGCGTCTCTCCTCCTTCGCCGACGAGCGCGTGAAGGCCAAGGCCGTGGTCGGCCCCGGCACCACCCGCCACCTCGACATGGTGAAGTGGATCATCGACAACAACATCGCCTCCGAGCCCGACATGCCGCTCTGGGCCGGCTTCTCGAACAACGAGATCCCGGTCAACCTCGGCAAGCTGCTGACGGGCCAGGACTTCGGCGGCGACCCGAAGAAGTGCATGGACACCATCGCGGCGGCGATCGATGCCGCGGTGGCCGAAGCCGAACTCTGATCACCTCATGCGGAGGCGGCTTCCCGCCGCCTCCGCGTCCATTCATTCCAGCGGCTCCTCATCCATGCGCGGCGATCTCGTCATCGGCATCGATTCATCGACCACGGCCACCAAGGCCATCGCCTTCGACCCCTCCGGGCGGAGCGTCGCGGAAGGCCGTGCGCCAATTCCGCTCGCCAACCCGAAGCCCGGCTGGTTCGAGCAGGACGTCTCGGACTGGACTGGCTCGGCGGCGAAGGCGCTGAAGCAGCTCACCCGCAAGATCGATGCGAAGCGCATCGCCGGCATATCCATTTCCAACCAGCGCGAAAGCTTCGCGCAATTCGATTCGCGCGGAAAGCCGCTTCGCCCCGGCACCATCTGGCTCGACGAGCGCGCCCAGGCCGAGGTGAAGGAGATCGCCGCCGAACTGGGTTCGGAAAAGCTGCACCGCATCTCCGGCAAACCCGCCGACGTCACACCCTGCCTCTACCGCTGCCGCTGGCTTTCCGCCCACATGCCGAAGATCTGGGCCAGAACTTCCAAGACTGCCGAGGTGCACGGCGTCGTCACCCATTTCCTCACCGGCGAATGGGCCACCTCGATCGCCTCCGCCGATCCGATGGGCCTGATCGACGTCGAGGCCTATGACTGGTCGGACGCGATCCTGAAATCCGCGCGCCTCACGCGCGAGCAGCTGCCGCGTCTCCACCGCACCGGCGAAATCATGGGCGAGGTGAGTGCGGAAGCCGCCAAGCTCACCGGCCTGAAGCCAGGCACGCCCGTCATCGCCGGCGGCGGCGACGGCCAGTGCGCCGGCACCGGGGCCAACACCTTTCTCGAGGGCCGCGCCTATGTGAATCTCGGCACCGCCGCCGTCTCGGGCAGCTATGGCAAGCACTACGCCGTGGACCGCGCCTTCCGCAGCATGGTGGCGGTGGGCGAGGAGGGCTTCTCCTTCGAAACCGCCATCCGCACCGGCACCTTCCTCGTCAACTGGATGGTGGAGCGCCTGTTCAACGTGAACCCGGCGAAGAACCCCACGATCTTCAAGACGCTCGAGGCCGAGGCCAAGGCCTCGCCCATCGGCGCACATGGCCTCGTGCTCGTGCCCTACTGGTCGGGCTGCATGACGCCCTACTGGGATTCGGCCGCGCGCGGCGTGATCGCCGGGCTTTCCGGCAATCACGGCCGCGGCGACGTCTACCGCGCACTCCTCGAAGGCGTGGCCCTCGAGCAGGCGATGATGACCAACAAGGTCGCCGCGGCGACCCGGCCCATCACCCATTTCGCCGCGGTGGGCGGGGGCTCGCGCTCCGATCTCTGGTGCCAGATCCTCGCCGACGCCGCGGGCCGCGAGGTGAAGCGTCTGGAGACGGCGGAAGCCTCGGCCCTGGGCGCCGCCATGGCCGCCGCCAAGGGTGCGGGCTGGTACGGCACGCTCGCCGAGGCCTCCGCCGCCATGTCCGGCAAGCCGTCGAAAACCTTCCGCCCACGGACGAAGGACAGCCGCCGCTACCAGGAGCTCCTCGCGATCTATGCCGAGCTCTGGCCGGCCCTTTCACAATGGAACCAGAAACTCGTCGCCTTTGCCGCAAGCGAGCGTAAATGACCGACTGGAATGAACTGATCGCCGACGTCGTCGCCGGCAGGTGGAAGGACCCCGAGACGGGAAAGCCGGCGAGCGTGCCTTTCGAGGTGATCCGCATCGAGGAGGATCTCGACGGCGGGGAGGCGGACGTTCTCGCGCCCCTGAACCTCGGCAAGCGCCTGGCCGTCGTCTCGGACGTCAACACCCATGAGGCGATGGGCCGCCGCGTGGCGAAGCACCTGAAGGGCCTCGGCACCATCGACGAGCTGGTGCTTCCCGGCAACACACACTGCGACGAGCCGACGGTCGCCATGGTTCAGGAGAAGACCCGCCACGCCGACGCCATCGTCGCCGTGGGCTCGGGCGCGCTCTCCGACACCTGCAAATACGCCACCTTCAAGGACGGCCGGAAATACGCCACCTTCGGCACCGCCGCCTCGATGAACGGCTATGCCGCCTCGACCGCCTCGGTGACGCTCGCCAGCGGCTACAAGACCTCGCTTCCCGCCCATGCGCCCCGCGGCATCTTCCTGGACCTCAAGGTCACCGCCGCCTCGCCGCACTGGCTCTCCGCCGCCGGGCTGGGCGACTCGCTCTGCCGTCCCACCGCGCAGGTCGAATGGTGGACCTCGCACCGCCTCTTCGGCACTTTCTATTCGGGCGTGCCCTATACGCTGATCGCCGCCGACGAGCCCAGGATGATCGAGACGGCCGCCGGGCTTGCCCGGCACGACATCGCCGCCAACGGGCACCTCCACCGCGTGCTCACGCTCTGCGGCCTCGGCGTCTGCTTCACCGGCGTCTCGCACCACGGCTCGATGGGCGAGCACCAGGTCTCGCACTGGATCGACATGTTCTCCGGTCCCGCCCACCCGGGCTCCACCCACGGCCAGCAGGTGGGTGTCGCCTCGCTCGCCATCGCCAGGCTCCACCACGAGCTCCTCGCCCTCGATGCGCCGCCCCTCATCCGCGCCACCCACATCGACGAGCGCGAGTTCATCGACCGCTACGGGCCGGAAATCGGCCGCATCTGCTACGCGGAAGCGAAGAAGAAGTCGTTCGACCGTGCGGGAGCGGAGGCCTTCAACCGCAAGCTCGCCGAGCTCTGGCCGGCGCTGCGCCAGGAGCTTCGCCCCATGCTGATGGACCCGGCGAAGATGAAGGCCACGCTCCAGGCGGCGGGCGGCCCCACCACGGCGACCGAGCTCGGCCTCTCCCGCAAGATCTGGCGCGACGCCATGAAATTCGCCCGCGACGTGCGCAACCGCTGGTCCTTCCTCGACCTCGCGGACGATGCGGGCCTCCTCGACGATTTCCTCGACCGCGACGAACAATAGGACCGTGACGACATGGCATCGGTAACGATCAAGAACGTCAAGAAGAACTACGGCAACCTCGAGGTCGTGCACGGCATCGACCTCAGGATCGAGGACGGCTCCTTCGTCGTGCTGCTCGGCCCGTCGGGCTGCGGCAAGTCCACGCTGCTGCGCATGATCGCCGGGCTCGAGACGGTCACCTCGGGCGACATCGAGATCGACGGAAAGCGCGTCAACGACGTGCACCCGAAGGATCGGAACATCGCCATGGTGTTCCAGAACTACGCCCTCTACGCCCACATGAAGGTCAGGGACAACATGAGCTTCGCGCTGAAGCTCGCCCGGCGCCCGCAGCCGGAGATCGACGAGAAGGTGAAATGGGCGGCGCGGATCCTCAACCTCGAGCCCTATCTCGACCGCTATCCGCGAGAACTCTCGGGCGGTCAGCGCCAGCGCGTCGCCATGGGCCGCGCCATCGTGAGGAATCCCGCCGTCTTCCTCTTCGACGAGCCGCTCTCCAACCTCGACGCCAAGCTCCGCGTGCAGATGCGCACCGAGATCAAGGAACTGCACGGCCGCCTCAAGACGACGACCGTCTACGTCACCCATGACCAGATCGAGGCCATGACCATGGCCGACAAGATCGTCATCCTGCGCGACGGCTACATCGAGCAGGAAGGCTCGCCGCTCGAGGTCTATGACAGGCCCGCCAACCTCTTCGTCGCCGAGTTCATCGGCTCGCCGTCGATGAACCTCATGAGGGGCGAGGCGACGGCGGAAGGGGTGCGCCTGGCCGACGGCACGCTGCTGCCGCTGCCGAAGCTGCACAAGGCGAAGCCCGGCCAGAAGCTCGTCTATGGCATCAGGCCCGAGCACCTGGCGCTCGGCACCGGAACGCCCGCCAAGGTGAACGTCGTGGAGCCGACCGGCCCCGAGATGCACATCTATGCCGATCTCGGCGGCCAGGAGGTCTGCGCCATCACCCAAGACCGGCTGGCGCTCGCGCGCGAGCAGGCGATCGAGCTCAGCCCGCGCCTCGACAAGATCCACCTGTTCGACGCCGAGAGCGGAAAGGCCCTCGCGTGAGCACCATCACCATCCTCGGCGCAGGCGTGATGGGGTCCGCCATGTGCCTTCCCGCGCGCGACCGCGGCAACACCGTGCGCCTCGTCGGCACCCATCTCGACCGCGAGATCATCGACAGCGTCAAGGCGTCGGGCCGCCATCCCAAGCTCAACGTGAAGCTGCCCGGGGGGGTCTGCGCCTTTCATCACGAGGAGTTTGCCGCAGCGCTCGGCAGCGACACGGACCTCATCGTCCTCGGCGTCAGCTCGGCCGGCATTCCCTGGGCGATCGACCGGCTGTGCGAAAGCCTGAAGGCGGCCGTCCCCGTGGTGATGATCACCAAGGGCATGCACCCGGAAGAAGGAAAGCTCACGGCCCTCCCGGACCGCGTCGCGGCGGAGGTGAAGCGCCGCGCCGGGCTCGCCCTTCCCGTCGCCGCCATCGGCGGCCCCTGCATCGCCGGCGAACTCGCGGTGAGGCGCCAGACCGGCACCGTCATCACCTCGCACGACATGGGCCTCGCCGAACGTCTCTGCGCCATGCTGGAGACGGACTACTATCACCCCCGCGTCTCGCCGGACGTGATCGGCGTCGAAATCTGTGCTGCCTTCAAGAACTTCTTCGCCATCGGCGTGGGCTGGGCTGCGGGCCATCTCGAGAAGATGGCGCCGACCGAGAACCGCGCCTTCAACCACAATGCGGCGGCGATCATCTTCGACCAGGCGATCCGCGAGCTCATGCTGCTGGTGAAGGCGCATGGCGGCGGCGAACAGAGCGTCTGGGGCATGCCCGGCGCGGGCGATCTCTACGTCACCTGCCAGGCCGGCCGCAATTCGCGCCTCGGCAACAACCTGGGCCGCGGCCTCACCTACAGCGAGACGAAGCGGGGCCCGATGAAGGGCGACACCATCGAGGGCGCGGAGCTCGGCCTCGCCGTCGCCGCCGCGCTCCGGGCCATGATGGCGGCAGGAACGCTCGATGCCAGGGCGCTGCCGCTCACCAACGCCCTGCTCGATGCCCTCACCAGGGATGCCGCGCTCGACATTCCCTGGCCCGCCTTCCACCGCCACGCGTGAGGTGCCCCATGGACGAGGCCGACAGCCGCTCCCCCGCACCCGATCCCGGTGCCACCGCGCCGCTCCTCGGCAGGAACCTCAATGTCGATGCCGAGGAGCAGCTCGCCACTCGCGCCGCCTGGCTCTATTTCGTTGCGGGCCTCACCCAGGCGCAGATCGGCAAGAAGCTCGGCCTCAACCGCACCCGCGTCAACCGGCTGCTCGCCCAGGCCCGCGACCATGGCCTCGTCCAGATCCACATCACCGGCCGCCTCGCCTCCTGCGTCGAGATCGAGGAGAGGCTGAAGCAGGCCTATGGCCTCGCGGACGCGACCGTGGTTCCCACCCCGCCCGACCAGGAGCTGGTGCCGCAGGTCATCGCCACCGCCGCCGCGGCCTCCCTCTCCGCGCGCCTCAAGGACGGCATGTCGGTGGGCGTCGGCTGGGGCCGCACGCTCCGTCTCTCGATCCAGTCCGTGCCGCGCCGCCAGCTGAACCGCCTCTCCGTCGTCTCGCTGCTCGGAGGGCTGACGCGCGGCTCCGCCATGAACCCGCACGAGACGGCCTCGCACCTTGCCGATCTCGTCGGCGCGCAGTGCTATTACGTCGCCGCCCCCGCGCTCACCGACACGCAGTCGACGCGTGACCTGCTGATCGCCCAGCCCATGCTGCGCGAGATCTTCGAGCGCGGTGCCAAGGTCGATCTCGCCTTCCTGTCGGTGGGCGAGCTGACGCCCCACTGCACCATGACGCGCGTCGGCCTCGTCTCGCGCGCCGAGGTCGACGACTTGCGCAAGGCGGGTGCGGTGGGCGACATCTGCGCCCACTGGATCGACAGCGAGGGCCGCCTCGTCGATCACCCCCTCAACTCCCGTGTCGTGGCGCTCTCGCCCGAGCGGCTCAGGGACATTCCCTGCGTGATGATCGCCTCGGGCGGGCGCGCCAAGGCGCAGGTGCTGCGCGGCGTGCTGAAGGGCCGGATGTGCGACGTCCTCGTCACCGACGAGCAGACGGCGAAAGCCATCCTCGCCATGGACTCGAAATGACCACCGCCGTCGTTCTCGGAATCGACATCGGCACATCGGGCCTCCGCATCGCCGCCACCGACGAGGCGAATGCGCTGAAGGCCATGTCGGTCGCCCCCATCGCCCAACCGCTGCAGGACGGAGGCCGCCTCCGCCAGGACCCTGAACTGTGGTGGACAGCACTCGAATCCGCCTTCGCGGGGCTCGATCTCGCAGGACTCGCGGTGCGCGCCATCGCGGTGGACGGCACCTCCGGCACCATCCTCGCGGTCGAGGCGGACGGCACGCCCGCAAGCCTCGCCTCGATGTACAACGATGTCTGCGAGAGGCCGCATCTGGCGCTGGTCGCCGCGCATGCCCCGCGCGAGACGGCGGCTCTCGGCAGCACCTCGCCGCTGGCGCGTGCCCTGGAACTCGCGGAAAGCGAACGCCGCATCCTGCACCAGGCCGACTGGATCATGGGCCGCCTCTCCGGCCGCTTCGGCGTGACGGACGAGAACAACGCGCTGAAATCCGGCTATGACCCGGTAGCCCGCCGCTGGCCGGACTGGATCGCGAAGACCGGCTTCGACACGGCACTCTTGCCCGAGGTGGTCCCCGCCGGAACGCGCGTTGGCACGATCACCGGAGGGATGGCGGCGCGCTTCGGCCTTCCCCCCGATGCCGCCATCGTGGCGGGCACCACCGACGGCTGCGCCGCCTTCCTTGCGAGCGGCGCGTCGGAACCGGGCGACGGCGTCACCTCGCTCGGCACCACCCTCACGCTGAAGCTCCTGTCGGACTCGCCCGTCTTCGCGCCCGGTTTCGGCATCTACAGCCACCGCATCGGAGATCAGTGGCTGGCGGGCGGGGCGTCCAACACCGGCGGCGCGGCCATCGGCAAGTTTTTCACGAAGGAAGACCTGGCGCGTCTCACGCCGCTGCTCGAACCCGATCACCCGACGGGCCTCGACTATTATCCGCTGCCGAAGCCCGGGGAGCGCTTCCCGGTGAACGATCCCGCCTTCCCGCCGCGGCTCGAGCCCCGTCCCGCCGATGACCGCGTCTTTTTCCAGGCGATGCTCGAGGGCATCGCGCGGATCGAGGCGGAGGCCTATGCCAAGCTCGCGGAGCTCGGCGCCACGCCGCTCCGCTCCATCCGCACGGCGGGTGGCGGTGCGGCGAATCCCGCCTGGACGAAAATGAGACTCAGGGCGCTCGGCGTGCCCGAACGGGCTTCGCTGAGCGAGCATGCGGCGGTGGGCACGGCGCGGCTCGCCTGGCGTGGGATCGGCCATGCGAATTGATGGCCTTTCCGAGATCGCGTCGGGCTTCGGCGGCATGCTGATCGACCAGTTCGGCGTCATCCATGACGGGCAAAAGCTCTATCCCGGCACACTCCGTGTCCTGAGCGAATTGCGCAAGATGGGGATTCCCGTCGCCGTGATGACCAATTCCGGCAAGCGCGCCGAGGCGAACCGCCGCCGCCTCGTGAAGATGGGCGTTCCGCGCGAATGCTTCGTCGATGCGGTGAGTTCGGGCGAGGTCGCCTTCTCCTCCCTCACCGTGCGCAAGGCCTTTCTCATCGGCAAGGACGGCGAGGATTACGGCTTCGACGCCATCGAGTTCGTCAGCGACCCGGCTGAAGCCGAGGTGATCCTCATCCTCGGCTCGAACGTGCCGAAGACCTCGCTCGATGAGTATCGCCGCCTGCTCTCTGGCCTGAAGCTCCCCGCCATCTGCTGCAACCCGGACCGGCTGATGCTGACCCCGCAGGGGCTGATGCCCGCCCCCGGCGCCATCGCCGCGCTCTACGAGGAGATGGGCGGCCACGTCACCTGGATCGGCAAACCCTATCCCGGCATTTACCGGGAGGCCGCCCGCCTCATCGGCAATCCGGAGCGCATCCTCTGCATCGGCGACAGCGCCGAGCACGATGTGGCGGGGGGCCGTGCTGCGGGCTTTTCGACACTGCTCGTGCTGCAGGGCGTCTCGGCGGGGCAGGATCCGGCGGCATTGTCGCCGCAACCCGATTTTCTCATGGAGTGCTTTCAATGGTAGAGCTCGAGAAGCTCCGCGCCCTTTCGGCCCGCGTCGGCGCCGATCCCCTGCTCGTGCAGGCCGCCGGCGGCAACACCTCGCTGAAGGAACCGGGCGTCATGTGGATCAAGGCGTCCGGCACCTGGCTGAAGGACGCCGCCGCGCGCGACATCTTCGTGCCGCTGGACCACGCCGCGATCATGGCGGCCCTGGCCCGCAGCGATCCCGCCTGCGAGTCCTGCACGGACTTCCTCCGCACCGATCTCAATGCGACGGGCCTCCGCCCCTCGATCGAGACCACCGTCCACGCCCTCATGCCGCAGCGCGTCGTGGTGCACGTCCACTGCGTCAACACCATCGCCTGGGCCATCCGGGCGGATGCCGAGCAGCGCCTGGCGGAGCGCCTTCACGAATTCTCCTGGATCTTCATCCCCTATGCCCGCCCGGGCTTGCCGCTTGCCGGCGCCATCTCGGCGCGGCTGCGCCCCGGGGTCGACGTGCTGGTGCTCGGCAATCACGGCCTCGTCGTCGCGGCGGACACTGTGGAGGAAGCCGATGCGCTGCTTGCCCGCGTGGTCGCGGCGGTTGCCCGTCCCGTGCGCAGTGCGGCCCTCGTCGATCATGCGGCACTGGCGATACTCTGCACAGGCAAGCCCTACCGCCCCGCCGCCATGGAGGAGACCCACGCGCTCGCCACCGATCCGCTGGCGCTGAGGCGCGGCAAGGCGAGCGTCTTCTATCCCGACCATGTGGTGTTCCTCGGCGTCGGCGTCGCGACGTCCTTCGCTGGCGATCCGCCGCTTGTCGCCATTCCGGGCGTGGGTGTGGTGATCCGCGACGATGCCAAGTCCGCCATAGAACCCATGGGCCGCTGCCTCGCAGACGTCATGCGCCGCGTCGAGGAACAGGACGAACTCGTCGCCCTCACCGCCGAGGACGTCGACCGCCTCGTCAACTGGGACGCGGAGAAATACCGCCAGACGCTGAAGGTGAATTGAGATCGCCAGCCCCTTCTTCCGTCCGAAGAATGGGACACGGTGTCCGAAGCGCCACCACGGCCGGAGGAGAACGACCGTCTCTCCTTCTCCCGTCCGCAGGATGGGAGAAGGTGCCTGAAGGGCGGATGAGGGCCGCTTCACGCCTTCAGAAGCCACTCGTGCTCCTTCGCATTGTGGAATTTCCATGTGCGCTTGGGGCCCGCCATCACGTTGAGGTAATAGAGGTCATAGCCATGCGTGGTGGCGCAGGGGTGATAGCCCCGGGGCACCAGCGTCACGTCGCCGTCCTCCACCGCCATCGCCTCGTCGAGCGAGCGGTCGTCCGTGTAGACGCGCTGGAAGGCGAAACCCTGCGGCGGATTGAGGCGATGGTAATAGGTCTCCTCAAGCAGCGATTCATGCGGAAGGTTGTCCGCGTCATGCTTGTGCGGCGGATAGGACGAGGTGCAGCCGCCCGGCGTGATGACCTCGACCACGAGCAGCCCCTCGGCCGGCTCCCATTCGGGGATGATGTTGGTGACGTGCCGTGTGTTGGAGCCCTTGCCGCGCGTTTCCTGGTGCAGCCCCTCCGGCGCGATCACCCGTGCCGGGTGCTTGCCGCCCTCCCCCGGCGCGGTGCAGACGGCGAGCGTCACCGCGTTCTCCGCCGCAACGCGCCAGCTCTCACCGGCCGGCACATAGACCGACCAGGGCTTGCCCTCGAAGGGGGAGTTGCGTTCGCCCAGCACGCCGAAGTCCTGCGCCCCCGCGCTGACGCGGCCCTTGCCGCCGATGAAGACGAGGCAGGTTTCCCGCCCCGCCTCGCCGCCTTCCGCCACATCCCCGGGCTTCAGCTTCCAGAGATCGAAGCCCACATGGCGCCAGCCTGCGCTCTCGGGCGTGACGCGGACGACGCGGCCGCTCTCAGCGGTCGGATGGATCTTCAGCTTCGACATTCCGGCACTCCTGCTCAGCCCCGCCTATCGTGCCATAACTGGACGAGATTTTGGAAGCGCTCCGCCATGTCGGCCGTGGCCTGCTCGTCGCTCATCCCGCCTGAAAGCCATCCCCGCGCGGCCTGGGTGAAGATGGTGCGCCCGACAGCGAAGCCCTTCACGACCTTGTGCGGGGCCACGGCGGCGAACCCCCGGGCCAGTTCCTCCTCCGGCGCTTCGAGGCCCAGAAGAAGAACGCCGCGGCACCAGGGATCGTGACGGGCGATGACGGAAGAGATGTTCTCCCAGGCTTTCCCCGAGGCCTGCGGCTCGAGCTTCCACCAGTCGGGCATGATCCCCAGGGCGTAGAGTTCATCGAGTGCCCGCGCGATGGTGTGCTCGTCGAGCGCGCCGTGCTTTCCGGCGATGATCTCGATCAGCAGCTCGCGCCCGAGCTTGCGCGCCGCCTCGTGCAGCATGCGCAGCTTCTCGCGCTGCTCATCCTTCAGTCCCGCCGGATCGTCGGGATGGTAGAAGCAAAGGCATTTGACCGTATGCGTCACCGGCCACTCGACGAGGCGTGAGCCCACATCCTGCGAGACCTCGAATCGCAGCGGCCGCGAGCCTGGCTGTTCCAGGGGCCGGCCCACCCAGAGCCCGAGCTTCGCGGCGTCGAACATGGCTTCGCGGCCATGGACGTCGTCGAGCAGGGTCCCGAAGCCCGCACTTCCATTCGCCACCCGGGCGATCGCCGCGATGGCGAGCCGCTTGAAAGCGCTGATGCGCTCGCGCGGGGCACCCGCCTCCTCCGCCATCTTCTCGAGCTGCATGCGGTGGTCGATGGCGAGCGCCAGGAGCTGGTCCGGTTGCGCGCGCCGCGTCGTCGCCCAGTGCACGTGGTTGATCGCCTCGTCCTTTCGCAGCGCCTTGTGCGGGCTGCCATGCTTCAGGAAGAACTGCAGCTCGTCCCATGTGGGGATCTCGGGCGAGCACAGCAGGCGGGAGACGGCGAAGGCACCGCAGGCATTGGCCCATGTGGCGCTCGTCGCGTGATCCTCGCCCCGGAGCCAGCCCCGGAGGAAGCCGGACATGAAGCTGTCGCCCGCTCCCAGCACGTTGTAGACCTCGATCGGGAAGCCCTTGCCGACGATGCCTTTCTCCAGCTGATCCGGGATGGCGCCGGGATAGACGACGCAGCCCATGGGCCCCCGCTTCAGCACGATCACGGCTTTCGAGAGCGACCGGATGATGCCGAGCGCTTCCAGCGTGTCCTCGCTTCCCGCCGCGATGTGCACCTCTTCTTCCGTTCCAACGATGAGGTCGCAGTCCGGCAGGATGGACTTCAGATGGTCGGACACCTTGTCCGACCGGATGTAGCGCTCCTCGCCCGCGGCATGCCCGGCGAGGCCCCAGAGATTGGGCCGGTAGTCGATGTCGAGGATCACCCTGCCCCCGGCAGCGCGCGCGATCCGCATCGCCTTGCGCTGCGCCGCGTCGGTGCCGGGCTTTGCGAAGTGCGTTCCTGTCACCAGCACCGCCCGAGAGGAGCGGATGAAGCTCTCGTCGATGTCATCTTCGCACAGCGCGCTGTCTGCACAGTTCTCGCGGTAGAAGATCAAGGGAAAGGTCTTGTCGTTCTCCACCGAGAGCAGCACCAGCGAGGTGAGCCGCGCCGGATCGGTCCTGATGCCCTCGAGGGCCACGCCCTCGCGCGCCATCTGCTCCTTGACGAAGCGCCCCATCTGCTCCTCGCCGACCCGCGTGATCAGGCCCGTCTTCAGCCCGAGCCGTGACGCCCCGATCGCGATGTTGGCGGGGCAGCCGCCCACCGACTTGGCGAAGCTCGCCACATCCTCGAGCCGGGAACCGATCTGCTGCCCATAGAGATCGACGGAGCAGCGCCCGATGGTGATGACGTCCAACCGCTCGCCCGGCGCCGGTCCTGCTGCCATGATGGTCCTCTGGAATGTCTGTGCCGCCTTGACAGTACGAAATATCAATTCCAAAATGAAGTCAATTCGGAACGTTTGTTCTAATCGCTGCGGCGATCAACAGAACACGACAACGACGACGACAACAAAAGACAACGAAATGCAACGTTCCGGCATGCAATATGCAACTTCGAACGCGCTTTGACGGAGGACATGGATGTTGAGATTTGGCGTCTTGGGAGCGGGCAGGATCGGCAAGGTCCATGCCCGGACGATCGCCGCTTCGGGAAAGGCCCGGGTGGCCTATCTGGCTGACGCCGTGCCGAAGGCGGCGGCGGATCTGGCGGCGGAGGTGGGGGCGGAGGTCGCGTCCGTCGAGGACATCGTCAAGGCGAAGGACGTGGACGCGATCCTGATCGCGACGCCGACACCCTTCCATGCCGAGCAGATCGAGGCGGGGTCCAACGCCGGCAAGGCGGTGCTCTGCGAAAAGCCGGTGAGCCTCTCGGTGGAGCGGATCGAGCAGTGCCTGAAGGTCGTGGAGAAGAACCGCACGACGCTGATGATCGGCTTCAACCGCCGCTTCGATCCCAATTTCGGCGCGCTCGAGAAGCGCATCCGGCAGGGCGCGGTGGGCGAGGTGGAACTCGCCACCATCATCAGCCGCGACCCCGCTCCTCCGCCTGCGGACTATGTGAAGAGCTCCGGCGGGCTGTTCCGCGACATGATGATCCACGACCTCGACCTCGCGCGCTTCCTGCTCGGCGAGGAGTTCGTCACCGTTCACGCGCTGGGCTCCTCCCTCGTCGACCGCGAGATCGGCGCGGCGGGCGACGTCGACACCGCGGCCGTGCACATGCAGACAGCCTCGGGCAAGATCGCCGTCATCACCAACTCGCGCCGCGCCGCCTATGGCTATGACCAGAGGATCGAGGTGCACGGCTCGAAGGGCATGCTGCGCGCCGGCAACGTGCACAACACCACCGTCGAACTCGCCACGGCGGAGGGCTTCCGCGGAGACCCGATCCTGCACTTCTTCACGGAGCGCTATGGCCAGGCCTATGCGAACGAGGTGCTGGCCTTCATCGACGCTGTGACGAACGGCAAGCAAGTCTCGCCCAGCGGCAAGGACGGCCTCCAGGCGCAGAAACTGGCCGATGCGGCAACCGAATCCTGGAAATCCGGCAAGCCGGTGAAGGTGGCGTGAACATCATGAACCTGGACTCTCTCTCGCATCTCTCGATGGACGGCAAGACGGCCGTCGTCACCGGCTCGACGCAGGGCTTGGGCGAGGCGATCGCCCATCTCTTCGCCGAGCGCGGCATCGCCAACCTGGTGATCACCGGCCGCAACGCCGGACGCGGCGCGAAGGTGAAGGCAGCGCTCGAGGCGAAGAAGGTGAAGACCGTCTTCGTCGAGGCCGATCTCTCGAAGATGGCGGACGTGCGCAAGGTGATCGCCGCCTGCGACTCATCCTTCGGAAGGATCGACGCGCTCGTGAACGCCGCCGCCCTCACCGACCGCGGCTCGATCTGGGATACGACGGAGGAGCGCTACGACGAGATCTTCGACGTCAACGTGAAGGCGCCCTTCTTCCTCATGCAGGACGCCCTGCACCTGATGAAGAGGTCGAAGACGAGCGGCACCATCGTCAACATCCTCTCGATGTCGGGCCATGGCGGGCAGGACTTCATCTCCGCCTATTGCGGCTCGAAGGGGGCGCTCGCCACGCTGACGCGCAACGTGGCCTTCAGCGTGATGCGCTACAGGATCCGCGTCAACGGCCTGAACATCGGCTGGATGGACACGCCCGGCGAGGACCGCATCATGAAGACCTATCACGATGCCGAAGCGGGGTGGCTCGAGAAGGCCGAGAAGGCCCGCCCCTTCGGCCGCCTGCTCAAGCCCGCCGAGGTGGCGCGCGCCGTCGCCTATCTCTCGAGCGAGGAGTCCGGCCTGATGACCGGCTCCATCATCGATTTCGACCAGCAGGTGCTGGGCACCGGCAACGCCATACCGGAGCCGCCCGAAGCGGTGTGGTGAAGTTGCCGGCACGTTGCACAATGTTGCGAAAACGTTGTGTTCCGTTGTCCATTCATGTCGCACGACTGCATGTCGCGCGGGCGCCGAAAGACGCATGTGTTCCGACATCCGGAACGGCATCGTGCAATGGTTTGTGAAATGCTTTGCGCGCGCAGAGGCGACAGGAATAATTTCGGAACGAAAATTCCAGGGGCGGCATGAGCGTTCCAGGGGGCTTGGTGCCAATGGCCCTCAGGCCGCCTGGAGGTCTCTCATGCTGGCATCGCGTTCCTCGATCAGCCAGCTGGCGAAGGCGGCGATGCGGGGCTCCTCCCAGCATTCCTTTCGCACCACGATGTAATACTGATGGGCCGGACTGCGAAACACGAGGTCGGGAAACGGCACCATGAGCGTCCTGCTCGCAAGCTCCTCGCCGAGCAGGGCGAGGTCGCCGATCGTCACGCCCGTGCCCATGATCGCCGCGCGGCAGGCCAGGTCGCGGTTGGGATAGATCTGGCCCCGCGCCACCTCGACGCCGGTTTCGGCGAACGCCTTCGCCCAGATGGACCAGTCGGCATAATCGCCCGAGGAATGCAGCAGCTCGACCTCGCGCAATTTCTCCGGACGGTCGAGCCCGGCGGCAGCGGCGAAGGCGGGTGAGCAAACAGGGGTCGTCGCCTCGGCGAGCAGGCGCACCTTCTTCACGTTCTTGGGAAAGCTGGGCTCGGGCCAGCATCCGCAGTTGATCGCAAGATCGTGGCTGCCGTCGGTCACCAGCGACATCGCGGCATCGGACGTGGTGAGATGAACCGAAAAGCCAAGATTCCTGGCGCTGAACCGATGGAGCCTCGGCACCAGCCAGCGGATCGAGAAGCTGGGCCCGACAGCAACGCGGAGTTCCGTCTTCTTCGCGGCGACCTTGCCGGCCGCGTCGGCGATCTGTGCGAAGGCGCCGGCCAGCGCCGGCAGAAGCAGATGGCCCTGGTCCGTCAGTTCGACCTTGCGGACCAGGCGCCGGAACAGCAGCACGCCCAATTCTTCCTCGAGCAGCTTGATGTGCCGGCTGACGGCACCTTCGGTGACGTGGAGTTCGGAAGCGGCCTTGGCAAAGCTCTGATGCCGGGCGGCGGCTTCGAAGGCACGCAAGGCGTTGAGCGAAGGCAGGCGCATGGCATTGAACCTCAGTTTTCCTGATCCTGTCCTTGAGAAAGCTTGCTTTGTCGCCTCAGGAAAATGGTGGGAATACTTGAGCGTCTTCCGCAATCGGCAAGGAGGCAGGCCAAGCAGAGACCGATCTCACCGGCGGCAGCCGGACCCGGCACGAACCTTCCCCTCCCCTTTGCAGTGCTGATTGTCTAACTCACTTTACCTTACTTTGCAAAGGGGCGCGCCGCGCGAAGACAATCGATGTTTCCGAGGCGTCCCTTCCGGAGGCCGGGGCAAGGCGAATTGGTTCGCAGCTTTCAGCCAACTTAGCCGGACCCGACGTTGTGGTGAGGCCCGTCCCCGAAGCCGACTTGCCGCGATCCACGAACGGAGAGAGTCATGGCACGCTTTGATCTTCTCGACGAATATGCCTCCATCGTCTTGCCTTCCTCGCGCAAGAGCGCCCGGCCGGACTGGCCGGAGCGCTTCGAAGACAGCCATTCCGGCATTCTGCGGAAAAGGAGAAGGACGGAGAGGCCTGCATTCCCGAACGGCCTGTTCCTGATCATCCTCGGCGGGCTGGCGTTGGGGCTCCTTGGCATGAGCCCCCTGTGACAATGCATTGCGGCGGGCGGGCCATGATGAGACGGATTGGGCGCTTCGTGCTGCGGGCCGGGGCAGCGTGCGCTGCGGCAGCCCTATCGGGGACCGTGGCTCTCGCCCAGGGCTGTGCCGATGTGGCGCTCGTTCTCGCGGTCGACGGTTCGAGCAGCGTGGACGACGGCGAGTATCGCCTCCAGCAGCAGGCGATTTCGGCCGCGCTGAGGAACGCTGACGTGCTGGACGCCATGGAAGCCGCGGGGAGCGTGGCAGTCGCCGTGGTCTTCTGGGGAGACCCGGATCGCCCAACCGAGCAGACGGAGCCGGTCGTGATCGAGGGAGCAGAGGATGCCGAACGGCTCGCCCGGGTGGTCGAACGGCTGCCACGGCTGGTGTTCGGCAATACGGGATTGAACACCGGGCTTCAGGCAGCCATCGACAGGCTCGACGCCATGGGATGCGCTCACAGGCGGGTCATCAACGTCTCGGGCGACGGCAGGGGAACGATCCTGTCTCGCCTGAGGCGGCCCTATCCGCGCCTCGAGGCCGTGAGGGCACAAGCCGAGGCGGCGGGGATCACGATCAATGCGCTGACCATTTCCAATGAGGAAGAGGATCTGGCCGAATACTATCGAACCAGAGTGATAACCGGTGATGGAGCGTTCGTGATGGATGTCGACACCCACGCCGACTACGCCGCAGCCCTGCGACGCAAGCTGATCCGCGAGATCGCTCCGATCGTCGTGGGCAGCGCCGAGTGAGTTCGGAGGTTCTCATCCGGCCGGGCGCAGCGACGGTCCGGGACGTATCGCAGTGCAGTTCCACATCAGCATCACAGGAGATCCTCTCATGACGGCGCATCCGGCATCCGTAACGACCTTTATCCTGACGCTCGGCTCGGCGGCGGGCCTCATTGGCGGCATGATGCTTCTCGTGAGTCGCGATCCCGGCCTTGCAGACTGCCTTTCTGGCACACCGGCGGCCCAGGCCTGTTCCGTGCGCGGCGGCTGCAGCGGATTAGCTGACCGCGCCTCCTACGGGCCATGCGGATCGACTGAAGCGGCTCTCGCCCGTAACGAGTGACAAGAAGCATCGCCCACCGGGCGCCTTCGGGACGCTGCCTTCCCTGCAGCGGGAGAAGGAAAGGCGTCAGTTCGGGATGCGCATGGTCAGCGTACCGTCGACCACGAGGTTGGCGCCGGAGATGAAGCTGGCGCGGGGGCTGGCGAGGAAGACGGCGGCGTCGGCGATCTCTTCTGGCCTGGCCATGCGCTTCATCGGGTTCTCCGCCACGCTGCGGGCAAAGCCTTCGGGGTCGTTGATCTTCACCTGGTCCCAGAAGCCGCCCTCGAAATAGGTGGTGCCGGGCGAGACGATGTTGGCCCTCATGCCGCGCGCCGCCACGTGGCGCGCCAGCGACTTGACGTAGAAGAACAGCGCCGCCTTCATGGTGCCGTAGGCGACGGAGCCATAGCCGTAATCCTCCGAGCCCGAGATCGAGGAGATCGCCACGATCGCCCCCTCGCCGGAGCGCTCGAGGAAAGGGAGGGCCGCCTCGCAGGCGTTGCGGGTGTGGAGAAGGTCGATCTCGAAGGCCTGGCGGAAGGCCTCCTCGCCCGCCCCCTCGGCAAGGGCGGAGGCGTTGCAGACGAGAATGTCGAGCCCGCCCAGTGCAGCGGCTGCCTTGCGCACGAAGCCCTCGAGTGCCGGGCCGTCGGACACGTCGAGGGCGGCGCCAAAGCTCTTCACGCCAGTGGCGGCGATCTCCTCCGCCGTCTTGGCCACGGCCGCGGCATCACGCGCGCAGAGGGCCACGTCTGCACCTTCCGCCGCGAGACCGAAGGCGATGGCCCGCCCGATGCCCTTGGTGGCGCCCGTCACCAGCGCGCGTTTTCCCTTGAGATAAAGATCCATGCTCACTCCACCTTGACGGATTTCGGGTCCCAGCCCCTGGGCTCCGGATATTGCGGGTTCATCTCCTCCAGCGTTTCGCGAACGATGCGGGCCACGATGGCGTTGCGCACCCAGTTGCGGTCCGCCGGGATCACGTGCCAGGGCGCGTGCTCCGTCGAGCAGCGCTCGATCGCCGCCTCGTAGGCCGCCATGAACTGGTCCCACAGCTTCCTGTCCTCGAGATCGGCCGGATTGAACTTCCAGCGTTTCTCCGGCACCTCGATGCGCTCGCGCAGGCGCTCGGCCTGCTCATCCTTCGAGATGTGCAGCATGAACTTGAGGATGCGCGTGCCGTTGTCGGTCAGCATCTTCTCGAAGGCGTTGATCTCGCCGTAGCGGCGCTCGATCGCCTCCGCGCTGGCGAAGGCCTTGACCCTGGCGACCAGCACGTCCTCGTAATGCGAGCGGTTGAAGATGCCGATGTAGCCGCGCGCCGGCGTGACCTTGTGCACGCGCCAGAGATAGTCCTGCGCCAGCTCGTCCGCACTTGGTGCCCGGAACGGCTGCACCCTGACGCCGATCGGGCCGCAACGGTTGAAGACGGCGCGCACCGTGCCGTCCTTGCCGGAACAGTCGATCCCCTGCAGGACGACGAGCAGCGCGCGCTTGCCCTCGGCGAAGAGCCTGTCCTGCAGCGCGTCGATGGCCTCGGCATCCTTTTCCGTGGCGGACTTCGTCTCCTCCTTTGCGGCGAAGATGCCATTGCCGCGGGGATCGCGCTCCGCGAGCGAGAAGGGCTTTCCGGGCTCGGCGCAAAAACGCGCGGCAAGAGGCTTCGGCGGGTCGGACATCAAGAGGCCTTTCTTCTCGCTATACCGGCATCCTGTCATGCACGGCATGAAAAAGCCACCCTCCCGGGCGCCACTTGATGAGGCGTGCCGCGTGCACTATCCCTGTTGCAGCAGCCATTTTCCGCAGGATTCCCGCCCCAGTGACACTCTCCAACAAGGCCCAGATGGCCGCCGCCGCCTACCGCCTCCCGGCCATGGACATGGACTTCCTCCTGGGCGACACCACGCGCGGGCTGAGGTTCCAGCTCGAATACCAGAAGGCGGAGGAGCACCTGCGGAAATGGGGCGTGGCCACCACGGTGATCGTCTTCGGCTCGGCAAGGGTGCGCGAGCAGGACGGCAATGGCTGGTACAACGCGGCGCGCGAGTTCGCCCGCATCTGCTCCGAGGAGGGCGGTGCGAAGATCGAGAACCACCTGCCGCGCCAGAACGTGATCGCCACCGGCGGCGGCCCCGGCATCATGGAGGCGGCCAACCGCGGCGCGCACGAGGCGGGCGCCCCATCGATCGGCTTCAACATCACGCTCCCCATGGAGCAGGAACCCAACGCCTATTCCACGCCGGACCTCACCTTCCGCTTCCACTACTTCGCCATGCGCAAGATGCACTTCGCCATCCGCGCCTCGGCCCTCGTGGTGTTCCCCGGCGGCTTCGGCACCATGGACGAGCTGTTCGAGATCCTGACGCTCCGCCAGACCGGCAAGATGGACGACGAGCTTCCGGTTGTTCTCTATGACGCGGCGTTCTGGAAGGGGCTCATCAATTTCGAGCGCTTCGCCGAGGCCGGAATGGTGAGCCGGTCCGACCTCGATCTCTTCGGCTTCGCCGATACGCCGCGCGCGGCGTGGGACGAACTGGTGAAACGCGGCCTCAAGGTTCCGGGAGTGTAGAGCATGGCGGTGCGTCTCAAGTTCCACGGCGCGGCCCGAACGGTGACGGGCTCCTGCTACCTGATCGAGACGGAGCAGGCGCGGCTCCTCGTCGACTGCGGCATGTTCCAGGGCTCGAAGACCGAGCGCGAGCTCAATTACCGGCCGTTCCCCTTCGAGCCCTCCTCGCTCACCGCGGTGCTGCTCACGCATGCCCACATCGACCATGCGGGGCTGCTGCCGAAGCTGGTGAAGCACGGCTATGGCGGATCGATCCACGCCATCGAGGCGACGGTCGATCTCTGCGGCATCATGCTGCCGGATTCGGGCTCGATCCAGGAAATGGAAGTGCGCCAGCTGAACCAGCGCCGGGTGAAGCGCGGCGAGGAGGAGGTGGAGCCCATCTACACCCTCGAGGACGCGATCGCGGCACTCGAGAACTTCACCGGCCACCGCTACCAGAACTGGTTCACGCCGGCGCCGGGAATCCGGGCGCGCTTCTGGAATGCCGGCCACCTCCTCGGCAGCGCCTCGATCGAGGTGGAGATCGAGGAGCAGGGCGGAAAACCGCTGCGGCTGCTGTTCTCCGGCGACATCGGCCCCGACAACAAGATGCTGCACCACGACCCCGAGGCGCCGGCCGATTTCGATTTCGTGCTGTGCGAATCGACCTATGGCGGGCGCGACCGCTTCGAGCGGAGCGAGGAAGGCCGCCGCCAGATCCTCGCCGGCGAGGTGAACGCGGCGGCGCGCAAGAAGGGCGCACTCCTCATCCCCTCCTTCGCGGTGGAGCGCACCCAGGAGCTCGTGACCGACCTGGTGAAGCTGATGGACGAGGGCAAGGTGCCGAAGGCCAACATCTTCATCGACTCGCCCTTGGCCTCCAAGGCGACCGCCATCTTCACCCGCCACGCGAGGGAACTGCAGCATGGCGGCGACCTGACGCGCGCCTTCACCTCTCCCTATGTGCGCTCGACCGAGAGCGTGGAGGATTCCAAGGCGCTCGCCCGCTTCACCGGCTTCCGCATCATCGTGGCGGCGAGCGGCATGTGCGAGGCGGGCCGCATCCGCCACCACCTGAAGAACCACCTGTGGCAGCCTTCCACCACGGTGCTGCTCGCCGGCTTCCAGGCGGAGGGCTCGCTCGGGCGCATCCTGCAGGACGGGGCGAAGACGGTGACCATCATGGGCGAGACGATCAGCGTGAAGGCCGAGATCCGCCAGATGGAGGATTACTCCGGCCATGCCGACGGCCCGGAACTGGTGCAGTGGGTGAAGGAGCGCCTGCCCATCGGCCGCACGGTGTTCCTCACCCATGGCGAGGAGGAAGGCCAGCGCGCCCTGGCGGAGGACCTGAAGGCCCTCGGCCTGCCGCATGACTGCGTGCTGATCCCGAGCCTCGATTCCGTCTACGAGCTTTCGGGGATCTCCTGCGCCTTCCTGGCGGAGGAGACGCGGCCGCGCATCGACCCCGCCATGACGGCCCGCCTCGACAGCCACAACGACCTCGCCGATCTCATCCTCGACATCCGCGACGCGGTGGACCGCGCGGCCGACGAGAAGTCCAAGGGCGTCATCCTGCGCAGGCTGCGCCGCGCCCTCTCGGGCGATGGCGGCGGCGATTCCGGCCGGCGCAGGCCCCCCGTCTCCGGCCCCTCGCGCCGCAGCCGCGGCTGGGAGGAGTAGACGGGCCCCGGGGATGCCTCCCGCAATCCCGCTTGGAACGTTTCCGCTTCCGTGAAATATTCGTTCCATGCAGAACGCTACCCCGCCGCCGCGCGATTTTGCCGCCCTGAAGGCCCTCATCGCCGAGCGGGCCGGCGAACTGCCCAAGCGCCTGACGCAGATCGCCAGCTTCGCGCTGGAGAACCCCGATGAAATCGCCTTCGGCACCGTCTCCTCGATCGCCGGGCAGGCGGACGTCCAGCCCTCGACACTGGTGCGCTTCAGCCAGTCTCTCGGCTATGAGGGCTTTTCCGACATGCAGGAGGTGTTCCGCTCCCGCCTGCGGGACCGCATCCTGAACTATGGCGAGCGGCTGCAGCAGCTGCGCGGGCATGACGGGGAGGCCTCGAAGCCCAAGCTCATCTTCGAGGGCTTCTGCGATGCCTCGGCGAAGTCGATCGAGGCCCTGCGCGAGAAGCTCGACCCCGACGATCTCGACCGGGCGGTGGAAAGGCTCGCCGCCGCCGAGACGATCTACCTGATCGGCCTCAGGCGCTCCTTCCCGATCGCCACCTACATGGCCTATGCGCTGGGAAAGCTCGGCGTGCGCTCGATCCTCGTCGATGCGGTGGGAGGGCTCGCGGCCGAACAGGTGGCCTTCGCCACGGAGAAGGACGCGGTGCTCGCCATCTCCTTCACGCCCTATGCCTCAGAGACCGTCGCGCTGGCCAGGCTGGCTGGCGAGCGCAAGGTGCCGCTGGTCTCGATCACCGACAGCCCCTTTTCGCCGCTGGCCCAGACGGCGGACCTCTGGATCGAGATCTCGGAGGCGAATTTCGAGGGCTTCCGCTCCATGGCGGCGACCCTCACCCTGGCCATGACCCTCACCGTGGCAATTGCGGAACGGCGCGAGCAGAGGCCCGAATTCCGCCCAGAAATTGCCCGATGAGCCGCTCATCGGATTGACGGACCGGCAAGGGGCGGAATTCAACATGGAATCGTTTCCGGATCACTACGCGGCACTGGGCATAGACCCCACCGCCGACCAGGAGGTGATCACCGCGGCCTATCGGGCTCTCGCCAAGAAATTCCACCCGGACACCGGCTCCGCCGCCGGAACCGCCTCGCCCGAGCGCTTCGCCGAGATCCAGCAGGCCTACGAGGTGCTGGGGAAGCCCGACAGCCGCCGCGCCTATGACCTCGAGCTGCTGGAGGCGACCAAGCGCGAGCTCGAGGCGCATCTCGCGGCCAGGAAGCGCCGGCTCGAGCATCGCACCGGAACGGGCGCCGCCGCCCCGCCCCCGCCCGATCTCGGCGACGTCAGGCCGGAGCCGCGCCCGGCAAGGCACCAGCCTTTCAAGGAAGGGCGGAAGGCGGAGCGCCGACAGCTCGGCCCGTTCCTGGTCCTGGGGCTGCTCGTCGCCGCGGTGCTGGGCGGCATTGCCTGGGCGCTGCTCGGCACGCCGCCGGTGGAGCCGGAACTGGCGAGCCTCGGCGATGCCGCGGAGCAGGCCGCACCCGCCGTTCCCGCCAAGAGCTCGAAGCCGGAGGCCGAAGAGGCGCCCGCCGCCGCGCCCGGGCCCGTGGCGGAGCCCGAGCCCGTTCCGGAGGCGGAGCCCGAGCGCCCGCTCTTCGGCTCCTCGGCGACGGACCCCCTGCCGGAGCCGCCCCGCATCGGGGAGCGCGCCGCGGAGACCGCCGCCGCCCCCGAACCGGCTTTCGGGACTGAGCCCCCGCCGGTGCCGAAGGTGCGCCCGGCACGGCCCGTCCAGCCTGCCGTGCCCGCCACGCCGCCAGCCCCCGCCCGGCGCGCCGAAGGCCAGCCCTTCACGCTGGTGATCTACGAGCAGGATGCCGATGGCGAGGTCTTCACCGAACGCGCCAACGTGGCCTTCAATTCGGAGGCCCGCTGCGAGGAGATGGGCGGCGACACCGTCTCCCGCCGCCGCGCCGCCTATGACGGCGAATTCGACGCGCGCCGCATCTGGTACGAGTGCCTCTCCGCCGCCGAGATGCGCTGAGGAAAGCCCTCAGTTGCGGGCCAGGAAGGCCTCGACCTCGGCCCTCGCGGGCGCTGCTGCGGCAGCGCCTTTCTTCGTCGTGGAGAGCGCGCCGCAGGCGGCGGCGAAGCGCAGTGCCGAAGCGAGCGTCTCCCCCCGTTCCAGCGCATGGGCGAGGCCGCCGTTGAAGCAGTCGCCCGCCGCGACGGTGTCGATGGGCGTCACCTTGAAGGCCGGGACGATCGCCTCGAGGCCCGGTGCCGCGACCGCGAGCCCCTTGGCGCCGAGCTTGACGACCGCCGCCGGCACGCCGCGCCGGCGGAGTTCCTGGGCGGCCTTCAGCGCCTCTTCCGGCGTCTGCGGCTGTGCGCCGAGGATGAGCCCCGCCTCCGTCTCGTTGGGGGTGATGATGTCGACCGCCTTCAGCACCTCGGGCGCAAGGCCCCCTTGCGGCGCCGGTGCGGGGTCGAGGATGACGGTGCCGCCATGCGCCTTGACGATCGCCGCCGCCGCGAGCGAAGCGGCAAGCGGCACTTCGAGCTGGAGCAGCAGCACCTTCGCCCTTTCGAGCACCGGGCGGGCGCGGACCACGTCGCTGTCGTCCATGCGCAGGTTGCTGCCGCCGATGAGCGAGATGCAGTTCTCGCCGCCCTCGCCCACATTGATGATGGCAATTCCGGTCGCACCAGCCTCGTCGCGGCGGATGAGCGAGAGATCGACGCCATAGAAGGCGAGCTCGCGCTCCGCCGCGCCGGCGAAGTCATCGGCCCCGAGCCTGCCGATGAAGGCGACCTCGCTGCCGAGCTTCCGCGCCGCCGCCGCCTGGTTGGCGCCCTTGCCGCCCAGCCCCAGCTTGTATTCGCGGCCATGCAGCGTCTCGCCCGGCTTCGGAAGCCTGGGCATGTAGGCCGTCACGTCCATGTTTATGCTGCCGAAGACCGCGATGCTCATGCTTCCCCCCTGCCGCGGAGCGGCCGCCACCAGGCCTCGTTGTCGAGGTACCAGGCGATGGTGCCGCGAAGCCCCGTGTTGAAATCCTGTTGCGCCCGCCAGCCGAGCTCGGACTCCGCCTTGCCGGCGTCGACGGCGTAGCGCAGGTCGTGGCCGGGCCTGTCGCCCACGAAGGTGATGAGGAGCCGGCGCGGGCCCAGCGGGGAAGGCCGCATCTCGTCCAGCACATCCGCGATCGTCTCCACCACCTCGAGGTTCGAGCGCTCGTTGCCGCCGCCGATATTGTAGGCCTGGCCCGGCCTGCCGCGGCTGAGCACGCATGCAAGCGCGCGGGCATGGTCCTCGACGTGGAGCCAGTCCCGCACGTTCTCGCCCGTGCCGTAGACGGGAAGCCTTCGCCCCTCGAGGCCGTTCAGGATCATCAGCGCAATGAGCTTTTCCGGGAATTGCCAAGGCCCGTAGGTGTTGGAGCCATGGGAGAGCACCACCGGCAGACCATAGGTGTGGTGCCAGGCCATGGCGAGATGGTCGGCGGCGGCCTTCGAGGCGGCATAGGGCGAGGAAGGCCGGAAGGGATGCTCCTCGCTGAAGCGCCCGCCCTCCAGCGGCATTTCGCCATAGACCTCGTCAGTGGAGACGTGGTGGAAGCGGAAGGCGGAGCGGCGCGGCTCCGGCAGGCTGGCGTGATAGGCGCGTGCCGCCTGGAGCAGGGCGAAGCTGCCCACGATGTTGGTCTCGACGAAGGCGGCGGGCGCGTCGATCGAGCGGTCGACGTGGCTCTCGGCGGCGAGATGCATGACCGCGTCGACCGCCTCCGAGGCCATGATGGCGGCGACCGCCTCGCGCTCGGCGATGTCGAGCCGGTGGAAGCGGTAGTTGGGGTGGCCCGCCAGCATGGCGGTCGAGCCTTCGCTCGCCGCATAGGTCATCTTGTCGATGTTGACGACGCTGTGGCCGAGGTCGAGCACGAGGTGGCGGCATACGGCCGAGCCGATGAAGCCGCAGCCCCCCGTGACCAGAACCTTCATGCGCCAGCCGTCCGGCTCATGTGGCGCGCTTCCTGGCCGCCAGCGTGCGGAGCCTCAGCGCGTTGAGGCGGATGAAGCCGGCCGCGTCCTTCTGGTCGTAGGCGCCGCGGTCGTCCTCGAAGGTGACGAGAGCGTCGCTGTAGAGCGACTTGGGCGACTTGCGGCCCACCACGATGACGTTGCCCTTGTAGAGCTTGAGCCGAACGGTGCCTTCGACATGCTCCTGGCTCCTGTCGATCGCCGCCTGGAGCATCTCGCGCTCGGGCGAGAACCAGAAGCCGTAATAGACGAGCTCGGCATATTTCGGGATGAAGCTGTCCTTGAGATGGGCGGCCTCGCGGTCGAGCGTCAGCGACTCGATCGCCCGGTGCGCGACGGCGAGAATCGAGCCGCCGGGCGTCTCGTAGACGCCGCGCGACTTCATGCCGACGAAGCGGTTCTCGACCAGATCGAGGCGGCCGATGCCGTTGTCGTGGCCCAGCCGGTTGAGCTCCGTAAACAGTGTGGCGGGCGACATCGCCTTGCCGTCGATGGCGACGGGATCGCCCTTGAGGAATTCGATCTCGATGTAGGTCGCCTTGTCGGGCGCCTCCTCGGGCGCGATGGTGCGCTGGTAGACATAGGGCGGCGGCTCCTGCCAGGGGTCTTCCAGCACCTTGCCCTCGGACGAGGAGTGAAGCAGGTTGGCGTCGACCGAGAAGGGCGCCTCGCCGCGCTTGTCCTTCGCCACCGGAATCTGGTGGGCCTCGGCGAACTCGATCAGGTCCGTGCGGCTCTTGAAGCTCCACTCGCGCCAGGGTGCGATCACCTTGATGTCCGGGTTCAGCGCATAGGCGGTGAGTTCGAAGCGCACCTGGTCGTTGCCCTTGCCGGTGGCGCCATGGGCGATGGCGTCCGCCCCCGTCTCTGCCGCGATCTCGATCAGGCGCTTGGCGATCAGGGGCCGGGCGATCGAGGTGCCGAGCAGGTAGACGCCCTCGTAGACGGCGTTGGCGCGGAACATCGGGAAGACGAAGTCGCGGATGAATTCCTCGCGCTGGTCCTCGATGTAGATTTCCCTGATGCCCAGCATCTCCGCCTTCTGGCGGGCGGGCTCGAGCTCGCCGCCCTGGCCGAGGTCGGCGGTGAAGGTGACGACTTCGGCGCCATATTCCGTCTGCAGCCACTTGAGGATGATCGAGGTGTCGAGCCCCCCGGAATAGGCGAGCACGACTTTCTTCACGTTCTGCTTCGGCATGGCGGCGCTGGTCCCGTTCAAGAATGCCCGGGGCACCTATCACGCCCGGGCTTTGCCCCGCAACTCCCCCTCGACGTCCTAGCGCGCCAGCGGGATTTCCGAGAGCCTCACGGTGACATCGAGGCCGTGGGCGCGCAGGAACTGGACGACGCCCGAAGCACAGCGCCGTTGCAGAGGGCCGGGGCCCACGATGATCTCGGCGAGCGGCAGCTGCCGCCTGCCGCTGAAGATCTCGACATAGGGGATGAGCATTTCTGCCGCCTCGCGGAAGCGCACCGGCCGTGGGCCATGGGGCGGCACCGCGAGCGTGATGCGCGTCTCGTTCTCCTCGCGGAACACCTCGTTCTTCACGAAGGCGGCGAGATCGAGGAAGTCCATGCCGCGCAGGCCGGTAGACGGATCGTCCTCGCCGCCGCCCGCATAGACGATGCCCTTCTCGAAGATGGTGAGGCCCGGCGAGATCCGCCGCTCCGCCTCGACGAGGCCGTCGAGCGCCTCCTCGTCGAAGACCACGCAATAGCCGCCACCCTCCCCGGCATAACCACGCCACTGCGAGAGAAG
>NZ_JBKBKI010000022.1:0-59690 GCF_046294715.1 Aestuariivirga sp. | reverse complement strand
GATACGGTGGGCGTGTTCCAGCTGGAAAGCTCGGGAATGCGGGACGTGCTCAAGAAAATGCGCGCTGACCGCATCGAGGACATCATCGCCATCGTCGCCCTCTATCGACCGGGCCCGATGGACAACATCCCGCGCTACATCGCCTGCAAGAAGGGCGAGGAGGAGCCGGACTACCTGCACCCGCTGCTCGAGCCCATCCTGAAAGAGACTTACGGCATCATGGTCTACCAGGAGCAGGTGATGCAGATCGCCCAGGTGCTCTCGGGCTACTCGCTGGGCGAAGCCGACCTGCTGCGCCGCGCCATGGGCAAGAAGATCAAGGCCGAGATGGATGCGCAGAAGGAGCGCTTCGTCTCGGGCGCCGTGAAGAAGGAGGTCGATGCCAGCCAGGCCGATTACATCTTCGAGCTCGTGCAGAAATTCGCAGGCTACGGATTCAACAAGTCGCACGCCGCGGCCTATGCCGTCGTCTCCTACCAGACGGCCTGGCTGAAGGCCAATTACCCGGTGGAATTCCTCGCGGCCTCGATGACGCTCGACATGGGCAACACCGACAAGCTCATGCTCTTCCGCCGCGAGGCGCAGCGCGTGGGCGTGAAGGTGATCCCGCCCTCGATCAATGTCAGCGGAGTGGACTTCGCGGTGGTGAACGGCGCCATCCTCTATTCGCTCGCGGCCCTGAAGAATGTGGGCGCCGGCGCCATCGAGCATCTGGTGCGGGTGAGGGAGGAGAGCGGACCCTTCCGCTCCCTCGGCGATTTCGCCCGGCGCATCGATGCAAAGCTCGTCAACAAGCGGGCACTGGAGAGCCTGGTGAAGGCCGGCGCCTTCGATTGCCTGAACCCCAACCGGGCCCAGGTGCTGGAGGCCATCGAGTCAATTCTCGCCATGGCAAACCGCGCAGCGAGTGCGGCCGAGGCCGGTCAGAACGACCTCTTCGGGGGCTCTGCGAGCGCTGCAGACGATCTTGTCCTGCCCCGGCGCGATGCATGGCTGCCGATGGACAAGCTCGCGCAGGAGTTCGAGGCGGTGGGCTTCTATCTCTCGGGCCATCCGCTCGACGATTACATGAAGCCCCTGCAGAAGCTCTCAGTCGACACTTATGCCGCCTTTCACGAGAAGGCGCTCACCAAGGGCGCCCGCGCCGCGAAGCTTGCTGGCACCGTGACCCACCGGCAGGAGCGGCGCTCGAAATCCGGCAACAAGTTCGCCTTCGTCGGCTTCTCGGACCCGACCGGCCAGTTCGAGGCGATCTGCTTTTCGGACACGCTCGCCGCCTGCCGCGATCTCCTCGAACCGGGCAACGCCGTGATCGCCCGCGTCGAGGCCGATGTCGAGGGTGAAGAAGTTAAGCTGAGGCTCCAGGGCGTGGAGATGCTCGACAAGGCCGCCGCGCAAATGGTGACCGGTCTCGAAATCTTCGTGCGCGATGCGAAGCCGATCGATTCCATCGCCGCGCGGCTCAGCAATGGCGGCCGTGCGCCGGTGCGCCTGGTCATGCTGATGGAGCAGGGTCGCGAGGTGCATGTTTCGCTCGGCAACAAGTTCACCGTGACCCCCCAGATCAAGGGCGCCATCAAGGCGATAGCGGGCGTTGTGGACGTGCAGGATCTCTGATCTCGCGGAAACAAGCTTCTCCTCGGAGGAGGGAACTCTTCATGTCCCGGTCTCCCGCCGCCAGCGGAAGAGTGGCGTGGAGCGCCGGAACAGGGTTTGCTTACAGCAGCCCTCGCTGTGCGAGATTCCTGAACAGGTGGCTGGCACCAAATGTCCAGGGTGCGGCCTGATCGCACGCCGTCATGCGGTTGGCCAGCGTGCCGAGTTGGGGTGAGGATACCGTCACCACGTCGCCCAGCTTGTGGGTGAAGCCCTTTCCCGGCGCGTCGCGGTCCTCCACCGGTGCGAAGAGCGTGCCGAGGAACAGCACCGCACCGTCGGGGTACTGGTGATAGGGTCCGATCATCTGGCCCACGAGATCGGCGGGATCCCGGCTGATCTTCGACATGTTCGAGGCGCCGTTCAGCACATAGCCATCCTCGCCCTCCACCCTGAGCGAGAGTTGCATGCGCCGCACATCGTCGAGCGTGAATGTGTCGTCGAAGAGCCGGATCATCGGGCCGAGCGCGCAGGAGGCGTTGTTGTCCTTGGCCTTGCCGAGGAGCAGGGCGGAGCGGCCCTCGACATCGCGCAGGTTCACGTCGTTGCCGAGCGTCGCGCCGATGATCCTGCCGCTCGAAGCCACGACCACCACCACTTCAGGCTCGGGATTGTTCCAGGTCGAGACCGGGTGGAGGCCCGCCTCCATGCCGTGGCCAACTGCGGACATGATTTGCGACTTGGTGAAGATCTCGGCATCGGGCCCGATGCCCACCTCGAGATATTGCGACCACGCGCCCTTCTCCATGAGCACGGCCTTGAGCTGCATGGCTTCGGGCGAACCGGCGCGGAGCTTCGACAGATCGTCCCCGATGAGGGTTTCGATCGTGGCGCGGATCTCTGCGGCGGCGGCGGGGTTGCCGCGCGCGCGCTCCTCGATCACGCGCTCGAGCATCGATGTGGCGAAGGTGACGCCCGCCGCCTTGAGCGCCTGCAGGTCGACGGGCGGCAACAGCCAGGGCTTCGAGGGATCGCGTGACTCCGGTGGAGTATTGGCCAGGATGGCATCGGCCGCTCCCAGGCTCTCGCCTTTCGCGGCGCGGGCGGCGGCGGCAGGGTTCTCTGCCTCACACAGGTCGCGGACCGTGGGAAAGGCTGCGGTGATGTCCGTGAGGCGTTCACCGTCACGGCGGATGATGCACGGCCCGCCCGCGGCAGGACTCCAGGCCCGCCCGACGAGGAGTCCGTCTGCCGGGAGCGAGTCGGATGACATGTAATCGGAAAGCGAGGGCATGCCGCACCATAGCGCGGAGCCCATGCGGCGGGAAGCGAAAGACTTCGTGATTCAGCGCAGGCTGTCGTTCAGCTGGCCGCGGTCGAGCAGTTTGAGGAACTCGATGGCGATTCCGTCCTCGTGGTAGCGCACCACGCGGCCGCGCATCTTGCCGAGCAGGAGATAGGTTCCGAGGCTCGGCATCACGTCCACCTTCACTGCGGCGCCGGAGAGCGAAATGTCCATCACCTCGCAAGGATATTCGCGCCCGTCGGGAAGGGTAATCTGCGACTGCCTCTCGGTTGGTTCGAAGCGGGTGTGGCGGCGTTCTGCCTCGGCAGGTGCAGGTTGGCGTTCCTTCTGGCTCAGCCAGCGCAACCGTCCTTCGAAGCGTTCGCGCCTCGCGCCGGAGAGCTTGAACGCCACGCGGAAGCCGCCTTCCACCGTTTCCCCCGTAATGCCCTCCACCCGGCCGACCTCTTCGACATAGGCCACGATGCTGAGGCGGGGGGGAATCTTGAGGTTGACCAGGAATATGGCGCCATCGGCATCGATCTCCTTCACGCGGCAGCCATGCTCGGTGGTGTCGGGCAGCATGAAGCGTGCAAAGAGCGTCTGCTGCACAGACACCTTCTCCTGTGCGGCCGGCTCGCTTTCAACCCTGACGGTCGAGTCCACGCCAATCCCTCCTTTGACGACTCCTCTAGATTAGAGGTTGCACCGTAAAAACAGGGTTAAGCGATCGAAAATTAGCCGCGGCTGCGCCCTCCGGCAATGACATGGAAGCGCGGGCGGGCGGGCGGAGCGGCATTCGCGCCCTCGATTGCAGGGGGAATCGTTTCCGTCCACACCAGCCGCGCCGACTGGAGTTCGAACGTGGCAAGCCCGTCCGGATCATCATGGCTCGGATCGGCGAACGGAAAGAGACCCCCCAGGACATGGGTGTTCACCTCGTCGCTCGCGAGGACCGGAAAGGCCGCCATTTCGGCGGTGAGGGTCTGCCCCCGCACGGTGCCCAAGCGGAGGCGCAGCAGGGCTGGCTGGTGCATGCCGGTGACGGCACCCAGGAAACGGTGAATGACCGCAGCTTCGAAATCGTCCCATCCGGTGAGGAATGGCTTGCCCGTCAATTCGCGGCCATAGAGATGGCAGATTCCCGTTCCGGCGAGGCGCCAGCGAAAGTCGAGTGTCCCTTCCGGCTGTTCCGCGATGAACAGGTAGGGCACCAGCGCGCGGATCTGCTTCAGATCGAGATCGTGCCGATGCGGGGCAGATCGTTCCGCGCGCGTCGCCTCCCAGAAGCGGAACAACATCCGGCTCCACGGATGCTGGATCGCCTTGTCCTCTTGGCTTGTCTGAGCTTCCCCTTTAACCCACATCGCCGAACCTCATGCCGGAGCCCCCTCCGGTGTACCAATATTGACCTTCGCCGCACGCCGTTGCAGCGTTCATGCCAATGGAAGGAAACAACTTGCCGGAGCAGAACTCGCCGCGAGTCAACTGGAACAGGGGTGCTGCAGGGCCGGCGATCAATGCGCCGCCCGCCGTGCTGGCGGTGATCGGCGGGTTGGTTCTGGTCCATGTGCTGCTGAACCTTCTGGGCGAGAACTGGCGGGTGTGGTCGCTCTTCGCCCTGGCGCTCATTCCCGCACGCTTCACCGATCCGG
Source organism: Aestuariivirga sp. (assembly GCF_046294715.1). GTDB lineage: Bacteria > Pseudomonadota > Alphaproteobacteria > Rhizobiales > Aestuariivirgaceae > Aestuariivirga. Next base: position 55,154 of record NZ_JBKBKI010000022.1, on the reverse strand, counting down.
GCTTTCCGATGATCGAGGGATCGCAATACTGGTCGCTCGCCAGCTACATGCTGCTGCATGGCGACTGGATGCATCTCTTTTTCAATTCGCTGTGGCTCCTGATTTTCGGAACCCCCGTCGGGCGATATCTCGGCAGCGGCCGGTTCCTGGCGCTTTGCCTCCTCGCGGGTCTCGCCGGCGGCCTGTCGAGCCTGGCGCTTCACTGGGGGGAGGAGATCTTCGTGATCGGCGCATCGGGCGCGGTGTCGGGGCTTCTGGCGGCGGCGATACCCATCATGTATGCCCGCCCGGCACAAGGAGGCGGGCGGCCGCTCAGCTTCGGCGAACTCGTCTCCAATCCGCGGGCACTGATGTTTTCCGGGGTGTGGCTGGCGCTGACGCTGTTTTCGGGTGCGGCCGGCTGGACGGGCAATTCCTTCGCGGCCGACAGCGGCATTGCGTGGGAGGCCCATATCGGCGGATTCCTTGGCGGGCTTGCCGCCTTTTACGCTCTTGCCCGGAGGGCGGTGCGCCCCGCCTGAAACCGTGATAGGCTCCAACCCGTTGACCTTGCAGGAAGGAGGCCTCCATGGCAGTTGCTCACATCCTCAGGCAGAAGGGCTCGGCGGTCATCACCGTCTCCCCCGAAGACAACGTGCAGACCATCGTCGACACGCTTGCCCGGCACCGCATCGGCGCCGTCGTTGTAGTGGACGGGTCCGGCGCCATATCGGGGATCGTCTCCGAGCGTGACGTGGTGCGCGCCATGGCGGGAAGCGGCGCCGGCGTTCTGAACAGGAAGGCGCGCGAGATCATGACCGCCAAGGTGCGCACCTGCTCGCCTAGCGATTCAGAGGCGGAACTCATGCAGCTGATGACCGAGAACCGCATCCGCCATTTGCCGGTCGTGGCCAACGGCAAGCTCGCCGGGATGGTGTCGATCGGCGACGTGGTCAAGCTCCGCATCGAATCTATCGAGCGCGAAGCGGAGGAGATGAAGACCTACATCGCATCCGCCGGCTGACGGCCGCCGGCCTGCATCAGTAGACGGACTTCGGGTTGAACAGCCGGCGATCGTCGATGAAGCTGAGCCGCTCGCCATCGGCCCTGCGATAGAAGCAGCTTCGGCGCCCGGTGTGACAGGCGGCACCGCGTCCCTGCGGTTCGGCCTTCAACTGCAGGACGTCCTGATCGCAATCAGTGAGGATTTCGGAAACCTTCAGCGTTTCGCCGGAAGTCTCGCCCTTCTTCCACAGCGCGCCCCGTGAGCGGCTCCAGAAATGGGCAAGCCCGGTTTCCTGCGTGCGCTTCAGTGCCTCGGCATTCATGTAGGCGAACATCAGCACGGTGCCGTCGCGGGCGTCTGTGACGATGGCCGGGATCAACCCGTCCGACCCGAACCTCGGTTGAAACACTGTGGTTTCATCGAGGCCCGGTGCCATTACAGAGCGAAGCCGCTCGAGGGCGCGCGGACGAGTTCCATGAAACGGGCCTGAAGCACCGGGTTCGACTTGAACTCGCCGGTGAACTGCGTGGTGATGGTGGCGACATTGCGCTTGCCGATGCCCCGCATCGACATGCAGGTATGCACCGCTTCCACCAGCACGGCCACGCCCCGCGGGTTCAGCGCGTCGGAGATCGAGTTCGCGATCTGTGCCGTCATCGTCTCCTGGGTCTGAAGCCGCCGCGCGTAGATTTCCACCACGCGGGCGAGCTTGGAAATGCCAACCACCGCCTTGGTGGGCAGATAGGCGACGTGGACGCGGCCGACGAAGGGGGCGATGTGGTGTTCGCAATGCGAATTGAACTCGATATCGCGCAGCATCACGATGTCGTCGTAGCCGCCGACGTCCTCGAATGTGCGGGAGAGGGCCTCCGCCGGATCGTCGTCATAGCCCGAGAAATACTCACGGAAAGCCTTGGCCACCCGCTTCGGGGTGTCCAGCAGGCCCTCCCGGTCCGGGTTGTCTCCGGCCCAGGCGAGCAGGGTGCGCACCGCGGCCTCCGCCTCTTCCTGGCTGGGGCGCTTCACCGCCTTTGCCGGCATTTTCTTGATGACTGCGTCCATAATCCTGACTTCACTTTCCCTTAGGCAGTTATTCGCAGACCAGCCGCCAGCGGATGACATGCCCGGGCGCTTGGCCCCTCGCATGCCGGTCCCCATATCATGGCGCAAGCCCCGATGGCAAACCGCCAGACGACGGTTTCCGGCGGAACGCGCATGCGCTAGGATATCGGCATGATCAATGACATCTACAACCGCAAGATTCTCGGTTTCGCGGCAGATATTCCCCGGTTGCAACGCTTGAGCGAGCCGGATGCCACCGCCGTGGCCCATTCGCGGCTCTGCGGCTCCAAGGTGACGGTCGACCTCCGGATGAAGGATGGGGTGGTGACGGATTTCGGCCACGAGGTGAAGGCCTGCGCGCTCGGTCAGGCTTCCTCGTCCATCATGGCTCGCCACGTCGTCGGCTCGACGGGGGAGGAACTGCGGGCATTGCGCGAGCAGATGCACCGTATGCTCAAGGAGGAGGGCCCGCCCCCGACCGGCAAATGGGCCGATCTCGAGGCCCTGCTGCCGGTCAGGGATTTCAAGGCCCGCCACGCCTCCACCCTGCTGACCTTCGATGCCGTCGCCGACGCCGTCGGCCAGATCGAGGCGAAACAGAAGGAGGCGGCGCATGGCTGAGGCGAAACCCGCCGCCCTCCGCGCCACGGATGTTGCCGCCCGCACCGCCACCATCTACCCGCCGCCCTATGCTGCGGCCCTGGCCGGCCGTGCCAAGCGTGCCCTGGGAGACGCCTTCGGTCTGAGCCAGTTCGGCGTGAACCTCACCGTGCTGGCGCCGGGTTCGGCATCCTCCGAACGCCACTGGCACGAGACGGAGGATGAATTCGTCTATGTCCTCGAAGGCGAGGTGACGCTCGTCGACGACACGGGCGAACATCTCCTCACCGCCGGAATGTGTGCCGGCTTCAGGGCAGGGGTGCCCAACGGCCACAAGCTGGTGAACCGCTCTCCGGCGCCCGTCACCCTGCTGGAAGTCGGAACCCGGAGCGAGGGCGACCGAGCGCATTATCCCGAGGCGGACATGATGGCCGTCAAGGAAAACGGCAAGTTCCGCATCACGCGGAAGGACGGCACGCCCTATTGAACGGCATCGGGCGACCTGATCGCCTTCAGCATCGCCACGTAGCGCGGGGGTAGCCCGTTCTCCTCCGCACCCTCGACGATGTCCCGGAGATAGGCGGCACTGGGGGCATGCGTTCCCGGTTCGGCGCGTGCGAGATAGGTAAGGCAGTCGACGGCCTGCGAGGCATCGCCGTTCATCAACACGCGGATCCTCGACCGGTTGTAGCGGTTCACATGCGGTGGCTGGCCCGGATCATAGCCCTCCCGCCGGTCGAGCGCCGCGAGATCGCTCTCGTCCAGCCGGTAGACCACACCCCACACCTGCGCGCCGGGCTTCATCTCGATGCCGGCGACGCCGCACTTCCGGATCGTGGAGAAGCGTGGGAAGCACAGCGCGTGTCCGGGGAGCAGCGCCTTGCCGAGGCAGTGATGCCCGGGGCAGCGCTCGACCATCTGGCGCCTCGACATGTTGGAGCCGTAGGCGAAATAGAGCACTATTCCGCCGCCTGCTTCCGCCCCCGGCGCAGCACCTCCTTCAGGAACTGGCCGGTATAGCTGCGCTTCTCGCGCACCACGTCCTCGGGCGTTCCCGCCACCACGATCTCGCCGCCGCCATCGCCGCCCTCGGGACCCAGATCGATGATCCAGTCTGCCGTCTTGATGACCTCGAGATTGTGCTCGATGACGACCACCGTGTTGCCCTGCTCGACCAGTTCGTGCAGCACTTCCAGAAGCTTCTTCACGTCGTGGAAATGCAGGCCCGTGGTGGGTTCGTCCAGGAGATAGAGCGTCCGGCCCGTGGCACGGCGGGAGAGTTCCTTGGCGAGCTTCACGCGCTGCGCCTCGCCGCCCGAGAGCGTGGTGGCCTGCTGGCCGACCTTGATGTAACCTAGTCCGACGCGCTCCAGCGTCTCCATCTTGTCGCGCACGCTCGGCACGGCGCGGAAGAATTCCGTCGCCTCCGACACCGTCATCTCGAGCACGTCGGCGATGGACTTGTCCTTGAACCTGATCTCTAGCGTCTCGCGGTTGTAGCGGTGCCCGTGGCAGGCATCGCAGGTCACGTAGACGTCGGGCAGGAAGTGCATCTCGATCTTGATGACGCCGTCGCCCTGGCAAGTTTCGCAGCGCCCGCCCTTCACGTTGAAGGAGAAGCGTCCCGGCTCGTAACCGCGCGCCTTGGCCTCGGGGAGGCCTGCAAACCAGTCACGGATCGGGGTGAAGGCGCCGGTGTAGGTGGCGGGGTTGGACCTTGGCGTGCGGCCGATGGGGCTCTGGTCGATGTCGATGATCTTGTCGAGAAGTTCGAGACCCTCGATCCGGTCGTGTTCGGCAGGCGCCTCGCGCGTGCCCATGAGCTTGCGCGCCGCCGCCTTGTAGACGGTGTCGATCAGCAGCGTGGATTTGCCCCCGCCCGAGACGCCGGTGACGCAGGTGAAGACGCCAAGCGGGATTTCCGCCGAGACGTTCTTGAGATTGTTGGCCCTCGCCCCCTTGACGCGGATCGAGCGGCCCTTGTCCCATCTGCGGCGCACGCCCGGCAGCGGCACGGCCTGCTGGCCCGTGAGATATTGGCCGGTGAGCGAGCGGGGATTCGCCATGATCTCCGGTGGCGTTCCCTGCGCCACGATCTCGCCGCCATGGACGCCCGCACCGGGGCCGATGTCAACGACATAGTCCGCGAGCCTTATCGCGTCCTCATCATGCTCCACCACGATCACCGTGTTGCCGAGATCCCGCAGGTGAACGAGCGTGTCGAGCAGCCGCGCATTGTCACGCTGGTGGAGGCCGATCGATGGCTCGTCCAGCACGTAAAGCACGCCGGTGAGGCCGGAACCGATCTGTGAGGCCAGCCGGATCCGTTGGCTCTCGCCGCCCGAGAGCGTGCCAGAGGTGCGAGACAGGTTCAGGTAGTCCAGCCCCACGTCGACGAGGAACTTCAGCCTGTCGCGGATCTCCTTGAGGATGCGCGCAGCGATCTCCTGGTCCTTGGCCTTGAGCTTCGCAGGAAGATCGGAGAACCATGCATTGGCGTCGCGGATCGACAGGGCCGAGACTTCGCCGATGTGCTTGCGGTCCACCTTCACCGCCAGTGCCTGGGGCTTCAGTCGGTAGCCGTTGCACTCACTGCATGGATGGTCCGACTGGTAGCGGGAGAGCTCCTCGCGCATCCATTCCGAATCGGTCTCGCGCCAGCGCCTTTCGATGTTGCCGATGACGCCCTCGAAGGGCTTCTTCGTCTTGTAGGTGCGGATGCCATCGTCATAGGTGATGGTCACCTCGTCCTCTCCCGTGCCGAACAGGATCGCCTCGCGCGCCTTCTTCGGTAAGTCCTTCCAGGCCGTGTTCATCGACACCTTGTAGTGCTTCGCAAGGGCCTCCAGCGTCTGGTTGTAGTAGGGCGACGTGTTGCCGGTGCGCGCCCAGGGGAGGATGGCGCCCTCGCGCATGGAAAGCGACGTATCCGGCACCACCAGGTCGGGTTCGAAGTGGAGTTCGGTGCCGAGCCCGTCGCATTTCGGGCAGGCCCCATAGGGATTGTTGAAGGAGAACAGCCGGGGCTCGATCTCCTCGATGGTGAAGCCCGAAACGGGGCAGGCGAAGCGTTCGGAGAACAGGATGCGCTCATGCGTCTCGTTCTTCGACTTGTTGGCGCTCTCCTCTGCTGTCTCGGATGGGGGGAGCGGCCTGTCGGCGTATTCGGCGACGGCCAGCCCGTCGGCCAGCTTCAGCGCCGTTTCGAAACTGTCGGCGAGTCGGGTGGCGATGTCGGGTCGCACCACGATGCGGTCCACCACCACGTCGATGTCATGCTTGTATTTCTTGTCGAGGGCGGGAACGGAGTCGATCTCGTGGAAGGCGCCGTCCACCTTCACGCGGGTGAAGCCCTTCTTCTGGAGTTCCGCCAGTTCCTTGCGGTATTCGCCCTTGCGCCCGCGAACGATGGGAGCGAGGAGGTAGAGCCTGGTGCCCTCGGCGAGCGCCATCACCCGGTCCACCATCTGGGTTACCGTCTGGCTCTCGATGGGCAGGCCCGTCGCCGGCGAATAGGCCACGCCGATGCGGGCAAAGAGGAGCCGCATGTAATCATAGATCTCGGTGACGGTGCCCACCGTGGAGCGCGGGTTGCGGCTCGTCGTCTTCTGCTCGATCGAGATTGCTGGCGAGAGGCCGTCGATCTGGTCGACATCGGGCTTCTGCATCATCTCGAGGAACTGCCGGGCATAGGCCGAGAGCGACTCGACGTAACGGCGTTGACCCTCGGCATAGATCGTGTCGAAGGCAAGCGAAGACTTGCCGGAGCCGGACAGTCCCGTGAACACGATCAGCTTGTCCCGCGGCAGCTCGAGGGAGACGTTCTTCAGGTTGTGCTCGCGCGCCCCCTGAATGGAGAGGACTTTCTTTTGCTCAGGCATAGGCTCTCGACTAGATCAAAAAGAGAACGCCCGCAAGGCGGGGACCGTCCTGCGGGGTGAATTACGCGCAAGCTCTGTGGACAGTTCGCCGGGTTAGGGCTGGAGGCCCGCCCGGTTCAGCGCTGCGGCGAGCTCCATATCGGTCTTGCCGGACGCCTTGGCAATGTCTGCCAGCGGTTGGTCGGCCGAGGCAGTGGTGAAGCCCGCCGCCTTCAGCCCGCCGACGAGCGTCTCCGGCGAGGTCTTCAGGAGCGGGGCGATCTCATTCGCCGTGTTGACGAAGAGGGCGTGGGCGAGGGCCATCTGGGGCGGTCCGCCTCCCGCAGCGGACTGGAGCGCGAAGGGTGCTGCGAGAACCGCCGAGAGAAGCAGCGCCAGCGCGAAGGCAGGCTTCCGGAAATAGGCCGCCAAGGGCCGCCAGTTCTTCCAGGCATGCAGAATGAAAGGCAGGATCAGCACCATCGAGAGCCATTCATGCATCCCGTGGAAGAGGGCCGGGGCGGCATGGAAGAAGAGCGCCACGCCCGAGATGAGTGATACCAGGAAGAGGCCGGTGACGAGCGGTGTGGCGTAGCGCTGGAGGAGGGTTGGCATGTAAGGGTCCTGTTTGCGTTGGCAGCGCCGAGGCTGCGGCGAGGGAAAGACGCATCGCCGCTGCAACTCCGTCGTGTGCTGGCGAAATGCTGCCATGCGTCTGCATCGCAGCGGAGGTGCAATCGATATGCCTGAGCCGAATCACCGGAGAGCGGCTACACGGGCCCGGTGGAACCGCACGAGATTCTCCGCAAGACCTTCGGCTACGAGAGTTTCCGCCCCGGGCAGGAGGCGATCGTGAGCACGCTCCTCGGGGGCCGCAACGTTCTCGCCGTGATGCCCACGGGCTCGGGCAAGTCGCTCTGCTACCAGGTTCCGGCCCTGGCGCGGGGCGGTCTCGCCGTCGTCGTCTCGCCGCTCGTCGCTCTCATGCAGGATCAGGTCGCCGCGCTGAAACTCGCCGGAGTCGCGGCGGAGACCATCAACTCCGCCGCCAGCCGCGAGGAGAACGTCGCGATCTGGCGCAAGGTGGCGGCGGGTGAGGTGCGGCTCCTCTATCTCTCGCCCGAAAGGCTGATGACAGAGCGCATGATCGCTGCCCTTTCCCGGCTGGACGTTCGGCTCATCGCCATCGACGAGGCACATTGCATCTCGCAGTGGGGGCCATCCTTCCGCCCAGAATACGACATGCTGCAGAGCCTGCGGCAGGCCTTCCCCGGGGTTCCCATGGGAGCCTTCACGGCCACCGCGGACGAGGCCACGCGGCGCGACATCGTGGCGAAGATCTTCGGCGGCCGGGCGGACATCTATGTCGCCGGCTTCGACCGGCCCAACATCAGCCTCGCGGTGGCGCCGAAGTCCAATGCGAAGCAGCAGCTGTTGGACTTTCTGGAGGGGCGCGAGGGCCAGTCGGGCATCCTCTATGCCCTGTCGCGGAAATCGACCGAGGAATGGGCTGGCTTTCTCGCAGGCAAAGGCTTCCGCGCCATTGCTTACCATGCCGGAATGAGTGCCGAAGAAAGGGCCGAGGCGCAGAGCCTGTTCATGACCGAGAAGGGCGTCATCGTCTGCGCCACGATCGCTTTCGGAATGGGCATCGACAAGCCGGACGTGCGCTTCGTCTTCCACGCCGACTTGCCGTCATCGCTCGATGCCTATTACCAGGAGATTGGCCGGGCCGGGCGGGACGGCGCTCCGGCCGACGCCAAGATGGTCTATGGCCTCGGCGACATCCAGATGCGCCGCCGCTTCATCGACCAGGAGGATGGCGGCGAGGAGCGAAGGCGGCGCGAGCACAAGCGCCTCGATGCGCTGGTGGCCTATTGCGAGGCCCCCGAATGCCGCCGCCAGAACCTGTTGCTCTATTTCGGAGAGGAGTCCGGGCCCTGCGGCAACTGCGACGTCTGCCTCGATCCCGTGCATCTCGTTGACGGCACGGCAGAGGCGCTCTGGGTGATAGAGGCGGTGAAGGCCACTGGTGAGCGCTTCGGCGCGGCCCATGTGGCCGACGTGCTCTCCGGCAGGGCCAACGAAAAGACGGAGGCGCAGCGCCACGCGGAGCTTCCCGTCTTCGGCATCGGCAAGGCCCATGGACGCCCTCACTGGCAGTCGGTCATCAGACAGATGGTGGGCGGCGGCTACCTGTCCATCGACGTCGCCGGTTACGGCGGGCTCTCGGTTGCCCCGAAGGGCTCGGCACTCGCAAGAGGCGAGGGCACTTTCCGCTACCGGCAAGACCCGCTGAAGAAGCCATCCAAGCCCTCACGCAGGAGCGTCTCCGCGGACATGGCGGAGGTTCCGGAAGAGTTGCTGCAGCGGTTGAAATCGCTGCGGGCGAAGCTCGCAAGACAACGCGGCGTTCCGGCCTACGTGATCTTCTCGGACCGCACGCTGATCGACATGGCCGCGAAGCGCCCGCTCACCCGTTGGGATTTCGGCGAGTTGCACGGCGTTGGTGAATCGAAGCTGCAGCAATTCGCCGACGTTTTCCTCGATGAGATCCGCGGCTTCCTCGGCGGCCGTTCGGCGGCCTAAGGCGGTTGCCTCCCGCGAGGGCACGGGCTAAGCCGTTCGGCCCACCGGAAGGACTGCCCGTTGAAACCGAGCCCCCTGCAGGAAACGAAGGCGCTTCTCGTCATCGCCCTGCCGCTGATCTTCGCCTATCTCGCCGACGTGATGATGGTCATCACGGCGAAGATGGTCGTCGGCCGGCTCGGAGCGGTCGAGCTCGCCGCCGCCGGCATCGCCACGGATCTTTCCTACCAGATGTGCATCGTGCTGATGGGTTTCTTCTCGGTGGTGGGCGTGCTGGTCTCGGAAGCGATGGGTGCCCTGCGCCGCGGTCAGGCGCTGCCTGAACTCGTCCGTGGGCTGATTCTCTCGGGCCTCTTGGGCCTTGCGGCGACGCTCGTCGTGCTCAATCTGGGCCCGGTGTTGCGGCTCGCCGGGCAGGATGCGGAGGTGGTCCGCATCTCCGGCCCCTATTACACCGCCTTCGCCTTCGCCATGTTGCCCATCATCTGGTTCGGGGTGTTGAGAAGCTTCGCCGCCGCGATGATGCGGACGGGCTTCGTGATGGCGATAACCGTCCTCACCGTCATCCTGAATTATCTGCTCATGCAGGGGCTGGTTCATGGAAGTTTCGGGCTTCCCCGGCTCGGCATTGCCGGCGCTGGCATCGCCTGGGCCGTCTCCATGTGGTTCAAGTGCCTGAGCCTCGCCGCCTACACCTTCTGGCTGGTGCGGCGCGAGAAGTTGCCGCTGAACAAGGGCAGCATCGGCGGGCCGCGCGCCTATGGGCCGCTCGTTCGGCTTGGCCTTCCGGTGGCCGGGATCGTTGCGCTCGAATCGGGCCTTTTCGCCGCGACCGCCTTGCTCTCGGGCGTCATGGGCGCGGTGGAACTGGCGGCCTACCAGATGGTGATGGGCTGGATCGCAATTCCCTTCGTCATCTCGCTCGGCATCTCGGAAGCCGCCATGGTGCGCGTTGCCTTCTTCGTCGGGGCGGACGACGCCGCCGCCGCCCGCCAGGCCGGCAATCTCGGCATGGTGGTGGGCGTTGCCATCCCGCTGCTGCTGGTGCTGATCCCGGTCTTCGCGCCCGGTTTCGTGGCCCGCACCTTCCTCGAGCCGTCGGACCCCAATTATGCCGAGATCGCCGCGCTCGTCGCCGTGCTCCTGGTCATCGCCGCCATTTTCCAGGTTTTCGACGGGCTGCAGGTCATCGCCTCCCATGCCTTGCGCGGCCTAAGGGACGCGGTCGTACCCCTGGCGATCGCCGGCGTTGGCTACTGGATCGTCGGTCTCGGCGGCGGCTATCTCCTTGGCTTCCGCATGGGCTGGGGTGCGCCCGGCCTGTGGTGGGGGCTCGCCATCGGCCTCGCCTTCACCGCGACACTCCTCGCCTGGCGTTTCGAGCTCCTCGCCAGGCGCTGGGTGAACGTCAGTTCTCCGAGTGATCGGTCGTCGAGATGAAGGTCTCGTCTTCCTGCCCAGCCCGCTCGAAGGACAGGAAGTCGTAATAGCCGCAGCGACCCTCGCCGGGGAAGACGCGGCAGGTGGTGGGCCTTGCAGGGTAGATGCCGCAGCGCCGGTTCTCGGTGTCGAAGAACATGCAGATCTTGCCGAAATGCTCATCCCGCTTGCGGCGGAAGATGCGCTTGTAGCCGTGCGCAGACTTGAAGAACCTCTTCTCCGCCACCTCGAGCGGCAGGCCGAAGTGCCTGGCGATGCGCTCGGCATCGCGGTCCTTCACCTCGATCACCGGATAGGAGCAGCAATAGCCGGGGCACTTCATGCAGTCGTATTTCTTGCGGGGCATAAGTCTCGATCCGGAAGCGGGCGAAGGCAGGACGATTAGGACGAGACCGGCCTTGCCGCAATGGTTGCGGGCTTCTGTCCGGTCAGTTGTGCATATCTTTTGTTGGTCTCGGCGATCTCGCCCATCAGCCATTCGCGGAAGGAGCGCACCGGCGGGTTCTCCTTCTGGCCCTTGCCGCGCACGATCCAGTAATGCCAGTGGTCCTTCATCTCGAAGGCGAAGGGCCGCACCAGCCAGCCTTCGAGAAGCGAGTCGGTGGCGAGGATCTGGTCGGCGAGCGCGAAGCCCTGTCCGGCCTCCGCTGCCTCGATCGCGAGGTGGTTCTGGAAGGTGGCGCCGCGCCAGTCTTCCACCCCTGTCACCCCAGCCGCCGCCAGCCAGTCCGCCCACCACTGCTTCCGCGACTCGTGCAGCAGATTGTAATCCGCCAGGTCCGGCGGCCGAAGACCGGACCGCCCTTCGATCAGCTTCGGCGCGCAGACGGGGAAGATCATCGCGTCCGTCAGCTTCTGCGCCTCGGCGTCGGGCCAGGTCCCTGCGCCATAGCGGATGCCCACGTCCGCCTCGCCGGAGCGGAAGTCCGCAAGATCGTTGGTGGGATCGATCGAGAGCTCGATGTCGGGATGGAGTTCGCTGAAGCGGCCGAGCCGGGGCACCAGCCAGCGCGAGGCGATCGAGGGCTCGACCGAGACCTTGAGCTGGCGCACATCGCCCACCGCAGCGGCCTCGCGCGTGGCTTCCGCCAGCTGGTCGAACAGAGGGGTGAGGCGCAGGGCATAGCGCCGCCCGGCCTCAGTCAGCTCCACGCCGCGGCCCGTGCGGATGAACAGCTGCGTGCCAAGCCAATCCTCGAGGTCGCGCACGTGGCGGCTCACGGCGGCGTGGGTCACGAAGAGTTCGGAGGCGGCGTCCGTGAAGCTCTCGAGGCGCGCGGCGGCCTCGAAGGCCTTCAACGCATTGAGCGATGGCAGGCGGCGGCCCATGATCTGACCTGTAAGTTTTTGTTACAGGTAGCGTAGATTAAAGCCGTTTGTGTTGCAAGAGCGAAAGGATCATATTGGAGACGTTCAAGAGAAGCCGGAAAAGCGGCCAAGGAGAGATATCATGAACTGGATTTTGGACACTTATTCAAACGTTTATTCGACCGCGATGCTTCAGCCCCATGAGCCGAAGGCGAATGCTGCACCTGCGAAAGAACGCGTTCACGTGAAGCGCCCGGCTTTGTTCGGCCTCTTCGGCCGCCGCTAAGCGGGTCCCGCTGCCACGAGGTCAACCTCGACCACCAGCCGGTCATCTGCCAGGCCTGCCACGACCAGAAGCGTTGCGGCAGGCTTGTGACCTTTGAGATAGCGGTCCCTCGTTTCGCGGTAGAGTCTCACGTGCCCGCGGTCAGTGATGTAGACGTGGGCGTCCACGACGTGTGTGTGATCCATGCCGGCGGCGGCGAGCACGGCCAGCGCGTTTTCCCACGCGAGTTCGTGCTGGCGGGCCACATCGCCCGGGATTTCCCCCGCTACCGTCACCCCCACCTGGCCCGAGACGTGAACTACCCGGTGCCCCGGCGGAATTTCCATGCCCTGCACATAGGCTGAGAAGGGCTTGGGCGCGCGATCCGTCTCGAGCGGCTTGATCATGGGCAATCTCCTTGCTTTCCGAAGCGAGGCTAATTCGCTTGTGTGGGAACAAAAAGAGAACTATAGAGGCATGTGGATAAGGGCGAGAGCGCTGCTGTGCGCGCACGGCCGCTCGACTAGGGTGCGCCCTGAAAAAGGAGTTCGGTGTCATGGCTGGATCGGTCAACAAGGTCATTCTTCTCGGCAACCTCGGCCGGGATCCGGAGGTGCGCCACACGCAGGATGGCAAGCCCATCGTCAACCTGTCGATCGCCACCTCGGAAACCTGGCGCGACCGTAACACCGGCGAGCGCAAGGAGAAGACCGAGTGGCACCGCGTGGTGATCTTCAGCGAAGGCCTCGCCAAGGTGGCCGAGCAATATCTGAAGAAAGGTTCCACCGTCTACATCGAAGGCCAGCTGCAGACTCGCAAGTACACCGACAAGGACGGTGTCGAGAAATACTCGACCGAGATCGTGCTGCAGGGCTTCAACAGCGTCCTGACCATGGTCGGCGGCCGCGGCGGCGCGGGCGAGGGCACCTCCTTCGGCGGCAGTGACGAGTTCGGCCAGTCGGGCCCGATGGAGCGCCCGCGCATGGGCGGCCAGAAGAGCCAGAGCTTCGCCCGCGACCTCGACGACGAGGTGCCCTTCTGAGAGCCTTTCAGGCCTGTGCGAAAAGTGGCATTAAGGCCCGAAAATAAACAGCTTTTCATTGTAACGGCAGGCCTCCCGACCTAAATTGGAATGACCGCCGAATCGCTGCCTGAAGAGCCACGGTCCGGCCGGTTTCACCCGGAATAGTTCACAGGTTCTCCGTGGCCGATAACGACGATCAGAAGGGCGCTGCCCCGCCCTCCAATCCCTCCGAGATTTCGCCGATCTCCATCGAAGAGGAGATGCGCAAGAGCTATCTCGATTACGCCATGAGCGTGATCGTCAGCCGGGCGCTCCCCGATGTGCGCGACGGCCTGAAACCCGTTCACCGCCGCATCCTGTTCTCGATGAACGAGAACGGCTACGACTGGAACAAGCCTTATCGCAAGTCCGCCCGCATCGTGGGCGACGTCATCGGTAAGTATCACCCTCACGGAGACCAGTCGATCTACGACGCGCTGGTGCGCATGGCGCAGGACTTCTCGCTCCGCCTCCCGCTGATCGACGGACAGGGCAATTTCGGCTCCGTCGACGGCGATCCGCCGGCAGCCATGCGCTACACCGAATCCCGCATGGCCAAGGTGGCCCACGCGCTGCTCGAGGACATCGACAAGGACACCGTCGAGTTCCAGCCCAACTACGACAATTCCGAGCGCGAGCCGACGGTGCTGCCGGCGCGCTTTCCCAACCTGCTGGTCAACGGTTCGGGCGGCATTGCCGTCGGCATGGCCACCAACATGGCACCCCACAATCTGGGCGAGGTGATCGACGCCTGCGTCGCCGTCATCGACAATCCGGCGATTTCCATTGACGATCTGATCGGCATCATCCCCGGACCTGACTTTCCGACCGGAGGTCTTATTCTGGGCCGCGCCGGCATCAAGTCCGCCGCCCACACGGGCCGCGGCTCCGTCGTCATGCGGGCCAGGGTCGAGACGGAGGAGATCCGCAAGGAGCGCGAGGCGCTGATCGTCTCCGAAATTCCCTACCAGGTGAACAAGGCGCAGATGATCGAGCGCATCGCGGAACTCGTGCGCGAAAAGAAGCTCGAGGGCATCTCCGACATCCGCGACGAGTCCGACCGCGACGGCATGCGCGTGGTGATCGAATTGAAGCGTGACGCGATGGCCGACATCGTGCTCAACCAGCTCTTCCGCTTCACGCCGCTGCAGTCCACCTTCGGCATCAACAATGTCTGCCTCACCGGTGGCCGCCCGGAACTGATGAACCTGAAGGACCTGCTGCAGGCCTTCGTATCCTTCCGCGAGGAGGTGGTCACCCGCCGCACCAAGTTCCTGCTCGCCAAGGCGCGCGACCGGGCTCACATCCTCGTCGGCCTCGCCATTGCCGTCGCGAACATCGACGAGGTGATTGCGCTGATCCGTGCCGCGAAGGACGCCGCCGAGGCGCGCGAGGCCCTGATGGCGCGGGATTGGCCCGCGCGCGACATGGCGCCGCTCATTGCGCTGATCGCCGATCCGCGCCACGCCCTGACGGAGGAGGGCACCTACCGCCTCTCCGACGAGCAGGCCCGCGCCATTCTGGATCTGAGGCTCCAGCGCCTCACCGCGCTCGGCCGGGACGAGATCGCCGAGGAACTCCAGAAGCTCGCGGCCGAGATCGCCGACTATCTCGAGATCCTGCGCTCGCGCGCCCGCGTGCTCGGCATCATCAAGGACGAGCTCACCGCCATCAGGACGGAGTTCGCCACGCCCCGCCGTACGGTCATCGTCGAGAACGAGGGCGAGGTCGAGGACGAGGACCTCATCCAGCGCGAGGACATGGTGGTGACGGTGAGCCATGCCGGCTATGTCAAGCGCGTGCCGCTTTCGACCTATCGCGCCCAGCGCCGCGGCGGCAAGGGCCGGGGGGCAGGGGGCACGCGCGAGGAGGATTTCGTCACCAAGCTGTTCGTGGCGAGCACCCATACGCCCATCCTGTTCTTCTCCTCGGCGGGCATGGTCTATCGGCTCAAGGTTTGGCGTCTGCCGCTCGGCACGCCGCAGTCCCGCGGCAAGGCGCTGATCAACCTGCTGCCGCTGCAGCAGGGCGAGCGCATCACCACCATCCTGCCCATGCCGGAGGATACCTCCGTCGAGACCGGCCAGTACCTGATGTTCGCCACGCGCTCCGGCACCGTGCGCCGCAACGAGATGTCGGACTTCGAGCAGATCAACCGCGCCGGCAAGATCGCCATGAAGCTCGAGGAGGGCGACATGATCGCCGGCGTCGAAATCTGCACGGCGGGCGACGACGTGTTGCTGACCACCGCCCAAGGCCAGTGCATCCGCTTCCCGGTGGGCGACGTCCGCGTCTTCAAGGGCCGTGACTCGACCGGCGTGCGCGGCATAAGGCTGGAAGAGGGTGACCACCTCATCTCCATGTCGATCCTCCGCCATGTCGAAGCGACACCCGACGAACGCGCCGCCTTCCTCAAGATGGCGCGCGCCGTGGCGGGCGAGGAGGCGGAGGCGAACGGCAACGGCGGCGACGAGGAGCAGGCCTCCGAGACCACGCTGACACAAGAGCGCTACGCAGAAATGGGCGCTGCCGAGCAGATCATCCTCACCATATCCGCCAATGGCTATGGCAAGCGCACCTCCTCCTACGAGTACCGCATCACCGGGCGCGGCGGCAAAGGCATTGTCGCCATGGCGGTGAATGAGCGCAATGGCCCGCTGGTGGCGAGTTTTCCGGTCGAGGAGGGCGATCAGATCATGCTCGTCACCGATGGCGGCCAGCTGATCCGCACGCCGGTCGCCGGCATCCGCAAGGCCGGGCGCTCCACCCAGGGCGTGATCGTGATCGATGCGGCGGAAGACGAGCACGTCGTCTCCGTCGAGCACATCACCGAGGAAGAAGAGGACGAAAGCGAGGGCTGATGGCGCCGGGGCTCCTGCTCGCCTTCGCAGGGGCCTGCGGGCTCCTGTTCCTGAAGCCCGGCCCCGCCATGTCGGTGATCGTGGCCAATTCGGTGGCCTATGGCGTGCGCGGCGGGCTCGTCTCCGTGGCGGGCAACGTGATCGGCTTCATCCTGCTCCTGACGATCGTCGGGCTCGGCCTCTCCTGGATCGCCGTCACCATGGAAGAGTGGTTCGACTGGATCAGGATCGGCGGCGCCGCCTATCTTGTCTGGCTGGGCGTGAGCCGCCTCAGAACTGCCGGCCGCCTCGCGAAGTATGGTGAGAACCCGACGGGCGAGTTGTTCCGGGACGGATTTCTCGTGGCGGTGGCGAACCCGGAGGTGCTGCTGTTCCTCGCAGCCTTCCTGCCGCCCTTCGTGAACCCGGCCTTTCCACCCGCACCCCAGATCCTCGCCCTTTCGGCGATCTTCGTCTCGGTGGCCGCCCTGGCCGGGGCCTTTCTCGCCGTCCTGGCAGGCCAGGCCAAGCACCTGCTCTCGGGCGAACGGCTGAAACTCATCGATTATCTCTCGGGAGGCTTGCTTGTGGTTGCCGGTCTGTGGCTAGGATGGCCGGTGGTGGAGATGCTCCGATGACCCTCGAATCCTACCTTGCCTTCTGTGCCGCGGCGGCGGCCCTCGCCTTCGTGCCGGGCCCGACCGTCACGGTGATCATCGCCAACAGCCTGCGTTTCGGCCCGCGCGCCGGGCTGATGAACGTGGCCGGCACGCAGCTGGGCTTCGTGATCTGGCTCGCCATCGCCGCGCTGGGCCTTGGCGCCGCGATCGAGGTGATGGGCGTCTGGTTCGATGTGCTCCGCTATGCGGGTGCGGCCTATCTCGTCTGGCTGGCGGTCAAGCTGTTCCGCTCCAAGGGTGATCTCGCCCTGGCGGTGGACCGGGCGCGCCCGCATGGGAGCTTCTTCCTGCAGGGCTTCATCGTGATCATGTCCAACCCCAAGATGCTGGTGCTGTTCGGCGCCATGATCCCGCCCTTCATCGCGGCGGGGAGCGACCCGATGCGGCAGATCCTGCTGATGGGCCTGAGCTTCATGGCGATCGCCGGGGTGGGCGACGTCGCTTATGCCCTGATGGCCGGTAAGGCGGGGGCCTTCCTGTCGCGCTCGCGCATCCGGGCGCTCGAGATCGCAAGCGGCTGCTTCCTGCTCGGCGGCGGCATCTGGATGGCGCTGAGGGGGCGCTGAGACCATGGCACGCACCGGCTTCTACCCGGGCTCGTTCGATCCCGTCACATATGGCCATCTCGACATCATCGCCAGGGCGGCGCGCCTCGTCGACAGGCTGGTGCTGGGGGTGGGTGTCCATCACGGCAAGCAGGCGCTGATCGCGGCGGAAAAGCGCATCGCACTGCTCGAAGAGGTGACGCGGCCCATCGCCGAGCATACCGGCGTCAAGATCACCGTCGCCACCTTCGACGGCCTTGCCGTCGACTCCGCACGCAAGCACCACGCCGGCCTCATCATCCGCGGCCTCAGGGATTCGTCCGACTTCGACTACGAGGTGCAGATGGGCCAGATGAACGGCGCCATGGCGCCCGACATCGAGACGGTCTTCCTCGCCGCCTCGCCCGCCACCCGCATGATCGCCTCCTCGCTCGTGAAGCAGATTGCCCGCATGGGGGGCGACATCACGCTCTTCATCCCGAAGGAAGCGCAGGCGGCGGTGGCTCATGCGCTCGCACAATCGGCGGGCAAGCCATCACATTGACATTTTCTGCCGCTCCCGTCAGGAACGGCACCGACAACACACGGGAGACGACATGATCAGGAAACTGGCCCTGGCCGCTGTGGCCGCAGGCCTTCTCGCAAGTCCCGCGCTCGCCGCCGGAAAACTCAAGGTGGAGACCAGCAAGGGCTGCTCCTTCGACATCGCGCTGCGGCCGGACCTCGCGCCGAACCACGTGGCGCAGATCACCAAGCTCGCCCAGGCGGGCTTCTACGACGGAATCGTCTTTCATCGCGTGATCGAGGGTTTCATGGCCCAGACGGGCGACCCGACGGGCAGCGGCATGGGCGGCTCCCAGGAGCCGGACCTGAAGGCGGAGTTCACGCCGGAGCCCTATGTTCGCGGCACGGTAGGCATGGCCCGCTCGCAGGATCCGGATTCGGCCAACAGCCAGTTCTTCATCATGTTTGCCGAGGGCGGCTTCCTCAATGGCCAGTACACGGTGTGGGGCCAGGTGGACGAGGCCGGCATGGCCTGCGTCGACCAGATCGCGCGCGGCGAGCCTCCGGCGAATCCCGACAAGATGGTCAAGGTCACGGTGGAATAAATGGCTGATCTCGAAAACACCCTCTACATGGACGTAGTGAACGCCAACGGCGAGGCGAAGGGCCGCGTCACCATCGCGCTCCGCCCCGATCTCGCGCCGAACCACGTCGCCCGCATCAAGGAACTGGCCCGCGAGGGCGCCTATGACGGCGTGGTGTTCCACCGCGTCATCGAGGGCTTCATGGCCCAGGGTGGCGACGTCCAGTTCGGCAACACCGGTTCCTCGAGCTTCAATGCCGGCCGCGCCGGCATGGGCGGCTCCTCGAAGCCGAACCTGAAGCAGGAGTTCTCGCGCGAGCCGCATGTGCGGGGCGTGTGCTCCATGGCACGCTCGCAGAGCCCGGATTCGGCCAACAGCCAGTTCTTCATCTGCTTCGGCGACGCCACCTTCCTCGACCGGCAGTACACGGTGTGGGGGAAGGTGACGGACGGCATGGACGTGGTGGACGGCATCAAGCGCGGCGAACCGGTGCGCGAGCCGGACCGCATCGCGAAGATGCAGGTCGCGGCGGACGCCGCCTGACATGAAACGGCTCCTCGCCGCCACGGTCCTCTCGCTCGGCATGGCGCTTCCCGCCCATGCCACGGAGTGGATGGACTGCGGCGACGCGGAGGAGACCGCGAGCATCCGGGTGCTGCTCGGCGCGATGGAGGTGATCGCGGTCAACACCGTGGAGATCGAGGCCAAGGGGCGCAGATGGTCGACGGCGGGAGGCGAGGGCGTTACCCGCGTCACCACCGGCCAGGCCTTCGAGACGGCGGAACAGGTCTGGATCGACGTGACCGACGAGGCAGTGAACGCCATCGTCGCCCGCCTGCGCCTGTTCAAGGCCTCGGACGACGGGGAGGGTGTCGAGCCCTCTCAGGCCACGGCAGGGACCCTCGCCATGCCGGGCATCGGCGTCTGGGCAGTGAGTTGCTCAGGTCCCTGAAGCAAACGGCATGCGCGTTTCGGATTTCGATTTTGAGCTGCCGCCGGAGCGGATCGCGCTCAGGCCTGCCTCTCCCCGCGACTCCTCGAAGCTGCTCGTGGTTCGGCCCGATGTGCTGGAAGACCGCAGCTTCCGCGAATTGCCAGGCCTCCTGAGAGCGGGTGACGTGCTTGTTTTCAACGATACGCGCGTGATCCCCGCCGCTCTCTCGGGCCACCGTTATGGCCGCGGCGGCACCACGCCGAAGATCGAGGCGCTGCTTCACATGCGCCTGGACGGCTATCGCTGGAAAGCCTTCGTGAAACCCGCAAAAAAGCTCGAGAAGGGCGACAGGCTGCGCTTCGGCAATGAAGGAAAAGTCTGTCTTCTCGGTAACTTGGATGCAACCGTGGAGGAAAAGGGAGAAGCTGGCGAGGTGACGCTCGCCTTCGATTTCCACGGCCCCGCGCTGGAAGAGGCCATCGCCACCCTGGGCGAGATGCCGCTTCCGCCCTATATCGCCGGCAAGCGCGGCACAGACGAGCAGGACCGCACCGATTACCAGACCGTCTATGCCGAAAAGGAGGGCGCGGTGGCCGCCCCCACGGCCGGCCTGCACTTCACGCCGCGCCTCATGAATGACTTGCAAGAGGCCGGAATATCACGGGAATTCGTAACCCTTCACGTCGGCGCCGGTACTTTCCTGCCGGTGAAGGCGGAAGATACGAAAGATCATCGCATGCACTCCGAGTGGGGCGAGGTGACGGCCGAGACTTGCGCCCGGTTGAAGGCGGCCCGCGCCAGGGGTGGCCGCATCGTGGCGGTGGGCACCACCTCGCTGAGGCTGCTCGAAAGCTCCGGTCTGGAGCCCTTCTCCGGCACCACCGACATCTTCATCACGCCGGGCTACCGGTTCCGTGCGGTGGACCTGCTCATCACCAACTTTCACCTGCCGAAGTCCACGCTCTTCATGCTGGTCTCGGCCTTCGCGGGGCTGGAGCGCATGCGATTCGCCTATGCCCACGCGATCGCGCAGGATTATCGCTTCTATTCCTATGGCGACTCGAGCCTGCTATTCCCCGCCGCATGACACCTGAATTCGGATTCACGCTGCACGGCACCGATGGCATGGCGCGGCTCGGCACCGTCCACACGCTGCATGGCGACATCCGCACACCCGCCTTCATGCCTGTGGGCACGGTCGGCACGGTGAAGGGCCTCTACCTCGACCAAGTGGAGGGAACGGGTGCTGACATCATCCTGGGCAACACCTACCACCTGATGCTCAGGCCCGGTGCGGAGCAGGTGGCGAAGCTCGGCGGCCTGCACCAGTTCATCGGCTGGAACCGGCCGATCCTCACGGATTCGGGCGGCTTCCAGATCATGTCGCTCTCCAAGATCCGAAAGATCACGGAGCAGGCGGCCATGTTCCAGTCCCACATCGACGGGCGGAAATACGAGCTCTCGCCCGAGCGGGCCATGGAGATCCAGCGGCTCCTGGGCTCCGACATCCAGATGCAGCTCGACCAGTGCATCGAATATCCGCACTCGGAGAAGGAGGCGGAAATGGCGATGCGGCTGTCGCTGCGCTGGGCCGAACGCTCCCGCAAGGCCTTCGGCCGCCAGCCGGGCCGCGGCAATTTCGGCATCGTGCAGGGCGGCATCAACCCGCGCCTCCGGCAGGAGAGCGCCGACGGGCTTAGATCGATCGGCTTCGAGGGCTATGCCATCGGCGGTCTCGCCGTGGGCGAGGGGCACGAGCTGATGCTGCAAGCGATCGAGCACACCGTCCCGCACCTGCCCGACGACCGCCCCCGCTACCTGATGGGAGTGGGAACGCCCGAGGACATTCTCGAATCCGTGGCGCGCGGCATCGACATGTTCGATTGCGTGCTCCCCACCCGGTCAGGCCGCCACGGCCAGGCCTTCACCCGCTTCGGCAAGATCAACCTCAGGAACGCCAGGCACGCCGAGGACCCGCGGCCGCTCGACCCGGAGCACCCGTGCCCCGCACTGTCGAGATATTCCCGAGCCTATCTCCATCACCTGATCCGCTCCGGCGAGCTCCTGGGCATGATGCTGCTCTCCTGGGCGAACATCGCCTATTACCAGAGCCTGATGCAGGGCATTCGCGCCGCGATCGCCGAGAACCGCTTCGAGGACTTCCGGCTTGCGACAAAGGAACAGTGGCAGCGCGGCGATATCCCGGCATAATCGCAGCCCTGTGGGGAGGACGACGACATGAAGCTATCGGACGAGGTGATCATTCCGGTGCCGCGCCAGAAGGTGTGGGAAGCGCTGAACGATCCGGAGGTGCTGCGCCAGTGCATTCCGGGCTGCGAGGAGATCACCAAGACCTCCGACACCGAGATGCAGGCCAGGGTGACAGTGAAAATGGGCCCGGTGAAGGCCACCTTCAAGGGCGCCGTGACGCTCTCCGACCTCGACCCGCCCAACGGCTACCGCATCTCGGGCGAGGGCAAGTCCATGATGGGCGGAGCCACGGGCGGCGCCAACGTCAGGCTGGCAGATGTTCCCGAAGGCACGAAGCTCTCCTATGACGTCGACGCACAGGTGACGGGCAAGATCGCCAGCCTCGCCCAGCGATTCATCGAGCCGACGGCTCGGCAGCTCTCCGCCCAATTCTTCGAGACCTTCGCGAAAGTGGCGAGCGGCGCCCAGGCCTGAGAATCGCAATGAGGCGCCGGACACTGCTCACGGGTGTCGCCGCGGCGGCGGCAGCGGGAGGAGCCTCCATGCTGGCGAGCGGACCCGATTACCAGGAAGCGGCTGCCGCCCTCTGGTCGGCGCGCGATCCTGCGAGCTTCGAGGGGCTGGTGCATTACGCCTCGCTCGCTGCGAACAGCCACAATTCCCAGCCCTGGCGCTTCAGGAAGACGACGGAAGGCGTGACAATCCTGCCGGATCTCGCCCGCGCCCTGCCGGAGGCCGATGGCGACAACCACCATCTCTTTGCCTCTCTGGGCTGCGCGGCCGAGAATCTGGTGTTGGCCGCAGGCGCATCCGGCCGCTCCGCCGCGCTGGTATTCGATCCCTCGGGTGGGGGCAGCGTCCGGATCGCGCTGGGACATGCAGGGGAGAAGCACCCGCTCTTCGACGCGATACTTGAACGGCAATGCACGCGCTCCGCTTACGATGGCCGGACCGTTCCCGCGCCGGATCTGGCACGACTCGCGGCGGCAACGAAGGTCGGCGGCACGGATATCACGATTGTCGAGGATCGCGCCCGCGTCGAGCAGGTCCTGGAACTGATCCTCCTGGCCGACGCCGCACAAGTCTCCAATCCGGCCTTCGCTGCCGAACTGAAATCCTGGCTCCGCTTCAATGCCCGCGCAGCGGTGGCCAGCGGAGACGGGCTTTATTCCGCCGCCTCCGGCAATCCCACGCTGCCCACCTTTCTCGGGCGCTTCATGTTCGACCGCTTCTTCACGCCCGAGAGGGAAAACGACCGCTATGCTGGCCAGGTGCGATCTTCGGCTGGCCTTGCGGTGATCCATTCGGAAGGTGACGGCCCGGCTCATTGGGTGGATGCGGGCCGCGCCTGCCAGCGCTTCGCTCTCCAGGCAACCGCACTCGGCATCCGCCATGCCCACCTGAACCAGCCCGTCGAGGTCGCTTCCGTCAGGCCGCAGCTTCAGGCGCTGCTTGGACTGGGCGGCAGGCGACCGGACATGGTGCTGCGCTTCGGTTATGGTCCCGCCATGCCGCGCTCGCTGCGCCGGCCCATTTCTGCAGTCATCGAGGCCTAGCAGGTATTCACTTTCCAGCGCCGGCCGTGTGCTCGCCCTCGCGCGTCAGGTAATAGGCGGCGAGGATCGGGATGAAGGTGACGGCGATGACGAAGATCGCCACCACATTGGTCACCGGGCGCTGGCGGGGGCGGATAAGCTCGTTCAGCATCCAGATCGGCAGGGTCGATTGCTGGCCGGCGGTGAAAGTCGTCACGATCACCTCGTCGAAGGAGAGCGCGAAGGCCAGCATGCCGCCAGCCAGCAGCGCCGAGCCGATCTGAGGCAGCACCACGTGGCGGAAGGTCTGGAAACCGTCTGCACCGAGGTCCATCGATGCTTCGATCATGCTGCCTGCCGTCCGGCGGAAACGGGCCAGCGCATTGTTGTAGACGACGACGATGCAGAAGGTGGCGTGGCCCAGCACGATCGTCCAGGTGGAGAAGGGAATGTCCATCACGCTGAAGGCTGAGCGCAGCGAAATGCCGGTGATGATGCCGGGAAGCGCGATGGGCAGGATGAAGAGCAGCGAGATGTAGTCGCGGCCGAAGAACTTCGCGCGCGAGACGGCGGCTGCCGCACAGGTGCCGAGCACGAGGGCGATGGTGGTGGCGATGGCCGCCACCTTGAGGGAGAGCCAGATTGCCGCCCAGATGTCCTGCCGCTCCCACACCACCGAGAACCACCTGAGCGTATATCCGGGCGGCGGGAAGGCGTAGCTCTTTTCTTCCGTCGTGAAGGCGTAGACGAAGATCAGGAGCAGCGGCAGGTGCAGGAAGAGCAATCCGCCGAGTGCTGCGATCTTGAGCGCGAGGGGCGCTCTCGCCGAACCGTCAGAGCGCATCGAAAGCCCCCATGCGCTTGGCGACCGCGAGATAGATCAGCATGACCACGATCGGCACCACCGTGAAGGCGGCGGCGAGCGGGATATTGCCGGCCGTTCCCTGCAGCGTGTAGACGGCCTGACCGAGGAAGAAGCTCGAATTGCCGACGATCTGCGGGATGATGTAGTCCCCGAGCGTGAGCGAGAAGGTGAAGATCGAACCAGCGACCAGGCCTGGAAGCGCCAGCGGCAGGATCACGGTGCGGAACGTCTGCCCGGGTTCGGCGCCGAGATCGGCAGAGGCCTCGAGAAGATTGCCGGGCACGCGCTCGAGCGCCGCCTGCGTCGGCAGGATCATGTAGGGCAACCAGACATAGCAGAAGACGAGGAAGGTGCCGATGTAGCTGAAGGATAGCGACGGCCCGCCGATGATGGGAATGGCGAGGACGGCATCGAGCGCCCAGTTGAGGTGCAGCCGGTCCGCCATCCACCCGATGATGCCTTCCTTGGCCAGGATCAGCTTCCAGGCATAGACCTTGACGAGATAGCTCGACCACAAGGGAAGCATGACCAGGAGGTAGAAAAGCGCCTTCCACTTCCCCCTCGCGTAGCGCGCGGCGTAGTAGGAGATGGGAAATGCCATGATGGCGCAGCCGATGGTGACCAGCGCCGACATCGTCAGCGACCGGATGATGACGTCCAGGTTCGAGAACCGCAGGAGTTCCGCATAGGTCGAAAGCGTGAACTCGTAGACGATGAAACCCGAGAATTCGTCGATCGAATAGAAGCTGTGCAGGAGCAGCGCGATGAGCGAGCCCAGATAGACGACGCCGAGCCACAGGAGCGGCGGCACCAGAAGAAGGAGCAGGAGCAGCAACGGCCGCCGGATGAACACGTCGGACAGGCGGCGTGTGAAACCGCCTGCGAGTGGGACAGCCGCGGCGGTCACGGCTCGCCCTCCATCACATGGGCGGCATCCGGCGCCCAGTGCAGGGTGAGCACGTCGCCCTCCTGGAACTTGCCGAGCGAGGAAGGCGCCATGACGTTGAGCGCCGCGCCTCCTGATGTTGCCGCGTTCAGTCGGGTTCCCGCGCCCTGGTAATGAACGGCCCTTACGGTGACCTCTGCGCCGTGGCGCCCCTCGGGAACGGCACCCTGGCGCAGGATGGCGATCTTCTCCGGCCTGAGGCTCAACCATTTCTCCGGCCCGCCTGTCGCTTTGGCGAATACAGGCGGGAGGACGTTGGAGGAGCCGACGAAATCCGCCACGAAGCGCGTCTGCGGCTGCTCGTAGATCGATTCCGGACTTCCCACCTGCGCGATCTTGCCCTCGTTGAAGATGGCGACCCGGTCCGCCATGGAAAGCGCCTCGCCCTGGTCGTGGGTCACGAAAACGAAGGTGATGCCGAGATTGCGCTGCAGCGTCTTCAGCTCCACCTGCATCTGTTCGCGGAGCTTGAGGTCGAGAGCGCCCAGCGGCTCGTCGAGCAGCAGCACCTTGGGCTGGTTCACCAGCGCACGGGCCAGGGCCACGCGCTGCCTCTGCCCGCCGGAAAGCTGCGATGGGCGGCGCCCGCCGAATCCCGGCAGCGCCACGAGCGCCAGCGCCTTTTCGGCCTCGGCCTGGCGCTTGGCCTTGTCCACGCCCCGCACCATCAGGCCATAGGCGACGTTCTCGAGCACCGTCATGTGCGGAAACAGGGCATAGTCCTGGAACACGGTGTTCACGTTGCGCCGGTATGGCGGAACGCCCTCGGCGGTCGCGCCGAAGATCTCGATGTGGCCCGACGTCGGCTGTTCGAAGCCCGCGATGAGGCGCAGGCAGGTCGTCTTGCCGGAGCCCGATGGTCCGAGCAGGGCGAAGAACTCACCTTCCGCGATGTCGAGCGAAACGTCGTCCACGGCGCGCACCGCGCCGAAATGCCGGCTCACATGCTGGAAGCTGACGGCTGTCGTCATGAAGGGCTCCCGACGCCCGGGCCGCTCAATCCGGCACCGCGGCGCAGTGTTGCAGAAAACGATCCCCGGGATTTGCCCGGGGATCGGCGTGAGGTCATCAAGCCAGGTCTCAGCGGCCGCCGAGCACGGCGATCATGTCGGTGACCCAGCGGTAGTAGGGCACGCAGCCGGCGGACTGCGACTCGCATTTCGCCACCGGCGTGCGCCAGAAGTGGATCTTCTCGAAATTGCCGATGCCGTTCGTTTCGCAGCCCTGGTCTCCCAGCAGCGCATTGCCCTTGCAGGCGGCCGGAACCGAGGGCACCGAGCCGAACCAGGCCGCAAGGTCTCCCTGCACCTTCGGGCTGATCGAGTGCTCGAGCCACATGTATGCGCAGTTGGGATGCGCGGCGTCGACATGCATCATCGTGGTGTCGGCCCAGCCCGTGGCGCCTTCCTCGGGAACGGTGGAGTCGATCGGCTGCTTGTCGGCCTTCAGCAGATTCACCTGGAAGGGCCAAGAGGACGAGGCCACGACACCTTCGTTCTTGAAGTCGTCGATCTGGATGAAGGCGTCGTGCCAGTAGCGGCCCACCAGCGGCTTCTGCGCGCGCAGCAGGTCGAGCGCGGCCTTGTATTGCTCCTCGGTCAGCTCATAGGGGTCCTTGATGCCGAGTTCGGGCTTCTTGTGCATCAGGAACAGCGCGGCATCGGCAATGTAGATCGGGCCGTCAAAGGCCTGGATCCGGCCCTTGTTCGATTTGCCGTCGGGCAGCGTCTGCTCCTCGAACACGACCGACCAGCTCTTCGGCGCTTCCTTGAACACGTTGGTGTTGTAGGCGAGCACATTGGGGCCCCACTGGTAGGGCACGCCATAGTGGACGCCGCCGACCGTGTGCCAAGGCGCGCTCTGCAGGCGCTCATCGACCGTCTTGTAGGAGGGGATCAGATCGACGTTCACCGGCTGCACGCGCTTTCCGGAGATCAGGCGGAGCGAGGCGTCGCCCGAGGCGGTGACGAGGTCGAAGCCGCCTTCGTTCATCAGCGCCACCATTTCGTCCGACGTGCCGGCGGTCTTCACGTTGACCTTGCACTGCGTCTTCTTCTCGAACTCCGTGACCCAGTCGAAGTTCTTGTCGGTTTCGCCGCGCTCGATGTAGCCCGGCCAGGCGACGATATCGACCTGGCCTTCGCCCGGTCCGATTTCCTTTTTCATCTCCTGCGCCGCGGCGAAGCCGGTCACGGCAGCGAGTGCGGCGAGCGAGGCGATCGCTTTCTTCATGAAGGTCATGTCGTGTTTTCTCCCTGTGGGCGAGGCGGCAAGCCTTCTTGGCAGCGCCCTTAAGCCCGTGCGATGTATTCTGAACCGAACAGCCGGGCGAGTTCAACCCCCGGGTTAGAGAAGGGGGAAGCGAATTGTGCAGCCTGTGGATCAAGCGGCCGCTCGCCGCACTGGCGGATTGTCCGGGCGGCATCGTGGTGCGTGACGGGCGCATCGCGGAATTGCTCGGCAGGGGTGAAATGCCCGCCCGATCCATGGAGAATGTGTTCGACGCCTCGCGCCATGTTGTGCTGCCGGGACTTGTCAACACCCACCACCATTTCTACCAGACGCTGACGCGCGCCCACCCGCTTGCCATCAACAAGAAGCTGTTCGACTGGCTCAGGGCGCTTTACCCGGTCTGGTCACGGCTGCGGCCCGAGGACCTGCGCCTCGCCACGCGCCTCGCACTCGCCGAACTCATGATGTCGGGCGTCACCACCACATCCGATCATCACTATCTCTTTCCGGATGGGCTCGGCGAAGCGATGGACATCCAGGTCGAGGAGGCGCGCCGGCTCGGCATCCGCATGACGGTGACGCGCGGCGCGATGAATCTCTCGGAGAAGGATGGCGGGCTGCCGCCCGACTCGGTCGTGCAGGACGAGGACGAGATCCTCGCCGACTGCGAGCGTGTGATCGGCAAGTATCATGAACGCCACGAAGGGGCGATGATCCAGGTGGCGCTGGCGCCTTGCTCGCCCTTCAGCGTCACGAAATCCCTGATGTGTGCCTGCGGAGCGCTGGCGGAGAAACACGATTGCCGCCTCCACACCCACCTCGCGGAGACCCATGACGAGGACGAATTCTGCCGCGCCAGCTTCGGCATGAGCCCCCTCGACTATCTGGAGGATGCAGGCTGGCTCAGCTCCCGGACCTGGCTGGCGCATGGCATTCACTTCTCGGATGGCGACGTCGCCCGCCTGGGGCGTCATGGGGTTGGCGTGTGCCATTGCCCCACCTCGAACATGGTGCTGGCTTCCGGCCAGTGCCGCACCCGCGAACTCGAGGCGGCCGGCGCACCCGTGGGATTGGGAGTCGACGGGTCGGCCTCGAATGACTCCTCGAACCTCATGGAAGGGGTGCGCCACGCGCTGATGATCAACCGCCTGACCTATGACGCATCGGTCAGCCACCTCGACGCGCTCCGCTGGGCGACCCAGGGCTCCGCCCGCTGTCTCGGCCGCCACGACATCGGAGAGATCGCCACCGGCAAGCAGGCGGATCTCGCCTTCTTCACGCTCGACGAACTGCGCTTCTCGGGCGCGGGAGATCCCATCGCCGCGCTGGTCCTGTGCGGCGCCCACCGCGCCGACCGGGTGATGGTGGCCGGCGAGTGGCGGGTGGCGGATGGCGTGCCGCTCGGCATCGACGTCTCCGAACTCCGCGCCGCCCATGGTGCCGCGGCCCGCCGCTTTCTCTGACCCCCACGAGGACGATCATGGATATCGCAGCCGAATACAACAACCGCGAACTGGTGCCCGACCACCCGAGGATCATCGCCGAATGGCACGAGGCCGCAAGGGCTTTCCGCGACGGCGCGCCAGGGGAGTTCGATCTTTCCTATGGCGCGAGGACCCGCAACCGCCTCGACTACTTCACCGCAACGGAGGGCGGAACGGGGCCGATCGTGATCTTCATTCATGGCGGGTACTGGCGGAGCTTCGACAAGTCGGTCTTCAGCCACATGGCCCGCGGAGCGCACGCGCACGGCCTCGACGTGGCGATCCCGGGTTACACGCTCTGCCCGGAGGTGACCATTCCCGATATCATCGACGAGCTGCGCCAGTGCTGCCTGTTCCTCGCGAATCGATTTGGGCGAAGGCTTCTCGTCGTGGGGCATTCGGCGGGAGGTCACCTCGCGGCCTGCATGGCGGCGACCGACTGGCAGCTCTATGGCGCAAGGCCGGACCTGGTGCAGGCCTGCCTCTCGGTCAGCGGCCTGTTCGACCTCCGCCCTCTGATGGCAACCCCGATGAACGAGGACTTGCGGCTGACCCCCGCCGACGCCATGGCGGCAAGCCCGCTGTTCTGGCCGGTGCCGAACCGGCTGCCGCTGGACAGCTGGGCGGGGGGCGAGGAGAGCTTCGAGTTTCTCCGGCAGGCGCGCTCGCTTCCCGCCGCCTGGGCGGGTCTCGGTCTCCCGTGCCGGTACGAGGTGAGTCCCGGTGAAAACCATTTCAGCGTGGTCAATGGCTTGAGCAAGCCCGATCACCCTCTGTCCCGCCGCCTGGCGGAGCTGGCTTTTGGCTGACAGGCAGCCGGAGCCCCTTGTCACCGCGCGCTCGCCACCCCATCTAAGCCCAACTCGGGCAAAATGCCCGGGAACTCCTCCCGCGGCAGGGCTGTTCTGGTGCCGACCCGAACATTGCTGTCGAGGGCCCGTCCCCTGAGCGAAACATTCCCCCGCCATTCGCCGTTACCGGCTTCAGACCGCCGCCTGAATTTCGCCGCGAAAAGCCTCTCCACTTTCGTTGCGAAGGAATTATATAATTGCTCTCATGCCGAAGCAGCCCGTTCACAGAGAAGACAACCAGACCGGGGTCATCACCCGGACGGAAGCGAAGACCAAGAAGCCTTCGCTGTACAAGGTCCTGCTCTTGAACGACGACTACACGCCGATGGAATTCGTCGTGCACGTGCTGGAGCGGTTTTTCGGCAAGGGGCGCGAAGAGGCCACCCGCATCATGCTGCACGTCCACCAGAAGGGTGTGGGCGTATGTGGGGTGTACACGTTCGAAGTGGCGGAGACCAAGGTCACCCAGGTGATGGATTTCGCCCGCAACCACCAGCATCCCCTCCAGTGCACGATGGAAAAGGAATAGGCCAATGCCGACATTCTCCCGCAGTCTCGAAAAGGCGCTCCACCGCGCCCTGGCACTGGCCAACGAACGCCGGCACGAATATGCGACGCTGGAGCACCTGCTGCTCTCCCTCACGGAAGACAAGGACGCCGCCGCCGTGATGAAGGCCTGCAACGTCGACCTCGACGTGCTGCGCCGCAGCCTCACCAACTACATCGACAACGAACTTGGCCAGATGATCGCCGCCGATCGCGAGGATTCCAAGCCCACCGCCGGGTTCCAGCGGGTGATCCAGCGCGCCGTGATCCATGTGCAGTCCTCCGGCCGCGAGGAGGTGACCGGGGCAAACGTTCTGGTCGCCATCTTCGCTGAGCGCGAAAGCCATGCCGCCTATTTCCTGCAGGAGCAGGACATGACGCGCTACGACGCCGTGAACTACATCTCGCACGGCATCGCCAAGCGTTCCGGCCTCTCGGAGGCCCGGCCCGTGCGCGGGGTCGACCAGGACCAGCAGGGTTCCGCCAGCTCCGACAGCGGCGAGGAGGGCGGCGCCAAGAAGAAGGGCGAGGGTGACGCGCTCGACGCCTATTGCATCAACCTCAACAAGAAGGCCGCCGACGGCAAGATCGATCCGCTGATCGGGCGCGAGGCAGAGGTGCGCCGCACCATCCAGATCCTGTGCCGCCGCCAGAAGAACAACCCCCTGTTCGTGGGCGACCCGGGTGTGGGCAAGACCGCCATAGCCGAGGGCCTGGCCCGCAAGATCATCAACGGCGAGGTGCCGGAGGTTCTCCTCAACTGCACTGTCTATCAGCTCGACATGGGTGCGCTGCTGGCCGGCACGCGCTACCGCGGCGATTTCGAGGAGCGGCTCAAGGCCGTGGTGAAAGAGATCGAGTCGCGCCCCGGCGCGATCATGTTCATCGACGAGATTCACACCGTGATCGGCGCCGGCGCCACCTCCGGCGGCTCTATGGATGCCTCGAACCTGCTGAAGCCGGCGCTCGCCAGCGGCTCGCTGCGCTGCATCGGCTCCACCACCTACAAGGAATACCGCCAGCACTTCGAGAAGGACCGGGCCCTCGTCCGCCGTTTCCAGAAGATCGACGTCAACGAGCCTTCGATCCCCGATGCGATCGAGATCCTCAGGGGGCTCAAGCCCTACTACGAGGAATTCCACAAGGTCCGCTACACGGACGATGCCATCGAGACGGCGGTGCAGCTTTCGGCCCGCTACATGGCCGACCGCAAGCTGCCCGACAAGGCGATCGACGTGATCGACGAGACCGGCGCCTCGCAGATGCTCGTGAGCGAGGACAAGCGCCGCAAGGTGATCGGCGTGCCGGAGATCGAGGCCACCATCGCCACCATGGCGCGCATTCCCGCCAAGACCGTGTCCAAGGACGACGCCACGGTCCTCAAGAACCTGGACACCGAGCTGAAGCGCATGGTCTTCGGCCAGGACAAGGCGATCGAAGCGCTCGCCGCCGCGATCAAGCTCGCTCGCGCGGGTCTTCGCGAGCCCGAGAAGCCCATCGGCTGCTATCTCTTCTCCGGCCCCACCGGCGTCGGCAAGACGGAGGTGGCCAAGCGCCTCGCCGAGGTGCTGGGCGTCAACATGCTGCGCTTCGACATGTCGGAGTACATGGAACGGCACTCGGTTTCCCGCCTGATCGGCGCGCCTCCCGGATATGTCGGCTTCGACCAGGGCGGCCTGCTGACCGACGGCATCGACCAGCATCCCTATTCGGTGCTGCTGCTGGACGAGATCGAGAAGGCGCATCCGGACCTCTTCAACATCCTGCTGCAGGTGATGGACCACGGGAAGCTCACCGACCACAACGGAAAGTCGGTCGACTTCCGTAACGTGATCCTGATCATGACGACGAACGCCGGCGCCCAGGACATGGCGCGCGAGGCGATCGGCTTCGGCAGCAGCGTGCGCGAGGGCGACGACATGGAGGCGATTCAGCGCCTCTTCACCCCGGAGTTCCGCAACCGGCTCGACGCGGTCATTCCCTTCGGCCACCTGCCGCCAGCCGTTGTGCGGAAGGTGGTGGAGAAGTTCGTCCTGCAGCTCGAGGCACAGCTCGCCGAGAGGCAGATCAACATCGAGCTCTCCGCGGAAGCCGCCGACTGGCTCGCCCAAAAGGGTTACGACCAGCAGATGGGCGCTAGGCCTCTGGCCCGCGTCATCCAGGAGCACGTCAAGAAGCCGCTGGCGGAGGAGGTGCTGTTCGGAAAGCTGGCCAAGGGCGGCACTGTGCGCATCCTGCTCAAGGATGATGCGTTGCATTTCGACTATCTGAGCC
Organism: Aestuariivirga sp.; assembly: GCF_046294715.1. Classification (GTDB taxonomy): domain Bacteria; phylum Pseudomonadota; class Alphaproteobacteria; order Rhizobiales; family Aestuariivirgaceae; genus Aestuariivirga. Next base: position 22,951 of record NZ_JBKBKI010000022.1, on the reverse strand, counting down.
GCGACGAGGAGAAGGCGCTGCCGACCGCACCCGAGCGGAAGGCCTTGCCGCGGGCTGAGGCCGAGGGTGAGGAGGACGACGACAAGTCGGACCGCAAGCCCGCCCGGCGGCGGCCCAAGGCGAAGCTCGAGTAGGATTTCGCTGCGTAAACCAGACGTAACGTCATGGAAAAACCGGTGAACTGCTGAATTGCGGTCGCCGGTTTTCTTGTTATTGTGCGCTTCAAAGAACATTGGGGCCGCAAGAAGGCCCAAGGGGAGTCCAGGATTGACGGAAGCGGTGGCGAAGGGAAACGGCAATCGTCCGGTTGCGGTGCGCGTCAACGACCTTCACAAGAAGTTCGGTGATCTGGAGGTGCTGAAGGGTGTGTCGCTCACCGCCCGCCAGGGAGACGTCGTATCGATGATCGGAGCTTCGGGATCGGGCAAGTCGACATTCCTGCGCTGCATCAACTTCCTCGAGATGCCGACCGAAGGCGAGATCGAGGTGACGGGCGAGACCGTGGCGATGAGCCGTCACAAGGACGGCGACCTCCATCCAGCCGACCGGCGCCAGCTCGAGCGCATCCGCACCAGGCTCGGCATGGTGTTCCAGAGCTTCAACCTGTGGCAGCACATGACGGTGCTGCAAAACGTGATCGAGGCGCCGGTGCACGTTCTGGGGGTACCAAGGCCCGAAGCGGTCGAGCGGGGCGAGCGGCTGCTCCACAAGGTGGGCCTCTACGACAAGCGCGACCAGTATCCCGCCTTCCTCTCCGGGGGCCAGCAGCAGCGCGCGGCGATCGCGCGGGCTCTGTGCATGGAGCCCAAGGTGATGCTCTTCGACGAACCCACTTCGGCCCTCGATCCGGAACTCGTCGGCGAGGTGCTGCGCGTCATCCGTGATCTCGCCGAGGAGGGCCGCACCATGATCCTGGTGACGCATGAGATGAAATTCGCGCGGGACGTCTCCAGCCACGTGATCTACCTCTACAAGGGGGTCATCGAGGAGGAGGGGCCGCCAGCGCAGGTATTCGGCGCACCGAGGAGTGACCGGTGCCGCCAGTTCGTGTCCTCCAGCCATGCCTGAGCGGGTTCGCCTCGACCGCTCGACAGTTTTCAATAACCGGGTGAACTGTCAGTCCCCGGAACAACAGGGAGAAAAGTGCATGAAACTCACACGTCGTTTTGCGTTCGCGGCCGCCGCTGCCGCCGCGATGATGGCGGGCACCGCGTCCGCCATGGCCGACATCAAGTTCGGTGTCGCCGCAGAGCCGTATCCGCCTTTCACCTCGAAGGATGCCTCCGGCAAGTGGGTCGGCTGGGAGATCGACCTGATGGATGCCGTCTGTGCACAGATGAACGAAAAGTGCGAGCTCGTCGAAGTGGCCTGGGACGGAATCATTCCGGCGCTCACCTCGAAGCAGATCGACGTGATCTGGTCATCGATGTCGATCACCGCCGAGCGCAAGCAGACGATCGATTTCACGAACATGTACTACAACACGCCCACCGTGATCATCGGCGCCAAGACGGGCGACATGAACATCGAGCCCGACCACCTCAAGGGCAAGATCATCGGCGTGCAGGTCTCGACCATCCACGAGAAGTACGTCCAGAAATATTACGCTCCCGCGGGTGCCGAGGTGAAGACCTACGCCACGCAGGACGAGGCCAACAACGACCTCGCCGCCGGCCGCCTCGACTACGTGCAGGCCGACGGCTCCGCGCTCGACGCGTTCCTGGCGACCGAACAGGGCGCCGCCTGCTGCGAGCTCAAGGGCCAGGTGAAGGACGATCCCGAGATTCTCGGCGAGGGCGTTGGCGGCGGCATCCGCAAGGAGGACACGGCCCTGAAGGAGAAGCTCAACGCCGCCATCGCGGCGCTGGCGGAAGCCAAGAAGTTCGAGGAGATCACCAGCAAGTATCCCGAACTCGTCGGCAAGATGATCACGCCTGAGTCTGGCGGCCGCTGATCGCGGTTCCACTCCGCAACACAGGGGCCCGCGACATCGCCGCGGGCCCCACTCGAAAGAAGCGACGGCAGCGACGGCAGCGACGGCATTGAAACCCGGCTTCCCAGAAATTCTCTACTTTGGACCGACCGGCTATGGCGACGAGCTCCTGTGGGGTGCTGCCACGAGCCTTTCGATCGCCATTCTTGCTTATGTCCTGGGTCTGCTGATCGGGACGGCGGGGGCGCTCTCCAAGCTCGGCGGCAGTGCGCTCACCCGCGGCATCATGCAAGGCTACACGACCCTCGTCCGCGCCGTGCCCGAACTGGTGCTGATCCTCATCCTCTATTATGCCGGCACGGCCACCATCAACCAGCTGCTGACCAGCGCTGGCTATGATGCCATCGCCATCAATGGCTTTGCGGCTGCCGTTCTGGTGCTGGGCTTTGTCCAAGGCGCATATTCGACGGAGGTGCTGCGCGCCGCAATCCAGGCCATTCCCATAGGCCAGATCGAGGCCGCCCGCGCCTTCGGCATGTCTCCCTGGCTCATCTTCCGGCGCGTGACGCTTCCCTCCATGTTGCCCTATGCGATCCCGGGGCTCGCCAATCTCTGGCTCATCGTCACCAAGGACACGGCCCTTATCGCCGTCGTCGGCTATACCGAGCTTGCGCTCGCCACACGGCAGGCGGCAGGCAACACCAAGATGTACTTCACCTTCTTCATCGCCGCCGGGCTCATCTACCTGACGATCACGCTGGTATCGCAGAAGGGCTTTGCCTTGCTCGAACGCCGCGTCCGCCGCGGCCAGCGGAAACTGGCATGAGGGCGTGGCGATGAATACCGGCCTCTTCAAGCTCATCGTCAAGACCGTTGTGGTGCTGGCACTGGCCGCAATCGCTGCCGGACTGCTCTACTGGCTCGTGGCGGCCTCACGCTGGGACTGGCTCGCGAAATACTATCCGCTGCTGCTCCACGGCCTGTGGCTGACCCTGGTCCTCTGGATCCTCTCGTCCATACTCGGAATGATCCTGGCGATCCCGATCGGTCTCGTACAGGTGACGGGCCCGCGCTGGCTCGGCGCCATCGCCCGTGGCTTCTGCACGGTGATCCGCGGCACGCCCCTGCTGCTGCAGCTCTGGCTCATCTATTACGGGCTGGGCTCGCTCTTCCCGAAGATCGCCATGGTCTATCCGGAGTTCCGGCAGGACTTCATGTGGCTGATCCGGCTCGATGCCTTCTGGTATGCGCTGCTGGCCTTCACGATCTCGGCAGCAGGCTACGAGGGTGAAATCATGCGCGGCGCGTTTCTCGGCGTGCCGCGCGGGGAGCTCGAGGCGGCGCGGGCGTTCGGCATGTCGCCCTGGAAGGTGCTGACGCGCGTGTGGTTCCCACGCGCCGTGCGCCTCGTGCTACCGACGCTCGCCGGCGAGATGGTTCTCCAGCTCAAGGCGACCCCGCTCGCCATGACGGTGACTGTGATGGACCTCGCCGGCGTGGTCAGGAACCGCATCACGCAGGACACCTACATCGTCTACGAGCCGCTGATGCTCCTTGCCGTCATCTACATGTGCCTGACCTTCATGGCCGTCTGGGCCTTCGGCTATCTCGAGAGAATGGTACCGCAGAAGCGATGATCGAAGACATACTGAAGAAGCATCTGCCCGAGCTTTCCGCCATCCGGCGTGACATCCATGCGCATCCCGAAATGCTGTTTGAGGAGGTGCGCACGGCGAAAGTCGTGGCGGAGGAGCTTTCACGCCTCGGCTTCAAGGTGACGACGGGCATCGCCAGGACGGGTGTGGTCGGTACGATCAGCAATGGCTCGTCCTCACGCGTGATCGGCATCCGCGCCGACATGGACGCGCTGCCCATCCAGGAGCAGACGAACCTTCCCCATGCATCGAAGTTCGCCGGCAAGATGCATGCCTGCGGCCATGACGGCCACACCACCATGTTGCTGGGTCTCGCCCGCTACCTTGCCGAGACAAGGAAGTTCGATGGCACCGTGCACTTGATCTTCCAGCCCTCGGAAGAGGACCAGGGCGGCGCGCTCCGCATGATCGAGGACGGGTTGTTCAAGCGCTTTCCTTGCGACTCCGTCTATGCGCTGCATAACCTGCCGGGCGAACCGCTGGGCCAGGTGCTCGTGCGGCCGGGGCCCATCACGGCGGCCGTCGACATCGCCGGCATCACCGTGCGGGGCGTGGGCGGCCACGGCGCGCTGCCGCAGAAGGCGGTGGATCCCATCGTCGCGGCTTCGAGCCTGGTGATGGCGCTGCAATCGATCGTCTCCCGCAACATCGATCCGCATGACCCGGCGGTGCTGACCGTGGGCGCCATCAATGGTGGCTCGATGGCGACCGTCATCCCTGAGGAGGTGAGGCTGCTGGTGGGCATTCGCACGGTGACGAAGCCGGTGCGCGAGCAGGTGCTGGCCCGCATCCGCGATCTCGCCACGGCGCACGCGAAATCCTTCGGCTGCACGGCGGAAATCGAGATCGGGCATGACAGCTGGAGCTATCCCGCGGGCTTCAACGCGGCCGACGAGGCGGCCCTGGTGCGCGAGGTGGCTCTCTCGGCAGGGCAGGACCCCGCCAAGGTGGACTTGCGTGGCCCCTTCATGTTTTCGGAGGATTTCTCCTACATGCAGGAGGTCGTGCCCTCCTGCTATTTCGGGCTGGGCGCGGGGCCGGGGCCGATGCTCCACGACCCCGGCTATGATTTCAACGACGCGCTGCTCGTCACGGGCCCCGCCTTCTGGGCGCGGCTCGTCGAGCGCGCGCTGCCTCAGGCATAGGGCCCTTCGATCCCCAGCTTGCGCATGAGCGTGGCATAGGCGTTGAAGCTCTTCACCAGCGCTGCGCCGTGCCGCTCGATGAGCATCTGGCGGCGCTCCTCGGTGCCGGCCGTCGCGAGCGCTCCCAGGATCGCCGCCATGCTCTCGACCTTGGCGCGCAGGTCTTCCGCGGCGGTGCGGTCCGCAACCGCGCGGGCGATCGTCTGGCCGGAACACTTGCCCACCCCGGCCACCGTTTTCGCTCCGCCAACGGAATATCCAGCCGGGAGATCGCCCTTGAGATTGATGACTTCCCGGAAGCGGATGGCATTGACGATCTGGTCCACCGCCTGCTTGGCCCCTTCGACGCGCGAGACGTGCTCGGTGTCGGCGGCCGCGTGGGGCAGGAGCTCGATGCGTCCCTTGTACTTATCCGCCAGCGGCAGATAGGGAACCATCGGTCCGCTCTTGGCACCCGTTTCGGCATTGACGAAGAGATCGGCGTCGATGGCGGCATGGCGTACCTTGCCGGATGCCATGGCGGCGTCCAGTGCCGAGACGTCCACGCACTCGCCGCGGTCATAGTTGATGAGGATGGCGCCGTCGTTGAGGCCAGCGAGCACGGCGGCGCTCACGACGTTCGCATTGGCATACTTGCCGGTGGCTGAGTTGAGCGGACCGAGCCCCGTGTGCACCGACAGGACGTCGGCCCCGCGCGCGGCGTCTTCCGGTGTGTCCGCGAAGATGAAGCCTTCCGACTCGATCCATTCGCGATGGCGGAGCCTTGCGTGGACGGCTACGCTCATGCCGAAGGCCTGGGCCAGCTTCGCCATTTCGCGGCCGATATTGCCGTAACCGATGATGGCCATCCGCTTGCCCTCGATCTTCTCGGTCGGGAAGTTCTTGAGGTCGCGTCCGGTGTCGAACTGGCCCGCGGCGGTAAGCCTGTGCATCTCCTCGACCGGAAGGTCGGGCGCCACCTTCAGCAGCGCCTTGAAGGCCATCTGCGCGGTTGCGCGGCTATTGAAGGAGGGGGTATTCATCAGCGGCGCTCCGCCGCCTTCGCCGTTGCCGCCGCCCCATGAGGAGGAACCCATGTTGCCGGTGCCGGCACCGATCCGCACGCCACCTTCGCGGAACACGGCTTCCTTGGGCAGGAAGGTGGCCGCAGCGATCACCGCGTCATACTGGCCCTTGTCGGTCAGCGGCCTGATCTCATCCGGCTTGGAGAGGTCCGGCTGGTAGAAGAAATGAATTTTTCCTTTCTCGAGCTTCGCCGCGTTCTTGAGCGGAGCGTCGTGGAACACGCTGCCATGAGCCTCGACATGCGCCTTGACGGCGGAATGATCGGGCTTTCCGTCCGGCCCCGGCTGGAGCCCCACGGGATCGCAGATCAGCACGGCATAGGCGCGATCGGGGTCATCCTTGCGCGGACGATCAGCTCCCGAGGCGGGAGCCGGGAACGTGACGCCGTGGCTGGCGAGTTCCTCCTCCAGCACCACGATGCGGGCGCGGTGGTAGGCATACTTGATGTTGTCGAGCAGGGCGGTGATGTCCTCCACCGGGCGGATGCCGCCGATCCATGCGCGGTAATCGCCGGGCGTGCCGGGGAAGGCATTGATGTAGCGCGCCACGTCGAGACCGCTCTCGTGCACACCGTTGGGGTGCGTGATCCCCTCATAGGAGAGAAGCTGCTTCGATCTCGCGATGATACGCGCGTGAAGACCTGCGTCTGTGATTGCGGCGTCCTTCACCTTCACGAGGGTGACTGCAGCGCCGCGGTTCTCCGGGTTGGTCACGCCGAGTTCGAACAGCGAGGAGTTGCTCATCCATTCATTGATGGCGGCGCGGTTGAGCTCCGACCGGCGGTTGAGCTCGGCCACGGAACCGATCTTCTTCTCCACCCGCAGCAGGCCGAAGGTGGTCTCGGCGAAGGCGAGGGTTGAGAAGGTATTGATGACGCCGCCTACCATCCGGTTTTCTTCCGGGTCGTAGATCGGCCCCAGCTTCACACTCCGCTCGCCGGTGAGGGGCAGCTTCGGATCGACCGGTGCCGCGAGCTTGAGCTGGCGCGGAATGGCCCAGGAGGGTTTCTTCTGGTTTTCCTCGACGAGTGCCAGGGCACGGGGCGTGAAGGAAACCAGAAAATAGCCGGAGATGCCCCCGATCGCCTTCTGGAACGGCATGAACAGGCAGCACTTCGCCATGACCTGCGCCACGATCTCTTCGCCCCATGGCATGGCGCCCAGCATGGACGTGGCATCGAGAATGGCATGGTGTTCGGCCGGGTTGCGGTCGATCCAGTCCAGAAGCTCCAGGATCTCGGCCCGCGAATAGGTGGTGGCGCCCGTGGTTTCGTGGCCGACGCCGAAGAACACCTTGATGCCCATGCGTTCCAGCATGTCGGAGGAGGGGATCGCACCTTCGGACTTGGCGAAATGAATGCGCGCTTCATCGCCGTTCCGCGCATAGCGCATCATCTCCACGATCTGCGCACCCCAGCTCTGCCGGAAGAATCCCGATTGCTTCGCGGGCTCCGATTCCGGGGCGGGCGTGTCGACATAGACGTGCTGGGCCGGGTCGTTGACGGTGAGGAAGTGAAGCGCGCAGACGGTGAAGCCCGAATGGCCGCCGCCAAGGCCCACCGCCAGCCGGTTCTGCTTGGGGAACTGGAAGTAGCGGTGGATTTCGCGCATCATGTCGAGCAGGAACTTGTCGGCCGGATAGCCCCGATGCATCGAGCGGCCGATCTCGGCGGCCGTGAAGCAACCCACGTCGCGGCCCTTGTCGTCGAACTTGCGGTAATTGGCCTCGAGCCAGTGTTCGAACTCGAAGCGAAGAAGACGGCTCTCGGCTTCGTCCCGCGCCATGTCCGTGATCGGGCCGACGCCGAAGAACGGGTTCTGGGTGCGCTGCGGCGGACCGCCTGCCGTTGCCGCAACGGAGGCCTCGCGCGCGGCCTTCATCTGATCGATCGACGAGTGTTCCAAGCTCTCCTCCCGGGTTCCTGGAGAAGGCTAAAGGCCAATTCCGGCCTGCGCTGCCGCCCAAAAACGTCATTTGTGCGCCGCTTTCGCCGTGCTGGCCGAATGGCGTGTCGCGGTGGGGCGGGCCGGGCCGGCGACCCGGTCCGGAACGGGCAGCCCGCCGATGCGACGCTTTCCCGCAGGGTGATTCTGCCGTATACTGATCAAGCGATAGCATCAATCCGATCTGAGGGAGAACCGGTATGACAGTCGAACGCGCAATACTGTTGGTGGTGGGGATCGTTGTTCTCGGCAGCGTTCTCTTGGGTGTCTATCAGAGCCCCTATTGGTTCTGGGTGACGGGCATCCTCGGGGCGCATCTGATCCAGGCCTCGTTCACGGGCATTTGCCCGGTGGTTGCCATGCTGAAGAGGATGGGCCTGGAGCAGAAATCGGGATTTGCCTGACAGCGCGCCGCAGGTGCGCGCTGGCTTGAATTCAGGATGAACTGCGCCGGCCGTGAAGGCATCACGGCCGGCGATTTCCTTTCGTCTATCGCCGGCTGTCGCGTGTTTCGCACCGATACCAGCCATCGGCGTAGTTGATGAGGATGTGGGCTCCCCCCGGGTAGGCGGGTCCATTGCACTCCTTCAGGGCCTTTTCGTAGAGCGCCTTGTCCTTCGCTGTCCGCTTGGCCTGGACGTCCGCCGGCGCGGCGAGCAGCGCAGCCGCGGCGATGGCAAGAATCGAAACGCGTTTGACCATGGCAATCCCTTCCTCGTCTTCGCTTCGGCCTGCCTCGCTCACTGGGAACCTCCGCATATCTGAGTGCTTGAATACAACCATAACCTAATCTTCCGTTGCGCTTCTGACAAGTTCGTCACGGGGATGCCCCCTTCCGTGCGGCTTGCTCGTCTGGTGAAACGGGCTTACGGAGTGTGATTTGGTTCGTGGAGCGGGAATGACGTCCGATCTTCTCATTCACCCCGTCATCCTGTGCGGCGGCACGGGCACGCGGCTTTGGCCGGTTTCGCGCCAGTGCCATCCGAAGCAGTTCTCCCGACTGATCGGGGAGGAAAGCCTGTTTCAGGCAACCGCGCGGCGGCTGTCCGGAGAGGGGTTTGCACCGCCGGTGATCGTCACCAGCGTCGAATTCCGCTTCACCGTGCGTGACCAACTCGCCGAGGTGGGCATTTCGCCGGCTGCAATCCTCCTCGAACCGGAGCCGCGCAACACCGCGCCCGCCGTGCTGGCGGCGGCGCTCTGGATTTCCCGATCCGTGCCCGATGCGCTGATGCTCGTCGCCCCGTCCGACCATCTGATGCCGGAACCCGAGCTGTTCCAGGCAACCGTCCGCCGCGCCGCGCCGCGGGCGGAGGAGGGGGATATCGTCACCTTCGGAATAGCGCCGGTGAGGCCGGAAACCGGTTACGGCTATCTCGAACTTCCGTCCTCGCTGCAGGACCTGCCTGAAGGCGTGGCGGTGCCGATCGCCCGCTTCGTCGAGAAGCCGGTTGCCGAGCAGGCCGAGGCGATGACCAGCAGCGGACGCCATCTCTGGAACGCCGGCATCTTCCTCTTCCGTTGCGACGTGATGCTGGGCGCCTTCAGGAAACTGGCGCCTGAGTTGATGCCGCCCGTCGCGAGCGCTGTGGCGGGCGCCCGGCCCGACCTCGGCTTCATCCGGCTCGATGCGCAGGCCTGGTCGTCCGCATCCGCGATTTCCATCGATTATGCCATCATGGAACGGGCGACAAATCTTCTCGCCATGCCCTACCGAGGGGGCTGGTCGGACCTCGGCGGCTGGGCGGCGATCTGGGGCGAAAGCCCGCAGGACGGCGATGGCGTCGCGAGCCGCGGCAACGTCACGGCGCTCGGCTGCCGCAACAGCCTGCTGAGATCGGATGATGCCGGGATCGCCCTCGTGGGCATCGGGCTCGAGGTCATCGTGGCCGTCGCGATGCCGGACGCCGTGCTCATCAGCCGAACCTCGGAAGCCCAGCGGGTGAAGGAGGCGGTGTCTCTCCTGAAGGAGCGGCAGGCCCCGCAGGTCACCGCATTCCGGCGCGATCACCGGCCGTGGGGATGGTTCGAAGTCCTCGCCCTCGGCCCGCGATTTCAGGTGAAACGCATCGTCGTCCATCCCGGTGCCGCGCTGTCGCTGCAGTCCCACCGTCGCCGTTCCGAGCACTGGATCGTCGTCGAGGGCACGGCCCGCGTGACAATCGGTGAAGAGGTCCGGCTGGTCTCCGAGAACCAATCGGTCTACATTCCGCTGGGCGAAAAGCACCGCCTGGAAAACCCGGGCCCTGATCCGGTGGCGCTCATTGAGGTGCAAACGGGCGCCTATCTCGGTGAGGACGACATCGTCCGCCATGAAGACGCTTATGCGCGTTCCTGACGTGTGCCATTCATGAGCGTGCGGGACAAGGCGGCCACGGCATCGACCCTCGGCGAAATGGCCGCACGTGCCGGGGCGGGCTTCGGAACGAGCGGCGTCCGCGGCCGCGTCGCCGATCTCACGCCGGCGCTGTGCCACGCCTATGCGCAGGCCTTCCTCTCGATTGTCGAGCCCCGCCGGGGCCGTGTCCTCATCGGGCAGGATCTGCGCCCGAGCAGCCCCGGTATCGCCGCGGCCTGCGCGGCAGCGGCGCAGGAGGCGCGGATCGAGGTCGTAAATGCCGGGGTGCTGCCCACGCCGGCACTTGCGTTCGCGGCTCAGAGCCTGGGCCTGCCCGCCATCATGGTCACCGGAAGTCACATCCCCTTCGACCGGAACGGCATCAAGTTTTATCACGCCCATGGCGAGATCACGAAGGAGGACGAGCAGAAGATCCTGTCCTTCACGCCGCCGCATTTCGGCCCGCCGCCCGCCTGCGACCTGCCGGAGCCGGACCCGGGGCCGCTCGCACTCTATCTCGCACGCTACCGCAGCGCCTTCGGGAAGAAGGCGCTGGAGGGATTCCGCATTGGCGTCTACGAGCATTCCTCGGCGGCCCGCGACCTTCTGCACCGGCTGCTGAAGGATCTCGGCGCCGAAACCGTTAGCCTTGGCCGCAGCGACGATTTCGTCCCGATCGACACCGAGGCCGTGCGACCGGAGGACCGCGAGGCCGCGCCGCGCTGGTGCCGTGCACATGCGCTCGATGCCGTCGTCACAACGGACGGCGATGCCGACCGGCCCCTGGTGGCGGACGAGAAAGGTACCTGGCTGCGCGGCGACGTTCTGGGCCTGATCTGCGCGCTTGAACTCGGCGCGCGTACCGTGGTGACGCCCGTCAGCAGCAATACGGCGCTCGAGCGTTGCGGCGCGGTCCAGCAGGTGATCCGCACCCGCATCGGTTCTCCCCATGTCATCGCCGGAATGGACGAGGCGCGGCTCCACCCGGTAGTCGGCTATGAAGCGAATGGCGGCCTCCTGCTCGGCAGCACAGTGACGCTCGCTGGCGGCACGCTCGCCCCGCTCAGGACGCGGGATGCGATCCTGCCGGTCCTGCTTCTCCTGTCACGCGCACGGCGCACCGGCTCTTCCGTCTCGGCCTTGCTCGAGGACATCGACCGCCACACCGCAAGCGACCGCTTGCAGGGCGTCGAACCTGAACGCTGCCAGCACGTCATCGCGTTGGCCGACACGGACGCGCCAACCGTCGTCGCGTTGCTGACGGGCGGCGCGGGCGCCTGGCGCACCATCGACCGCACCGACGGAGTGCGTGTCACCCTGGAATCGGGCGACATCGTCCACATCCGGCTGTCGGGTAACGCCCCCGAACTGCGGTGCTACACCGAGTCTTGGTCCCAGGCCCAGGCCGAAGACCTGTGCCGCACCTGCCTGGCGCGCCTCGCCCCAAGGGTGTTGGCCGATAGCGCTCGCTAGCGCCGACCGTGTGATTCACCAGAGCGGCCATCTGACACGGCGGTGTCTCTATCGGCTGCATGACGCAGATGCTACGATGTGGCGCCATTCCAATCTGGGAAGGAGATTGGCAATGCAGAGCAGAGACTGGATTCTCCGGGCGGAAGAATGCGGCCGGAAGGCCCGGAAGGTGCCATCCCTCTCGGCGAAGTAGAGATTGCTTGCGCAGCAACAGAAATGCCTGACCATGGCTCGCGCTGCGAGAAGACTTGAAGAAGCGGCGCAGCTTTCTCGGCCGATGGATCGGGAGATCCCCACGCCTTCTCCGAACCCCGATGGCGCATGCGAAACTCTGCAGGCGTTGAGATCCGTTTCACGCCCTGTGCCATCGACAACTATTCAGGCAAGCCCGGGCTTGATGAAGCTGTGGCAAGACGGGGTGATTTCCGCCCAGGAGCTGGAGCGCCGGGCAGCGGAAGTAGAACGTCTCAGGCAGCGGTTCTCGGAAATGCCCTGGCATGCGCAGCGCGCGGCCGGCGACCCGGATTACTGGAGCAAGCTCTACGACTCTCAAGTCACGCTGTAGGATTGTCCGGTTGCCGGAAAGGCAGTCAGTTCGCCGGGGACCGCGGATAAACCGACAGAACGCGGCGGGTGAAATCACGGTATTCGGTCATGAAGTTGCGCAGGAAACCTTCGGTGGACTCCACCGTGACCTCGCCGTCGTCGGTGATCAGGCCCGGCTTGAACTGAATGTAGGCCTCGATCGCATTCATCATCGGCGAGTTGCAGAACCCCAGTATGCTCTTCAGGTGCTGCTGGCCCACTGCGGTTCCGATGGCGCCCGGCGAAGCGCCGATGATCGCGGATGGCTTTCGCGTGAAGGAGTTCTGCCCGTAGGGCCGGCTAGCCCAGTCGATCGCATTCTTCAGCGCGCCGGGGATGGAGCGGTTGTACTCCGGCGTCACGAACAGCACCGCGTCCACGGCGGCAATGCTATCCTTGAACTCCCTGGCAACCTTGGGAAAATCGGCATCGTAATCGTAGCTGTAGAGGGGCAGGTTCGCGAAGGTGATCTCAGTGAACACCAGCTCTGCGGGAGCGAGCCGCACGAGGGCCTTCGCGAGCTTGCGGTTGATGGAGTCCCGCGCCAGGCTCCCCACGAAATAGCCCACCTTGTACTCGCTCATGTCCGCTGACCTCTACCGGGTTCAACACGTTGAACTGCGGCGGCATCTGTGCGGTTCCGCACAGGGAGCGTCACTTGTCTTGCCGCCGATGAGGTCGGGGGTTCCCGCGTCCTATTCCATACCGGCTTTCTGCAGTCCGACCGTCAGCCGCTGTCTGTCCTCGGCCAACACATAAGGAACGGTGGCACCCACCCAGTCAGCGGTGACATGAGGGTATTCACGCTTCATCCTGGCTACCATTCCTTCTGCCGACGCCCTTTCGCCAAGATGCCCGGAACACGCGACGGCAATGATCATCGGATAGAGATGGCCGGGTCGTAGCTGGTGAGCTCTGAGGGCGCACTCCAATCCTTGCGCATAGTCTGCCCCTTGAAAATGGGCAAAGGCATACTGCTGAGGAATGGCGCCATGGAAGATCTCGCGCGGGCTGAGGCGTGCGGCATAGTCAATGCACGAAACGGCCTTTGCACATTGGCCGCCGAAGGCATGGGCGATGCCGAGCAATCCATGAGCCATTGCAAAATTCGGATTAAGCCGAGTTGCTTCGCTCAGGGCAGCAACTGCTGCTGCCGTCTGACGCGTGGAGATATGAAAACTGCCTTGTCCCGCCCACGCCCAAGGTTCACTGTCGTCAGCGGCAATGGCTTCATCCGAAGCTGCCTTTGCATCTGCTGCGGCACGCTGAAAATCATCGAAGCCCTGAGCAGCACGCCACGTCACGATCCATGCTTTGAGGCCCAAGGCCAGAGCTGAACGGCCGTCGAGCGCCAGGGCGCGGTTCAACAGGACCAGAGACTCGCGGCTTGTCTCCTCCGACATCCGGGAACTCAGAAACAAGGCACGGATGTTGCACTCCCATACATCGAGGTTCTGAGATCTCTTGCGACTCGCACGAACATACTCGGCCACGACGAGCTCAGGTCCAATCGAGGCGATCACACTGGCACTGATCTCGTCCTGCACGGTAAACACCTTGACGAGCGGGCTATCATAGCGATTGCCCCAAAGATGACGGCCTGTGGTGGCGTCGATCAATTGCGCGGTAACACGCACCTGATCTCCCGATTTACGTACACTGCCTTCAAGCACGTAGCCAACACCCAGCTCCTTCCCCAGGGCTATCACGTCCACCACCTTGTTCTCGTAGCCGAACATCGTGGTCCGCGCGATCACCAAGAGGCCCTTCAGTCTGCCCAATGCAGTCGTGATGTCCTCGGTAAGTCCGTCGGCGAAGAACTTCTGCTCCGGGTCACTGCTCAGGTTCCTGAACGGAAGAACGGCTAAGGCCAGCGGCTTCACTGTGGTGGCAGGATCGGCAGGAAGGTCTCCGTGAATGGACTTTACCCGCTGATCAGGATCGTTGAATTGATATCCGCTTCGTTGCACGGTCACGATCCAATCACTGCCGCTTCTTGATCTCCCAAGAATTTTGCGCAGGTTCGCGATCTGGACCGTCAGGTTGCTTTCCTCGATCTCGGCATCCTTCCAGGCGCCTTCGATGAGATCGGCCTTGGTGACGGTCTTGCCGCCAGCATTGAGGAGGATTTCAAGCAAGGCCAGGGCACGCGGCCCAATGCCAATGCGCATGCCGTCCTTCAGCAGGATCCTCCTGCGTGGGTCGTACTCGAAGCGTCCGAAGACGTAGCGCGGGTCATCCATCGGCGACATCGGCACCTCGATCCTCAACGCATTCGGAAGAATTCCCCGTATCCTTCGGGACTATAAAGAATCCACCCTGTACGTTTTCTGAATGCATCCGAAGGCATCCATGTTGGAGGGAGCCCTTGTCATATCATCGTCGAGCTCGTCTACCGCTCATGCTGGCAGGACCTGTCGTCGCGACCGCCGCAATCGTCCTCGCGACAGCTTCTACTCTAGCAAACGACAGGCATGCGCTGAACGGCCTATTCTGCAACACCAAAGCCCAGGTTGAAATGGTGTTCAAGGAAGCCGGTAGGGGGATTCCATTCCAGGGTGTGGTTGAGATGGTGAACCAAGACAAGGTTGTCTGCGTGCATGCCACGAAGGTCCGCTACGTCGTCAGGAACATCGGCAGTGTCAGCACGATGGTCTCTCGGGGGTCGCAGCTCAATATCTACGAGGCAACTTTGACCGGGCTGATCGTTGGTGGCAACTCCCGCCCCATTGAACCGCCCCTGCAGATCTTCTTCGTGCCCACTGAAAGGCTGCCCTCCGCTGTCTTGCTCAGAGGAGCTTAGTACCGCCAGGAGTAATCCTGCCCGAACCGTGGTCCACGACTGCCCCTTTGGCCTCGCCAAAAAGGACCCTCTTCGTAGCAGGATGGCGCAAGCTGGGGGTCTGACCTCTGCGTCTCGCTGTCGAAGGCCCGCTACATTCACGGCAATAAGAAATTATCCGCTCTCCTTCCACCGCAACTATAAATGTCGGGCGCGCCTGTAGCCCCATGGCTAGCCCTCGCGGAGAGTCAAACAATAAGGGGAGAGCAAATGCTCTCCCCCAAACCCAAGGAGCGGGCAACTCTCAATAAAAACGATAATTCACACCAACACGAATGACACTGAAATCAAGGTCATCGGCACTCGTGCTGTCCTCGTTGAAGTCCGGTGCATCAACCCCGACGTAAAGATACTCGGCCTTTGCCGACCACGATTCTGTCAATCCAAGCTCGAGGCCGCCGCCAACGGTCCAACCCCACTTCGTATCATCAAAACCGCAGCTGCCAACAAAACCGCATGCCCCCTCATCGGCATCGCCTTCTAAGCCTACTGCAGCGACACCACCAGTTATGAAAGGCATCACGTTATCGAGTGCATAGCCGACTCGAACTCTGCCGGTACCGAACCAATTGATGTCCGCAGAACACCCCTCCTCATAACACGGAGCTTCTTCGGGCGGTCTCGTCTCGTCACCACTGATTCCAGAAGCGCTGATATCGGCCTCGATGCCGAAGACGATGCTGTCGTGCTGCCAATTGTAACCAATTGCTCCGCCGCCCACGATGCCATCGTAATCGAAATCAACCGACGAGGACGGCCCCATAAGCCCTTCATAAGTATACTCGGTATCACCCCATCCGTAACCGACGTTGGCGCCGATGTAGAAACCTGTCCAATCGTATCCAGGCGCCGGGACGATATCGGCAGCGTGGGCAGTGCCTCCGAGCAGGCCAATGGAGATCAGGGCGGCAATCGATGACTTCTTGAACACGACTCATCTCCTGCAAGTAATCGAGGACTTTCTTTTATCACACCGCAATCGCTGTGCTATCTCCGCGCCCGCAAAAGATGCGGTTAGTTGCATAATTGGCACAACCACGGGACTCGTGCGATTGACTATCTTTGCCTCGCTTTGACCGCGCCGTGGCCTTCCCGGTGTCTGCCGAAGCGTAGGCCTCAGCATGGCTAGCCCCGCCCTGTGAGCCGGGGCGGGGTTCTCCTGCGCTGTCAGATAAGCACTCAGAGCCAGTTCCGAGCCCTGCCGTTAGCCCAGCGTTAGCCGAAACGGATATGGCGGCCTCGCAAAGGGTAGTGATTTGTCAGTAAATATTTGATTTCATTGGTGAGCCCGTCGGGGATCGAACCCGAGACCCTCTGATTAAAAGTCAGATGCTCTACCGCTGAGCTACGGGCCCACAGCCGGGGGTAGGGCCCGGCGGATGCGGGCGGAACATAGAGGGGGGTGGAGGACGGGTCAATAGCGGATGGGCCGGATGCACTCGCCTCCCGGCACGAGACATGCTACCCGGGGCCATGGGATTCTCGATTTCGAACAGGCTCGGATGACCGGCAACGCTATCGTCGTGCTCGCTGCGGGCAAGGGCACGCGGATGAAATCTTCCCTGCCCAAGGTGTTGCACCGCGCCGGGGGAAGGAGCCTGCTAGGCCACGTGCTGCATGCCGCGCGGCAATTGGCGCCCGATCGCGCCGTCATCGTCGCGGGGCCGGGCATGGACGCCGTCTCGGCCGAGGCCCGCCGCATCTTCCCCGATGTGGCGGTCGCCACCCAGGAGGAGCGGCACGGCACGGCCCATGCCGTGTCGATGGCCAAGTCGGCCCTTGCAGATTTTCGCGGTACGGTGCTGGTGCTCTATGGCGACGTGCCGTTGATCGCCGCCGAGACCCTGATGCGGCTGGCGGGACTGGCGGAGGAGGAGGGCATGGCCGTCCTCGGCTTCGAGGCGCAGAACCCTCACGGCTATGGGAGGCTCATCCGCAACGCCGCCGGTCAGGTGGTGGCGATCCGCGAGGAACTCGATGCCAGCGAAGGCGAAAGGGCGTTGACACTCTGCAACTCCGGAATCATCGCGATCGATGCAGCACTTCTCTGGTCGCTGCTGCCGAAGATCGGCAACGCCAATGCCAAGGGCGAGTACTACCTTACGGACCTCGTGGCGCTGGCCGCGGCCGCCGGAAGGCCCTGCGCGCTCGCCACCTGCCCCGAGGCGGAGGTCTCGGGCGTCAACGACCGGACGCAGCTCGCCGAGATCGAGGCAAGGCTGCAGGCCGCCTATCGCCGCCTCCACATGCTCAACGGCGCCACGCTCGTCGCCCCGGACACGGTCTTCTTCTCGGCCGATACGGTGCTGGGCCAGGACGTGGTGGTCGAGCCGCACGTCGTCTTCGGCCCCGGCGTCACGGTGGAAGACGGCGTCGAGATCCTGGCGTTTTCGCATCTCGAGGGTTCCCGGATCGGCCGCGGGGCCCGCATCGGCCCCTACGCAAGGCTGCGGCCCGGGGCGGAAATCGGCCGCGAGGCCCATGTCGGCAACTTCGTCGAGGTGAAGAAGGCGGTGATCGGGGAGGGTGCCAAGGCCAATCACTTGAGCTACATCGGCGACGCGCGCGTGGGTGCGAAGAGCAACATCGGCGCGGGCACCATCACCTGCAACTATGACGGCTTCGAGAAGCACCTGACCGACATCGGCGAGAATGTCTTCGTCGGGTCCAACACCGCGCTGGTGGCGCCGGTGAAGGTGGGGGACGGCGCATCGATCGGGGCGGGCAGCGTCATCACCCGCAACGTGCCCGCCGATGCGCTGGCCATGACCCGCGCCGAACTCGAGCTGCGCGAAGGCTGGGCGGCGCGCTACCGGGACATCAAGGCGGCCAAGAAGGCCGCGCGGAAGAAAGTGTAGGTCTGATCATCCATGTGCGGAATCGTCGGCATCCTCGGCAAGGCGCCGGTGGCGGAGAACATCGTTGAGGCGCTGCGCCGCCTCGAGTACCGCGGTTACGACTCGGCGGGTGTCGCGACACTCACCGGTGCAGGCATCGAGCGCCGCCGCGCGGTGGGAAAGCTCAAGAACCTGGCCGATCTCCTGGTGCGCGAACCGCTCGCCGGCACGACCGGCATCGGCCACACGCGCTGGGCCACGCACGGCGGCGTCACCGAGGCCAACGCCCACCCGCATGTGGCGGGCGATGTCGTCGTCGTCCACAACGGCATCATCGAGAACTTTCGCACACTGAAGGATGAGCTCGCGGCGGAGGGCACCTTCTTCGCCACCGAGACCGATACCGAGGTGGTGGCACATCTCCTGGCGCGCGAGCTGAAGCGGGGGCTCAATCCCCGCGAGGCGGTGCGCAAGGTTCTCCCGCGCCTCCAGGGCGCCTTCGCGCTCGCCATGCTCTTCAAGGGCGAGGAGGACCTGATGATCGGCGCACGCAACGGGCCCCCGCTCGCCGTCGGCCATGGCGAGGGCGAGATGTTCCTTGGCAGCGACGCCATAGCACTCGCCCCCTTCACCAATCGCATCACCTATCTCGAGGATGGCGACTGGGTGGTTCTCACCCACAGCTCGCTTGCGGTCTTCGATTCGGAGGGCCGCCAGGTCGTGCGGCCCATCAGCTTCAGCCAGGCCACCACAATGCTGGTGGACAAGGGCAACCACCGCCACTTCATGGCCAAGGAAATCGCCGAGCAGCCGGAGGTGATCGGCCACACCCTGGCCGAATACGTCGATTTCGCCCAGCGCGTGGTGCGCCTTCCGCAGAGGCTGCCCTTCGATTTCGCCAGGCTGGACCGCATCACCATCACCGCCTGCGGCACGGCCTCCTATGCCGGGCTCGCAGCCAAATACTGGTTCGAACGCATCGCCAGGCTGCCGACGGAGGTGGACATCGCATCCGAGTTCCGCTACCGCGAGGCGCCGCTGCCGAAGCACGGGCTGGCCATCGTCGTCTCGCAGTCCGGCGAGACGGCGGATACACTCGCGGCGCTGCGCTACTGCAAGGCGCAGGGCCAGCACACGCTCGCCATCGTCAACGTGCCGGAATCGACGATCGCGCGGGAGAGCGAGCTCGTCTTCCGCACCTATGCCGGCCCCGAGATCGGTGTTGCCTCCACCAAGGCCTTCACCTGCCAGCTGACGGCTCTCGCCTGCCTCGCCATACTCGCCGGCAAGCTGCGCGGCACCATCACCGCGGAACAGGAGAAGGAGCTCGTCGGAGCGCTGATCATGGCGCCTCGCCATATGGCGGAAATCCTGAAGGACGAGAAGCACATCGCCGAGGTGGCGCGGGAGGTGGCGAGTGCCCGCGACGTGCTGTTCCTTGGCCGCGGCATCAACTATCCGATCGCCCTCGAAGGCGCGCTCAAGCTCAAGGAAATCTCCTACATCCATGCAGAGGGATATGCCGCGGGCGAACTGAAGCACGGTCCCATTGCCTTGATCGACGAGACTGTTCCGGTCATCGTCATCGCACCGCATGACGAGCTCTACGAGAAGACCATCTCCAACATGGAGGAGGTGGCGGCTCGCGGCGGCAAGATCGTTCTGCTCACGGACGAACACGGAATGAAGGACAACGAGCACAAGGCCTTCCGCTCCATCCGTGTACCGAAGGCGCATCCCTTCATCAGCCCGCTGCTCTATGCCGTGCCGGTTCAGCTCCTCGCCTACCACGCCGCCGTGTTCATGGGCACCGACGTGGACCAGCCGCGAAACCTCGCGAAGTCCGTCACGGTCGAGTGACGGGCTTTGCGGGCCTCAGCGTGAGGAAATAGGCGAGCGTCAGCAGCATCAGCACACCCGCGATGAAATAGGCCACGCTGGGCGAGACGATCCACGGGTTCGGCTTCATGAAGAGGCCGAACACCTGCGCGAAGAACAGGGTGCCGATGAGAAGCCCGATGCTCTGCAGGCTGGCGATGCCGCCCTGCAGTTCCCCTTGAGCATCCTCCGGCGCCTCCCGCGACATCAGCGCGGTGAGGGCGGGGTGCACGAAGCCCTCCGGCGCATGGATCACAAGGAGCACGAGCACCGCGACGAGCCCCGGCGCCAGCCCATAGCCGAAAATGGCGATCACCCCCGCGGCAAGGCCCACCACCACCGTTTTCCGCTCGCCGAGCCACGTCACGGCGGGACCCGTGAGCCCGCCCTGCACGATGGCGGTGACGAGGCCGAATGCGGCCAGAGTGAGCCCCACGGTCGCCTCGGTCCAGCCGAAGGCGGCAATTCCCCAGAAGGCCCAGATCGCCGGGTAAACGGCCGTCGCCAGGAAGTACAGGAACATCACGGCGCCCAGCGGCACCACGCCCCGGTATTTCCGGAACACCTTGAGCGTGCCGATGGGGTTGGAGCGCGCCATGCGGAAGGGCCTCCGGTTCTCGGGCGCGAGAGTTTCCGGCAGCACGAACCAGCCATAGACGAAGTTGAGGAGCGAGAGCCCCGCCGCCACGAAAAATGGAACGCGCGGCCCGAACTCTCCCAGCAAACCGCCGATCGCCGGGCCGATGACGAAACCGAGGCCGAAGGCAGCCCCCATCATGCCGAAGACCTTGGCGCGCTCGTCGGGCTTGGTGATGTCCGCGAGAAAGGCATTGGCCGTGGTATAGGAGGCGCCGCAGATCCCGGCGAAGATGCGACCCACGAACAGCCACAGCATGCTTGGCGCGAAGGCCGTGAGCACGTAGTCGACGGCCAGCCCGAACACCGACAGCAGCAGCACCGGCCGGCGTCCATAGGCATCCGACAGGTTGCCGATCGCCGGACCGAACAGGAACTGCATGCCGCCATAGGCGAAGAACAGCCATCCGCCCCAGATCGAAGCCCCGGCGATGTCGCTGCCGCTCACCTCCTCGATCAGCCGCGGCAGCACCGGCATGACGAGGCCGAAGCCCACCATGTCGAGAAACACCGTGATGAACACGAAGATGACGGCGAATCGTCCCGGTTGCCGGGCCATGTTGTCCTCCTGAAGGGCGGAGGCTCATACAGGAGATGCCCGGTTGAAGGAAGCCGGCCGGAGTCAACCCCGGATTAGGCGAAGCGCCTCACGCCACCGCCGTCTCTCCGGGCGGCTCCACGTGGTCCTGGCGCGATTTCGCCTCGCCTTGCCCCTTCACCTTTTCGCGCGCCCACTGGAACACGACGTAGAGGAGCGGGATGAGGAAGATGCCAATGACGGCGGCGGAAACCATGCCGCCGAACACCGCGGTTCCCACGCCGCGCCGGCTCATCATGCCCGCACCCTGCGCCACCACCAGCGGGATCAACCCGGCGATGAAGGCGAAGCTCGTCATCATCACGGCGCGGAAACGCTCCTTGGCGCCGGCCGTCGCCGCCTCGGAGATGCCGAGTCCCTTGCGGCGGCCCTCCATGGCGAACTCCACGATGAGAATGCCGTTCTTGGCGGCGAGCGCGATCAGCACCACGAGGCCGATCTGGGCATAGAGATTGTTGTCGAGCCCGGAGAACTTGAGCGCCAAGAGCGATCCCATGACGCCCGCCGAGACCGAGAGCAGCACCGCGATAGGGATCGTCCAGCTTTCATACAGGCCCACGAGGAAGAGATAGGCGAAGAGCACCGCGAGGCCGAGGATCATCGTGGTCTTGCCGCTGGCCTCGATCTCCTGCAGCGCCGTGCCCGTCCACTCATATCCGAAGCCGGTGGGCAACGATGCCGCGGCCACGCGCTGCATGGCGGCGATGGCCTCGCCGGAACTGAAGCCCGGGGCAGGTCCGCCGTTGATGGTGGCGCTCCGCACGTTGTTGAAACGGATGATGGATTGCGGCCCGAGGATCATGCGAGCCTCGGCGAAGGCGCGCAGCGACACCATCTCGCCCTTGGCGTTCCGCACATGAATTTCATAGATGTCGTCGATGCGCGCGCGGTCCGCCGCCTCGCCCTGCACCACCACCTGCCAGGTCCGGCCGAACAGGTTGAAGTCGTTGACATAGGAAGAACCAAGCACCGCCTGCAGGGTGCTGAACACATCCGAGAGGTCGATCCCCAGCGTCTGCACCTTGTCGCGGTCGATGTCCAGGAACAGCTGCGGCGTGTTGGCGGCGAATGTGGTGAACACGCGGGCGAGCTGCGCATCCTGGTTGGCGGCGAACACGAGGCCGCGCGCCACCGCCGCGAGTTCAGCTGCCGAAGCCCCGCCAAAGCTCTGAAGCTGGAATTCGAAGCCGCTACCGGTGCCGAGCCCGATGATCGGCGGCAGGTTGTAGAAGATGACGTTGGCGCGCCGCACGCTCTGCGCCTGCGCCGTGAGCTTCGGGATGAGCGCGTTGACCGAGAGTTCCGGTGCGGTGCGCTTGGCGAAGGGATCGAGCGTCAGCACCATCAGCGCCGAGTTCGATTTCACCTGGCCGTCCAGCATGCTGTAGCCGACGACGCTCATCGCACCGGCCACGCCGGGTGTCGCCCGAACAATGTCCTCGACCTGCTTCGTCACCTCGGCCGTGACGTTGACGGAGGAACCTTCCGGCAGCACGATCTCGCCGAAGATGGCGCCCTGGTCTTCCGCGGGGAGGAAGCCCTTGGGCGTCGTCTCGAACAGCCATCCGGTGACGGGGAAGATCACCGCCAGCGCCACCAGGCCCAGCACCGAAAGGCGCACCAGCCGCTTCACGATGGCAGCGTAGCCATCGCGCGCCAGGTTGATGCCGCCGAGGATATGGCGCATCGGAAAACGCTTCGGCCCGTGGCTCTGCTTCAGCAGCACGCCGCACAGCGCGGGCGAAAGCGTCAGCGCGTTGATCGCCGAGATGATCATGGAGAAGGTGACGACCACCGCGAACTGCTTGAAGAGTTCGCCTGAAATGCCGGGGATGAAGGCCACCGGCACGAACACCGACATCAGCACGAGGGTGATGGCGATGATCGGCGCGGTGATCTCGCCCATGGCGCGCCGCGCTGCCTCGGCAGGCGTCAGGTTCGGGTCTTCCTCCATCTTCGCTTCCACGGCCTCGACCACCACGATGGCATCATCCACCACGATGCCGATCGCCAGAACGAGGGC
>NZ_JBKBKI010000021.1:4863-59815 GCF_046294715.1 Aestuariivirga sp. | reverse complement strand
CATCTCGGCACGGATGATAAGCCTTACCTGGCGGGACATGTTGTGAACGCTCATGTCTTCCCTCCTCAGCGGGCCGTGAGCCGGCCGATCACGATGCCGAGCGCGAGGGCGCCCGCCACGGTGGCGGCAGGATGCTCGGCGATCGTCTCCTCGGCATCCTCGAGCATCTGCTGAACCAGACGGTTCAGTTCGGCCAGCTGGCCGGCAGGGCCACTCTCCGAGTCAGGCGGGGGCTTCTCTTCCGCGGCAATCCGCGAGGACGCCAGGCGCGCCAGCTCGGCACGCAGCTCGTCTATTTCCATCCGCAATGTCTTGCCTGCCATCTTCAGCCTCCTCAGCCTTTCGACAGTTGCGGACGACGAGCCGCCCCACGCCTTGACCTCGCGCAAACCTGCATCGTTTCCAGAAGGTCGATCGGTTAACAGGATGTGAGGCGACTCACCTGCAATTGCAGGCCTGTAATTGTGAAGACTTTAACTTGCATGTGAAAGGGTTGGATACCGCAGGCGGCGGCTCCTGAAGGAGCCGGGGGCATCAGGCCGCTCCGCCCGGCCGGCATCGCCCGGCATCCCTCCCCTCTTCACCCTCAGTGTCTGCCGGCGTGCGCGAGACTTCTCCCGCACGGCGCGATCCTGAACCTCGTTTCCACGAGACGACCATGATGTTTCCCGTCCTCCGGCACCGTGCGCCATGCCTCTCCTCCCGCGAGGCGACTGCGTGACCCCCGATCTCGTCCAGAGCCGCGAGGCGGTGAACCGCGCGGGGCGCGCCACCTGGCTGCTGCTCGCCGCATCGGTGGTGCTGCTCACCGCACTCGGCATCATCTTCACACAGCTGAGCCTGCGGCAGAATGCGCTGCAGCAAGGCGGCGGCGAGCGCGCGCTCTATGCCGTACACCAGCTCGACCGCGATGCCCGTCTCCTCGTCCGCGCGCTCGAAAGCAGCAGCGGAGCGGAAAACCCCGCCGCGCAACACAGCGCATTCGAGCAGCGCATGGCCGCGCTCTCGCAGGAGGCCGGCTTCAGCCTCGGCGCAGACGGGGTCTTCGCGCAGAAGCTTGACGTGATCCGCGCCCTTTCGCATGAGGTGGCGCCCCTGCTCGGCCCGCCGGGGAGAGGAAGCGAAGATGACCGGCAGCAGGTGCCTCTCGCGGCTTTGAAGGCTGCAAACCTCGTCGTCCTGACCGAAGGGCTCATGAGCTACACCCATGAGCGCCTGACTGCTACGCATGCCGCCGCGCGCGACGGCGTGGCGCAACTGCAGAACATTTCCGTGTTCGTGGTCGCCGTGCTCGCCGCGACGATCGGCTTCCTGCTGTTCAACCTGATGCAGCAGGTGCGCACCGTGCGCAAGGCCGCCACGGTTCTCGAGAATACGGCGGAGGCGATGTCGGTGGCCTACGAGGCGGCCGAAGCGGGCAACCGCGCCAAATCGGAATTCATGGCCACCATCGGCCACGAGATCCGAACGCCGCTCAACGCCATTCTCGGAATGGCAGAGCTTCTGACGCATTCACCGCTCGGCGCCGAAGAGCGTCGCCACGTCGACGTCATCACCAGTTCCGGCACGGCTCTGCTCGAGATGCTGAACGAGATCCTCGATTTCGCCAAGATCGAGCATGGGCGCATGACGAGCGAGACGGTGAATTTCGACGCGCGCCTTCTGGCAAGCGATGCGGTGCGGATCGTGGAGGGCCGCGCGCGGGAACGGCAGAACCGCCTCGAACTTCTCGCCGACGACCTGCCGCAGCCCGGCTGGTACCTGAGCGACCCGACCCTGATCCGCCGGGTTTTGCTCAACCTTCTCTCCAATGCGGTGAAGTTCACGGAAAAGGGTTTGGTGCTGGTGCGCGTGCAGGAGGCCCGCGGCGGCGCCATGCTGCGTTTCGAAATCACCGATACCGGCATCGGCATTCCAGAGGACGCGCGGCAGCGGCTGTTCAACGCCTTCAGCCAGGTCGACAGCACGATCAGCCGCCGCTTCGGGGGAACGGGGCTTGGTCTCGTCATCTGCAAACGCATCGTGGAGATGCTGGGGGGCAGCATCGGAGTCGAGAGTTCGCCCGGCCTCGGCAGCAAGTTCTGGTTCGAAGTGCCCGCCACCCGCTCCGACCCGTCGGCGGTGCCCGCCTCCTCCGCCCAGGATGCACCGGCAACGCTGCCGAGGCTCACCATCCTCGTCGTCGAGGATCATCCCATCAACCGCCAGGTGGCGGAGAAATTCCTCCTGATGCTTGGCCAGTCCGTGGTGCTCGCCAGCGACGGCGCGGAAGGCGTGACCGCGGCGCGCTCCGGCCGCTTCGACCTGATCCTCATGGACATGCAGATGCCGGTGATGGACGGGATCGCCGCCACCCGGGCAATCCGCGAGGCGGGCAGCCGGGCGCGTATCGTCGCGATGACGGCAAACGCCTCCGACGACGACCGGCGGCGCTGCATCGCGGCCGGCATGGACGGCTTCGAACCCAAGCCGATCACCCTGAAGCGGCTGGCCGCCCTGATCGGCAGCATGAACGCCGCCTGCCCAGCGCCCGCTGCGTTCCTACCCAGCCACCCGCTCGCCGGCGATGCGGCCGTGCCGGAGGTGTGGGACGAGGAGCGCCTGACCGAACTCGTCTATGCGGTCGGCGAAGACGGGCTCAAGGACCTCCTTCGATTGTTCCGGGCCGACGTGCCGATCCTTCTCGAGCAGCTGAACCAGGCCGTCTGCCGGCGGGACGCCGAAGCGATCGACCAGGCGCTGCACGCCCTCAAGGGCGCGGCCGCCAACCTCGGGCTCTCAGGCGTGGCGAGTCTCGCCCAGGCCCTGCGCCACGCCGAGATCGATTCCTCCGTTCCCGGCCGGCTCGCCGCCGAGATCGCGCGGATCGACGTCATTCCCCAATTCAGGAAAGCAGCATGAAGGACCACAAGATGAACGGCAAACTCAACGTCCTGATCGTCGATGACAACAGGACCAACCTGGCGCTGATGGACATGCTGGTGCGGAAGCTGCCCAACTGCACAACCCAGCTCTACGCGGACCCGCTGGCCTTCGCCCACACGCTCGCCACCGCCGACTTCGACATCGCCATCTTCGACTATGTGATGCCCAATCTCGATGGCATCGAGCTCACCCGCATGGTGCGGTCGCAGCCCCGCCTCGCCGACAGGCCGGTCGTCATGGTCACGGTGGACCATGACTCGGAAATCAAGCGCGCGGCGCTGGAGGCAGGGGTGGTGGAGTTCATCGCCAAGCCCATCGAGCCCGTCGAGTTCAAGACGCGCATCCGCAACCTGGCGCGGCTGAGCGATGCGCAGCAGACGCTGTCCAGCCACCAGGAGGTGGTACGTGCGGAGGTGGCGCGCATCACCGCCGAACTTCGCGCGCGCGAGGAGGAGATCGTCAGCACGCTGGCGCGCGCGGCCGGCTACAAGGACCGTGAGACCGTGCTGCACACCGTTCGCATGGCCCGCTACTGCGCCATTCTCGCACATCAGCTCGGCCTTGCCGAGGAGGCCTGCCAGGAGATCAGGCTCGCCGCGCCCATGCATGACATCGGCAAGGCGGGCGTCCGAGACGAGGTGCTGCAGAAGCGCGGCTTCCTCACCGACGAGGAGCGCGCCCACATGGCCGAGCATACGCGGATCGGCCACCGCATACTCTCGGCCTCGCGCTCGGGCGCGTTGCAGCTCGCCGCCGAGATCGCCCTGACCCACCACGAGCGATGGGACGGATCGGGCTACCCCCAGGGCCTGAAGGGCGAGCAGATTCCGCTCTCCGGCCGCATTGCCGCCGTCGCCGACGTTTTCGACGCGCTCACCAGCGTGCGCCCCTACAAGACCGCCTGGACCCTCAACAACGCCTTCAATTACTTGCATGAACAGGCTGGGCTGCAGTTCGATCCCGCCTGCGTCTCGGCCTTCGAGCGCGGCCGCGATGAGATCGCCGCCATCATGTCGATGATGCCTGACGCCGAGGCGGACGCGGCATGAGGATGCTTCCTGCAAGAAGGGGAAAAGGGCACATGGCGTTATTTCCTTGTAATCGACGTCGGGGAGCCCTATGTTGGGCCCATCGAGTTTCGGCCGGTTGGCTTGGCTCCCGCGCTTGCGAGCAAGCGCTTCAGCCCTCTTCCTTCACTTCCAGAACATCGATTGGCCAAGGCGTGCATGCAGCACGCCCAAAGCCATGCACTCGGCTATACGACAAAGGACATACGATTATGCAGACTGGAACCGTCAAGTGGTTCAACGCCCAGAAGGGCTATGGCTTCATCCAGCCGTCTTCGGGCGGCCCGGACATCTTCGTGCACATCAGTGCCGTGGAGCGCGCCGGGATGGGCAGCCTCAACGAGGGTGACAAGGTCTCCTACGAGGTTGTGAGCGACCGCCGCACAGGCAAGGCCTCGGCCGATCGCCTCGCGGCGGCCTGATCAGGACTCACATGGCCCTTCCAGGCCCGCAAGCCACGGATGTACTGGCGGCGGGCGGACGGGCCGGATGGCGCGCCGGTGTCAAAGCCGGCGCTCCTGTTTTTTTACGGCGGCTTTCAGCCGACCCAGAGGGAGGAATGCCATGGCGCCACGCGGCACGCTTTTCATGTATCGCTCCCTGAAGACCCGGGGGCTGTTCTGTTTTTCGCCGCAGGAAAAGGGCGGCGGCCTGCCCGAGAGCCTCGCGCCGTGGAGGGCGTTCGGGGTCGTGCGCCCAGGCGAAGCGCCGCCGCACGGCCTGTCGCGAACCGAAATCGAGACCGGCATCGGAGAGCATGGCTTCCAGCTCTGGCGTCGCAAGAAGCCGAAGGACCGCTCCACGACATCACACTCCAACAGCTGAGGTTCCCTTGCGGATATTCGTACGTGACAACAACGTCGACCAGGCTCTGCGCTTCCTCAAGAAGAAGATGCAGCGCGAAGGGCTGTTCCGCGAGATCAAGGCCCATGCGGCCTATGAGAAGCCGTCCGAGCGACGCGTCCGCGAGAAGGCCGAAGCAATCCGCCGCGCCAAGAAGCTGGCGCGCAAGAAAGCCCAGCGCGAGGGCCTGCTTCCGATGCCCAAGCCCAAGCCCCGGCCAGCCGCCAGGCCCAATCCCTTCGCCCTGCCCAGGACCTCCTGAGGGTCGTCAGGGAACGGCTGCAGCCTGCGCGGCGCCATCAGGCCACGCGAGGCGGAAGCACATGCCGCCCGAGGGCACAGGCTCGAGGCTCCAGCTGCCATCGATCTGACGCACCAGCGCATTCATGATGCGGTTGCCGAGGCCCCCCTTCGCCTCGCCCTCGCCGCCGGCGCCGCTGTCCAGCACCTCGAGGACATTGAAACCATTCTCGTTGCGCAGCTTGACGGCGATCTCCCCGCCTGACGCGCCGAGACCGTGCTTCATCGCGTTGGTGAGCGCCTCGGCAGCGAGCAGCGCCACCGGCACAGCGCGGTCAAGGCCCACTGCGACGGGCGCCAGATCCTTTGACAGCTTCGTACTGCTCCCCGACAGCATGGAGAGCTCCATTTGCGCCAGCAATTCACTCAGGAACCGGTCGAGCTGCACCACGGAAGGGGTGGCCGTGGTGTAGATCTGCTCATGGACCATGGCGATGGCGCGCACCCGTGCGGCCGTCTGCTCCATGAACGGTCTCAGTTCTTCCGGCACCCTGTCCGTCTGCAACCGGATCAGGCTCGAGACGATCTGGAGATTGTTCTTCACGCGGTGGTGCACTTCCTGGAACAGCATGCGGTTGTCGGCAAGCGCCTGTTCCACCTCATGGCTCTTTCTCTGCACCAAGCGCGAGAGATGCAACAGCGCCCCGGTGAGGAAGGACAGCACGAGGATGACGGCCGCAGCACCCCATGCCGCCGGCTGGAGGACGCTCAGGAGCGGCACCGAGGCGACGGCATGTAGACGATAGTCCGGGAGGTTCCTGACGGTGGCGACGGATGCGGTGCCCTGCACGTGCCCGATTACCGTCACCTCATCCTCCGGCGGTTCGGCGGGAAGGCCGAGCGACTGGCCGAGGAGCTCGTCGCGGATCGGCTGTGCCGCTACGAGCGGGCCTTCGTGCTGCACGAGGGCAACGGATATCCGCTCGAGGCCCGGCAATGCGCCGATGACCGAATCCGATGGAATACCGAGGTTGATGATTCCTCCGAGCCCCCCGTCCGGCGCGCGGTAGGCGCGGGTATAGGTGTAGATGATGCGGTCGATCACCCGGCTATGGATGGCGGGGCCGATGAAGGCTTCCGCCCCCTCCTCCGCATGGGCCTTGTACCATCGCCGGTCGCTGAGATTCAGGCCGCCCGGTGGCAGGGGATAGGTCGAGGCGGCAACCGCGCCGTCCGGCATGACGAAGATCAGCGCGCTGCCGGCGGGCAGCCGCGCGTTGAGACGCTGCAGTTCGGCAGCGACGGCGGCATCTTCGGCAAGGCCATCGAGGCTGCCGCGCCCGTCGAGGAACTGGGCCAACTCGCTGGCGACGAAATCGCCCATCTCTATCGAGCGGCGGGCATATTGCTCGAGCGCCGAAGCAGTTGCCTTCGTTTCTGCCTCGGAGCGGGCAATCAGCAGCCACACGGCGAGTGTCGCCGCCACGGCGGCCACCAGCCAGAGCACCGCCAGGAACGCCACCGTTCCCCGCCGGATCAGCGGCACGACCTCTTCCGGACCAGGCCGGCCGGTGCCCGGCGAGTGCTCTCGCGAAAGTCTCATGTCCACCGGCATAGACGATTTGGAACGCCGGATGAGAGGGATAAACCGCCGCAGCGGCGCGGAGGGCCCCGGGGCGGCGATCTCTCCTGCGATTAGTTTTCGTCATGCTCCGCGCGAGAAATTCGCGTTATCGGCCGCGCGCGGGCTGTGTCACCCTTTCAGGCGTACCGGCAAGGCGTCCTGTCACCGGCCAGAAGAAGCCCGGAGGGGCCCCGCGCTTGCAGATACGGGAGTTGATCCACGAAACGGCGGGCGTCGGGAGCCCGCATGACCCGGGAGGTTCACGTGAACAGCATTTTTGGATTGCTCGGCGGTGCCGCACTTGCCGCGCTCGTCGTCGGCGGCAGTGCCTGGGCCGGAGACAGCCTCACCATCACCGGCGGCGGCGGGGCGCTGCAGGAAAGTCAGCGCAAGGCCTTCTTCGAGCCCTATGCCAAGGAGACGGGCGCCAAGATCACGGAAGACGAGTACAGCTACGAGATCGCCAAGATCCGCGTGATGGTCGAGTCCGGCAGCGTCACCTGGGACGTCGTGGACGTCGACGGGCCGACGGCCGTGCTGGGCTGTGCCGAGGGCGTGCTCGAGACGCTGGACTGGGGCAAGCTCGGCCTCGACCGCTCCAAGTTCGTGAACGACGTCAGCGACTGCACGGTGCCCAACATCGTCTATGGCACGGTCTTCGCCTATGACGAGTCGAAGGTCAATCCGGGTCCCACGACCTTGGCAGACTTCTTCGACCTGAAGACGTTCCCCGGCAAGCGCGGGCTGTGGAAGTCTCCGGTGGGGGCGCTGGAATGGGCGCTGATCGCCGACGGCGTGAGCCGCGAGGAGGTCTACAAGGTGCTGGCGACACCGGAAGGCCAGGACCGCGCCTTTGGCAAGCTCGACACCATCAAGGCCGAACTCGTTTACTGGGAGGCGGGCGCGCAGGCGCCGCAGCTTCTCGCCGACGGCCAGGTATCGATGACCATGGCTTGGAACGGCCGCATTCAGGCGGCGATCGACAACGACAAGAAGCCCTTCCGCATCGTGTGGGACCACCAGATCCTCGACGGAGACGGCTGGGCCATTCCAAAGGGCGCCAAGAACGTCGATGCCGCCTACAGGTTCATCGCCCATGCCTCGCAGCCCAAGGCGATGGCGGAGCAGACCAACTACATCGCCTATGGCCCCGCCAACACCGACGCGGCACCGATGCTGCCGGAGAACCGCAAGGACGTGCTCCCCACCTCCTCCGCCAATCTTGGCACCGCCTTCACCATGGACCAGAAGTTCTGGTCCGACTACGGCGACCAGCTGCGCGAACGTTTCGCCACCTGGGTGGCGCAGTAGATCATCTTCGCCATCGGCAAAGACAGGGGCCGGGCAGCAGAACTGCCCGGCCCTTCGTGGTTCCTCGGCGCTGCTCAGAGATTGCCGGCCGAGATCTCGCGGGCGATGTGATCGGCCTGGCGGATGGCCAGGGCGACGATCGTCAGCGTCGGATTCTCGGCGGCGCCGGTGGTGAACTGGCTGCCGTCCGAGATGAACAGGTTGGCGATGTCGTGGGTCTGGCCCCACTTGTTGACGACGCCATCCTCCGGCTTCTCGGACATGCGGTTGGTGCCGAGATTGTGGGTCGAGGGATAGGGCGGCGTCGGGAAGGTGCGGGTGGCCCCCACCGCCTTGTAGATCGACTCGCCGGCCTTGTAGGCATGGTTTCTCATGGCGACGTCGTTGGCGTGATCCGAGAAGTTCACGTTGGCGACGGGAAGGCCGAACTGGTCCTTCACCTCCGACAGCGTCACGCGGTTCGAGGCCTGTGGCATGTCCTCGCCCACGATCCAGAGGCCCGCCATGTTCTCGTACTCGTCGAGGGCCGAGGTGAAGGAACGTCCCCAGGCGCCGGGGTTGAGGAAGGCCGCCATGAAGGGGAGGCCCAGAGCCAGCGTCTCGAGCTCATAGCCGCCGACGAAGCCGCGCGTTGGGTCGTGGCGCGCCTCGTCCTGGACGATGCCGGCCATGGTGGTGCCACGCCACATCTTCACGGGCTTCTCGAACACCGCATAGACGGAGCCCGTCATGTGCCGCATGTAGTTGCGGCCCACCTGGTCGGAGGAGTTGGCAAGCCCCTTCGGGAACTTGGCCGAGGCCGAGTTGAGGAGGAGCCTCGGGCTCTCGAAGGAATTGCCGGCGACGCAGACGATGCGCGCCTTCTGCATTTGCAGCTTGCCGTCCTTGTCGAAATACTCCACGCCGGTCACCTGGCCGGCATCGTCATGGAGGATGCGCGCGACGTGGCAGCGGTCGCGCACCTCGAGATTGCCGGTGGCCTCGCCGCGCGGGATGTCGGTGTAGGCGGCGGACCACTTCGCACCCCACTTGCAGCCCTGGAAGCAGAAGCCCGTCTGCTGGCAGGCCATGCGCTCGTCATAGTCGGCCGAGTTGATGGCCATGCGGCCGGTGTGGACTTCCTTGTAGCCGAGCGCCTTGGCGCCCTTCTCGAACACGAGATAGTTGTTGTTGCCGGGAAGGCCGGCCCGTCCGCCGGTGCGGGTCACGCCGAGCTTGGCTTCGGCCTTGTCGTACCAGGGCGCCATCTCGGCCCCGTCGATCGGCCAGTCGAGAAGCGATGCGCCCTCCACCTTGCCGTAGGTCGACAGCGCCTTCCATTCATGGTCCTGGAAGCGGATCGAGGCGCCGGCCCAGTGGATCGTCGTGCCGCCGACGGCCTTCACGATCCAGGCCGGGAGGCCCGAGAAGTCCTTCGCAACGCGCCAGTCGCCCGATGTGGTGCGGGGGTCGGTCCAGGCGAGCTGGCCGAAGCTTTCCCACTCGTCGTTGATGTAGTCCTCCGGCAGGTAGCGGCCGCCCGCCTCCAGAGCCACAACCTTGACGCCCTTCTGCGCCAGCTCGTTGGAGAGAACGCCGCCGCCGGCGCCCGTGCCGATGACGACAACCACGCTGTCGTCGGACAGTTCGAATTTCGCAACCATGTCTATTCTCCCTGCCTCAGAGCCAGTTGATGTCGTTGAAGCCGCGGCTGATGTAGCCGCCCTT
Organism: Aestuariivirga sp.; assembly: GCF_046294715.1. GTDB lineage: Bacteria > Pseudomonadota > Alphaproteobacteria > Rhizobiales > Aestuariivirgaceae > Aestuariivirga. Next base: position 50,098 of record NZ_JBKBKI010000021.1, on the reverse strand, counting down.
CGAGTAGGACTCGCCCTCGTAGCCGAAGATCGGCCAGACATCCTTCTGATTGTAGAGGCCGGTCACCAGCCCGCCGCGCACCGTCTGGAAGAAGGGCGTGTTCTCGATCGACTGGAGGATCTTCACGCGCTCCTCCTCCCAGCCCGCCGAGAGATAGTCGGCGAAGCCCGCCGCCTTGGCGGCGGCATCGAGAGCCGCGACACCCTCGGCCACGAAGACCTTCTTCTCCTCCGTGTCGTAGCCCTTGATGGCGACGGCATAATACTGGTCGGCGACGCGGTCGTGCGGGTAGATGTCGCGCGCCATCTGGAGCAGTGTCGCCATCTCGTGCTCCTTCACCGCCGTTACCTCGAGCGCCCATGCGGCGTCGGGTGCGGCGATGAAGCCCGCGCCCGCCACGGCGAGCGCGCCGGCCGCCACGGAGCGAGACAGTAGCTCGCGCCGCGTCAGCCCCTTCTTCTCAAGTTTTCCCATTCCTGTTCTCCCTTGTTTTCTGGTGGTCGTCGTCGCCCCGCCCTCAGAGGAAGCGGCCGCCGCGTTGCAGGACTTCGATCTGGTAGCCGTCCGGGTCGGCGATAAAGAAGAAGCGGGCCACGAGCTTGTCGCCATTCTTGAAGTCCACGAGTTTGCGGGGGGCGAAGCCCATCTCCGTCAGCCTGGCGTGGGTGCCGTCGAGGTCGTCGACGGAGACGGCGAGATGACCATAGCCGTCGCCCAGGTTGTAGGGCTCGGTGCGACCCTTGTTGACGGTCAGCTCGAGTTCGAAGCTGCTTTCGCCGTTGGAGAGATAGATGAGCGTGAAGCTCTCGAAATCGAGGCGGTCGGCCACCTTGAGGCCGAAGGCACGCGAATAGAAATCAACCGAGCGTGCTTCGTCGAGCACGCGGATCATCGAATGAATCGTTTTTGCCAATCTCTTCTCCCTGGCGTCTGCAAAGGGTTGGGAGGAGGATAGTGGCCGCGGGCTGAGGAGCTCTGGTAGTAGCGCTTTACTACCGCTCCGCTCGCGGGCGTCCCTATTCTGCTGCGATCCTGTCCAGCCGCCGATCACGGCCCGATTCGATGAACACCAGGCAGGCGCAGCGGAGGAGTGAGGTGAAATTCTCCGGCTCGCCCTGGATTTCGAGCACCTCGGCGTGAAGCTTGGAAATGAAGGCGGGGGTCGACACGCCTTCCGTGGCGGCGATCTCGTCGATGATGGACCAGAACGCGTTTTCCAGACGTATGCTCGTGCTCTGGCCGTTCAGCCGCATGCGGCGGGTTTCCCGCGCATAGCGGCTGGGGGCCTGGCCCGCAAAGACGTGACACATGACATCCTCCCTCGTCTTGAGAGCGGCTGGCTCTTTTTTGATGCGCTCCTCCGAGGGGGCAGTCTTTGACCGCTCGGGAATCTTCTACACCCAAAGGCGGACGGAATCCACGCTACTCGTCGACCTTGCTAGCCTCTCTCTCGAGGGCGGCCAGATCGCGAATCCTGATGCAGCCATAGTCGAGTTCGACAATTCCCTCGCGGATCAACGCGGAGAAGGAGCGCGGAAAGGCGGCGCGGCTCATGCCTACCATGCGCCCGAGCTCTTCCTGGGTAACGCGCACGTCACCGCCGGCCGATGCCAGGCGGAGCAAAGCCCGGGCGAAGCGGGCGCGGGGCGGCAGCGAGATCACCTCGGCCAGGGCGCGGAGGCACATGGTCACGTTCTGGTGGCTCAGCCGGTAGAAGCAGACCCAGTCTTCGGGATGTTCCTCGAGATTGCGCTGCACCGCTGCGGCCGGAAGCTTGAACAACTGACTATCCGCAGCCGCCGAAATCGTGACACTGCGGAGAGAGTTGGCGAGCAGCGCCGAGTCGCCGATCCAGAAACCGGGAGACGCTCGGTGGACCACCACCTCGCGGTCGGCGTCGACGGGGATCGCGATGTCCAGCAGGCCCTCGCCCAGCCCGAAGATTGCATCGGCGTCATCGCCCACGGTGTAAACCACCTGCCCCCGGCGGACGCTCGTCCAGCGCCCGAGTTTCGCCAGGCGGTTCTGGAACGGCGTGGGCTGATCGGCGAGCCAGCCGAGGCTGCTCAGGTTGCGCAGGATTGCCGCGCCCGCGTTCGTCGCCACTTCCATCGGGTGCCCTGCTCTTTGCCCGGATCCCACTCAGGGTAGTGCCTTCATCCGCTCCCGTCGAGGGCAAAGGCTCCGCCTCCCGCGGGGCTTTGCTTCAATCGTCGCAATCCTCGAACGCGAATGGCTTAGAATCCGGCCGCCACAGACGGCCGATTCACGAGGTGAAAGCCCATGCAATTCTCCGGAACCCGCGTCACCATGATCGGCCTTGGGCTGTTCGCCCTTCTGGCAACCGCCCTGCCGAACGCGGTGCCCCAGGCGGAAGCTCACTCCAGCCGCAACTGGTCGCAGGCCGAGCGCAGTCGCTACTGTTCCGCCCAGGCCCGCCGCCACGCCGACCGCAAGACGCGCCGCACCACGGCCGCCGGCGCGCTGACGGGCGCCGCCGTCGGAAGCATGGTGGGCAGCAACCGCAACGCCGGTCGCAACGCCGGGCGCGGCGCGCTGATCGGCGGCGCGGGCGGCCTGGTGCATTCCAACGCTCGCTGGAACAGCTACTACAACAGCTATTACCGCAACTGCATCCGCTGGTGAGAAGCCCCGCTCGACACCAATTCCGCAGCGTTCAACCCCGGAAAGCCGGACTAACCGCCGGATTGGCTCGCATCGTAGAGAAGGAAGGCGGCATCCTCGCGGGACCCTGCTCGTTCCAGACTATCGACCAATGTCCCGAAGTCGTCTAGCAGCACTTGGATTTCAGAGTCTCTCCGCTGCGGCACTGGGCGGTTCTGGCTGGCGCTGTCGTCCGGTGGCGAGGCTTGCAGATCGCGGCTCGTGCGGCGAGGCGGAGGACCACCCGGTCAGGGTCAATCGAAAGGCTGCCCACATCGAAGACCTGCATCGCTGCTCCGGGTGGGCCCACCTCCAGCGTGAGCCGCCCAGTTGGGTCGAGGGCAACCTTCTCGGCGACCTTTTCCATAATGCCACAGAATTTGCGAACGCTCATGAAATCCTGCGCGTCCTCCGGGCCGAGGTCCTCGACCTGCAGAATGGTTTCGCTCCATGAATCCGGGTTGCCGCCGCAGTCCAGCGTGACGAAGGTACCCGCCTTGACCTCGGTGACGTGATAGCCCGGCCGGATCGTATGACCGCCGTACTCGATCACCAGCGCCCTCTCACCCGTGCCGCGAAGCGCGCCGAGGAGGGTCGCGACCGATGCGTCGCCGTGGAAATCCAATGTGATGGGGCTGGTGTTGACGGTCATCTTGATGTATCTCCAGATTAACTGTTCAAGAGATATTGAGATGAAGATCGACGAAAAGCAAGCCCTCGATGCATTTGCGGCCCTTTCGCAGGAAACCCGGCTCAGGATCGTTCGGTTGCTGGTGTCGGCGGGACCTCAGGGTCTCCCTGCAGGAGCCATCGGCGAGGCCATGGACGGGTCGTCCTCCTCACGCATGTCTTTTCACCTGAACCACCTTGAGCAGGCGGGCCTCGTGACTTCCCGTCGCGAGGGCCGTTCGATCATCTACAGCGCAGCCTATGCTTCTCTTTCGGGCGTCATAGAGTTCCTGATGCGCGACTGCTGCCAGGGTCACCCGGAAGTGTGCGCACCGGCCGTTGCAGCGTACGATCGCTGCTGCGCCTCCCCGAAGTCGGCCTCCGATGGCTGAAGCTCCGGTGATCACGATCTACCATAATCCGGCCTGCGGCACGTCGCGCAACACACTGGCGCTGATTCGGAAGGCCGGTGGCGAACCGGAGATCGTCGAATACCTCAACGCGCCTCCATCGCGTGAGGAGGTAACGATGCTCGCACAGCGCATCGGCCTGCCTCTCCGTGAGATCATGCGAAAGAAGGGAACGCCCTACGCAGAACTCGCACTCGACGATCCGGCAATCGGTACGAATGCACTGCTGGATGCCATTGCGGCGCACCCCGTTCTCCTGAACCGCCCCATCGTCCTCGGTGGCGGAATGGCGAAGCTCTGCCGCCCGTCCGACGTCGTGCTCGACCTCCTCCCCCGTCAGCCTGCCGCTCGCATCCTGAAGGAGGACGGCGTGCCGTTCCTGAAGGACACCGCTATCTCCCCCGCGGACGCGGGCCTTCGCGCGACACTCGCCGGGTCAGGGCTTCCGATTGCCGACCTGGCGGAGCCGAACCGCATCTTCTACGCCTACGATATGCTGGACGGCGAACGGGTGGGCTACGGAGGCTTCGAACAACATGGCGAGGACGTTCTGATCCGGTCCGTGGCCGTCGCGCCAGGCATGCGAAACATGGCGATCGGCTCCAACATCGTCCCGCTGCTGTTGTTCCGGGCCTTCGAGGCAGGGGCCCGCCGCGCCTATCTTCTCACCACCTCCGCCGCACCCTTCTTCGCCAGGCTCGGCTTCAGGCAGATCGAACGGACTGGCGCACCGGCAACGATCCTTTCCACACGACAGGCGGCGGCCCTGTGCCCGGGCAGCGCAACCCTCATGACCCGCAAGCTCGGATTCTGACATGTCCACCTTCGAACGTTATCTCACTCTCTGGGTTTTCCTCTGCATCCTGGCGGGGATCGCCCTGGGCCACTTTCTCCCCGGCCTGTTCTCCGCCATCAGCGCCATGGAAGTGTCCCGGGTGAACCTCCCCGTAGCCGTGCTGATCTGGCTGATGATCATCCCCATGCTGGTGAAGATCGACTTCGGCGCCCTCCGACAGGTGGCGAAGCACTGGCGCGGCATCGGCATCACGCTGGCGGTGAACTGGGCGATCAAGCCCTTCACCATGGCCTTGCTGGGATGGTTCTTCATCGGCTGGCTTTTCCGGCCGCTGCTCCCCGAAGCCGAGATCGAGAGCTACATCGCCGGCCTCATACTGCTGGGCGCAGCCCCATGCACCGCCATGGTCTTCGTGTGGAGCAACCTCACGCGCGGCGAACCGCATTTCACCCTGAGCCAGGTCGCGCTCAACGACGCCGTGATGGTTGTCGCCTTCGCGCCGATCGTGGCACTGCTCCTCGGTCTCTCGGCGATCGTGGTGCCATGGGAGACGCTGCTGCTCTCGGTCGTGCTCTACATCGTCGTTCCGGTCGTGATCTCTCAGGTCATCCGCCGCACGCTTGTTGCTTCCGGCCGGCTCGACGAATTCCTGAAAGGCATTGCACCGATCTCGCTCGCGGCGCTGCTGGCAACGCTCATCCTGCTTTTCGCCTTTCAGGGCGAGCAGATCATGGAGCAGCCGCTCGTCATCGGCCTGCTCGCCGTGCCAATCGCCATTCAGACCTATGGCATCTTCGGCATCGGTTACGTCTGGAACCGCTTCGCGGGCGAGGCGCACTGCATCGGGGCTCCTTCGGCCCTGATCGGCGCCAGCAACTTCTTCGAGCTTGCCGTCGCTGCAGCCATCAGCCTGTTCGGCCTCAATTCCGGTGCGGCCCTCGCCACCGTCGTCGGCGTGCTGATCGAGGTGCCAGTCATGCTGTCGCTGGTGAGGATCGTGAACGGTTCAAAAGAGTGGTATGAACGAGGACAGAAGAGCCATGCTTGAATATCGCGTCTCGGCCCGCAGGATCGATGCCCACGGCAGCGAAGCGGCCACGAAACAAGCCAGGCTCGTTCTGGATACCGACGTTCAGGGACGACCCGACGCCTTCAATCCGGCGGAACTGTTCCTCGCCGCCATCGCCGCCTGCATGATCAAGGGCATCGAACGTGTCGCCCCGATGATCCACTTCCGTTTCGAAGGCGTGGAAGTGAAGCTGCACGGCATCCGCCAGGATGCCCCGCCGATGATGGTCGAGGTGAATTACGAAATCCTCGTGAAAACGGACGAGGACGAACGCCGCCTCGACCTGCTCCACACGAATGTTCGGAAATACGGCACGATCTCGAACACCGTGGCAAGGGCCACCAGTCTCAAGGGCACGATCCGCCGCGCCGAGTGAGTGCACGCCGGGCGCCCGCAGCCGCACATCGGCTCGAGTGGTGTCAGTCATGTCACTGACGGTGCTTGCCGGCGAAGAGGAGAAGCGAGAGCTTGGGGGGTTGGCGCGCCCTGCGAGATGAAACTGACAACTGGTACCTCCTCCGCAGTCTTTGATTTTACAAGGCGGGTTGGTGCCGTACGCCGTTGCTTATGCTACGGCGGAACTCGAGGTCAGCCTTTCCCGATCGACGATTCCGATTTGGCGGTCACGCGACCTGAACAGATTCGCGGCGTTCGAGGCTGGCGAGAATCTGCCACGTTGCGTGGCTCACCCCGCCGACCTACGCAGGTCGAGCGGATCGAGCGCCATGCGTTTGAACCTGCGCAGGGCGCTCGGATCGCCATCCACCTTCAGGCGAACCAACATGCCTTCAAAGCTATCGATCAGAAAAGCCGCAGCCTCCCTCGTGTCGAGGCCGATGTCGACTTCGCCAGCGGATTTCGCCTCTTCGAGTAATTGGGCGAGTTCCGCTTCCCATGTTGAGAACACCTGCGCAAGCCTTGCCTTGAACTCAGGGCTGCGCGCGGCGGCGGTCTGGCTCAGGACCCCAAACAGGCATCCTCCAAGGGGTGCCTCCGCAAGATGGCCGCGCCCGATCACGTCAAAATAGTCGTGCAGCCGCTTCATGGGACTGCGAGACGTGTCTTTGAGAATTGCCCCTTGCTGCTCGTCTGCACGACGCTCGTAGGCGTCCAGGACCGCACGTGCAAAGTCCTCTTTGCTCTTGAAGAAGTAGTAGAAGGAGCCCTTCGGCACCCCGGCCGCATGCAGAATGGCGTTTAGGCCGACGCCCTCGAACCCGTGCAGGACCAATGATTTGAGGCCGATTGCGATGAGCCTGTCGCGGGTAGGGTTATCCTTCGCAATCATTACTAGTAGACCAGTTTACTAGTCGTTACGCTTAGCATCGCAGTCTCACCAGCACAAGAGGCCACCATGACCGCCACTCCCACTGCGATACAGCCTCAAGCAGCTCCTTTACGAGCACCGCCTCCCCCGGCCTCAAACGCCCCTGAGATTCGGAGGGCCACGAGATCGGATCAGCCTCGCTTCGAAGCTGCCATGGCGATGGCATTTAGCACCGATCCGGCGGCCCGGTGGGCCTGGCCCGACCCGCTGCAGTTCATCACAATATTCATACCGCTCGTGACGCTCTTCGGTGGCAAATCTCTTGACCACGGCTCCGCCTATATCATTGGTGATTTCTGTGGCGTTGCGCAGTGGCTGCCACCCGCCGTTCACCCTGATGACGAGGCGATTGGTGACCTCTTCGAAACGCACATGTCCCATCCGCGGCTTGCGGAAGTTCTCTTCCTGTTCGAACAAATGGCCGCATTTCATCCGAGTGAGCCGCACTGGTATCTTCCCCTCATCGGCGTTGATCCGCGGTTCCAGGGCCGCGGTTACGGAACCCTCCTCATGGAGGAAGGCCTTGCCGCCTGTGATCGTCATCGCCAGCTCGCGTACTTGGAAGCAACTAGCCCAGTGAACCGTTCGCTGTATGAGCGCCTTGGCTTTCGGGTGCTGGGGGAAATCCGTTCGGGCGATTCACCGCCGATGTTTCCGATGCTCCGTGAGCCTCGGTAGCTCCGACTGGCGTAGAGACGCCGACGTCGCAGATATCCAACCTGCAGAGGTTCTGCGTTTTTATCCCCTACGGTGAATGCTGCAGAGCAATCAGATCAAGTGCTTAAATGATTTGGCGCGCCCTGTGGGACAAAACTGATAACTGGCAGATCATTCTAAATCGCTGATTTCATTGATTGCGAGTCCAGAGGTCCGACCGGAGAACGTCAGCTTAGAAGTGCAATCGACCGTCAGGATTGTCTGCATCAAGCAAAACAAAGCCGGCACCCTTGGCCGGTCCCATTGCTTCGAGCCCTTCGACCAAATTCTTACCAGCATTCAAAAGGGCCTCGACCGGCATCGGCTCGAGACGCTCTAGCACGAACCAAAGTGAGGTCGATGCCTCTGTGATGCGGGTCCGCGTGCCCTGGCGCCAGTTCCAGCGTCGGCAGGTTACACCGCGCTTGTCGCGCCAGACTACCTCGCCCTTGTCTACCGTCTCCATCTTCGGCTGACCGTCGGCCGTCGTGTCGAAGCTCTCATCACCGGTGGCGCGCACCAACTGCGGCTGCCCCACATATGCCGAAGCGTCCTCACCGCCGACCGGGATGGCATACCGAATGCTGATCGCATTGTAGAGATCGACAACGGCATTGGTCTCGGGCACTCGGCCATCGCGTTCGCAGCGCTTCCGCAGGGCCTCCGCAGAACAGGGCGTACGCTGGGGCTTGGCACCGAAGGTCCGGTATGCATCACGCCAAGCAGCAAGGTGAGCATCATGCCAAGGCGCGGAAGCAAGATCGCCACAGGCTTGGGCCAGAAGGGCACCGCTAAAGTCAGTGCTGGCTGTGTTTGTCACCCCTTCCACGAAGATGCTCAGGGCCATGAAATCCGGCCGAAGTGCAAAAATCTCGGGTGCAATGTGGGGGCGAAATTCCATGTCTTACCTCTTTGGGTCTCCCGCGTTTCCTTGCACTCCCGGTTAAGACAGTCAATAAGATGACCAAAGTGGTCTGTGATATGCAGAGAATTGTGGTCTTGCAGCTCGAGGTAGTCGGAATTAGGCAATTAAAATGACCAAAGCGAAGGCCAGAAGCACGGAATCTACCCCTGCCAGCGACCAGGAGGCTGTACTCAGCGCCGCCCTCGGACGGCGGATCAGCGCCCTGCGGAAGGGACACGGCCTGAGTTTCGACGCCCTCGCCCACAAGGCCGGGGTGAGCAAGGGTACACTCGTCCAGATCGAACAGGGAGGAGCCAATCCCAGCATCTCGACGCTGTGCCGCCTTGCAGGCGCCATCGGCGTGTCCGTCTCTGATCTGGTTGCTCCGATCGAGGTGCCCGAGAGATCGCTGACGGTGGTGGGGCCAAGTGAGGTCCGAATCCTGTGGGCCGGTCCCTCCGGTGGATCGGCACTTCTGCTCGCCGGCACACCTGGACCCGACATGCTCGAGATCTGGACATGGGTGCTGATGCCGGGCGAGTGTTTTGAGGCCAGTGTTCATGGCCGCGGAACCCGCGAACTTATCCACGTAACGGAAGGAAGTGTTGCCCTCGAGGTCGACGGGCAGAGCAGTGTCGTCGCTGCCGGATCGACCGCGATCGCGCTGACCGACCGCCCTCACGCCTACCGTAATCCCGGCACTGTCCCGGTGCGCTTCACCATGGTCGTCCACGAACCCCCGGCCAGCAATTAGGTCCATCATGTATCAGCCGCCGCTTCATCGCGAAGACCGCATCGAGGTTCAGCAAGCCCTTATTGAAGACCACCCGTTCGGCCTTCTCATCTCGACAGGTCCGGAAGGGCTTCTCGCCAATGGCCTGCCGTTCATTCTCAAGCGCGATCAAGGCCAGTTCGGTTTGCTGAAGGCTCATATCGCCCGGGCCAACACCCAGTGGCAGAGCCTCGACAGGCAGCAGGTGCTTGTCGTCTTCCAGGGCCCGCTCTCCTATGTGAGCCCGTCCTTCTACGAGACGAAGAAAGAGACCGGCAAGGTCGTGCCGACTTGGAACTATGTCATGGTCCAGGCGCGCGGCATTGCGCGGGTCAATGACGACCCCTCGTGGCTCCACACCCAGATCAACGAAATCACGGACCACCAGGAAGCAGAGCGCGCGCATCCATGGGGCGTCGACGATGCTCCTGAGCGTTATATCCAGTCGCAACTCCGCGGAATCATCGGCATCGAAATCCCGATCGACGCCATTGAAGGCAAATGGAAGGTCAGCCAAAACCGGCCCGAAGCCGACAGGCGCGGCGTGGTGCAGGGGCTGGAAGAGGTCAATCCTGCCATGGCAGGCTTAGTGCGCGAGTTCGGAAAGCTCTGACCTCTTAGCAATAATAGCCAGTCATGAGATGACCGTCTGCCATCTGCGCCGACACCTGCTTACACCCCGAAGTACACTGCCCCCTCGGTCGAATGAGTGTTATCAGCTTTGTCCCGCACGGTAGACGGCAGATTCGATTTGAGTCAGAGGCTCAGCGAGTTGGCGCGCCCTACGGGAGTCGAACCCGTCTTTGCAACGTGAAAGGCTGCCGTCCTAACCGATAGACGAAGGGCGCCCGCGCCTTGGGGTGGGCGCTCTATAGGGGGGTTCGGGCGGCTTGGCAAGCCTCACGCGGGGCGGGCGGCGTCCTCGATGTGAAGGCAGGGGACACGGGCGCCGGACCAGTCGTCGATCGTCAGCCGGCCCGCGATGTGGAGCGGCATCTGCCTCTCCGAGAGCAGCAATTCGCCCAGCTCCGTGCCCATCGCCCGGAAGGCAACGCCCTTGAGGCGCTTGCCGTCGGAGGCGGCGAGCGTCACGCGCACGTGGTCGCCACCCGCCGGGTCGGCATAGAGCACGCGGTGCGCCGGAAAAGCGAAGACGGGCGATGGATGGGCCGTGCCATAGGGGCCTGCCTGCTCCAGGAGTTCGATCAGCTCCAGCGTGGCGCCCCCCGCCGAAAGAGCGGCGTCGATCGGCAGGGATCGATCCTGCGCGGCCAGCACCTGGTGGGAAAGCCTTTCCTCCAAAAAGCCGCGGAGATCGCCGAGCCGCTCCCTCAGCACGGTCAGGCCAGCAGCCATGGCATGGCCGCCGCCCTTTTCGATCAGCCCCGATTCGAAGGCCTCCCGCACCGCAGAGCCGAGGTCCACGCCCGCAATGGAACGGCCGGAGCCCGAGGCGAGGCGGCCCTCCCTGTCCTCCGCCAGGACGAAGCTCGGAAGGTTGAAGCGCTCCTTGAGCCGCGCCGCCGCGAGCCCCACCACCCCGGGATGCCAGCCCCGGGCAGAGACGACGAGCACCGTGGCGCGCCGCTCCCGGCCCACCATGTTCTCGGCCTGAACCATGGCCTGGTCGACGACGGCGAGCTCGATCTCCTGGCGCTCGCGGTTCAGCCTCTCGAGCTCCTGCGCGATCTGCGCGGCCTCGCCCTTGTCCTCGGTGGTGAGAAGCCGGAGCGCCAGCGCCGCATTGCCGATGCGGCCTGCCGCGTTGATGCGCGGGCCCAGGAGATAGCCCAGCGCGTAAGGATCAGGCCGGCGCTTCAGCCGCGCCACGTCGGCGAGGCAGGCGAGGCCCACGTTCTCTCGCCGCGCCATGATCTTGAGCCCCTGCGTGACATAGGCCCGGTTCAACCCCTTCAGCGGCACCACGTCGCACACCGTGGCGAGGCTCACGAGCTCCAGCCACTGCAGCATGTTGGGCTCGGGCCGCGCGGGTCCGTACCAGCCCTTCTGCCGCAGCATGCGGTTCACCGCCGCGATGAAGATCATGGTCACGCCGGCCGCACAGAGATAGCCGAGGCCCGAGACGTCGTCCTGGCGGTTCGGGTTGATCACCGCGTGTGCCTCGGGGAGGATCTCGCCCGCCTGGTGATGGTCGACGATGATGGTGGCGAGGCCGAGTTCGGCGGCGCGCGCCAGCGGGTCATGAGCCATGACGCCGCAATCGAGCGTCACCAGGATCTGGGAACCCTGCGCCTTCAGCTGCTCCACGGCGCGCTCGGAAGGGCCATAGCCTTCGGTCAGGCGGTCGGGGATGTGAACGCTGCAGGAGGAGCCCACGGCGCGCAGGAACAGGCTCAGCATCGCGGCGGAGGAGACGCCGTCCACGTCGTAATCCGCGATGACGCCGATCTTCTCGCCCCCGACGATGGCCTCCGCCAGCCGTGCTGCGCCCTTCTCCATGTCCCTCAGCGCGGAGGGCTGCGGCATCAGCGTTCGGATCGTCGGGTTGAGGAAGGCCTCCGCCTCCTCGAGCCCCACGCCGCGCGCCGCCAGGACGCGGCCCACGATCTCCGGCAGTTCGTGGCGCTGGGAAATTGCCTCGGCGACGCGCTGGTCCTCGAGGCGCGCCTTCCAGCGTCGGCCGAGCACCGAGCGCTCGACGTCGAGGAAGGCGCGAGGTCTCGTCTCCGTGGTCAAAGCCTCTCGATCCGGATCATGCGCGGGCGGCCGGCCACGTGGCCGTCCTTCTCGATGCGCTCGAGTGCGGCGCGCATCCGGGTCTCCACCGTGTCATGGGTGATGAGGATGAAGGGCGCGGTGGCGCGGGGGGCGTCCTTTTCCGTCTTGCCGCGCTGGAAGATGCTCTCGATCGAGATCTTCTCCTCCGCCAGGATGCTGGCCACCGCCGCCACGGCGCCGGGCTTGTCGAGGAGCGTGAGCGACACGTAGAAGCCGCCTTCATGCGCCTTCGGCGGGGCCGGCATATAGGGCCGAAGGCTCTTCGCGGGAATGCCGAAGGCGGGGCGGAAGTTGCCGCGGGCGATGTCCACGACATCCGAGAGCACGGCCGATGCGGTCGGGTGGGCGCCGGCGCCGCGGCCTTCGAGCATGAGATCGCCCACGAAATCGCCCTTCACGACGACGGCGTTGAAAACGCCATCCGTATCCGCCGCCGGCGAGCCCTTGGGAATGAGCGTGGGGTGCACGCGCTGCTCGATTCCGTGCTCCGTCGAGACCGCCACGCCGAGAAGCTTGATCTTGTAGCCCATCTCCCCCGCCTGGCGGATGTCGTCGAGGGTGATCTGCTCGATGCCCTCGATGTCGATGGCCTTGAGGTTCACCTCGGTGCCGAAGGCGAGCGAAGTCAGAACCGCAAGCTTGTGCGCCGTGTCGAAGCCGCCCACGTCGAAGGTGGGGTCCGCCTCGGCATAGCCAAGCTGCTGGGCCTCCTTCAGAATGTCGGCGAAGCTCCGGCCTTCGTTCGCCATCTTGGTCAGGATGTAGTTGCAGGTGCCGTTCATGATGCCGAACAGCTTGCCGAGGCGGTTGCCGGCGAGGCCTTCGCGAATCGTCTTGACGATGGGGATGCCACCCGCCACGGCAGCTTCGAAATTGAGGGCGACGCCCTTCTCCTCCGCCAGCCGGGCGAGCGCCGAGCCATGGTGCGCCAGCAGCGCCTTGTTGGCGGTGATCACGTGCTTTCCGGCCCTGAGAGCCGTCTCGACGGCGGATTTCGCCGGATCCCCCTCCCCGCCCATGAGTTCCACGAAGACGTCGACGTTCGGATCGGCAGCGAGCTTCACCGGGTCCTCGTGCCAGGCGAAGCGGGAAAGATCATGGCCCCGGTCCTTGCCCCTGCTCCGCGCGGAGACCGAGGTAACCTCGACGGGCCGCCCGGCCCGCGCCGCGATGAGCTCCGCATGCCGCGCCATGATGTCCAGCACCCCGCCGCCCACCGTTCCCAGCCCCGCAATCCCCAGCCGCAACGCCTGTTTCATGTCTCACATCCTCGATTGCGGCGTCTTATGGCGGGAGACGGGCGGGATGGCAAGGCGGCCCGCCGCCGCTGACGGCAAGCGAAGCTCAGTCCACTGCGGCTTGCGGAGGGTCTTCTACACAGGCACGGATTTCTGCATCCAGTCGGGGCCGCGATAGTCGAAGTCGAGGAAGCGATCGGTCACCCCGAACGCGTTCGAATCGGCAGCCTCCGTGGATTTCCATATGGTGATCCGATCGATCCCCCTCTGGCACATGTCCCGGTAGAGGCTCGTCTTCACGTAGTCCACATAACCTGCGTTCGCCAGCGGACGGGTGAGATAGCCCTTCTGGAATCCACAAAGGAGCAGCCGGAAAGAGCTCGGGTTCAGGAACATGTAGTGGAAGACAGCCTGCGTCACCTGCGGGTAATTTGGCGTGAAGAAGTCGTCGAGCACGACGATCCCGTCATCGCTGAGCAAGTCGTCCGCCAGTCGCAAGTCCACGTCCACGTCCTGTGCGGAGTGCCGGCCGTCGATGTGAATCCAGCGGAAGCTCGAGAGCATGTTGCGGTATTCGGAGTGCTTGCGGAGGTGCCGCGAAATGCCGCGGAAAACGTCTACCTTCGCATTTGGCCGGGTCCTGCGGATGTGGGAGAGGGCTTCCTTCAAGTCGAGGGGATCGACCAGCAGCTGGATGTCGTTCGGTTGCGCGTGGATAACCGAAAGGAGGGCGGACTTGCCCTTCCAGACACCGATCTCCAGCAGGTTGCCGGAAACGCCGGCCGACCTCTGGTAAGTCAGCAAACAGTCCCAGATCGCCGCCGCCTCGTCGGTGAACCAACCCTCGACCGGCCGGGCTGCCTCCCGGAACGTCTTGTAAGCCTCACTCATTCGAATCTCTCATGCGCAATCCGTGGTCTGCGGATCATACAACCCTCGGTGACACTGTCCATCGATGCTTCCGCACCTGCCCCGCCCAGCGCCTGAGGGGCGGAGAACGCTCCAGCCTACATCGCTCACAGACGGGCCTGAGCCAAGGCCGAACCGCCGCAACCACCCCCTCCTCATTACCAATTTGCCTTTCGTTGCGGGACATTTACAGTTCCGCCATATTCGCCGTTCAAGAGCAGGCCATGTCCGAGAAGCCGCAGGTTCCCGCCCAGTACACGCTCGCCGACCCGGTGCAGTTCGCGCAGAACATGGCGAAGGTCTTCGAGCAGGCCGCCGAGATCGCCCGGATGGTGGCGGAGCGGCCGCAGCCGGTGCTGCAGGAGGCGGAAACGCAGCTCACCCCCATGGAGCAGGTGTCGAAGACGCTGGGTGCGGTGGCGCAGTCCTACATGAGCGATCCGCAGAAGCTCATGGACGCCCAGATGCAGCTGTGGAATTCCTACACCCAGCTCTGGCAGAACGCCTGGGCCAAGGTTCTGGGCCAGCAGACGGCGCCGGTGGCCGAGCCCGCCCGCTCCGACAAGCGCTTCAAGGACAAGGACTGGCAGGAACACACCGTCTTCGATTTCCTGAAACAGTTCTACCTCATCTCCGCCAACTGGGCGCAGGACATGGTGAAGAACGCCGAGGGCGTGGACGAGCACACGCGGCACAAGGCGAAATTCTACGTGGAGCAGATCGCCAACGCGCTCTCGCCCTCCAATTTCGCGCTCACCAATCCGGAGGTGCTGCGCACCACGCTCGCCACCAACGGCGCCAACCTGATCGAGGGGCTGAAGCACCTGCAGGAAGACATGCGCACGCCGGACGGGCGCCTTCGCATCAAGCAGACGGACATGACGGCCTTCGAGATCGGCCGCAACATCGCCACCACGCCGGGCAAGGTGGTATTCCGGAACGAGACCTTCGAACTCATCCAGTATTCGCCCACCCAGGCCGAGACCTACGCCTATCCCCTCGTCATCTTCCCGCCGTGGATCAACAAGTTCTACATCCTCGACCTCAATGCGAAGAAATCCTTCGTGAAATGGGCGGTGGACCAGGGCCTCACCGTGTTCATCGTCTCCTGGGTGAACGCCGACGAGAAGCAGGCGCGCAAGAGCTTCTCGGACTACATGCGCGAGGGCTTCCTCGAGGCGATCCAGGCGGCGCAGGACGCGACGGGAGCGGAGAAGGTGAACGTCATCGGCTACTGCATCGGCGGCACCTTGACCGCCGCCTCGCTCGGCTGGATGGCGGCGCGCAATGACGACCGCGTCAATTCCGCCACATTCTTCACCACCCAGGTCGATTTTGAGAAGGCGGGAGACCTGCTCGTCTATGTCGACGAGGAACAGGTGAAGTGGATCGAAGGCCGCATGAAGGACAAGGGCTACCTTCCCGGAACGCGCATGGCGGACGCCTTCAACCTGCTGCGCTCGAACGACCTGATCTGGTCCTACGTCGTCAACAACTACATGCTCGGCAAGGAGCCGATGCCCTTCGATCTCCTGTACTGGAATGCCGATTCGACGCGCATGCCGGCGGGCGTGCACTCCTTCTATCTCCGCGAATGCTACATGGCGAACAAGCTTTCGCAGGGCAAGATGGTGCTCGACAACGTGCGGATCGACCTCAAGAAGGTGAAGATGCCCGTCTATAACCTCGCCGCACGGGAGGATCACATCGCGCCGCTGGCCTCGGTCTTTCGCGTCGGGCGCTATTTCGGCGGGCCGACGCGGCTCGTCGTCTCGGGCTCGGGCCACATCGCGGGCGTGGTCAATCCGCCGGACGCCAACAAGTACCAGTACTGGACCAACGAGAAATGGGCCCCCACGCTCGAGGAATGGCTGAGCGGCGCCACCGAGCATCCCGGCTCATGGTGGCCGGACTGGGCGAAGTGGATTGCCGACAAGTCGGGCCAGAAGGTGCCCGCGCCGACGCCCGGCAGCGGCAAGCTCAAGGTGATCGAGGATGCGCCGGGCTCCTATGTGCGGGTAAAGGCGGAATGATGAGACCGATTCCCGCACTGCTCGCGCTTTTCATCCTGGCCGGTCCCGCCTTCGCCCAGAGCGAGGCGGAGAAGATCGCCGAGGGAAGGCGCCTGGCCGAGATCAACTGCGCGCGCTGCCACAGCATCGAGGCGGAGGGCGAGAGCCCGCTCACCGATGCCACGCCCTTCCGCGACATCGCCCTCAATTACGACGAGATGGAACTGGTGGACGGCTTTATGGAAGGGCTTGCGGTGCGCCACCCGCTGATGCCCGACTGGGAGGTGACGGAGCCACAGGCCGAGGCGCTCGCCGCCTTCGTGATGAGCCTCGGTCCCGGCGCCAAGGCCGCGAGCGATGCGGCGATCCAGGGTTTCCAGCTGCTGCGGGCCAACTGCGCGCGCTGCCATGCCATCGACGAGGCCAGCCTCTCTGCCGAAGCGAAGGCTCCAGCCTTCCGCGACGTGGTGAAACGCTACGCGCCCGAGGCGCTGGAAGAGGCACTCGCCGAGGGCATCGTGACGGGCCATGAGGAAATGCCCGACCTTTCCTTCGAGCCCGAGCAGGTGGCGGCGATCATCGCCTATCTGGACACGCTCAAGACGCCCTGAGCGGAGGCATCGGGCCGCCGCTCTCCCGCCGGAGCGAAGCGCCTGAGGATCGGCTCCTCGAGAAAGCGGTAGCTCGCATAGGCCAGCAGCACGGTAAGCGCCAGGCCGGCGAGATGCAGACCCGTCGCAACCGCGATGCTGTCGAGCTGGAAGTCGGTGCGCCCCTCGGCATCGACCGTGACCTCAACGTGGAACACGAAGCGCAGCACCTGCCGGAACACCCACCACACCGTCGTGTGGATCATGTAGATGCCGTAGCTCACCGTGCCGAGAAACACGAGCCATGGGTGCTCGAGCATGCGGAGCATCACGGCATCGCCGTGGCAGCGGTTGAGGCTCAGGATCAGCGCCGCGGCAAGCACCGGGAAGAAGAGAAGCAGCGCGTTCGAGGCCTCTGCGGCGTGCGACACGAAGACGACCAGCAATAAAGCGAGCAACACCGGAAGGAGGCTGCCGCCCTTGCTGTGCCGCGCGAGGAAGCGCGCCTCGAACTCCTGCGCGATGGCGCCGATGAAGAACGCGTAGATGCAGCGGTAGATGCCGAAGCTCGTCGTCGACATGCGATGCTCGAGGAGCACCGTGGCGGACCATGCCACCAGCATCAGGATGACGAAATGGCGCCACGGCGACCTCCGCCCGAACGACACGAGCAGAGCGGCAAACAGGATATAGGTGTAGAACTCGGCAGAGAGCGACCAGGACACCTGGTTCCAGGTCAGTTGCTCGTTGAACAGCGCCTGGGCCAGGAACAGGTTCTGGACGAAGGAAGAGAGATCATTCGTAACGAATGCCGGCTGGGTCTGGGCGCCGGTCCGCCCGACGAACATGAACTTCGCGATCTCGAGGCCGACAAACACCAGCAGCATCACGACGTGCAGCGGATAGAGCCGGAAGAACCGCTTCTTCTGGAAGCTCACGGCCGAGCTCCACCCATGCAGCCGGTCGGCATAGGAGAGGCTGATCACGTAGCCGGACAGGACGAAGAAGAAGTCCACCATCAACCAGGCTTCGCCGGTGAAGGGAACGTCCAGCAAGGAGCCGATCTCGAAATGATAGACGGCCACCGAAAGGGCCGCGATGCCGCGGAGCGATTCGAGGTGGTTCTTCTTCGTGGTCATCGCCCGCCCGGTTCAGCGCATTGCACATCCTCTGATAGAGTGATTTTCCGAATTTTCGGTGAAGGGCGAGGCGCTCAGGGCTGGTCGCGGTCGAGTTCGGCGCTGCCGCCAGCCTTCCAGCGCTCCAGCCGGTCTCCCCGGCCGCCGCGCGCCCCGCCGAAGTCGTCGCGCAGCAGGACGGCGGCGAGCACCGTCACCTGGGCAAATGAGATGCCGAAGCTCAGAGCCATGACGAGAAGCGCCACCAGCTTGCTGTCGGAGCGCATCAGCAGTCCGCCGAGGCCGCCGGTGTCGGTGAGGAGCAACAGCACCATGAACAGCCAGCCGGATGCCATGCCGATGAGCGACCACTTGATCAGGAAACGGATGAGCGGCGGCATGGCTTCTCGATATCCCCTGCACCTCCGCGGTGCAATGCAGAGACGGGTGAAAGGCCACGCCGGTTCCTCGACGGGCCGCGTGGCGATCTGCCGCTCCGCCCATGAAAAAGGGCCCCGCTTCGGGGGCCCTTCATGAAAGTCGCTGGCGTCGGGATTAGCGCTTCGAGAACTGGAAGCTGCGGCGCGCCTTCGGGTGGCCGTACTTCTTGCGCTCCACCATGCGGGGGTCGCGGGTGAGGAAGCCGGCCTTCTTCAGGGCCGCGCGCAGCTCGGGCTCGAAAAAGGTGAGGGCGCGGGCGAGGCCGTGGCGGACGGCACCGGCCTGGCCGGAGAGGCCGCCGCCGGCCACCGTGCACTCGATGTCGAGCTCGGTGGCGCGGTTCGCCGTCACCAGCGGCTGCTGCACCAGCATGCGCAGCACGGAGCGGGCGAAATAGGTCTCGATCGGCTTGCCGTTGACCGTGATCTTGCCCTTGCCGCGCTTCACCCAGACGCGCGAGGTGGCGTCCTTGCGGCGGCCCGTGGCATAGGCGCGGCCCTGGGCGTCGAGCCGGGGCTTGACGGGAGCGGCCTGTTCGGCGGCCGCGTTCCCCGTGGCGGAGGCCATTCCCATGGCCTGGCCGAGATCTGCGAGGGATTTGCGTTCAGCCATGATCAGCCTCTCACCGCATTCTTGGGATTCAGGGATTTGACGTCGAGCTTCTGGGGGTTCTGGGCCTCGTGCGGATGCTCGGAGCCCTTGTAGATGCGCAGGTGCGTCATCTGCTGGCGCTTCAGCGGTCCGCCCGGCAGCATGCGCTTGACGGCGAGCTCGAGAACGCGCTCGGGGTGCTTGCCGTCGAGGATCTTGCCGGCATTGCGCTCCTTGATGCCGCCCGGATAGCCCGTGTGGTGGAAGTAGCTCTTCTGCTCGCGCTTCCTGCCGGTGAAGTGGATCTTCTCGGCATTGATGACGACGACGTGGTCGCCGCAGTCCATGTGGGGCGTGAAGGTCGGCTTGTGCTTGCCGCGCAGGCGGTTGGCGATGATGGCGGCGGCACGGCCGACGACGAGGCCCTCCGCATCGATCAGCACCCAGCCCTTCACGATGTCCTTGGCTTTCGCCGAATAGGTTGTCATCCGCTTGTCTCTGGTGTTACGGGTCAAAGATCAAAGGGTGCAGAAGCTCATGCCCCGCACCCCGCTCAATGTCGGGCCGTTTACGTGCCGGGCCACCGCATGTCAAGAGAAACCCGCCTGAATCGCGGCGTTCTTCGCCGTGGTAACATGATACCGCAGCCCGGACGGTGGGCATCAATTGGTCCTTTTCCCGCACCATGCCATGGCCTAGACTCGCCTGAGCAGGGAACAGCCATGACAGCTCGCAGCACACTGACCTTCCTGGCACTTTCGGCAGCGCTTTGGGCGCCCGCCGGTGCCGAGGCCTCCCAGCGCCTGGCGCAGGGGGCCACGCCGCTCGAGATCCCGGCGGCGCCCGGTGCTGCGAGCCCCACGCCGCAGGCCACGCCCCCGGCACCCACACCCTTCGCCACGCCCGCGGCACCCGCCGGCGAGGACGGCGAGATGCAGGAAGAACCGGGCGATGTTCCCCCCGACGAGGAACTGAGCCTGGGCGAAATTCCCGCCATCGAGACGATCGAGCTGACGCCCGACCTCGCCAAGCGCGCGCTCGACAGCTACATCGCCGCCAAGGACAAATACGCCAACTCGGACCTCGACCAGTACGAGAACCTGCAGGACTTCGTCGACCAGACCGAGGATGGCAAGGCGTTCGAGGCCGATGTCAGGGCCGCGGGCTTTGCCAACGTGTCGGACTGGAACCTCGCCGTCACCACGCTGGGCCTCACCTATGGCAGCATCATCGACGACCAGACCGCCGACCTCCAGCAGCAGATCAAGGAGGTCGAGGAGGACACCGAGCTCGCGCAGGACATCAAGGACCGCATGGTGAAGGCGCTGAAGGCGCTGATCCCCTCCGAGAACAACAAGGCGGTCATCGAAGGGCTGATGGCCGATCCGGTCTATGGCGAGAAGCTCAAGCAGCTCGACATCGAGGAAGAATGAGCCCGCCCCTCCTCCCCTCGCTCGAGGGCGGCGTATTGCGCCTCACCCTCAACGATCCCGGCTCGCGGAACAGCCTTTCCGAGGCGATGATGGCCGCATTGCAGGAAGCGCTCGACGGCGCGGCGGGCGACCGCGCCGTGCGGGTGATCGTCATCGCGGCGCTCGGCCCCGCCTTCTGTTCCGGCCATAACCTCAAGGAGATCTCCGCGCGCCGTGCCGATCCCGACAGGGGAGCAGCCTATTTCGCCGGGCTGTTCGACAGCTGCGCGCGGCTGATGCTGTCGATCGTGAAGCACCCGAAGCCCGTCATCGCCGAGGTGGCGGGGCTCGCCAGCGCGGCGGGCTGCCAGCTCGTCGCCAGCTGCGATCTCGCCGTCGCCGCCGCGGGCGCGCGCTTCTGCACGCCGGGCGTCAACATCGGGCTCTTCTGCTCGACGCCCATGGTGGCGCTGTCGCGCAACGTGGCACCCAAGCATGCGATGGAGATGCTGCTCACCGGCGACGTGTTCAGTGCGGAGGAAGCGCTGCGCATGGGCCTCGTCAACCGCGTGGTGGCGGAGAACGCGCTTTCCGAAACCGTCTCTCAGCTCGCGGCGAAGATCGCATCGAAGTCCATGGTGACGCTCAGGACCGGCAAGGAGGCCTTCTACCGCCAGCTCGACCTGCCGCTCGATGAGGCCTACGCCCACACGGCGCGCGTGATGACGGAAAACCTGCTGCAACGCGACGCCGAGGAAGGGATCGCCGCCTTCATCGGCAAGCGCCCGCCACAGTGGAGCGACGAGCCGTGAAGCCGCGCATCAACCTCGTGACGCTGGGCGTTGCTGACGTCGCCGCCTCGCGCGCCTTCTACCAGCGCCTCGGCTTCGTGGCCTCGCCGGCGGGAAGCGATGAAGTCGCCTTCTTCGATGCCAATGGCGCCGTGCTGGCGATCTTCGGCCATGACGCGCTGGCGGAGGACGCGCATGCCGGGCACCACGCGCAGCCCTCCTTCCGAGGCGTGAGCCTGGCGTGGAACGTCGCCTCCGAGGTGGAGGTCGACGAGATCATGGCGCATGCGGTGGCCTGCGGCGCAAGCCTCGTGAAACCGCCACAGAAAGTGTTCTGGGGCGGTTATTCGGGCTACTTCGCCGACCTCGACGGCCATCTCTGGGAGGTGGCCTTCAACCCGTTCTTTCCGCTCTCCCCGGAGGGCCGCATCGCGCTGCCATGACTGCTGCCATGAATCACGACTCCTATTCCGCCGACTATATCCGCGACATCCTGCAATCGGTGAAGACGATTGCGCTCGTCGGCGCCTCGGCCAACTCCGTGCGCCCGTCCTACTTCGTCATGAAATACCTGCTCGACAAGGGCTACGAGGTGATCCCGGTCAACCCCGGGCTCGCCGGCCAGCAGCTCCTGGGGCAGACGGTCTATGCCTCCCTGAAGGACATTCCGAAACCCATCGACATGGTGGACGTCTTCCGCAATTCCGAGGCTGCGGGCCCGGTCACGGATGAGGCGCTGTCGCTCGATCCGAAGCCCGGGGTGATCTGGATGCAGCTCTCGGTGCGCAACGACGAGGCCGCGGCAAAGGCGGAGGCGCAAGGCCTGCGCGTGGTGATGAACCGCTGCCCGAAGATGGAGTATGGCAAGCTTTCCGGCGAATGGGCGTGGGTGGGCGGCAATTCCGGCATCATCTCGTCCAGGAAGCAGGCGATGCACGAAAGCGGCAAGATGCAGAGCCTGGGGCTGGGGCCGCGCAAGGGTTATTGACACAGCGCAATGTGCGGCCCGCACGCCGGCTACATGCTGAGGCATCATTCAGGAGTGTCAGGCATGGGCGCCAATGAACGTTCGCGTTACGACGGTGTCGCGATGATCATCCACTGGGTGACGGCGGCACTGATGATCTTCATGGTCCTCTTCGGCGAGGAATTGATGGAGGCGGGCGAAGAGGCGGAAGAAGCCGGCGAGGCGCTGGCGGGCGCCTTCGGGCCGTCGCTGCATGTGAGCCTCGGCGCGGCGGTCCTCGCCCTCACGCTTCTCCGCATCCTGTGGCGGCTCGGCCATCGGGCGCCGCCCCATCCTGCCGGCATGAAGCGCTGGGAGGTGGGCCTGTCCCACGCGGTGCACGGCCTGTTCTACCTGCTGCTGATCGGCGTCCCGCTGGCGGGCTGGCTCGCCTTCGGGGAGTTCGCGAGGGAGGAGCCCGCGATGGCTGCGATACGCGTGTTCGGCGCGGTTCCCCTGCCCGCTTCCCCGGCCACCGGGGAATGGGCGAAGGAGGTGCATGAAATCGGCAGCAACCTCGCCATGCTGCTGATCGGGCTCCATGTCCTTGCCGCGCTCAAGCACCAGTTCATCGACCGCGACGGCATCATGGGCCGCATGCTGCCCGGCTGAGAAACGCTCGATTGTCGTTTCCGGCGGAGCGGGATAAGGTCCCGCTCCGGCAAGAAAACGGGAGACGACAATGGCCGAGAGAACACCGGGCTTCGATACGCTGGCGCTGCACGCGGGGACTGCGCCCGACCCCTCCACCGGGGCGCGGATCACGCCCATCTACCAGACCACCGCCTATGTCTTCAACGACGTGCAGCACGCGGCCGACCTCTTCGCGCTCCGGGCCTTCGGCAACATCTACACACGCATCATGAACCCCACGCAGGGGGCGCTCGAGGGAAAGGTCACCGCGCTCGAGGGCGGAACCGCGTCGCTCGCCGTGGCCTCGGGCCATGCGGCACAGATGCTCGCCTTCCATACCATCATGCAGCCGGGCGACGAGTTCGTGGCCTCGCGCCAGCTCTATGGCGGCTCGATCAACCAGTTCGCCCACTCCTTCAAGTCCTTCGGCTGGCACGTGGTGTGGGCGGATTCCGATGAGCCATCCACCATCGAGAAGGCGCTCTCGCCCAAGACCAAGGCGATCTTCGTCGAATCGATCGCCAACCCCGGCGGCCGCATCACCGATCTCGCCGCGGTCGCCAAGATCGCGCAGAGCGCCGGCGTGCCGCTGATCGTCGACAACACGCTGGCCACGCCCTATCTCTGCCGGCCGATCGAGCACGGCGCCAACATCGTCATCCACTCGCTGACCAAGTTCATGGGCGGTCACGGCAATTCGATGGGCGGCGTGATCGTGGATGCTGGCAATTTCGACTGGTCGAAGTCCGGCCGCTATCCCCTCCTCTCGGAGCCCAACGCCTCCTATCACGGGCTCAGGCTGCACGAGACCTTCGGCAACATCGCCTTCGCCATCGCGGCGCGCGTGCTGGGCCTTCGCGACCTCGGTCCCGCCATCGCGCCCCTCAACGCCTTCCTCATCCTCACCGGCATGGAAACGCTGGGGCTTCGCATGCAGCGCCATTGCGACAATGCGCTCAAGGTGGCGCAGTGGCTGAAGAAGCACCCGAACGTCTCCTGGGTGAACTATGCGGGCCTCCCGGACGACAAGTATCATTCGCTCCACCAGAAATACTGCCCGAAGGGTGCGGGATCGGTCTTCACCTTCGGCCTCAAGGGGGGCTACGACGCGGGCGTGAAGGCGGTGTCCTCGGTGAAGCTCCTGTCGCATCTCGCCAATCTCGGCGACACGCGCTCGCTCATTATCCACCCGGCCTCGACCACGCACAGCCAGCTCACGGCGGACCAGTTGAAGCTCGCGGGCGCCACGCCGGACGTGGTGCGCCTGTCGATCGGCATCGAGGACGTCGAGGACATCATCGCCGATCTCGACCAGGCGATCTCCTGAGGAACCGCAACGTCATCGGACATGGCCGGGAGCGATCCCGGCCATTTCTGTTTTCCACTGAAGAGTCAGGCGCGGACGGGCTTCAGCGCGACCCGCGCGGTGAAGAGTTCGCCATGGAGGTTCCACACCGCCGCCGCCAGGACGAGCAGCGCGCCGGCCTGGTGCGCGAGGCCCAGCCACAGCGGCACCGCCCACAGCAGCGTCCAGATTCCGAGGGCCACCTGCAGGAGCACGGCGGCCAGCAGACGAAGGCCGGCACGGCTCTGGACCACATAGGCATAGGCGGCCGCGAGCACGGCGATCACATAGGCAAGCAGACGGTGGTTGAACTGCACCGTCATGGCGTTCTCGAAGGCGTTGCGCCACCACGGCTCAACGGCGAGGAGGCCGTCCGGCACCAGCGCGCCATCCATCAGCGGCCAGGTGTTGTAGCCGAAGCCGGCGTCGAGGCCCGCGACGAAGCCGCCCGCCGCCACCTGGAGCACGACCAGCGCCACGAGGAGCAGCGCCATCCATTGCCGCCCCGTGGCGGGCGCGGATCGGCTGCGGCCCAGGCCATAGGCCACCCACAGTATGGCACCGAAGATCGCGGTGGCGAGCGTCAGGTGGGCGGCGAGGCGATATTGGCTCACATCCACCCGGTCGACGAGGCCGGAGGCCACCATGTACCAGCCGAGCGCACCCTGAAGCCCGCCCAGCACGAAGAGCGCGCCGCAGCGCAGTGCCGTCTTCACCGTCAGGGCCCCGGTCGCGGCGAAATAGGCGAAGGGCAGGAAGAAGGCGAGGCCGATGAGGCGGCCAAGGAAGCGGTGCGCCCATTCCCACCAATAGATGAACTTGAACTCCGCGAGGCTCATGCCCTTGTTGACGAGCTGGTATTCCGGAATCTGCCGGTACTTCTCGAAGGCCTCGAGCCAGTGCGCCTCGGTGAAGGGCGGGATGGCGCCGAGCAGCGGCTGCCATTCGGTGATCGAAAGGCCGCTGTCAGTGAGCCGCGTGGCGCCGCCGACGATCACCATGAGGAAGACGAGGGCGGCGACGGCATAGAGCCACGCCTTCACATAGGGCAGCGTGGAGGCCTGCCGGGGGTTCAGGGTTTCGGCTGTCATGGCCAGCGGAATACGGTCCGGAGCCTTGCCGGTTCAAGTGATGAAGCGCCGCAGCGGGCGGGCCTTGCGGGGGCCCTCCAGCCACCCTAATCAGGCCCCATGAGGCAGCGCACCCGCAAGGCGGTCGGCACCCTGGCCGTGATCGCGTTCATCATCGCCTATGCCCTCGTCATGATGGCGGTGGGGGCGAGCTGGCCGTGGGCCGCGGCATCGCGGTGGAACTCGGCTTCTACGCCGTGGCGGGCCTGCTCTGGCTCCCCGCGGTGATGGCCATCATCCGCTGGATGGTGCGGCCGGACGCCGCCTAGGCCACGTTCAGGGCCCTGAAGCCGTTGAAAAGCGCGAAGGGAACACCCGTCAGCAGCGTGTCGAGGTAGCGGAGCTTCTGGTAGTCGCCGGCGAGCGAGAAGCGCGGCAGCGCCGTCAGGTGCTCCCTGTGGGCGGGATACAGCAGGCCCTTTCGGGTGGTGACGGCAGTGGTGAAGCCGGCGGCCCGCGCCAGCTCGAAGTCGCGCGGGCCCGCCGAGGTCTCCTCGCCGTAGGGAAAGGCGAAATGCCGCGGCCTCCTTCCGGTCTCGGCCTCGATGCGGTCCGCCGACCCGACGATCTCGTCGACTGCCTCGTCGGCCGGCAGCGACTTGAGGTTGACGTGGTGGATGGTGTGGGCGCCGATGGTGCAGAGAGGGTCTGCCGCGATGACGCGGATCTCGTCCCAGCCCATGGCCACCGCGCGGCAGACGGCGTCGAGGTCCACGCCGTGAGCCTCGCAGAATGCGCGGATCCAGCGGCGCTGGGCGTGATGCTCCATGGCGCGCACCGGCCAGTAGAGCTGCTTCCAGGCCTGCAGCTTTCCCGCAAGCCCGGTGCAGGAAAGGCGGAAGCCCTGCCCGGCGATCTCGCCCTCCACCGTCTCGCTGCGCGCGATCGCCTGTTCCAGGCCCAGCCACCAGAGCTCGCAATTGCCGTCGGCGATGGCGGGCGCAACGTAGATCGCGAAGGGGCAGCCGTGTCGCGCGAAGACCGGCCGCGCGTGCTCGAGATTGTCGCGGTAGCCATCGTCCAGCGTGAAGCAGGCGAAGGGCCGCCCCTCCTCCCCTTCCTCCAGGCGGCGGGCTGCCTCATCGAGGCTCACGAGGTCCCAGCCGAGCGCCCTCACCCGGGAGATCGCCGCGTCGAGGAACTCGGGCGTCACCTCGAGCCCGGCATTGGGCGTGAAGCCGCCCGGGCGAGGGCTCCAGGGCCGCACATGATGCAGCATGAAAATTGCTCCGCAGCCGGCGTAAAGCGGCCGCAAGGCCGCCGCCGTTCCGGAATAGTACAGAAGATCGAGACCCGTCTTGAAAACCGCTACGCTCGCCACGGCGCTCACCCGAAGAGTTGGCGACAAGGCCGCAGACTACGCCGCTCACCCTAAACGAACGGTTGCGGCGGAAGGCGGGGGTGCGGCTGCGGCGCCGCAAACCATTGCGGTGCCGGATGGCGAGGCCTTCCCCGTCCTCACGCTCGAGATCCACCGCGATCTGGAGACGCTCCTTCCCATCTGGCAGGGCTTCGAGCAGGAGGCGCACGCCACGCTGTTCCAGAACAGCCTCTGGTGCCGGGCCTGGCTCGAGACGGCGGGCGCCCGGCTCGGGGCGCGGCCGGTTATCGTGGCGGGCCGGGCGGCAGGCCGGC
The DNA here is from genome assembly GCF_046294715.1 of Aestuariivirga sp. GTDB lineage: Bacteria > Pseudomonadota > Alphaproteobacteria > Rhizobiales > Aestuariivirgaceae > Aestuariivirga. The sequence goes on along the minus strand of NZ_JBKBKI010000021.1, from coordinate 23,201 downwards.
TCTGCTTCCTCCTGCCGCTGCAGACCAGGCCGCGGCAGGGCCTGCGCGTTCTCGAATGGCTGGGGAGCCCCAACCACAATTACGGCTACCCTCTTCTCGCGCACGGCTTCGCTGCCCAGGCGGGCGAATGGTTCGCCGCGCATTGGCACCTCCTCCTCGATGCCGCCGGCGGGTTCGACGCCGTCGCCCTCACCGCCAACCCGGCAGAGATGTTCGGCAGGCCGCACCCACTCGCAGGCTGGCGGACGCTCTCGGGCGCCGACCCCTCCTTCGCGCTGGCCCTGGAGCCGGAGTTCGAAACGCTGCTGCACCGCAAGTTCGGCAACAGCCTCAGCAGGCAGAGGCGGCGCAAGGAGGCTCGCCTGGCCCAGCTCGTCGACACCTCGTTCGGTCTTCCAGCCAACCGCGAAGAAGCGCACACCCTGCTCGACACGCTGTTCGCCCAGCACGCGCAGCGGCTGTCCGAGCGCGGCGTGCCGCCCGCCTTCGGGCCGGACGAGAAGCGCTTCTTCCACCGCATCCTGGACCTGCAGGACGAGGCAGCGCCCCTGCTCCACCTCTATCGGCTGACGCTCGACGGAGCGGTGGTCGCCATGTTGGCGGGCGGCGTGCAGGCGGGCACCTTCTGGGCGCTGATGACGTCGCTGGCTCCAGGGCACATGCGACGCTTCTCGCCCGGAGACATGGTGCTGCGGCGGACGATCGAAGCCTGCTGCGAGCGCGGCATCGCCAGGTACGATTTCTCGCCGGGCGACTTTTCCTACAAGCGCCGCTGGGCGAACGAGGCGACGGAGAGCTTCGCCATCCTCGCCGCTGCCAATCTGCGCGGGCTGCTGTGGGCATCGGCGATGCTTCTCGCCCTTCAGGCCAAGCGGCGGATCAAGCGGACACCCGTTCTGTACCGGGCTGCGCAGCGGCTGCGGCTGTGGCTGTTCCGGCGCCCTTGAGCGCCCGGGGGGGAGCGCCGACGATCACCGGGTCCGCTGCGATGACACCGCCCTCGCGCAGCGTGGCGACGACCGCTTCCGCCTCGCGCGCCCGCTCCGGGGCGGCGATCAGCAGCACCGCTTCGCAGACGGTGAGGGCGTAGGGGCTTTCCTCGGTGGCCGGGCCGAGATGGACAACCACGTGCTCGTAGGTCTTCGTGAGGGAGGAGAACACACCCTCCAGCCTCTCGAACAGCAGCGTGCGGGCGCGCGGAGAGTGATCCGCGCCATGGCTCAGGAGATGGAGGGACGATTTCGCATCGCGCCGGATCACGCCGGTGAAATCGGCGGCTCCCGTCACCAGATCGCTGATGCCGCGCGCCGCGGCGGCGCCGCACAGCTCCCCGATGACGTCATCCTCCGCCGACAGGTCGACGAGGATGACGCGCCGCGCGCTGCGGGTCAGCTGTCGCGCGATCGCCAGGGCGGCGACAGCGCTCTCGCGCCCGGCGCTGCCGAGCGGCATCACGCCGAGGCGGCCCACGCCTGCGTCGCGGCGCAGGTCTTCCGCCCATGCGGCGGCGAGGCCTGCCGGTGCGGCCACCTCCGGCAGCTCGAAGACGCCCTCGAGCGCCGCCTCCGCGGGCAGGCGCGGAAAGGAAGCCGGCGGTTGCCTGCCCGGCACGTGAGCCGCGGCCGCGCGCTCCGGTTCCCGGAAAAGCACCGGCTCGGCGCCCGTTCCTCCGGCAAGGTCCGCGCGGGGCGGCTGGCGCGTCGCAGCGGCCATCAGTTCAAGCGCGAAGGCGAGGCAGATGCCGAGGGTAAACCCGGCGAGCGTCATGAGCAGCACCATGGGGCCCGGCTGCGGGAAGGAGGGCACGGCGGGCGGGCTCGCCTTCTGGATGACGACGCCCATCCCGGGCTGGGCCGTAAGGTCCTGCCTGGCGCTTGCCTCGGCATAGCGGCTCAGCATGGCTTCGAGCAGCGCCCGGTCGGCGGCGGCCTCGCGCTCCAACGCCTTCAGCTTCACGTCGTCGAGATTGGCGTCGGTTTCCTCGCGCTTCAGCGAATCGAGCCTTTGCTCGAGCGAGAGCTGCCGGGCCTCGGCCACCTGCACCTGCTCGTCGAGGCTCGCCGCGATGTTCTGCGCCTCGGCGCGGATCTGACGGTCGATACCGGCGATCTCGTTTCGCACCGCGATCATCTTGGGGTGGTTCGGAAGATAGGTGACGGAAAGTTCCGAGGCGCGGCGGGTCGCATCGCTGCGCTGTTCCTTGAGGCGCTGCACGGCGGGGGAGTTCAGCACGTCGGTGGCCTCGTCGATGGCGCCGCGCTGCTCCAGCATGGCGCGAAGCGCCTCTGCCCGGGCACGCGCCTCGAGGCTTGCCGCCCGGGCCACGGTGATCTGCGAATTGAGCTCGGAGATCTCCTGCTCGCCCAGCCTCGCGCCCTGCCCCTTGAGAAGCCCCGCCGCGGCGCGGAATGTTTCGACCTCCTGCTCCGTCTGCGCGAGTTTCCGCCGCAGGAGTTCGATCTGGTCGGACAGCCACTGGCGGGCGCGCTCTGTCGGCTGCACCTGCGCCTCGCGCGTCCAGGTCACGTAGGTGTCGGCCAGGGTGTTGGCGATCGATGCGGCGGTTCGCGGGTCGGCGGCCTGGACCTCGATGCCGATCACGTTCGACTGCGGGAACTGGTAGACGTTCAGCGAAGCCCCGAAGGCCTCGAGCGCGCGCTGCGCCGGAGTCTTGCGGGACGGGTCCGCGGCGAAGCCCAGTGCCACCTTGAGCCGGGATGCGGGCGACAGTCTTTCCGGCAGCTTGCCGAAGCCTTCCTTCTCCTCCAGCGCGAGTGCCGCCACCACGCGGCGGCCGAGATCGTCCGAGCGCATGACGTTGATCTGGCTCGCCACCACCCGGTCGTCCACCGCGCCGCCGCCGTCGCCGTCCTGTGCCTGCACCCGGTCGAAGCGGGTCTCCTGGTCCTGGATCAGCACCTGCGAGAGTGCGGTGTAGACCGGCGCCGACAGGGTGACGATGGCCAGCCCGGCCGCCATGGCAAGCAGGCCGCAGCCGAACACCAGCAGCCGCCGCCGCAGCATGTTGCGGAACACGTCCGTCACCTCGATGGCGGGCGGCATCGAGGAAGAGCCATGAAGACCGGTGCGGGACATCGCGTTTGCACGTTTCAAGAGAATTTTCCGACGAAGTCACCATCTCCGGTCATGGTAATCATCTCCTTAACATTCCCGCAGTGCGCGCATGATTCACCGTTTTAAGCAAGCGCTAACCATGAAATGGCACATTCTGCCCGCCTGGCGCGCGTCGAGCCGGGCTGCAGAAAGGAAATCCCATTGCGCCTGCCCTTCGCCTCCCTGCTCATTTCCTCGCTCCTGCTCGCGGGCTGCGCATCGGGCTGGGAAGATGTCTCGGCCCCTCCCGGCGGCACCGGCATCACGCTCGCCGGACAGGTGGAAGAGGGCACGCTCGCCGCCGCGAGCGTCACCCGGCTTCCCGTCAGGAACCGGCACGGCGCCCTCGAACCCTATGGCTCCCGCGGCAAGGCGGCCGCTTATGAATATGCGGGCGGCTACCGCGTCGGGGCGGGAGACCGCCTCGCCATCCGCGTGGCGGGCGAAGCCGATCTGACGGGCGAATACATCGTCGACGGATCGGGCCTCATCTCGATGCCCTATGTGCAGAGCCTGGCGGTCGCCGGGCTCACCACCCCCAAGATCGAGGGCCTCATCGCGCAGAAGCTCCGCGCCGGCTACCTGGTCGACCCGCAGGTATCCGTCCAGGTGGCGGCCACGCGCCCCTTCTACATCCTGGGCGAAGTCAACAGCGCCGGCAGCTTCTCCTACCAGCCGGGAATGACGGTGCAGAACGCCATCGCCATCGCCGGCGGCTATTCGCCCCGGGGCGACCGTGGCGCCGTGCTGCTCACCCGCAAGCTCGCCTACGGCACGAGCACCCACCAGGTGCCCGTCACCACGCAGCTCTATCCGGGCGACATCGTCTACGTCCGCGAACGCTGGTTCTGAGCCAGGCTCCCGCATGCGAATCCTCCACGTGTTTCGCACCCCCGTCGGGGGGCTGTTCCGGCATGTGCGGGACCTCGCACGGGGCGAGTCCGCCCTCGGACATGAAGTGGGCCTCGTCTGCGACGGCTCGACCGGGGGCAGCATGGCCGAAGCGCTGCTCGAAGGGGCGGCGGCGCATTGCGTGCTGGGGATCCGCCGCATCGCCATTCCGCGTCTGCCCGGCTTGGGCGATGTCTCCGCCCTCGCCCAGACGATCACCCATTGCGCGGCGCTCCGGCCGCACGTCATACACTGCCACGGCGCCAAGGGCGGGCTCTACGGCAGGCTCGCGGCACGGCGGCTCGGCGTTCCATCGCTCTACGCCCCGCACGGCGGCAGCCTGCATTACCGCTGGTCCTCGCCGGCGGGCGCTGCCTTTCTCGCCGCGGAGGCGGCGCTGGCGCGGGCCGGTGCCGGGCTTCACTTCGTGTGCCGCTTCGAGCGCGATGCCTTCGCCGCCAAGGTGGGGCTAGTCCGGCGGCCGCAGGCGGTGATCCACAACGGATTGTGGCCGGAGGATTTCGCCCCCGCGAAACCCGCCGCCGATGCGGCCGACATCCTGTTCATCGGCGACATGCGCGATCTCAAGGGCGTGGACGTGCTGCTCGGCGCCCTCGCCCGGCTCCGCCAGGCTGGCCGGATTACTGCCTGTCTCGTCGGCGACGGGCCCGACCTCCCGCGCTTCCGCAACATGGCGGAGGCGCTGGGGCTTGCCGACGCCGTTTCATTTCCCGGCCGTCTTCCGGCGCAGGAGGCCTTCACCCGCGGCCGCCTGCTCGTCATGCCATCGCGCGCCGAGAGCTTTCCCTATGTGGTCCTCGAAGCCGCCGCAGCGGGGGTGCCGATCGTCGCCAGCGCCGTCGGCGGCATTCCCGAAGTGCTCGACCCTCCGGCACTGGTGCCGCCGGGCGATGCGGAAGCGCTGGCTCTGCGGCTCGCCGCGAGCCTTGCGGCGGCGGATCGCCAGCGCGAGGCGGCCGAGGCCGCCCGCCAGCGCCTGCGCCTGGAATTCTCCGCCGCCCGGATGGTGGAGCAGGTTCTCGCCCTCTACCGCCGGCTCGCCTGAAGCCCGGTACGCGCCTGGCGTGCATATTGCTACCGTTTCCGGCATCGAACCTGATCGTGCCAATCCAGAACATTTGGGAAGACGATGCACTCTCTCGTTGACCGGCCCCTGGCCCCCGCCCCATCCGAAACGGCCCACCGCCACCGCCTCTGCCAGGAGGCGATCCGCCGCGCCAGCGCGGCTCCTTCGATCTCGCCACGGATCGCCGCAGCCGGGAGCCGCGCCGCCGAAGGCCTGCTGGTGCTGGCGACGGCGGCGATCACGGCCTGGATCTATCCGGGCCTCGGGGAGGCCTTCTTCCACTATGCGATCGTTGCAACCGGCGCCGCGCTGGCGGTTCCGGCTCTTGCCCAGGCCATGCGGCTCTATTCCATGCAGTCGCTGATGAACCCGCTCCGCAGCCTGCCGCGCCTCGCGCTGAGCTGGACCGGCGCCTTCGCGGCGATCGCCGTCATGGCGCTGATGAGCAAGACGGGCGAGACCTATTCGCGCCTGTGGCTGGCGGGATGGTTCGCCTCGGGACTCCTCCTCAACGTGGTGCTCCGCGTCGGCATGGCGGCGCTCACGCGGCGCTGGAACCGCGACGGGCGGCTGTCGCGCAACGCCGTGATCCTGGGCGGCGGCGGGCCGGCCGCAGAACTCGCTTCGGCACTCGCCGCGGCGGCACACAGCGACATCCGGCTCGTCGGCGTCTTCGACGACCGCGGCGACGAGCGCTCGCCCTCGCAGCTCGGCCTGACGCCGAAGCTCGGAGACGTGGCGGCCCTGGTCGATTTCGTGCGCCGCGCGCGGATCGACGTCGTGCTGGTGGCGCTGCCGCTCCATGCCGAGGAGCGCCTGCTCCAGATCCTGAAGCGCCTCTCCGTGCTGCCGGTGGACATCCGCCTCAGCGCCTATGCGCAGAAGATCCACTATTGCCCGCGCAGCTACTCCTGGATCGGCAACGTGCCCTTCCTCGACGTGTTCGACAAGCCGCTCGGCGAATGGGGCGCCATCCTCAAGTCGGCGGAGGACAAGGTCATCGCGCTGGTGGCGCTGATCCTGCTGTCACCCGTCATGCTGCTGGTGGCGCTCGCCGTGCGGCTCGACAGCAAGGGGCCGATCCTGTTCCGCCAGAAGCGCTTCGGCTTCAACAACGAGCTGATCGGCGTCTACAAGTTCCGCTCCATGTATCACGAGATGCAGGACGCCGATGCCACGAAGCTGGTGACGCGGGGCGATCCGCGCGTGACGCGGGTCGGCCGCTTCATCCGCAAGACCTCGCTCGACGAGCTGCCGCAGCTCTTCAACGTGTTGCGCGGCGAGCTCTCGCTCGTGGGCCCCCGGCCCCACCCGACCGGCGCCAGGGCCGCGGACCGGCTCTACACCGAGGTGATCGACGGCTATTTCGCGCGCCACAAGGTGAAGCCGGGCATCACCGGCTGGGCCCAGGTCAACGGCTGGCGCGGCGAGACCGACACGGTCGAGAAACTGCAGCGCCGCGTCGAGCACGATCTTCACTACATCGAGAACTGGTCGATCGCCTTCGATCTCTACATCCTGCTGCGCACGCCGGTCTCGCTCCTCAAGACGGAGAATTCCTATTGAGCGCCGCCGGGATCGCCGCACCCTCCCCGCGCCGCATCAGCCTCGATGGATTGCAGCTCGCCGCAGTCTGGCTGATGATGGCGTCCTCCTTCTTCGTCACGCGCGAGCCGGCGCCGGTCGATCTCATCTTCAGCGTCGCCGCCCTTGCCTTCGTGGCGCGGGGGCTCGCCGTCACCGCTCTTGCCGCCCCGCTCATCCTTCTCCTCGCTCTCTACAATTTCGGCGGCTTCCTGAGCTACCTGCCGGTGAGGCACGAGCCGGAGACGGGGCTGTTCGTGCTCGTCTCCTGCTATGTCGCCGTTACGGCGGTGTTCTTCTGCCTCTATCTGCAGCAGGACACCGAGCGCCGTTTCGCGGTGCTGAAGAACGGCTACATCGTCGGCGCGGTGCTGGGCGCCGCCATCGCGATCGGGGCCTATGCAGGGCTCGAGGGTTTCTCCGCCTGGGTTCCGCAGACGTGGCGTGCGCAGGGCACCTTCAAGGATCCCAACGTGCTCGCAAGCTACCTCGTGCTGCCGGCAATCCTGCTGATGCAGGACGTGATCGCGGGCGCGCGGCGCTTTCTGCTGCTGCGGCTCGCTGGGCTCGGCCTGCTGCTCGCCTGCCTCTTCCTCGCATTCTCGCGCGGAGCGTGGATGAACTTCGCCGTCTCGGCTTCACTCATGGCGTCGCTCACCTTCCTGCTCGCCACCTCGCCGGCGATGCGCATGCGCATCCTGATGCTGGCGCTCTCGGGCTTCGCGCTGCTCGCGGCGGGGCTCACGGCCCTGATCAGCATTGACGGCGTGGGGCAGATGTTCGCCGACCGCGCGACGCTGCTCCAGACCTATGACGACGGCGAGTTCGGCCGCTTCGGAAACCAGCTCAACGCAATTCCCCTGCTGCTCGAGAGGCCGCTGGGCTTCGGCCCGCTGCAGTACGGCGCCATCTTCGGCCTCGACCTGCACAACGTCTATCTCAATGCCTTCTCCGCTTATGGCTGGCTCGGCGGCATCTCCTACGCGGCGCTCATCGCGGCGACGCTCGCCGTGGGCTTCAGGAGCGTGCTGCGCTCCGTTCCGTGGCGGCCGCAGGCCATCGCGCTCTTCGCGGTGTTCGCCGCCACGGCCCTGCAGGGCCTCCAGATCGACACCGATCACTGGCGCCATTTCTACTGGATCCTCGGGCTGGTGTGGGGTCTTGCCGCCGCCCCCGCGGCTTACGCCGCCGGACGTTCGGGCAGAATCTCGGCGAGCATCTGAACGCAGCGTTCGGACACCAGCGGCTTGCCGAGGTTGGCGACGCCCGAGAACGTCTCTCCCCCTTCGCTGCGCAGGTGATTGTAGGCGGTTGCGAGCACGAAGGGCACGTTGATCTCGCGCAGCCGGCGCGCCACCGGCGTCACCAGTTCGCCGCGCAGGTTGAGGTCCAGTATCGCGGCATCGGGTCTGGCGCGCTCGAGCAGCGCCAGTGCGCCGGCCACCGTTGCCGCGGGGCCCAGCACATGAAGCCCAGCCGCCATAAGCACCTGCTGGATGTCCAGCGCCACGAGAAGTTCGTCTTCGACCAGCAGCACGGAGCGCCCGAGGATGTGGGTCGGCAGTTTCAGGATCGGTGTCGGCACGGTTTTCCTCTGACGGCGGCGAATGCCTCTTCTGGCCGCAGAAAATGACGAGGATGAGGAACAGCTTGCCTGATCCGGGAATTTCGGGGGGTGCGGCAAGACAGAGGAGTAAATAGCGATGAAGACACTGCGCGTTCTGGCCCTCGCTGCCACCGCGATGATGGCATCTTCCACCTGGGCGTCAGCCCAGGAAGCTTTCACAACCAGTGACGTCAACATGCGCGCGGGCCCGGGCTCGCGCTATCCCGTGGTGACCACCATCCCCGAGGACCGGGAAGTGTTCATCCATGGCTGCCTTGCCAACTGGGACTGGTGCGACGTGAGCTGGCGGCGCAACCGCGGCTGGGTGTTCAGCGATTATCTCGAGGGCATCTACCGCAACCGCCGTGTGGGCTTTTACGACTACCGCGGCTATGTCGATCTCCCGGTCGTGTCGTTCGGCTTCGGCTACTGGGACCGCTACTATCGCAACCGGCCCTGGTTCGACGACTGGGATCACTGGCACGTGCGCCTGGGTGACCGCGACCGCGATCGCGACTGGGACCGTGACCGCGACCGTGACCGCGACTGGGATCGCGACGGCGACCGGGACCGCGATGGCGACCGCGACTGGGAGCGTGACGGCGACCGCGATGGCGATCGGGACCGCAACCGCGTCCGCATGGGCGACCGCGACCGCGACGGCGATGACGACGAGATCCGCCGTGGCTCGGTGGCCGGACGCTGCGACGGGCCGAACCCCGACCCGAACTGCGCCGGTGGCGGCCCGGACCGCGAGAACGACAACAACACGGGTCCCGGCGACAACGATGGCGACAACAACTAACTCATGACGCTAGACACCGCCGGGCACGGCCCGGCGGTGTTCCTTCACCGCAGGGCGGGGGTTTCCCCGTCGCTTCCGCGCATTCCCACGCGCAAGGGCCTTGGGCTGTTGTCGTTCGCTGCCTCGTCTCCGGCAGGGATTCCTGCCTCAGCTTCGGCCGGCCACTCGAAGGTGATTCCGGCCACCTTCAGGCTGTGGACGCCTGGCTTCAACGCCCGGCCGCGCTGCGACCAGACTTCGGCGCTGGGATCGCGCAGGCCGGTGACGATTTCCAGAAGCAGCAGGCCATCCTGCCGACCGAGACGGACGATCAAGTCTCCCGTGGCGCCGACGTCCCGGAGAGCATCGGCAAGCCCCATGGAGCCCTGAAGCACGTTCATCAAGCGTGGTTCGACTTCTCCGGGCATGAGCCCCTCTCCACTCGCATTTGGAGAAATTTTACCTAAGTAGTTCTCCGAAATCACCTGAATTCGTGCACCATAACCGCAAAATCTGCATCTTCTGGTAAGCGCAAGTCGTTAATCTCGCTCATCTTTCCGTGACGGCAACGACAATGTCGCCCCCGGCCGGGCGGTTCGAACACCTTATTCACAAACGTTTTCAACAGCTTGGAACACTGCGCCGCCCCTATGGCCGCCATGGCTACATCCGGCAAGATTAACCGGGTGTTACCCGTACCAGTCCAATTCGAACCGTCGTGTTTGGCAATTCTACATTGGACGCCGGTAATCCTCGGAGGAAGGATGCCTCGGGAGTATGCGGCGTGAAAGCTCTGGTTCGATTTGCCCGCGAGGACAGCGGCGCCACTGCAATCGAATACAGCCTGATCGCTGGCGCAATGTTCATTGCCATCGCCGCCACCCTGCCGCAGCTCGCGAGTTCCATTCAGCAGAAATTTTCGGCGATCAGCACCTTTTAGAGCCCGGGCCGCGGGCTGCAGGGGGAAGGAAATGGTCGGAGCGACTGGATTCGAACCAGCGACCCCTATCCCCCCAGAATAGTGCGCTACCGGGCTGCGCTACGCTCCGACACGGGGGCAGCCTGTAGCACTCTTCTCCGGGAAGCGAAAGCCCTTTCCACCGCGATTCGGGCAACGCTCCAAAGCTCAGCGCGGCAGCGTCGGATCCAGGATCTTGCGGGCGTCCCCGAGGTCGCGCAGCGCGGCGCGCAGCATGTCTGCCTGGCTGTCCGAAAGGCGGTTCACCACCCGCACATCGGCCGTGGGCGGCGCCACGGGAGCGGGCTGGTCGGCTGGCCTCCCGCGGCCGAGTCGCGGTGCGGCGCGGGCGAGGCCCGGCGGCGGCGCCGAGGCCATTTCGCCCTCGCGCTTCCTTGGCTCGATCTCGCCACGCCCGACGGCCGCAACATAGCCTGCGCCATCCTCCTTGAGGATCTTCTGCACGCCCCGGATCGTGTAGCCTTCCTTGTAGAGGAGGCCCCTGATGCCCTTCAGCAGCTCGACGTCGGCCGGGCGATAGTAGCGCCTCCCTCCCGCCCGCTTCATCGGCTTTATTTGGGTAAAGCGCGTTTCCCAGAATCGCAGCACGTGCTGGGGAACGTCGAGTTCCTCGGCTGCCTCGCTGATGGTGCGGAAGGCGTCGGGGGATTTCTCGGCCATCGGCAAATTCCTCAGTCTTCCTCGGTGCCGCGTTCCAGGCCGTTGATCACGTTCTTCATCACCTGGCTGGGCCGGAAGACGAGCACGCGGCGGGGGGTGATCGGCACCTCTTCGCCGGTCTTGGGATTGCGGCCGATCCGGCCATTCTTGCTGCGGACCATGAAGGTGCCGAAGGACGAGAGCTTGACCGTCTCGCCGTGGACGAGGTGGTCGGCCATCATGTCGAGCATGCTCTTCACGAGATCAGCCGATTCGCTGCGCGACAGTCCGATCTGGCGGTGGACTGCCTCGCTGAGATCGGCGCGGGTAAGGGTCTTGCCAGCCATTCTGAGCCCCCTGCAATCGTCAAGAAACTACGGGGCATCCGCCGGGCGGTCAACCGAAATCTTGGGGAACTCAAGGGCTTAGGGCAGAATTTTCAATAGCGCGCGAGGACCGCGCCCCAGGTGAAGCCGCCACCCATCGCCTCGAACAGCACGAGATCGCCCTTCCTGATCCGGCCGTCCTTCACCGCGACGTCAAAGGCGAGCGGTATGGAGGCCGCCGAGGTGTTGCCGTGGCGGTCGAGCGTCATCACGATCCGCTCCTCCGGGATGCCGAGCTTGCGCGCCGTGCCCTCGAGAATGCGGCGGTTGGCCTGGTGGGGCACGAACCAGTCGACCGCGCCGGCCTTCACCCCCGCCTCGGCCATCGCCTCCTCCATCACCGAGGCGATGTTGACCACGGCGTGCTTGAACACCTCGCGGCCTTCCATGCGCAGGTGGCCCACGGTCTTCGTCGTCGAGGGCCCGCCGTCGACATAGAGCTTGTCGTGATAGCGACCGTCGGAGCGCAGCCTGGAGACGAGGATGCCGGGGCTGTCGGGCGAATCAGGAACGGTCTCGCCCCTCAGCACCACGGCCCCTGCCCCGTCGCCGAAGAGAACGCAGGTGGTGCGGTCGGTCCAGTCGAGGATGCGCGAGAAGGTCTCGGAGCCGATCACCAGGGCACAGCGGGACTGGCCTGCCTTGATCATGGCGTCGGCCAAGCCGAGGCCATAGACGAAGCCGGAGCAGACGGCCTGAACGTCGAAGGCGGCGCCTTTCGTGATGCCGAGATCGGCCTGGATCAGCGTCGCCGTCGCCGGGAAGGTCTGGTCCGGCGTGGCGGTGGCGACGATGAGGAGATCCACCTCGGAAGCTGCGATCCCCGCGTGATCGAGTGCCCGCCGGGCGGCCTCGGTGCCGAGCGTGCGCGTCGTCTCGCCTTCGCCCGCGATGTGCCGGGCCTTGATGCCGGTCCGCTCGACGATCCACTCGTCGCTGGTGTCGACGACCTTGCTCATGTCGGCGTTGGTCATCACCCGGTGCGGGAGGGCCGACCCGCATCCCTTGATGACGGATCTCACGATGCCCTTGCTCGGTTCGGTCATAGGCTGGGTTCCGGTTGCTTGTCCGGCGCGTTGCCCGGCTGTCTGAGGAGCGCCGTCATGATCTCGACGTCGGCCTTGATCTTGCTGACGAGATCGTTCCGCGCCATCTCGACGGCAACGTCGATGGCGGTGGCGAAGCCCAGGGCGTCGGTGCCGCCGTGGCTCTTCACCACGACGCCGTTCAGGCCGAGGAACAGGCCGCCATTGTGCTTGCGGGGATCCATCCGGTCCTTCAGGGCGGCGAAGGCGCCGGAGGCCAGCAGCGCGCCCAGCTTCGACACCCAGGTGCGCGAGAGGCAGAGCCGCAGATAGGTCGAGAGCTGCTTGGCCGTGCCCTCCGCGGCCTTGAGCGCGATGTTGCCGGTGAAGCCCTCGGTGACGACCACGTCCACCGTGCCCTTGCCGATGTCGTCGCCCTCGACGAAGCCCGCATATTCGATCGGCAGCTTCGAATCGCGCAGGATGCGCCCCGCCTCCTTCACCTGCTCCGCGCCCTTGATCTCCTCGACGCCGACGTTGAGCAGGCCGACGCTCGGCTTCTCGAGGCCGAAGAGGCAGCGCGCCATCGCCTCGCCCATCACGGCGAACTCGACGAGCTGGGAGGCGTCGGCGCCGATCGTGGCGCCGACGTCGAGCACCACGCTCTCGCTGCGGAGCGTCGGCCAGACCGCGGCGATGGCGGGCCGGGAAATGCCGGGCAGCGTCTTCAGGATGAAGCGGGCCATGGCCATCAGGGCGCCGGTGTTGCCGGCGGAAACGGCGGCATCCGCCTCGCCCGTCCGCACGGCGTCGATCGCCAGCCACATGCTGCTCTTGCCGCGGCCCTGGCGCAGCGCCTGGCTCGGCTTCGCGTCCATGGTGACGAACACCTCGGTGTGGAGGATCTCGGCGCGGTCCCTGAGCCTGGCGTGGCGCTCGAGCAAGGGCGCGATGCGGCTGCGGTCGCCCACCAGCAGGAATCGCACCTCAGGGTGGCGCGTGGAGGCGAGAGCTGCTCCCGGAATCACCATCTCGGGGCCCAAGTCGCCTCCCATCGCATCCAGAACGATGGTCAAATGTTTCTTCGTATTCAAGCTCTTGCCGCTAATCGCCCCACCCGCCCCGGCCGGCCCCGGGGAGCCCGTCGAAACGTCACCGGAAGCCATAGGAGATTGGCCGGAAAAAGTCATGGCAAAAAGGTGAGGGTTTCGCCCCCCGCTATTCCTTGGTCCGGCGGCTGAGCACGGCGAAGGGAGACTGGCGTTCGGCCTCCCGGCCATCGTCCTCGATGTGCTCGGCGAAAGTCTCCCCGGGCTTCCTCGGATAAGGATCGAGGTCGAGGGCCAGCGTCTCCGCCGCGACCTCGCCGAGGTCCACCCAGCCATTCTCGATCGGGTCGGCGTCGTCCTCCTCCTCGTTCTCGGCCACCGCACCGGCGGGAAGGAAATAGCGCGAGACCGGAACCGAGACCGTCTCGCGGAAAGCCTCGAGGCTGATGACCGAGATCTGCTCCACCTCCGCCGTCAAGTGTCCCTCTAGCTTCAATCCGCCGCCGCGCCAGGGCGTTGCCCGGATTTCTGCGGAGAGGGAATGGAGCGCGGGGATCTTCATGCGCTTCGCCAGGGCCTTCAATTCCTGCGGTTCGGCGCTGAGCTTCTCGACGGAGCCGGCCTTGGGCACCCGGTCGACCTGGAGGGGCCGGGAGAATTCCGGAACGGGCGTATGCTGCTTCATGGCGTGGGCTCCTTGAAACCGATGCTGCCCCGGGCGATGGCGGCGGCCTCCTGGGCCGCGAGATGGGCGCGCTGCGCCAGCACGTGCGCGGCGAGAAGCCGGGGCCCGGCGCCGGGCGCGCCATCGGGAAATATGTTGCGTGCGATGGCGGCGTCAAGCGCGCCCTCCTCCCCCCCGGCCAGCGCCCGGTCATAGGCGGCGACGCGGCCATAGAAGACCTCCGCCATCTTGCGCACCTTCTTGCCAACCGAGAGATCGCCCACACCCATCTCCCGCAGCGAACGGTCCATGTCGCGGAAGAGTTCGTCCACCAGGTCCTGGCGGAACTCCGCCTCCGCACCCTTCAGCCGGTCCAGCACAAGGAAGGTGTGAAGGGAGATCATGTCGAAACGCCCGTCGAGCGTGTCCGGAACGCCCCAGTCGGCATAGAAGACGGGGTGCCGCGCGGCAGCCACAATTGCCTCATAACAGCTGCGTTCGGGTGATGGGGACCGGTGGAAAAGTCGCTTCAGGATCATCGCATTGCCGCTAACGGAATATTAGGGTGAACGGTTTCTTAAACGGTTACGCCGAGAATGGGACACAGATTGCCGCCGATGCAGAAAACGACCAGATTGCTCACCTCCCCGTGGTTGGCCGCCGCCGGCCTCGCCATCGTTCTCGCCGGCTGCAGCCCCACCGTCGAACATCGCGGCTACGTCGCCAAGCCCGGCGCCTTCAACCAGATCACCACCGGCATGTCAAAGCTGGAGGTCGAGGGCATCCTCGGCTCTCCCTCGACAACCGCATCGGTGCAGTACAAGGGCGACAGCTATTACTACATCACCTCCGTCACCACGGGCCGCGCCTTCCTCCGGGAAGAGACCGACCGTGAGGTGATCGCCATCCGCTTCGACGAGGAAGGCCAGGTGCGGAGCTTCGCCCAGTACGGCCTCGAGGACGGCCGCGTCATCGACGTGAACACGAGGCAGAGCGTCGTCGTGGGCGAGGACAACTCGCTCATCACCAACCTGCTGCGCGGCGCCAAGGGCACGAAGCCGGGGCCGATGCTCGGCGGCAAGATCTAGCTGGCGTAAGCTCACGGCATGGATCTGATTCTCAGGGGCGGGCGCGTCATCGATCCCTCGCAGGGGCTCGACGGCGTCAGGGACGTGGGCTTCAAGAACGGCAAGGTCGCGGCCATCGCCGGGAAGCTCGAAGGCCAGGGCGCGGAGGTGCGCGACGTTTCGGGGCTGATCGTGGCGCCGGGGCTGATCGACCTCCACACCCATGTCTATTGGGGCGGCACCTCGCTCGGCATCGACGCGGAAGCGTTCTGCCGCACCTCGGGCGTCACCACGGCGGTGGACACGGGCTCCGCCGGGCCCGGCAATTTCATGGGCTTCCGCAAGCACGTGATCGAGCGCTCGGCGGTGCGCATCCTCGCCTATCTGCATGTGAGCCATGCCGGCATCTACGGCTTCTCGAACACCGTGATGGTGGGCGAGAGCGAGGACATCCGCCTGATGGACCCGGTGACGGCGGCCGAAGTGGCGGATGCAAACCGGGACGTGATCGTGGGCATCAAGGTGCGGGTCGGGCGCCATGCCTCGGGCGACCAGGGTGTCGCGCCGCTCGACATCGCGCTTCAGGTGGCGGAGGAAACCGGCCTGTCGCTGATGGCCCACATCGACGAGCCGCCGCCCTCCTACGAGGAGGTGATCGCGAGGCTCCGCCCGGGGGATGTGCTGACCCACGCCTTCCGCCCCTTCCCCAATTCGCCCGCGACCGCGCAGGGCACGGTGAAGCCCGCCGTTCTGGCGGCGCGCAAGCGTGGCGTGCTCTTCGACATCGGCCACGGCATGGGCTCCTTCGCCTTCAGGACGGCGCGCGCCATGCTGGCCAACGGCTTCGAGCCCGACACCATCTCCTCCGACGTTCATGCGCTGTGCATCAACGGCCCCGCCTTCGACCAGGTCACGACCATGTCGAAATTCCTGTGCCTCGGCATGAGCCTCCCCGAGGTGATCCGGGCCTCCACCGAGAACGCCGCCTTCGCGCTGAAGCGGCCGGAGCTCGGCAGCCTGAAGCCGGGGAGCGTGGGGGACGCCACGCTGCTCTCCGTCGAGGAGGGCCAGTTCGACTACGTCGACGTGGTGGGCGAGCACCTGGCAGGCCGGCAGCGGATCCTTTCGCGGGGCGTGGTCATCGGCGGCAAGTGGTGGCACCCCGCCTGAGGCGGGGCTTGACCGAGGTCAAGATTTCGCGCCCCATATGGCGCATGATGGACTTCCGCCAACGGAGGTTTCCGATGCTGCGCTCCCTCGCCGCCGCCGTGCTTCTCCTACTGACGGCCACCGCCGCCCCGGCCCAGCAGCCGGTGCCGCAGCAGATGGGAGACCGCCTGCGGGCGGGCGAGCTCCGCCTGCTCGAGGGCGAGCTTGCCGCCCGCCTCGCCGAATCTCCGGGAGACGATCAGGCGCGCTTCGCCCTGGGCGCCACGCAGTTCATCCGCGCGGTCGAGGGCCTGGCGCAGGACATGTACCGCCACGGCCTCCAGCCGCCGCGCGACGCCGCGATGCTGCTTCCCTTCTTCCGCTTCCCCCTGCCGCCCAACCCCAGGGCCGAGCCGCTCGACTACGAGAAGATGCGCGCGGTGTTCAAGCGGGCGCTCGAGGGCCTCGGCAAGGCGGATGCCACGCTCGCCGGGCTCGGGAACGCGGAGGTGAAGCTTCCCGTCGCCGTCGGCCTCGCCCGGCTCGACCTCGACGGAAATGGCAAGGCCGACGAGCAGGAAAGCCTTTTCGCGGTATTCAACGCCACGCTGGGCGGCGGCAACCTGCCGCCCGAGGCCGCGGAGCGCTTCATCATCAGTTTCGACCGGGGCGATGCGGCGTGGCTCAGGGGCTATGCCAATCTTCTCAGTGCACTGATCGAGTTCATGCTGGCACATGACGGAAAGCTGAGCTTCGAGGCAAGCGCCCACATGCTTTTCCCCGATGCCGGGCTCCCCAACGCGGTGCTGGACAGGCAGCCCGGAGCGCCCGCCGACCAGTATGGCATGGCGGCGGCGGCGGATCTTCTCGCCGCCGTCCATCTCATGCACTGGCCGGTGACGGAGCCCAAGCGCATGGCCTCCGCCCTCGCCCATCTCGAGCAGACGGCGAGCCTCAGCCGCGAGAGCTGGCGCTTCATCCTCGCCGAGACGGACGACGAGGCGGAGTGGATCCCCTCGCCGCGGCAGACGAAGGGCGTCACCGGCGTTCCCGTGACTGAGGAGACGCTCGACGGCTGGATGGTTTTCCTCTCCGAGTTCGAGGCGCTGCTGAAGGGCGAGAAGCTGGTTCCTCACTGGCGGCTGGCGAAGGGCATCAATCTCAGGCGCGTCTTCCTCGAGCCCCGGCCCTTCGACCCCATCCTGTGGGCGCAAGGGTCCGCCGCGCTACCCTATCTCGAGGACGGGCCGATGACCGACGCCCAGACCTGGAACCGCATCATGGAAATGTTCAGCGGCAATTTCCTCAACTACGCCCTCTGGTTCAACTGACGGAGTACATCATGCGACGGCGCTACCTGATTGCACTTTCCCTCATTCTCTGCCTTCCGGGCGCGGCACTCGCCCAGGAGGGCGATGCCGCGAAGGGACAGGAGATCGCCCAGGCGCAATGCGCGCGCTGCCACGACGTGACGAAGGGCGGCGCCTTCAAGAAGATGCCGCCCTCGTTCCAGTCCATCGCCATCTACCGCACCAAGCCGGACATCTGGGCCCGCATCATCGCGCCCTCGCCCCACGCCGCGATGCCGGACATGACCTGGACGCTGACCTCGGAACAGGTGCAGGACGTGCTGGCCTACATCCTCTCGCTCGACACGCCGGTGAGCCTGCCGCAGTAAAACGAAGCCCCGCCCGGAGTGCGCCGGGCGGGGCGAGATCGTCAGATCACTGAGCGTCTCAGTGCGTGGCGAGGACCGCCAGCAGCAGGAGCGCCACGATGTTGGTGATCTTGATCATCGGGTTCACGGCGGGGCCGGCCGTGTCCTTGTAGGGATCGCCCACGGTGTCGCCCGTGACCGAGGCCTTGTGCGCGTCAGAGCCCTTGAAGTGCTTCACGCCCTTGGAATCCACGAAGCCGTCCTCGAAGGACTTCTTCGCGTTGTCCCAGGCGCCGCCGCCCGCCGTCATGGAGATGGCGACGAAGAGGCCGGTCACGATCACGCCCATCAGCATGGCACCCACGGCGGAGAACGCCGCGGCCTGGCCGGCGATGAGGTTGATCACGATGTACACCACGATGGGCGAGAGCACCGGCAGCAGCGACGGCACGATCATTTCCTTGATCGCGGCCTTTGTCAGCATGTCCACCGCGCGGCCGTAGTCGGGCTTCTCCGTGCCCTGCATGATGCCGGGCTTCTCCTTGAACTGGCGGCGCACCTCGACCACCACGGCCTGGGGGGAGCGGCAAACCACCACCACCCACCCGCCCCCAAAAAGATAAGGGAGAAAGCAGCCAAAAAGAAAGACCAACACCC
>NZ_JBKBKI010000021.1:0-4853 GCF_046294715.1 Aestuariivirga sp. | reverse complement strand
CCCTCTCCCCCCACCGCCGTCATCGACATGCCGCCGAAGAGGTAGGGCAGCAGGCCGCCGAAGAGCAGGCCCACCACCACCCACGGGCTCGACAGGTCGAAGCTCACCGGGACGTCGCTGAAGAAGGTCTTCAGGTCCTGGGTGTAGGCGGCGAAGAGTACCAGGGCGCCGAGGCCCGCCGAGCCGATGGCATAGCCCTTGGTGACGGCCTTCGTGGTGTTGCCCACGGCGTCCAGCGCGTCGGTGTTCTGGCGCACCTCCTTCGGAAGGCCCGCCATTTCGGCGATGCCGCCCGCATTGTCTGTCACCGGGCCGAAGGCGTCGAGCGCCACGATCATGCCGGCCAGCGCCAGCATGGTGGTGACCGCCACGGCGGTGCCGAAGAGGCCGGCCAGCGTGTAGGTGACGATGATGCCCGCGATGATGACGAGGGCCGGAAGGGCCGTTGCCTCCATGGAGACGGCGAGGCCCTGGATCACGTTGGTGCCGTGGCCGGTGATCGAGGCCTCGGCGATCGAGTTCACCGGGCGCTTGCCGGTTCCGGTGTAGTACTCGGTGATCCAGATGATGGCCGCGGTGATGATGAGGCCGACCACGCCGCACCAGAACAATGTCATGGGGGTGAAGGTGGCATCCGTCGTGGTGATCGGAACGGACATGCCGCCGAACACCAGGTAGATCACAGGGAAGAGCGCCACGAGCGAGAGGACGCCCGTCGCGATCACGCCCTTGTAGAGGGCGCCCATGATGTTGTTGTTGGCACCGAGCTTCACGAAGTAGGTGCCGATGATCGAGGTCACCACGCAGGCGCCGCCGATGGCGAGCGGCAGCACCATGCCGGCGAGCTTGAGATCGGCCGGAAGGGCGATGGCCGCGAGCACCATGGTGGCCACGGCGGTGACGACGTAGGTCTCGAACAGGTCGGCCGCCATGCCGGCGCAGTCACCGACGTTGTCGCCGACGTTGTCGGCGATGGTGGCGGGGTTGCGCGGGTCGTCTTCGGGGATTCCCGCCTCGACCTTGCCCACCATGTCGCCGCCGACATCCGCACCCTTGGTGAAGATGCCGCCGCCCAGACGGGCGAAGATCGAGATGAGGGAGGCGCCGAAGGAAAGGGCGACCAGCGCGTCGATGACGGCGCGGCTCGTCGGGTCGAGGCCCGCCATGTCCTTCAGGATGATGAAGTAGAGCGTGACGCCGAGGAGGCCCAAGCCCGCCACGAGGAGACCCGTGACCGCGCCCGACTTGAAGGCGAGGTCGAGGCCGCCGGCCAGCGACTTGGTGGCGGCCTGGGCGACGCGCACGTTGGCGCGCACCGAGACGTTCATGCCGATGAAGCCCGCGACGCCCGAGAGGATGGCGCCGATGGCGAAGCCGATGGCCGAGAAGGCACCGAGCAGGATCCAGGCGAGGACGAAGATCACCACGCCGACGATGCCGATGGTGGTGTACTGACGGTTCAGATAGGCCGTGGCGCCTTCGCGCACGGCGGCGGAAATCTCCTGCATACGGGCCGTGCCAGCGTCCGCGGCGAGGAGGCCGCGCGTGGTCACGATGCCGTACACGATGGAGAGCGCGCCTGCGAGCACGATCAGCCAGAGTGCAGTGGTCATGATAAACCCTTGTGTTCGTTCAGTGTTTTCCCCAGAGCCCCTAGACGGAATCATCCGCCCTCATCCCTGCTCCGAAAGATGGGGAAGGGTATGCCAAATCAAGGCAATGAGCGCAACAAGCACAAAAATTGAGGGTTTTGGCTCAGGCCAATGACTGATGGGCACGACTAGGAAAAAAAGTACAGGATGGCAAGATTCTGCCATAATGGCGTCAGGTTCCGGTGGTCTAAGCCCAGGCCGGACGAGGAGGACGGCGACGGCATGAAATTCTGGCTCTGGGTTCTGGTCACGGCGGCGGTTCTGGCGCTGGGGATCGCCATCCTGCCCCGCGGGATCGCCGCGGCGGCATTGATCGGAGGCCAACGCGACGAGGCCGCGGTGGCGGACTATCTCCTCTCCGGACGGAGCGCCGCCCACTACGAGGCCGCCGCCGCCCGCGCACTCGCCGAAAAGGACGACGACCTCGCCGCAAGCATCCGGGAGCTTGCCAATGCCCGCGGCGTGGCCCTTTCCCCCGCCCTCACGCAGGAGATCGCCGCCGCCGAGGCGGAGGCCCAGGCCCGCATGGGCGAGGAGGCCTGGAACGGCTTTCTCTCCGGCGATGCCTCGAGCGAGGCCGCGCTCGCCGGGGCCGTCGCGGCCGACCTCACGGGCGTGGGCGACCTGCGCGACCTGTTCGTCCAGGCCCGCCGCCAGATCGCCGGCGAAGGGGCCGATCCGTTCATCGTCGGGCTGGCGGGGGTTGGCCTCGCGCTCAGCGTGGCGACGATCGCCTCCGACGGGCTGGCGCTTCCCGCCCGCACGGGTGTCAGCACGCTCAAGGCGGCAAGGCGGGCGGGACGGCTCTCCCCCGCCCTCGTCCGACAGGTCGGGCGAATGGCGGGCGAGGCGGTGGACGGCCAGGCCTTCCGCAGCATGGCGGGCGCCCTGAAGCGCCTCGACATTCCCGCCGCGCGGACCGCCGCCTACGGACTCATCCGGCCCGCCGCGGTCGGCAGGCTCTCCGCACTGGGGGCGGATGTCGCCACCATCGGCGGCAAGGCCGGATACCGCGCCACGCTCCACACGCTGAAGACGGCCGAGACGGCGGAGGACGTTGCCCGCACCGCGAAGCTCTCCAGCCGCTTCGGCAAGGCGACGCGCGGCGTTCTGGTGATGGCGGGAACCGCCGTGACCTTCATGAGCGTCGCCGGCTCGGCGGCGTTCTGGACGCTGTCCATGCTGGGCTGGGCGGCGCTGGCGCTGCTGGCCCTCACGCGGCTCTCCTGGCGGATCGGGCGCCTGCTGTGGCGGCCGCGCAACCGCATCAATCTCAGCCCGCCGCCACCCTGGACTTCGGGTGCGTGGCAAGCCAGCCGATCATGACGAGCGCCAGGACCACCATGGGAAAGACGGCGAGGTTGACGCCGTTCCAGCCGAACCAGTCGAGGAGCTTGCCGGCGCTGAGGGAGGTGACGGCCGTCGTCGCGAAGACGAGGAAATCGTTCAGCCCCTGCGCCTTGTTCCGCTCATCCGCCTCGTAGGTGGTGGTGAGCATGGTGGTGCCGCCGATGTAGCCGAAGTTCCAGCCGAGCCCGAGCAGCACGAGGCCCACGGCGAAATTCTCGAAATGAATGCCGAGGAGCCCGGAAACGGCGGCGCCCACCAGCATCAGCATGCCGAGAGCGGAAATCCTCTCCGCGCCGAAGCGGGCGATGAGGGAGCCGGTGAAGAAGCTCGGCACGAACATGGCCAGGGCATGCCACTGGATGACCCAGCTCGAATCGGAGACCGAGAAGCCGCAGCCCAGCATGGCGACGGGGGTCGCCGTCATCACCAGCATCATGATGCCGTAGGCGAGCATGCCGGTGGTGGCGGAGACGATGTAGCGCGGCTGGCGGGCGATGACTGAGAGCGGGCGGCCGGTGGCGGCGTGCCTGTCCTCTGTCCTGGGGATGTCGACGGCGAGGAGGATCACCGCGCCGATGAGCGAGAGCGCCGCCATCACGAGCCATGTTCCCGCGAAGGTGACGGGCGCGAGGAGATCGACCGTTCCCATCACGATCACCGTGCCGATCAGGGCGGCGACGATGCCGCCCGTCATGACCCAGGAGATCGCCTTCGGACGGAAGGCGGGGCTTGCCGTATCCGCCGCGGCGAAGCGGTAATAGGAGGCGGAGGCCTGGTAGATGCCGAGCAGCAGGCAGCCGAGCAGGAACAGGCCGAAGCTCCGCTGAAAGATCGCCGCCATTCCGGTGAGCGCGCCCGCGGCACCGGCAATGGCGCAGAGCACGAAGCCCAGGCGCCTGCCGGTGCGGCGCATCATCAGCGAGATCGGGAAGGTGGTGAGCGCCGTGCCGACGATCATCATGGAGACGGGCAGTGTCGCCCAGGAGGGGCTCGGCGCGAGCTGGGCGCCGACGAGGCCAGCGGTGACGACCACCGCGGTAATCGCCGCGCCATAAAGGGCCTGGGCAACGGCGAGGATCGCCGCGTTGCGCTTCGCCTTGCGGTCGTCGAAGGCGGCGGCGGCCAGCGCCGTCACGCGGTGAATTCCTGCGGGCGCTTCTGGCGGGCGAGCTGGTTCAGCACGCCGTTGACGAAGCGCGGCTCCTCCGCGCCGAAGAAGGCGTCCGCCACATCCACGTATTCGCTGATCGCAACGCGGGCCGGCACGCGCTCCATGAACATCAGCTCATAGGCGGCGGCGCGCAGGATGGCACGCACGGTGGAATCGAGCCGGTGCAGCGGCCAGGCCTTGTCGAGGATGTGATCCACCGCGGGGTCGATTTCCTTCTGCTCGCGCACCACGCCATCCACCACCTCGCGGAGGTGGCGGTAATCGGCTTCGCCGCACTGGCCATCCTCGAAGTTCTCGCCCATGGCGCGGGCGGAGAACTGCGCGAGAGTCTCGCCGACGTCGCTTCCGGAGATGTCCATCTGATAGAGCGCCTGCACGGCGCCCAGCCTTGCGGCGGAGCGGCGCTCGCGCGGGTACTTGCTGTTCTCGGCGTTGGTCACGATGCCGCCTTGACGTCGAGCCCGGCGGCCTTGCGGGCCATGAGGCGGGAGAAGCGGATCATGGCGAGGGCGGCTTCGGCAGCGCCACCGCCCTTGTCCATGTCGTCCACCTTTGCGCGCGCCCAGGCCTGGGCCTCGTTCTCGCAGGTGAGAATGCCGTTGCCGATGCACAGCCCCTCGGTGGTGAGGCCCATGATGCCGCGGGCGCTCTCATTGGCCACGATGTCGTAGTGGGTGGTC
>NZ_JBKBKI010000020.1:0-62070 GCF_046294715.1 Aestuariivirga sp. | reverse complement strand
CGAACTATGACGAGCCCGTGGCTCTGAACAACACCGCACTCCAGGTGACGGTGACGATCACTGACGGCGACGGCGACAAGGTGTCGAGCTCGGCCGATGTCGGCAGCCAGGTGAAGTTCGAAGACGACGGCCCCTCGGTGACCACCGGGGTCTCGACGAGCACCGGCCTCAATGCCTTCGCGGTGAACATGGACGAGACGACGGGTGCCGACCGTTACAACACGGGCGAGTCGGAATCTGCCCCGGCCAATGTCAATGACAACACCGGCTCCGCGGTGTCGGACCCGACGGGGACCACGCCCTTCGGCTCCTACACGACAGCGGTGTCGGGCGGCCTCGGCGGGCTGTTCACGCTGAGCTCGAATGCGGGCTCGGACGGCCAGAAGTCGCTGAGCCAGTCGCTCAGCTTCGTGCTGACGGGTGCAGTGGGCGGCAAGATCGCCACCACGCTCGACGTGACGCAGCCGGCGGCCGGAGGCAACCCGGACAGCAACACCGGCGATGCTACGGCGTTCACGCCCTATGCCGACCCGTCGATCTACCTGGTTCAGGTGTCGGCCGGCGTGCTCGAGGGCCGTGTCGACGACGGCCAGGGCGGCTATGACGTGGCGCTGCGGATCACCATCACCAACGCCAGCGATCCGGCCAACGCCCAGATCAAGATCGAGCAGTTCATGGCGATCGACCATGGCGGCTCGGAGAACCCCTCGCTCTACGACGAGGTGACGAGCCTGCTGACCGGCTCTTCCGGCCAATCGGTGCAGCTGCAGTACAGCGCCACGATCACCGATGGCGACAACGACACCGCCACCGACACCACCACCATCGACTTCATCACCAGCACCAACTCGCCCATCACCATCGATGACGATGCGGCGGTGATCGATGTCACTGCGACAGGCTCCACCAGCCTCTCCAGCTTCAACATCAACCTGGACGAGACAACCGCCGCCAGCGACCGCTACAATACGGGCGAGTCGGAGTCTGCCCCGGCCAATGTCAACGACAACACCGCATTCACCGCGCCGGACCGGACCGGCACCAACCCGATAGGCTCCTACACCACCTCCGTGGCGGGCGGCCTTGGAGGCCTGTTTAGCATGACCGTCGACAACGGCACCGATGGCGAGTCTTCGGTGACGAGGGCACTCTCCTTCGCCACAGTGGACGGCAATGGCGGCACGCTCCTGACCAATCTGGACGTGACCCAGCCGACCGCCGGCGGAAACCCCGACACGGACGGCAACGCAGGCAATGGACTGACCCCGTACTCCGACCCTTCCATCTATCTCGTGAAGGTGTCGGACACAGTGATCGAGGGCCGGGTGGCCAACGGTGCAGGCTACGACGTAGCCTTGCGCATCACCATCACCAATGCCAGCGATCCAGCCAACGCGCAACTGAAGATCGAGCAGTTCATGGCGATCGACCATGGCGGCTCGGAGGGCCCCTCGATCTATGACGAAGTGGCGAACCTGCTGACGGCCACCTCTGGCGAGATGGTGCAGCTCAAGTTGACGGCAACTGTCACTGACGGTGATGGCGACGTGGCGAGCGACAGCGCGACGGTGAACCTGATCACCAGCACCTCCTCGCCTATCTCGATCGACGACGACGGCCCCCTCGCGGCAAACGACACTGACTCGATTGCCGGCGGTAGCTATGCACCGGCGACGGGCAACGTGATCACGGACGCTTCAGCGGGCGATGAGGGCGACAGCGATACTGGTGCCGACTCCTCGGGCACGGATGGCGCCAAGATCACCGGTATCAAGAGCGAGAACGTGCCCGCCAACACCGACACGTCGGTCGACGGGAGCGGGAACTTCGTGGTCGACGGGCAGTACGGCACGCTCACCATCAACCAGGACGGCTCCTACAGCTATGTCCGCTCGCTCTCGAGCCCGGGCGGTGTTCAGGACCAGTTCACCTATACGCTAACAGACGGTGACGGCGACACCACAACCGCGACGCTGACAATCTCCATCGGTAACGCGACGCCGACTGGCCAGAACAGCACTGGGACGGTGGATGACGAGGGGCTGCGGAATGGCATCCTCGGCGGAACCGACGATGCTGCGACTACAAAGTCCTGGGTCAGTGGCACGTTGACCTCGACAGGGGGCGACGGCGCCAAGACCTACAGTTTCGCCAATCTGAACGGAACTTCGGGAACGCTTGGCACCGAGAGCGTGAACTACTCCTGGGATGCGGCGAATTCCACGCTGTCAATTGTGTCTGCGCGGGGTACAGTGGCCCAGGTTTACGTGAACCCGACGACGGGCGCATACACCTTCGCGCTACTGTTGCCGGTGCTCCACGCTGTACAGGTTGGGGAGAACGACGCCCTGCTGAACCTGAACTTTCTGGTGACGGATGCGGACGGCAGCACCGATACAAGCGGCCAGTTGCAGATGACGATTGACGACGACACGCCGCAGAACTTCTCTCCGGAGAAAATGCTGTTCGTCAACACCGGCACGGCGACGGGCTCGGGCCTGCTGAACATCTTCGGCAACACCGGAGCAGACACGCAAGCGGTGAGCGCCACCTTTGTGGATAACATCACCAACGCAAGCAACTATCTAACCAAGGCCGATGGCACGACGCTAATTACCAGCGGCGGGCAGAATATAGTTGTCACCGGCTTCGGCACCAGCACCATAACCGGCACCACGACGGGTGGCCAAGTGGTGTTCACGGCAACGCTTAACCCGAGCGGAACGTCGGCGGGGGCGGACAGCTATACCATCACCTTCTTTAAGGCGCTGGACGATGGCTCGGGCGTGACAATCAACAACTTCGGTGCAATCGCTGCAGGCAATTCGGTGTTCACCACGCTGAACCCCGACGGTACGACGCAGGACATCTTGGCGTCAGCATACAAGAAAAATGCCGATGGCTCATTCAATTCCTACGCGACCGTCAACACCAACTCGTCAGGCATCGGCGTTGCGAACCAGTCGATGAATGATGGCGAGGTGCTGCGGATTGACTTCGTGAACAGTGCAACTGCAGGGAGCACCGGCAGCGTGAACTACTACGATTTTGCAGCAGTGAACGGGCACTACAATATTAATGACTTCTCGTTCACCATCATTCAGAAGGGGGGTGGCCTACCTGCCGACTCCCTCGAGCTCTGGGTAAGGGCCTACGACGC
This sequence comes from Aestuariivirga sp., assembly GCF_046294715.1. Taxonomy (GTDB): domain Bacteria; phylum Pseudomonadota; class Alphaproteobacteria; order Rhizobiales; family Aestuariivirgaceae; genus Aestuariivirga. The sequence goes on along the minus strand of NZ_JBKBKI010000020.1, from coordinate 58,910 downwards.
CGACAACGACAACCCGAGCAACACCACTGGGTCAGTCGAGGCCAATCACCAGACCGAGCTCAGAGACGATCCTCAGGTGGCGATCACAAGCATAACGGTTAACGGCATCGCCCTTGATCTCAGCACTCTCGTGACCGATAGATTTGGCGGCTATTTAATCACGGGTCTCGACAAGGACGATGTGATCATGGTCAGCAGCAATGTTATTGGCGATCCCACGCCTGGCTTCTCGCGCCTCGAGATAGAGAACGTTCAGGTGAGCGGCACCAGCGACCTGAACGGCGACAGCTTCGACATCGGCGTCTTCGCTTACCAGAAAGTCAACGTCGGCTCGAGCTTTGACTTCAACTTCCTCGTCCAGGCGAGGGACGGCGATGGAGATACCGCCACGGGCACGATCACGGTGACGAGCCAGCCGAGTGGCACTACGGTGACGGGAACAGCAAGCGGTGAGGCTCTGGCGGGCACCACCGGCACAGACACGCTGAACGGCAATGGCGGCGACGACTGGTTGGCAGGAAGCGCGGGTGCTGACACCCTAAACGGCGGCAGCGGCAACGACACGGCCGACTACCGCAATTCGAGCGCGGGTGTTACCGTCAACCTCGACGATCTCGTCGCTGAGACTGGCGGCCATGCTGAGGGCGACACTCTGAACAGCATCGAAAACGTGATTGGCTCCGTGCATGGCGATGTCTTGACGGGTGATGTCAACTCCAACGTGCTGATTGGCCTGCTCGGCAACGACACGCTAAACGGTGGTGGTGGGAACGATATCCTGATTGGCGGTGCCGGCCTCAATACGCTGAACGGCGGTGCAGGCGCTGACCGGCTGGTGATCGATCCTTCGGCGCTCTCCGAAATCGGGCTTACCGACGTGATCCAGGGCTATAGCGGCGTTGGCGGCGACGGCGACGTCATCGACCTAACGCAGCTCTTCGAAGTGACGCCGGTCGACTCGGACCTCGGCAATTACGTGCAGGTTTCGGGAAGCAACCTCCAAGTTGACGTCGACGGCCAGTCCGGACCGTCCGGATGGGTGACGGTTGCGACTTTCGACAGCACGCCCACGGCAGGATCCGTCAATATTCTCTATCACGACTCGACGGATAACACGGACAAGACCGGACAAGTCTAGTTCGGAAGCAGCTAAGCTGGGGCCCTCGAGAGAGGGCCCCTTTCTGCTTTAGTATAGTTGTAGGTCTTGTTCTTCCATTTTACCCGCGTCGCTCCGACGCTACATCTACGCAAGATGGCCTTTGGGGCGTGCGAACTGACTGTACGGGCACACCCTCTCCCCCGCGCTAGCAGACGGGCCCAGTGTGGACGAATGACAGGCTCAATTCCGTCGCGCACCTTGTGCATCGACACATGATGGAACGCTCTACCGAAAGACGCAGTTACCTCCAAGTTGTCAACATGACCCGCCTGGGCAACCGGGCGACTGAAGGAGTAACTGATGAAGGCTCTTGTTTTTGCCTCCCTGTTTTCGCTTGGCGTCCTCGGCGTCTCATCCGGTCCATCTCACGCTCTGCAGATCTCCCCGAGCACCCCTGCCCTTTCGGGAGCTCAGGACCTTCTTCAGGAGGTTGCGAAAAAGTCCGACCGTCGGAAGATGCGGAAGTCGTGGGATCGCAAGCGTGACGGCGACCGCTGTCGCTCGCGGAATGATCGGTGCCGGCACTACCGCCACGGCTATTGGTACGAGACACCTTGGTGGACGCTGCCGCTAATCAGTGGAACCATCATCCTCGACTCGGTCGATCGGAACTATAGCAGCCGCCACGTCAACTGGTGTGAGGATCGCTACCGATCATACAACAGGCGGACGAATACCTGGGTTTCGTACGGCGTTGCCATTCGCCAGTGCATCAGCCCCTACGGGCCGTAACTAACTTTTGCCCCCGGCACAGCGCCGGGGGCATTTCGAGAGCCCAGTCGGCAGAGAAGACAAGATGAACTCTGTCCACTCGCTTTCCGGTGCTGAGAGAGGGTCGGAGTAAGATCACGCCTTCACAGGCTTTCGGAAATATGGAAGCTCCTCCACGCGGGGCTGATAGTCGCCCTTGGCCGTGACAGCCTTCACATGTGCGATGATCTCCTCGAGAGGTGCGAACCACACCTTCTTGCTCCGCAGCGTATCCTCCAGCCAGCGTTCGACCAGGCGCCATCGCGCCAGCCTCCCGGTGAGGAAGGGGTGCCAGATTCCCATCCAGAAACCGCCGGCCTCATACTGCGCCTCGAATTCCTCCCAGAAGCCCTTGAGACCTTCCGACGGCGCCCTTACGGGCATAAGGTAGTCGATCTCGGCGTAGTGGGCGAAGGGCGGCCAGTCATCGGTGCCCCAGTGCACCGGCGCCTCCCAGAGATCGCCCTTCCGCGTCTTCATCAGATAGGGGATGTCGTCGGCCATCAGGGAGGAATCATAGGCGAACTCGTGAGACACGAGGAGGTCGATGACCTGCTGCGTGATGTTGTAGACCGGTGCTCGGTATCCACGCGGCTTACGGCCAGAGAGCTTCTTGTGGATGGCGAGCGCCTTCTCGAAGGCAGCCTTCTGCTTCTTTCCCCTTGTGGCGATCGGGTCTTCGTGGATCAGCCCGTGATGCCCAATTTCATGGCCGCCCTTCAGAATGGCCTCCACCGCACTCGGGTAGCGTTCCATGCACCAGGCGGGAATGAAGAAGGTCTGCCGGATACCGAACTTGCGGTAGGTCTCGAGGATGCGGGGAACGGCGACCGTCGGGCCGTAGCGGCCCATAGTTATGGGATACAAGCGATCATGGCTGTCCTCCGGCCGGGATATATGGATAAGGCTGTCTGCGTCCATGTCGAAGGTGATGGCGCAGGCGCAGCGTGCGCCATTCGGCCAGGGAATTGGATTTCGGATCATTATCGGCTCCTCGGGGTCAGCCTCCATCATGCATGCCGGCCCGGAAGTGTCACCTCCGAAGTGCAACCGGGAACAAGCCCGTGACGAAGCGATGCTTCCCAAACGCCTGCCAGTTGCTATTATGGATGCCCACACATCCGTCGGGAGGTCCCCATGAAACGCCTGATTGCCGGAGTTGCCACCGCCGCCATGCTTGCCGCCGCGGGACCCGCCCAAGCGGCGGAGACCATCCGCATGCTGGCACCAACCTGGCTCGGCTTCGCGCCGGTGCACGTCGCCAACGATCTGGGCTGCTTCAAGGAGGAAGGCCTCGAGGTCGACTACAAGTTCGAGGATGACCGGACGAACGTACTCGCCGCCTACGCGCGCGGCGACATCGAGGTCGACATGCGCACGGTGGGCGAACACCAGGGCAGGCCGCGGGATGCGGACACGCCCGGCGTCATCGTCGGCACCATCGACGAGTCGGTCGGTGGCGACGGCGTGATCACCGACGACGCGATCAAGAGCGTGTCGGACCTCAAGGGCAAGACGATCGCTGCCGAACCGAACATCCCTTCCCGACTGCTGATGCAGCTCGAACTCAAGAAGGCCGGCATGAGCCTGTCGGACCTCCAGATCAAGGACATCGCCACGGCGGATACGGCGGCGGTGTTCGCCGACAGCTCGATTGCGGCCATCGCCACCTACGAGCCCTTCATGTCGCAGGCTGTGAAGGCGTCAACTCGGCCCGGCGCGCGGGTGTTCTTCTCGTCGAAGGACTATCCCGGCATCATTATCGACATCATCACGGCCCGGCGCGAGGACCTCGCTGCAAATCCGAAGAAGTATGCCAGCTTCCTGAAGTGCATCTACAAGGCCATCGACTTCTCGAAGGCCGAGCCCGACAAGTTCGCCGAACTCGCGGCACCGCATTTCGGGCTCACTCCGGCCGACGTGAAGGAAATTCTCGCGACGAGCCTCGCCTATACGCCGCTCGACCAGGCAAAGGCCTATCTCGGGAAGCCCGGCGAACGCGGCAAGCTGCATGACATCTTCGACACGGTGATGCAGCTGAACCTCGAGAACGGCGCGGCCGAGAACAAGCTCGATTCCAACCAGCAGATCGACAACACGGTCATCAATCAAGTCACCGGCAACTGACCCATGGCGGGGGATGGCGGGCTCTTCGCGTTCCGGGGCGACATTCCGGCCCGGCTGAAGGTCCTGGTAGGCGTGGGCGTCGCCGCAGCGCTGATCGTGCTGTGGGAGATCGTCGCGCGCGCCGGGCTGGTGGCGCCGCAATTCCTCCCCTCCCCCAGCGCGGTGATCACGGCTATGTGGTCAATGATCACCACGCAGGGCCTGCTGTGGCATGCCCTCGTCTCCTCCGTGCGGGTGTGGGCGGCCTTCCTCATCGCCGCGGCGATGGCGATCCCGATCGGCATCCTGATGAGCAGCTACCGCATCGTCGGCGCCGGCCTCGAGCCGCTGATCGACTTCGTGCGCTACCTGCCGGTGCCGGCATTGGTTCCCCTGTCGATCATCTGGTTTGGCGTCGGCGAGGAAACCAAGATCTTCCTCCTGTGGCTCGGAACCTTCTTCCAGCTGGTGTTGCTGGTGGCCGACGACATGCGGCGGGTGCCGCACGAATACGTGGAGATCGCCTTCACGCTCGGTGCCAAGCCGCGGCAGGTGCTGAGCGACGTGGCATTGAGAGCGATGGGGCCATCGCTGGTGGATAATCTCCGGATCACGCTCGGCTGGTGTTGGACCTATCTGGTGATCGCCGAGATCGTCGCCGCCGACAGCGGCCTCGGGTTCGTCATTTGGTCAGCGCGCCGCTACGTGAAGACGCCAGAAGTGATGGCAGGCGTCGTCGTCATCGGGCTCATCGGTCTCATCACCGACCAGCTGCTGCGAGCTCTGCACCGCCGCATGTTCCGGTATCTTTGAGAGATGAGCGAGAATTATCTCAGTTTTGAGAAAGTCAAGAAATCCTTCGGCGCCGTTCCGGTGGTCTCCCAGACGACGCTGTCATTCGCGCGGGGTTCGCTGATCGTCTTCCTGGGCCCCTCGGGCTGCGGCAAGACCACGCTGATGCGCATGGTCGGAGGCCTCGACCGGCCGAGTTCCGGCACAATCCGCCTCGACGGTGAAGCGGTCGCCGGCCCCGACCGGCGACGCGGCATGGTGTTCCAGTCCTATTCGTCATTTCCCTGGCTGACGGTCGAGGGAAACATCGCCTTCGGCATGCGCTACCGGAACGACCTGAGCGACGCCCAGCGGCAGGAGCGGATCGGCCACTATCTGAAGCTCATCGGTCTCGAGGAATTCCGTCACTCCTACCCGAACCGCATCTCGGGCGGCATGCGCCAGCGGGTGGCGATCGCCCGCAGCCTCGCGGCGGGCTCGGACGTGCTGCTGATGGACGAACCCTTCGGGGCGCTCGACGCCCTGACCCGGGAGCGCCTGCAAGTGCAGCTTCGCGCGATCCAGTCGAGCGAGGAGAAGACGATCATTTTCGTCACCCATGACGTGGAAGAGGCGGTGTTCCTGGCAGACCGCATCATCCTGTTCTCGGCGCGGCCCGCAACGGTGCTGCGCGACATCGACGTGACGGCGCTGCTCGGCAGCGAACGCCAGCTCGAGACGCGCGAGAACGAGGCGTTCTTCAAGCTGCGCAACGATATTCTGCATCTCATCCGCACCGTAACCGGTAGTTCATGAGCACCAGCCTGCAAGGAAAGCAAGTTGTCATCACGGGAGCAAGCCGGGGCATTGGCTTCGGCATCGCCCAGGGCTTCGCGCGGGCGGGCGCGCAGCTTCTGCTCATTGCAAATGACCCGTCGGTGGCGGAGCAGGCGCGGACCCTGGGTGCCACGGGGGTGGAGGCAGACATAACGGATGGCGCGGCAGTCGCGGCTGCGCTCGAGCCGCCCACGAGGATCGACGTGCTAATCAACAATGCCGGCCTCGAACGCCTGACGCCGGTCAGCGAAGGCGGCGCCGAAGTAGAAGCGGTTTTCCGCCGCATCATCGAGATCAACGTGATCGGCACACAGCTGGTCACCCGGAGGGCACTGCCAAAAATGGTATCAGGTAGCGCCATCATCAACACGGCTTCGATCTGGGGCCGTGTCGCGGAAGCCGAGTTCGGCGCCTACGTCGCCTCCAAGCACGCGGTGATCGGCCTCACCAAGACCTGGGCAAAGGAACTCGGCCCCCGCGGCATCAGGGTCAATGCCGTGTGCCCGGGCTGGGTGCGAACCGAGGCTTCGATGCGCTCGCTCTCGATCATGTCTCAAAGAAAGGGCATCGGCGAGCAGCAGCTCCTCGACAGCATCACCGGCAACCAGGCGCTGCCAGGCCTCATGGAGCCGCCAGACATGGCGGACACCTATGTGTTCCTTGCCTCTGACGCGGCGCGGAACATCACGGGCCAGTCGCTCGGTGTCGATCGCGGAGAAGTTCCATGGTGAAGAGGCTCGACGAATTGCGGGTGCTGATCACCGGCGCCGCCAACGGGATTGGCCGGGCCACCGCCATGGCCTTCCTTGCCGCCGGCGCCAGGGTGGTGGGGCTCGACCTCAACGCCAGCGATGGCCCGGCGAAGATCCTCGCCTGCGACCTCAGCCGCGAGGAGGATGTGGTGAGGGCAGTCGCCGCGGCGGCAGGAGATCTGGGCGGACTCGATGTCGTCGTCAACAACGCCGGCATCATGCGCGAAGCGCCGGTCGGCGCCATCACCGCCGCCGACATCGATGCCCACTTCGCAGTCAATGTGCGGGGCGCCATCCTGGTGACGCGCGAGGCATTGCCGCATCTGAAAGAGGGTGCGCGGATCATCAACCTCGCATCGGAGCTTGCCTATCTCGGACGCCAGAACGCATCCGTCTATTGCGCGACAAAGGCCGCCATGCTTGGGCTGACACGCTCCTGGGCGCGGGAACTGGCGCCCGGCATCCTGGTCAATGCCGTGGCACCCGGCCCCACCGATACGCCGCTTCTCGGCTTCGAGAGCTTGACACCCGCGCAGAGGGCGCTGGAAACCGCCCATCCGCTGGGTCGAATTGGGCGACCGGAGGAAGTCGCGGCCGCCATCCTGTTCCTGGCCGGCCCGGGGGCTACACTGTTCACCGGCCAATGCCTCGGCGCCAATGGCGGCGCCGCGATGGCATGACCCTCCAGCGCTTCATTGACGCCCAGACCCCAGTCATCGAGGAAGCGACGGCGGAACTTGCCGCTGGCAGCAAGAAGAGCCACTGGATGTGGTTCGTGTTTCCGCAACTTTCAGGCCTCGGTCGCTCCGACATCGCGCATTTCTACGGTATATCCGATCTCGAGGAGGCGCGGCGCTACCTTGCGCACCCTGTGCTCGGAGTGAGGCTGCGACGCCATGTGCAGTTGATGATCGAGCACAAGGCCAAGACGGCGCGGCAGATCCTCGGGACCCCGGATGACCTCAAGTTCCGCTCCTGCCTCACGCTGTTTCTCACGGCCTCAAGAGCGGAGGCCGACCGCTCGCTATTCGAGGCTGCCCTATGCCAGTTCTATGGCGGAGAGCGTGACCCGCGGACAGTGATGCTGCTGGAAGGCAGAGGCCTTCCTCAGTCGGATATCTAATCGTATTTTCTTTCGAGCAATCCCCTCAGCTCGTGTCGCACTCACGCGAAACTCTCTTGCCGTCTTGTCTGGTGCATCAGCAGGCCAATCGTGGTGTTGCGCTGGTGCTCCGAATTGACGTGGTCAATACCCTCGACGGTTATTGCCAGCATTCCGTCCTCCAGCCTCTCAATCCAGCGCTTGGCCTTCAGGTACCAAAGATGGAAATCAAGCTGGTCGAGCGGGCAGCCGAAGATCCGTTCCAGTTCAAAGTCCGGCACACCGGGGCTCTTCACGCTGTGCCTCCGCTTGGCGTAGAATACATGGAGAAGACGATCCTGGACCTCGATATCCTTCTCCACGCTGCCGACAGCTGTGGCCTGCCCTGGATTGCAATGATACGAACCATGAAGGTGGCCGTGCCGCATGTCATACTGGGAACGCTTTTCCGGGTCTCTCAGGATGTCATGCGCTTCGGCAATGATGCCAAACCTGTCCCGATCGCCAGTCAAAGGATTATCAGGATGGTACCGCTTTGCGAGCTTGTAGAACTGCTGTGCGATATCCTCCGAACTGGCACCCGGCTTCAACCCCAGCATTTCGTAGTAGTTGATCACGTGGCCGTTTTCCATTGGTTAATGCCTCCTTACCGGAAACCTTGCAATTACAATGCCGCGAGTGCGAGTTGTGTCGGCAAAACGAGGAGTCCCGATCCGGTGCAGCGGCTACTGCTGCCCGGAGAGTTGTCCCGAGGCGTAAAGACAGTTAACAAGTGTTTACTATCGTACTTAAAACTTGCGGCGTGCTCAAGCGGGTTCGACGCACACATGCGAACGAATTGAGGAAGGCCGGAACTGAGCTGGCGCCCCGCACTCATGGAGTTCACGGCGATCGTGCCAATGCAAGCCTCTCTGACTGGCGGCATCAGCGCCGCACTTCGAAGATCATGTTGAAGGGAGTCTCGGCGGCGCGGCGGAAGTGAGTAAAGCCGGCCTTACGGAACACATCCGTCAGTCGCGCCTCACCCGCTTGGGCGCCGAGCACCATATGGCCCCCCTCGGAAATAGCGTGAGCGCAACAGATGACGGTGGAGGCGGCGTAGTAAAGCTGTCCAGTAAGTGTCATGTTGCCCGCTGCATGATCATGCGCAAACGGCTCGACCAGCATGATCGTTCCTCCGGGTGCCAGCACCTCCATGGCGTGGCGGGCCGCGGCGACAGGATCGCCTAGGTCGTGCAACACATCGAAGAAGCAGATCAGATCATATTGCTGATCAGCAAACTCGTCTGCCTTGGCGAGACTGAATCGTGCCTGGCCGCCGAGCCCTTCCTCTTCGGCGTGCCTCCTTGCTTCCATGATCGATGCCTCGTGCGTGTCGAACCCGAAGAAACGCGAACTCGGAAATGCCCTGGCCATGAGCAGGGTCGAGTGACCGTGTCCACAGCCGATGTCTGCCACGCTGATGCCTTCCCTCAGCCGCGACACCACTCCGTCGAGGGTTGGCAGCCAGTTCTCCACGAGGTTGGCGCGATAGCCATTCCGGTAGAAGCCGGCGACACCGCAGGCTGACGATGTCGGATTGGACGACATCATCCACTCCCACCTGAACTTCTATGGGCAAGCCGCTCGCCAGCCATAAGGGTCCAGCTCTCTCACCGACGATCCTCACCCTGAAGGACCGTTGTCCGGGCGCAGAGATGCTCATCATTGCTGCCCCGTTCAACACGTCGTGGAGGCCCGCGAGGGTCGAGATAACGGCGTCGGGCAGAGCGACAATCGATACCTGCAGCGGAACTGAACCGGAGAGCGGCATGCATGAGATCCAGACCGGAACCAGGTGACCAACCTCGGGAACGGCGCATACGTACCATGACTTGTATTTGCGAGGCTTGAGACCGCTCGCGTCGGGACGTCGAGCCGGACGGCTTGTTCGTCCCCGGCAAAATTAAGCCGTCCCAATGGAACAAAAATTTCGAGTGTTTCTAGTTAAAGTTGTGGAATGGCAATTTGGATTGGTGGCACACCGGAACTGCTTGGTGTGAACTGCCTGGCGCTCTTTCACGAGAGGGCCATTTCCTGTATCGTTAAAAAAGAGAGAAGCGCCAAGGAGGGCCCCATGGGCAATCCGCCTTCATTCGGTTCGGTAACACTCGGCGAACTTCGGCGCGCGGGCGAATTGCTGGAGGCTGGCTGCACGAGTTGCTTGAACGTCGACTACCTGGAACCGAGCGCCTTGCCGTTTCGAGACGAGGAAGCGGTGTCGGCCCTTTTTCGACAGCTGCGGTGCTCAGTCTGCGGGCATGAGATGGGCTACAGCCATCCCGTTGGCTGGTGGGCGGCCGTGGACGGGCCCTCCATCCCCATGTGAGAGCCGACAACCGCCGCATAAACCCCGCCGAACGAGGTGTCGTGGTTAGCAAGACCTTGCCCTCTTCCGTCGCATTCTGCAGCCGGAGTTTGCGTGATCGTCAGAGTTTGACCTTACAAACGATTGCAGGTGTCCAGCACCTCAACACAGGAGAACTCGACATGAAGACCCTCTTTCGCTTCTTCGCCAATGACAGCGGCGCGACTGCAATCGAATACGGGTTGATCGCCGCTGCGGTCGGCGGCGTTCTGCTGGCCGTCATGCCGAGCGTCGCCGGCGGTCTCAATACGACCTTCACCAACATCTCCTCGTTCATGTCAGGTGGCGGCGCGCCGGCGCCCTGATCCCACTTCTCTACTTGCAGCACCAGTGACATTCTTCCCGCAGGCCTCGGGTCTGCGGGATTTTTTTGTCTTTTCCGAGTTCAATCACGTCGCCACGGCTTTAGACCTCCTTCGAATGGCCAAGCTCCCTGTACGAAAAGCCGCTGCAGCGGGTGATGCCGTTCACCATCACAGAAAAGCTGAGTTTGGGCGATGAAGGTTCCGCAGAAACAGAATGGCTTTCCAACGCGAGGTATTTGACGATGGACCTGCCTCAATGAGGGCTCATGGTCGTGTTTTAATTCATCCAAATGAGAAGCAGATCGAGGATGCGAACGTGAATCGATTGAAAGGGAAGACCGCGATCGTGACCGGAGGATCCAACGGCATTGGGCGGGCCTGTGTGGAGCGCATGGCGGAAGAGGGCGCTCAGGTGGCGATCTTCGACGTGCTCGAAACCGAAGGACGCAAGCTGGCAGATGATCTCACGAGGCAGGGCCGCGAGGTTGCCTTCTGGACAGTGGATGTGACGAACGAGGCAGCTCTTCAGGAAACCATCGCGCAGGTGGTGGATCGATTCGGCGGTCTTGATGTGATTGTCAACAACGCCGGAATTTCCGGCACCGCCGAGCCTACGGACCGTGTCACAGAGAAGGACTGGGACGACGTCATGGCCGTCAATGTCAAAGGTGTTTTCTTCGGTACAAAGCATGCCATACCGCACCTTAGAAGGGCCGGCGGGGGTTCGATCATCAACCTGTCATCGATACTGGGACTGGTCGGTCAGGGCGGCGTTGCGCCCTATCATGCATCAAAAGGTGCAGTTCGTCTGATGAGCAAGAACGATGCGATCACCTACGCACACGAGAAGATCAGAGTGAACTCCATTCACCCTGGCTACATCTGGACACCCATGGTCGAACATTATCTCAGTTCCTCATCCGAAGGCCTGGAGGCCGCCAGGGCTGCCACGGATGCCGTCCACCCAATTGGTCACATGGGAGAACCCAACGACATCGCCTGGGCTGTCGTGTATCTGGCATCGGACGAGGCGAAGTTCGTCACCGGCGCCGAACTGGTAGTGGATGGCGGTTATACAGCCCGGTGACGGTTCACTCCACCGGCCCTCATCTGGACAAGACCGCAAAAGCAAACTACGGTCCCGCGCGGAAAGCCCTTCGTCTCTAGAGACAAGCTTCCGGCCGGGTCTCTGCAGAGCATCGCCCGGCCCAAGAACGGCAAATAATTCTGGGAGGATTGCAATGAAACTGTCGAGAAGGTCCGTCGTCCTCGGCTCGCTGACGCTGCCACTGATGTCGTCCGTCGCCCTGGCTGCAGACAAGATCCTGGCTTCGGTGCCGGGACTCAGCTTCCCCTTCTTCGTGCATATGATGAACGCCTTCAAGGCGGAGATCGCCAAGCAGGGTTTTGAAGTGGTTGAATCCGACGGGCAGGTATCCTCGCCCAAGCAGACGGCCGACATCGAGGCTGCAATAACACAGGGGGTGAAGGGCATTGTGATCAGCCCGAATGAAGTCGACGCCATGGCTCCCGCGCTTCAGCAGGCGGTGGAGGCCGGTATCCCCGTTGTCACGGTCGATCGTCGCGTGGCACAGGTGGAGGGCATCCTCGCCCACGTCGGCGCCGATAATGTCAAGGGCGGCGAAGCACAGGGTAATCTCATCGTCTCCATGTTCCCGGACGGGGCCACCATCATCAACCTGCAAGGCCAGTCTGGCGCATCTCCCGCCATCGACCGCAACAAGGGCCTGCACAACGTGCTCGATCCTCTTGCGGACAAGTACAAGATTGTTTTCGAGCAGACCGCAGGATTTGCGCGGGATAAAGGCCTTTCGGTGACCGAGGCAGCGCTTTCCGGCCTTGCCGAGCCGCCGAAGGTGATCGTCGCCGCCAACGACGACATGGCGCTGGGCGCCATGGAAGCCGTGAAGGCGCGGGGTCTTTCCGGCATCGCCATCATCGGCTTCGACGCGCTGCCTGAGGCTCTGGCCCAGGTTCGCGACGGCGGCCTCACCGCCACCATCGAGCAGTTCCCTGGCCAACAGAGCGCGCTCGGCGTGCAGACGCTTGTCGCGTTCCTTAAGGACGGCACGAAGCCTGCCGAGAAGGTGCTGCTGATTACGCCGGTCGCCATCACCAAGGATAACCTGAACACTGCCGAACGCCTTGGCGAGGTGAAGTGACGGCATCAAGGACAGCTCCGGCCGGGACATCATCCCGGCCGGAGGACCGTCTCATGGCAGAACCCGCACAAGTGTCCCCCCTCCTGCGCATGCGGGGGATCTCCAAATCCTTCCCTGGCGTCTCTGCCCTCGAATCCGTGGATTTCGAGGTGGGCGAGGCGGAGATTCATGCCTTTCTGGGGGAGAACGGAGCGGGCAAATCCACCCTGCTCAAGATCTTGTCGGGCGCTCAGCCGCCAGACGCCGGGAGTATCTCTTTCGAGGGACGGATGGTGAGCTTCGGCTCCCCTCAGGAAGCCCAGAAAGCCGGCATCGTCACCATCTATCAGGAATTCACCCTGGCGCCGGACATGACGGTGGCCGAAAATGTCTTTATCGGGCGGGAGCCCGGTTCGCGCTTGTTCATCAGCTATCGCCAGCTCGAGGCACAGACGGAGGCGCTCTGCCGCCGGATTGGGCTGGCAAGGAGCCCCAAGGCCCTGGTGCGCGATTTATCCGTCGCCGAACAGCAGATGGTGGAGATCGCCCGTGCCTTGTCCATGAAGTCGCGGCTCATCGTAATGGACGAGCCGACCAGCGCGTTAAGCCACGCCGAGGTCGAAAACCTGTTCAGCATCATCAAGAACCTCAAACGCGAGGGCATCTCGACAATCTTCGTCACCCACCGTCTGGAGGAAGTGTTCGAGATATGCGACAGCTACACTGTGCTTCGTGACGGACACCACGTTGGCAGTGGAAGGGTCAAGGACACCAGCATGGACGGCATCATCCGATTGATGGTGGGCCGTGAACTGGGCTTGCTTACCAGCCGCAGAACATCCTCCGCAACCGCGGAGGTGGCCTTGGAAGCGCGTGGCATCACGAGGCTCCGCAAGAACACCGATGCAAGCGCCATCGAGCTCCACGGCGTCTCATTCAAGGTGCACAAGGGCGAGATCCTGGGGCTTGCGGGGCTGGTGGGCGCTGGCCGAACAGAGACCGCCCGGGCGCTATTCGGCGCCGATCGGTTCGATTCAGGGACTGTGCTCATCGAAGGTCGTGAAATCCGCTTGGCGAGCCCGTGGGATGCCATTTCGAACGGAATCGGCCTCGTTCCGGAGGACAGGAAACAGCAGGCCCTCTTCCTCGCGCTGGCAATCCGCACGAACCTCTCCATTGCATCGCACGACCGCATATCGTCCTTTGGCGTGTTCATAAACCGTTCGAAGGAGGATGTTCTGGTGGAGGAATACCGGCGCCTCCTGAACATCCGCATGGCCTCTCCCGATCAGATCGTGGGCAACCTCTCGGGCGGGAACCAGCAGAAAGTCGTGCTGGCGCGCTGGCTGGCGCTCAGGCCCCGCCTGTTGATCGTGGACGAACCGACGCGAGGCATCGACGTGGGCGCAAAGGTCGAGGTGCACAATCTGCTGTCGGAGATGGCGCGGTCTGGTATCGCCATCATCGTGATCTCATCCGAGCTTCCCGAGGTGCTGGCACTTTCCGACCGCATCGTCACCATGCGCGAGGGCCGTGTAACCGGTGAAATCATGCGGCAGGACGCAACCCAGGAAAAACTGATGACGTTGATGACCATCGGGTCGCTGCGCGCGGCGTGAGGAGAGGCGAAGGATGACGGATGTCGTGACCAGGCCAGCGGAGAAGGGGTTCGATGCCTTCGGGTTTCTGGCGCGCTTTGCGCCTTTGATCTTCCTGTTGCTGCTCATGCTTGTGTTCGCCATCATGGAGCCGCGCTTTCTTTCCTCTGTGAACCTCTTCAACGTGATGCGCCAGGTGTCGATCACCGGGCTCCTGGCCATCGGCATGACATTCGTGATCCTGACAGCGGGCATCGACCTGTCGGTCGGCTCGCTGCTGGCCTTCGCGGGATTGGTGGCGGCCGCAGTTGCCAAAGGCGGCATGCAGGACCGGTTCACCGTGGGCGACGAGACGATCGGATTTGGCTGGCAACTGGCTGCGCTGGCCGCCATCGCCGTGGGCGTGCTCGGCGGTCTCCTACAGGGTATCGCCATCACCCGGCTCAAAGTGCCCGCCTTCGTGGTGACGCTTGGCGGCATGTCGGTTTTCCGGGGGGCAGCACTTCTCTTCGCGGCTGGAGGACCGATCTCCGGCTTCCAACCAGATTATACCTGGTGGGGCCAAGGCCGAATTCTTTCGGTCCCCGTTCCAGTCATTATCTTCCTGGTGGCCGCGGTCATTGCTCATGTCGTGCTGAGCTACACGCGATACGGGCGGCGTGTCTATGCAGTAGGGGGAAACCCTGAGGCGGCACGCCTTGCCGGCGTAAACGTCAATGCGGTGATCGCCAGCGTTTACATCATCATGGGATTCTTCGCGGGACTCGGCGCCTTCGTGCTCTCTGCCCGTCTCAATTCCGCGGAAGCCGTGGCAGGCACTGGCTACGAGCTCACCGTCATAGCTTCCGTGGTGATCGGCGGCACCAGCCTATTCGGCGGCTCGGGGTCGATCTTCGGCACCGTGATCGGCACACTCCTCATCGGTGTTCTGCTGAACGGACTGGTGCTCATGAACGTGAACTCCTATGTCCAGCAGATCATCATCGGCATCATCATCGTCCTGGCGGTCGCTTTCGACACATTTGCGAAATCCCGCCGCAAACGTGCCTGAAAGAGTTTACTTGCCGTGGACGCTGGCGGCGATCACGCAGCAAACCGAAGCAGCTATGCCCCCTCGCCGAGCAAGGCACTGATCGATCCGCTGCCTTCAAGGCAACGAATTGCACCAGCAAAGAGCGGAGCAGCGCTGACGATTTCGCAGCGTGAAGCGACGAACGCGCTGGTGATCCGGAAGGGCGGCACGCTATCGCTAATGAGAATGTGGTCGAGTTCCGCCCTGCTTAAGGTCGCCTCTGCGTTCCCGGTGAAGAGACCATGCGCGGCACAGCAGGTGACGCTCTCAGCGCCGTGATCGCGCAGCGCGACCGCCGCCTTCGCCATTGTCCCGCCCGAAGAAATCAGATCGTCCACCACGATGGCCAGGGTGCCTCTGACATCGCCCACCAGCAACTCCCCAGTTACCACCCCGGCGGTTCGGCGCTTTTCCATGAAAGCCTGGCCCACCGGCCGTCCAAGCCTCCCCTCCAGCATTTCGCGGAAAAGTTGGGCGCGTTTCACGCCTCCAGGGTCTGGGGAAACTACCGAGACGGGCCTCCCTGACAGCCTTTCCGCGAGGCGGTCTATGAAGAGCCGCCGTGTGTCCAGATGAACGGTTTCGCAGCGAAACGCGTTTTGGAACGCTACGATATTGTGTACATCGAGCGTCACTACGCAATCGGCGCCGGAGGCCTCCAGAAGACGGGCGATTGACTGGGTGGTAACCGGATCGCGGCTCTTCGTCTGGCGGTCTTTCCGGGAATAGGCCAGATAAGGAACATGCGCCGTCACCCGTGCCGCGCCGTTACTCTTGAGGGTCGCGACAAAGAAGAGTAACTTGCACAACTTGTCATTGACCCCCTCCTCCGGACCGCCATGAAGGCTCTGGACCACATGGACACTGTGGCCCCTCACACTCACAAGGGGACGGGTCTTGTGCTCTCCGTCTTCGAAGCCGCGCTCTTCATGAAGGTCCGGTTCGCGGTCGAGCAGGCGCGCGACCTCGTGGCCGAAGGCGGTCGTGCTAGAGAGTGCGAAAATCCGCATATTGCGCTTTCTATAGTGAAGCCGGGCGGCAACATTGCGTCAGATCAAGTGGCTCATTGGCCGTTTGAATCAAACTGCGGAACTTGCATGAGATTCCCAAGGTAGATGACCGTTAGTCCACAGCCAAGCCTCGAGCAGAAAGTCGCATTCCTGAAGCGGGCCGACTCTTATCCGCACCACCCGGGCGTCGTGGAAGCGAAGGAAACGCACATGTCCTGGGTGTTCCTCGCCGGCAACCTCGTCTACAAGCTGAAGAAACCTGTCTCCTACCGTTATTTCGACTTCACCACGCTCGAGTCCAGGCGGCTGAATTGCCTCGCGGAACTGAAACTCAACGGGAGACTCGCGGAGGGCGTCTACCTCGACGTCGTTCCTCTCCGTGCCGCTCTAGACGGCACCCTGACCTTCAATTCAGGAGACGGGGTGGTAGAGTGGCTCGTCCGCATGAGGCGGCTACCCGCCGAGCGCATGCTGGACGCCCTAATCCAGGATGGCGGTGTCGAGCACCGCGACGTTCAAAAGGCAGCGCAAAAACTCGCAGGATTTTACGTCACCTGCACGCCGCAGGACGTCGGAGTGGACTGGGCGCTTGCGCGATTCAGCGCGGAACACGAGGAAGACCGGACGCTACTATCGGACAGCCGCTTCAACCTTGAGCAAGACCGGACAGCAGCTGCGCTCTTTATGATGAGGCGGGCGATCGGCAAAGTCGCGCCTCTGCTTGAGGTGCGCTGTACCGAACGAGCGTTTGTGGAGGGCCACGGAGACCTGCGCCCGGAGCACATATGCCTTCTGCCGCAGCCCGTCTTCATTGATTGTCTGGAGTTCAACCGTGAGCTGAGATTGCTCGACCCCTTTGACGAGATTGCCTACCTGGGCCTCGAATGCGAAAGACTGGGGGCGGCGTGGGTCGGCGAGGTTTTCCTCTCCTCGGCAAGGGAAAGCCTTCTGACGTCGGCTCCGGAACCGCTTCTCTGCTTCTATCGCGCCGCACGCGCCTTGCTCCGCGCCCGGCTCGCCCTAGCCCACTTGACCGAACCGCAGCCGCGGACACCGGAGAAATGGGAGCCGCGTGCAAGACAGTACATCCGCATTGCTGAAGCGTCGCTCGAGAGGCTTTCGACCCTTCTTGGCGGGGGAAGCGAATAGTCTCTTGCCCGCCTCGCCATCTGCCACCTGCCCTTCGGTAAGTTGCACGACCTTCTCGGGTAGATTCGGCTGGTTAAGGTTCCAAAGCTTGTCCTGAATCAATGCAGTCGGCCCGAACCGGGGATCATGTTGACCTCGGCTCGCAAACCGATGGGAGTTGGCATGATTGCACCCGACCCGTTCTGGCAAATGGCCGAGAGAGACCTCGCGGGCTTCTCCGACAACAAGGGCATCAACATTGCTCATGAGACCTGCGATTGCCACGTGGAGCGGGGCGACGGCGCACGTATCGCAATCCGATGGCTCGGCGCCGGCGGCGAGGCGCGGAACATCACTTATGCAGAACTGAGCAGGGCCAGCAATCGTTTCGCAAACGTGCTCCGCAGCCTAGGGATCGGGAGCGGTGACAAGGTGTTCACGCTCCTCGGGCGTGTACCTGAGCTCCATATCGCCGCACTTGGAACGTGGAAGCGCGGGGCGGTCTTCTGCCCCCTGTTCTCCGCTTTCGGGCCGGAGCCCGTGAAGGCACGCATGCTGATCGCAAAGCCCTCGCTGCTGGTCACCAGCAGCCGGCATTACCTGCGGAAGATCAAGCCCATTCTAGAAGACCTGCCCTTCCTGAAGCACATCATCCTGACGGACGGCGGCGAAGGTGGCCAGAACTTCTCCAGTCTTCTCACCCAGGCCGAGGAGGACTTTCAATCGGCGCCCACCGCGGCAGAGGATCTTGCCATCCTGCACTTTACCAGCGGCACGACGGGGAAGCCCAAGGCTGCGATGCATGTTCATGCAGCGGTGATCGCCCACAAAGCCACGGCGCGGCACGCGCTCGACCTTCGGCAGAACGATGTCTACTGGTGCACTGCCGATCCAGGCTGGGTGACCGGCACCTCATACGGCATCATCGCGCCTCTCGCTGTCGGCGCGACACTTATTCTTGACGAGGCCGAATTTGACGCCGAGCGTTGGTATGCCAATCTCGAGAAGCAGCATGTGAACGTCTGGTACACGGCGCCGACCGCGGTACGCATGCTGATCCGGGCAGGAGACGAACTTCCAAGGCGTTATGATCTCTCGGCGCTCCGCTTCATCGCCAGCGTCGGCGAACCGCTCCATCCCGAGGCGGTAATCTGGGGCCGTGACGTGCTTGGCCGCCCGATCCATGATAATTGGTGGCAAAGCGAGACGGGAGGCATCATGATCGCCAACACGTCCGGCATGGAGATCAGGCCAGGTTCCATGGGAAAGCCGTTGCCGGGCATCACCGCGGGCATCGTGAAGCGCAGCGACACAGGCGTTTACGAAATCATCGAACCGGGTGTGGAAGGAGAACTCGCTCTGCGGCCAGGCTGGCCGTCGATGTTTCGCGGCTATCTCGGTGAAGACGAGCGCTACCGCAGGTGCTTCGCCGAGGGCTGGTATCTCACCGGAGACATGGCAAGGCGCGATGCGGAAGGTTACTACTGGTTCGTTGGCCGCGCCGACGACGTGATCAAGTCTTCAGGCCACCTGATCGGGCCTTTCGAAGTTGAGGCTGCGCTCCTCTCGCACGGCGCCGTGGCAGAGGCCGCGGCGATCGGGCTGCCAGACCCCATTGCTGGAGAGGTGGTCAAGGCCTTCGTGAGTCTGAAGCCCGGCCGCGTGCCGGATGAGGCGCTGCTCAAGGAGCTGCTCGGCCATGCCCGCAAGCTTCTTGGTCCCGCCGTGGCTCCTCGCCAGATCGCATTCACCGAGAGCCTGCCAAGGACCCGCTCCGGCAAGATCATGCGGCGGCTCCTCAAAGCGCGGGAACTGGGTCTGCCCGAGGGAGATCTTTCCACCTTGGAGACCAGTGCATGAGCAGCGCGGACACCAAGGTTCATCTTGATCATGCACATGCGTCGAAGCTTCTCCGACGCATGATGTTGATCCGCCGCTTCGAGGAACGTTGTGCCGAACTCTATAGCGAACAGAAGATAAGGGGATTCCTCCACCTTTATGTGGGTGAGGAGGCGAATGCCGTCGGCGTGATGGAGGTCATGACCGCCGAGGATGCGGTGGTCGCAACTTATCGTGAGCATGGCCACGCCCTGGCCCGCGCCATTCCTGCGAGGGAGGTGATGGCGGAGATGTTCGGCAAGGCTTCTGGTTCAAGCCGGGGCCGAGGCGGTTCCATGCATGTTTTCGATGCGAAACGGCGCTTCTATGGCGGCAACGCCATCGTCGGCGGCGGTCTGCCGCTCGCCGTGGGCCTTGCACTCGCCGATCGGATGCAGGGACGCAGCCGCATCACCTGCTGCTTCTTCGGAGAGGGTGCCGCTGCCGAGGGTGCATTCCACGAGAGCATGAATCTCGCAGCACTCTGGAAGCTCCCCATACTCTTCGTGTGCGAAAACAACGGCTATGCGATGGGCACTGCACTGGCGCGCTCCGAATCGGAACCTGACTTCTGCCGCCATGCCGCGAGCTACCGCATTCCGGCTGAGGCGGTAGACGGAATGGACGTGGTGGCTGTCGAACGGGCGGCGCGCAAGGCCGCAGCGGCCATCCGGGCAGGCGAGGGCCCCTTCTTTCTGGAGAACCGCACGTATCGCTTCCGGGCCCACTCCATGTTTGACCCCGAACTCTACCGCGGCAAGGAGGAAGTGGCCGAATGGAAGAAGCGCTGCCCGATCGAACGGTTTCGCGACTGGGCACTCTCCGCTGGCATCTTGCATCACTCCGACGTCAGCGAGATCGAAGCCTCCGTGAAATCGGAAATCGAGCAGGCGGTCGCTTTCGCAGAACAGGCGCCCTGGGAACCCGCCGAGACTCTTCTGCAGGACGTGATGACGCCCCGTGAAGGTGTAGCGTCGTGAGCCGCCGTCTCACCTACCGCGAAGCGGTGCGCGAGGCGCTGCAAGAGGCCCTGCGCAGCGACCCGCGCGTCTTCCTCATGGGAGAAGACGTCGGCCGCTATGGCGGCTCCTATGGCTGCTCGAAGGGGCTTCTCGCCGAGTTCGGTGAGGACCGAGTGCGCGATACGCCGCTGTCGGAGGCAGGCTTTACAGGGGCCGGAATCGGGGCGGCACTCAACGGCATGCGGCCAATCGTCGAGATCATGACGGTGAATTTCAGCCTCCTGGCACTCGACCAGATCGTCAATACGGCAGCAACGCTGCGGCACATGTCCGGTGGCCAGTTCTCGGTTCCCCTCGTCATCCGAATGGCAACGGGGGCCGGGCGCCAGCTTGCCGCACAGCATTCCCACAGCCTCGAGAACTGGTTTGCTCATGTCCCCGGCATAAGCGTGGTCGCCCCCGCGACTGTGGCGGATGCGCGGGGCATGCTCGGTGCAGCTCTCAAGGAACCAGATCCCGTCGTGATCTTCGAGCATGCCATGCTCTACAACGATGAAGGGGACGTAGCGGACGATCCGTTGCCACCAGTGCCGCTCACCGGGGCAGCCATCCGCCGCGCGGGCCGTGATGTCAGCCTGATCACCTATGGCGGTAGTTTGAAGAAGGTGCTCTCCGCTGCAGAAGAACTTGCACGTTCTGGGATCGACAGCGAGGTCATCGACCTGCGTTCGCTACGGCCACTGGATGAGACCACCATCGCCTCCTCGGTTGAAAAGACGCACCGGGCGGTGGTCGTCGACGAGGGCTGGCGCAGCGGAAGCCTCGCCGCGGAGGTTTCTGCGCGGATTACGGAAAGGGCCTTCTTTGCGCTGGACTGGCCCGTGGAGCGCGTGTGCAGCGCCGAAGTCCCGATCCCCTACCCTCGTCATCTCGAGCTCGCCGCGACCCCGCAGGTGGAGGGGATCATGTCTGCCGTCCGCCGGGTGATGCGAGCATGAGCGAGTTCCGCATGCCCTCGCTGGGGGCGGACATGGACGACGGCAAGCTCGTCGAATGGCTGAAGAAGCCCGGAGACGAGCTCAGGCGCGGCGACATCATCGCGGTGGTCGAAACCCAGAAAGGTGCAATCGAGATCGAGGTCTTCCATGACGGGGTCCTGGAAGAGACCGTCGCAAAGCCAGGGACGACCCTTCCCGTGGGCGCCTTGCTGGCCATCATTCGTACACCGGGCGAGCCGGCGCCCGCGAATGCTTCATCATCGCCACCGGCAGAGCCCGTGCATCCGGTTTCGCCGATCCCGGTTGCGCCAGTCTCTCCCGTTCATCTCACCCACGGCCTGAAGGCGAGCCCAGCCGCGCGCCAGGAAGCGAAGAACAGAGGCATCGATATCGGCCTCCTCAAACCCGGCCCGGACGGCATCATCGGCCTCCGCGAACTAGCCGAAGTTGCGAGCGCTGCAGCGCCTGTGCCGGCGCGCAGAGGCATCGATCTCGACGAGATGCGCAAGGCCATAGGGGCCGCCATGGCCCGAAGCAAGCGCGAGATTCCCCACTACTATGTGACGTCCGCCATCGATGTTTCGGGCATGATGAACTGGTTGTCGCAAGAAAACGCCGCCCGTCCGGTGGCGTCTCGCCTTCTCCCTTTGGTGCCCATCATCAAGGCATGCGCGCAGGCGCTCTCAAAAGTGAAGGAACTGAACGGCCGCTATGTGGAGGACCGGTTTTTCCCCTCTTCCTCGGTCAAGATGGGTGTGGGAATTGCGCTCAGGGGCGGCGGCCTCATCGCCCCGGCGATCGACCGCGTCGAGAGCCTGGGACTTGACGAGATCATGGCACGGCTCAGCGATCTTACGTCACGCACCCGCGGAGGCAGACTGAGGAGTTCGGAGCTGACCGAGGCTTCCGTCACCCTCTCCAGCCTCGGCGAGAATTCCGCAGACACGCTCCTCCCCATCATCTACCCGCCGCAGGTCGCCATCATCGGTGTGGGCCGCATCGAGGACAGGCCCTGGTCCGTCGAGGGCGGCATAGGTCTTCGAAAGATTGCGAGTTTCACCGTGGCGGGAGATCATCGGGTGAGTGACGGCCGAAGTGCGGCCCGCTTCCTGCAGATCGTCCAGTCCTTTCTCGACAAGCCGGAGGATTCATGAGCGGCGGAGACATCGAATCGATCGTAAGGACATCGCTTTACAGCGTAGCACCCGATCTCGAGAGTGAAGAGATCGACCCTGAACTGCCCTTCAACGCACAGTTCGAGTTCGATTCCATGGATTTTCTCAACTTCGTGATCGCCCTGAACAAGGCGACTGGCCTTGCTCTTCCCGAGAGGGACTATCCGCGCTTGACCTCACTTTCCTCGGCCACGGCCTACCTTTCCGAACATCTTTCCGGCAGTAAGGCGGAGTAGCTCACTTGCCAGCCAAAAGAGATGTGACATGACGTTCTCCAGCTTCGCTTCGCGCGAGGAGGCGGGACGCCATCTCGCCCGGCGATTGAAAGAAATGAACATCGAGGACTCCGTGGTCCTGGCTCTCCCCCGGGGCGGCGTTCCGGTCGCCTCGGAGGTTGCGAGGGAATTGCATGCGCCGCTGGACGTGCTTCTCGTCCGGAAGATCGGCGTGCCGTGGCAGGCGGAGCTGGCCGTCGCGGCTATTGTCGATGGCGGAAGCCCCGATCTCGTGGTCAACGAAGGGGTCATGGCGGCGGTGGGTATCAGCCGTGCCGAGATCGACGATCTGGCCAGGCCGCAGCTACAGGAAATCGAGCGCCGCCGCGGGATCTACATCGGAGACCGTGAACCAGCCGTCCTTCGTGACAAGACCGTCATCGTCGTCGATGATGGCATCGCCACGGGAACGACGGCCAAGGCCGCCCTCCAGGCCCTGAGGCGCCGCGCGCCAAGGAAGCTCATTCTCGCAGTGCCCGTCGGATCTCCGGATGCCATTGCAGATCTGCAGCGATGCGCGGATCAGATCATTTGCTTGCACACTCCCGCCAACTTCTATGCCATCGGCGAGTTCTATCGTGATTTTCACCAGCTCAGCGATCGAGACGTCATCGAGGCGCTTGCTCGGCTCGCAACGGACCAAGGAACCAGTCATGTCTGACACACCCGTCATTCCGTTCGAAGATCTGCGACGGCAGGATGTGGGGCTCGTCGGCGGGAAGAACGCCTCACTCGGCGAACTGATCAGTCAGCTCACAAAAGCGGGCGTGCGGGTGCCGCCCGGTTTTGCAACGACTGCAGCTGTCTACCGGGGGTTTCTCGACGCCAACAATCTCCTGCCACTGATCCGTTCGGCGATCGAGGAATATGAGACAGGCGCACGCAATCTGGCCGAGACCGGCAGCGCCGTGCGTGAGGCGATCCTGAGGGGTGCCTGGCCGGCTCCCGAAGCGAGCGCCATCATCGCTGCCTACCGCTCGCTGTGCCAGGCTTCGGGGAAAACGGACGCCGCGGTCGCCGTGCGCTCGAGCGCAACGGCCGAAGACTTGCCGGATGCCAGCTTCGCCGGCCAGCAGGAGACCTACCTGAACGTGCGCGGGGAACTCGCCCTCCTTAACGCCTGCAGGCGTTGCTTCGCCTCGCTCTTCACCGATCGGGCCATCTCCTATCGCCGCGCCAAGGGTTTCGATCACATGAGCGTCGCCCTTTCCGTAGGCGTGCAGATGATGGTGCGCTCCGATCTCGCCGGCTCAGGAGTCATGTTCTCGATCGACACGGAGACGGGCTTCGACAAGGTGGTCATCATCGACGCGGCGTACGGACTCGGGGAAAACGTCGTGCAGGGCGCCGTCGATCCGGACCAGTACCTGGTCTTCAAGCCGTTCCTGGACCGGCCCGGTATCTCTCCGATTCTGGAGCGGAAACTTGGCGGGAAGGCGATCAAAATGGTCTACGCGGAGGGAAGTGATCGTCCTCTGCGCAATCTGCCAACGTCTAGGATCGAGCGCGCTTCCTTCGTTCTTTCGGACGCGGAGATTGTGCAGCTTGCTGGCTGGGCCAAGGTCATCGAGGGCCATTACGGCTGCCCCATGGACATGGAATGGGCAAAGGACGGCGAGACGGGCGAGCTCTTCATCGTTCAGGCCAGGCCCGAAACGGTACAGGCGCGGCGCGACAGTCTGGCCTTCCGCAGTTACCGCGTGAAGGCCAGCGGCAGCCCGGTGGCCAGGGGTATTGCCATTGGCGACTCCGCGGTGAGGGGCAATGTCTGCATCATCGAGAATGCCGCGGACATCGGCAAATTCGTCGACGGCTCGATTCTCGTGACCAGCACCACCGATCCGGACTGGGTTCCGATCATGAAGCGGGCTCGCGCCATCGTGACCGATCATGGTGGCCGCACATCGCACGCCGCCATCGTGAGCCGGGAACTCGGCGTGCCGGCCATTGTCGGCACCGGCAATGCCACGGCCGTTCTCCACGACGAGCAGGAGGTCACAGTCTCATGCGCGGAGGGTGATGAGGGCTTTGTCTATGCAGGACCAGCAGAGATCGAGAGCGAGGATGTGGACGTGAGGGACATTCCCCCCACGAAGACGAAAATCATGCTCAACATGGCGAACCCTGCTGCAGCGTTCCGCTGGTGGCGGCTGCCGGCGAAGGGCGTCGGGCTCGCACGCATGGAATTCGTCATTTCCAACCACATCCGCATTCACCCGATGGCGCTCGTGCGCTTTGCCGAGCTGCGGGATCTCCAGGCAAAGAAACTCATCGAGGAGCTGACATCCAGCTATTCCGACAAGACCCAATACTTCGTGGACAAGCTGGCGCAGGGCCTGGCGCGGATCGCTGCCGCCTTCTTCCCCCTCCCCGTCATTGTGCGCATGAGCGACTTCAAGACCAACGAATATGCGCGGCTGATCGGTGGCGCCGAATTCGAAACCACGGAAGAAAACCCGATGATCGGCTTTCGCGGTGCCTCACGCTATCATTCTCCGCGCTACCGCGATGGCTTCGCCCTCGAATGCCGGGCGATCCGTCGCCTTCGCGAGGAGATGGGCTTCAGCAACGTGATCGTCATGATACCTTTTTGCCGCTCGGCTGCAGAAGCAGACCTCGTTCTGGAGACCATGGCCTCAAACGGCCTCAGGCGCGGAGAACACGGCCTCGAAGCCTACGTCATGTGCGAAATTCCCTCGAACGTCATCCTTGCGGCCGACTTCGCCAAGCGCTTCGATGGATTTTCGATCGGATCGAACGACCTGACCCAGCTGACCCTCGGCATCGACCGCGACTCCGCGGAACTTGCCTCCGCCTTTGATGAACAGGACCCGGCGGTAAAATGGATGATCCGAAACGTCATCGCGGAGGCCCATCGCGCCGGCGCGAAGGTCGGCCTGTGCGGCCAGGCCCCCAGCGATCATCCCGAGTTCGCACGATTTCTGGTCGACTGCGGGATTGACTCGATCTCTGTGAGCCCGGACAGTTTCGTGGCGGTAAGCCGGATCGTGGCACAGCACGAGGCCCGCCTGCCCAGCGAGACGCAGGGCTCGTGAAAGTCGTTACGGATCAGGGGGTTGGGACGATGAATGGCGGAAGAGATGAATGGCGGAAGAGGAGGGATTCGAACCCTCGTTACGCTTTCACGTAAACACGCGTTCCAGGCGTGCGCCTTAAACCACTCGGCCACCCTTCCAAAGCCGGGCGGAATATAGCCAGCGGAACCGCTAAATCAAGCATTGTTGAGTGGCGGCGGAAAGATTGTGCTCCTATATCTCCCGCATCAGCGAAGGGATTTCCGCCATGTTCTTCACCCGCCAGAAAACCCGCATGATTTCGCCCGAAGAGGCGCTTCCTGGGCGCTCGACACCGGTTCCCTCTGCCGAGCGTCATCTCCTCAGCGGCAACCCGCTCCAGGGCCCCTATCCGGCGGGACACGAGGTGGCCATCTTCGCGCTTGGTTGCTATTGGGGGGCTGAGCGCAAGTTCTGGCAGGTACCGGGAGTATGGGTCACGGCAGTCGGCAATGCCGGCGGGTTCACGCCACACCCGACCTATGAAGAGGTTTGCAGCGGACTGACCGGGCATGCCGAGTCCGTGCTGGTGGTGTATGATCCCTCGAAAGTCCCCTACGAGGCTCTCCTGAAGGTGTTCTTTGAGTCTCATGACCCCACCCAGGGCATGCGCCAGGGCAATGACGTTGGTACGCAATATCGTTCCGCCATCTATTGGACAACGCCGGCCCAGCGCGAGGCCGCGCAAGCGGCGAAGCATGCCTACGATGCGGCGCTGAAGGGCGCGGGCTTTGGCCCCATTACCACCGAAATCGCCGAAGCCGGACCCTTCTATTTCGCCGAAGCCTATCACCAGCAATATCTCGCCAGGAACCCCAACGGCTATTGTGGCCTGGGGGGCACCGGCGTCGCGTGCCCGATCGGCGCCGGCGTCGCCGCCTGAGAGCAGGAAAGCGTCCGTCAGTCCTTGAAGGCGACGGACGTGCCCTTCTTCACCATCTTCGAGAGTTCTTCTGCATCCCAATTGGTCAGCCGCACGCAGCCATGCGACTGCGTCTTGGCGATGAGGGAGGGCTCCGGCGTGCCGTGAATGCCATAGGTGGGCTCGGTCAGATCGATCCATACCGTGCCTACCGGATTGTTGGGTCCGGCCGCGATTTCAAGCAGTCCATCGGCCTTTACCCCGCTGAAGTTCAGCTTCTTGGGATCGTAGTAGTATGTGGGTTCCGGGGCGATGGTGCGCACCTCGTGCGTTCCTGTGGGACTCGGCATGTCGCTGCTGCCGATGGTGGCGGGATAGAAGGCGACGAGCTCGTCCTGGTCGTCATAGGCAAAGAGCCCACCCAGGGACTTGTCGACGTCGATGCGGGTGACGGTTTCCTTCTCCTCCCGGCTGCTCACCCTGGCGACGGTGATTTCGGTGCCGGCCTTGGAGAAATCGGCCCCTGGGTTCAGCGCCTCCAGCAGGTCCTCGTCCATGTGGAACTTTTCCGCAAGGAGTTCGCGTGGCGAGGTATAGGAGAGGGCGTCGAGCTTCGCCATGTCTTCCAGTTTCTCCGGAACGGAGTCCAGGAAGGGGCCGCTCACGTCCTCTTCCTTGATCGTGTATCGGGTGAGCACCGGCTCGCCACCTTCACCGGCAAGCTGGGCAAGCAATTTCTCGTCCGGCTTGCCGTCCGCTTCGAGCCCATTGGCCTGCTCATAGGCGGAGATCGCCTTGGAAACGTTCTCACCCGCCAGCCCGTCGATGACGCCGGGCGAGAAGCGCGAACGGTCAAGGAGAACCTGGAGACGGATCATCGCCGGGTCAATGGTATTGGCCTCGCCCTGCTCGAAGCTCTGGGCGTTCTCCACCGCGTCTGGGGAGAGTTCCGCGGCGAGCGCCCCCTGCGGCAGGAGCATGACGATCATCAGGGCGAGAAAGAGAATGGCGGGCATGGCGGAACTCATGGAGATTTCGACGGGTTTGGACCGGAACGGGCCGCCGCCCGTCCGGTTCCAGATCAGAACCCCGTGGAAAACCAGGAGATCAGCCGACCTTCACCCAGTTCCTCGTCCGGGAGGAGGCAATCGCCGCCTCCACCACCTTCTGGATCTCATAGGCTTCCCGGAAGTCCGGGGTGGCCTTCCTCCCCGCGCCGATGGCGCCGAGGAACTCGCCCATCTCGATGGTCTTGAGGTCGTTGAAGCCGAGCTGGTGGCCTCCCGCCACGCAGAACTGGCCATAGGGGGCATGCTGCGGCCCGGCTTCGATCCGCACATACCCTGAAGTGCCGGCCGGGCCGCCCGCCTTGTAGAACATGAGTTCGTTCAGCCGCTCCTGGGAAAAGACCAGGGAGCCCCTTTCGCCGGTCAGTTCGAAGCCGAGCTGCATCTTGCGGCCCGTGGCGACCCAGTTCGCCTCGATGGTGCCGCCGCAGCCGCGGCCGAACTGGACCAGCAGGCGCGCCACGTCATCCACCATCACGTCCCGCCGCTCGCTCGCTCCACGCGCGACCGGCCTGGACTTCACGATGGTGCGCACATCCGCACTCACCTCGGCGATGGGTCCGAGCAGGAAGCGCGCCATGCCGATGATATGGGAGCCGAGATCGGCGATCACCCCCGGACCGCCGACAGGGTCGATCCGCCAGGTGTAAGGGGTTTCCGGATCATGCATGTAGTCTTCGGCGTGAATGCCGCGAAAGCCAGTGATCTCGCCAAGCTCGCCCGCGGCGATCATGTCCCGGGCGAGCTTCAAGAGCGGGTTCTTGATATAGTTGAAACCGACCTGGGTGGTGACCCCGGCCTTCTCCGCCGCCCCGACCATTTCCACGGAATCGGCGAGTGAGGGCGAGAGCGGCTTTTCGCAGTGGACGTGCTTTCCCGCGGCGATGGCGGCGAGTGCCATTTCCTTGTGGAGCGTGTTCGGTGTGGTGATCGAGACAACGTCGATACGCGGGTCCTGCACCAGCTCGCGCCAGTTGCCCGTGGAGCGCAGAAAGCCGAACTGGCGCGCTGCCTTGGCCGCCGCATCGGCATCCACGTCGGCGATCATCTCCAGCCGCGGTGGGGGGATTTCGGGGAAGGCGGCGAGTGCGGCGCGATAGGCGAAGGCGTGCGCCTTGCCCATGAAGCCCGTGCCGATGATGCCGATGCCGAGTTCCTTCGTCACGCCACCACCTCGTAGCCCGCGGCCGCCATCACGCGCATCAGTTCCCTGTGGCCAGTTTGCGCCATCCTGAGAGGCGGCGCCTTCTTCGGATCCTGCTCGGCCTCGACCACGAACCAGCCCTCATAGCCATAGGAGGCGAGCTTCTTCACGATCGCCTCGAAATCGAGCGAGCCGTCGCCCGGCACGGTGAAGGCGCCCTTGATCACCGCGTCGAGGAAACTCTCCTTGGTGCGGTCGAGCTCCCTGATCACGTCCATGCGCACATCCTTCGTGTGAACGTGCCGGATGCGGGCGTGATGCTTGTCGATGCAGCGGAGCACATCGCCGCCGGCGAAGGCCATGTGGCCGGCATCGAACAGCAGCGAAATCGTCGAGTTGGCCATGAACAAATCGAGCTCGGGTTCGGTCTCGACCACTGCCGCCATATGGTGGTGGTAGACGAGCGGCATGCCCTGGGCCTCGACCCATCTCGCGAACTCGGACATTTTCGCGCCATAGGCCTTCATCTCGGCTTCCGAGAGCTTCGGCTTGGTGGCGAGCGGCTTCGAGCGGTCGCCCTGGATCGAGCGGCCGACCTCGCCATAGACGATGCAAGGTGCGTTCACGGCCTTGAACAGGTCGATCATCGGCTGGATGCGCTGCTGGTTTGCCGCAATGGATTCGTCCACGAGGGTGCCGGAGAACCAGCCGCCGCAAAGGGTTACATCCGCCTTCCTGAGGATCGGCAGCATCTCCGCAGCCGATTCCGGAAAGCGGCGCCCTTTCTCCATGCCGGTGAAGCCCGCCGAGCGCGACTGCCTGAGGCATTCCTCGAGCGACACGTCATCGGAGAGCTCCGGCAGGTCGTCGTTCCACCAGGCGATGGGCGACATGCCCAGCTTTGCTTTCATCGTCTCAGACTCCAATGCGTTGCTTCTTGCGGATCGTGTCGTGGTGGGCGCGCGCCTCCTGAACTTCCGGTCGGTCGGAGACTTCCGGAACGCCCACGTCCCAATCGGCGTCGCCCGGCACCCAGGCGAATGCGTCGGTGACGATGGAGATCACTGTGGTGCGGTCCGTGGTCCGGGCCCATTGGAGGGCAGCATCGAGATCGGCCAGGCTCTCGCAGTGACGGGTCGACGCTCCCATCGACTCGGCATGCTTGGCGAAATCGACCGCGAAGGCCTGCTTCACGCGGCTGTCCTTGATGAGGTTGTTGAAGGAGGGCGTGCCCTTGAAGTTCTGCAAACGGTTGATAACTGCGTAGCCACCATTGTCGCAGACCACGACGATCATCTTGTGGCCGGTCAGCACCGTCGAATAGATGTCGGAGTTCATCATCAGGTAGGAGCCGTCGCCAACCATCACGATGGTCTCGCCATCGCCCTTCTTTGCCATGGCATGTCCCCAGCCGCCGGCGATCTCGTAGCCCATGGCGGAGAAGCCGAATTCGAGGTCATAGGTGTTGGGGCTCTTGACCCGCCAGCCCTTGGCGGTCTCGCCGGGAAGGCCGCCGGCCGCCGTCACCATCGTGTCGTTGGGTGCCGCCCACTGGTTCACCACGCCCACCACCTGCGCATAGGTCGGCACCGCTGCGTTGGTGGCCTTCTGGTGCTGGTCCAGCAGTTCGTTCCAGCTCTTGAAGGCGGTCCTGCCCCGCGCCGTCCAGGCCGCATCGGCCTTCCAGTCGCCGAGCGCGGCTTCGAGCTCCGTTACGGTCTCCCTCGCATCGCCGACGACGGACAGCGCGCGGTGCTTCACCGCATCGTAGCGGGCAGCGTTGATCGAAACGAATTTCGCGTCATGGCTGAACACCGTCCAGGAGCCGGTCGTGAAGTCCTGCAGCCTGGTGCCGATGGCGATGATGACATCCGCCGCACCCGCCATCTCGTTGGCCGAGGTGGAGCCGACGACACCGATGGGGCCGACGTGCGCCGGGTGGTCATGGGTGACCGCACCCTTCCCCGCAATCGTCTCAGCCAGCGGGATGCCGTGCTTCAGCG
The DNA here is from genome assembly GCF_046294715.1 of Aestuariivirga sp. GTDB lineage: Bacteria > Pseudomonadota > Alphaproteobacteria > Rhizobiales > Aestuariivirgaceae > Aestuariivirga. The sequence goes on along the minus strand of NZ_JBKBKI010000020.1, from coordinate 28,313 downwards.
CGAAATCGGCGACTTCGCGGTTGGCATCGGAATAACGCACGCCGCCGCCCGAGATGATGAGCGGGCGCTTGGCGGACCTGATGAGCTCGACCGCCTGCGCCACGCGGTTGCGGTCGGGCCGGGGACGCGGGATGGTGTGCACCGTCGGTGCGAAGAAAGCTTCGGGATAGTCGAAGGCGAGTTCCTGCGTGTCCTGGCAGAGGCCGAGGAAGGCGGGGCCGCAATCGCCCGGGTCAAGCATGCAGGCCACCGCCTGCGGGAGCGAGGAGATGATCTGCTCCGGGTGCGTGATGCGGTCCCAGTAGCGTGTCACGGCTTTGAAGGCGTCGTTCACCGATGTCGTCGGGTTGTGGAAGTGCTCGACCTGCTGCAGCACCGGATCAGGCCGGCGGTTGGCGAAGACGTCGCCCGCCAGGATGAGGATGGGGAGCCGGTTGGAGTGGGCACAGCCCGCCGCCGTCACCATGTTGAGGGCGCCAGGTCCGATCGAGGAGAGCGCCACCATGATTTGCCGCCGCCGCATCGCCTTGGCATAGCCCACCGCGGCCAAAGCCATGGATTGCTCGTTCTGCCCGCGCCACGTCGGCAGCTTGTCCTGCACCGCCTCGAGCGCCTCCGAGAGGCACGTCACGTTGCCATGGCCGAAGATGCCGAATAGCCCTGCGAAGAGCGGCTCCTTCTTGCCGTCGATGATGGTGAACTGGTTGCACAGGTAGCGCACGAGCGCCTGCGCCATGGTCAAGCGGACAGTGGACATGCGGTGTCTCCCATTCATGAGGCCTGGAACGGTTTATCTATTTCGTTGATCAGTGGAATGCAATTTCCATTTTCCACCGCTTTGCCTTTCGGTGCGCGGCAGTCGCGCCTTCCGGTCGCGCGCGATTTCCGTAACGCTGGGGATGCGCGGCACGCGGTCCTTGCCCGGCTGCAGCAGGGCCGCAGTCGCGGTGGCGAGGCACTGGACCAGGCACATGGGCGCGGCGAGTGAACGCGAGAAGGAATACTCGTCTTCCGGCACGGTGAACAGCACGCGCGCGTTCTTGGCCAGGGGCGAGAGCGGCCCATCGGTGATGGCGATGACCGGCGCCTGGGCGGCATCGGAGATGGCCACCACCTCCTTCGCATAGTGACGGAAGGCGATTGCGACGAGCACATCGCGGCTGGTCATGGTCTGCGCCATCTCGGGCGCGAGCCCGCCCGCGGGATCGAGCAACACGACACGGCGGTGCAGCATGGTGAGGAGATAGCGGAGCAGGCCCGCCAGCGGCTCCGAGCGGAGCTGTCCGGCGATGTAAACGGTATCGGCCGCAGTGAGAAGCTTCGCGGCGGCGGCCAGCGCCTCTTCTGTCACCGTGTCGAGCAGGCCCTGCAACGAGGCGATGTCGCGCACCACGAGATCTCGCAGGTGGCCCATGTTGCCCTGCCCGCCCTTGCGCGAGAGTTCCTCCTCAAGGGCGCTGATGCGCTCCCGGAAGCCGGGTGCGGCCGTGGCGAGGCGGGTCTGGAATACAGCCTGCAGGTCCTTGAAGCCGGCGTAGCCCAGGCCTTGCGCGAAGCGCACGAGACTCGAAGGGTGGACTCCGCATTTCTCGGCGATGGCGTTGATCGACTCGAGCGCGATGACGTTGGGGTTCTGCGTGAAGAACCGCGCGATCTGCTGTGAGCCGGGCGAGAGCGTGGCATAGCCGCGCGTGATGAGGTTCACCACGCCCTCGTAACTGCGGGGCATCGCCTTGGCTGTCTTGCTCTCGGGCATCGCGACACCGGATTAGAGCGCCGCCCGAGCCTTGACAAGAAAAATTCATTGCCCCAATCAGGATGCCGCAACGACTGTTGCAGAAACGGATGGGCATCGCATGTATGAGTCCTACGGCCTGCTGATCGGCGGTGAATGGCGGCGCAAGGGAGGCGCGGGCGAGATCGCGGTGAGCGATCCGGCGACGGGCGAGGTCATGGGCACCGCTCCGGCGGCTTCCGCCGAAGAGGTGGAGGAAGCGATCGATTGCGCCGCGAAAGGCCAGAAGCTGTGGCGCGGCACGCAAGCCTGGATGCGCGCCGACCTGTTGCATCGCGTTGCAGACCGGATGGTCTCCCGTGCCGAGGAGGCGGCGCGGCGGATCACGCTGGAGACGGGCAAACCGCTCGCCCAGGCGAAGCGCGAATGGGGGCTCTCCACCGATCAGTTCCGCTGGTATGCCGAGGAGGCCCGCCGCATCTATGGCCGCATCATCGAGAGCCGGGCACCGGGAGGCCGCGTCGAGATCTCGCACGAGCCCGTCGGCATTGCCGCTGCCTTCACCGCCTGGAATTTCCCGGCCTTCCTGATCGCCCGCAAGGTGGCCCCTGCCCTGGCCGCGGGCTGCTCGATCATCGTGCGGCCGTCGCGCGAGGTGCCGGGCACGGCCATGCTGCTCATGGACTGCGTGAAGCAGGCTGGCGTTCCGGCGGGCGTGGTCAATCTGGTGATCGGCCCCACTGCAACCACCTACGATCCGATCATGGCCTCTCCCGCGGTGCGCAAGATCTCGCTCACGGGTTCGACGGCGATCGGCCAGCAGATGATCCGAGATTCCGCCGCGACGCTGAAGCGCGTCTCGATGGAGCTCGGCGGCAACGCGCCGGTGATCGTGTTCGACGATGCCGACGTCGAGCAGGTGCTCGATCTTTCAGTGCCCGTGAAGTTCGCCAATGCGGGCCAGGTCTGCGTCACGGCGGACCGCTTCTATGTGCATGAAAGGCTCGTGAAACCCTTCGTCGAGGGCTTCACGGCACGGGCCCGGGCGCTGAAGCTGGGACACGGGCTGGAGGAGTCCACCCAAATGGGGCCGCTCATCAACCAGCGCCGCGTGGACGCGATGGAAAGGATCGTGGCCGATGCGAAGGGGCGGGGCGGCAGGATCGAGACCGGCGGCGGCAGGCCTGCCGGGCAGAACAAGGGCTTCTTCTTCGAACCGACCGTGATCACCGGCCTTCCCGACGACGCGTTGGCCGTGGCGGAGGAGAATTTCGGGCCGATCGCCGCCATCTCCCCTTTCGACAGCGCGGAAGAGGCCTATGCGCGGGCCAATACCAGCGAGCACGGGCTCGCTGCTTACGTCTTCACACGCGAGCCGGCCCGCATGCGCGAGGCGGCGCAGCGGCTCGAGGCGGGCATGGTGGGTGTGAATTCCTACGCGCTCGCCGCGGCGGAGGCGCCCTTCGGCGGCATCAAGGCCAGCGGCATGGGCCGCGAAGGCGGCGCGGAAGGCATTCTCGACTACATGAACGTGAAGCTGACGCAAGTTGCGGTGTGAGGGAGGCGGCAATGGCACAGAACAATGTCCGGCGGCTGTGGGCAGAGCGCAAGCCGGTGCTCAACGGCTGGCTTTCCATCGGCAGCACCTTCACCGCCGAGATCATGTCGGGCCAGGGCTATGACGCGGTGACGATCGACCAGCAGCACGGTTTCCTCGGCTATGACGCGCTCGCCCCCATGCTGCAGGCGGTGAAGGCTTCCCCCGTGACGCCCATGGTGCGCGTGCCGTGGCTTGCGGCGGGCGACATCATGAAGGCGCTGGACGCGGGCGCGCTCGGCATCATCTGCCCGATGATCAATACGCGGGAAGAGGCCGAATTCCTCGTCTCCTGCATGCGCTACCCGCCCCACGGCCAGCGCAGCATGGGGCCGACCCGCGCGGTCTTCGCGCATGGCGGGGATTATGGAAAGTGGGCTGACGAGGACGTGCTCTGCCTCGCCATGATCGAGACGGCGGACGGCATGAAGAACCTGCGAGAAATCGTGGAAACACCGGGGCTTGACGGCGTCTATATCGGGCCTGCCGACCTGACGCTGGGCCTCGCCGGGCGCAAGTATCCGACGGGCTTCGACCGGGAGGAGCCGGAGATCGTGGAGGCGATAAAGACCGTCCTGGCGCGGGCGCACGAGGCGGGGATCAAGGCCTGCCTGCATTGCGGCAGCTCGGCCTATGCGGCGAGGGCGATCGGCTGGGGCTTCGACCTGGTGACGCTGCTGAACGACGTGCGCCTCCTCGCCGGGGCGGCCAGGGCGAGCATCGACCAGGCGCGAAAGCTGATCGGCGAACAGGTGGCGGACGCAGCTCCGCCAAAGAACGCAAGTTATTGAAATGCCTCATGTTCTTGTGGCCGGAAAGCTGCATCCGGCAGGGCTCGAACGGCTGAAGCAGGCGCAAGGCGTGAGCTTCACGCTGGTCGAGGAGGTGTCCATCGAGTCCTATCTGCCGCACCTGCCCGAGGCCGATGCGGTGATCCTCCGAACCCAACCGCTGACGGCGGAGGCGGTTGCCGCCGCGCCGCGCCTCGCCATCGTTTCGCGGCATGGCGTAGGCTATGACGCGGTGGACGTCAAGGCATTGAACGAACGAGGAATTCCGCTCTGCATCGTGGGCGACGTCAACTCCCGCGCGGTGGCCGAGCACACGCTGATGCTGATGCTGGGCGTGGCGCGCCAGGTTGCCCGGCACGATGCCGCCGCGCGGCATGGCGACTGGAATGTGAGGAACCGCTTCGAGACCGTGGAGCTTGACGGCAAGTGCCTGTTATTGCTTGGTTTCGGGCGGATCGGACGTCGCGTGGCGGAGCTTGCCCAGGCCTTCGGCATGGCGGTTTCGGCGCATGACCCGTTCGTCAAGCCGGAGGTGATGGCGAAGCACGGGGTGAAGCCGGTGGCGGAGCTTCGCGCCGCCCTCGCCGCGGCGGATTACGTTTCGCTGCACATGCCGGGCTCGGCCGAGGGCGCGCTGATCGGGGAGAAGGAGCTGGCGCTGATGAAGCCGACGGCCGTTCTGGTCAACGCGGCACGTGGCGGACTGGTCGATGAAATCGCTTTAGACAAGGCTTTGCGCGAGGGGCGGCTGTTCGGCGCCGGGCTCGACGTGCTGGAGCGGGAGCCCCCTGCCCCGGACCACCCGCTGCTGTCCAACCCGCGGGTGCTGCTCAGCCCGCACGCCGCGGGGCTGACGGGGGAGTGCGCGGCGCGGATGGCGGTGGCCTCCGTGCAGAACGTGCTCGACCATTTCGCGGGGAAACTCGACGCGGCACTCGTCGTCAACGCAACGGCGATCGGTTACGCCTGACATGCATTTTCGTTGCGAAATGTTGTCAAAAACGTTGTCTCCTGTTGCGCAGCGCCGTGCTCATGCGGAGCGCCTCCAGTTCCCCGGCCCGGCCAGCCCGGCGAGTTCGTCCTGGAGGAGCTGTGCCAGGCGCGCACGCGGATCGCCCAGGAGGTAGACCGGCACGTCCGGGAGCGGCGGCAGGGACTCTCCGGCGGCGGCCTCCTCGAGGCCGGCGGGGGCGGTGCCCCTGGCCATGGAGGTGACGGCGAGGCCCGAGCGCACCGCCGCCACGACGCCGGCATGGGTGCGGCTCTGGGCCTGGATGAACCAGGACCGGCGGGCGCCATCGAGGGCCGCGGTCATCGCCCGGCGGAAGACGCAGCCCTCGGGATAGGCGGCGAGCGGCAGGGGAGCGCCTGGCTGCGGCGCAAAGCCGGGACGGCGCACCCAGCAAAGCGCGAGCTCGGCCTCGAAGAGCGCGGCGGCCGGCCGCGCCGCCAGCGTGAGGAGGGCGAGATCGAGCTGCTTCTGCTGGAGCCTGGCGGCGAGGCTGGCGCTCAGGTCGCAGACGATCTCGATTTCCTGGCCGCTGTCCGGCCCCAGCCGGGAGAGCGCGCGGGGCAGGATGCCCAGCGCGTAATCATCCGGCACGCCGAGGCGGAGGCGCTGGCGGGGCTTGCCGCTGCGGGTGGCGGAGATCATCTCGTCATAGGCGGCGAGAACGCCCAGCGCGCGGGCGTAGAACTCGGCGGCGCGCGTGGTGGGCTCGAGGCCCTGCGGCAGGCGGCGGAACAGCGCCTCGCCGAGCTCGGTCTCGACGAGCTTGAGGCGCATGCTCATGGCGGCCTGGGTGCAGCGGAGCTTTTCCGCCGCGCGGGAGAGCGAGCCCAGCTCGTAGATCGCCACGAAGCTGCGCAGCAGCCGGAGTTCGATGTCCATGGGCTTCAGCCTAGCTTATGGGCGGCATAAGGACAATTTGCTTGCGGGGCGCGCGCCTTCAGGCTCGAGCATGGATCTCTCATCGGGGAGGACAGCATGATCGTCGGATTCATCGGGCTCGGCACCATGGGCGCGAACGCGGCGCGGAACGTCAGGCGGGCGGGCTTCGAGATGGTGGTTTACGACATCAGGCCCGAGGCGGTGGCTCAGCAGACAGGCCCCGGCGTTTCCGGAGCGGCGAGCCCCGCCGAGGTGCTGGACCGCGCCGACGTCGCCGTCAGCATGGTGTTCGGGCCGAAGGAGGTGGAACAGGTGGTGCGCGGCCCATCGGGCTTTCTCTCCACCTCCTGCCGGGGGAAATACTGGATCGACATGACGACCTCGAGCCCGAAGCTGATGCGGGAGCTCGCGGCAGAATTCGGGGCCAGGGGCGGGCACGCGGTGGACGCGCCGGTGACGGGCTCGGTGGATGCGGCGATCCGCGGCGACATGCCGATGTTCGTGGGCGGCGACGACGCGGCGGTCGAGCACGTGCGGCCGGTGATCGAGGCGATGGGCGAGCTGCGCCACGTCGGGGGCTACGGAACCGGCTACGTGGCGAAGCTCGTCAACAACCAGCTGTGGAAGATCCACGCGGCGGCGATCGGCGAGGCGATGGTGACGGCGAAGCTCGCGGGGCTCGACCCGCTGGTGTGGTGGAACGCCATGAAGGGCGGGGCCGCCGACAGCTTCGTGATGCGCCACGACGTGCCCTCGATCTTCGCCGGGCACTATGACCCCTCCTTCCCCATCGCGCTGTGCCTGAAGGACCTGGCGCTGATCCGGGAACTGATGGAGGAGACGGGCACCCGCAGCGAAATGACCGAGGCGGCCCATGCCCGCTTCCGGGAGGCGGGCGAGCGCTATGGGCCCAAGGCCGGTGAAATGACGGTTTGCCGCCTGATCGAGGAGGATGCCGCGACCGACCTCCGGGTGGCGGGGGACTGGGAGAAGCCCTGGGAGGCCCAACACCCCTCCGGGCCTGCGAAAAAAACCGCCCGGTGAGGACAGTTCACCCGACTTGGCCTTGCGAAGTTCTCAGGACGAGTCAAGAATGGCTTCGCGAAAGCCACAGGAGAGGTCGCTCAGCGCCAAGCCCGCGGCTCCCCCGCGGGTATTCAGGCCGGAAGTGCCGGCCAACGGACAAAGGTACAAACGAGGAGGAACCCTAGATGATGTTTTTCAAGAAGAACGGCAAGCCCATGCCGGAGGTCTTCGGCCCGCTGGCCGAGGAGACCAAGGCCGGGCGCTTCAGCCGCCGCGAATTCCTGGCGCTGGCCAGCGCCTTCGGCGCCTCGGCGGCCACCGCCTATGGCATGATCGGCCTCAGCCACACGCCGGCCAGGGCCCAGGAAGGCAAGAGGGGCGGCGTCCTCAAGATGCAGATGCTCATCAAGGAGATGAAGGACCCGCGCACCTGGGACTGGTCGGAAATGGCCAACGTCTCGCGCCAGGCCAATGAATACCTGGTGCGCTACAACCGCGACGGCACGTTCACCGGGCAGCTCGTCGAGAGCTGGGACGTGAACGACGACGCCACCGAATACACGCTGAACCTGCGGAAGGGCGTGAAGTGGTCGAACGGCGACGACTTCACCGCAGACGACGTGATCTACAACCTCACCCGCTGGTGCGACAAGGCGGCCGAGGGCAACTCGATGGCCGGCCGCGTGGGCACGCTGATCGATGCCGCGACCAACAAGGCCGCCGAGGGCGCCATCACCAAGGTGGACGACCACACGGTGAAGCTCAAGACCGCGGCCTCCGACATCACCATCATCCCGGGCTTCTGCGACTATCCGGCGATCGTCGTGCACCGCGACTTCGACAAGAACCCCGACATGCTGAAGACGCCGGGCACCGGGCCTTACGAGATCACCGAGTATCAGGTGGGCTCGCGCGCCGCGGTGAAGCGCCGCGAGAACTTCACCTGGTGGGGCGGCGACGCCTATCTCGACGGCATCGAGTTCATCGACTACGGCGAGGAGCAGAACGCCACGGTGGCCGCGCTGGAGGCGGGCGAGATCGACGCCAACTACCAGACGACGGGCGAGACCGTGACGCTCTTGGACGGCATGGACCTCGTGAAGTCGGAGGCGGTGACGGCCTCGACCATCGTCATCCGCACCAACATCAACAACAAGCCCTACGAGGACAAGAAGGTAAGAAACGCCCTGCAGCTCGCCGTGGACAACGCGGTCGTGCTCCAGCTCGGCTACAACAACGCCGGCACGGTGGGCGAGAACCACCACGTCTGCCCGATCCACCCGGAATATTACGAGCTGCCGAAGATCGCGCGCGACCTCGAGAAGGCCAAGGCGCTGATGACCGAGGCGGGGCAGATGGACACCGAGTTCGAGCTCCTCTCCTACGAGCAGGACTATGTGAAGAACCCGGCCGACGTGATCGCCGAGCAGTGCCGCGAGGCGGGCTTCAAGATCAAGCGCACGGTGATCCCGGGCTCGACCTTCTGGAACGACTGGACGAAGTATCCCTGGTCGACCACCGAGTGGAACATGCGCCCGCTCGGCGTGCAGGTGCTGGCGCTCGCCTACCGCTCCGGCGAGGCCTGGAACGAGACGGCCTATTCGAACCCCGAGTTCGACAAGAAGCTGAACGCGGCGCTTGCCATCGCGGATGCCCACTCGCGCCGCGAGTTGATGAAGGACATCGAGCAGATCCTGCAGGACGACGGCGTCATCATCCAGCCCTTCTGGCGCTCGCTCTACCGCCACACCAAGCCCTATGTGAAGGGCTTCGACATGCACCCGACCTTCGAGCTTCACCTCGAGAAGGTCTGGCTCGACAAGTAGTGCAGATGGGGCGGGGAGGCCGGCAGGCTTCCCCGCCCTCTTCGTCTCCGACGCAAGAAGCGGAGCGTTGAATTCCGGAATACAAGGGGGCGGGGTATTCAATGCTGACATTTCTGGCGCGGCGGCTCGGCATCATGGCGCTGACCATGTTCTGCCTGTCGCTGGTGGTTTTCTTCTTCGTCAATCTCGAGCCGAACCTGAAGAAGCTCGCGATCTTCAACACCCAGCAGCGCGCCAGCGCGGAAGACCTCGAGAACTGGCTGACGCGCAACGGCTACCGCGACAATTTCTTCGTGCGCTACGGGCGCTGGATCGGCGTCGTCAAGCAGCAGCCGGTGATCGACGTCAACACCGGCGAGCTGGTGCCGCGCTTCCGCTTCTGCGACGAGCCCTCCGAGCCCGCCTACAACGGCATATTGCAGGGCAATTTCGGCTGCTCCACCGCCTTCAAGACCAAGGTCGAGAACCGCCTGCCGCAGGGCCTCAAGGCCACCGGCCTGCTGATGTTCTGGGTGATGATCACCATGGTGCCCGCGGCCCTCGTCATCGGCGTGCTGGCCGGCATGCGGGAGGGCTCGCGGCTCGACCGCGGCCTCTCGGTGCTCTCCATCACCTCCACCGCCACGCCCGAATACGTCTCGGGCATCATCTTCTCGGTGGTCTTCGCCACCTGGCTCAAGGTGCTGAACGGCTCGGCGGCCACCGCCACCTCGGAAGGCATCAGCTTCTACAATTTCTCCCTTCCCGTGATGACGCTCGCCATATACGGCGTGGGCTACATCGCGCGCATGACCAGGGCCTCGATGGCGGAGGTGATGGCCTCGCAATACATCCGCACCGCGCGGCTCAAGGGCCTGAGCTTCGCCCAGGTCGTCATGAAACACGCGCTGCGGAACGCGCTGATCGCGCCCTTCACCGTGATCATGCTGCAGTTCCCCTGGCTGCTCTCGGGCGTCGTCGTGGTGGAGGCGATCTTCCGCTACCAGGGCTTCGGCTTCCTGCTGATCTCGGCCGCCTCCAACAACGACATCGACCTGCTGCTCGCCTGCGGGCTCGTCTCGGTGGCGGTGGTGCTGGCCACGCAGCTGATATCGGATATCGGCTATGCCTGGCTCAACCCCAGAATCCGGATGAGCTGAGGAGAGGCCCCATGGAAAACATCGGAACCCTCGGCGTCATCACCGGCATCATCGCGCGGTTCTGGCCGGTGTGGCTGGCGCTCGCCGTGCTTCTCGCCGCCTCCTTCCTCTATCGCAGGAGGCTCGGGCTCTACGGGCACCTGATCGGCTCCGGCGTGGGGCTGGCGGGCGTGCTGATCGTCGCCTTCTGGCTGTTCACCGCGATCTTCGCCGACATCGTGGCGCCCTTCGCGCCGCTCAATCAGATCGCGGTGATGAAGCATGCGCTGCCCGGCACGATCGAGCCGCAATCGGGCATTGCCTTCTATCTCGGCGGCGACAAGCTGGCGCGCGACGTGTTCAGCCGCATGGTGCACGGCAGCCGCATCGTGCTGGCGATAGCACCCGCCGCCACCGCCATCTCGCTGATGGTGGGTTCGCTGCTCGGCCTTCCCGCCGGCTATTTCGGCGGCAGGATCGACGCGGTGCTCTCCTTCATCGCCAACCTGGTGCTGGCCTTCCCGGTGATCCTGCTGTTCTACCTGCTGGTGACGCCCGGCATCATGGAGACGCCGGTTCCCTACGCCATGGCGGGCTTCTTCTTCATCTTCCCGATCCTGTTCTTCGTTGCACTTTTCTACACAGGCTATTCGAAGCAGCCGGGCAAGCTCGCCATGCTCCTCGCGGCGGCGCTCCTCATCGGCGGCTACATCTACTCGGGCCTCGTCTTCGACGCCGATCCCTTCGACATCGTCCACATCGAGCCCAACGAGCTCAACATCTTCGTGGCCGTGGCCTTCGCCTCGAGCCCCGGCGTGTTCCGCATCGTGCGCGGCCTCACCATGGACATAAAGACGCGCGAATACATCAACGCCGCCCTGACGCGCGGCGAGACGCCCTGGTACATCATGCTGTGGGAAATATTGCCCAATGCGAGAGGCCCGCTGATCGTCGATACCTGCCTCCGGATCGGCTACACCACGATCCTGCTCGGGACACTCGGCTTCTTCGGACTCGGCATGAGCTCCGAAAGCCCCGACTGGGGCACGGCCATCAAGGACGGCAGCCAGTTCCTGAGGCTCTATGCCTGGCCCGCCCTGGTGCCGGCGATCGCGCTCATGTCCTTCGTGCTGGGGCTCAACCTGCTGGCGGATTCGCTCCGCGAGCAATCGCTGAGGGATTAGGGACGCCATGACCGAACCGATCATCGAGATCAGCAACCTGCACATCTCCTTCTTCACCAAGCTGGGGGAGATCCCCGCCGTCATGGACTTCTCGATGACGGTGATGCCGGGCGAATGCATGGGCCTCGTGGGGGAATCGGGCTGCGGCAAGTCCACCGTGGCGCTCGCCATCATGCGCGACCTTCCGGGCATCGGGCGCATCACCAAGGGCTCGATCAAGTTCCGCGGCCGTGACATGGCGGAGATGAGTGCCGAGGAGCTCCGCCACGTGCGCGGCTCCGAGATCGCCATGGTCTACCAGGAGCCGATGGCGAGCCTCAACCCCTCGATGCGCATCGCCGAGCAGCTCATGGAAGTGCCGATCATCCATGACAAGGTCTCGAAGGAGGAGGCCCGCGCCCGCGCCCTCGACATGGTGAGGGCGGTGAAGCTGCCGGACCCCGAGCGCATCATGAACTCCTATCCGCACCAGCTCTCGGGCGGGCAGCAGCAGCGGATCGTGATCGCCATGGCGCTGCTCTCGAAGCCCGCGCTGCTGCTGCTCGACGAGCCGACCACCGCGCTCGACGTGACGGTGGAGGCGGGAATCGTGGACCTGGTGAAGGACCTCGGCACGAGGCTCGGCACATCCATGATCTTCGTTTCGCACAATCTCGGCCTCATCCGCGAGACCTGCGACAGGATCACCGTGATGTATTCGGGCGAGGCGGTGGAGACGGGCAACATCGGCGACGTGTTCGCGCGCATGCGGCACCCCTATACACAGGGGCTGTTCCGCTCGATCGCCCTTCCCGGAACGGACAAGAACCTGAGGCCCCTGACCGCCATCCCCGGCCAGCTGCCGCTGCCGCACGAGCGGCCGAAGGGGTGCAATTTCGGGCCGCGCTGCGCCTATTTCCAGAAGGGCCGCTGCGATGCGGCCGACATTCCGATGTTCGAGGTGACGGGCGACACGCGCCACGCCAGCCGCTGCCTCAGGATCGACGAGATCGACTGGGCGGCACCGCCGGCGCGGCGCGAGACGCAGGAGGCGATCGCGCCCGGCGAGCCGGTTCTGGTGATCGACCACCTGCAGAAGCACTACCGGGTGGCGGCCAACGAGATCTTCGGCGGCGGCGAGCGGCGCACGGTGAAGGCCAACGAGGACGTGAGCCTGGTGGCACGGGCGGCGGAGACGGTGGCGATCGTGGGCGAATCCGGCTGCGGCAAGTCCACCCTCGCCAAGGTGCTGCTCGGCCTCGAGACGGCGACCGGCGGCAAGGTGAAGCTCGCCGGCGAGGAGATCCAGGGCAAGGGGGTGGAGGCGCGCGGGGCGAAGACCGTGTCCTCGATCCAGATGGTGTTCCAGAACCCGTTCGACACGCTGAACCCCTCGCACACGGTGGGTTCGCAGATCATGCGCACGCTCGAGAAGTTCGGCATCGGCAACACGGTGGCCGAGCGGCGCCAGCGCATGCTGGAGCTGCTCGACCTCGTCAAGCTGCCGCGCGCCTTCGAGCACCGCATGCCGCGCCAGCTCTCGGGCGGGCAGAAACAGCGGATCGGCGTGGCCCGCGCCTTCGCCGGAAGGCCGCATGTGGTGATCGCCGACGAGCCGATGTCGGCGCTGGACGTCTCCGTGCAGGCGGCGGTGACGGAACTGCTGATGGACATCCAGCGCAGCTCCAAGACGACCATGGTGTTCATCAGCCACGACCTCTCGATCGTGCGCTACCTCTCGGACCGCGTCGTCGTCATGTATCTCGGCTACGTGGTGGAATACGGCACGACGGACCAGATCTTCGAGCCGCCCTACCACCCCTACACGGAGGCCCTGCTCTCGGCGATCCCCATCGCCGACACGCGCTTCACCAAGCGCCGCGTGGTTCTCGAAGGCGACATCCCTTCCGCCACCAACCCGCCGCCGGGCTGCCCGTTCCAGACGCGCTGCCCCAGGAAGCACCAGGTGCCGGGCAATCTCTGCGAAACGGAGCTGCCGCCGCTCAGGGACGTGGGCGGCGACCACCAGATCCGCTGCCATCTCTCCGAGGAGATCCTGAGATCCATGGGGCCCGTGATCGTCGCGGCGCCGGAAGCGGAAACGGCGTGAGATGGCGGAGGACGAGATCAGGCTCACGCCCGCGGCGGCGCGCAAGCTGATCCGCGAGGCGCTGACGGGGGCGGGAACATCCCCCGCCAACGCCGCCTATTTCACAGAGGCGATCCTCGACACGGAGCTCTCCGGCCTCGAGGGCCACGGCTTCTACTGGCTGCAGTATTATTGCGAGCACGTGCGGAGCGGCAAGGTGAACGGCAAGGCGAGGCCGAAGATCGAGGCGCTCTCGCCGGTGGCGTTGCGCATCGACGCCAACCGGGGCTTCGCGCACCCGGCGATCGAGGCGGGGTTCAGGAGGCTGGTGCCCGCCGCGAAGAAGTTCGGCATCGCCGGCATGGGCATCCACAATTCCTACAATGCGGCGACGCTCGGCTTCCACACGGGCAACCTCGCGAAGCAGGGCCTCGTGGCCTTCGGCTTCACCAACGCCATGCCGGTGATCGCGCCGGTGGGCGGAAGCGTTCCGGTGATCGGCACCAACCCGATGTCCTTCGCGGTGCCGGGAGCAAAGGGGAAGATCGCCTTCCTGATCGACCAGTCTTCCTCGGCCGTCGCCTGGACGGCGGTGAAGCGCGCGGCCGACGAGGGCCGCGACATTCCGCCGGGCTGGGCGCTCGACAGGAACGGCAGGCCGACGACGAACCCTCACGAAGGGCTCGAGGGCTCGATGGCGCCCGCAGGAGGCTACAAGGGCTTCGGCCAGGGGCTGATCGTGGAGGTGATGTGCGCCGCACTGGCGGGCGCCCTGCGCGGGCCCGAGATGGGCTCCTTCATGGAGAATGACGGCAAGCCCATCGGCTGCGGGCAGTTCTTCATCGCGCTCGAGCCCCGGATGTTCTCGGGCGGCGCGTTCGCGAAGCAGGTGAAGGCGCTGGCGAAGTCGATCACCGCGCAGAAGGGGGCCAGGCTTCCCAATGCGCGGCGTGAGGAGAGCCAGAAGCGCCTCAGGAAGGACGGGCTGCCCATCGCACGCTCCCTGCACGAGCGGCTGAAGAGCTTCGCCTGAGGCCATGCGCCCCGCCACACCCCATCGCAGGCGCCGCGCGGCGGACATCGTGCAGATGCCGTGGCAGCAGTACGAGAACCCCTTTCCTCCGACGCCGCTCATCACCGAGGACGAGGTGGAGGCGATCCATGCCGCGGCGCTGAGGCTGCTCGAAACCGTGGGCGTGCGCTGCGCGGTGAAGGAGGCGCGCGCCCTCCTCGCCAAGGCCGGTGCGATCACGGAGGAGGCCGACGGGCGCGTGAGGCTGGGGCGCGAGATCGTCGAGGAGGCGCTGAAGACGGTGCCCTCCGGGATCACGCTGACGCCGCGCAACGGGGAGCGCGCGGTGCGGATGGGAGGCCGGAACCTCGCCACCGCGGCCGTGCTCGGACCCCCGAACTGCACCGACATCCTGCGCGGGCGGCGCTCCGGCACCCTCGCCGACCTCGAAGAGCTCCTGAAGCTCACGCAGTTCTTCAATGCGGTGCAGATGAACGGCTGGCCGGTGGAGCCGCTCGACATCGAGGTGCGTTTCCGCCATCTCGATGCCGCCTTCGCCATGCTGACTCTGACCGACAAGGTTCCTTACGTGTTCTGCCAGAGCCGCCAGCGCATCGAGGACGTGCTCACCATGTGCGCGATCGCGCGCGGCGAGAGCCTGGAGGAGTTCGGCCGAAGCCCCGGCGTGTTCTCGATCATCAACACCAACACGCCGCTCACCTATGACGTGCCGATGACGGTGGGGGTCATGGAAATGGCGCGGCACGGCCAGCCGGTGCTGCTCACACCCTTCATCATGGCGGGGGCATCCACACCCGCCACCATCGCCTCCGCCATGGCGCTCAACACGGCGGAGGTGCTGTTCGGCGTGACGCTGGCGCAGCTGGTCCGCCCCGGCGCGCCGGTGCTCTATGGCTGCGCGGCGATGAACGTGGACATGAAGACGGGCGCACCCGCCTACGGGCTCGCCGACATGCAGCGCTGCACGCTGATCGGCGGGCAGATGGCCAGGCGCTACGGCATGCCGATGCGCTCCTCCAATTTCAGCGCCTCAAACGTGCCGGATTTCGCCAGCGGCTATGAGTCCGCCAATGCCTGCTTCGCGGCGATCAACGCGGGTGCCAACCTCCTCATGCATGCGGTAGGCTGGGTTGAGGGCGGCCTGTGCACGAGCTACGAGAAATTCGTGCTCGACTGCGAGATCGTGCAGAGCATGGCGCAGACGATGGCGCCGGTGCGCATCGACGCGGATACGCTGGCCCTCGACGAGATCGCCGAGGTGGGACCCGGCGGGCATTTCTTCGGCACGGCCCGCACCATCTCGACCTTCGAGACGGCCTTCTACCGCCCGCTCGTTTCCGCCACGCAGAATTACGGCGCGTGGATGGAAAAGGGCGGCAAGAGTGCGGCCGAGCGCGCCACCGCCATCTGGCAGGAGGCGCTCGCCCAATATGCCGAGCCCGCCACCGACCTCTCGATCCGCGAAGCGCTCTCGGCCTTCGTGGCGAAGCGGAAGGAACAGGGCGGCGCCCCCCTAGACTGAGGAAGCATCATGTCCGAGCAATTCCCCGCCCTGTTCAAGCCGCTCCCGCTGCGCCACAAGACGCTCAGGAACCGCATCGTCTTCGGCGCGCACACCGCCAACATGTCGGTGAACGGGCTGCCGGGCGAACGCCACCGCGGCTATTACGAGGAGCGGGCGCGCGGCGGTGCGGCGATGATCGTGGTGGAGCCCGTGCCGGTGCACCGCACCGCGGTGCTGACGCGCGGCAACTTCCTGCATTCGACGGACGAGATCATCCCGCATTTCCGCAAGGTGACGGATGCCGTCCACGCCCATGGCGCGGTGATCTGCCACCAGCTCTACCATGTGGGCCAGCACGGCGACTTCGACAACAGCTACGAGCCCAACTGGTCGCCCTCGGGGCTTCCCTCCTTCCATGATTCGGACGGCAGCCACGCGATGACGGAAGCCGAGATCGAGGAGATCATCGAGGGCTTCGTCCAGGCGGCGCGGCGGGCGAAGGAATCGGGCTTCGACGGCATCGAGCTGTTCGCCGCCTACAACGCCATCATCGACCAGTTCTGGCTGCCCTTCAACAACCGCCGCGACGACCGGTGGGGCGGCAGCTTCGAGAACCGCATGCGCTTCTCGCGGACCATCATGGAGCGCATCCGCAAGACGGCGGGCGAGGACTTCATCATCGGGCTTGCCGTGAACATGGATCCTTCGAGCCCCGTCTCGCAGACGGTGGAGCAGCTGCAGGAGGTGATCGCCTGGCACGACGAGCGCCAGCTGATGGACTACGTGACCTGCGGCACGGGGAGCTATTTCAACTCGACCGGCATCATTCCCAACGTGTTCTACGCCGACAAGCTGGGTGCCCCCTTCGCCGAGGCGCTGAAGCAGGTGGTGAAGCACGCGAAGGTGCAGTGCGAGGCGCATGTGCGGACGCCCGAGAACGCCAACTACGTGGTGGCCTCGGGCCAGGCAGACATGGTGTCGATCGTGCGCGGGCAGATCGCCGACCCGCATCTCGCCAACAAGGCGAAGGAGGGACGGCCGGAAGACGTTCGGCCCTGCCTTTCCTGCAACCAGATGTGCTGGGGCCGCCGCTACCGCGACTACTGGATCTCCTGCCTCATCAACCCGAGTGCCGGCCGCGAGTTCGAATGGGGCGGCGACCGCTTCACGCCCGCCGGAAAGCCGAAGACCGTGCTGGTGATCGGCGGCGGTGTGGCCGGGCTGGAAGCCGCGCGGGTCGCCGCCGAGCGCGGCCACCGCGTGACGCTGGCCGAGGCCTCCGACCGGCTGGGCGGCCAGTTCCGGCTGGCGGGGCTGACGCCGCGCCGCCACCAGATCATCGATTATCTCGACTGGTTCGAGCGCCAGCTCTCGAAGCTGCAGGTGAAGGTGCTGCTGAACACGCCGCTCGACGCGGAGGAGGCGAAGGCCATGGGAGCGGACGTGGTGATCGTCGCCACGGGCTCCATGCCGGACGGCAAGGCGTTCCAGCGCGCCATGCCGGAACACGACGCGCTGCCCGGCATCGAGCGCGGCAACGTGGCGAGTGCGGAGGACGTGATGGCGCGGATCGCCCGGCCCGGGAAGCGCGTGATCGTGCTGGACGAGACGGCGAACTGGAAGGGCGCGGGCACGGCGCTGAGCCTGGCGGAGGCCGGACACGCGGTGGTGCTGGTGACGGGTGCGCCCGCCGTGATGGCGGAGATGGCGCGCACCAATGCCGACATCCAGCTTCGCGCCCGGCTGAGGGAACTCGGCGTGCGCATGCTGACGGAGACGATCCTGCGGGAATGGCACGGCGACGGCGCCACCGTTCAGGGCTTCGGCGGCAAGCCCGAGCTCATCCCGGCGGACACGCTGGTGGTGGCGGCAACCAATGTCTCCGAGCGGGCGCTGGGAGACGAGCTTTCCGCCCCGCTGATCGGCGACGCAATGGCTGCACGGAACGCGGCCATGGCGATCTACGAAGGGCGCAAGCTGGCGATGGCGGTCTAGGCCGAAGCCCCCTCCTCCCGCCGGCCGGAGTGGCGGGATGCACCACTCTCTTCCTCCTATTCGGGCAGGCCTGCCTTGCGCAGGCCCTCCTGCCAGCGCTGGCGATCACTTTCACGTCGCAGGGGGTAACGGTCAGGCAGGGAGCTGACCCGCAGGGTGGGATCCGCGAGGCGAAGCTTTTCCATCGCGGCCCCGGCCTGCGCCTGGCGGCCGAGGATCGCGGCGCTGGCAGCAACGGTTGCATAGCCGAAGATCAGGTTCTGGGGGATCGCGACGGCGACATCGGAGGCCGAGATCGCCTCCTCGTACCGCCCTGCAACGAAATAGGCAAAGGCGATGGCGCGGCGCATGTTGGAAAGGCTGGGGTCGTGCGGGCTCATATGCATCGCCCGGGTGACATGGTCGATGGCGCGGTCGGGTTCTCCGAGCCAGGAGGCAGTCCATCCCAGAAACATCCAGCCGGTGGCGTAGTTGGGATTGAGTTCCAGGCTGCGCGCGATCAGATGCGAGCCCGCCTCGAGTTCGCCCGCGACGAAGGCCAGCGCCATTCCGGACGCCGCGAGCGCAATCGGATCGTCAGGTCCGAGTTCGACCGCGGTGCGAGCGAGCCGCCGCACCTCGGGATGGTCGAAGGCGGGATCGTAGTCCCAGCCTTGCGTCTTGCGCTGCGAGTAGCAGCGTGCCGCCATGCCGAAGGCGGTGGCGAACTGCGGGTCCAGCCCGGCCGCCTTGTAGAAATGCGCCATGGCGGCGCGATTTCCATCGAGGGTCCACCTGTTCACCTCGGCCTGGCCGCGGAGGTAATGGTCATAGGCATCGAGACTTTCGGTGGGCTTGCGCCGCGAGCGTTCGATTTCCGCCTGCTCGAGCTTGGGAGCGATCGCGCCGACGACCTGCGAGGTCACCATGTCCTGCAGTTCGAACAGATCCGCCATGTCGCCATCGAAGCGGTCGGCCCATATGGCTGAACCGGTCGTCGTGTCGATGAGCTGGCCGGCAATGCGCAACCGGTTCCCCGCACGCCTGACGCTGCCGTCCAGGACGTAGCGGACACCCAGTTCGCGCCCCACCTGCTTCACGTCGACGGCGCGGCCCTTGTAGGCGAAGCTCGAGTTGCGGGCGATGACGAAGAGCCAGTGAAGCCTCGACAGCGCCGTGATGACGTCGTCCACCACACCCTCGCTGAAGTAATCCTGCTGCGGATCGGCGCTGAGGTTGGCGAAGGGAAGGACGGCAATCGACGGGCGGCGGGCCTGGACGGCAGGAGCGGGTTCCACCGTCATGCCGAGGTTCTGACGGGCCTTCTCGAATTCCGCGGTGGTGGCAGCTTCGGGCGCCGTGCCGAGCTCCTGCTTCAGGCGCTCCTCCAGATGCTGGTAGCGCCTGATCGCCTCCGACTTCCGGCCAAGGGCGGACAAGGCGGCGATCGTGAGGCGGTGGGCATCCTCGCGGAATATGTCACGGCGGAGACAATCTTCCGCCAGGCGCAGGGCTTCATCGGGCCTCCCGGCCTCCAGCTCCAGCCTTCCGAGCCTCTCGAGCACGTCGCAGGCGAGACTGCCGAGACGCCGGCGCTCGCTGCTGAGCCACTCTTCGAAGGCCTCCTCGCGTATATCGAAGCCGGCCAGCAGATCACCGCCGAGCAGCTGCGCTGCCCGCTTGAGATCATCGGCAGCCCTGCTCTTGGCAAGGGACTCGAATTCCGCGAGATCGCTCCGAATGGCGCCGGGGGCGAGCCTCACCGCATAATCGTCGGACAGGACCACTTCCGAGCCCAAGGCCTTGCGGAGCCGTGCCAGGGCCTGGCGGAAGTTCTGCTTGGCCTGGTCCTCGAAGTAGGAGCCCCACAGGAGCCCCGTCAGCTGATCGCGCCCGACGGGCTTTCCGGCCGCCACGAGAAAGGCGAGAAGCGCACTGAGCTTGGCACTGGCCGCCACGCTCTTTCCCTCTGGCCCGCCGAGGTCGAACTGGCCGAAAAGCTTGAGGCTTCGCATGATCACCTCGTGACGGCTGATTTAACGCCCAGTCACGGCCTATTCACAAGCCACTTTTGCGCCATCGAACGGCGTTGTCACGGCTCCGGTGTTTCCTGTGCGGCGTGGAACGGGAGATGAAGCAGAGGATGCGCTGGATCTCCCCCTCCGCAGATGAGCCCCGCGGGGCGCCGCAGCGACATCAAGGGAGATCGCATCATGAAGGAATATGCAATGGCTCAGGCTCTTTCGGCCGGCGCAGTGGGCACATCGCTGAGGACGCTCCTGGCCAACTGGCGGGCGCGCCGGAGGGTGGCAAGCCTGAGGTGCTGCGACGACCTCACGCTGCAGGGACTGGGACTTACTCGCGACGACCTGCGCCACGCGCTGCGGCTGCCGCTCACGGAGAACCCTCAACTTGCACTGGAGTATCGCGCGATGATCCGCCACCGGCAGCCGGCATGCGCAAGAGCGCCTGCCGAATCCCGGCGAGCCCCGTCTCGTTCCGCCGAACCATGAGCTCCTTGGCGGCCTCCGGCGCCCTCTCGGGATGGCCGGCATCGAAGGGAGGGGAAGGATCATACTCGATGGCAAGCTGGATGGCCTTCGCGACGTCCGGCCCGGCAATCTTCGCGACGACGCTGAACGCGAAATCGATGCCCGCCGAGACACCTGTCGATGTAATCACATTGCCATCCCACGCCGTGCGTTCGCCTGCGTGGCGGGCACCGACGAGCGGCAGCAGGCCGGTGTAGGCCCAGTGCGTGGCCGCCCGCCTCCCCTGGAGAAACCCTGCCGCACCGAGAAGAAACGCGCCGACGCATACGGAGCTCACATAGGTGGCCTGGCGGCCCTGGCGGCGGATGAAGTCGACCGTCTCGACATCGGCCAGGGCGTCCGCCACTCCGGCACCTCCGGGCACGCAGATCAGGTCGAGCGGCGGACAGGTGCTGAAGTCGCAAGTGGGCATGATGCCGAGGCCGCGATCGCTCAGAACCGGCGAGCGCGTCCTCGCCGCGACGTGGACCCGCGCATCAGGACAGGGACTCGGCGCCGAAAGCGACGGCGGCGTGCTCAGCCTGCTCAAGACTTCGAAGGGACCCGTGAAGTCGAGCTGCGTTATCCCCGGGAAGATCACGAATCCCATGTCGAAACCAGACATGTCACTCTCCTCCTCCGGTGGGCGCCACGTGGCGCGCCTCATCGCGATGCTCAGCCGACGATCTTCTCCTTGGCGCCGCCGCCAATGCGTTCGATCCCGTCCACGAGTTGCAACTCGACGCGCGCACCCGCAATTCCGAGATCCTGCAGCACGCGCGCGGCAAGTGCCTTCACGGCGGAGCCGACAGTTGCACGATCACGGCCCGGTTCCGTGGCGAGCCGGATCAGGATTCCGTCATCAAGGGCGGCGAACTGGTACTGACGAATTCCCTCGACCTTCACCAGACGAAACCGGAGTCTCGCCGCATGGATCTCGGCGACCGCGCCCGACCGCGTCCTGAAGCGCAGGAACTCCTCGGCGCGGCCCTCGATGTCCTGAATGCGCCTGAAGGGCCGCCCGCAGGGGCATGCCCCGTCGGCGAGGGTGATCAGGTCGGAGAAATCATAGCGGATCACCGGCAGGGCATAATTGAAGAGGACCGTGGCCAGCATCCTGGAACCCTGGGTGCCGGCGGGCACCGGACGGTTATCCGCGTCGACCACCTCCAGCAGGACCAGATCCTCCATGATGTGCATGCCGCTGCAATGCTCGCAGTCGACGGCCATGATCCCCGTCTCGGTGGCGGTGTAGCCATTCGCGACCGGCGCATTCCACACTTGCTTCACGAGCTCCCGCACATCGGGCGCCAGCGCTTCCGCCGAGGACCTGAACAGCTTCGGCGCGATCCTGAGCCTTCCCGCCGTCTGCTCTTCGGCCAGCCGGCGGATCAAGGATGGATAGGCGTTGAGATAGTCCGGCTGATAGGCATTGAGAGCGGCGACGATTTCCTCCACCGGAGACGTCACGAACAGCGTCGGCGCGCCCGGCCTGCTTGCGCGGAACTCCGCATGAAAACGGTAGCTCAGGTGAACCGGCGACGGCGCTCCTATTCCCAGGCCGCGCATGTCCGGCGTGATGCCCGTCATGCGCTGTGTGCGGATCTGATTGGCAACGGTCACGTTCCAGCCCTTCCGGTCATAGACGAAGAGACCGCGCTGGCCGGTCGACCCCCCGGTGGCGATGCAGCGATACTCGCCGAGGAGCAACTCTCCGGGCCGGTCGCTGCTCACATGCTGCTCGACCAGCTTCCGCGTCAGCCTGTCATCCGCGACGACCCTGTCGAAATCAGCCATGAGCTTCGACTTGGTCATGATCGGGAACTCGGCGAAAGGCCGGCCCTTCGAGACCAGCTTGCCGATCGTCTCCCGGTAGTAGGGCGAGTGAGCAGCTGCGTGGCGCAACAGGGCGTTCAGCGCGCCGCTCTGGTATGCGAGGAGCCGCTCGCGCGTCCAGTTGCCGTGGGACGCAAGTTCTTCAGCGAGGCGACCGGCGAGCGCGAGGTCGACTGTCGGAATGCCAGACTGCCGAGAGTCCTGATCCATACCGTCATTCCAGGATGCGGTCGGAACATCCAGTATAATCCACGGGACGTGCGAAGGCGACTCGGGACTTCAAAAAAATGAGTGTTTTCGTCAGCGGCCGGACCAGAATTCGTCGTGAAGCCTCGCGGCTTCCCCGGCGAGCAAGGGGCCCACGACTTCCGTCGCGCGCTGGCCGGCGGCAAAGACCAGCCGGCAGGGGAGATCGAGCGTCGGGTTCTCCCGGCTGTCGCCGATCAGCTGCTTCATCTCCCGTTCGGACAGGCCGAACACGACGCGCCCTATGCCCGCCCAGTAGATGGCGCCGGCGCACATGGCACATGGCTCGGCCGACGTATAAAGCGTGCATTGCGCGAGGAACTCCAGATCGTAGGCCTTCCCCGCCCGGCCGGCGAGGAGCCGCTCCGCATGGGCGGTGCGGTCGCCGCCTTCCGAAGCATAGCCATTGCCCTGTTCCATCAGGACGTTGCCGTCCCCATCGGCGAGAATCGAGCCGAACGGGTGATCCCCGGCGTCGCGCGAGCGCCGCGCCACGTCGAAGGTCCTGCGCATCAGAGTCTCGTCATAAGGCCGCTTGCTATCCGCCATCGCGAAGGCTCCCCTGGCTCATCGAAGGTCACGCCGGCGGCAGTACCACAGCCTGAGGAGATATTCGCAGAGGGCGAGGATGAGCATCGCCGCGCCTGCCGCCAGCACGATGGGGCGGGCGATGTTCCGGGACAGCTGCTCGCCCGAGACGAAGGCGGAGGACAGGAACTCCCGCCCCCAGGGGCTCGCCGCGAGAGCGATCGTCACGATCAGGCTGATCCAGGGCCACCTGGACATCGTGGTTCCTACAGTTTGGATTGCCGGCCGTAGAGAAGAAGCATCGCGACGATGACGGCGCCGAAGATCAGCTGCCGCCCTGCCTCCTCGATCTGCATCACGGAGAGGATGGACTGCAGCAGGGTGATCAGCACGACGCCGGCGACGGTGCCGAGATAGGAGCCTCTTCCGCCGAGCACGTGCGTGCCGCCGAGCACGACGGCGGCAATGGCCGGAAGAAGATAGGCATCGCCCATCGACTGGGCGGCCTTCGAGGCATAACCCGCCAGCAGGACGCCGCCGAAGGCCGACAGGGCACCCGCCAGCACGAAGGTGAGCATCACGATGCGGCGGGTGTTGATGCCGGAAAGGAAGGCGGCGCGCTCACGGTTGCCGATGGCGTAGATCGACCGTCCGAACGTCGTGCGGTTGAGCAGGAACACCGCCGCCACGGCGATGATCAGCCAGACCAGAACGCCGTTGGGAACGGCCGGGATCATCTCGCCCGTCGCCAGCCAGCGCATGGCGGGGGTGGCCGAGTCCTGTGGAGAGAATCCGCCGGTATAAACCACCATCAGGCCCTGCGTGACCGCGTTGGTGGCGAGCGTGACGATCATCGACGGTATGCGGAGATAGGCCGTGGCGAAGCCGTTGACGAGGCCGATCAGCGCGCCGCACAGGATGCCCACCGGCACGGCGAAGGCCGCGCCCAGGGGGCCGAAGCTTGCCGCGGCGCAGGCCATCATGGCGCCCGCCGTCACCACCCACGGCACCGAGAGGTCGATCTGCCCGAGGAGAATGACCATCATCGTTCCCGTGGCGATGACCCCCAGGAAGGAGGCCACCTTCAGCTGCTGCAGCAGGTAGGTGGCCGAGAGGAAGTTCCGCGAATAGATGGCACCCACCACCAGCAGGAGGAGGATGCAGCCGAAGGCGATCAGCACCGCCGGTTCGACGCCCCTGGGCCAGGCGAAGCCGCGCGTCTTGACGGTGGGCGTGGTGGTGCTCATGGCCAGTGCCTCACGGGAACCACTCCAGCTTGTTGCGCACCCGGAGGAGCCCGAGGGCACTGATGCTCACCGCCAGCAGCAGGACGATGCCCTGGAACAGCGGCTGCCACAGCGGATCGAAATCGAACACGAAGAGAAGGTCGCCGATGGTGCGGAATGCCAGCGCGCCGAACACCGCTCCGATCGCGCTGCCGCGCCCTCCCATGAGCGCCACGCCGCCCAGCACCACCGCCGCGATGGAGAACAGGGTGTAGGTGCTGCCGCTCGCGTAAGCCGCTTCTCCGGTGTAGCTGAAGAAGGTGAGGTAGAGGCCGCCCACCGCCGAGAGGAGGCCCGAGAGCACATAGGCGGTGAACTTCGCGAGGCGCACCGGCATGCCGGACATGTAGGCTGCCTGCTCGGCCGAGCCCGCCGCGTAGGCGGCCCGGCCGATCACCGAGCGGCTGTAGGGAACCCAGACCACGAGGATGACGGCAATGAGCGCTGCGAAGCTTGCGGGGAAGACGCCGATCAGCTTGCCTGTCATGGCATCCGCCAGCGTCTCGTTCACGCTACCGCCCGGGAAGGGCCTGAGGAGCAGCGCCAATCCATAGAACATCGCTCCCGTGGCGATGGTGGTGACGATGGGCTGCAGGCGGCCGAAGATCACGATGAGGCCGTTCAGCGCGCCGCACAGCGCGCCGGCGAAGAGCACGCCGACGACGCCGAGGAACGTCTCGCCCACGGTGCCGACGACAATCCACGAGGCCAGGCAATTCGCCAGCGTCAGGATCATGCCGACCGAAAGATCGATGCCGGCGGTGATGATGACGATGGCCTGCGCCATGGCCACGAAGGCCAGGAGCGTCGCCTTGTTGGCCGAGGTCTGCACCACGTTGGCGGTGAAGCCTGCGGGGTGGTTGCCCGCGTAGATCGCGAACATGAAGAGGAAGATCGCGACGGCGAGCAGCGTGCTCCTGTTCTCGGCAAACCAGTAGCGCCAGTCCTTCATGCCGGTTGTGCCTCGCCGATGTTGAGCGCGCTCGACACCAGCGCATGCTCGGTGATTGCCTCGCCCTCGAGGGTTCGCACGATGGCACCGTCATACATGACGAGCACCCGGTCGCAGCAGCCGATCAGCTCGTCGTAGTCGGTCGAATAGAACAGGATCGCCACGCCGTCCTCCGCGAGCTTGCGCAGCAGCGCATAGATCTCCTGCTTGGTGCCGACGTCGATGCCGCGCGTCGGGTCGTTGAGCAGCACGATGCGCGGGTCGTTCATCAGCCATTTGGCGATCACCACCTTCTGCTGGTTGCCGCCGGAGAGCGATGACACAGGCAGGTCCGGATCGGCCACCTTGATCTTCAGCAGGTCGATCATGCGGGCGACGCGTTGGGAGCGCGCCCCGGCATCGATGATGCCGCGGGTGGAGACGCGGTCGAGTGCCGCAAAGCACAGGTTCTCGGCGATGCTCATCGGCAGCATGAGGCCTTCGGTCTTGCGGTCCTCCGGGATCAGCGCCATTCCGGCGGCGCCCGCCTTGGCCTGCGTCGGGTCCGCGATGCGACAGGGCCTGCCGCCGATCTCCAGGCTTCCACTCACCCCGCGCAGCACGCCGAAGAGCGCCAGCAGCAGTTCGCGCTGGCCCTGCCCGTCGAGCCCGCCCAGCCCAACCACTTCGCCGGCGTTGAGGGAGAAGGAGATGTCGCGGAGGCGCCCAGCCCAGGAGAGGCCGCGGCAGGCGAGCGCCGCCGCAGCCGGCCTTTCGCCCGCGAACTTGGGCGGGAAGACGTTCTCGTACTCGCGCCCGATCATCAGCTCCACCACCTCGGTGTCCGTCTTCGTGCCCGCCGCGTAGGTTGCGATCTTGCGGCCGTTGCGGAACACGGTGCATTCATCGGCCAGTTCCGCGATCTCGTGCATGCGGTGGGAGATGTAGACGATGGCGGTGCCTTCCTGGCGGAGCCGCTTGATGACCCCGAAGACGCTGCGCACGTCGGCGGCGGTGAGGGCGGAGGTGGCCTCGTCGAGGATCAGCACCCGCGGCCGCCGCGCCAGCGCCTTGGCAATCTCCACCATCTGGCGGCGGGACAGCGACAAGTCCCTGACGAGTGCGGAGGGGTGGATGTCGGCAGCACCCGCATCGGCGAGCGCCTTCTCGGCCATGGCGCGCTGCGCCTTCCTGTCGATGAGGCCCAGGCGCTGCGGCGGATGGCTGATGACGATGTTGTCGGCGACGGTGAGATCGGGGATCAGCGACAGTTCCTGGAACACGCAGACGATGCCGGCGGCATTGGCGGCGGCGGGCGTGGCGAAGCTCACCGGGCTGCTGTCGAGCGTGATCGTGCCCTCGTCCGGCGCCACGACCCCGGCCATGATCTTGATGAGGGTCGACTTGCCCGCGCCGTTCTCACCCAGAACGGCGTGAATCCGGCCGGGAGTGACCGCCAGGTCGGCCTCCTTCAGCGCGGTCACGCCGCCATAGCGCTTCGACACGCCAGTCATGGTGAGAAGGGGCTGGGCCAAGGCAACTCGCCTCCTGCAGGGGAGCGCCGCACCGCGGGGTTCGCTTTCCCGCGGCGCGGCCGGTTCGGACGCGAAGGACCGGCTTACTGGTTTTCCTTCGTCTGCCCCATGATTTCCTGCGCCGTGAAGTTGATGCCGCAGGTGGGGAAGGAATTGCCGACGAAGAAGTTGTCCGACTGGTCGGGATAATAGTCGGCGTTCTCCTTAAAGTCCGGATCCTCGACGATGGCCGTCGGCAGCTTGATGGCCTGCGGCACCACCTGGCCCTCGAGCGCGGCAATCGCCACCTTGATCGCCACCGCCACCTGGGCCGGCCCCGTGCCGGCGGAGGAGCACTTCAGGCCTTCGCCCGCATGTTTGGCGCAGAACTTGCGGAAGCCGTTCTCGGTCTCGCCGCCGAAGGGCACGAAGGGGTGCTTGGCATCGATCATGGCCTGGACGACGCCGGTGTCTCCGCCCTGGGCGGTGATGCCATCGAAGGGGCCGTTGGTGGCGATCGCATCGGCCGTCACCTTCTGGGCGACGCCATCGTCCCACTTGCCCACGACCTCGGTGACGTTCCAGGTCTTGCCCGAGGCATTCAGCGTCTCGTGGATGCCGTTGTGGCGATCCGTATCGACGGAGGTGCCGGCGACGCCGCGCACCTCGAGAACCTTGCCGCCGTTCGGCAGGTGCTTGATGAGCCAGTTCGCCCACAGAACGCCAAGCCCCTTCTGGTCGACGTTGACGTTGATCGCATCCTCGGTGTCGAGCGTGTTGTCGAAGGCGACCAGCACCACGCCCGCTTCCTTCGCGCGCTTGATGACAGGCCCGAAGGCCGTCGGGTTCTGCGCGTTGACAACGATTGCATCATAGCCGGCGTCGATGAAGTTGTTGATCGCGGAAATCTGTGCCGGCACGTCCTCGCCGGTCGAGACGACCTTGAATTCCTTGAGCTTGGCGGCGACGTCCGGCTGCGCGGCATAGGCTTTCGCCGTCTGGATCATCTGGATGCGCCAGGTGTTGGCGATGTAGCCGTTGGCGAGCGCGATGCGGTACGGGCCCTCCTTCTTGGGGTATTGGTAGAACTTGGTATCGCTCGACCAGGGCGCCATGCACTCCGGTTCGGTCGCCGGGCCGCTGACGGTCTCGGCGGCGTAGGCGGCGGTGAAGCCGCCCATCAGCATTCCGGCGGCGCCGGCGAGCAAAAGGTGCTTGATCGACCTTGCAATCATCTCGTGTCCTCCCAGACTTTTGCCGTAGCTCGAGTTGATCCCGCCCTGGGCCTGCGGCTTGCCATCTATGCAGCGGGGTGAAGAAAGCTTATCAGTTATGACAGCGCTGTCAATTGACGAGGGGCCGGTGGCTCTGGTTGCAGGCGTGGCCGAATGTTATCTGGAGGGGGACCGCGGGACGGAACGGGATGACGGAGAAGAAGAGAGGCAAGAGGGTTGGCCGGACGACACTTGACGACGTGGCCCTGGCGGCCGGGGTGAGCGCCATCACCGTCTCGCGCGCCCTGCGCCACCCCGAGATGGTGTCGGAAGGGCTTCGCCGCCGCATCAACAGCGCCGTGCTGAAGCTCGGCTATGTGCCCAACGTGGCGGGGGGGGGGGTGGCCTCTGCGCGCGGCCACCCCACCAGCATGCTCCTGCCGACGCTCTCCACACTCCTCTTCTCCTCCCACCTCCCAA
>NZ_JBKBKI010000019.1:0-71119 GCF_046294715.1 Aestuariivirga sp. | reverse complement strand
CACGTGCATGCGGGTGGAGTTCCACCACACGAAAAAGGGCTTGCCCGCCTTGTGGGCCTCGTCGATGAAGCGCAGCGCAGCCGCCGTCACCTCCTCGTCGATCGTCTCCATGCGCTTGCGGGTGAGCGGTCCCGTGTCCTCGATCTTCTGCGTGCCGTCCGGGTTGGCGAAGGAGTGGATCACGCCGCGCGGCCCGAAGCGTTCCTTGAACGCGGGATCCTGCGGATAATCCGGGTTCTCCGGCTCCTCTTCGGCGTTGAGGTGGTAGAGGTTGCCGAAGAACTCGTCGAAGCCGTGGTTGGTCGGCAGCATCTCGTCGCGGTCGCCGAGGTGGTTCTTGCCGAACTGGCCGGTGGCGTAGCCCTGCTCCTTCAGGAGCGTGGCGATCGTCGGGTCCTCCGGTTTCATGCCTTCCGGCGTGCCCGGCAGGCCCACCTTGGTGAGGCCGGTGCGGATCGGCGACTGGCCGGTGACGAAGGCCGCGCGGCCCGCCGTGCAGCTCTGCTGGCCGTACCAGTCGGTGAACAGCGCGCCTTGGTCGGCGAGGGAGTCGATGTTGGGCGTGCGGTAGCCCATCATGCCGCGGTTGTAGGCGCTGACGTTGAATCCGCCGATGTCGTCGCCCCAGATCACCAGGATGTTGGGCTTCTTCTCCTGCGCCGCGGCCTCCGCCGTAAGCCCGCCGGCCAGCGCGAACAGGCAGGCGGTGAGCAGGCCCAACCGACTGGCGAAGCTTGGTTTGTCTCGGGTATGGTCTGGCATGTCGTCCTCTCGGAAGATGGTTTCCGGGAAAGGCGGCGCCGGAAAACGCGGTCCATTGCTGCACCGCGCAAAACCCGGTCCGGCCGCGGCAGTCCGCGGCCGGTGCTCTTTCCCGCTCCTGTCGCCGTCCGGCGTCAGCTCGGTTGACATAACCAGAAGCCCGTTGGATCAATTGTGCTGTGGCAAGAAATGTGCCGGGGAGGCACGAAATATATGCAGATGGATGAAGCCGTGGCGGTCGCCCGCGCCAGCCCCTGGCTGTCGCAGCACGACCGCCGCACGCAGGATCTCATCTGTTCGCGCATGCGGCTCGTCGCGCTGGCGAAGAACCGGACGCTGTTCGACATCGAGGATTCGGCGAGCGATCTCTATTGCCTCGTTTCCGGCTGCGCCGTCATCACCGTCGCCCATCCCGTCGAGGGCGTGGTCAATGCGCATGTCATGTTCCCCGGCCGCTGGTTCGGCGAACCCGCTGCGCTCGGCCGCCGCCCGCGCATCATGTCGGTCTTCGCGCGAAAGCCCACCGAGCTTCTCGCCATCTCGCAGTCCTCGATCGCCGAGCTTCTCCGCGCCGAACCAGCCCTCAACTGGACCTTCTTCCACCTCATGGCCTGGAACGTCGAGGAATACCTGCTGCACACCGTCGATCTGCTCATCGTCGATCCGCGGCTGCGCTTCTGTTCCCGCCTCCTCACCTTCGCCGGGAGGCTGCTCAACTACCTGCCGCCCCCGCCGGTCAGCATTCCGCTCACCCAGGAGGAGCTCGCCACCGCCAGCAACATGTCGCGCTCCACCGTCTATCACCTGCTGGGCGAGCTGGTGGAGCAGGGAATCTGCGAACTGGGCTACCGTGAGGTGAAAATCCTCGACGTGCAGCGCCTCGCCCGGATCGTCGAGGACGCGCACGCCAAGTGACGTTGACAGCCCGCCAAGCGCATTGGATGATCATCCAATGCCAGAGACTCCCGAGAGCTATGACTATGTGATCGTCGGCGCCGGCTCGGCCGGTTGCGTGCTGGCGAACCGCCTGACCGAGGACGCCGACGTCCGCGTCCTGATCCTCGAGGCCGGGCCCGCGGACCGCAGCCTGTTCATCCACATGCCCGCCGGCGTCTACCGCGTCTGGAAGGACCAGCGCTTCAACTGGAATTATGCCAGCGCCGCGGAAGGCGAGATGGGAGGTCGCGAAATCCCGGTGCCGCGCGGCAAGGTGCTGGGCGGCAGCTCCTCCATAAACTCCATGGTCTATCTCCGCGGCCACCCGCTCGACTATGACCGCTGGGCAGCCGAGTTCGGCCTCCCCGCCTGGGACTATGCCCACTGCCTGCCTTACTTCCGCAAGTCCGAGCGAAGCGAGCGCGGCGCCAACGACTGGCATGGGGATTCCGGGCCACTCGGCGTCAGCATGGGGAAGTCGCCCAACATCCTCTATGACGTCTTCGTCGAGGCCGGGGCGGAGGCGGGTGTCGGCAAGTCGGACGACCTGAACGGCTACCGTCCGGAAGGCCTCGGCCGCTATGACAGCACCAAGTGGAACGGCAAGCGCTGCTCGGCCGCCGTCGCCTATCTCCACCCGGCGTCCTGGCGGAGCAATCTCGCGATCCGCACCGGCGCCCATGTGCTGGGGCTCGACGTCGAGGGCAACCGCGTCACTGGCCTTTCCTATGCGCAGGGCGCCCGCACGCATCGTGTCCGGGCCGAGCGCGAGGTGATCCTCAGCGGCGGCGCCATCAACTCGCCGCAGCTCCTGATGCTCTCCGGAATCGGCCCGGCGGACGAACTTCGCCGGCACGGCATCGGCGCCAAGGTCGATCTTCCCGGCGTCGGCCAGAACCTGCAGGACCATATCGACTTCATGATGCAGTGGAGCTGCACCAGGAACGTCACCCTGCAGCGCCTCGCCAACCCCTTCGTCAAGCTCGCGGTGGGCACGCAATGGATGCTCAACAAATCCGGCCCCGTCTCCTCCAACATCTGGGAGGCGGGCGGGCTGGTGCGCACCGATTCCGCCGCCGTCTCGCCCAACATCCAGTATCATTTCGGCCCCGTCGCCATCGACTACGCCGGGGACCGCATCCAGCTGAAGCAGGGCTTCCAGCTGCATGTGAGCCAGCTCCGGCAGGAATCGCGCGGCCGGCTCGAACTGAAGAGCGCCGACCCGCGCGATACCCCGCGCATCGTTTTCAATTTCCTGGCCACGGAGAACGACCGGCGCGAGATGGTGGAGGGTGTCCGCATGGCCCGCCACATCGTGAGCCAGCCCGCCTTCGCGCCATTCCGCGGCGATGAGCTCTACCCCGGCTCCAACGCCCGCAGCGACGCCGAGGTCCTGGACTGGGTGAGGAGCGTTGCCGAAACCGAGTTCCACCCCTCCTGCACCTGCCGCATGGGCCAGGACCGCATGGCGGTGGTGGATGAAAGCCTGAGGGTGCACGGCATCGACGGCCTGCGCGTCATCGATGCCTCGGTCATGCCGAACGTCATCAGCGCCAACCTCAACGCCACCGTGATGATGATCGCCGAGAAGGCGGCGGACGCGATCCGCGGGCGGAAGCCGCTGGCGCCGTCGCGCCCGCGCTTCTTCTTCGACGATCAGCCGCTTGCGGCGTCATCGCCCACGATGGCGTCCGCCTCGATCTCGACCTCGTAATCGCCGACGAGGCCTCCCGCCGCGATCAGCGTGTTGGCCGGCAATATCGCGCCGAACACCCGGCCATGGGCCCGCGACACGGGCTCCCACTGCGAAGCGTCTTTGAGGTAGATGCGGGTGCGCACCACGTCCTCCACGCGCGAGCCCGCCGCCGCGAGCGAGGCGGCGATCTTGTCGAGGATGTAGGTCGTCTGCGCCCCGGCATCGCCCGGCGCCACGCAGCGGCTCGAGGAATGCGTGGCGGTGGTGCCGGACACCATGACCATGTCCTTCACCCTGACCGCGCGGCTGTACCCGGCGATCGGCTCCCACACGCTCCCGGTCGAGACGCGCGTGCCCTTGCGGTGGGCGAGCGGCAGCGCCTCGTAGGCCGAGGGAATGGCGCTCAGATGGTGGCTCAGGTCGCCCGAGGCGGTGAGATAGGGGGGCTTGCGGTATTCATCGCCACAGTCGCCCGGAATGGGCGTCATGCCGGCGAAGGCCTGCGCCAGCAGCGCCTTGTCATCCTCATCCAGCGCGAAGCCGAAGGTCTTGAGATTGTCCGCCCGATGCTCGCTCTCGCCGAGCCTCGCGCCGACGATCACAGCCGCGACGCACTGGTGCTCCAGCACGAAGCGCGTGGCGACGTTCGCCACCGACACGCCATGCTTGCGCGCTATCGCGTCCGCCGCGCCGAGGAGCGTCTGGAATGCCGCCCAGCCCCCCGCCGCATCGATGAAGCGCTTGTATTTCGACTTGCTCCAGTCTGCGATGGTCCGGGGCTCGGGCTTTTCCAGCCATCTCTCAGACAGGAACCCGCCGCACAGCGTGCCGTAGGCGAGAAGCTTCACGCCACGCGCCTTGCAGAGATCCGAGAGCGCGCCTGCCGCGCGCCGGTCGACCAGCGAGAAAGACACCTGGTTGGTGGCGACGGGGATGCCGTCGGCGAGCGCCAGCGCCAGATGCGCCGCGTCGAAATTGGTCACCCCGATGGCGCGGATCAGCCCTTCCTCCTTGAGCGCCTTCATCTCGTGCAGCGCGTCGAGCCAGGCCGGGTGCTCGAAGGACCACCAGTGGAACTGCAGCAGATCGACCGATGAAACGCCGAGCCGATCGAGCCGCTCCTGAACACCGCGCCGGACGATGTCGCGCGTCATCGCACCTGGCTCCGGGCACCATTTGGTGAAGGCCACCGGCCGCCGCGCAGCGCCCCTGTGCCGGTCGAGCAGCCTCCCGGCGATGATCTCGGCGCTGCCGTAATGATCCGCCATGTCGAAGCTGTCGAAGCCGTCCGCCGCATATCGCGCGAGGTGGTCGGCGGCGCGCTCCGGGTCGAGCGCCGCGCCGCCCTTCTCCATGTCCGCCACCTGCCACAGCCCGCACACCATGCGGCTGATCTCCAGTCCCTCGGCGATGGTGGTGCGAGGCGGGTGCTTCATGATGGGCCTCATGGCTTGACGTGGCGCGAAACGGTGCGGAGCTCGCCCAATATGCCGCGCGGGCGCAGGAGCAGCATGGCGCAGATGGCGATGCCGATCAGCACGATCTGCAGCGCCGCGGCGCGCGCCTGCATCTCGGGCGGAACGAGGGCGGAGATCAGCGCGGCCGAGGCCGCCCACACCGCCCACACCAGCACGGCGCCGAGCACCGCGCCCTTGTTGTTGCCGGAGCCCCCCACGATCAGCATCGCCCACACCTGGAAGGTGAGCATCGGCACGTAGTTTTCGGGCGCGATGAAGCCGATGAAATGCGCCTGGACGGCACCGGCGAGCCCCATGATGCCGCCGCCGATGGCGAAGGCCTGGAGGCGGAAGCGGAAGGCGTTCTTGCCCAGCGCCAGTGCGGCCTGCTCGTCCTCGCGGATCGCGCGGAGCACGCGGCCCCATGGGCTCCGTAGCAGCCTCTCGAGCGCCAGGTAGACGCCGAGCGTGGTCAGCGCCACGAGGCCGAGGTTGAGGAGTCCGAAGGTGACGCGGTCGGCCGCGAGCGAGCCGAATGGCCGAGGGATGAAACCGATGCCGAACGGCCCGCCCGTGACGGGCTCGAGGTTGAGGGCCGCCAGTTGCACCACCACCGCCACCCCGAAGGTGGCGATGGCGAGGTAATCGGCGCGCAGCCTGATGGTGAGAAGCCCGACGCCCAGCGAGACGAGGGCGGCCAGCGCAGCACCCCCCGCCCAGCCCACGAGGATCGGCAGCCCGAAGCCGCCGAAGCGGGCCGGGTCGTCCGGCGTGGTGAGAAGGGCGGAGGCATAGGCGCCCACCGCCACGAAGCCCGCCACACCGACGTTGAACAGTCCCGTCTGCCCCCATTGCACATTGAGCCCGAGGCAGATGATCGCGTAGGTGAGCGCCACCGTGAGGAAGAAAGCGCCATAGGAGAGAAGCTCGATCACGCGGCCCTCCCGAACAGCCCCTGCGGCCGCAGCAGCAGCACGCCCACCAGGATCACGAAGGCCCCCGCGGCGCGCCATTCGGCTCCGATCACCTGCACCGAGAGCGCCTCGGCCAGCCCCACGATGAGCCCGCCCAGCATGGCGCCCGGCACGCTGCCGATGCCGCCCAGTATGGCGGCGGCGAAGAGCGGCAGCAGCAGGTCGTGGCCCATGTGCGGCCGGATCTGCACGAGAAGCCCCGCCATGACGCCGGCCACCGCCGCAAGGGCCGCCCCGAGCAGCCACACGATGCGGATCGTCTGTCGCACGTCGACGCCGGCCAGCGCCGCGAGCGCGCGGTTCTCGCTCACCGCCCGCATGGCGCGGCCTACCGCGGTACGCGTGAGGAGGAGGTGCACGGCGAAGACGAGGAGTGCCGAAACGCCGAGCGAAAGCAGCTGGTCCGGCGTCGCCCGCGCCCCGATCCCCAGCTTCATGGCGATCTGCAGGGCATCGGTGAAATAGGCGGGCCTGGTGGTAACGAGGAATTCGAGCAGGCTCCTGAGCGTGAGCGCGGCGCCGAAGCCGGCCATGACGAGGATGATCACGGCCCCGCCCCGGGCCCTCAGCCGCCCGAACAGCAGCACGTCCACGAGCAGCGCGAGAAGCCCCGTCAACGCCATCGAAACGACAAGCCCCAAAGGCAGCGACCAGCCGAAGGAGAAGGGCCCGAGCGGTGCGGCGAGCGGCGCGTGGAGCGTGGCGAGTGCGCTCGAGACGCTGAGGGCGGCATAGGCCCCCCAGCTGATGAGTTCGCCATGCGCGAAATTCGCAAAGCGCAGGATCGAGTAGGTGAGCGTGATGCCGATTGCGCCGAGCCCGATCATGGTCCCGGCGATCAGTCCGTCGATGATGGCCTGCGCGATCATGTCCGCGCCTCCCGGCGCGGCGCCCCGAGATAGAGCTCGGCGATGATCGGATCGGCAGCGAGGCTTGCCGCCGGGCCCTCGTGGCGGAGCCTGCCCTCGACGAGGATCACGCCGCGGTGGGCGATGGCAAGCGCCGCCTTCACGTTCTGCTCGACAAGCACGATGGTGACGCCGCTGGCGTTGATGGCCTTCAGCCGCGCGAACACCTCGCCCGCGATGCGCGGTGAAAGTCCGGCCGAGGGCTCGTCGAGGATCAGCACGCTCGGCTCCACGACGAGCGCGCGGCCCACGGCGAGCATCTGCCGCTGCCCGCCCGAAAGCTGCCCGGCGCGGAGCTTCGGCCGCCGTGCGAGGTCGGGAAACATCGAAAGCACCTTCTCCACCCGTTCCCGTCGCGCCGGCTTCGGCAGGATGTCGGCGGCGAGGGAGAGATTTTCAGCAATCGTCAGCGTGGCGAAGATGTTCTCCGTCTGCGGCACGAAGGCCAGCCCGCGCGCGATCTTCTCATGCGCCGCAAGCGCGGTGACGTCCTCCTGCCCGAAGAGCGCCTTGCCGCCGAACACCGGCACGATCCCGGCAATCGCCTTGACGAAGGTCGATTTGCCCGCGCCATTGGGCCCCAGCACCACGACGAGTTCCCCCTTCGCCACCGCGAAGTCGATGCCGCGCACGATGGGCAGGTCGCGCTCGTAGCCGGCCACCAGGCCCTGTGTCGCAAGGGCGGGGAAAGCACTCATGCCGCCACCCCGAGATAGGCGGCGATCACCTGGGGGTCGCGCGCCACCTCCTCGGGCCGGCCCTCGGTGAGCCGGCGGCCCTCCGCCATCACGATCACCCGTCCGCAGAGCCTGGCCACCATCTCCATGTTGTGCTCGATGAGGAGGATCGTCGTGCCTTGCGCGTTGAGGTCCAGGATGCGCGCGATGATGAATTCGAGAAGCGCCGGGTTGACCCCCGCCGCGGGCTCGTCGAGCAGGATCACCTTTGGGTCCGCCATCAGCACGCGGGCGAGTTCAAGGAGCTTCCGCTGTCCGCCGGAGAGAACCCGCGCCGGCTCATGCGCCAGCCGTGACAGTGTCAGGAAGTCGAGAAGGGCCTTCGCCTTCTCCACCGCCGCCCTCTCCTCCGCCGCCACCGTGCGGGGCGTGATGAAATTCGCCAGCATGCCTTCGCCTGCCTGGCGCTGGGCGCCGGTCAGCACGTTCTCAAGCACCGTCATTTCGGCGAAGGGCTTCGGGATCTGGAAGGTGCGGGCGAGCCCCTTGCCGATCCGCGCCTCCGGCGGATCGCGCGTCACCTCCGTCCCCGCAAGGAAGATCTGCCCGGCGCTCGGCCTGAGCGATCCGGCGATCAGGTTGAAGAGCGTGGTCTTGCCTGCCCCGTTGGGCCCGATCAGCGCGAGGATTTCGCCCTGGGAAAGGTCGAAGGACATTCCATCCACCGCCCGCATGCCGCCGAATTGCATGGCGAGGCCGCGCGCGCTGATGACCGGCGGCGCCTGTTGTCCGGAGCTGGGCATCCCGATTGTCTCTTGCGTCCCGGTGATGTTTGATCAAATATTTCTCTATTCAAGCACGCCGGGGGATGCAAGCCGCATGGCCGCGATCTTGAAAATGGGAGGCTGCGGGTGACTGCCGATGCGTGACGCGAACGGAGCGGGAAGCCTGGCAAGGCTGGGGAGCGGGGGCGTCATGCCGGTCCTGCGCGAAACCCTGCACGACCGCGTCTACGCCGAGCTCCGCCGCTCGCTCATCCACGGCGTCTTCGTCAGCGGCGAGGCTCTGCGCATCCACGACCTCGCGGTGAAGCTCAACACGAGCACCATGCCGGTGCGCGAGGCCCTGGCAAGGCTCGTGTCGGAACAGGCGCTGGAGGCGCTGCCCAACCGCTCGGTGCGCGTACCCGTCATCACCCGCGAGACGCTCGAGGATCTCGCCCGCGCCCGGGTGCTGATCGAGGGCAAGGTCACCGCCCTGGCGCTGCCCCGGCTGGGACCGGAGGATTTCCGCCGCCTGCGCGATCTCACCCACGAATGCGAGGACGCCTTCCACTCCCGCAGCGACGACAGCATCCGCCGGGCCACTGAGCTGAACCACGCCTTCCACGACCACATCTATCGTGCCGCCGGATCGCGCGTGCTGCTGCCGATGATCGAGAGCCTGTGGCTCCAGTCCGGGCCTTACGTCCACGCCGCCGCCTTCCTCCATGACGAGGCGAGGGACCCGGCGGGCACCCACCACCACTGGGAACTGATCGAGGCGCTGGAGCGGCGCGACGAGGCGGGGGCAACCGCCGCGCTCACGCGTGACATCACGAGGGCCTTTAGCCTGCTCCGCAACCGGCTGGACACGGAGGAGGAAGAGGCGAGGGCAGGGCAGCATGGCTGAGGAAAAGGACGACGGCTTCGATCTCTACGATCTCCGCGTCGAGGTCGTGGCGCCGCCCGGCGGGCCAATCTATTGCGGCGCGAAGCCGGGCGATCATTTCGAGATGCGCGGCGAGATGATCCATTTCCCGCCGGGGCAGGGCTTTTCCATCTATTCGCTGGCGGCTCTCCTGCCGCTGCTCCCCGCCAAGCAGCGCCCCACCCACCGCAATGACTGGATGACGAGCGACGCCGAGGTCGCCTGCCCCGACCCCAACTGCTCCACCCGCTTTCGCATCACAAGGCTGGGCCTCCGGCGCTTCAGCCATGCGGCCACCACCGCCGTGCCACTTCCGAAGGATTGACCGAACGTGCAGCGCATCTCCCTCTCACCCGGCTACGAGATCTCCCGTGTCATCCGGGGCGGCTGGCAGCTTTCGGCCAGCCACAGCCAGGCGGTGAGCGGCGATCCGGTGGGCGACATGATCGCCTTCGCCGACGCCGGCATCACCACATTCGATTGCGCCGACATCTACACAGGGGTCGAAGAGATGATCGGCGCCTTCCGTCGCCGCTACCGCGATCTCCGCGGCGCCGAGGCGCTGGCGAAGATCCGCGTCCACACCAAATTCGTGCCCGATCTCGACGTGCTGGCGCGCATCGACAAGGCCTATGTCGAGAAGGTCATCGACACCTCCCTGAAGCGGCTCGGCATGGAGCGCTTGGACATCGTGCAGTTCCACTGGTGGAGCTATGCCGTGCCGCGCTGGCTCGAAACCGCCTGCTGGCTTGAGGAATTGCGCCGCGCGGGCAAGATCCTGCGCGTCGGCGGCACCAATTTCGACACCGAACGCCTCCTCGCCATGCGGCAGGCTGGCGTTCCAATGTCCTCGATGCAGGTGCAGTATTCGCTGCTGGACAGGCGGCCCGAGAAGACGCTCATTCCCGCCGCCCTCGCCAACGGCGTGGCGATCTTCTGCTACGGCACGGTGGCAGGTGGCTTCCTGGGCGAGCGCTGGCTGGGAAGGCCGGAGCCGAAGCCCCCCATGGAGAACCGCTCGCTCGTCAAGTACAAGCTGATCATCGACGAGTTCGGCGGCTGGGACCTGTTCCAGGAACTCCTCGCCGTGCTGGATAAGGTCGCCCGCCGCAAGGGCGCCGACATCGCC
Source organism: Aestuariivirga sp. (assembly GCF_046294715.1). Taxonomy (GTDB): domain Bacteria; phylum Pseudomonadota; class Alphaproteobacteria; order Rhizobiales; family Aestuariivirgaceae; genus Aestuariivirga. The sequence continues at coordinate 60,891 of NZ_JBKBKI010000019.1, read as the reverse complement.
ACGGTGGCGAGTGCCGCCATGCTGGCGCGGCCGGGAGTCTCCGCCGTGATCGTCGGGGCGCGAAATCGCGCGCATCTCGAGGCGAATCTCCGTATCGCGGCGCTGCGGCTGTCGGAGGAAGACCTCCAGGCTGTCGATTCCGTGCTCGCCCGTTCCAGGATGCTCGATGGAGATGTCTATGCGCTGGAACGCGACACGAGCGGGCGCCACGGCGCAATCATGAAATACAATCTCAACAGCGAAGGAAAGGCGACAGCGCCGCGGGAGACGGCGCCGCAGGATTGACCGCATATTCGCCGGCGCCTGCGCGCCGGGTTTCAACAGGGAAGGAAAGACACATGAAGAAACTGCTCATGGCGGCTTCGGTACTCGGCATCATCGCCAGTTCCTCCGCGGCCGCCAATGCCGCCGAGTGCGACATCACGATCGGCGTGGTGCTCGAGCTGACGGGCCCCGCCGGCGCCTATGGACAGGCCGGCGCCAAGTCGGTCGAGATGGCCTTCCGAGACTTCAACGAGGCGGGCGGCGTCAACGGCTGCAACCTCGTCACCGACACGCGCGACAGCCAGACCCAGGCCAACGTCGCGGTGGACCAGGCCACCCAGCTCGTCAACATCAGGAAGGTGCCGGTCATCATCGGCGGCATCATCTCGCCGATGTCGATCCCGATTCTGACCTCGGTGACGGCACCCGCCGGCGTCGTTCAGGTTTCGCCCGCGTCCTCCTCGCCCACCCTCACCGCGCTGGGCCGCGAGGGCAAGACCAACGGCGTGTTCTTCCGCACCATCACGTCGGATGCGCTGCAGGGCACCGCGGCGGCGAAATACGCCCTCGATCAGGGCCTGAAGAAGATCGCCATCATCCACGTCAACAACGATTTCGGCGTGAACATGGTGCGCGAGTTCTCCGCCGCCTACGAGAAGCTCGGCGGGACGATCACATCCGTCACCCCCTATAACGAGAAGCAGGCGAGCTATGCCGCCGAGGCGAGTGCCGCCATGGCGGGCGAGCCCGAGGCGCTTTACCTCGTCAGCTATCCGGTCGATGGCGCCACCGTGGCCCGCGCATGGATCTCGGCGGGGGGCCCCCAGAAGTTCCTGCTGAACGACGGCATGAACTCCGAGGACTTCATCAACGCCGTTGGCGCGCAATACCTGAACGAAGCCTATGGCACGTCGTCAGGCACCAGCGAAACCGCCTCGACGAAGTATTTCTACGGCAATTACGAGGCCTTCTCGGGCGGCATCAAGCCCGATGCGCCCGCCGCCGACCGCTCCTATGACGCCGGCGCCATCGTGGCGCTCGCCGCCGCCAAGGCCGGCAAGGGCGATGCCGCCGCCATCAAGGAGGCAATCCGCCAGGTGACGGACCCGGCGGGCGAGCCCGTCCATGCCGGCAAGGAGGAGTTCGCCAAGGCGCTTGCCCTCATCAAGGAGGGTAAGCCCATAAAGTATGAAGGCGTCATCGGCCCCATCTCCTTCGACCAGCATGGCGACATTACCGGCCCCTTCCGCCTGTGGAAGATCAAGGACGGCGTGGTCACCACCACGGGTGAGATCAGCGCCGAGGAGGTCGGCAAGATCAAGGCCTCTCTCAACTGAACGTCAGGTTCCGCCGCATGGAAACCTCCATGCGGCGGTCCGACCCTGCGCCGCGCATGGCGACGCAACGGAAGGTTGGAAGAACCGACATCCTGACTTGAAACGCCGCTTCTCGGACCCCACCTCATACTCCGAACTGGAGTATGTCGGCCGTGGATGCAAAGACCCTCTGCCTTGCCGTGCTGTCGCTCGGAGATGCCTCGCCCTACGAGATCCGGGGCAAGGTCGAGGACGTTTTTGCCCGCTTCATGGAGGTTGCGCCGAGCAGCATCTATGCGGCGGTCAAGGCGCTGGAGCAGGAAGGGCTCATCGCCGGCACCTTTCATGCGCAGGAAGGCCGCCCCAACAAGACCGTCTATCGCCTTCTCGAGCCGGGCCGCCGCAGGCTGGCCCGTTCGCTGGGCGCACTCGAGGGCCGTCATCGCGTCCGTTCCGAACTCGTGGCGCTCCTCATGTTCGCCCATCTCCTGCCGCCGGAGAAGCTTCGCGATGCGCTCGGCCAGCGCGAAGCCGAACTCGATGCCCTGGCGGTGGAGCTCGAGGGCCATGCCGCGCCTTCCGAGCCGGGCCAGCGCTTCGCGCTCGCCATGGGCCGGAACCTCGTCGCGGCGGAGCGCGCATTCCTGAAGGAAAGCGTTCCAGCCTTTCTCGCGGAACTCGAAGCACGCCTACCGATCCCTGCCCCCGCCACCGCTCACCCTGGAAGGGCCTGATCTCCCCCATGGTCAAGAAATTCATCGTCGTGGCGCTCGCCGCGCTTCTGGGGACGGGCCTCGGTACGGCAGCCGCTCCCAGCGTCGGCCCCCATGTCGTTCCGCATCTGAAGCCCTTTGCGGCGAGGCTCGAGCCCTATCTCGAGGCCCGGCAGGCGCCGCAGTCTTCACGGCAGGAGAAGGCGTCCGTACCGCGGCCCGTCGAACTCACCGAGAGCGAGATCTTCCTCGTCGAGCCCGAAACGCTGCGCTTCACGGTTCCCTTCACCGGCACGCTGCAGCCCCTCGAGCAGACCACGGTGAAGGCAGAGGTCGCAGCCCCCGTGGGCGAGGTGCTGGTGCGCGAGGGCGAGGCCGTGAAAAGGGGCGACGTGCTGCTCCGCATAGACGTGGCCGATCTCGAAAGCGCACTCGACGAGCGCACCGCCAATCTCGAGGGCGCCAGGGCGCAGCTCGATCTCGCCCGCAAGAACCGTGAAGCCAAGCAGAAGCTCGCCAGCAAGGGCTATGCCGCGCGCCAGGCGGTGAACGAGGTCGAGGCCGCTTTCGATGCCGCCGGATCGACGGTCCGCGCGCTCGAGGCGCAGGTCGCAACGGCGAGGAAGGCCTTGGCCAAGGCCGAGGTCACGGCGCCGATCGACGGCATCGTCGCAGAGCGCAGCGTCAATCCCGGCGACAAGGTTTCCATCGACATGACGCTGATGACGCTTGTTTCGCTGCAGGAGATGGAGATCGACGCTCCCGTGCCGGCGAGTGAAATCGGCCAGGTGGAAGTGGGCCAGGCTGCGGAATTCCGCGTCCCGGGAATCGACGATGAGACGTTCCGGGGCACGGTGACCCGCATCAACCCAGTCGCAAGGTCCGGCACGCGCTCGATTCCCGTCCACATCCAGGTCGAAAACCCGGAAGGGGCGCTGCGCGGCGGCATGTTCGCCTCGGGCGAAATCGTGATCCGGGAGGAGGTGGACGTTCTTGCCGTTCCCCCCGCTGCCATCCGCAGCGACGGCAACGGCGCTCATGTGCTGAAGCTCGAGGATGGCCGCATCCGCCGCCAGTCCGTGATCCCCGACTCCCGTGGCACGCTAGACCGTGTGCCGGTTCCGGAGGGCCTGTCGCGCGGCGACCGCATCATCTCCGTCCCCGCAATCGTGCTGGCTCCCGAGACGCCGGTGCGCGTCAGCGGGCCCTGAACGCCATGTTCCTCACCCGCATCAGCGTCGCCAACCCGGTCTTCGCCACCATGATGATGGTGGCGATCGTGGTGATCGGCCTGTTTTCCTACCAGCGGCTCGGCATCGACCAGTTCCCCGATGTCGACATTCCCACCGTCGTGGTCGCCACCGACTATCCGGGTGCCTCGCCGGAAGCGGTTGAAAGCGACGTCACGGAGAAGATCGAGGATGCGGTCAACACCATCAGCGGCGTCGATACCGTCACCTCGCGCTCCTATGAGGGCGTCTCCGTCGTGATCGTCGAGTTCTCGCTCCAGACCAGTTCCGAGACCGCCGCCCAGGAGGTCCGGGAGAAGGTGGCGGCAGTCCGCGGCGAACTCCGCGAGGAGGTCGAAGACCCGAAAGTGACCCGCTTCGACCCCGCGAGCGCGCCCATCGTCTCGGTGGCCGTCGAAGGTCCGGGACGCAGCCTGCGCGATCTCACGACGCTGGCCGACGAGACCATTCTCAAGCGGTTTCAGACCGTGCCCGGCGTGGGCAGCGCCACGATCGTGGGCGGCGTCAGGCGGCAGATCGACGTACTGCTCAAGCCGGAGCGTCTGGAGGCCTTCGGCATCGGCATAGACCAGGTGCTGGACACGATCCGCAGCGAAAACCAGGATCTTCCGGCGGGCTCCGTCACCAGCGGCCGCGAGGACCGGGTGGTGCAGATCGAAGGTGCCGCCAAGACGCCTGATGAGTTGGGCCGTTTCATTCTCGCCCAGCGCGAAGGGGTTCCCGTCCGTCTCGCCGATGTCGCCGAAATCGCCGATTCGCAGGAAGAGAAGGCGAGCCTCGCCTCCTTCAACGGCAAGCCGGCGCTTGCGATCGACATCGTCAAGGTGCAGGGCGCCAACACCATCGCGGTGGCGGATGGCATATTCGCCGCTCTCGCCCGCATGAACGAGGATCTGCCTGCGGACGTCAAGCTGTCGGTGGTGCGGGATTCCTCCAAGGGCATCCGCAGTTCGGTGAGCAACGTGCGGAGCACGCTCATTGAGGGCGGCTTTCTCACCATCGCAATCGTGTTCCTGTTCCTTCACTCCTGGCGCTCGACCGTGATCACGGGGCTCACGCTGCCCGTCTCCGTCATCGGCACCTTCGCGGCGCTCGCTTTCTTCGGCTTCACATTGAACACCATGACGCTGATGGCGCTTTCGCTGGCGATCGGGATACTGATCGACGACGCGATCGTGGTGCGCGAGAACATCAGCCGCCATCTCGCCATGGGCAAGGACCATGTGCGCGCCGCACTCGAAGGCACCAGGGAGATCGGCCTCGCCGTGCTGGCGACGACGCTTGCCATCGTCGCGGTCTTCGCTCCGCTCGCCTTCATGGGCGGTATCATCGGGCAGTTCTTCTTCGAGTTCGGCATCACCGTCGCGGTGGCGGTGCTCATTTCGCTCTTCGTCTCCTTCACCCTCGACCCCATGCTCTCCAGCGTGTGGCCCGACCCCGATGCGGAGCGGCGGCCCCGTGGCCCGCTCGGCTGGCTGGCGGCCGGTATCGACTGGCTGATGGCGGGCATCCTCGCCATCTACCATCCACTCCTGCGCTTCAGCCTGAGGCGGCGCTGGGTGGTGGTGATCGCCGCCCTCGCCCTGTTCTTCGGCAGCTTCACCCTGGTGGCGAAGATCGGCACCGAATTCGTGCCGAGCGCCGACATGGGCGAAATCTCGGTCAAGGTGGCGGCACCCGTGGGTTCCTCGCTCGACTACACGGAATCGAAGCTTCGCCAGGTCGAAGCGGCACTGAAGGAGTTCCCGGAGATCGATTACACCTATGCCACGATCAACAGCGGCGACGCTTCCGGAAAGAACCAGGCCTCGATCTTCGTTGCCCTGAAGCCGATCGGTGAGCGCGTCCGTTCCGCCGAGGCACTGGTGGATCTCATGCGGCAGCGCCTGTCCAGCATCGCAGGTCTCGAGCTTTCCCTTGGTCTCCCGGGCGTTGGCAATGGCAAGCCCATCCAGATCAGCGTGCAGGGCCCGGATACCGCGGAACTCGCCCGCATCTCGCAGCAGGTGAGGGGCCTCATTGCCGAGGTGCCCGGTGTGGTCGACATCGAGTCGAGCCTCAAGGCGGCGAGGCCTACCCTTGACGTGACGCTGGACCAGCCGCTGGCGAGCGATCTCGGCATCAGCCTGCGCAGCCTCTCCGAGACCTTGCGCGTGCTGCTCGCCGGTCAGGACGTGAGCAGTTTCCGCAGCCCGGCAGGCGAGAATTACGACGTCAATGTGCGGCTTCCCGAGAGCGACCGGCGGACGGCGGAGGACCTCTCGCGCCTGCCGCTGTCGAGCACGCTCCGCGAGGCGGACGGTTCGGCGCGCATGGTGCCGCTGCGCGAGGTGGCGAAGCTCGAACCGGGCTTCGGCCCCTCCCAGATCAACCGCCGCGACCTGACGCGCGAGGTGCAGATCACCGCCAACAAGAGCGGCCGCGCCGCGGGCGACATCAACGCAGACATCGCGAACCTCCTGAAGACAGTCGAGCTGCCACCCGGCTACGGTTTCGCGGCGGGCGGTGCGGCCGAGAACATCGCGGAAACCTCCGGCGAGGCAGGCCGCGCCCTTATTCTCGCAGTCGTATTCATCTACATCGTGCTCGCATCGCAGTTCGGCAGCTTCCTGCAGCCGCTGGCGATCATGACTTCACTGCCGCTGTCGCTCATCGGCGTGTTCCTCGGCCTTCTCGCCTGGGGATCCACCCTCAACCTGTTCTCCGCCATCGGCTTCATCATGCTCATGGGCCTCGTGGTGAAGAACGCCATTCTCCTCGTCGACTTCATCAACCAGGCGCGCGCCGGGGGGATGGAACGCACAACCGCGATCATGCGCGCGGCCGATGTGCGTCTGCGGCCCATCTTGATGACGACGCTCGCCATGATCTTCGGCATGGTGCCGCTGGCGCTGGGCCTGGGCGAAGGTGGCCAGCAGCGCGCCGGCATGGCTCATGCGGTGATCGGCGGTCTCATCAGTTCGAGCATCCTGACGCTCGTCGTGGTGCCCGTCGTCCTCACCCTGTTCGAAGACCTGGCGGGGAAGCTGGGCTTCGGCAGGCAGAAGTCCGCCCCGGCTGAGGCGGCGCCGAAGACCCTGCAGCCCAGGCCGCAGCTCAAGGCCGCGGAATAGCCCGGAACTTCGCCTGTTCCGAGGGTTTGACGGCGGAGCGGCAAGATGCCGGAGGACCGATCATGGGCGAGCGCGCTAAGGCGCGGAAGACCTGCCGCACGCGGTCCGCGGCGTGCGCCACGTGCAGAACAATCTGCGTCTCGCCGGCGGCAAGGAAGCCGGGAGAGCCCATCGGAGCGCGCCGGAAGGCAGCGATCCCTTCGCCGCCAGCGCCCCCGACGACACCGAAACGGGCCAGAAGAGCGCCCCCGGGGGCGGCGCACGAAGTTCAGACCGCTGAATTTGCCGGCCCCGAAGCCCGCGGCCGCAGCGCCGGAAGGGCAGATAGGCCCATGCTGACCCGCGCCTGTCGCAGCAGCAGGGCCGAGCGCACCGCCATGGAGCATGCCGCCGCCACGGCCGCCCCTGTGAGCCCGCAGAGCGGAGAGAGCAGCGTCATGAGCCCCGCGAGCAGGAAAAGCGTGGCACCGTTGATAAGGCCGAGCGCCCGGTTCTGCCCGGCGAGGAGCAGGAACTCGTGACAGGGTGCGGCGACCGCGCGGGCGAGCAAGGCCAGCGCGAGGATGAACATCGCCTGATGGGCCTCGCCGAATTCGGGGCCGAACAGCGTGAGAAGATGTGGCGCCAGGGCCAGGGTCGCGGCCAGTGCCCCGCCGGTTGCCAGCAAGGTGCCGGCGGTGGCGCGCTGGAGGCTTCGCTCGGGGCTTTCGGCTCCTGCCCCAACCAGTGAAAGGCTCATCAGCCGGGCGCTGACGAAGAGCACGGCGAACTGCGCGAAGCTGGCAAGCGACAGCAGGCGCTCCGCCGTGCCGTAGAGCCCCGCCTCGGCAGGCCCCAGCAGGAGGCCCACGGCAAGCAGCGCCGCCGCAGGCATGAGACCATCGAGACCGGTCACCACCAGCATCGGGATCGCGGAGCGGAGCCATAGCCTGGCGAGGCGGGGGCCGGCGCGCTCGGGCCTGCCGGTGCTCAGCCGGCGCCTGAAGACGAGGAGGAGAGCACCTGTCGTGGCGGCCATGCTGAGAATGGTCGCCGCGCCGGCAGAAGCGAGCGTCAGTCCCTCGCCGGAGACGTGGAGGAGAAGGCAGGCTGCAGCGACGAGAAGCGGCCGCAGCACGAAGTAGTTCAGCGTGCCCAGCCGGAACCAGCCCATGCCCCGGGCGACGCCGTCGAGAAAATAGTCGATTGCGATCAGCGGAAGCCCGGCAAGGACGATGATGCCGGTGTGAAGCCCCATGGCGCCGAACGGAAGCAGCGCAAGGAGTGCGCCGCCGCCGATGGCGCTCATTGCACCGGTGGTGGCCGCCATTCGCCAGCCGCTGGCGAAGAAGGCTTCCAACCGCGTGATGCGTCCGCGGGCCGCATAGCGCGGGAGAATACGGACGGCGGCCTCTGCAAGACCCAGCGAGACAGGGCTTCCGAGCGCCGCGATCCAGGCGAGCGCGATGACATAGGCTCCGTAATCGGGACCCGTCATCAGGCGTGCGAGAAGAAGTTGCTGCGCGAGCGCCAGGCCGGCTCCCGCCACGCGGATCACGAATGTGGTGGTGGCGTCAGGCAAGGAGGGTCAAGGCCTGGCTGAGCGCGCCGCGGATGCCGGTCCGGTAGGACGGCGGCAGGCTGAGCATGAGCTTCTTCAGGGCCGGACGCGACGTCGAGTACCAGAGCCTCGCGCACAGCGAGCCAGCAGCGGTGAGCCCCACTTCATGATTGGCGAGTTTCAGCGTGGTGTTGGACCAGGAGTCCTTGTAGTCGGAAGGGTTCGCCAGGAGATCATAGGCGTGAGCGCCGTTGTCGATCAGCCAGCACACGGTCATGTCCATCTGGATCTTGCCTGGCGAGCATTCCCGCAAGGCCCAGTCGAAACCCCCGATGTAGGCGTAGTAGTGCCGGTTGCGCAGGAAGCCGAGCTCGAGCGCCACCGGCATTCCTCCTGCCGAGAGCTCGAAGAGAATGGCCGAACTGCCGAGACGGGCGAGGAACTGCGCATGGCCAGGCATCGACAGGCCAAGGCTGATGCGCCCGGTGTGCTCGAGCCAGCTCTGCTTGAAGCGGAGGCATTGGGCGATGCCGGATGCGAAGTCGGGATCGGCCGGCCGCAGCACCCGGAAACCGATCTCGCCCGACCTGGCGAGCTGGTTGCGCCGCCGGTTGCGGTTGCGGCGCTGGGTCTTCCCGAGGCTCGCCAGATAGGCTTCGCTGTCGGCAAAGCATGTGAGATCGAGGATCGAAGCCTCGGAGCCGGGCGTGCTGCCGTCATGGCGCTCACCCAGCGCCCGTCCGAGCGCACTGGACCGCGGCAGCATGTCGATGACCGCGAGGTCAGCATGGCCGCCGGAAAGGACCTCTTCGCACAGCGCCGCTGCCGCGGCACCCGCATCGGCTCCCTCCCGCACCAGCAATCCGGCATATTGCGTGTGCGGGGCACCGAGGTTCCGCAGGATGCGAGGGCCGAAGCGGCGGGCCTCCAGCATCAGCGGCCAGACGGCGGCCGGCCGGCCGGCCTCGGAAGCCACGAAGACGCGCGGCTGGATGCGGGTCGTGGCATGGTGCTCCAGCCACGCCATGCACCATTCGCTTGTCTGGAAGTAATCGTGGCTTCCGCAGCGCTGGGAATCGAGCCGTCGCCAGGCCGGCAGGAATGCCTCGACCGCGGCCATGCTGGAGAGGCAGGAAACGTCAAGACGGGCCTCTCTGCTCAGAGGGAATGAACCGTGTTCGTCGATGCTGGTGTGGATTCCCATCGGGCAGACCTCGCGCGCTGAACTCACTGCAGCGAGGGAATGCGATTCGCGTGCCAGTTGCCAAAGGCGGCGCTTTCGCCGGAGAAAACCTTTGCAAGCTTCGTCGGACAACACTCAGGGGGGACACTTGCCCCGCCATGGCACCGGGACCCTGTCCCGCAATGAATGAGGGCTTCACGTTCACGGGGGAGTCGACGGAGCGCTTTCAGACAGGTATAGACAGGTCTGATGACCGGAAGCCCCCGCCTGCGCGCATCGAGCAAGTCACCTGCCGTTGCGGCTGCCAAGCCGCACCGCATTGCCGAGGCTCTTGAGCGCGACATCCGCTCGGGAAAGCTTCGCTTCGGAGCACGGCTCGAAAGCGAGAACGAACTCGTCCGCCGTTTCGCGGTGAGCCGCAGCACGGTGCGCAAGGGGCTGGAGGCGCTCGCCGGCAAGGGCCTCATCACGACGAGGGTGGGCATCGGCTCCTTCGTCACCTTCGACGGTCAGACCATCGACAATACTCTGGGCTGGACGCGCGCCCTCTCGCGCCAGAAGGAGGCCGTCGAAACGAGGCTCCTGCGGCTCGAACGCGTGCGGGATGCCGAACTTGCGGCGGCGCTGAACGAAAGCTGCGTCGATTTCATCGCCATAGACCGCACGCGGGCGCTGAGCGGCACGGGCCGTGTCATCTCGATCGAGCGCAGCCGGGTGCCGCTGCGGCCGGAGCTCGCCCATGTCCTTGCCGAAGGTTTGCATGCCGGCTCCCTCGCAGCCACCCTGCGGCAGGCGGGCCTCAGCGTGCATTCGGGAGAGGAATGGGCGGAGGTCGAATGCCTGGGAGAGGCCGATGCGGCATTGGTCGGCAGCATGCCCGGAACACCCTTCCTCCGCACGCGCCGGCTCGCTCGCGATGCCAAGGGGCGGCTTCTCGAATATGTCGTGAGCCTGCTCGACCCCCGTCACTTTGCCCTTCACCTGGAGTTCTGATGGGAATGTCCTCCGCTCGCGACCGTGCCCTGGGCGCCCTGGCGGGTGTGGCGGTCGGCGATGCCATGGGGATGCCCACCCAGACCATGACACCCGAAGAGATCGCTGCGGCCTATGGCGCGATCACCGGCTTCCGGGATGCCGCGCCGAGCCAGCCGGTCAGCGCCGGGCTCAAGGCCGGCACTGTCACCGACGATACCGAGCAGAGCCTGCTCCTCGCCCGCCATCTCCTCGCGAGGAACGGCGCCGTCGACCAGAAGGCCTGGGCGAACGAGCTGCTCGCCTGGGAACGCGACACGCATGCCCGGGGTGTCAACGATCTTCTGGGGCCTTCGACGAAACGGGCGATCGAGGCCCTGCAGCGCGGTGTTCCGGCCAGCGAGGCCGGGCGCTCCGGCACCACCAACGGCGCCGCCATGCGCATCGTGCCGGTGGCGATCGCCACGCCTCCCGAACCGGTTCCCGTGCTCGTCGATGCGGTGGAGGAAAGCTGCCGGCTGACTCACAACACCGGCGAAGCGATCAGTGCCGCTTCCGCCGTGGCCGCCGTGGTGAGCGCCGGCATCGCGGGCAAGAGCTTCGAGGAAACGCTGCCGCTGGCACTTGCCGCCGCCGAGGAAGGCGAAAGGCGTGGCACGCCCCCCGCGGCGGGTTCGGTGGCGCGGGCCATCCGGCGCGCGCTGGCGCTCGCCGAAGGAAAGAAGGGCGAGGCGGAAGCACGTGCCATCGGGGTCGGAATTGGCACCAGCGTCGCGGCCATCGAGTCCATTCCCATGGCCTTCGCCATCGTCCGGCTTGCCGGCGGCGATCCGTGGGAAGCCGCACTGCTGAGTGCCGCCATCGGCGACGACACCGATACCATCGGCGCCATCTCCTGCGGCATGGCGGCGGCATGCAAGGGGCTCGCGGCCATCCCGGCAGCCGCATGGCAGGAGGTTGTGCGCGTCAACGGTCTCGACGTGGCACCCCTCGCCGAGGGGCTTCTCGCCATCCGCCAGTCGCGCAGCGGGGGTGCTGCGCAATGAGGGACCTGCTTCAGTTGTCCGGCATCGTCATTGATCTCGTGCATCGGGTCGACCACCTGCCAGCACCCGGCGAGGAGGTCGAGACCCAGAGTTTCGCCATGACGGCAGGTGGCGGCTTCAATGCCATGGTAGCGGCCCGGCGCATGGGGGCCGATGTCACATATGGCGGCGTGCTCGGCACCGGCCTCCTGGCGGAGATCGCCGCCCGCCAGCTGGTGGAGGAGGGCATTTCCATTGCAGCGGTGGGCCGGGCCGACATCGACCAGGGCAGCTGCGCCGTCATCGTCGATGCCTCGGGCGAGCGGAGTTTCATCTCGCACCATGGCGCGGAGCGGCGCGTTACCTTGGGCCACCTCGCCGCGCTCGATGCGGCGTCATTCGCCTTCGGGCTGCTCACCGGATACTCGCTCTACAAGTCCGAGAGCGCCGCGGCGTTCCTGCCCTGGCTCCTGGCGCTCGAGCGGCCGCCCTTGCTCTTCTTCGATCCCGGTCCCACCGTGGCGGAGATCCCGCGTAATGCGCTCGATGCCGTCATGGCGCGGGCCGACTGGGTGAGTGCCAACAGCCGCGAGGCCTCGGTGCTGACCGGCCTAGCCGATCCTGCCGCCGCGGCGATGGCGCTGTCGCGGGGGCGGGCGGGCGCCCTCGTCCGGCGCGGTGCGGAGGGCTGCTGGCTCGGCCTGACGGGCAGCGTCGCCCATCATCCCGGCTTCGCCGTCGACTGCATCGACAGCAACGGCGCGGGCGACACGCATGACGGAGCCTTCATCGCCGCCCTGCTGCGCGGCGAGGCGCCCGCGGCGGCCGCCCGCCTCGCCAACGCCGCGGCGGCGCTTTCGACGACCCGTGCGGGTCCGGCCACCTCGCCGGATCTTGCCGAGACCCGGCGCTTTCTGGCCGCACGTGCATGAGAGAATTGGCTTTAACCGGGCGCAGGAGACGCCCAACAGGAGGAGGACAGAGAATGATGACGATCAACAGGCGCATCCTGCTGGGCGCCATGAGTGCCGCGGCCTTCGCCGCCACGGCGGGCTTCGCCCATGCCGCAGGCGAGATCCGCGTGCTCAACTGGCAGGGCTACGGCACGGACGAGGCCTTCGCCGTCGAGGCGTTCGAGAAGAAGACCGGCGTCAAGGTCGTGCATGACTATTTCACCTCGGAGCAGGAAATGCTGACGAAGCTCCGCACCAATCCCGGCGCCTATGACGTGGTTCTGGTCAATTCCGCATATACCGGCCAGGCCAAGGACGAGGGGCTGATCACCAAGATCGACACCTCCGACATGCCCAACGTCAAGGACCTGGCTCCGAACATGGGCCAGAACCCGGACCTCGTGCCGAACGGCGAGGTCTATGGCGTGGCCTGGACCTGGGGCGCCACCGGGCTTGCCGTCAACACCGGAGAGGTGAAGCCGCTCCCGACCTCGCTCAACGTGCTCTGGGATCCGCAGTATGCCGGCAAGGTCTCGATCCGCGACGACGGTGTCGAGGCCGTGCAATTCGCCGCCATGGCCCTCGGTCAGGACATGAACGACGTCAAGGATCTCGACGCGGTGAAGGCGAAGCTCCAGCAGCTCATGCCGCAGATCAAGACTTTCTGGTCCTCCGAGAATGACTGGAACCAGTTCTTTTCGGCGGGCGACTTCACCGTCTCGACCTTCTGGTCGGGAGGTGCGGGCCGCTCGGCATCGAAGGGCCTGCCCGTGGCCTTCATCGTGCCGGATGAGGGTGCAGTGGGCTGGCTCGACAGCCTCGCCATCCCGACGGCCTCGAAGAACCAGGAGGCCGCCCGTGCCTTCATAAACTGGATGATCGATCCCGAATTCTACGTCCAGTGGGCGGCCAAGGGTGCGCCCAGCTCCGCCAACTCCAAGGCAAATGCGGCGCTGCCTGACACCGACTTCAACAAGAAGACCTTCGCGGACCCGGCGGTGGTGGCGCGCGTGCAGTTCATGAAGCCGCTCGCCGACGACAAGCGCAAGGCCTATACCGAGCTCTGGCAGGACGTGAAGACGGCCCAGTAGCTTGGCCGCGGTCATTTCCCGCAACGACGGCTGGCGCGCGGGGTCTCTCCTCGCGCCGGCCTATCTCTGGCTGACGGTGGCGGTTTTCCTGCCGTTGTCGGCCATGCTGTTCTTCAGTTTCCTCTCGGCCGCGCCCTTCACCAATGCCGAGTGGCACGTCACGCTTGCCAATTACGCGGAATTCTTCGAGCGCTCGATCTATCCAGATCTGCTCGGCCATTCGCTCCTGCTTGCCGCCGTGGTGACGCTCATCTGCGTGCTGATCGGCTACCCTTGCGCCTATGTTCTGGCGCGCCAGATCAGGGGCCGGGCGCGCGAGGCGCTGTTCCTGCTGATCATCCTGCCATTCTGGAGCAACAGCCTCGTCCGCATCTTCTCCTGGGCCATCGTGCTGCGCGGCAACGGCATCATCGACCACACGCTCGAGGCCATCCTGCCGATCGACGTGTCGATCAATCTCATGTTCAGCTACACCGCGGTGGTGGTCGGGCTCGTCCATTCCTATCTGCCCTACGTCATCCTCACCTGCTACCTGGCGCTCCAGGCAATCGACGAGAGCATTCTCGAGGCCGCGCGCTCGCTGGGAGCACCCTTCCGCACGATTCTGTTCCGTCTGCTGTTGCCTCTGTCCCTGCCGGGCCTTGCCGCGGGCGCGGTTCTGATCTTCGTTCCCGTGGCCGGTTCCTTCATGGAGCCGCGCATCCTCGGCGGCAAGCACGGCACATTCTACGGCACGCTGATCGAGGACCAGTTCGTCGCCGTGTTCAACTGGCCGCTCGGTGCGGCGCTCTCCTTCATCCTGCTCGCCGTGGTGCTGGTGATCCTCGGTCTGTCGAGCCCGGTTCTCAGGAGGGCGGCGTGAGGCGGCCCGGCGCTGCGGCGCATGCCTTCGGCCGGGCCTATGTCTGGCTCGTGCTGTTCTTTCTCTACGCGCCCATCCTGGTGATGGCGCTGATGTCCTTCAACGCATCCGAATTCTACGCCTTTCCGCTGAGCTTCACGCTCGACTGGTACCGCAAGCTTGCGGCAAATGCGGAAATTGTCGCCTCGTCGTGGCGCAGCCTGTGGATCGCGCTCGCCACCACGCTGATCGCGACGGCCCTCGGCACCGCCGCGGCGATCGCCCTGTTCCGCTACGAGTTTCCCGGCAAGCGGCTGCTGCAGGCGCTGCTCTTTCCGCCCATCGCCATTCCCTGGCTCATCATCGGCACCGCCATGCTGATCTTCTTTTTCTGGGTAGGAATCGGCAGGGGCACGCCCGCGGTGATCCTCGGCCATGTGGCTCTGGCGTTGCCCTATGTCATCGTCGTCGTCGCCGCCAGGCTCCAGACCTTCGACCGGCAGCTCGAGGAGGCGGCGCGCTCGCTCGGCGCCAGCCAGTGGCAGGTGACACGCCACGTCACCCTGCCATGGATCGCGTCGGGCGTGGTGGCGGGGGCGCTCTTCTCCTTCGCGGTCTCCTTCGACCAGTTCGTCGTCTCTTATTTCCTTGCGAAACCGGGTGACGCCACGCTGCCCGTGGTGATCTACACGGCGATCCGCAAGGGATTCACGCCCGAGATCAACGCCATCTCGACGATCATCATTGCCGTATCCATGGCCGTCATGCTGGCGGCTTCGCGCTATTTCAAATTCGGTGGGGAGCGGTAATGGCCGAGGTCAAGGTCCGCAACGTGTCGCTTGCCTATGGCGCGACCAAGGCGCTGGACGACGTGTCGCTCGATTTCCCCGACGGCGAGCTCTTCGGCCTTCTCGGGCCTTCGGGCAGCGGCAAGACCACGCTGCTCCGCGTCATTGCCGGTTTCGTCTACCCGGATTCGGGCAGCGTCACCATCGGCGGCGAGCCGGTCGAGCGCGTGCCGGTCGAGAAACGCGAGATCGGCATGATGTTCCAGTCCTATGCGCTCTTCCCCAACATGACGGTTGCGGACAACATCGGCTTCGGCCTCAAGGTGCGGCGCGTGGCGTCACAAGAATTGAAGCGGAGGGTCGGCGAGGCCCTCGACCTCGTGCAGCTTCAGGGACTGGGCGGCAGGAAACCCCATGAACTCTCGGGCGGGCAGCGCCAGCGCGTCGCCCTGGCGCGCGCCATCGTGACGCGGCCGCGCGTCCTTCTCCTCGACGAGCCGCTCTCCGCACTCGACAAGGCGCTCCGCGTCGAGATGCAGGTAGAGCTGAAACGCATCCAGCGCGAGGTGGGCATCACCACGGTGTTCGTCACTCACGACCAGGAGGAGGCCCTCACGCTGAGCGACCGGATCGGCATACTCCGAGCCGGCGCCCTCGTTCAGGCAGGATCGCCCCGCGATCTCTACCACCGGCCAAGCGACCGCTTCACGGCATCCTTCCTGGGAGAGGTGAATTTCTTCGAAGGAAAGCCCGAGCGGGAGGGGCTGAGGCTCGCCGGCGGCGCATTGCTGCCGTGGCCCATGGTCCCGGGAGAGCATGCGAAGCCGATCCTGGGGGTGCGGCCTGAGGAGATGACGATTTCCGTGGTCCAGCCGGAGAAGAGTTCCGATCTCTGCATCCTGCGGGGCGAGATGGCTGAACCGGTGTTCTCGGGTCCCACCGCGATGTGCCGTGTCAGGGTCGAAGGCCTGCTCTGCAAGGTGCTGGTGAAGAACTCCGAACTCGCCGCCATCCCGAGCTCCGGTCCCGTCTGGGTTTCCTGGCGCATCGCGCGTTCAATGCCGCTGGCGCCCTAGATTTTGGTTGCGCCCAACCACGGCTGAACACCGGACGTTGAACGTCCGATTGGACATTGCGGCGACCGGCCGCTGGGCTATACCTCCCGGCCTGGAGGTTCCGGTGCCCGCCCTCGACCGCATGCTGATCGCCCATCTCCCGCTTTTCGAAGGTCTCTCGCCGCGCGAGCAGGAGGACGTTCTGCGCGATGCCCAATCAGTGCGTTATCCGAAGGGTGCGGACGTGTTCCAGCAGGACCAGCCTGCGCAATCCTTTTATCTGCTCCTCAATGGCCATCTTCGCGTCTACCGCTTGACGCCCGACGGCCAGCAGGTGGTGGTCCGCTACGTTTCGCCCGGCGAGCTGTTCGGAGTAGCCATGGCGCTCGGACGTTCGAGCTATCCCGCGACGGCCAGTGCCGTTGTCGACAGCGTCGCCCTCGTCTGGCCCAGCGCCATCTGGCCGCGGCTCTCGGCGAGCTATCCCTCGCTCGTCGCAAATACGCTGCGCACGGTTGGCGGGAGGCTGCAGGATGCGCACACGCGCGTCGTCGAGATGTCGACCGAGCAGGTTGAGCGCCGCATCGCCCACGCACTCCTGAGGCTGGCACAACAGTCGGGCCGCAAGGTGGAAGCCGGAATTCTCATCGATTTCCCGATCTCCCGCCAGGATGTGGCGGAGATGACGGGTGCGACCCTCCACACCGTGAGCCGCGTGCTCAGCGCCTGGGAAGAGAGGGGGCTGGTCGAAAGCGGCCGCCAGAAGATCACGCTCACAGACCCGCACCGCCTGTTCCAGCTGGCCGAGGGCTCATCCTGAACGCTCAGGACGCGGCGGCAACGTCCTCCTCCGCAAGGGTGCGCAATTCTCTCAGGAACGCCTCGGCTTCCACGCCATGCTCGAGGCAGGCATCCTCCACCGTGTGAAAGCAGGCGATGGGGCAGCCGGGGCAACCCATGCGGCGGACGAGGAACAGCCGGATCGTCGCCGGGTGCTGGCGCATGACGTCGTCCACGAGTGAGGTGTATTCGATTGTCATCAAATGATCCGCGCCATCCTGAAGCGAGACTAGCGCATCACGCACCGCCGTCTCTTTGTCGCGGCGCAACTCCCCGGATCGGTGAAAACGCTTTCTCCCGCCGCGCCCCGATGTGAACTTGATCCAGCACAAAGACCCTGGAGTCGTCTCTTCCTATCAAGGCGCAGACGCTTGAGAGGCAGCAACCCCGCCATGACCGCGATTCTCCGCCCTTCCACCCCCGCCGGGGACCTGATCGCTCACATTCTAGAACGTTTTCACGCCACTCACCGGCGCGAACTTCCGGAACTCGTGGCACTCGCCCGGGAGGTGGAGCAGCGCCACGCCGATCATCCTGCCGCACCGCATGGCTTGGGTGACGCGCTGGCGCTCCTGCAGATCGACCTCGAAGCGCATATGCGCAAGGAGGAGACGGAACTGTTTCCGGCCCTGCTCGACGGCAGGAGGCAAGGTCTCGCCGCGACGGCCGGCGCAGTGCGCCACGATCACGATTTTCAGGACGAAAGCCTGGCCCTGATCCGCGAGCTCGCTCACTATTTTCACTTGCCCGCCGATGCCTGTGTGTCATGGCGGGAACTCTATGCCGGCATCTCCAAGCTCATCGGGGATCTCGACGAGCACATGCGCCTCGAAAATCATGAAATTCTTGCGGAGCTGGCTGCGGCAGCCTGAGGCGTGCAATCCATGTCTTGCCGCAGTGCCTTCCTCGTCAACGATACCGGCGTGTCCGGCCATCCCGGATGCGTGACGGTGATGTCCGTCATCCGCGACAATCTCGAGATGCGCGGGCTCTCAATCGCCGGGCGCTGGCCATTGGGCGTCGAGCCGCAGATGGGCCTGACCCTCAGCCCGTCGCTGCGCGGCGCCGGCGTGGTCATCGTCAACGGGGAGGGGACGATTCACAACACCGCCGCGCGCCCCGGCGCACGCCGCCTGCTGCAGACCATCAAGCAGGTGCGGGCCGTCACGCGCGCTCCGATCTTCCTCGTCAACGCCACCATCGAGAACCTGCGACCGCGCGATTTCGGCGTCCTGAAGCTCTGCGACCGCGTCTTCCTGCGCGATTCGAACTCCTTGGGCTATGCCACGGAGCATGGCCTCGAGGCTTCGATGGCGCCCGATCTGTGCTTCAACGCCAGCCGGAGGCCGCGCGCCGGCGAAGAGCGCCTGGTGGTGACGGACAGCACGCTGGCGGAGACGACCGAGGCGCTCCGTCGGTGGGGCCGCAGTGTCCGCGCCCGCTACCGCCCCATGCAGCTCTCGCGCCTTCGCTCGATGCTGCACTGGGCCGTCACGCCAGGACAGCACGAGAAGGCAGCGGCCCGCTACCTTTCCGGCATCTCGGCCGCTGCCGGGGTGGTGACCGGGCGTTTCCACGCGGTAGTCTTCGCGCTCGTCTGCGAGACGCCGTTCCTGGCGCTCGGCTCCAATACCTCGAAGGTCGAGTCTCTGCTTGGGGATGTTCTGGGCGGGCACCAGCGGCTCATCGGCCCGCACCAGCTGAGGGATTCCGGCCTCGCCGTGCCGGAATTCACACCCGAGGAGCGCCGCAGGATACGTGCCTATCGGGCGGCCGCGGCCCTGAGCGCCCAGAGCATGTTCGACCATATCGCCCAGGCGGCGGTGCTCGGCAGGGCAGGGCGGCCATGAAGCCGATGAGCCTCAGGTCCAGGCTCTCGGGAAGCACGGTGGCGCTCGTCGGCAACGCGCGGAGCCTCGCCGCTTCAAGTCTCGGAGCTGAAATAGACCGCTGCAGCCTGGTGATCCGGTTGAACGCCGCCCCGCAGGCGGCAGCACAGAGCCATGGGCAGGCGACCCACTGGCTGGGCGTCAGCAGCTTCGTTGCCGCGAGGCGCCTTGGCGAACTGAAGCCGGAGATGCTCCTGTGGATGACCCCCGAGCGGCGGTGGCGCGCCGCGGCGGCTTACGGCTGGCGTCTGCCGATGCTGTTCTACCCCCAAGACTGGTGGCGGAGCCTCGCCGCGGAACTCGGCGGCGCGCGTCCCACGACGGGCCTCATGATGATCGATCTGCTGCGCCGCCTCGGTGGCTTCGCGGAGCTGCGCCTGTTCGGCTTCGACTTCTTCCAGTCGGGCTCGCTCAGCGCCCGCGGACTCGCCGCGCCGCCGCCGCATGATTTCGACCGCGAAAGAGAGCATGTGCTGGGCCTCGCCGCGTCCGACCCGCGCATCCGCCTCGTCGGGCCCGCTCCTGCGGAGGCGGCGTGATGCTGCATCTTCCCCGCATCTTCCTCGCCCGGCGCGAGGCGGCTTCCGCCCTGGTGCTGCTGTGCCTGCTTCTCGCCGGCATCGCCGAGGCGGCAAGCCTCGGCTCGCTCCTGCCTGCGCTTTCCATCATCGCCAGCGGCGATGCGGCGGGGGGCTCCGCAGTCGGCACGCATGTGCGTGCCGGGATTTCCGCCCTCGGCATCGCGCCCATTCTCGGGAACATGATTCTCCTCGCCGTGGGGCTGATGGCGGTAAAGGCGATCCTCGGTTTCGCCGCCCTCTCCTATGCCGGCGTGCTTGCCGCGCGGGTCTCGATCTCGCTCCGCCGCAGGCTCATCGCCTCCTTTTTCGATGCGCGCTGGGATTTTCTGGCCAACCAGAAGGGAGGCCACCTCGCCAATGCACTCGGCAACGATGCGGCGCGGGCGGGGGATGCCTATCTCGTCTCGGCGCAGGTCGCCGCCTATGCCATTCAGGCCGCGGCCTACGTGGCGCTCAACTTCCTGATCAACTGGCGGGTCGCGCTGTTCGGCCTCACCGGGGGGCTGCTGGTGATCCTGGCGCTCGGCCGCCTCGTTGAGATCGGCCGCCGCGCCGGCTACCGCCAGACGGACAGCACTGCCGAACTCGCCACCCTTACCGCTGACGCCATGGCCGGGCTGAAGCCCATCAAGTCCATGTGGCGGCACCATGCCATCCAGGCGCGCATCGCCCGCGCCCTGAAGGGCGTTCACCGCTCGCTGGTGGCGCGCGAGGTCTCGAAGGCGGGCCTCACCCAGGGAAGCGACCTGCTCGTCGCGATGCTGGTGGGGCTCGGCCTCTGGCTCGGACACGCCGTGGCGGGGCTGCCCCTGGCCGAGCTCATCGTCAGCGGCATCGGCTTTTTCCAGATCCTCTCCATCACCTCCCGGCTGCAGCGCTTCCTGCAGCAGGCGGTGCAGCTCGAGAGCGCCTTCGTGCGCACCGACGCACTGATCCGGGAGGCAGAGTCTGCGCGCGAGATCAACGAAGGCCACCTGCCGCCGCCCGTGCCCTGCGGCTGCCGCTTCGCGGCCGTCACCTTCCGGCGCGGCGAAAGCCTCGTCCTTGACGGGCTCGATCTCGAGATGCCGGAGGGCCAGATCACCGTGCTGCAAGGCCATTCCGGTTCCGGCAAGACGACGATCGTCGATCTGCTGCTGGGCCTTCATGCGCCGGACAGCGGAACGATCCTGCTCGGCAGCGTGCCGCTCTCCAAAGTCGATCTGTGGGCATGGCGCCGCAAGATCGGCTATGTACCCCAGGAGCTCACGCTGTTTCACGCCAGCATCCGCGACAACGTCACGCTGCTCGACCCGCACATCAGCGAAGAGGAAGTGTGGGAGGCGCTGGAGCTTGCGGGTGCGGCCCCCTTCGTCAGGCAGATGCCGCACGGCCTCGAGACCGGCGTCGGCGAAATGGGATCGCGTCTCTCAGGCGGCGAGCGCCAGCGCGTCTCCCTGGCTAGGGCTCTCGTGACGAGGCCAGCCCTTCTCATCCTTGACGAGGTGACGAGCGCGCTCGATCCCGTCACCGAGGCGCAGGTGCTCGCCAACATCAGGTCACTGAGGGGCCGCTACACCATCCTCACCATCTCGCACCGCCCGGCCTGGTCTCTGGTGGCCGACCGTGTTTACGACATCCGTGGCGGCAAGGCGGTGCCGGCCCCGCTTCCCGCCGCCGACATTCACGCCCTGTCCCAGAAAGGAGAACGCGATGAACCTGCCCTCGCCTGACGCCTTACGCGCCCCGTCCCCGGATACCATGGATGTCGAGAGCCTTCTCGACCACATCCTGGCCGCCTATCACCAGAAGCACCGGGCGGAACTTCCCGATCTCGTGGCGCTCGCCCGCAAGGTGGAGCGGGTGCACCATGACGTTCCTGAGGCACCGCTCGGCCTCGGCGATGCGCTCGAGCACGTCGCCGCCGATCTCGAAAGCCACATGCAGAAGGAGGAGCAGGTGCTGTTCCCAGCCATGCGCCAGGGCCTCGGCGGCGCACTCGCGCAGCCGATCTCCATGATGCGGAGCGATCATGAGGACCACGCGCAGTGCATTGCCGAAATCGAGCGGCTCACCCGGGGCTATGCCGTTCCGGCAGGGGCTTGCGGTTCCTGGCAGCGCCTTTACGCCGGGGTGGAAAGCCTCTGTGCCGAACTCCGCGAGCACATTCGCATTGAAGACGATATCCTGTTCCCACGTTTCGAAATCCTCGGCCATACGCGCTGCACCTGCGCGCATGGCTGAGAGCTGAAGGACGCAATCATGTCGAGTTCCGCCGAACAGATCCGCAACTGGAACGGACCGGCCATACTTGGCTACGGCTTCCGCCCCTTCTTCCTTGGCGCTGCGGTGTTCGCAGGAGTCGCCATGGCCGTCTGGATCGGGGCCCTCGCCGGATTGTGGATCATTCCCTCCGCCTTCGGTCCGATCGAGTGGCACGCCCATGAGTTTCTATGGGGCTACCTCTCGGCCGTCG
Source organism: Aestuariivirga sp. (assembly GCF_046294715.1). Lineage (GTDB taxonomy): Bacteria > Pseudomonadota > Alphaproteobacteria > Rhizobiales > Aestuariivirgaceae > Aestuariivirga. The sequence continues at coordinate 39,022 of NZ_JBKBKI010000019.1, read as the reverse complement.
TTGCGGGCTTCATGCTGACGGCGGTTCCCAACTGGACGGGCCGGCTCCCCATCGTGGGTCACCCGCTTGCCTTGCTGTGGAGCAGCTGGGCACTGGGTCGTATTGCCGTCTTCTTCTCGGCGGGCTTGCCACCGCTGCTGCTCGCAGGGCTCGACCTGCTCTTCCTGGCGCTTCTCATCTCCATGCTGGGCCGCGAGATCGTGGCGGGGCGCAATTGGCGCAATCTCAAGGTGCTGGCGATGGTCGGCACGCTGCTCACGGGCAATGCCGTGTTTCACCTCGAGAACCTGTCGGGAGAGGCGCTCTCCCAAGGTTACGGCATAAGGCTCGGCATTGGCAGCGCAATCCTGCTCATCGCGGTGATCGGAGGTCGCATCATCCCGAGCTTCACCAGGAACTGGCTGGCCCGCCGCGCTCCCGGCCGACTCCCGGAAGGCTTCAGCACCTTCGACAAGGCGGCGATCGGGCTCACCGCGGCCGCGCTCCTGCTCTGGGTCGCGAGGCCAGGCAGCGCGCTCGCCGGCATCCTCCTCCTCGCGGCCGGCGCCGCCAATCTTCTGCGGCTGGCCCGCTGGGCAGGCTGGCGCAGCCTCTCCGAACCCCTCGTGAGCATCCTGCACGCGGCCTATCTCTTCGTGCCCCTGGGCTTTCTGCTGGTGGGAAGCGCAGCACTCTGGCCCGAACAGGTGCCGCCCTCCGCCGCCATTCATGCCTGGACGGCGGGCGCCATCCTGCTGATGACGCTCGCCGTAATGACGCGGGCGAGCCTCGGCCACAGCGGCATGCCCTTGACCGCGGACAGGCGCATCACAGCCATCTACGTGCTGGCACTCGTTGCGGCGCTGAGCCGGATCGCCGCGGGCCTCGCTCCGGGGGCTTCATGGCTGCTCGAGGTCGCGGGGCTGGGCTGGATTCTCGCTTTCCTGGTCTTCGTCGCCGTCTATGCGCCGCTCTTTCTGAAGCCCAGGAGGGCCTAGCGGATCATGTAGACCTTGCGGATCGTCTCGTGCACCCGGCAGGTGCCCTTCCAGTCCCGTGGGAAGAAGGCCACCGTGCCGGGCACGATCTCGATCACCTCGCCGGACTCATGCGTATAGGTGCAGCGCCCGAGCAGGAAGTGGCAGAACTCGTCGCGCGTCACGTGGCAGTTCCAGAAGCCCGGCGTACAGATCCAGATGCCGCTTTCGCTCTCGCCGTTCGGTCCTTTGTGCAGCACGATGCCGCTCGTGTGCGACTGGCCCTCGATCATGGTGGGGATCACGCCCCAATCCTTGAACGGGCCGGAATAGCTCTCGGGCGCCACCAGGTGTGGGGCGGATGTATCCAGTTTCAGGGTCATGTCTCAGCTCAGCATGTAGACGTTGCGCATGGTTTCGTGAACGGTGCAGGTGCCCTTCCAGCCTGCCGGGAACAGCACCACCGTGCCCGGCACGATCTTGATCTCTTCGCCCGATTCGTGCCGGTAGGTGGCGCTTCCGGAAACGAAATGGCAGAGCTCGTCGCGCGGGATCTCGAGCGGCCATTCTCCCGGTGTGCATTGCCAGAGCCCCACCTCCGGCGCGCCGCCTGCCCCCTTGTGCAGCAGCACGCCGTCGTTCTTCGAATTGCCGGAGATGGGGTTCGGCTGATGGCCCCAGTCCTTCAAGGGCCCGGCGTAATGCGCCGGGTCCCGAAGGTGCGGGGCGGAAGAGTCGAGCTTCGCCTCCATCAGGCGATCTTCCGGCGCGTCAGCGCGTCGATCACCTTCGCGGCCTTGGTCGGGCCGTGCTCGGCACGCATCTGCTGCGAGGTCTTCTTCAGTCTCTCCTTCATCTTCTTGTCGGTGAGCATGGTCATGATCTTCTGCTGCAATTCCTCCTCCGTCCAGTCATAGCGATCGAGCTTGAAGCCATGGCCGGTTTCCTGGACGCGCGTGGCATTGTCGTGGCCATCCCACACATACGGCATGATGATCGCGGGCTTGCCGAAATAGAGGCACTCGGTGAAGGAGTTGTTGCCGCCGTGATGGATCACGCCGTCCACCTTGGGGATCACCGAAGGCTGCGGGAACCAGCTGTCGATGATCACATTGGGCGGGATGTCGGAGTACTGGTCCTTGTAGTCGCCGACATTGACCAGCGCCCGCACCGGCATCTTGCCCAGCGCCGCGATCAGCCGCTTCAGGAGGTCGACGTCACCCGATCCCAACGATCCGAAGCTCACATAGAGGAGCGGCTTGTCGTTGTTGGCCTGGAACTGCGGCACCTCATAGGGCTTGTCCTTGCGCACGCATCCCTCGAGATACTGGAACTGCCTTGCGGGCAACTTGTGACGGCGCTTGAACTTCACCGCACTCGGATAGAGCAGGATGTTCATGTGCGGGCTCGCCTCGAAGAACTGGCCCAGCGGATACTTCTTCTCGCCCACCGAGGCGAGGAAGCGGTTGAACTCCTCGTGGATCGGCTTGATCACTTCCTTGAAGCGCTTGCGGTAGGCGGAATGCGCCTTCTTGTCCGTGGCGCCCGCACCTGAGAGATGGGGAGGGATGTCCGGGTCCTCGATCTCGTTCTCGGAGCAGGAGATGACGCGCACCCATGGTTTTCCGTGCGTCTTGGCATAGCGCTTGATCGCGGGGAACAGGATCACGTTGTCGACGCAGACGACGTCCGGCTTCACCCGCTCGAGAATGCCGGGCAGGTCCTTCTCGGCCCATTTTGCCGTCTCGACGATCATGCTCCAGCAGTCCTTCACGTAGTTGCCGATCTGCTCGAAGGGCGTCTTGCGGAAGTTCGGTATGTGGCCGTTGATGAAATCGACCCAGAACTTCGCCATCTGCTCGGGCGGCAGCGGCTCCGAGAGGTTCACGGGGTGCGCCTCGAAACCGTAACCCTTGTAGACGTCGAGAAAGCCGGGGTCGGAGAGAAACACCACCTTGTGCCCGAGCTTCTTCAGTGCCTGGCCGATGCCCACCGAATTGAGCGCCGGCCCGAAGGCCGCTTCCGGAAACAGGGCGATCACCTTCTTTGCCGAGGCCTTCGCCTTGGGCTTCGCGGTGGTACGGCTCCGCGCCGCCGCCTTGCGGGAAAGCCCCAGTTTCCTCGGCGCGGGCGTTTTCTTCTTTGCCGGCGCCTTCTTTGCGGGGCCTGCCTTCTTCCTCGCGGCGGGTTTTTTCCTCGCCCCGCCAGCCTTCTTCACTGCTTTCCTTGCCATGGTGTGTTACTCCCTCGTGCCGTTTCGACGTTCAAAAAAGGATCAGGCCCCCGGAATGCGTCCGCTGTTCAGCCGCTGGGCGGCGAGGACCAGGATGAAGCTCACGCCGAGGACGATGCTCGCCATGGCGTTGATCTCGGGCGTCACGCCGAAGCGGATCATCGCATAGATCTGCATCGGCAGAGTGGTGGAGGACTGGCCCGCACCTGCCGTGAAATAGGCAATGATGAACTCGTCGATCGAGAGCGTGAAGGCCAGCAGTGCCGCCGCCACGACGGAGGGGCCGATCAGCGGCAGCGTGATGCGGAGGAAGGTCGCGATGGCGCCCGCCCCGAGATCGCGCGAGGCTTCGTCGAGTGACCAGTCGTAGGACTTGAGGCGCGCGCGCACCACGGCGCACACGAAAGCGATGTTGAACACCACATGCGCCACGACGATCGAGTGCAGGCCGAGCGTGAATTTCGTCAGCGTGAAGAAGGAGAGCAGTGCTATGGCGAGCACGATATCCGGAATGATCATCGGCGCGAAGAGCAGCGCCTCGCGGGACGCGGAAGGCCTCGCCCGCTCCACACCCAGCGCCAGCAGTGTGCCCAATGCGGTCGAGATCGCCGTCGCCCAGAACGCGACGACGAGCGAGTTCCAGGCAGCGCCCATGATCTTGGGGTTGGCGGCGAGTTCGCCATACCATGAGAAGGTGAAGCCGCCCCATGCGGTGGGCAGGCCGGAGCGGTTGAAGGACAGCACCATCAGGATCGCGATGGGCAGATAAAGGAAGCCGTAGACGGCGCCGAGCCAGGCATTAAGCGCGCGCATGTTCGCCCCTTGCCCGCAGCGACGCCACGGCCTGCGCGAAGAGAAGTCCCATCATGAGCACAATAAGCAGGGCCGAGAGGGCCGCGCCGAAGGGCCAGTCCCGGGCCGAGAGGAACTGGTCGTAGATGAGGTTGCCCACCATCTGAAACTTGCCGCCGCCGAGGAGGTCCGGGGTCACGAAATTGCCGATCGACAGCACAAAGACGAAGACCGCCCCCGCAGCAACCCCGGGTGCCGTCAGGGGCAGGGTGATGCGCAGGAACGTCTCGACAGGCCCGGCGCCGAGGTCACGCGAAGCCTCGGCATAGGAGGGATCGAGCCGCTGCAATGCGGAGTAGATCGCCAGGATCACAAAGGGCGTATAGCTGTAGACGAGGCCGAGTACCACGGCGGCCTTGGTGTAGAGAAGGGGCAGCGGCTCGCTCCGAAGCCCCGAGCCCAGCAGCAGGACGTTGATGAGCCCGGCAGGATTGAGAAGCACGATCCACGCATAGGTGCGGATCAGGTAGTTCGTCCAGAACGGCAGGATCGCGAGGAACAAGAGTGCGGTCTGCCGCTCGGGCGGCGACTTGGCGATGGCATAGGCGGCCGGATAGCCGATCAGCAGGGCGAACAGCGTTGCCGCCCCTGCCACGGCCGCGCTGTCCAGGAATACCGAGAGATAGAGCGGATCGAAAACGCGGCGGATGTTCTCGAACGTCGGCGCTTCCCAGTCGACGCCGCCATAGATGCCGCGCTCGAAGAAGATCAGCACGAAGACGAGCAGGCACGGCACGACCATGAGCAGCCCGAGCCAGAGGAGCCCGGGTGCCATCAGGAGCCAGGAGGTGTGCTGCGGCCTCATCGGTGGGGGAGTGCTCTCCCGGCGGGGCCGGGAGAGCGGGAAGGGAGGTTCACCTGGCCGCCTTCACTTAGCTGCCATGATTTCGGAGACGGTCTTCGAGAAGGCCTTCATGCCATTGCCCAGATCGCGCAGCTGCTCGTATTTGAGAAGTTCGGCCGGCGGAATTGCCATGTTGGGATATTGCGTGAGCATGGCCTTGTCGATCGCCTCCATGCCGGCCTTGTTGGGTGTCTTGTACATGATGTTCTCGACCACCCATTTTCCGTTCTCGGCATTGAGCACGAAGTCGATGAACTTGTGCGCGGCTTCCGGGTTCTTCGAAGCCTTGGTGATGACGATGGCATCGACCCACAGGTCCGAGCCTTCCTTCGGGATCACGTATTTGATCTCGGGCTTCTCGGCGATGCCGTAGTTGCACCAGCCATCCCAGGCGTGGACGAGCGAGGCCTCGCCCGATACGAGCTTGGAATAGAAGGTTGTATCGTCATAGGCCAGAAGCTGGCGCTTCGTCTCGATCAGCTGATCGCGAACCTTGTCGAGATCGGCCTGCTCCGTGGTGTTGACCGACATGCCGTTGGCAAGGAAGCCCGCCGCCATCAGCCAACGGTCCGTCGAGAGCATGGTGACCTTGCCCTTGAGATCGTCCGAAGGCTTCAGGAGGTCGTTCCAGCTTGCGGGTTCCGTCTTGACGACGTCCGAACGGTAGCAGAGCCCTGTCGTGCCCCACGTATAGGGGATCGAGAACGCGTTGCCCGGATCGTGCTTGAGCTGCGTGGCCTCCGGGTAGAGATTCGCGAGGTTGGGGATCTTCGCGTGGTCGATCGGCGCCACGAGTCCGAGGTTGTTGAGCGCCTCGGCGAACGGCGAGGAGACGAAGAGCACGTCGTAGCCTTCCCCGCCGGACGCCGTCACCTTGCCCATGATCTCTTCATTCGTGGCATGCACTGCGATCTCGAGATCGATCCCCGTCGCGGCCTTGAACTTTTCGGCCATGTCCTTCGGCATGTAGCCGTCCCAGTTGGAGATCACGAGCTTGTCGGCGAGTGCTGTCCCCGAGCCGGAAGCGAACAGCAATGCGCCAACGGCAAGTGCGAGCAGACTCTTGAACTTCATGGTGTTTCCTCCCTTGTCGTGTTCTGTTTGGCGCGGAGATTAGGTCAAATCGCCGTCTTGGTCGAGGCCCCGTTCCTAGAACTCGGGATCGTCGATGATGGGCGAAGGCTTTGCGAAATTCGTGAGCAGCGCCAGGTCGTTCACGACGACCGACTTGCCCGACACCGTGACGCCGTAGGGCACCAGCGCCGCGAAGTTGCGCGAGAGTACCTCCGGGGTGACGCCAAGCTTGGCGGCGAGGGTTTTCTTGTCGAAGGGAAAGGTGAAGGTCGCCGGCGCCGCATCCTTGCCCACCTGGCGCAGGATCCAGTTCGCCAGACGCTCGAGGCTCGAGCGGAGTTTCTGGTTGTTGATCTCCTTGACGAGAGAGCGGTAGCCCTCCGCCATTTCGCTTGCGATCCGCCGCGCGAAGTTCGGATCGAGCCCGAAGGCTGCCCTCACATTCGCCGCCGGGAGGAGGAGCAAACGGGCGGCTGAAAGCGAGCGGGCCGATTTGAGGTAGGGCTTGTCCAGAAAGACGGCCGCAAGGATGAAGCTTGCTCCTGGCCCCAGCACCGCGACCGTGGTCTCGCGGTCCCGGTAGCTGGAGAAGACCTCAACTTGCCCCTCCACCACCACATGAAGAAAGTCAGCCGTCTGGCCCTGGTGGATGAGTTCAACGTGGGCGGGAAAGCGCTGCAGATAGGCGCCGCGGATCAGCAGCCTGACCGTCGCTTCCGCCAGTCCCTCGAAGAACGGCAATTCCGATGCTGTCGCCTCGTCTTCGCTCCGCATGATTCTTTCCGATCCGCCTTGTTTCCCTCGTGCACTGTGCCGTGTCTTGATGTTTATCAATCTTTCCGAGGGGAGTTCAATGAATTCGTCCTGCCGGTTGGAGAAAGCGGCTTTGCCATCCGTCGAGGCGGAACTTGAATCGACCTGCCGAGAAGCGGACGTTGATTCACATCAAAGGGAATGCGGCCCCTCAGCCCCATTGATCTTGGAAAGGCCATTCCGATCCATGAGGGGCAAAGATGATGACGGAAGACACCGGGGAGCACGGAGCGCAATCGCGCGCGCTCTGGCTTTCGACACTTTCATTCACGGTCTGCTTCGCTGTCTGGACCATCTTCTCGATCATCGGTGTGCAGATCAAGAAGGACCTGGGGCTCTCCGACACGCAGTTCGGCCTCCTGGCCGGCACGCCGATCCTCACGGGTTCACTCATTCGCCTGGTGCTCGGCATCTGGGCCGATCAGTATGGCGGAAGGATCGTCAACGTCGCGGTGATGGTGACGGCGGCGATCGCCACCTGGCTTCTCACCTTCGCGTATGATTATCCGACATTCCTGCTCGCGGCACTGGGCGTCGGGGTGGCGGGCGGCTCCTTCGCGGTGGGCATCGCCTATGTCTCGAAGTGGTTTCCCAAGGAGAAGCAGGGAACGGCGCTGGGCATCTTCGGCGCCGGCAATGTCGGCGCGGCGGTGACCAAGTTCCTGGCCCCGATGGTGATGGTGCATTTCGGCTGGACCATGGTCGCCAATCTGTGGGCAGTCGGGCTCCTGGTGATGGCGGCCATCTTCTGGTTCATGACCTCGGACGACCCGGACCTCGCCGAGCGCCGCAAGTCAGGAAAGAAGCCCGAGCCGATGAGCGCCATGCTGAAGCCGCTCAGGAACCTGCAGGTCTGGCGCTTCTCACTCTATTACTTCTTCGTGTTCGGCGGCTTCGTGGCGCTCGCGCTGTGGCTGCCCCGCTACTATGTCGGCGTCTATGGCCTCGATATCGTGACAGCCGGTCTGCTGGGCGCGGCGTACTCCATTCCCGGTTCGCTGTTCCGCGTTCTCGGCGGCACGCTCTCGGACAAGCACGGCGCACGCAAGGTGATGTACTGGACCTTCATCGGGTCGCTTGTCTGCACATTCCTGCTCAGCTATCCCGCAACCCATTACATCGTGAGCGGCATCAAGGGCCCGATCGAGTTCACCTTTGCGCTTGGATTCGTTCCGTTCACGATCCTCACCTTCTGCCTCGGCTTCTTCATGAGCCTCGGCAAGGCGGCGGTCTACAAGCATATCCCTGTCTACTATCCAGGTCGCGTGGGTGCCGTGGGCGGCATCGTGGGGCTCATCGGGGGGCTCGGCGGCTTCATCCTGCCGATTGCCTTCGGCATTCTGAACGATGTCGTCGGTGTGTGGACCAGCTGCTTCATGCTTCTCTTCCTCATCGTCGCCGTCAGCCTCGCCTGGATGCACCTGGCGATCCGCGAAATGGAGAAGCAGGCTCATCCGGAACTCGCCCGTCCGCGCGACCTCCCGGAGCTCGAGGCGCTGAACCTCCCGAAGGCGAAGAGCCGCAAGGCTGCAAAGGTTCTGGGCGTTGCACCGGCAGGGCCGGGTGCGCGCTGACAATCGTTCACCAGGAGAAAGATCAATGTCCACTTCCACCACCTGGCTCAAGCAATGGACGCCCGAGGACGAGCTGTTCTGGAGCAAGACCGGGAAAGCCGTCGCGAACCGCACGCTCGTCATCACCACGGCCAATCTCACGCTTGCCTTCATCGTCTGGTTCGTGGTCTCCGCCCTGGTCGTGCGGCTGCCGCAGATCGGCTTTCAGCTGACGACGGGCCAGCTCTTCTGGCTCGCGGCCATGCCGGGGCTGGCTGGCGGCACGCTGCGCCTCGTTCATATGTTCCTCACGCCGATGTTCGGCACCCGAACCGTCGTGACCTTCTCCACCCTCTCGCTGCTCATCCCGGCGGTGGGTTGGTATTATGCGGTCCAGAATCCCGAGACGCCTTACTGGGTGCTGATGGTGCTCGCCTTCCTTGCCGGGCTCGGAGGCGGTAACTTCTCCTCCTTCATGCCCTCGACCAGCCTCTTCTTCCCGAAGCGTCTGCAGGGCACGGCCTTGGCGATTCAGGCGGGCATCGGAAACTTCGGTGTCTCCGTCGTTCAGTTCGTCACGCCCTGGATCATCGGTGTGGCGCTGGTGGGCGGCGGCCTCCTCGGCTCCTCCCAGACGCTGACCAAGGGCGGTGCCACGAGCCAAGTCTATCTCCAGAACGCGACCGCCATCTACATCCCATTCATCATCGTCTTCGGTGCGCTCGGCTGGCTCATGCTGCGCTCCGTTCCCATCAAGGCGAATTTTCGCGAGCAGTTCGATATCTTCGGTTCGCGCCACACCTGGTCCATGACCTCGCTCTACATCATGACCTTCGGCGCCTTCTCCGGCCTCTCGGCTACCTTCCCGCTGCTCATCAAGTCCTGTTACGGCGGGCTCGAGGGTGCGCCCGATCCGCTGACATACGCCTTCTATGGCCCGCTCGTGGGCTCGATCGCCCGGGTGCTTGCCGGACCATTGTCTGACAAGCTGGGCGGCGCGCGCGTCACGCAATGGGCCGGGCTTGGCATGCTGCTCTCGGCGATTGCGGTTCCGATGTTCACCACGCCCTCCGACATGTCGTCCTTCCCGTGGTTCGTGGCCGCCATGCTCGCGCTGTTCTTCTTCGCCGGCGTAGGCAATGCCTCGACATTCAAGCAGATGCCGATGATCTTCCCGCCCCGCCAGGCCGGCGGCGTGATCGGCTTTACCGCGGCGATCGCGGCATATGGGCCTCTGTTCTTCGGCATGATGTTCGCGCTCGCCATCGGCCGCTTCGGCACGCCCAACGCGGTCTTCTACTGGCTCGCGGTCTACATCGCCGCGAACGTCGTGATGAACTGGCGGATGTATGCCCGCCGCGGCGCCGCCACCCCCTGCTGATTTCAAGAACGGACAGGAACAATGTCTCTCTTTCTCGACCGACTGACCTTCTTCAAGCGTGACGTGCAGCCCTTCGCCAACGGCCACGGCATCACGACCACCGAGGACCGTTCCTGGGAGGACGGTTATCGCAAGCGCTGGCAACACGACAAGGTCGTGCGCTCCACCCACGGGGCGAACTGCACCGGCTCCTGCAGCTGGAAGATCTATGTGAAGGGCGGCATCGTCACCTGGGAAACCCAGCAGACGGATTACCCGCGTACGCGACCCGATCTCCCGAACCACGAGCCGCGTGGTTGTTCGCGCGGAGCGAGCTATAGCTGGTATCTCTATTCGGGGAACCGCGTGAAATATCCGCTGGTGCGCTCGAGGCTGCTCAAGCAGTGGCGCGAGGCGCGTGCAAGGCAGGCACCGGTGGCCGCTTGGGCCTCGATCGTGGAGAATCCCCACAAGCGCGACAGTTACGTGAAGGTCCGCGGCCACGGCGGGTTCGTTCGCGCCAGCTGGGACGAGGTGACGGAGATCATCGCTGCCGCGAACGCCTATACGGCAAGGCAATACGGGCCTGACCGCATTTTCGGCTTCTCGCCCATTCCTGCCATGTCAATGGTATCCTATGCCGCGGGATCGCGTTACCTCTCCCTCCTCGGCGGCGTGTGCATGTCCTTCTATGACTGGTACTGCGACCTGCCGCCGGCCTCGCCCCAGACCTGGGGCGAGCAGACGGACGTTCCCGAGTCAGCCGACTGGTACAATGCCGGCTTCATCATCCTGTGGGGTTCCAACGTTCCGCAGACGCGCACTCCGGATGCGCATTTCTACACCGAGGCGCGCTATCGCGGCATGAAGAGCGCAGTGATCTGCCCGGACTATTCCGAAGCATCGAAATTCGCCGATATCTGGCTTTCGGTGAAGCAGGGCACCGACGCCGCCCTTGCCATGGCCATGGGTCACGTGATCCTCAAGGAATATCACGTCGAGAGAAGCGTTCCCTATTTCGAGGATTACGTCCGGCAGTACACCGACATGCCGATGCTGGTCCGCCTCGAGAAGCAGGGCGGAAAGCTGGTGCCCGGGAGAATGCTGCGCGCCAGCGACTTCGCCGAGAATCTCGGCGAGGCCAACAATCCGGACTGGAAGACGGTGGCCTTTGACGAGGAGAGCGGCAAGGTCGTGGTGCCGACGGGCTCGATCGGCTTCCGCTGGGGCGAGCAGGGCAAATGGAACCTCGAGGAGCAGGAAAGTGGAGGCAGGCCGGTCCGGCTGCGTCTCTCGCTCGCCGAAGTCCGCGACGAGCTCGCCGATGTGTCCTTCCCCTATTACGGCAATATCGCGCATGATCACTTCGCATCGACCGACCATGCGAGTGTGCTCGAGCGCCGCATTCCCGTGAAGCGGTTGCAGACCACGGAGGGCGAATTCCTCGTCGCCTCCGTGCACGACCTGTTCGTCGCCAATTATGGCGTCGATTGCGGCTATGGCGGTGCCAACGTCGCAGCCTCCTTCGACGAGGATCTTCCCTACACCCCAGCCTGGGCAGAGAAGATCACCGGCGTCTCGCGCGACAAGATCATCCAGGTGGCCCGCGAGTTCGCCACCAACGCCGAGAAGACGAACGGCCGCTCGATGGTGATCATCGGCGCCGCCATGAACCACTGGTACCACGCCGACATGAACTATCGCGGCGTCATCAACATGCTTGTCATGTGCGGCTGCGTAGGGCAGTCGGGCGGAGGGTGGTCGCACTACGTCGGCCAGGAAAAGCTGAGGCCGCAGGCCGGCTGGGCGCCTCTTGCCTTCGCCCTGGATTGGGGCCGTCCGCCCCGCCAGCAGAATTCGACCTCGGCCTGGTATGCACATACCGACCAGTGGCGCTACGAGACGGTGGACGTGAAGGGCATCCTCTCGCCCCTCGCACAGGAGGGCGCATGGGATGGTGCCATCATCGACTACAACATCCGTGCCGAGCGGATGGGCTGGCTGCCTTCCGCCCCTCAGCTCAAGCAGAACCCCCTTACCATCGCGAAGGACGCAGCAGCAGCAGGCCTTGAGCCGAAGGACTACGTCGCCCAGGCGTTGAAGTCCGGCAAGCTCCAGATGTCCTGCGAGGACCCGGATCATCCGGACAACTGGCCACGCAACCTCTTCGTCTGGCGCTCCAACCTTCTGGGCTCTTCCGGCAAAGGCCACGAGTATTTTTTGAAGCACCTGCTCGGCACCACGCACGGCGTCATGGGCAAGGATCTCGGCGAACAGGGGCTGGCAAAGCCCAGGGAAGCGCGCTGGCACGACGAGGCGCCCCAGGGGAAGCTCGATCTCCTGGTGACGCTCGACTTTCGCATGTCCACGACCTGCGTCTATTCCGACATCGTGCTTCCCACAGCCACCTGGTACGAGAAGAACGACCTCAACACCTCGGACATGCATCCCTTCATCCACCCGCTCACCAGCGCTGTCGATCCGGTGTGGGAGGCGAGGAGCGACTGGGAAATCTACAAGGCGATTGCCAAGGCCTTCTCGCGCGTAGCACCCGAAGTGCTGGGTGTGGAGAAGGACGTCGTGCTCAATCCGATCATGCATGACAGCCCCAACGAGATTGCCCAGCCCAAGGACGTGAGGGACTGGAAGCGCGGCGAAGTGGAGCCCATTCCCGGCAAGACGATGCCGACTGTGACGGTTGTCGAGCGCGATTATCCCCGTGTCTACGAGCGCTTCACCGCATTGGGCCCCCTCATGGAAAGAGTCGGGAACGGCATCAAGGGCATGACCTGGAAGACGGAGCACGAAGTCGAGAACCTCAAGGCCCTGAACGGCGTTTGGGAGGAGGGTCCCGCCAAGGGCCTCGCCCGCATCGACACCGACATCGACGCGGCCGAGGTGGTGCTTATGATGGCGCCCGAGACCAATGGCGAAGTGGCCGTCCGCTCGTGGAAGGCCCTTTCGAAAACCACGGGGAGGGAGCACGCGCATCTCGCACTCCCGAAGGAAGACGAGAAGATCCGCTTCCGCGACGTGGTGGCACAGCCGCGCAAGATCATCTCGGCACCGACCTGGTCGGGCCTCGAAAGCGAGAAGGTCTGCTACAACGCGGGCTATACGAACGTGCACGAGTTGATCCCGTGGCGCACCCTCTCGGGCCGCCAGCAACTCTACCAGGATCACCCCTGGATGCGCGCCTTCGGCGAGGCTCTCTGCGCTTACCGCCCGCCGGTCGACCTGAAGACAGTCGCTCCCGTGAAAGGCAAGAAGCCCAACGGCAACCCGGAGATCGAACTCAACTTCATCACGCCGCATCAGAAATGGGGGATCCACTCGACCTATACCGACAATCTCCTGATGCTCACGCTTTCGCGCGGGGGGCCGATCGTCTGGCTGTCGGAGAAGGACGCAGCGAGAGCCGGCATCGTGGACAATGACTGGGTCGAGGCCTTCAACGCCAATGGCGCGCTGGTGGCGCGTGCCGTCGTCTCCCAGCGCATGAAGGAGGGAACGCTCTTCATGTATCACGCGCAGGAGAAGATCGTGAACGTGCCCGGCTCGGAAATGACCGGCAACCGCGGCGGCATTCACAATTCCGTCACCCGTGCCGTCCTGAAGCCCACGCACATGATCGGGGGCTATGCGCAGCTCGCCTACGGGTTCAACTACTATGGAACCATCGGCACGAACCGCGACGAATTCGTCGTCATACGCAAGCTCGCAAAGGTGGACTGGCTTGAACGCGGCCTTGGCGAAACCGGCAAGGAAGGAGTATCGGCATGAAGGTCCGCGCGCAAATTGCAATGGTGCTGAACCTCGATAAGTGCATCGGGTGTCACACCTGCTCCGTCACGTGCAAGAACGTGTGGACCAACCGGGAAGGCATGGAATATGCCTGGTTCAACAATGTCGAGACCAAACCGGGCATCGGTTACCCGAAGAACTGGGAAGACCAGGGAAGGTGGAACGGTGGGTGGAGGCGCAAGGCCAACGGCAAGATCGAGCCTCGCATGGGCTCGAAGTGGCGCATTCTCGCTTCTATATTCGCCAATCCGAACCTGCCTGAAATCGATGATTACTATGAGCCATTCACCTTCGACTACGAGCACCTGCAGAAAGCGCCGGAGCTTGAGGCATTCCCAACCGCGCGGCCGCGTTCGCTCATCACCGGCAAGCGCATGGAGAAGATCGAGTGGGGGCCGAACTGGGAGGAGATCCTCGGCGGCGAATTCGCCAAGCGTTCGGCAGACGTCAATTTCGAAGGCGTAGAGAAGGAGATCTACGGCCAGTTCGAGAACACCTTCATGATGTACCTGCCGCGCCTGTGCGAGCACTGCCTCAATCCGGCCTGCGCGGCTTCCTGCCCCTCGGGCGCCATCTACAAGCGCGAAGAGGATGGCATCGTCCTGATCGATCAGGACAAGTGCCGAGGATGGCGCATGTGCGTGACGGGCTGCCCCTACAAGAAGATCTACTTCAACTGGTCGAGCGGCAAGTCCGAGAAATGCATTTTCTGCTATCCGCGCATCGAGGCCGGCCAGCCCACCGTCTGCTCTGAAACCTGCGTTGGCCGCATCCGCTATCTCGGTGTCGTTCTCTACGATGCCGACCGCATCGAGGAGACGGCCAGCGTTCCACAGGAGGGCGACCTCTATGAAGCACAGCTGAAGCTGTTTCTCGATCCCAGTGACCCCGAGGTGATCGCACAGGCGCGTCTCGATGGGGTTCAGGAAAGCTGGCTCGATGCTGCGCGCAAGTCTCCAATCTGGAAAATGGCGATGGAATGGAAGATCGCCTTCCCCCTTCACCCCGAATACCGCACTCTGCCCATGGTCTGGTATGTGCCGCCGCTCTCGCCGATCCAGGCCGCTGCGGAGGCCGGTAAGATGGGAACCGATGGCGGCATGCCGGATGTCCGCTCACTGCGCATTCCGCTCAAGTACCTGGCCAACATGCTGACGGCAGGCGAGGAGGAGCCGGTGGCGAAAGCCCTTGAGCGGATGCTGGCGATGCGCGCCTACATGCGCGCCAAGACGGTGGACGGCGTCATTGACGAGAAAGTGGCGGCGCGCGCTGGCCTCAGGCCCTCGCAGATCGAGGAAATGTACCGGCTTATGGCAATTGCCAACTACGAGGATCGCTTCGTGATCCCGACCGCGCACCGCGAGGTGTCCGAGGATGCCTATGAGCTTCGTGGGCAGTGCGGCTTCTCCTTCGGCGACGGTTGCCTGCCGAGCGACGATCGCGTGAACCTGTTCGGCGGCATCAAGGTGAAGAACGACAAGCCGAAAGTGGGGTCCTACTGATGAAGACGCTCAAGGTTCTCTCAGCCATCCTCTCCTATCCCTCGGCCGAACTGGTGGAAGCGGCGGACGAGCTGAGAGAGGTGCTAGCTGCCGAGGCGGTGATCCCCACGGCAGAGCGCGAGGGCGTCCTCGGGCTCATCGACGAGATCGCCTCGGGCGATCTCTACGATCTGCAGGAAAGATACCTCCTTCTCTTCGACCGCACCCGCTCGCTCTCTCTCCACCTCTTCGAGCATGTCCACGGGGAGAGCCGTGACAGGGGCCAGGCCATGGTCGATCTCCTGAAACTTTACGAGGAGGCAGGCTATTCGCCGACCGCTTCGGAGCTTCCGGACTATCTGCCGCTCTTCCTTGAATTCTCTGCAACGCGGCCCGCCGCCGACGCACTTGATCTCGTCGGCCAGCCGGGGCACGTCTTCGCCGCACTGAAGGAGAGGCTCGAGAAGCGCAAGTCGTCCTATGCCGCGGTATTCGCAGCCCTGATCGCGCTCTCGAAGGCGAAGCTGGACGAGACAGCGCTAGCCGCCCTCAGGTCCGAGCCTGACCCCGAGCCCGATGACCTCGCCGCCCTCGATGCGGCCTGGGAGGAGGAAGAAGTAACCTTCGGCCCCGGTGCCGCTCAGGACTGCGGCAAGGAAGGCCTCGTGGCGAAGCTCCGCCATGCGCGTCGTCCCGCACCGGGAGTTGCCGCGCCCGCAGCACAAGGGCCGCGCGTTTCCATCACCACTTCACCCGCATCCCGCAACTAGGAGCCCCGCACCATGCGCGACACGCTCTTTCACATCCTCTTCGTCTGGTATCCCTATGTCTGCCTCTCGTCCTTCATCTTCGGCAGCCTCATCCGCTTCGACCGCGAGCAGTATACGTGGAAGGCGAGTTCCAGCCAGCTGCTGAGAAAGCGACAGCTTTTCTGGGGCTCCAACCTGTTCCACTTCGGCATCCTCTTTCTGTTGCTCGGCCACACGGTGGGCCTTCTCACGCCCACCTCGGTTTACACGCTCTTCATCACCGTGGAGCAGAAGCAGCTGATCGCCATCACGGCGGGCGGAATCGCCGGCGTCGTCTGTTTCGTGGGACTGACGCTCCTGCTGCATCGCCGGCTCTTCGACGATCGCATCCGCCAGACTTCGACCTACATGGATCTGGCGATCCTGATCATCCTCTGGGTGCAGCTTTCGCTGGGTCTTCTCACATTGCCGTTCTCCTTCGCCCACAGCGATGGCGAGGTCATGCTGAAGCTGTCGCACTGGGCGCAGGGCATTCTCACCGTGCAGCCGGTCGACGCCAAGACCCTGCAGGGCCTTGACTGGCCCTACCTCGTGCATCTGGTGCTTGGCATGACGATCTTCCTGCTCTTCCCCTATTCGCGACTTGTTCACATTTGGTCAGCACCCGTCTGGTACCTGGGCCGCAAGGGTTACCAGGTCGTCCGCCGCAGACCCATGGAGACCAGCTATGTCCGCAAGAGCCTTTGACGTTACCCCGGGAGTGATCTCCGTCAACGGAGTCGAGATCGCGCGAGATGATATCGCCCGCGAAGCCCAGCATCATCCCGGGGCTACACCGCTTGATACATGGCGCGAGGCGGCGCGTGCCCTCGTCATCCGCGAGCTTCTCCTGCAGGAGTCATATCGCCAGGGCTTGACACCGGAGCCTCAGAACGACGGGGAAGGCTGCCGTGAGTCCGATGAGGAGGCCCTGATCCGCCAGCTCATCGAGGCGCGGGTGGAAACACTCGAACCTGATGCGGAGGCCTGCCAGCGCTATTACGCGCAGAACCGCGGGCGCTTCCGCTCCGCCGATCTGTTCGAAGCGGCGCACATTCTGATCGCGGCGGAGCCCGGCAATGCCGCGGCGCGGAGCGCAGCCCATACGAAGGCCTCGGCGCTCATCGCGGAGTTGCGCGCAGCGCCCCGGCGCTTCGGCGAAGCCGCGGCGCTGCACTCGGCCTGCACGTCCGCTGCCCAAGGCGGCAATCTCGGCCAGATCGGACCGGGCCAGACAGTGCCGCAGTTCGAAAAGGCGCTGAAAACCATGGAGGAGGGCGCGATTTCCCTCGAGCCCGTCGAGACGCGCTACGGCTTCCACGTCATCAGGCTTGACCGGCGCATCCCGGGCCGCGAGCTTCCCTTCGAATCCGTTGCAGGGATGATCAGCGATTATCTCTCCGTCCGGGCCCGGCACGATGCGCTCTACAGCTATGTGCGCTGGCTCGCCGTGAATTCCCGCATCACTGGCATCGATCTCGAGACGGGGCGAATCGATCCCGCCGCCGTGTCCGGGGGCGAGAGGGGTGCGAAACAGGCGGCGATGCGCCGCTTCGCCAATGGCGCCAGTGCCGAGGACTGGACGAGCCTTGTGGGAACCGTGCAAAGAGCGGAAGATCCCGCACACGCACTCGAAAAGACTATGGCGGACTGGCGGCCGCCGGCACGGCCCGAAGGGCCATCCCCGCGCCCTCGCACACTCTTCACCTATGGTGGAAGCGGCTGAGAGGAGAATGCCCCTTCATGGCCGGGGAGCGGTGCGCGCCAGTGCAAGACGCATCTGCTTCTCTATCTCGAGAATGACGAAGAACACCGCGCCGAGAGCCACGATGATCACGCCCTCGGTAAACGGAACCGCTGACGTTCCAAGCACGGCCTGAAACGGCGGCAGATAAGTGATGGCGAACTGGGCCACCGTGATGATGAGCACGGTGGTCCAGACCACCCGCGTTCCCCGGGCCGCCTTCCAGGTGAGCGATGTTCCGTAGATGTTGCGCACGAAGAAGAGGTGGAAGATCTCGAAGACGACGAGGGTATTGAGCGCGATGGTGCGCGCGAGCTCGTCAGGGTGACCCTTGTCCACGGCATAGGCATAAACGCCGAAGGCACCTGCCATGAAAAGCAAGGATACAAAAGCCACGTGCCAGAGCAGTCCGCCGCTGATCAGCGCCTCGCCGCGCGTCCGCGGCGGCCTGAGCATCGTGTTCTCCTCGGTGGGCTCGAAGGCGAGGGCAAGCCCCAGCGTGACGCCGGTGATCAGGTTGATCCAGAGGATCTGCACCGCGGTTACCGGCAGGGCCAATCCCAGCAGCAACGCGGCGGCAACCGTCAATCCCTCGCCCGCATTCGTGGGAAGGGTCCAGCTGATCACCTTCCTGATGTTGTCGTAGACGGTGCGGCCTTCCCTGATCGCCGCCACGATCGAGGCGAAATTGTCGTCGGCGAGCACGAGGTCCGATGCCTCTTTTGCCGCCTCGCTTCCCTTCTGGCCCATGGCGATCCCGGCATCCGCCCGCTTCAGCGCCGGCGCATCGTTCACGCCATCGCCGGTCATCGCCACGCTGAGGCCGTGCGATTGCAGCGCCGTCACCAGCCGCAGCTTGTGCTCCGGGCTGGTGCGCGCGAAGATGTCCACCGTCTGCACGGCGCTGGCCAGTGCCGCATCATCCATCTGGTCGAGATTGGTCCCGGTAAGCACCTGCGTGTGCTGCAGAAGCCCCACTTGCCGCCCGATGGCGGCTGCCGTCGCCGCGTGATCGCCGGTGATCATCTTCACCGCAATTCCCGCCCGATGGCAAGCCGCGACGGCGGCAATGGCTTCCGGCCGCGGCGGATCGATCAGGCCAACGAGCCCGAGCAACGTAAGGCCGCTCTCGAGATCTCTCACCGTCAGGTTGCCATGATCAATTGCAGCACCGCGCATGGCGAGGGCGAGCACCCGCTGGCCACGTGCCGCGATCTCCTCGGCCTTGCGGTGCCAGTGCGCCTCATCGACGGGAACGCTCTCTCCGCTGGCCGAGAGTTCCAGCGCGCACATCCTGAGAATGCGTTCGGGCGCGCCCTTGGCGAAGATGGCGGCGTTTCCGGCGTCGTCCTGCGCCAGCACGGCCATGTAGCGGTGGCGCGCATCGAAGGGAATTTCGTCGATCCTGCTCCATGCCTGGGGCGCATCGTCCGGCAGAAGCTTGCCGGCGAGCGCGAGAAGGGCTCCTTCCATCGGATCACCCCGTACGACCCAGTGGCCGTTCGCCTGCGAAATGGTGGCGTCGTTGCAGAGATGCGCTGCGAGGCCCAGGGCCTGCAGCAGGCCGTCGGCCCTTGCGTCGAGCGCACCTGTTCCCCCGACTATTGAGCCCGTGGGAGCATATCCTTCCCCCTCTACCCTGTAATCGGCGCGGGCAGAGGAGATCGCGGCAACCATCATTTCATTCCGGGTGAGCGTCCCCGTCTTGTCCGTGCAGATCACGGAGACTGAACCCAGGGTCTCGATGGCAGGCAGTCGCCGGACGATCGCGTTTCGCCGCGCCATGGCCTGAACGCCGACAGCCAGCGTGATGGTCAGCACGGCCGGCAGCCCCTCGGGGATCGCGGCGACGGTCAGGCTCACCACCACCATGAAAAGCTCGGCAAAAGGGTGATGCCCCACGTAATAGCCGTAGGTGAGGATCAGCCCCGCGAAGATCAGGATGAGCAGTGACAGCCAGCGGCCGAAGTCGTCCATTTGACGGGTGAGCGGAGTTTCCAGCGCCTCAATTCCGGACAGCAGCCCGCTGATGCGGCCGAGTTCCGTGGCACTTCCGGTTGCCACGGCAACGCCCCGGCCGGTGCCCGAGGTGACCAGCGTTCCGCCATAGGCCATGGAGGTTCGCTCGCCCAGTTGCGCCAGGACATCGGCCCGCTCCGGAGACTTCTCCACCGGCACGGACTCTCCTGTCAGCACGGCCTCCTCGATGCTGAGGCCATTCGCCTCGAGAATGCGGAGGTCGGCGGGAACCTTGTCTCCCGCCTCGAGCAGGACAATATCGCCCGGCGCGATCATCGCCGCGTCGACCACGGTCCGCTTGCCGTCGCGCAGCACGGAACTGCTGGCGGCGACGAGTTTCCGGATCGAGTCCATCGCGCTCTCGGCCCGCCCTTCCTGAATGAAGCCGATCACGGCGTTCGCGACCAGCACCGCGAGGATGACGCCGGTGTCGACGAAGTGCCCAAGTGCCGCCGTGATGGCGGCCGACGCGAACAGAACGTAGATCAGGACATTGTTGAAGTGGGCGGCAAAGCGGCGGAGAAGACTTGGCCGCGCCGGTTGCGGCAGCGCATTGCGGCCGTGACGCGCGAGCCGCACCGCCGCCTCGGCGCTGCTCAGCCCCTGCGCCGAACTCCCGAACAAAGCGAGGACCTCGCCGGTTGAGAGGGCGTGGTGGGTGGTGGTTCCTTCTCCCTTTCCCGCCTCGGTCAGTGGACGATCGTCACCGGGCATGCCGACTTCCGCAGAAGATCAATCGAGGTGGAACCGAGTGCAAAGCGCCGGAGGGCATCCTTCCCCGTGGAGCCCACAACGATCATCCCGGCTCCATGCTCGTCGGCATAGTCCGCGATCGAGACGGCCGCATCGCGCCCCTTAAGTTCGACGGCAGCCACGGATCCGCACCCGCTCTGGCGGGCCAATTCGACGGCTGCTTCGAGAACGGCCGCGGCCTCTTCCGGCGTCGGAAGGCCTGCTGCAGCCGACCGCCCGAGCACGAAGCTGCGCACAGTCACCACGCTGAGCCGTGCGCCCAGCCCCTTGGCCATCTCCGCCGCGAGCACCACGGCCCGCAGCGAAGGCTCCGACCCGTCCACCGCACAGACGATGTGTGTCAATCCCATGACAGCTCCTGCCACTTTGCTCTCGGAACATCATAGCGCCGCTCGACGGCGGCTTCCATGCCGCCCTGCGTCACGCCCGCCACACCGCGAACCGCAGCAGAGCGAGCCCTGCGGCACAGGACAGAAGCGAACCATAGAGGACACCCGTGCGCACCGCATCGGCGGCGGTCTCGGAGTCGAATGCGAGGGCGCCGATGAAAAGACTCATGGTGAAGCCGATGCCTGCCAAAAAGCCCACACCGACAACATGGGTCCAGTTGCAGTCCTGTGGCAGCTGAGACAGGCGCAGCCTTACGGCTAGCCAGCAGGCCGCGACGATGCCGAGCGGCTTGCCGATGAACAGTCCCGCAGCAATGCCGATGGCGGGCGGCTCCATCGCGCGCGCCAGTGCCAGTGCTTCGACTGGAAGGCCGGCATTGGCGAATGCGAAGACCGGAAGGATCATGAATTTCACATAAGGGTGAAGCGCGTGCTCGATGGGGTACAGGAAAGCTCTGCCGTCTCGGCGCGTCAAGGGAATGGCCAGCCCGAGAACGACGCCCGCCAGGGTGGCGTGGACGCCGGATTCCAGGACGCAAAGCCACAGCACGATCCCTGAGAGAATGTAGAGACCCGTATGGCTGTAATGGATGCGGTTGAGCAGGAGAAGGAACAACCCGGCAAGGCCTGCCAGCGCCAGCGCCAGAGTTGAGATATGCGCCGTGTAGAAGAGCGCGATGATGACGATGGCGCCGAGATCGTCGCGAGCGGCAAGGGTCAGCAGGAACACCTTGAGGCTGAAGGGAACCGCACGCCCGGCCAGCGAGAGCGCCCCGAGGGCAAATGCGATGTCGGTCGCGGCCGGAATGGCCCAGCCGCTCAGCAGCTCCGGGTGGTTGCCGTTCAACACGAAGTAGATCACGGCCGGAACGGCCATGCCGCCCGCTGCAGCAATGGCCGGGAGGATGATCTGGTCGCGAAAGGAGAGATTACCCTCCAGGAACTCCCGCTTGAGTTCGAGGCCGACGAGGAAGAAGAACACGGCCATCAGACCGTCGTTGATCCACAGCAGCAGTGGCTTGGCCAACTCTGCCTCGGCGAAACCGATGCGGAGCGGCGCCTGGAGCAGGTCGCTGTAATAGGGCTTCGCCAGCTCGATGTTGTAGAGCACAATCGCCAGCGCCGCAGCCGAAGCGAGGATGAGTCCCGCCGTGGCTTCGTTCTGCAGGAAGGCTGCCAGCCTGCTTCTCGGTGTCAGGTCTTCCCCATGCTCGAGGCTGCTCACGCCTCCCGGCTCCCCATCTGGAATGCATACGAGTGGTCCACGAGGATGTTCCTGCCCGTGGCGTGCCTGCTGCGCAAGACAAGTTGGATTAAATCGCTGTCATGTGGGGTCATTGCGGGACTCCTGGAGAGCGGCATGTCCGATGAGCTTTCCCCGCACCCAGGGGTGGTCCTGGCCCCGCGTATGGCTCACGGCCACGCCGACCATCACCGCGCCCTTTGCCTCGCGGGTGAAGCGTTTCCCGGCATCATCCCAATAGATGGGCTCGCCGACCTCCCAATGCTCGTCAGTCTCCCGCTTCAGGTCGAACACGCCGGCGGTGCTGATGCTGACCGTCTCACCTTGCCGTGCCCAGCTGGTCGCTATCCCGAAGAGCGCCCCGCGCAAGAGCCCGTCGCCACTCGTCACGTCGTAGGGCGCAGTCACTTCCAGAAAATGACCCTCGTGAACGAAATTGTTCATGTTCGATTCTCCATCGCCTGGGGCAAGAAACTCAGCGAGCCTGCCCGGACAATTGCCGGGCGCGGCGATCACGCTTCTCCGGTGCGCCGCATCATGTCGCCCAGAATGGTGGCAGAGCAAGGCCCATGCCATAGGCAAGGCTACCTAGGTGCAGGCCCTCACCGGCAACCGGGCGGCACGTTGCCGAGTTCGCGCCGGATGTCCTCCATTCGGGCCCGGCGTGCATTCCTGAATATGAACACCTCGGGGCTGTCGAACACGGAGAAGGTCTCTTCCGCGATTGCGACAGGATCGAGAACTGAGACGACGCCCTGGGCTCGGCGGTTGAAGCGTTCCAAGAGCTCATAGCCGAGCCGCCCGCTCCACAGCGCATCGTAATAACCGCACATTTCCGGAAAGCGGGCGCGCATATGGGGCAGCACGCGATGATGCCGCCGGCTCGCGATGATCATCCAGTCTCCGGACGCGAGCACGCCGGCGAGGGTCTCCATCTTCGCCGGACCGCTCGGCTCGATGAGGGGTAGGACGGCGACCCTGAGCGACAGCTTCTCTGCGCCGCCGAGGGGCGGGCCCACCTCCACCGGCTCGACCAGCAGCGTATCGCCCTTCTGCATGTTGGCGAGAAGGAAGGTCCAAGCCGAGATCCGGCTGTCCCGCCTCAGATACAGGCCTGCTTGCATGAAGCCGTAGATCAGCATCGAGAACACGATGAGGGCGGTGAGCGGTCGGCGCAGTGCGAGGCCCCATTTCCGACCTGTGGCAAACCACGCGCATGCCACCGCCATGATGAAGAGCGGCAGCAGCGGAACGAGATAGCGGATGAACTTGGCGTGCCATCCGCTGACCAGGCCGAAATAGATGAGTCCGGCGGCGAGGGCGGGAAAGAGCAGGCGCGGCCTGCCGCCGCCACGCACCGCCTGCCAGGCGACAATGATCAGCCCGGGAACGATGAACACGGCCGACACCGGATCGAGCAACCACGGAATCTGGCGCAACTCGAAGAGGACGTTCGTGGCACCGTGGAACTGGTAGGTCCAGAATACGTCCACCGTTCCGCGGACCACGCCGCCCTCGAAGATCATCGTGTCGAGATAGGCTTGCGGGTTGAGCAGAATCTGAGGCGTCGTTGCGAGGAGAACCAGGACAGAGAGCACACCCGCCGCCGCAAGCCAGCCAAAGCGCTGCACCATCGTTCCGGTCCTGGCCAGCGAAAAGCTGAAGATGGGGATGAGAGCGAAGGCGGCGGCCGTGGTCTTCAGCCCGAGCCCAAAGCCGAGGATGAGGCCATAGAGCAACGCAGCCGAAGGATTTGCGATCTGCGTTCCGACATGTCGCACCGAAACCAGCATGAGGAGCGAGACCACGAGGACCAGGCCGGACTCGGTTGTTCCGAAATGGGCAGCCTGAACGAGGCCAGGTGAGAAAGCCGCGAGGAATGCTGCGAGAGCGGCGGTTTCCTCGTCGAAGAGGTCGCGCGCCGTGCGGTAGATCGCGAACACTGCCGCGAGAGACAGGAACGCGGAAAGAAGCCGCGCGCACCAGGCAATCTCGGGCACGCCGGTCGCGCCGAGGATACCCACGCTCGCCAAGGCTTCGGCGAGAAGCCGGGGAAGAAACAGCGCCAGACCGTTGTATGCATGGAAATCGGGCACGAGGCCATCCGGCCAGGAGAGCCGAGCCGCTGCAGTGGCGAGATTGCGCTCGTCGGGATGAAACATCATCCCCTCATCCCAGGAGAGGCCGCGCAGTCGGAAGACCGCGGCGGCAAGGAAGAGGAGCAAGGTGAGGGCGCCCGCCGCCGTCATCCTCGCTGGCGGAGGCGCTTGTGTCGAGGCGTCAGCCACGACGCCTGCTCCCTCGTTCCGCTCGCCGCGCGAGAGGGGGCCGTGTGGTGGGAAGGAAAAAGATCACGAACGGCATGATGAAGAGATTGAAATAGACAGCGCAGTTCTGAAGCGCGGCGAGCACGCTCCGCGAGGCCCCGCCCGGCGGTTCGTAGCTTTCCAGCCGGGACGAGGAGGCGAGCTGCGTGAGCCCTGCCGCGACTGCTTCACCTTGCGCGAGGGTGAAGGCAGCGGCCGATACTGCCAGCGCCATTCCGAGGAGGGCCATCAACGCGACGAGCAGCTTCGACTTTGGCGGAGCATTGGCGACGAGCAAGGATGCTGCAAGCAATGGAAAGCCGACCGCAAAGTCGCGGGGAGAGAAGGGAAGTGAGGCAAGGCTGACCGGCGCATGCGAGGTGACGAGCGTGGTATCGATGAAATGACCTCCGCCCTGTTCGCTGATGCCAATGACGAGCATGCCGGGAACCAGCCTTATTGTGGCGCTGCTCAGCGGCACCAGGATCGCACCGGTGACCGCGTCGGCGACAAAGTGCCAGATGACGGCGCCCGCCAACGCAATTGCGCACCAGCGTAGAAGCGCGCCCGCTGGAACGGAGAACGACCGGTGCCCGGCCAGCAAGACGATGCCGGCGATGAGCAGCGCGCTCAGCAAGGGGAAGATATGGAAATGAACGAGTTCGAAACCCGCGCTCGTTGCCGGCAGCAATCCGTATAGCGACAGGATGCGCGCGAGATTGAAGGCCTGTATGAGGACGAAGCCGGCTCCGGCCACCGCGAGGTAGCGCGCCCAGCTGAAGGGCGGGGCGGCGAGTGCCGCAAGGGTGGAGAGCAACGTCACTGTCAGGCCAAGGCCATCGCAGGCCGAGGTCACCGAGAGGGCATAACCGGTCTCCCCGCTGCGGAGTTCGCTCCCCGAGCGCAGCACGTCGCCTCGAAAGACCTCGAGCACCGCACTCGACACAACCGCGAGCAGCGTCGCAATGGTGCCGGAAATATACTCTCCCAGTCCGGTCCGGAGCAGGAGGAAGCCGAGCAGCAATCCTGCACCGAGCTTGGCGATGAGGGTCCAGGAAAACCGGTCGGTCTGTGGAAGACCGGGAAGAATTCCGCTCATCTTCTCCGGTCGGCCCGGCGCGCCCAGACCAGCAAAGTGAGCATGGACGCGACGAGCACGATGAGCAGGCCCGGAATGGTCGGGCCGCGGCCGCTGCCGCCCGGAATGACGTCGACATCGGCAGGCGTTGCCGTGGAGGTTATCGGAGTGGTGATGGGCGTCGAGGTCAATGTGCCTGTCGGCGTATTGGTGGGCGTATCCGTTGGCGTGTCGGTCGGCGTGTTTGTTGGCGTATCGGTCGGCGATCCGGTGGGAGTGTCGGTGGGAGTGTTGGTCGGGGTGTCCGTCGGGGCCACCGGCGTGTTGGTCGGCGTGTTGGTGGGCGTGTCGGTTGGTGTGTTTGTGGGCGTGTTGGTGGGCGTGTCAGTTGGTGTGTTTGTTGGCGTATCAGTCGGCGTGTTGGTGGGAGTATCTGTTGGCGTGCTGGTGGGAGTGTCGGTTGGTGTGTTTGTTGGCGTATCAGTCGGGGTGTTTGTGGCGGTCTGCGCGAGGGGCGCACCGGCGCTCAGCAGGGTGAGCTTCGCCAGGAGAAAAGCGGCAACGACGTGCTTCAGGCTCGCTCTCATCGTTTGATCCGCCCCGGCCAGATGGAGATGTAGGCGACTGCAGGTATCGCCGCAATAAGTTGAAAAATACCAAAGAATATAGATGCAAGCAATGCGTCTTGTTGGGCGATCCCGTAGAGCGAGAGGCCATGGACCACCGTCAGCTCGCGCACGCCCCATCCTCCGAATGAAATTGGCAGCATCGAAGCGAGCAGGGCGAGCGGAAATACGCTCATCGCGGCAGCAAAGGGAACGTCGAGCGCAAAGGCGCGCGCCAGAAGCACGAAGATGAGTACTGAGAGGGCGTGTCCCGCGGCGGCGAGGACGACGAGCAGGGGGGCCTTCTGAATGGCGGGGGCGGCAACCCGCGCGGGTATTCTTCGCAGCAGTGCGGCCGCCTCTTTTCGCCCAACGGAATAGAGGAGCGCCAGAAAGGCAGCGGCGGCCACTCCGGCAGCCGAGAGCGCCGCGGAAGAAACGTCCGGCCACAGAAGCCACCGCGGATCGGCCATCAGGACCGGCAGCAGAAGCAGCAGGAGGCCGGCGAGTCCAATGACCCGGTCAATCACCACCGACATAGCCGCACCGGACCAGGAAACGCCCTCGAGGCGCAGTGCGGCAATGCGCAGGCCATCGCTGCCGATCACCGCGGGCAAGACCTGCCCCACGGCACTGCTGAGCCATGTCACCGCAAGGAATCTGCGGAAGCTCGGCAGCGCCTGCGCATCCCCGAGGAGCACTGCCGTCGTCATCCTCCAGCGCAGCGCCAGAGTTGCGAACTGCACCAGCGCGATTGCCGCGGAGGCCATGACCAGCGAAGGAACGGCGAGTTCCACCTGCGGCCATTCTCCCGCAGGCGGCAGGCGGGACCACAGCCAGTATAGCAGGCCTCCAGAAAGCGCGATCTTTGCGGCGATGAGGGCAATGACCTTTGTTCGGCCGCGCCCGGACGACTGCGCCGTCATTGCTGAAGGAAACTGGGCATTAGTGGCCGTGCCGGCGCTGATCAGAAGTTCCTGCTGAAGCCGAGCCGCACATCGAAGCCCTTCCAGCCGTCGTCGGCGAAATAGGCGCCGCTGGACAGCGACAGCAGCCCGTCGAGCATCTCGGCATCCGCGCCCACGCCCAACCTGCCGCTGAAGGTCTCGTCGTCGGCATCGATGCCGATGATGCCGAGGGACTCGTCGTGCACGATGTCCGCCAGGCCGGAAAGCTGGACATAGGGCCGGATGCCGTCGATGGTCGTCCCGATCTTCAGGTCGCCCACCAGCGAGACGAGGAACAGATCGACGTCGTCTACCGTGGTCTCGCTGCCGTCATCGCCCTTCTCGTCATAGGAGTCGTTGTTCTGGCTGATCACACGAATGCCGCCGCGATAGATGAGCCAGAGATCCTCCTCCCCCATCTGCCCGCCGAGCGCCGCATCGCCGAACAAGCGGGTGGCATCGTAGCTGCCTTCGTAGAAGCCGCCGGAGCGGCTGACATCGTAGTTCAGCCCCTCGATCCCGCCGAGCAGGCTGAGTTCCACGGCGGGCGAAAACTTGTGAATGAAACCCGCCGCGGCTCCGATCCCCTTCTGGTCCACTTCGCCATCGTTGAAGTCGGTTTCAGTCGTGGCGGCCTCGAAGAGTATCCCGCCGACGATCACGGTGTTCGGCGAAATCCATCTCGATATCATGATGTTACCGTAGCCGGCGGTGGACTGGTAGTCATAGCCGTCGGGCTCGTCGTCCAGGTAGAGCATCTCCCCCCGTGCCGAGAATCCCCACTCGCAGTAGTCCCGGCGGTCATCCGGCCCGGCCTTGTACTGCTTTCCGCACAGCTCGAAACGCGAGGACTCGATTGCCGACTGCACGGTCAGGTCGACGAGGTTGGAAGCGACTTGCCTGTCGACGCGGCCCTGCACCGCCCCGGCCGAGCCAGGCACGTTCTTGGCGAATGTCGGCGCGGCGGAAAGGAACAGGATGGGCAGCAATGCCAGCACCAGTCGATGAATGTGCAACATTGATGCCCCCGTCTCTCTTGGACCGGATGGATAAAGGATGCAAAGAGCAATAGGTGATTTCAAGGTACGCCGCAAGCATCGCCTGCGATCTCGTAGAGGCGCGTCTCGCCCTTTTCCGCGATGGCGCGGCCGAGCTTGCGGAAGGTCTCCTCTTTCAGTGCCGGGTAGATCTGCCGCTCGATCCGGCCCACCACGACATATTGCACCGCGAGCGCCCTCAACGGCGGGCAGGCTTCCTCCGGGCTGCGCGAAGCATAGATCTTTTCGATCTGGCCCGAGAGCCGGGATACTTTCGGCCAGTCGCTGCGCCACAGCCATTCGTGGTTCCGCCAGCCGAGTGGAACCGGCTGGCCGGTTAGCGCTGAGAATCGGCCGGCATAGCTGTAGCTGTCGCCCGGCGCCTCGAGCAGGCGCTTTCCCGGAGCAAGCGCCAGGCCGCGTATCACCGGGATGAGCTCCTCCTCTCCTGGCGCTTCGCGGGCAACGAAGCGCAGTCCGTCGAGCGTATAGCGGGCCGGCGGAACGTCACGCAGCCGGTCCCACAGCCAATAGCGTGGATAGACCAGCGGCATCACAAGCGGCGCTGCGATGAGAAGGGCAGCCACCTGCGGCAACCTTCTCCCGGCCCGCGTCAGCAGCAGGCCGATGGTCAGTGCCGCCGCGATCACGCCCAGCGGCTGGCCCTGGAAGGTGAGCTTGAACATGGTATTGGCCCGTGCGTGATCGGCGCCGTATATGTCCTTCAGGAAGACGATCTCGGGCAGGATCAGCAATGTCAGCGAGGCGGCGGCGAGTGCGGCTGAAAAGGCAGCGGCGGCGCTGCGCTGGCGGAATAGCGCCCATCCGGCGAGCGCTGCGAGGCAGCCCGGCAGCAGGTGCATGTAGAGCGTCAGCCATTGCCAGAGCGGTGTCGTCTTCTCCACCAGTCGAACCCCTTCGCCGAAGGGTCTGAAGTGGATGAGGAAAGGAAGAATGACAAGAATGGCAATGGCGAGGGCGGAGAGGCCCTGGCCCGCGAGACGGAAGAGTTCGGAAATCCGGAGCCGTTCTGCGCTGAGCCATGCGGCGAGCCCGAGAAGGCTGATGACGAGGCCGTAGATCACCGCGTCCCAGGCATTGGTCATGACCGCTGCACCCAGAAGGAAACCGGCGGCCGCAACGTGATGGGGCTTCACCGGAACCACCGCCCGCGCTGCAGCCCCGCGTTGCGCCACGGCATGGAACATCACAAGCAGCAGCAGCATCGTCACCGGCAGGTTCGACACGTGGCCATGCAGGTCGGCCACCGCGAAACCATAGGCCGGCATCTCGGTAAAGGCCTTGTCGTCGGTCGGCGGATCGAACCCGATGAAACGGGTGGAATCCGGATAGAAGAAGTAGTCCCGCCCGGTTTGCGAACCGGCCCACGGGCGCAGCGCACCGTAGATCACCGTGTGGAAATTGCCGCCGAAGACCACCGCCGCAGACGCAACGAGGGCCGTCACGCGTGCCGTCACACGGCCTGATTCCGTGAGCGCGTCCTGAACCAGCGTGAAGACGAGGCTCGCCGTGGCGGCGAAGATCGTGGCCATCATGAGATTGTACCCATGATCGGCGGGAACGCCGCTGACGAGGGTCACCCAGGCCGCCATGAGATGCCCGAAGTAGTAATAATTGATCGGCGCCCCCCCGAACCACGGATCGGGCGGCGGCATTGCCTCCGCCCTCATCGCCCCGTTCATGAATCCGAAATCCATGAACTTCTCGAGACCGTGGATATCGGGGCTCGTGGCCCGGATGACGGCGCCGGCCGCCAGAAGGCTCGTGAAGAAGAGTTCACGCGCGAGAAAAATGCGGGGCGAGACAGGAAGCCTCTGCATCCCGAAGATGACGGGGAGAACGGCAAGCGTGGCGAGACCGACAAGTGGGCCCGCCCCTGCAAAGGAAACGAAGCCGGCAGCACTCGCCAGCCAAGCCGCATAGCTCGCGAGCACGATGGCAGCTGCCTTGGAGGCGAGATATCCGCGGTCGATGCTGCCCGGGAACAGTGCTGCGCAGAGAGGCCAGCACAGGAGGCCGCAGATCAGCAGCGTGAACCACCAGATGCCGAACGACGCGAGCGAACTCTCAGTCAGCACGCTCATTGGCTTGCCGGAGCTGAGAGCCGTGCCGGAACGCTGCCCCAAAGCCCCGGATCTCCCGCAGCGCATGCCAGCAGAAGCGCACCAGTCTGCGGAGGTTCAGGGTGGATTCGCCGTGGGGCCTTTCGAAATGGGCGACCGGCTCCTGCACCACCCGGAAGCTTTCGTCCTTCAGCAGATATGTTGCCAGCAGCACCGACGGTATCCAGCTCTCGCGGCTGATCAGCCGGCTCGCAACGCTCCAGGCGCGGCGCGAGACGAGCTTGTAGGGCGCGCCGGCATCGGCGGGAACAACGCCGACGTTGAGCCGCAGAACGTATTTCATCATCCGGGAGACCATCAGGCGGAAAGCGGCGTCGTTGCGGGGTGTGCGGATGGCGAGGAAGGCATCGAACGCGCCGCGCCGCGCCCAGTGCTCGGAAAAGCGCGACAGGCCGACCTGGCAATCGCTGTCGAGCAGGAGAAGCCAGTCACCAGATGCGGCGTCGAGGCCGGCGCGAAGGGCAGGGCCGTGCCCCGAATTGACCTGCCTGATCAGCCGGAGTTCGCCATGCTGCCGCTGGAGCGATTGCACGATGTCCGCCGTGCGGTCCTTGCTTCCGTCGTCGACGACGATGAACTCCACATCGCCGGCGGCCGGAACGACGTGGGTGAACACGTCCTCGATGGCCTTCCGTATCGTCATCTCTTCATTGTATGCAGGCATGACGACGGTGAGGGCAGGCATCGTGCAGTCTCTCGGGCCTCGGGGGAACTTATTCATCACATTGCATGAAATCTCCTGCGGTGTACAGTGTTGCGCAAGGGGAATGCACCGGGCTCTCGCTAGGCATGGAATTCATGAAAGGACCGGTCCTGATCGTCGGGGCCGGCATCAGCGGCGCGGTACTGGCGCGCAGCCTGGCCGAAAGCGGCTTCCGCTGCGTCGTGCTGGAGGAGCGCCGCCACGTGGCGGGAAATTGCCACACCTCCCGCGATGCCGCGACCGGGATCATGGTCCACCGCTACGGGCCCCACATCTTTCATACCGATGACGAGGCCGTGTGGCGTTTCGTGGGGCGCTTCGCCGAATTCGTCGCCTACCGCCACAAAGCGTTCACCGTTTCCGGCGGTCGCGTCTTCAGCCTGCCGATCAATCTCCTGACGATCAACCAGTTCTTCGGTCAGTCCTTCACGCCGGAAGAGGCTGCGGCGTTCATCCGCTCGCGCGCGGTTCCGATCGCCTCGCCACGCAGTTTCGAGGAGCAGGCTCTCGCGACGATGGGGCCGGAGCTCTACCGTGCGTTCTTCCGCGGCTACACGCAGAAGCAATGGGGAAGAGACCCCGGCGAGCTTCCGGCCGCGATCTTGAAGCGTCTTCCCGTGCGTTTTGATTACGACAACAACTATTTCCACCACACGCGCCAGGCCCTGCCGCGCCACGGCTACACGGCGCTCGTCGAGAACATGCTGCGCCACCCGAACATCGAGGTGAGGCTCGGCCAGGGCTTCGCACCTGAAGCGGCCGGAGCATTCGGTCATGTCTTCTATACGGGCCCGCTCGACCGCTATTTCGGCTACTGCCTCGGACGGCTGTCATACCGCACTCTCGACTTTGAGGAGCTGCGCGGCCCGCGGGCGCTTCAGGGCACAGCCGTCATGAACTATGCCGACGCTTCCGTGCCATGGACGAGGATAACCGAACACAGCCATCTCGCGCCCTGGGAGAAGGGGAGCGGGCAAGATGCCATCAGCTTCCGGGAGTATTCGCGTGAGTGCCTTCAGGACGACATCCCCTACTACCCGGTCCATCTCTCAGGGGAACAGAAGCTGCTGACGGATTACGTGGAACTCGCCGACCTGCAGCCGGGCGTCACGTTCCTGGGACGCCTCGGCTGTTATGCCTATCTCGACATGGACGCCGCCATCGCCCGCGCACTGGAGGTGGCCCGGCACGCCGTCGAAGCCTGGCGCCGCGGCAAGCGCCTCTCGAGCTTCATTCACAGGCCCGCATGAGAAGCAGCTTGCGCGAGCACGTGAGGCTCATGCGGCCACGTTACTGGGCGAAGAATCTCCTCGTCTTCGTGCCGGCGTTCCTCGCCGATGCGTTCCGCGAGGAGGGCGTTCTCCTCAGCTGCACCGTCGGTTTCGCACTGCTGAGTCTCTGCGCGTCGGCGACCTATGTATTCAACGACCTTGCCGACGTCGAGCTCGACCGCCGCCACGCCGCCAAAAAGAAGCGGCCGCTCGCAAGCAAGGCCGTGAGCGCCAGAAGTGCGGGGATCATGGGGCTGCTCCTCGTCGCCTTTGCCCTTGCCTGTGCTTTCGCCTGGCAACCGTCATTGGCGGCCGTGCTGGCCACCTACTGCCTCTGCAGCATTCTCTATACAGTGGCCGTCAAGAAGATCCTGCTGTTCGACACGTTCTGGCTTTCGGGCATGCACACGGCGCGGCTCGTGATCGGCGGCATCCTGGCGGATGTGGTGCTGTCGGGCTGGCTCATCGCCTTTTCACTGGTGTTCTTCTTCTCGCTCACCCTTGCCAAGCGCTATTGCGAACTCGTCCTGTCCTCGCGCGACGGTGAGGGCGGAATTCATGGGCGTGCCTACACGATGCGGGATGCGACGCTGCTGCAATCCTTCGGAGCGGCCTCGGCCGTGGGTTCGATCGTGGTTCTCGCACTCTATGTGACGGACCGGGATTATTCGGGGCGCTATTACACCCACCCGGACTATCTCTGGCTTCCGGTGCTGATCATCGCGGCATGGCTCCTGCATATCTGGAGGAAGGCCCATGACGGCAGCCTGACGTCGGATCCCGTCAGCTTCGCCCTGCGGGACAGGACGAGCCTCGCCTTGTTCATGGCTCTCGTCGCCACAATGTGGCTCGCAAAGTGAGGGGCTTCATCACGGCTGAAGCGGGGCGCTCCCAGCTTGGGCGAGTGCCGCCCGCAAACGCCTCCGCAACTCCATCGCGTCGAAGCAGGGCGCCTTGCGGTAGATCCTGACGATGGGATGGTCGTAGACGCGCCAGGGCTCCTGAGCCCAGCTGTCGTCGAGGCGGATGCCGGGCAGAGGATAGCCGCGGTCCCTGCTCCAGGCGAGTTCGAGGCAGGCCTCGCCGGACTCGAGCATGCGGTAATAGGCGGCGGTCAGCGGGAATCGCTCCGGCAGCCGTGGCATGACCTCGCGCTGACGGCCGGAGGACAGGATCACGAGATCGGCGCGGTCGATCAGGTCGGCCATCTTGTCGGCCTTCTCCACCGAATCGGGCGCCACGATGTCGAGGGTCAGGAGTTCGAAATGGCCGTCGGCATCGGGGTAGCGCTTCTCCGGCCTTTCCGAAAAGCGGATCGCCGCTGGAAGCCCTTCGTCCCAGCTGGTCTCGTTGAGCAGAACGGTGCCGCGCGGCTGGGTCCACAGCCATACCGAGGCCAGGATGCGCGGGTGGTACCCGTCATGCAGCCTGACCGTGGCTGCACCCCACCACAACGAGGCGGCGATGGATACGATGAGGGGCAGGCTGCCCATGGCTGACAGCGCCGCTCCAGCGATCACGGCCGTTGCCGGAATGGCGGGTGCCACGTAGCGCAGAACGGCAATCTCGGTGACCAGTCCCTGCAGGAGGTAGACTCCGGCAAGCGAGGCAGGGATGAGCAGAACTTTGGGCGCCTTGCGCCATCGCAGCACCGCGAGCCCCGCCACGAGCGTCATCACCGGGCCGAAACCGAACAGCGCGGCATCGCGGGCGAAGCGAAGCGGGCCGTAGCCTGCCATCCATTGCCATCCTGGTGGAAAGTCGAGGAGTTCCGAAAAGCCGATGACGGTTCGCATGTCCCGAAGCCAGGCTTCCGCCAGCAGGAGGCCCAGCGGCCCGGGTCCCGCGAAGGCGAAGGGATTTGCGAGCCTGAAGACGGCAAACGCCGTAAGGAAACCGAAGATGCAAGCCAGCGCCGCATCGGCGATGCTGCGGCGCATGGCGAGGCGCAGGACCACGATCCCGGCGGGCAGCAGAAGCGCAAGGCCGCTGACCTTGCAGGCCACCGCTGCGCCGAGGAAGAATCCGGCCGCGGTCGCGCTGCCGGCGATCGCGCCGCGCTTCTCGCTGCGGTCAAGCACCATGAGGAACAGCAGCGACCAGGCCACGGCGGCGGCGAGCCAGATGTCGACGGTGTAGAAATTGGCGAGCTGCAGGGCCGTGGGTGCGGCGGCGTACAAAGCCGCCGATGCGAACGCGGTACGCCAGCCCCACAGCGGATGGCACGTCATGAAGATCGCCAGAACGGTGAGGGAGTCAATGAGCGCGGCGATCTGCCGTCCGAGGATCATCAGCTCGTCCCATCCCGTAAGGTTCGTGAACCAGCCGACGAGGGTGGTCACCAGGAGTGGCGCCTCGCCATAGACATAGCTTTCCCCGCCGGCCCGCGGGTTGAGGGGCGAGCTCGATTCGGAGAACCACAGCTCCGCAACGCCGAGCCCCGTCTCGGGAAGCGCCTGCAAGGCGCGCATCAGCCGTGTGCTGACGAACAGCATGTGCCGTTCGTCAGGGTGGAGCCCGGCGGTTGCGTCCCAATGCGTCCCTGCGAAACGGACGAGGGCCGAGACGGCGACGAGCAGCGTCACCAGGCAGAGCACCGCAAAGGGCGGGTCGAAGCGCAATGACGGCGCCGCGGGGTGTTTCGGCTTTGCATGCATGGGCTATTCGGCTTTCTCCTCAGGCTTCAGGGCGGCAAGACAGATGTTCTGCGCCCGCTCGCCCGGCTTCGCCCGATCGGCGTTGCGCCGGTCCGCCCAGTGGATCAGGCCGATGCCGAGTCGGACCGGGTTGATGCCGGTGAGCCGGCCCGTCGAACGCTCGGCGCTTTTCGCCCAGGTGGCGGGGAGCAGTCCGTTCTCGAGCAGGGGCTTTCCCAGCCCGTAGACGATGTTGTGGACGAAGGGAAAACAGCGCGTGGTATGGGTGAAGAGATCGGTGACGGTGAACCCCGCGGCCTTCACGCTGTCCCTGAGCATGGTTGTATCGTAGAGTCTCGCGTGATTGGCCCAGATGCCCGCGAGCAGACCGGTGCGGAAGGGCCGCCCGGTCGTCCGCTCAAGGACGAAGTTGATGGGGTCCCAGGCAAGGGGATAGTCCTCATTCGGCACGGTGACGAGCAGTATGCCGCCCGGAGCCAGCACGCGGTGCGCCTCCACAAGCGCCTCGGCCGGCCTCTCGAGATGTTCGAGGATCTCGGACATTACCACCGCGTCGAAGCTCGCATCCGGGAAGGGAAGGCGCTCGGCGCGGGCGGCGAGGATCGACACGCCCGTTGTGCGCGCGCGCTCTTCCGCCCAGCGGCGGGCTTCCGCGTCGAGTTCGATCCCCGTGGCGCAGGCACCGAGTGCTGCATAGAGCGGCAGATAAAAGCCGCGCCCGCAACCGACGTCGAGCAGGCGGAAGGGTGTTTTCCGGAATCTCTCCCCGAGCACCTCGCCGATCCAGAGGGCACGGCGCCTGAACGCCGGATCGGCCTCGTTGGCGAAGATCGCCTCGGCTATGGCTCGTCCGCTGTCCAATTTCCTCCGAGCCTCTTCCGGTGCGTGTTGTGATATGCGTCTTTTGTGATATTAGACCGCCGCGTGGTTGCCATCCAGTGCCCAGAGCAGCAGACACAGTCCGCAGACGGTCCGCGTTTGCCCGGCTTTCTGCTCTGCCTGACCTATCATCTTCCGAATGTATCGGGTCTGACGCTCTCGGCCCATGAACTGGCACGCCATCTTGCGTCCCGGGGTCACAAGCTGCGCGTGGTGGCAGGGCGCGTTCCCGATACAGCACCGGCGCTCGAAACGATCGACGACGTGGAGGTCGTCCGTGTGCGCTCCCTTTGCCGTATCAGCAAGGCTCTCGTCATGCCGGGCTACGGGCTTGCCGTGTGGCGGGCGATGGACGGCATGGCCGTCGTCAACGTGCAGCTTCCCTGTCTCGACGCGGGGCTGGTCGCCGTTCTGGCGAAGCTGCGCGGCCGCAAGCTTATCGTCAGCTACATCAGCAGCATGAGCAAGGCGACGATCGGTGCCAGGATTCTCCGCGCCCTGGCGGCAGTTCCCCATGTCGCCGCAGGGATCCTGGCCGATCGCATACAGGTCGTCTCGCCGGATTATGCGGAGGCTTCCACCTTCTGCCGCCTGTTCAGGCGGAAGATCGACTTCGCGCCTCTGCCCGTCCACCTCCATCTTCTGCCGGGGGAGACGCATCCGCCGCGCAGGCCGCGCACTGCCGACGCAGACCGCCCCTTTCGAATCGGCTACGTGGGCCGCGTAGCACGTCAGAAAAGCCTGGGGCTCTTGCTGGCGGCACTGCCGCGGATCGTCGAACTGGTCGGCCCACATGTCGTCCTCGACATCGTCGGGCCCGCCTCGGACGTGATCGGCGAAAGCCATTGGCACGAGATCCTCGAAGCGGCCAATGCCTCGGGCGGCAGGGTTCGCTACTGCGGCTCGAAGAGCGGCATGGCACTCGCGCGCCATTATGCAGAGCTTGACGTTCTCGTCTTGCCGAGCACCGACAGGCTGGAAAGCTTCGGGCTGGTGCAGGTCGAGGCCATGCTGCGGCGGGTTCCCGTCGTCGCTTCGGACCTGCCCGGCATGCGCCTGCCCATCGCCCGCACGGGCATGGGACGGCTGTTCCCGGCGGGCGACGCCGCGGCACTGGCGGAGGCCGTCGCCAAGGTGCTTGCAGATGGCCCGCCGTGTGATCCGGGCCCGGACGAAATCGAGAGGCTGTTCGGCAACGAAGCGGCGTGCACCCCCTATGCGAGGCTTCTTGCCGCGGGCGACGGGCGATAAAGAAGCAGGCTCCAGATTCGCACTACACGCGAGAATACTTTCACACGTGGAACTACGGCGACCGGCCGCTTGGCCGCTTCAGCATGTACTGGTTTGCGCGCCGATACTATGCGGCGCTTGTCCGCCGGCATGCTTCGGGCGGAGGGGGCCGCCTCCTCGAGCTTGGTTGCGGCCTGGGCCATCTGCTCGGTCTCCTGCAAGACGATTTCCGCTGCACGGGCATCGATCTGATCGACTACGGCATCGAGCAGTGCCGGCTCAACGCACCCAGGGCCGAGGCCTTTCAGCATGATGCCGCCGATCTTCCCCTCTTCGGCGGTGAGGCGTACAGCGCAGTCGTGGCACTGCATGTGTTGGAGCATCTTCCGGATCCGGCGGAGACGATCAGAGAGGTGCACCGGTTGCTGCAGCCCGGCGGCATCTTCCTCTTCGCCACGCCGCACCCCACTTATGCCCTCCGCTTCCTGAAGGACCCCCAGCGAGACGCGATTGGAAAGGACAAGACCCACATCAACGTCCATGATCCCCGCCAGTGGCGCGTCTGGTGCGAGGAAGCCGGTCTGAGGATGATCAAGCACTTCGGCGACGGTCTGTGGGACGTGCCCTATCTTCCGCTGATTCCCAAGGCACTGCAGTTCGCCGTCTTCGGTCTTCCAGCAGCCTTGCAGGTCGTCTCACGGACGACGTGGACCCCGTTGAGCATGGGCGTGAACCAGATCGGCATCGCCCGGAAGCCCTGACTGACCTCCCGGGCTGTCCTGGCGGGCGATCGGGATTGTTGCAGGCTGGATCATGAGATAATCTGCCAACGGCAAACGTGGGCGGGCCGCGGCAAGGTGGCGATGTCTGATGCTCCAACCCGATACATGGAACGGACTCGAACCTACTACGAGGCGCTGGGCTATGCCCCATACGTGTGGGCGAAATTCGAGGACGTGCCCTTCGTCCCGTTGAAATCACCGCTCGCCCAGTGCTGCGTTGCATTGATCACGACCGCAGCACCCTACGATCCCTCGAAAGGTGACCAGGGTCCCGGGGCACCCTACAACGCTGCGGCAAAGTTCTATAAGGTCTACTCGGGAAGCAGCGCGACCGATCCGGACCTGCGGATCTCTCATGTTGCCATCGATCGCGCGCATACGACTGCCGAAGACAAGAACAGCTATTTCCCTCTGGCGGCCTTGCGCAAGGCTGCAGGCAAAGGGGTGATTGGCCGAGTCGCAGAGCGCTACCATGGATTGCCGACCAACCGGAGCCAGCGGACCACCATCGAGGTGGACTGCGCCGAACTCGTGAGCCGTGTGGCGCGAGACGGAGCGGATGCCGCAGTCCTCGTGCCCAACTGCCCCGTCTGTCACCAGAGCTGCTCACTTGCGGCGCGCGCATTGGAAGCTTCGGGAATTGCCACGGTCATCATGGGAACGGCATTGGACATCGTTGAACATATCGGCGTGCCGCGCTTCCTGTTCAGCGACGTCCCGCTGGGCAACAGCGCAGGCAGGCCGAATGATCCTGTCTCTCAGGAGGAGACCCTTGCCATGGCGCTGAGGCTGCTGGAGGAGGCCTCATCCTCGCGCACGACCTGCCGATCTCCCCTGAAGTGGTCGGATGATCCTTCCTGGAAGCTCGACTACTGCAACATCGACCGGCTTTCGGCCGATGAAATTGCCCGACACAAGTCGGAGTACCAGAGCATAAGAGACGAGGCTCGCACCGTCCGCGAGGAAGGGGCAACTCACCAGCTGCCCTGACGTCTCTGTCCAGCGGGTGCTTCGATGCGTCTCGCGGCCGAGGAGGCTCCGGCGATATACGTGAATTCACACCGGGTGATTGAAAACGATGGCGCGCCCGACAGGATTCGAACCCATGACCCCCAGATTCGTAGTCTGGTGCTCTATCCAGCTGAGCTACGGGCGCTGACCGGGGTGTCTCTAGTCTGATGCGGGCCGAAATGCAAGCGTGCTCGTGGGTCTTCCTGAAGGGTCACGCCGGTCCGTGCCGGCGGCCCGGCTGGCTGCTCCGCCAGGCCGAGGGCGAAAGGCCGGTCCAGCGGCGGAAGGCGTCGGCGAAGACGCTTGGCGAGGCATAGGCGAGCGCGGTTCCGATCTCGCTCACCGGGAGATCGGTGAGGTCGAGCAGCTCGCGCGCGAGGTCGAAGCGGATCGAATCGCACAGGGCTTCGAAACTGGTCTGCTCCTTCGCGAGGTGGCGGCGCAGCGTGCGGGGGTGCATGGCGAG